>NZ_JASXSH010000009.1 GCF_030315745.1 Gordonia heveisoli | reverse complement strand
TCTAATGCGTCGAGCTGCCCTGCCTTTCAGTACGTCGATAGCCTCTGACGAGGCTAGCCGGTCACTCGCCCCGTTTCGGGGTAGCGACGGAGCGAGTGTCACCAATATCGATACGGTATCTGTGACCGCTTTACCTTCACCTTCCCGCCGGTCCTTGAACCAGAACCACCAGGATCACACTCCCAGAACTTTTCGAAGAGTCCGTCAACTTTAAATTTCAGACTCTTCGAAGGACCAACTACCACGTGATCGATTGAATTTGCATTTAGCTTCACCCTAAAGCGCGGAACGTACCCGTATACCTGGCTAGGCGTGAATAGATTCGGTCTTCCTGTAACGAACATTCGAACTTCCGACTCGTCCCTGAACGCCAAATTCTTATACTTCGCAAGATCCTCGGAGATAATTGACCGGACGACCGCCTCTTGATTCTCAACTGGATTCTCGTCAAGGTTTCGAAACAAAGCCTCAAATAGCCCCAACGTGCGCGCCACCTCGATCGAGTCATCCTGATGGTAGCCGACATAAGAAACGCGCCGCAGGAAAGAATCCTCAGGCAAGGAATCGATCAGCTCCTTAGTTCTTATAGCTATGGCATACCCCTCATGTCCGTAAGCGCGCCACTGCCCTAAATGATCCCCATGCACAGAGAGACTCGCTACATAACATCCCGGATTGGAAATACCTTTTGCCGATTCAGCAACCCCACTGAGATGCTTGGAGCGCTTCTCTAACGCTAATACCTCGGAATCGTCGCCAGACTTGCCGGCCTCTCGTAGTTCAATTTCCTGATCCTTCAGCCCAATAACTTTCGTCAATGCAGCGAGCTGGATCAGCTGTGAACCCAGAGTCAACTCCGATTCGTCATTCAAGAACCTTACATCGGTGAGCCAAATCTCCCCATTATTGTATATTCCGTCTAGCCCTTTGATGTCAGTGTAGTGATAGAGGAGTTCAGGTAAGTCGGGGTCGAAGTTCTCTGTCGGCATTGACGAATTGTATCCGCGGTGCCTCACGAATCAAACATTTTCCACTCCGTACGAGTCCAGTCCCGCAGGCTGCTCGGCGGGCACCTCTAAGCGGTACGGATCGGGATTGTCAACGAGTAACCTCGACGTTCGAAGCCTCTCGCGTTCATCGTGAGCCTGCTCGAACATCTGGTCCACTAACTCTCGTAGGTCCGACCACTTCAGGTCTCCCGAGTCACCGCCTACGTGACTGTCTAAGTCGATGTCCCAGAGTTCAGCCACGCCCTCGGTCGTAGCGGTGATACATGCCGTTGCGAATGCTAGACCCCAACAAGACTCTGCGGCCGGTAAAGGCGCTCCTTGCTGTTCACAGAGAACTGACAGCGCAACCCATGCCGCGTTTCCGTGAACAGGCTGACTAAGAGACTCGTAGATATAACCGTCGAAGTATCTCGACACCAACTCCGAATAGGACGGAAGCTTGTCTTTCCGCCTTGTCTGGATTCTGTGGCGATCGTGGTAATCCGTCCACATCTCCACAATCCGCTTGGCACCTTCGGAACCCTTCCCGGCGCTAAGGATTCCCTCCCGCGTCAGCGCTGCGGCCCGAGCAATCCTGCGCTCGTACCCGAGGTCCGGATCTGAGAGGAACAGCGCACGCGAACAGTGCTCAGCGGTGACACGAGCCAGCGCGGGCAACGCGACAACCGGGACATTTCCACTCTCCCTCAACAGCTTCGCAGACGAATAGACGGTTTCACCCGCCGAGATTAGATAAAACCGTATGTACCTATGCGTGCTCAGCAACGGGTCAGGGACGTCTCCGGCGTCGCCCAAGGACTCATCAACCGTCTGTATGGAGCTGAGTCCAGGTTCTCGATACGGAAACTCGGAGAAGTAGGCGACATTCAGTGCCGTGATACTCATCGCGTTCGCGTACAACGCCAAGTCTTCGATGTCCACGCCAGCACGGTACCTGGGCGCGCGTATTGTCTCGGTGTGAACTCAGCAAGTGCTGCTGCAGCAGCGAGTATCGCCGAGAATCCCCACTGGTGGGCACAGCCAGCCGCGACCGTCCTCGCAGCCGTGATAGCCCTGGCAGCGGCCGGTGTTGCATATTGGGGTGTCTCACGTCAGATCAAAGCCAATGCTCGCAATGTCCAAGCGCAGATCGATGCAACAGCGGCACAGCACAGTATGGACCGGGCGGACGCTTGGAATCGAGCTGTGCGGGCCGAGCGGCTAGAGATGTTTTACCGGGCCGATGATCTGAGCAGCGCCGTGACGACCGCGGCGGTCGCGTTCCGGTTTAGAGAAGTCACCGCATCTTCGGCCGAGGGCACAAAGCTGCGCGCCGACCTGAAGGGACTTGCCCGAGAATGCCAGACCCAAGCGCGCCGTATGCGTCTCAATGGTCTCGACGAGGTTGCCTCCGAACTCAGCGATCTCGGCGTTCTGGCTAGCTTTGTAGCACAGGAAGATGTACCCGCTCCGGGCGACGACGACGTACCTAGCCTGGGCGATGCGCTCCACGAAAAGATCCGGGCCGAGCTAGCGACTGACGAGATCCGCCACAGCCCAGACGATCAGGGCAGTCGTACAAGAAACTAACCAATACGTTCAGCGGCACAACATTCTTGGCTGATAGAACATGATTCGGAACATGGTGCTGTCAGCGTAGTCGGGCGCCATCGGGCCGGGTGATCTGCGTGGTTCGTCTCGGCGACCCACACGTGATGACCGGGGGCTGCCACGCGGATGACCCTGGTGATGGAAGAATGTCGGGCGTGACGGCGATACGACTGGACGGTAAGGCCACCCGCGACGAGATCTTCGCTGATCTCTCCCAACGCGTCGAGAAGCTGCGTGCCGCCGGGATCGCGCCCGGACTGGGCACCGTGCTGGTCGGCGACGATCCGGGCTCTCAGTCCTATGTGAAGGGCAAACACTCCGACTGCGCACGCATCGGCGTGGCGTCGATCCGGAAGGATCTGCCCGCAGATGCGACGACCGAGCAGCTCAACGCCGCAATCGACGAACTCAATGCCGATCCGGCCTGCACCGGCTACATCGTGCAGTTGCCGCTCCCGCGCCACCTCGACGAGAACGCCGCGCTGGAGCGCATCGATCCCGACAAGGATGCCGACGGACTGCACCCGATCAATCTCGGACGGCTGGTGCTGGGCAAGGAATCGACACTGCCGTGTACGCCGCGCGGCGTCATCCACCTGCTGCGACGCTACGACATCCCGCTCAACGGGGCCCGCGTCACCGTCGTCGGACGTGGGGTCACGATCGGCCGCCCGATCGGGTTGCTGCTGACCCGGCGCAGCGAGAACGCGACGGTCACGCTGTGCCACACCGGCACCCGTGACCTGGCCGCCGAGGTCAAGCGGGCCGACATCGTGGTGGCCGCGGCAGGGGTCGGACATCTGATCACCGCGGACATGGTCAAGCCGGGTGCCGCCGTCATCGACGTCGGGGTCAGCCGGAACGAGGCCGGTCTGGTCGGCGACGTCCACCCCGACGTCTGGGAGGTCGCCGGCCATGTGTCGCCGAACCCCGGTGGCGTCGGTCCGCTGACCCGAGCCTTCCTGCTCGTCAACGTCGTCGAGCGGGCCGAGGCACAACTCGCCGCAGGTGGCGCCGGACAGTGAGCGCGGCGCGAACCGATCCGCGGGTCGAGCAGCTACGGGCTGCTCGGCGGATCCGTTCGTTCCTGATTCAGGTCCCCTACCTCCTGGTGTTGGCCGGGGTCGTCGTCGCGGCACTGCTGGTGATGTTCGACCGCTGGCGCAGAGGCTCATTCGTCTTCGGTAGCGCGTTCCTCGTCGGCGCCCTGTTGCGGGCGGTGATCCCGACGTCCCGTGCGGGCTTATTGCAGATCAGGGGCAAGCTGTTCGACGTTGCGACTATGGCTGCCATAGGCGGATTGATGCTGTGGCTGGCGACGTCGATCGACTCCTTGGGCACGGATTGATTACAATAGAGACCTGAACGTGACATTCGGGGTGTGTCCGGTGGCCTGTGCCATGGATGCGCCCAGGCGGGCCACGCGGCACGCGAACGCAGTGGGGGACCTATCTCTTCGACAACGACCCAAGGCCAGAACCCCACCGACGAGATGACGTCAATGGGTGTTTCGGCGGGCACCGGCATGATCCACTTCGTCCTGTTCACCAGGGACGAGGTGGGTCGTCATGTGCTCGATTCACGCGTCATCGACGTCGACGAGAGCGACGGACTCGACACCGCAGGCCGCGTCAACGCGGGCATCGACCTCGTGCTCGGTGCCGCGCGTGACCAAGGACTGCGCGTCGGCCCGATCGGCGTCACCGCGCGTACCGCGGGGCAGCGTCGACGCCTGCGGTCGCAAGGCGCAGGACCGCGCCGGCAGATCGGGCTGATCGCCGAGGATGAGGCGACTGTTGTTCACCTGGGCGAGACCGGTGAGATCGACCGGTTCGACTCGGTGGTGGTCGTTGACTGTGGTGACACCGGGATGACGCTGTTCTCGGTGGAGCCGAGCAGTGAACGGATCACAGATGTCCAGCGGTTGTCGGTGCTCAGCGGACGCGACCTCGATCGGGCGCTCGTCGAGCGGGTGCTGGCCGATCGGGCCGACTCGACGACGCCCTCCGGAGGGCGGGCAGGCAAGGGGGCGCTGCTCAGCGCATGTCGCACCGCCAAGGAGGAGATCCCTTACGAGCAGCGGGGTACCGCAGTCCCCGCCGTGACCTTCACGGCCGGTTCCCGGCGGGTGACGCTGACCTCGACGATGGTCGAACAGGCGGCCGCCCCGATGGTCGACGAGGCGCGAGAGTCTCTGCGGCGCTATCTGTCCGATGCGATCGATGCTGGTCGTCGACCGCAGGCGGTGGTGTTCGTCGGCGGCATGGCGAACCTGCCGTTCGTCCGTGAGATGGCCGCGGACCTCGATGTCGAGGTAGTGGCCCCGGACGCGCCTGAGCTGGTCGCGGCCACCGGGGTTGCCATCGCCGCCCAGCGTGGCGTGTCGCCGACCACCCGGCTGACCTTCATCGGCGGTCGCAGATCGCGGGAATGGTTGTCGGCCACACCGCTTGCCGTCGCCGGCGTCGTCATCGCCGCGCTCCTGCTGACCATCTATGCGGTGACTTCTTCGCTGACCCGCAGCGAGGTGTCCGACGCACCGCGCACGATGCCCAGCCCGATGCCCGCATCGTCGCTGGGGGCGAACAGTTCGCTGCTCGCACCGTCGACGGAACAGCCGGTGAACACCGTGCCGCCGGTCTCGACGACCCCGCCGCCGACACCGGCATCATCCACCTCCGACAACCCCGGTTGGGTGGAGCCGCCGAGTTGGGCGACCACCGAATTGCCGCCGACTACGGCGCCCTCCACATCGACGCGCACGCTGGTGCCGTTCCCGTTGCCGTCGTTGCCCTTCCCGGGTGGTACCACCCCGACGATCCCGCCGGAGTTGTTGCCACCGGGCCTGATTCCGCCCACGGGTAGTACCACACTGCGTCCGACGCGGGCGCCGCTGGCGGATGGCCGGACCGCACCGAGCACTTTGGCACGGCCACGCGGTGTCACGCCCCCGACGCAGCGGCAGACACCCGAGCGAGTTCCGGGGCAGAGCTCGCCCCGGGTCGTCGATCCCGAACGGGGCGTCAAGCCGGAGGCAGGGCCTGCGCCGTCGGTCGCGCCCGCACGGTAGCCGCCACTATCGGTGTCGTACGCCGTTGGTGCCGTGCACTATTCAGATGCGGGCCAGCGCCACGGTCTGCTTGAGGAGAGCCTCGATCGCGTCGAATTCGGTGAGGAAACCGTCGTGACCGTTGTCCGAGCGCACCACCTGGAGGCCGCCGACGCAGTTGCCGAGTTCCTCGGCCAGTTCGACCTGTAGCCGCAATGGGTACAGGCGATCGGAGTCGATGCCTCCGACCACCACCGGGACCTGGCAGCCGTTGAGGGCGGCGGCGACGCCACCGCGGTTTCGTCCGACGTCGTGATGGTTGAGGACCTCACTGAGGATCACATAGCTGCCCGGATCGAAGCGGGCCATCAGCTTGCTCGCCTGATGTTCGAGGTAGCTGGTGACCGCATACCGACCGCCGGTCAACGGCTGTTCGTCGGACTGCGGTGAATTGGCGAACCGAGTGTCGAGTTCGGCTTCGCTGCGATAGGTCAGATGTGCGATGCGCCGAGCAATTCCCATGCCGGTCAACGGGATTGCGCCCGAGCCGTGATAGTCACCGCCGCGCCAGTCGGGATCGGCCTTGATGGCCGCGATCTGGGTGGTCTGCGTTCCGATCTGATCGGCGGTGGCGCGGGCGCCGACCGCCAGCACGAGTGCCGAACGGACGCGCTCGGGATACTCGATCGCCCATTCCAGAGCGCGGGCCCCACCCATCGAACCGCCGAGGACGGCGCCGATGCTCGTGATGCCGAGCCGGTCCAGCAGGGCGGCCTCGGCGCGCACCTGGTCGAGCACGGTGATCTGGGGAAACCGTGATCCCCAGGGCCGTCCGTCGGCGTCCAGTGACGCCGGTCCCGTGGAGCCGCGGCATCCGCCCAGGACATTGGCCGACAGCACACACCACTCGTCGGTGTCGATGGCGCAGCCGGGGCCGATCAGTCCGTCCCACCAGCCGGGGGAGGGGTGGGTGTCGGTGGCCGGGCCGGTGACGTGGGAGTCGCCGGTGAGTGCGTGTAGGGCGAGGATGACGTTGTCGCGGGACGGCGACAACGTCCCCCAGCGCTGAAACGCCAGGGTGACGTCGTCGATCCGTGCTCCGCTGTCCAGCGGTACCGAGCCGATCCGGACGCTCATCAACTGCCCGTCGGGGGTGTTCTCCCAGTCGGGCTGATCAGCCTGTTCCGTCTGTGGGTCGATACTCACCGACACCGCTGCCTCACCTGTTTCACTTGGCCGCCGCGAATCCCTGTTCGAGGTCGGCGATGATGTCGTCTACGCCTTCGATGCCGACCGCCAGACGTACCAGACCCGGGGTGACACCTGCGGTGATCTGCTCGTCGGGGGTGAGCTGGCTGTGCGTCGTCGACGCCGGATGGATCACCAGCGACCGTACGTCGCCGATGTTGGCGACATGGCTGTGCAAGGTGAGCGCGTCGACGAAACGCTTGCCTGCATCCACGCCGCCGGCGATCTCGAAGGCGATGATGGCGCCCTGCCCCTTGGGCAGCAGCTTCTGACCGCGTGCGTACCAGGGCGAGGTGCTCAGTCCCGCATAGGCGACCGACTCGACCTGGGCGTGGTCATTGAGGAACTGGGCCACGCGCTGCGCGTTGGCCACATGCCGTTCGACACGCAGGCTCAGCGTCTCCAGACCCTGCGCGATCAGGAAGGCGTTGAACGGCGAGATGGCCGCACCGGTGTCGCGCAGCCACTGCACGCGCGCCTTGAGGGCGTACGCGGGAGCTCCGAGGTCGGCGAAGACGGCACCGTGGTAACTGGGATCCGGCGTGGTGAAGCCAGGGAACAGGTCCTTGCCGTCACGCTGCACGCGCCAGTCGAAGGTGCCGCCGTCGATGATGACGCCGCCGATCGCGGTGCCGTGGCCACCCAGATACTTGGTCGCCGAGTGCACCACGATGTCGGCACCGTGAGCCAACGGGTTCAGCAGGTACGGGGTGGCGACGGTGTTGTCGACGATCAGCGGCAGCCCGTTGCGGTGGGCGACGTCGGCGACGCCCGCGATGTCGAGGATCTCGTTGTTCGGGTTGGAGATCGTCTCGGCGTAGAGCGCGCGGGTGTTGTCCTGGATCGCGGCCTGCCACGAATCGAGGTCCTCGGGATCCTCGACGAAAGTCACCTCGACGCCGAGCTTGGGCAGCGTGTAGTGGAGCAGGTTGTAGGTGCCGCCATAGAGTCGCGGGCTGGCGACGACATGTCCGCCGGACTCGACGACGTTGAGGATCGCGTAGGTTTCGGCAGCCTGACCCGAGGCGACCAGCAGAGCTGCGACGCCACCTTCGAGTGCTGCGATGCGCTGCTCCACGGCGTCCTGCGTCGGGTTCATGATGCGGGTGTAGATGTTGCCCGGTTCGGCCAGCCCGAAGAGATTCGCCGCGTGCGTGGTGTCGTTGAAGGTGTAGGACGTGGTCTGGTAGATCGGCAGCGCACGTGCGTTGGTGGCAGCGTCGGGCGACTGTCCGACGTGGATCTGCTTGGTTTCGAAACTCCAGTTGTCGGCCGGATTCTGGGCGCCGTCGTCGGCTGCATCAGACATGAGGGCAATCACTTTCTACGGTCGGCAGGGTGCAACGACCCTGATGGGGTCCGACCTTCGGACCCGCGCTTGCTGGGGTATCGCCAGGCGATCCCTAACCCGGTCATCACCCGGAGCACCCCACCGCGGTTGGAGGGTTGCCGATCAGCGAGCCGGGGCTTGGCGCTGATACTCATGACCTGGCGTCAAGGATATAACACGCATTGTGACGCCAGATAACCCTCCCGATCGACCTGATTCGAACCTCGGCGACGTGTCGTCCGACCGATTGAACTGCACCGCTCGGAATCGCAAACCCCCAGTTCGCAATTCTTAGCTTTTCTAAGGTTGCTTTCAGCTTTACGATCGCGGACTTAGGGTTGGCCCAACCCCGGTGACGCGAGGGCATTTCGCCTGCAGTACGGGTTGGACGAAGGACTGGAACAAATGTCCGATTGGTTAGCGACGCAAAGTATTCCGCCCGCCTCCGTCCACCGACGGCGCCGTCAGACCACCGTCCTGCTCGCCGTGCTGGCGGCCTTCGCGGTGGTCGTCGCCTACTGCCTGCCCGGCGTGATCGGGCGAGCCGGCGCCGAGGACTACGACTGCGGTGGTGGTGGACTCGTCGTCGTCGGCGGCACCAACGACCCGGAGGCCGCGGCGCTGATCGGCGTCGAACAGCGATACACCGGGCAGCCGCCCGCCAACGGCGACCATGCGGGGGACCAGGCCTATCGCGTCATCCGCGCCGACTACCCCACGACGCTGTGGCCGCTCGGCGCGACCGGATACGACGACAGCGTGGCGCAGGGCAAGGCGTCGACCACCAACTCCATCGCCTCCTACCAGGCGCGCTGCCCTGGCAAACCCGTCGTCGTCACCGGCTATTCGCAGGGCGCCCGGGTGGCCGGCGATGTGCTCTCCGACATCGGTCAGGCCGACGCGAAGGGCGAACCGATCACCGTGGCGCTCGTCGACGCCGAGGGCAACTATGTCGACGAGAACGGGAACCCGGTCGACGAGCCGGTCTACGTCACCATCTCCACGGATCAGTTGAGCGGCGAGTTGTACTCCGACCCACGGCAGGCCGGGAACAAGCAGGGACGCGGCATCGAACTGTCCCTGATCGGCATCATCCCCGGTCTGACGATGACTGGCTCGCGTGGCACCGACGACGAGGACCCGGGCTGGGGGACCCTGGACGGGAAGATCACCTCGGTGTGCGTCGACGGCGACCCGATCTGCGACCTACCCGACCCGCTCTACGACCCGATCGGTGCGATCGACGGACTACTCGGCTATTTCACCAAGCACGGCCTCTACCCCTGGCAGATGTATCGCGACCCGGCGGGCGTCGGCGGTCGGTGGACGACCGGTCGCACGGTGACGTGTACCGACAACATCTGCCGGGTATCGGCGGATTCGGCTTTCGCCGAACTGTTCCAGGGCTGGGCCGACGACCTCGGCGTCGATGTCGACCTCGGCGACTTCCTGTCGGGCCGGCCGACCCTCGACATTCCGTTCGGCCTCGAACTCACCCACCTGCGACCGGTCGTGAACACGATCGAGGGATTGCTGCCACCGCTGCCGAAGCTCGGCTACGGCGCCTACCTGCCGGATCTGTTCGTCTTCGAGGACATCTTGGGCGGCATCGTCAACCTCGCTCCCGACCAGTTCCGCGATGGCGTCGATGCGCTGGCCGGCAGCCTGCGGTCGATCGTCGCGCTGCCGAAGAACTTCGTCAGATACTGGGTCGGCAGAGCGGTGGCCGCCGGACCGCTGATCGGCGACGAGCCGACCGCCACCGCCTTGACCACGCGCGTGGCGGCCGACGAGAACGCCACGCCGCAAGTGCGGACCGCGCTGCACACCCTCGCTGCGACCGTCGAAGAGCCGTCGGGCACCGCACCAGGCGCCGACGTCGGAGTGGCCGCACCCGCGACCCCGAATGCCGACGTGTCCGGTGATCAACCCGGTGGTGGCGGCGGGGAGGAGCCCCAGTCGGATCCGCCGTTCCGCCCCGAGACGCCGGAGCAGACGCCGACAGGCACCGGTGAGGACCAGGGTGGGCCCGATCCGGACGATGCCGGCGATGCGACCGGCGTCGACAACAGTGGCAACGGGACGGGGAATGGCCAGTCCACCGCGGACGACGACGATGGCGGTGACGGCGGCGGGGCCGATGGCAGTGCGACGGACGGTAGTGGGGGCGCCGGGGCAGGCGACCACAGCGGCGACCACGCCGGCGCCGATTCCGGTGGTTCGGAGTCGCCCGAGCACTCCGGCGATTCCGATACCGAATCGGAAACAGATGGCGGATCCGATGCGGGAGCGACCAATTGAGTCGCACAGTGCAAGAGTGGCCTGTGCACATCCTGCCCAAGACAGTCCGGCGGTGAGCGGACGGGAACCGCCGCGACCGACATGGACCACGCTGTTGACGCTGGCAGTGACAATGCTCGCGACGCTCGTCGGATTCGGCATGGGTGGGGCGGCCCATGCCGATGGGCGGGGTTCGTGCGCGGGCACCGGGCTGGCTGTCGTCGTCAACGGCACCAACGACACCCCGCCGCCCGACATCGAACCCGCGCTGGATCGCTACGTGCGTCGGGGTTATCGCCCGTACACCCTGCCCTATCCGGCGACGGTGTGGCCGCTGGGCCGCTACAGCTACGACGACAATGTGCGGGTCGCCGTTCCACGGCTGGCACGGGTTCTCGATTGGTACACGACCACCTGCCCGGGTAAAGCGATCGCGCTCATCGGGTTCTCGCAGGGCTCCCGGATCGTCGGCGACGTGGTGTCGGCCATGGGCAACGGCCGTCCGCTGCCGACCGCGCGTGGGATGCGGACGATCGAGGTGCCCGCGGACCGGATCACCGTCGAACTGTATGCCGATCCGCGGCGCGAGCCCGTGCCCGGGCGTCCAGGTGCGGGAGTGGAGACCCTGTTCCCGAACACTGAGGTCTATCCAGGACTCACCATGACCGGTTCGCGCCCCGGTGGTTTCGGTCACCTCGCACACCGGGTCGTCGAGGTATGCATCGTCGGGGACCCGATCTGTGACTCGGTTCGCCCGCCCGACGTCGCACTGGTTCCCACCCTGATCGTCGGGGTGTTCCGATTCAGTACCCGGCACACCCACTACGGACCCGAACCCGGCCGGCCGGCCGCCGTCGATCCCTGGACGCGCGCGATCGACGGCACGTGGATGGCACCCCCGCCACCGCTGTCCTAGAGTCCCCCGGGCTGTCGGAGCTGTGAAGGATCTCACCGGACGTACCGGGAATCGATGCGACGACGACCGGGTTGCCATGAGGCGTGCCTGAAGTAACCGCCGATCCGGACACCGCAACCACGACGACCCTCGCGACCGTGGAGCACGCCGGCCGGGCGTCGGCGGACGCCCGCGTGGTCCCGGCATCGTCGCGGCGTGCGGCGATCCTCGCGCTGGCGCTCGGTGGTTTCGGAATCGGGACCACCGAGTTCGTGTCGATGGGCCTGCTGCCCAATATCGCCGACTCGCTGGACGTATCCGAGCCGACCGCCGGTCACGTCATCTCCGCGTATGCGATAGGTGTCGTCGTCGGTGCACCACTGATCGCCGCCCTGACCGCGACGATGGGTCGGCGCGCCCTGCTCATCGCGCTGATGGTCGCGTTCACCGCGGGCAATCTCGCGACCGTGCTGGCTCCGAGCTACGCGACTCTGCTCATCGCCCGGTTCGTCGCCGGTCTGCCACACGGTGCCTACTTCGGGGTCGCCGCGCTGGTCGCGGCTCACCTTGCGCCACCCGGCAGGCGGGCGGCCGCGGTGGGGCAGGTGATGCTGGGGCTGTCGGTCGCGAATGTCGCGGGCGTACCGGCGGCGACCTGGCTGGGCGAGCATCTCGGCTGGCGCAGTGCGTTCGCGGTGGTGGTCGTGATCGGTGCCGCGACCATCGTCGCGTTGCGGCGCAGCCTGCCCGGACTGACGGATATGCGGGTGACCAACCCGATGACCGAACTCGGGGCGTTGGGACGCTCTCAGGTGTGGTTCACCCTGCTCATCGGGGTGGTCGGCTTCGGTGGGATGTTCGCGTTCTACACATATCTGAACACGACGCTGACGTCGATGGCCGGACTGTCGGTGTCGATGGTGCCGATCGCGCTCATGCTCTACGGGTTGGGCATGGTCGCGGGAAATATGGTCGGTGGGTTCGCGGCCGATCGTAACCTGACGGCGGCGATCCTCGGCGGCCTGCTCGGCACCGCGGTGGTGCTGGGTCTCTTCGCCGTGTGCGCGCAAAATGCCTGGGCCGCACTGCTATTGACGTTCCTGGTGGGTCTGGCGGGTACCGCGATGGTGCCGGCGCTACAGACCCGGTTGATGGATGTCGCCGATGATGCGCAGACGCTGGCGGCGGCCCTCAATCATTCGGCACTCAACGTCGCCAATGCCGCGGGAGCCTTCCTCGGTGGCCTGGTGATCTCGGCCGGCCTCGGCTATCGGGCGCCCTCGGTCCTCGGTGCTGGTCTGGCCCTGTCGGGGGTGGTTGTGCTGGTGATAGCACTGATGGCCGGACGGCGTTCACACCGTCCGGCCTGAGCGGCGCTGTGTCGGTCGGCTATCCGACGTCGGGCGGCGTGGAGATCGCCTTCGTCAGGTACAGCTGTTCGCCGAGGCGATCGAGGAGTTGGAGCTGCGTCTCGAGGTAGTCGACGTGCTCTTCTTCCTCGGCCAGGATCTTCTCGAAGAGATTCGCCGAGGTGATGTCGCCCTTGTCGCGGCAGAGTTTGATGCCGGGGCGAAGCCGTTCGACCACCTCGACCTCGATGGCCAGGTCCGACTCGAACTGTTCCTTGAGCGTCTGGCCGACGCGCAGCGGTAGCAGTCGCTGATAGTTGGGCAGGCCTTCGAGAAGGAGAATTCGGTCGGTCAGGATCTCCGCATGACCCATCTCTTCGATGGATTCGGCTCGGGTCTTGGCCGCCAGTTCGGTGAAGCCCCAACTGGCCTGCATCTTCGCGTGCAGGAAGTACTGATTGATCGCGGTCAGCTCGCTGGTGAGCTGTTCGTTGAGCAGAGCAATGATTTCGTCGTCGCCACGCATGTTTCGCCCTCCGTTCGCCGGTCTTGCGAACGTAACACGACAATCTCCCGGACGCGGGCAGTTGCGTGCGGGTTGGCGAAATCCGTTGTGCGATTGTGAGGTTCGAGAAATTCTGGTGAGGTTAGCCTGTGCGACTGAAGGTTAGGCTCTACAGCACTGCGATCATGCTGCACTGCTGGCGGTTGCGCTCCGGCCGCCGAGGATCTCGGTGATCCGCTCGATACACGTTCCGCATCCCTCGCCGGCTCCGCACCGGTCGCCCACGTCGTCGAGTGTGCGGCACCCGTTGTCGAAGTGTTCGTGAACTTCTTCTTCGGTGACCCCGCGGCAAATACAGGCGAACATGGCTGACCTTCTCACTAGCTCTCGTTAGGTAAGGATTACATAGTCCGACCGGTAGGCGCAAGGGTTGCCTTACCTACTCTTTCCCTTGGGTTCGGTGGCTCGGTATGTCTCAGCCCGTCGGTAGGGTGATGTCCCGTGTCCCTCTCCATCGCAACTGTCAACGTCAACGGCATCCGCGCCGCGGTGAAACATCGCTCCGAGATCAACCGGGGGCTGATCCCGTGGCTGGCCGACGCCGACCCCGACGTCGTGCTGTTGCAGGAGATCCGGGCCGATGAGGAGCAGGCGCGCGAGGCCCTGGCGCCGGTGCTCGCCGACGGCCGTCATCTGGTCATGCTCGAGTCGGTGAAGAAGGGGCACGCCGGGGTCGGCGTCCTCACCAGAGAGGCTCCGGCGGCGGTCCGGGTCGGTTTCGGTAGCGCCGAGTTCGACGAGACCGGGCGCTACCTGGAAGTCGATCTGGACACCGACCTCGGACCGCTCACCGTCGCCAGCCTCTATCTACCGAAGGGTGCCGCGGCCACCGACGACCCGAAGGACGTCGAGAAGCATGACGAGAAGGTGCGCTTCCTCGCCGAGTTCGGTGAGCACCTGGCCACGCTGGTGCGTCGGCGCCGTCACGTCGCGGTCGGCGGCGACTGGAACATCGCGCACGCCGAGGCCGACATCAAGAACTGGAAGGGCAACCGCAAGAGCCCGGGCTTCCTCCCACATGAGCGGGCCTGGGTCGGTGGGTTGCTCGACGGCGGCTGGCACGACGTCATCCGCGAGCTCTACCCCGATGAGGCAGGGCCCTATTCGTGGTGGTCGTGGCGCGGCAAGGCGTTCGACAACGACTCCGGCTGGCGTATCGACTATCAACTGACCAACGGCGCGCTGGCGCAACGCGCGGTGAAGGGGGAGGTCGGGCGGGCGGCAGCGTACGACCTGCGCTGGTCCGACCACGCGCCGGTCACCGTGAAATACGAGTGACACGGTCTGCGAGAATCGACTCATGGCGCGCGTTCTCTCCGGTATCCAACCCACCAGCGATTCCTTCCACCTCGGCAACTACCTGGGTGCTGTACGTCAGTGGGTTGCGCTGCAGGACGACTTCGACGCCTTCTACTTCATCCCGGACATGCACGCGATCACCGTCGCGCACGATCCCAAGCTGCTGCGTGACCGGACGCGGGTCAGCGTCGCGCAGCTGCTGGCGGTCGGCGTCGATCCGGAGCGGGCCACCATCTACGTGCAGTCGCATGTGCCCGAGATCGCGCAGCTGACGTGGGTGCTGTCCTGCATCACCGGGTTCGGTGAGGCCAGCCGGATGACCCAGTTCAAGGACAAGTCGGCCAAGCAGGGCACCGAAGCGGCCGGCGTCGGGTTGTTCACCTATCCGATCCTGATGGCCGCGGACATCCTCGCGTTCCAGGTGGATCGGGTGCCGGTCGGTGAAGATCAGCGCCAGCATCTGGAATTGGCCCGCGATCTCGCGCAGCGCTTCAACAAACGATTCGGCAAGGCCTTCACGGTTCCCGAGGCATACATCGTCTCGGAGTTCGCCAAGATCTACGACCTGCAGAATCCGACCGCGAAGATGAGCAAGTCGGCCGAGACCGACAAGGGGCTGATCAACCTCCTCGACGATCCGAAGCGCTCGGCGAAGAAGATCCGCTCGGCAGTCACCGACACCGACACCGTGATCGCCTTCGACCGCGAGAACAAGCCGGGCGTGAGCAATCTGCTCACCATCCAGTCCGCGCTCAGCGGGGTCGGTATCGATGACCTTGTCGCGAAGTATGCGGGTAAGGGTTACGGCGACCTCAAGGTCGAGACCGCCGACATTCTGGCCGAGTTCGTCACCCCGCTGCGCGGGCGGGTCGAGGAGTACCTCGCCGATCCCGCCGAGTTGGACGCGATCCTCGCCAAGGGGGCGACGCGCGCGCGTGAGGTGGCTTCGCAGACGCTGAAGTCGGTGTATGACAAAGTGGGATTTCTGGCCCCGGCGCCGTAGTGACCACGGGACCGACTGCCCGCCAAGAGTGGGGCGCCGACGGAGCCACGACGAATGGGAGCGGCGATGTCGGCGATCGACTCGGCCAAAGCGACGCTCGAGCAGGGGAAGTCGGCATTCGGCGCCGCCCGTGAACGTTTCGGGTGGCTCGATCATCTGATCAAGACCTTCGAGCGATACACCGAGCGCCGAGGCAATGTGTACGCGGCCGCGATCTGTTTCAACGGCCTGCTCGCCCTGGTGCCGATCGTCATGGTGGTGTTCTCGTTGGCCGCCTTCTTCCTGGCGAATCGGCCGGATCTGCTGGAGCAACTCCAGGACGCGATCGTCGACGCGGTCCCCGGGGATGCGGGTAAGCAGGTCAGCGACCTCATCGATTCGGCGATCTCCTCGCGTGCCGCGGTGGGTGTGATCGGGCTGATCGGCGCTGCCTTCACCGGGATCGGCTGGATCTCGGGTGTGCGGGTGGCCTTCACCGAGATGTACGGCGGCCGGATCGACCGCAACCCGGTGATGTCGAAGGTGTGGGATCTGATCACCTTCGTTCTGCTGGGTCTGGCGTTCGCGGTGACGATGGGTCTGACCACGCTCGCCAACAGTCAGCTCACGACGAAACTGTTGGACTGGGCCGGGCTGGACGACGAGTCGTGGGCGCCGACGGTCCTGCGGCTGGCGTCGATCTTCATCTCGATCTTCGGTTCCTGGATGCTGTTCACCTTCATCCTCGCCCGACTTCCGTTGGTGCCGTTGCCTTTCGTCAACGCGCTCAAGGCCGGATTGGTTACCGCGATCATCTTCGAGGGGGTCAAGTCGTTGGGCGGGATCTATCTCAAGGCGGTCTTGTCCGGCCCGGCCGGGATCGCCTTCGGTCCCATCCTCGGTGTGATGGTGTTCGGCTACCTCGGGTCTCGGATCGTGCTCTACGCGTCGGCCTGGTGTGCCACCGATCCGATCAACGCCGAGTACGAGGTCGTCGAAGTGGATGAGGACGCCGAGGAGCCGCCGCTGGTGATCACGCCGAGCGTCGAGGTCAATCCGGTTCCGCGGCCCGGTGCGCTGGTGGCCGCGGCCGGAGTAGGTGCTGCGCTCAGTGCGCTGGCTGGCTGGTTCGTGCGTCGGTCGTGATCGGGTTCGTCGGTGCCGGGTCAGCGCCGACCGAACAGGCGCAGGCCCGCGATGAGCAGCCCGACCGCGGCCAACGCCGCGATCAGTCCGACGAGGACCCGCATGGACGTCGAGTGATCGGCTCCGGAACCGGCGGTTCGAGTGTTGTGGCCGGCGTTCGGGGCGGCAGTCGTGGTTGGAGTGGTCGGTGGTGAGGTGTCCGGTCGTGAGGTGGCCGCGGCGGGGTTGATCAGAGCGCCGACCGACGTGGTCGCCGGAGCGCCGAACCCGTACTCCAACATGGACTTTGCCTGATCCCAATACATATCACCCTCGACCGACAGCCCGTACATCTGCACGATCAGCACGGTGCGGCCGTTGCGCTGCGCGGCGCCGACAAACGTCTTGCGGGCGTCGTCGGTGTAGCCGGTCTTACCGCCGAGTGCTCCCGGGTAGCCGTCGAGGAGTAACCGGTTGGACGTGTACATGTCATAGGCCGGATGCGGCTTGTCGCCGGGGATGTCGGGGCGGGCCGGATATCCGGGAAAGCGAAATGTCGAGAGGGCGATCATCTCGCGGAACGTGCTGTTGCCCATGGCATTGCGGAAGATGAGCGCAAGGTCGTACGGCGACGACGACATCCCTGGTGCATCGAGGCCGGAAGGGGTGGCCGCGCGGGTGTCGTGCGCCCCCAGGTCGTTGGCGAGGGCGTTCATCTTGGTCAATGTGACGTCGTGGCCGCCGAGTTCGCGGGAGAGTGCGTTGGCACAATCATTGCCCGACACCATCAGTAATCCGGTGATCAGGTCGCGCACCGTGTAGTGGCCACGAGGTCCCATGCCGCAGGAGTCTCCCTCGGTGCTCCAGTCCTCGACGGTCGGCTCGACGACGCTGCCCAGATCCAGGTCGCGCAGCGCCACCAGGGCCAGGAGCAGTTTGATCGTGGACGCGGGCCGGTACCGTCCGTGCGGATCTTTCGCCGCGACGACTCGGCCGTTGTCGAGGTCGGCGATGAGCCAACCGGCCGAGGTCAAGCCGGCCGGAAGGGGGCCGGCAGCGGGATCGGCGACGACCCCACAGGCGGCCAGGCGGTCGCCGCCCACGGCGGGGGATGGCACCGGTAGCGCGGTGGGGGTCCGCGCGCCGGGTGCGACGACCTCGGAGGTGTCCACGGCAGGCGGTGTGCCTACCCGATAGGGGCAGTGGTCGGTGACCGGTGTCGGGGGCAGCGGTGTCGCTGCCGCAGGCCACCCCACCGCGGTCGGCGCCAGTAGTACGCCGACAGCGGCAGCCGCCGCGACAGTCCGCGCCGTGCGGCGCATCCACCCCGAGGTCATCGACGCAGGCTATCAGCGAGGACCGCCCGAACGGGTGACGTCTCGTTGTCGTCTGCGTCGGTACGCCGATACAGTGCACGAGGACAAGGGGGATTCGATGACCGATATGCAGCCGCCTACCACCGCGGCGTCGACCGATGGCCAGAATCAGCCGCAACAGCCTGCACCGCACCAGCCCGCTACGCCGCTGTTCACTCAGATCCCGCAGGGATTCGCCCAGCCGTCGGCTAGCCACACCGCCGGATTTACCGGGACGTGGCCCGCCCCCGGCGAGTCGGGGCAACTGTTTCCCACGTATGCGGCCGTTCCGGAGACCCCGAAGGGACCGTCGTTCTCCGACCGCTGGCCGCCGGTGGTGCAGGGCGTGGTGAGTGCGCTGCTGATGGGAGTGCCGCTGATCATCTGGGTAACGCTGCGCTCCACTTCGAGGTTGAACGGTTGGATCGACTTCGGAAACCGGTGGGGCCCCTACGCCGGCGACGTGGTGTTCGACGTCGTCTTCGGGCTGGGCTTTGTCGTCATGCTGTTGATCTGGGGCCGGTCGAATGTTCGTCGGGTGACCGGCGCGCTCATCGCGCTCCTTCTGGGAGCTTTCTGCCTGGGGGTCTTGTTGTGGCTTGTCCGGCCGGGTTACTGGGAGCGTGACAACAGTGAGTGGCTCTATGGCATGTACCAGTTGCTCTTCGTCTCCGCTTTGGTCTTCGGCTTCAGCGCTGCCCGACGGCGTACCAAGGGCGCTGTCGTCGGCGGGCTGATCGCCGTGATCCCGTTGGCCATCATTTCCTGGCCGGACGTGACGCAGAAGATTGGTGGGTTCGACAAGGTCGAGTCGCAGACCGGCTATATCGTTGCCGACTTGCGGTGGATCCTGCTTGCCGTCGTCCTCGGTATCGCGATCATCTGGCTCAGCGATGCGATCACACTGTACCGGCGGGCAGGAGAACCGGCCGCAGGCATGGCCGCCGCTGCGCCCTGGACCCCGACCGAGTGGATGAGCGGTGTCCAGCCGCAGGCTCCCGTCGCACCGCAGGCTCCTGTAGCACCGCCAGCTCCTGTTGCACCGCAGGCTCCTGTTGCACCGCAGGCTCCGGCATCGGCCGGCCTCTGGGCGGCAGCGCCGATTCCCGAGACACCCCTGGATAGTGCTCCGGCGCCCGATCAGTCCGCGCAGTAGACGGTCGCATAACGTCCGGTCGAGGTCTCTTCGGCGACTTTGCGGTCGTTGATCCAGATGGCGCACCCCGCAAAGGATCCCGACGACTGGAACAGAACGTCGGTGCGCAGATCCCGAACTCGACCGGTGTAGACCAGCCTGCCCGACCACCGTTTCGTCTGTGGGTCATGCCACGGAAGTGGTACGTCGACCTGTGATCGCATCCGGTTGTCGGCGTCGAACCAGGTTGCGGCGCTGTTGAACTCGCGGTCCGACGTCAGTACCACAGTGATGCGATCGCCGGGCCCGCCAGGCGGGGCGGCGCCCGCACGGGGTATGTCGACACCGGCGAGGATCGCGACGACGACCGCCACCGACACGGTCAGCAGCGTGGACAGGAGCAGATGGTGGATCGGGGACATACGTGTCATGTCATATGGGACGCAACGGGTCCCGATCCGGTTCCACTGCGAATCAGCCGCTCAGTGCCGCCGCCCGAGCCCGTTCGGTCATCGACGCGACCACCCCGCCGTCGTTGAGAATGTCGGTTCCGGTGAGGTAGCCCGCCCGGTCGCTGACGCAGAAGGCGAAGAGATCGGCCATCTCCTGTGGCCGGCCCCAGCGGGGGATGGCCGCGCCCTCGACCATGGCGCCCGCACCCGATTCGGCCTCCAACCTGCCCATCTCGGTTTCGATGGAGCCAGGAGAGACCGACACGATGCGGATCCCGGCGGCGCTGAATCGTTCGGCCTGCGCGCTCGAATACCACTTCACGAAAGCCTTGGTGACCGCATACGCCAGCCCCGGCAGTGCCTGCTCCGGGTAGTGCTCGAAGGAGGTGAGCAGCGCGTCGACGAAGGCCTGCGGATCGCCGACAGCAGTGGGGAACAGGTCGAGGGGGATCAACTCGGCGGGGATCAGGTGAGCGGCCATCGACGCCACGTTGACGACGGCGGCACCCTCGGCGATCGAGTCGGGTTGCTGGTCGGCCAACCGCAGCAGGGTTTCGTTCACGGTGAGGGTGCCGAGCGCGGTGATCCGCGCGATGTACCGCGCGGTACCCATGCTGGGGCTGACACCTGCCGTGTGCACCACCGACCGGATCTGCCCGAGAGCGGCCGCGGCGGTGAACAGACCGTCGACGTCGTCGGGATCGGTCACGTCACCGAGCACCAGGGTCGGGGTGATCGACTCGGCCGCGAGGGCGGACGCCGCGTCGTCGAGCCTGGCCTGCTGGTTGTCGAACAGGACGACAGGGCCGTCGGCGGCCAGGTTGGCCGCGGTCGGAACACCCATTCCGCCGGCGCCGGTGATCACGGTTACACGAGTCATGGCGTCGACTCTATCCACGCCGGGTCGGCGCGCCGAGCCGGTCTCTCACTCATCGGTCGCGACGGTGGTGAGCGGTTCGGCGACACAACGGGGCGACACAACTGGGGCGACACAACTGGGGCGACACAACTGGGGCGACACAACCGAGGCCCGTCCGATGGTGCCGGACGGGCCTCGGTTGTGGGCTGCAGAGATGGTCTATGCGTCAGCGGGAGAACATGAGCGCCCGCTTGACCTCCTGGATCGCCTGCGTGACCTGGATGCCGCGCGGGCATGCGTCGGTGCAGTTGAAGGTGGTGCGGCAGCGCCACACACCGTCGACGTCGTTGAGGATGTCGAGACGCTCCACGGCGCCCTCGTCTCGGCTGTCGAAGATGAACCGGTGGGCGTTGACGATCGCGGCCGGACCGAAGTAGCTGCCCTCGTTCCAGAACACCGGACAACTGGTGGTACAGCACGCACACAGGATGCACTTGGTGGTGTCGTCGAAACGGGCACGATCGCTCTGGCTCTGAATGCGCTCGTAGGTCGGCTCGTTGCCACTGGTGATCAGGAACGGCTTGATCGCCCGGTAGGCGTCGAAGAAGGGCTCCATGTTGACCACGAGGTCCTTCTCCACCGGCAGACCCTTGATCGGCTCGATGGTGATGGTGACCTCCTTGCTGCGGTCCTTGGGCAGCAGGTCCTTCATCAGCAGCTTGCAGGCCAGCCGGTTCACACCGTTGATCCGCATGGCGTCCGAACCGCACACGCCGTGCGCGCAGCTGCGGCGGAAGGTCAGGGTGCCGTCGAGGTAGCCCTTCACATACAGCAGCAGGTTCAGCAGACGGTCGGTCGGCAGTGCCGGAACGCGGAAGCTCTCGAAGCCCTGGGCATCGGGGTTCTCCGGGTTGAACCGGTAGATCTTCAGCGTGATCATCACGGCCTCGTCGGGCACCGGGGGCAGCGGCGGCTCGTCGGAGGCGGGAACCGGGTTTTCCAATATTGCCGTCATCAGTACTTACGCTCCATCGGCTCGTATCGGGTCTGAACCACCGGCTTGTAGTCCAACTCGATGTCTGCGATCAGATCGGTGCCCTTTTTGTAGGCCATGGTGTGCACCATGTACTTGGCGTCGTCGCGCTTGGGGTAGTCCTCGCGGGCGTGACCGCCGCGCGATTCCTTGCGGTTGAGCGCACCGGCGACGGTGACCTCGGCCATCTCCAGCAGGAAGCCGAGTTCGATGGCTTCGAGCAGGTCGGAGTTGAAACGCTTGCCCTTGTCGTGCACGCGGATATGGGCGTAGCGCTCCTTGAGTGCGCGAACATCCTTGAGCGCCTGCGTGAGGGTGTCCTCGGTGCGGAACACCGATGCGTTGGCGTCCATCGACGCCTGCAATTCGCTGCGAATGTCGGCGACGCGCTCGTGGCCGTGCTCGGAGAGTAGGGTTTCGAGCCAACCGTCGACCATCGCGCTGGGCGTCTCCGGCAGCTCGACGAAGGAAGCCGAGTTGGCGTAAGCCGCGGCGGCGATCCCGGCGCGACGACCGAAGACATTGATGTCGAGCAGCGAGTTGGTGCCCAGGCGGTTGGCGCCGTGCACCGACACACAGGCGCATTCACCTGCGGCGAACAGGCCGTGCACGACCTCGTCGTTGTTGCGCAGCACCTGACCTTCGATGTTGGTCGGGATACCGCCCATGACGTAGTGGCAGGTCGGGAAGACCGGCACGTATTCGGTGACCGGGTCGACGCCGAGATAGGTGCGGGCGAATTCGGTGATGTCGGGGAGCTTCTCGTTGAGCACGTCCTCACCGAGGTGGGTCACGTCGATGTAGACGTAGTCCTTGTTCGGTCCGGCGCCGCGGCCTTCGAGTACCTCGAGCACCATCGACCGGGCGACGATGTCACGCGGGGCGAGGTCCTTGATCGTAGGTGCGTAGCGCTCCATGAAGCGCTCGCCGTCGGCGTTGCGCAGGATGCCGCCCTCGCCGCGGACGGCCTCGGAGATCAGGATGCCCAGCCCGGCCAGACCGGTCGGATGGAACTGGTGGAACTCCATGTCTTCCAAGGGAAGTCCCTTGCGGAAGATGATCCCCATGCCGTCGCCGGTGAGCGTATGGGCATTCGAGGTGGTCTTGTACATACGTCCCGAGCCGCCGGTCGCGAAGACGATCGACTTGGCGTGGAAGATGTGGATCTCGCCCGTGGCCAGCTCGTAGGCGACGACACCGTTGGCGACGAGCTCACCGTCCTCGTTCTCGACGGTGGTGATGTCGAGTGCGTAGAACTCGTTGTAGAACTCGACGTCGTGCTTGACGCAGTTCTGGTACAGGGTCTGCAGGATCATGTGGCCGGTGCGGTCGGCGGCGTAACACGCGCGACGTACCGGCGCCTTGCCGTGATCACGGGTGTGTCCGCCGAAGCGACGCTGGTCGATCTTGCCCTCGGGGGTGCGGTTGAACGGCAGACCCATCTTCTCCAGGTCGAGGACCGCGTCGATGGCCTCCTTGGCCATGATCTCGGCGGCGTCCTGGTCGACGATGTAGTCACCACCCTTGACCGTGTCGAAGGTGTGCCATTCCCAGTTGTCTTCCTCCACGTTCGCCAACGCGGCGCACATGCCGCCCTGGGCCGCGCCGGTGTGGCTGCGGGTGGGGTAGAGCTTGGTGAGGACGGCGGTGCGAGCGCGCGGTGCGGCCTCGATGGCAGCGCGCATACCAGCGCCGCCGGCGCCGACGATGACGACGTCGTAGCGGTGTTCCTGCATGTCTCGTCAGACTCCTTTGGCTAGACGCTGTCGGTTTGGAAGGTCAGCAGGGCGTAGGTGCCCAGGACCAGGACCAGGATCATCGACAGTGCGAGCAGCACGTTCAGCCAGAAGCGGGTCGAGTCCTTGCGGGTGTAGTCGGCGATCACGGTGCGGACGCCGTTGCCACCGTGCAGCTGAGCCAGCCACAGCATCGACAGATCCCAGATCTGCCAGAACGGGGAATCCCACCGCTTGGCGACGAATGAGGCGTCGATGCGGTGCACGCCGTCGTCCCAGGCCAGCATGATGAACATGTGGCCGATGGTCAGCACGATCAGTGCCAGACCGGAGAAGCGCATGAACAGCCATGCGTTCTTCTCGAAATTGCCGCCCTTGGGCTTGCGGGGCGAGCGGGGGTTGTCGAGGCTGGCGGGCCGGTCGTGCTCGGTACCGAGCGACTTGGCGAGCCGGGGTGCTTCGGAGGTCGTCATCGTTGCGCGTCTCCTAGAACGAGTGGGTGATCAGGATCTGCAGGAGACGCACCGTCGCCGCGCCGAGAAGTACGACGAAGAGCGCCAGGATCACCCACAGCATCTGCCGCTGGTACTTCGGACCCTTGGCCCAGAAGTCGACCAGGATGACGCGCAGGCCGTTGAGTCCGTGGTAGAGGACACAGGCGACCAGCCCGATCTCCATAAGGCCGATGATCGGGGTCTTATAGGTCTCGATGATCTCGGTGTACTTGTCCGGATCGATGCGGATGACCGCGGTGTCCAAGACGTGTACGAATAGGAAGAAGAAGATCGTGACACCGGTGATTCGGTGAAGCACCCAGGACCACATGCCGGGATCGCCGCGGTACAGGGAGCGTTTGCGCACTGGGGGAGGTGCGACTTCAGTAGGGGTGCTCATCGGAAAAGTGGCCTCCAACATCGTCGATGGACGCGTCGAGTCGGCACGCACCGACTCGACCAAGGACCCATGTCAGAAGACTCTAAACCCAAGCCGTGAGCGGTGGTAAATTGCCCGAACCGATTTGAGGGACAAGGCATTTAGAGTTAGGTTTGCCTTACCAATTTAATGGACCGGCGCTGTGTGTCCCACTTCTCTGTCATCGCAATGTGAACGGAGTCTCAATGGATGTCGAAGTTGATTGGAAATCGTTGCGGCACAACGCGAGTTCCATGATCGATCGGGCCTATGCGCCGTATTCGCACTTTCCGGTGGGGGCGGCGGGAACCACGATCGACGGTCGGTTGGTAGTCGGTTGCAATGTGGAAAATGTCTCATATGGACTCGGGATCTGCGCCGAGGTGTCGCTGGTCGCCGACCTGGTCGCCCACGGGCGTGAACGCCTGGTCGCGGTCAGCGTCTGTGACGCGCGCGGTGCCATCCTGATGCCGTGTGGGCGATGCCGCCAGGTGCTGCTCGAGCATGGTGGACCCGATCTGCTGATCGATCACGCCGACGGTGTGCGCACGCTGTCGACGCTCCTGCCCGATGCGTTCGGCCCCGACGATCTGGACGCGGTCCGATGAGTGGGAAAGGCCGTGTGGTGGAAGGTGTCACCGAGGAGGTGATCCACGCCGTGTCGGTGATCGCCACCAAGCGGGGCGGTGCCCCGCTGACCGATGCGCAGATCGCCTGGGTGATCGATGGCTACACCCGGGGTGAGGTTGCCCCCGAACAGATGTCGGCGCTGTTGATGGCGATCTACCTGCGCGGTATGGATCGTCGGGAGATCGCGTCCTGGACGCGGGCGATGATCGACAGCGGCAGGCGCGTAGACCTTTCCGGCCTGCGTCGGGGTTCGGTGCCGCTGCGCACCGTCGACAAGCACTCGACCGGCGGTGTCGGAGACAAGATCACGTTGCCCCTGACCCCGCTCGTCGCGTCCTTCGGGGTGGCTGTGCCCCAGCTGTCCGGTCGTGGGCTGGGCCACACCGGGGGCACTCTGGACAAGTTGGAGTCGATCCCCGGCTGGCGTGCCGACGTCGACCTGGACGCGATGATCACACAGCTGGTCGACGTCGGCGCGGTGGTGTGCGCAGCCGGGGCCGATCTCGCGCCGGCCGATCGCAAGCTGTACGCGCTGCGCGACGTCACCGGAACCGTCGAATCGATCCCGCTGCTGGCCAGCTCGATCATGAGCAAGAAGATCGCCGAGGGAACCGGTGCGCTGGTGCTCGACGTCAAGGTGGGTGCCGGCGCGTTTCTGCCCGACCTCGCCGACGCGCGGCTACTGGCCGAGACGATGGTCGAACTCGGCGCCGACGCGGGGATTGCGACCACCGCATTGCTCACCGATATGAGTGCGCCGCTGGGGCGCGCCGTGGGCAACGCGGTGGAGGTTGCCGAGTCGGTGGATGTGCTGGCCGGCGGCGGACCGCCCGACGTCGTCGAGCTGACCCTGGCGTTGGCCCGCGAGATGCTCGACCTGGCCGGACTGCCCGACGCCGATCCGGCGGCCCACCTGGCCAACGGCCGCGCCATGGACAGCTGGCGCGCGATGATCGCCGCGCAGGGTGGGGATCCCGACGCGCCGTTGCCACGCGCCACGCATGAAGAGATCGTCACCGCCGCCGCCGACGGCGTTGTGACGACGATGAACGCGCGCGCGGTCGGCGATGCGGCGTGGCGACTGGGTGCCGGGCGTGCCCGGCCCGGTGAGGCGGTGCAGTCGGAGGCGGGGGTCACGATCCACGCTGTGCGCGGGGAGGCCGTACGGGCCGGCGATCCGCTGTTCACGCTGCATACGCAGACGCCAGAGTGTTTCGGCGGTGCACGCGCGGCGCTGGTCGATGCGGTGACCATCGATGCGCAACCCGGTCCGGCGGCGTCGTTCACCCGGCCGGCGGTGATCGATCGGGTTAGGTTCGGGGCATGAGAACCGTCGATCTGGCGACCATTGCGCTGGCGCCCAAGGTGTTGCTGCACGACCATCTCGACGGTGGCCTGCGTCCGGCCACCGTGTTGGAACTGGCGCGCGAGGTCGGGTATGAGGAACTGCCCGCCGACGATGCCCAGTCGCTGGCGGACTGGTTCCGTGATGCGGCCGATAGTGGCTCGCTGGAGCGGTATCTGGAAACCTTCGCGCACACCGTCGCGGTGATGCAGACCACCGGGGCGCTGGAACGGGTCGCCCGTGAATGCGTGGAGGATCTGGCCGCCGACGGCGTCGTTTATGCCGAGGTGCGTTACGCCCCTGAGCAACATCTCGAACGCGGGTTGAGTCTCGACGAGGTCGTCGAGGCGGTTTTGCGCGGCTTCGCCGAGGGTGAGCGGGTCGCGGCGGAGTCGGGCAAGTCCATCACCGTCCGGTGCCTGGTGACCGCCATGCGGCATGCGGCCCGATCACGCGAGATCGCCGAACTCGCCGTGCGCTATCGCGATGACGGGGTGGTCGGGTTCGATATCGCCGGTGCGGAGGCCGGGCATCCGCCGACCCGTCATCTCGATGCCTTCGAGTACATGCGGGCCAACTGTGCCCCGTTCACCATCCATGCGGGGGAGGCTTTCGGCTTGCCGTCGATTCATGAGGCGATCGGCTTCTGCGGCACCGACCGTCTCGGGCACGGCGTCCGCGTCATCGACGACATCGACCTGCCTGAGGGCGTCGACCTGGCCGCGTCGTCCTTCGCGGGTGCCGAACTGGGTGAGATTGCGAATATCGTGCGCGACAAGCGAATCCCGCTCGAACTGTGTCCGAGTTCGAATGTGCAGACCGGGGCGGTCGCCTCGATCGCCGAGCATCCGTTCAATGTGCTTGCACGACTGCGGTTCCGGGTGACGGTGAACACCGACAACCGGCTCATGTCGAATACGACGATGAGTAAGGAGTTCCTCACCCTGGCCGACCAGTTCGGCTACGGCTGGGCTGATTTCGAACGGTTCACCGTGAACGCGATGAAATCGGCTTTCATCCACTTCGACGAGCGGCTGGCGTTCATCGACGACGTCATCAAACCGGGCTACGCCGTCCTGATGGGCTGACGTGCGGGGACGAGGCGACTCAGCCCTTCTTACTGAGCCGATCCTCGAAGTCGTGCACCAGCGCACGGAAGGCCTCGGCCTCGTTGTCGAAGGGGGCACTCGGCGCCATGCGCTTGGGGTCGGGATTGATCGCATAATCGACGAACCAACCGAGCGGGGTCGTCGAGTTGAGCGCCTCGCCGACCGAGTCGTCATCGGCGTAGTCGGCGGCGTCGGTGAGTAGTTCGACGGCAAGGTCGAGCTGATTGCGGTCGATGCGCCGCGGGCCGTCGGTGATGTCCTCGGCGAGGCCGGGCAGCACGTAGACGTTGTCGGCGATGACGTCGAACTCCAGCGAACCGTCGGTCGCCCCCGCACGCACGTCGTCGAAGGTCGACAACTCGACCAGGTCGTGGTTGTTGTTGTCGGCGATGAACCGCGACAGGCTTCGTTCCGAAGTGAACGCGAAGATCTTGCCGTCCGAGCCCAGGAACACCGGCTCGTCGCCGAGGTAGCAACGCAGCGTCAGGTATTCGCCGTCGCCGGTCACGATACGAATCGGGTCGATGCCGACCGACGCCCAGAAGTCGTCTTCGTCGTACTCGTCGTCGTCGAAGTCCTCGGCCTCGTCGTCGACGTCGTCCTCGTCCTCGTCGGCATCGGTTCCGCTGACGATCTCGATGTCGTCGTCCGCCGGTTCGTCCTCGTCCTCGGCGGACACGGCAGCTTCGAGTTCCGCCGCGGCGACCGCGACCGCGTCGGCGTCGGTATCGGGGGTGCTGGTGACCCCGTCGATGGAATCGAGTACGTCGTCCCAATGTTTGGCGATCAGTCGGCCGATGCGCACCCAGAGGTCGGTGCCCTCACGGCCGTCGAAGTTGCGCGTGCCGGTGGTGACGGCGCCGAGGATCGGGTTGCCGTTGAAGAATTTGGTGATCGGCGTCAGTTCGCAGACCTCGCCGAGGATGCGCACGATCTCCAGTGCGTCTTCGAGCTCGGCGATGACCTCGGGGCTGGGATCCTCGGCGGCCAGCTCGGGCACGCCGACCAGGTCGTAGGTGTGCCGTTCATCGGGCACCAGTTCGTCGGCCTGCAGCCCGACGACGGTGGACCACGCGGGATGATCGGCGAGGTCGTTGTCGTCGTTTGTCCGCACGAAGGCGGTCAGTTCGGCCACGCCGGGCAGCACGTAGAGGTCCTCGTCCAGACCGAGGAAGGCCTCCCACTCGTCATCGCCCTCGCGCCAGCGCGGCGCCCACAGCGTGAAGCGGTTTCCGTCGGTGAGTCCCAGCTCGATCGGGACGATATCTCCGGCCATGAGGTCAAAGCGTACTGATTGATCGGCGCACGCGGGGTAGTGCCCCCGTGAAGTTCCGGCGACGTTGTCGGTTGGGTGGCTCACGGGGGTCTCGGTGCCCTCGACGGGTGCTGCGGGCGGGCGGGATTCGTCCTCGGTGCGGCCGGGTTTCAGTGCGCGGATGCGTCGTCGGTGGCGCTCGTAGTTGCCAGCGGTGGGAGGTCGGCGAACAGTCGGTCGGCCAGCTCGTTGGGGGTGACGCCGAGGGCAGATGCGATCGGGCGGATGTCATCGGAGGTGAGCGGCACCCGGCCCGAGGTGCGGTGCTGTACCCACTGCGGATTGTGGCCCAGCGCGTCGGCGAGGGCGCGCCCGCTGACCCGATGGCGGGCCATCTCGGCGCGGAGTGACGCGGCGATCACGGCTCGGCCCTCGTCATCACGCATCGGCTTCGGAGGCATTGCCTGAGTGTATGCGAAGAATCATCTGATCAGCGTTGATGGAGCTGTTTCTGGGTGGTTAAATCACAGAAGTGCGGGTGATTTAATCATTCATTAGTGACGGCTGTCAGGGAGAGTTCCATGAAGAAGCTTCTGTTAACGATCGCGGCTGCGTCCGCAGTGGTGGCGGGCATCGTGGTCGGGGCCGGTCCGGCCGCTGCCGACTGCCACACGACTTTCGATCCCAGTACCAACAAGGTCGTGTTCTGCAGCCCCGGCACCTCCGGATCGACATCGAACGACAGGATCGCCCCGACGGTCCGGGGTCCGGCGCTCGATCACGGGCATCACGATCACGATCACGACTACAGCTCGGACTTTCATCAGTCCTGAGCCGTGGGGGCGCTCGGTTCACCGTGGGCGGTAGAAGCCCTCGAAGACGTCGCTGCGGTTGGTGGTGCGCACCGGGGACACCTGCACCGGATCTCCGGCCTCCACCATCTGACCATTCCCGATATACATCGCGACGTGGCCTGACCAGACCGCGAGGTCGCCGGGTAGCAGTTGCTCCCGGGAGACGCGGACACCGGCGGTGTCCTGATCCTGGGCGAGGCGTGGAAGTTCCACGCCGGCTTGGTGATAGGCCCACTTGGTGAGGCCGCTGCAGTCGAAGCCGTTGGGGGTCGTCCCGCCCCACAGATAGGGCACCCCTCGCTGTGACAGGGCTGCGCGCACGGCGGTGGCGGCCCGTTCGTCCGGTGCGTACGCGAGCGAACCGTCGGGAAGCCTGATCGGGATACGTCCATCGGCAGGGTCCGGGTGCTGCTCGCCGACGGTCACGGCGGCCGGTGCGATATGCCGGGCGAGTTGGGCCACCCGCGCGGTATCGGCCGTCAGATCGTGCTGGGTGCGTGCCACGATCTGCGCGCCGCGACCGACATGATCGAGGGCGACCGGCAGGATCACCGCAAGTCCGGCGGGCTGCCACAGCATCGGGCCGAGGGCGATGGCGGCCTTCTCGAACGAATCGACCAGGGCGCTCAGCTGGGTGGCGGCGACCTTGACCTTGCGGCTCGCATCGTCGACGATCCGCGCGAATTCGGTTCCGCCCGCGCCGATCCTCGACATCTCCCGATCGGTGGCCGCCACCGCGGCGGCCGTACCATCCGCGCCGTGACCGCGCCAGTCGCCATCCAGATTCCCGAGTGCGGCGCGGGACCCGTTGCGGATCTGTTCCAGCCGAGAACTGGTATGGCCGATCTGCTCGGCGGCATTGCCGGGCGGGAGAACTCCGGTGCCCAGTGTCGTGAGCAGGATGCGCAGCGGTTCGATGAGCGCGGCCACGGCGATCATCGGACGCTCCGGCCGGCGCCCTCGCTGTGTAGCCGTGCGGCACAGTCGCAGTCGCCGTCGCGGTAGTCGGTGTCGGCGGCCACGGTTCTCGCCGCGGTCTGCGACTGCCGGTGGCGGACGGATTCGAGGGACTGGGTGTGCACCTCGATCAGATGCGCGACCGCGGAGAGGAATTCCAGGCCGATGAGGCCGAAGGTCACTGCGAGATCGCCGACTGCGGTCCGTTGCCGGGCGGCGTCATCTCCGACATCGTCGGCGTCGGATCGAGTGGATGCGGCGAAACGCCGGAGGCTGGGGGAATCGACGGTCAACTGGCTCATGCAGAAGTTGACGCAGGGGACCGCGTTCCGGTTCCGTCGCGATGCAGCGCTGCCCCGGCGGGCGCCTTAGGCTGAACGGCATGGAATGCCTCGTCGTCGAACATCCCCTGGCCGCCGCCCGACTGACCACCATGCGTGACGAGACCACCGGCAACGCCGGATTCCGCGCGGCGCTGTCGGACCTCACCCAGATGCTGGTCTACGAGGCGCTGGCCGGTGCGCCGACCGCCGACGTCGCGATTCGCACCCCCCTGACCGAGGTGACCGGTGCGCAACTGGCCAAACCTCCACTGCTGGTGCCCGTCCTGCGGGCGGGACTCGGAATGGTCGAGCAGGCCCACGCGATGGTCCCGGAGTCACTGGTCGGGTTCGTCGGCGTGGCGCGCGACGAGGCCACCGCGCAGCCGGTGCCCTACCTGGAATCGCTGCCCGCCGATCTGTCCGAAATCCCGGTCTTCGTCCTGGATCCGATGTTGGCCACGGGTGGCTCGATGTTGCACACGGTGGAACTGCTGGTGGCGCGCGGTGCGACGGATATCACCGTGGTCTGCGTCGTCGCCGCACCGCAGGGTGTTGCCGCACTGGAGAACTCCGGTCATCCCGTTCGGCTCGTGGTGGCCGCGGTCGATGACGGACTCAACGAGCATTCCTACATCGTGCCGGGGCTCGGCGATGCGGGGGACCGTCAGTTCGGCCCGCGCTGATCGGCTGACACCACGGGGTCGTCGCCGGCGACCGCGGTCCAGCGGCCGGCCCGTCGGGTGACGATCACCCGATGATCGAAACAGGTGCTGATCGTCGCCGATGTCAGCGCATCCCCGACCGGACCGGAAGCCACCGTCGTGCCTTCGCGCAGCAGCAGAGCGTGGGTGGTGCTCGCAGGCAGATCTTCGAGGTGATGGGTCACCAGGACGGTGGCAAGATCGGCGACGTCACGGCGCAACTGGTCGATGCCGGCGAGGAGTCGTTCGCGAGCAGCGAGATCGAGTCCGGTCGCGGGCTCGTCGAGCAGCAGCAATGCCGGCTCGGGCATGAGTGCGCGGGCGATCAGGGTGCGCCCGCGCTCGCCTTGACTCATGAACGGCCACAGCGAATCCCGTCGATCGGTCATCCCCAGCAGGGCGAGTAGGTCGTCGGCGCGGGCGTGTTCGTCGGGCCGGTAGTCGTGGCGCTGGTCGAGTTCGGGGGTGTTGGTCAGGCCGGTCAGCACGACCTGGTGTGCGCTCAGCGGCCGGTCGATGCGCCAGCGCGGATCGACATGGCCGATATGGGTTCGGAGTTCGCGCATGTCCACGCGGCCGAGCCGACGGCCGAGCACGTCGACGGTGCCCCGCGTCGGATGTTCTCGGGCACCGAGCATGGCCATCAGCGTCGACTTTCCCGCACCGTTGGGACCCAGGAGTGCCCAGTGCTCGCCGGGGTGGACGGTCAGGCTGACGTCGTCGAGGAGCAGACGCCCGGACCGCACGACGTCGATGTGGGCGGCATGGAGTACGGAACCGATCGGTGGCCGGGTCACGGAGCCGCCCAGAAGGCGCGCATCGGCTGGCTGGATACCAGGCCGCCCGACGCATCGGTGATGATCAGGGCGGTCGGCGACACCGTGTAGGTGGTGCCGTCACCGTTGCGCGCGATGAAGGTGTTGCCTGCGCGGGTCGGGTAGTCGAGTTCGATCGGGCCGGGTCCGGATACCGCCTTGTAGTACCAGCGCCCGGCCTGGGTGCCGACCTGGCAGACGATCATCTGGGAGGTCCCCGTGTCGGCGACCATGATCAGTGGATCCTCGGTCACGTTGCATCGTGGGCCGCTGATGAAGCCACCGACGTCGGTGCCCGGCACGTCCGGGGTCGGCGGCGACGGCCGGGTCGTGTCGGACGGGGTTGTCCCAGAAGGTGTTGTCCCAGAAGGCGTTACGCCAGAAGGCGTGGTATCGGTGGGGCCGGAACCGCCCGCACTGGAACCGGAGGGTGCGGGTGCGCTCGGGGACGGCGACGATGTCGAGGTGGCGGAGGGGGCGGCGGCGGAATCGGAGTCCGAATCCTGTTCGGGGATGAGCACAATCGCGGCCAGGACACCGGCGATCACCACCAGGATGCCGGCCACCATGGCCACCAGGACCGGTGGCGACGACCATGGTGACCGCGGCGCCGGTGGCGGATTCGGATGCGGACCGTTCGGTGGAAAACCGCCCCCCACAGGCGGGTACGACATCAGATCTCCTCGATGATCTGCGCGAGCAGCTGTCCCATGCGGGCCGCCGAATTCTGCCCGACTTCGAGGACCTCGGCGTGGCTCAGCGGCTCGCCGGTCATCCCGGCAGCCAGGTTGGTGACCAGCGACATTCCCAGCACCTGGAGTCCTGCGGCGCGCGCGGCGATCGTCTCGTGCACCGTCGACATGCCAACCAGATCCGCTCCCAGCGTGCGCAGCATCCGGATTTCGGCAGGCGTCTCGTAGTGCGGGCCGGGCAGGCCCGCGTACACGCCGTCGGCGAGGTCGGGATCGACGCCGCGCGCGATGTCCCGCAGCCGAGGCGAGTAGGCGTCCACAAGGTCGACGAATTGCGCGCCGACCAGCGGCGAACGAGCCGTGAGGTTCAGGTGGTCGGCGATCAGAACCGGCTGTCCGACGGACATGTCGGCGCGCAGGCCACCGGCCGCATTCGTCAGCACCACGGTGCGGGCACCCGCGGCCGCGGCCGTCCGCACGGGATGGACGACCCGCGCGAGGTGGTGGCCCTCGTAGGCGTGGATGCGTCCGAGCAGGATGAGTACACGGCGGTCACCGATCCGTACCGAATGGACGACGCCACCGTGCCCGGCCGCCTTCGGTGGGGTGAAGCCGGGCAGGGCGGCCATCGGTATCGAGGCGATGGGAGTGCCGAAGGCGGCCGCGGCCGGTGCCCAGCCCGATCCCAGTACGACCGCGACATCATGGGCGGCGGAATCGGTCTCGGCGGCGATGGTGGCGGCTGCGGCGATGGCGGCGGCGTCGGCATCGGCGGTGGGATCCATGGCACAACCCTAGGTGAGGAGTACGGCCGGACGCTGCCCGTCCGGCGTCGGCGGGTCTCCGAGGCGATAAGGTCGCAGCATGCCATTTCTGAATGCGAACGGTGACGTGACCGAGCTCTATCTCGGCACGCAGGGCGTCGAACTGGACGAGACGAATCCGGAGAACCGATTCCAGGTGGCGATGCTCGATGTCGTCGACGGCCTGCTGGATGAGTCCGCGGTCGCCGGTAAGCCGCTGATCATCACCGCGACCGGCAAATTCTTCACCAACGGCCTCGACACCGACTTCATCTTTGCCAACCCCGCCGGCCTCCCCGGATATCTGGATCGGGTGCATGCGCTGTACGCCAAGGTACTGACGCTGCCGGTGCCGACGATCGTCGCGATCAACGGACACGCCTTCGGTGCGGGTGCGATGCTGGCCTTGTGCGCCGACTACGCGGTGATGCGGACCGAGCGCGGCTTCTGGTCCCTGCCAGAGGCCGCGTTGAACATGCCGTTCACCCGGGGGATGGCAGCCCTCGTCCGGACCAGGCTCACCGACGCGATCGCGACCGAGGCGATGCTGACCAGCCGACGGTACGGTGCTGCCGACGCCCTCGCCGCAGGGATCGTGCAGGAGGCGGTGTCGGCAGAGGAATTGCTGCCCCGCGCCACCGAGATCGCGACCGGACGTGCCGGTCTGGCCGGGGCGAACCTCGGCGTGATCAAACGCGGTCTGCGGCAACCGCTGCTCGACGATCTGGCCGTGCTGACGCCGGCGACCTTGCTCTGAGTCGAAATCGCAGGTGAGACATGATTATCGACGATTGGCTGGCCGCCCACACCAACGACCTGGTCGCCTTGCGGCGAGAGATTCACGCCTATCCTGAACTCTCCCGGCAGGAAGTGCGTACCACCGAACTGGTGATGAGTCGTCTCGCCGCGGCGGGTTTGCAGCCGCGTCGGCTGCCGTTGGGTACCGGCGTCGTCTGCGATCTCGGACCCACCGACGGTCCCCGGATCGGATTGCGTGCCGACATGGACGCCCTGCCCATCGTCGAGCACACCGGACTCGCCTTCACCTCCACGGTCGAGGGCGCCTCGCATTCCTGCGGGCACGACGCGCACACCGCGATCCTGATCGCCGTCGGCGAGTTGCTGGCCTCGGTGCCCGAACTCCCCGTCGGTGTCCGGCTGATCTTCCAGGCCGCCGAAGAGGTAATGCCCGGCGGCGCACTCGACGCGATCGACGCCGGTGTCACCACCGGACTCGGGCGCATCTTCGCGCTGCACTGTGACCCGCGGCTGCCGGTAGGCACGGTTGGTCTGCGGTCGGGACCGCTGACCTCGGCCGCAGATCACATCGACCTGCAGTTGCATTCGGCAGGCGGACACACATCGCGACCGCATCTCACCGCCGATCTCATCTACGCGATGGGCACGGTCATCACCGGGCTGCCCGGAATACTGTCCCGCCGGGTTGATCCGCGGTCGGGCACGGTGATGGTGTGGGGTGCCGCGCACGCAGGTAGTGCCCCGAACGCGATTCCGCAGGAAGGGCGGCTGCGTGGGACGGTGCGTACCGGTGACCACAGCATGTGGGCGTCGATGGAACCGTTGGTGCGCAGCATCATCGGCGAATTGGTCGCGCCGGTCGGCGTGCGCTACGACCTGTCCTACTTCCGCGGTGTTCCGCCGGTCGTCAACGACGAGGCCAGCATCGAGATGCTGATCCGGTCGGTGTCGGCCATCGGCCCGGAGGCGATCGCCGATACCCCGCAGTCGCCGGGCGGAGAGGATTTCTCCTGGTACCTCGAGCATGTGCCGGGCGCGATGGGTCGGCTGGGCGTGTGGGACGGTATCGGGCCGCAGGTCGACCTGCACTCACCGAACTTCGACATCGATGAACGTGCGCTCACGGTCGGGGTCCGCACCTTCGCCGGGCTGATCCTCGACCCGCATCAGGTGAACCCGCATCACGTGAACCCGTAGCGGGTCGACTCAGGGTTCGATCGGGCCCGGCCCGGGGCCGACGTTGCGGGCCTCACGCAGCCGCAGGTCCTGCACGTAGTCGGCGGGCGCGCCGGCGATCTCGGCGGCATCGGCCATCACACCCAGGTAGCGAGCCGAGGGCAACCCGCCTTCGAAGGCGTCGAGGACATAGAGCCACGCCAGTACCGGGCCGTCGGCGGTCTGCACACGCGCGCGGATCTTGCGATGGATGCCGAGTTCGGATCCCTCCCAGCGGTCGAGGGTGTCCTCGTCCTCATCGGGCACGTCGTAGAGCACGACGAATACCCGCGATTGCTCGTCGTCGCCGTCGGGTACGACGGTCGCCAGCGAGCCCTCCCAGCCGATGTCCCCGCCGCCGAAGGTCAACCGCCAGCCGTGCAACCATCCGGTTCCCGACATCGGTGAGTGCGGTGCGCGCTCGGCCATCTGGTCTGGATGCATATTCGAACCGTAGGCAGCGTATATCGGCATTGGCGCCTGTGACCTGCACTTTCTCAACCTGTGGTGGCCGGGTGGGCACACTCGCCCGACCACCGTGACCGGACTCTGACGATCGTATTACGCCGCGCGTAACAGTGCGGACGGACATGATGATGTGTTGCACACTCCACCGGCCCGTGCCGACGATCGTCACCTGCGGGCCTACCCTGGTACCCGGGCATACGACGGGGACAGGCGAAAACAGAGGAGTGATCGTGACCAGGATCGTCATCATCGGCGGAGGGCCCGCGGGCTACGAGGCGGCGCTGGCGGCAGCAGCGTACGGAGCCGAGATCACCCTGATCGACTGTGACGGCATCGGTGGTGCCTGCGTGCTCTGGGATTGCGTCCCGTCGAAGACCTTCATCGCGTCCACCGGTATTCGCACCGAGGTGCGTCGAGCCGTCGACCTCGGTATCAACCTGAGGACCGATGACGCTCTCGTGACGTTGCCGCAGATCCATCAGCGCGTTCGCGACCTGGCCTTCGCCCAGTCCGCCGACATTCGCTCGAGGCTGGTCAGCGAGGGGGTGCGGCTGGTATCGGGCCGCGCGGCACTCGAACCTCGCCAGCTGGGTGTGTCCACCCACGGGGTCGTCGCGACCCTCGCCGACGGCACCACCGAACGCTACGAGGGCGACGTGGTGCTGCTGGCCAGCGGCGCCTCACCCCGTGTGCTGCCCGACGCCCGGCCCGACGGCGAACGCATCCTGAACTGGCGCCAGCTCTACGATCTCGAGGAGCTGCCCGAACATCTGATCGTCATCGGCTCCGGCGTCACCGGCGCCGAATTCGTGCACGCCTATACCGAACTCGGCGTCAAGGTCACCCTGGTGTCCAGCCGGGACCGGGTGTTGCCGCATGAGGACGAGGATGCGGCGCTGGTCCTGGAGGAGGCCCTCGCCGAACGCGGCGTGACGTTGATCAAACACGCCCGCGCCGACAAGGTCGAGCGTCAGGGGGACTCGGTGGTCGCCTTCCTGGCCGACGGTTCGACCGTGACCGGTTCGCACGTCCTGATGACCGTCGGGTCGGTGCCCAACACCGACACCCTCGGTCTGGAGACCGCCGGTGTGGAGACCGACCGGGGTGGCTACATCAACGTGGATCGGGTGTCGCGGACCTCGGTACCGGGCGTCTACGCGGCAGGCGACTGCACCGGTCTCTTCCCGCTCGCCTCCGTCGCCGCGATGCAGGGACGGATCGCGATGTACCACGCCCTCGGCGAGGGGGTCAGCCCGATCAAGCTGAAAACCGTCGCATCGGCGATCTTCACCCGACCGGAGATCGCGACGGTCGGCGTCTCGCAGAAGTCGATCGACTCCGGGGAATACCCGGCGCGAACCGTGATGCTGCCGTTGTCGACCAACCCGCGGGCGAAGATGAGCGGGCTGCGGCGTGGCTTCGTCAAGATCTTCTGCCGTCCGGCGACCGGCGTGGTCATCGGTGGTGTGGTGGTCGCGCCGACGGCCTCCGAGCTGATTCTGCCGATCGCGATCGCGGTGCAGAACAAGCTGACGGTCGGTGATCTGGCGCAGACGCTGTCGGTGTATCCGTCGCTGTCGGGATCGGTGACCGAGGCGGCTCGTCAGTTGGTCCGCCACGACGACCTCGACTAGTTGCCCCGTACCTGTGGACAACTCTGCGTGAACGGCGTCCGCGAGGCGTGCGCGGGGTAAGGTCACCCACCAGGCGTCGACACAGGGGATCGGTCCGCGCCGGATGGGGAGGGCGATGACGAACCCGGGCGCAGGTGTCGGCGATCTGTACGGTTCAGCGGGGCGGTGTCCGTCGCCATCGGCCTCGACCACGGACTGGTCGGCGCTGTCGCTCGCCGAGATCCTCGGCATCCTCGGTTCGATGCAGGACGGGAACGTTGCCGGCGATATCGCCGCCATTCGGACGGCGATCGCGCGTGTCCGCCGCGCCATGGGCCGGCTCAACGGTGAATTCGGCTCCGACCTGATGACCGGCGGCGCCCCCGACGCCGGGGTCGCCGCCGCACATAGGTTGAGCACCGCGATGTCGACGGGGCTGGCCGGCGCGGACGCCGCTGCTGCCGCAATGGACTCCGGCCGCGGAACGATTGCGGCGACAAGGGCTTTCGAACCAGAGATGCGACGGCTGCAGCAGCATGTCCGCACACATCCCGAGGATGTTCCGCTCGTGCGTTCGCAGGTGCAGTCGATGATGCTGGGCACCTACAGTCGGCCGATGAACGACGCCGCCGACTCGCTGCCCGACGCCGTCCTCACGCCGGATGAGCTGGTGGCGACCGACGATGCCGGTAGCGGAACGTCGGGGGCTGGTGGTGATCGCGACGCTGACGGCACCCGTCGCCAGGCCGGTGGTTCGGCCGGCGCCGGTGATCTCGGACCGTCGGGTCCGTCGCCGGCCGGCACTCCCAGTACCGTGCAGCCGACGAACGCCGCGGCGGCCACGTCCGGATCCGGTCCGTCGTCGGGGGCCGGTGCCCCGTCGGGTAGCGGCGGTGACCGGCGGACGGCGTCCGGTGACGGGCCGTCGGGGTTGCGCCGCGCAGGACTGGGTACGGCCGACGTCGGGACGCGCGCGGCCGCCCTGGAGGGGCGTGGCGGCGCCGGACCGCGTCCGGGATCGGAAGCGTCGACAGATCCGGGTGGTGTCCCGGCCGGGCCGAGGCCACTGACCCCGCCGATGCTGACCGGCGTGGCGCCACCGACGCCGTCGACACCGGGGGCGGCGACGGGTGCGGGCCAGCGACCCGTCGGCCCGGGTACGGTGCCGCCGGGCGGCGCGCGCCAGCAGTCCCGCGACCGGAAACATGTACCGGCGCACTACATGCACACTGCCGAGCACGGTCGGGAGATCGTCGGCAGCCTGCCGCTGGTCGGTCCTCCGGTGCTCGGTGACTGGTCACCGCAGGCGAGTCCGGCGTCCGATGATTCGGTCCGCGGGGGATCGGTTGGCGGCGGCCCGGTCACCGAGACTGGATCAGCCGATGGTGCCGGGCGGGGCGTCGACGCACAGCGGCCGGCGCGGGACGGAAACCGTGCACCGCATTGACCGACTGCCCGGCGGGGTGGCGCAACTCGTCGACGCGGTCGCCGACACCGACATACCGGCGGTGCTGGCCCGACTTGCCGCATCCGTCGTCGACGCCTGCGGGCTCGACTCGCCGGAGGCCATGGAGGTGCTGACCCAGTTCCGCGAACGGGGGGCGGCCTCGGAATCTGCACTGGCGCAGCTACGTACGGCGATGGCAGCCCTCGACCTCGAGGCTTTCGTCAGCCAGCGTCGCGCCGACCGCGACGCGCAGCGGGACAACTTCCGTCGCGCGCGGGCACTGGATTGCCTGCAACTGTCGGCCGGATCGCTCGGACAGGCTCCGCGGGCGCTGTTGCGCGACGCCGCCTACGAGGCGTCCGCCGCGCTGGGGGGAACGGCGGGCGTGGTCGCGGTCGTCGCCGACTTCGTGGCCTGAGGATCGAGCCGTCTGGTGTGGCGTGGGGCATATTCGGTTTCGTGGTGGAGTCGGCCTTGGGTACTCTGGATGTCAGCGACTGGCGTGGCCGGAGACAACCGGCGTGGAGCAAAGAACGAGACATCGTCCGCCTGGGTGTCCCACCGCAGATCTCGACCGAGATCGCCAGGAGGGACGTCATGGGTCGCACATCAACTGATCGTCACGCGGGGGGTCCGCGCCCGCACATCGTTATCATCGGCTCGGGATTCGGCGGCCTCACGGCTGCCCGGCAGTTCGCCAAGGCCGACGTCGACGTCACCGTGATCGCCCGTACCACCCACCATCTGTTCCAGCCGATGCTCTATCAGGTCGCGACCGGACTGGTGTCGGAAGGGCAGATCGCGCCGCCCCTGCGGGTTATCCTGCGCAAGCAGAACAATGTGAATGTTGTTCTGGGTGAAGTTGATTCGATAGACATCACCGCCCGAACGGTCACCTCACAGCTGCTCGGTCGGGACACCGTGATCGCCTACGACAATCTGATCGTCGCCGCCGGAGCCGACCAGTCCTACTTCGGCAACGACCATTTTGCCGAGTTCGCACCCGGCCTCAAGACGATCGACGATGCGCTGGAACTGCGCGGTCGCATTCTCGGAGCCTTCGAACAGGCCGAGTTGTCCGACGACCCGGCCGAACGTGCACGGTTGATGACCTTCGTGGTGATCGGGGCTGGGGCGACCGGCGTGGAGATGGCCGGACAGATCGCTGAGATGGCGCGCAAGACGCTGGCCGGGACCTTTCGCAACATCGATTCGGCCGACGCCCGGGTCGTGCTGGTCGATGCTGCCACCGCGGTGCTGCCGCCCTACGGCGGAAAGCTCAGTGCGGCTGCCGCACAACGCCTGGAGAAGATCGGGGTGGAGGTCCAGCTCGGCGCGATGGTGGTCGACATGGACTATGACGGTCTGGCCGTCAAGGATGCCGACGGCACCGTGCGACGGATCGAGAGCCAGTGCAAGATCTGGTCGGCAGGCGTCGCGGGCAATCCGCTCGGCCGCCAGCTCGCCGACCAGAGTGATGTCGAGCTCGACCGCGCCGGGCGGGTCCGCGTCGAACCGGATCTGTCGATTCCCGGTCATCCGGAGGTGTTCGTCGTCGGCGACATGATGGCCGTCGACGGTGTGCCCGGTATGGCGCAGGGCGCCATTCAGGGTGCGAAATATGCTGCGGGGGTGATCAAGTCGCGTCTCAAGGGCGACGACGCCGGGCGCGAGCCGTTCCAGTACTGGGACAAGGGGTCGATGGCCACCATCGCCCGCTACAGCGCGGTCGCCAAGATCCCGATTCCGGGCACCTCACGCAGTGTCGAGCTGGCCGGCTTCTTCGCCTGGATCGGTTGGCTGTTCCTGCACCTGATCTACCTGGTCGGGTTCCGCAACCGGCTGACCACCCTCATCGACTGGACGTTCGCGTTCACCAGTCGTAACCGCACTCAGCTGGCGGTGACCGAACAGCAGGTCTTCGCCCGCAACGCGATCGATCGGCTGGAGGTCCTCGAACGCGACGACGAGGCCGCCTAGGCAGGGGACCGAACTCAGGCCAGGCCGAAGCTGTGCTCGACCGCGCGATTCCATCCGGCGTAGAGCCGGTCGCGATCGGTTTCGGGCATCGCCGGTGTCCACCGTTTGTCCTCCGCCCAGTTCGCGCGGATCTCGTCCTCGCTCTCCCAATAGCCGACCGCCAGTCCGGCGGCGTAGGCGGCACCGAGTGCGGTGGTCTCGTTGACCACCGGACGTACGACGGGCACGTCGAGGATGTCGGCCTGGAATTGCATGAGCAGTTCGTTGACCACCATCCCGCCGTCGACCTTGAGGGTCGACAACGGCACTCCCGAGTCCGCCTGCATGGCCTCGATGACCTCGCGCGTCTGAAAGGCGCTGGCCTCCAAGGCGGCCCGCGCCAGGTGTCCTTTGTTCACGAAGCGGGTCAGGCCGACGACGACACCACGCGCATCGGCACGCCAGCGCGGGGCGAAGAGTCCGGAGAAGGCGGGCACGAAATATGCGCCGCCGTTGTCGTCGACCGAGGCCGCGAGCGGTTCGATGTCCGCGGCGGAATCGATGAGACCGAGATTGTCGCGCAACCACTGGACGAGTGACCCGGTGACCGCGATCGATCCTTCGAGGGCGTAGCGGGCCGGCTGCTCGCCGATCCGGTAGCAGACGGTGGTGAGCAGGCCGTGGTCGCTGAACACCGGTTCGGTGCCGGTGTTGAGCAGCAGGAAGTTGCCGGTGCCATAGGTGTTCTTGGCCTCGCCGGGTGACAGGCAGGCCTGCCCGAAGGTGGCGGCCTGCTGATCGCCGAGAATGCCCGACAGTGCGACACCGGGCAGCGGACCGTGTTCGCGCAGTGGCCCGTAGACCTCGGCAGAACTGCGGATCTGCGGCAGCATCGCCATCGGGATGCCGATGGCGGCACAGATCTCGGGATCCCAGTCGAGGGTGCGGAGATCCATCAGCATGGTCCGGGAGGCGTTCGTGACGTCGGTGAGGTGCAGGCCGCCGTCGATACCGCCCGTCATATTCCAGGCGATCCAGGAATCCATGGTGCCGAAACACAATTCGCCTGCCTCGGCGCGCGCACGGGCACCGTCGACGTGGTCGAGGATCCACCGTGCCTTCGGCCCCGCGAAGTACGTGGACAGCGGAAGACCGGTGCGCCTCCGGTAACGGTCGGCGCCGGCGTCGCCCGCGAGTTCGGTGCACAGTTCGGCGGTACGGGTGTCCTGCCAGACGATCGCGTTGTGGATGGGCTGCCCGGTTGTGCGATCCCAGATGACGGTGGTCTCGCGCTGATTGGTGACACCGCAGGCCGCGATGTTCTCCGACTTCAGGTCCACGGCCGCCAGCGCGGCGGCGGCGACGCGCCGCGTGTTGCGCCAGATCTCGGCGGCGTCGTGTTCGACCCAGCCCGCCTGCGGGAAGATCTGCCGGTGTTCGAGTTGCTCGCAGCTCACCACTCGACCGTCATGGTCGAAGACCATCGCCCGGGTGGAGGTGGTGCCCTGGTCGATCGCCGCCACATACTGTTTCGCGCTGCCCACGCGGCCCATCCTCGCATGCGTGGACGCGTCAGCCGTGCGATCCGGCGCGGATCAATTACCCTCGGTAGACATGAACACCGAGTTCAACCCCGATCGACCTGCAGATATGGGACCGCTGTACCGCCAGGAAGCCTGGCGGCGCCTCGGTTCGGAACAGTTCGACATCGTGGTGATCGGCGGTGGTGTCGTCGGAGTGGGTGCGGCGCTGGATGCGGCGACCCGCGGTCTGCGGGTCGCGCTGGTCGAGGCGCGCGACATCGCCTCGGGCACCTCGAGCCGATCGTCGAAGATGTTCCACGGCGGCCTCCGCTATCTGGAGCAGCTGGAGTTCGGGCTGGTCCGCGAGGCACTGCGCGAACGTGAGCTGTCGCTGCGCTTCCTGGCGCCGCACCTGGTCAAACCGCTGCCCTTCCTGTATCCGCTGACCCAGCGCGTCTGGGAGCGGCCCTATATCGGCGCCGGACTCTTCCTCTACGACCGCATGGGCGGAGCGAAATCGGTTCCCGGGCAACGGCACGTCACCCGGTCGGGGGCGTTACGGGTGGCGCCGGCACTCAAGCGGGACTCGTTGATCGGTGGGATCCGGTATTACGACACCGTCGTCGACGACGCGCGGCACAGCCTGATGGTCGCCCGCACCGCGGCCAACTACGGTGCGGTGATCCGGACGTCGACGCAGGTCGTCGGCTTTCTCCGGGAGTCGGATCGGGTCCTCGGCGTGCGGGTCCGCGACAGCGAGAACGGCGATGAGACGCAGGTGCGCGCGCATTGCGTCATCAATGCGGCCGGGGTGTGGACCGACGAGGTGCAGGCACTGTCCAAGCAGCGTGGGCACTTCCGTGTCCGGGCCTCCAAGGGTGTGCACATCGTGGTGCCACGCGACCGCATCGTCAGCGAGACCGCGATCATCCTGCGGACCGCGAATTCCGTCCTCTTCGTGATCCCGTGGGAGACGCACTGGATCATCGGAACCACCGATACCGACTGGAATCTGGATCTCGCGCATCCGGCCGCGACCCGCGCCGACATCGACTACATCCTCGAGCGTGTCAACGAGGTCCTGGTCACCCAGCTCACCCATGACGACATCGAAGGCGTCTATGCGGGCTTGCGGCCCCTGCTGGCCGGTGAGGACGATCAGACGTCATCGTTGTCACGCGAGCATGCGGTCGCCACGGTCGCGCCTGGGCTGGTGTCCATCGCGGGCGGCAAATACACCACCTACCGAGTGATGGCCGCCGACGCGGTCGACGCCTGCGACGACTTCATCCCCACCCGGGTGGCACCCTCGATCACCGAACGAGTACCGCTGATCGGCGCCGACGGATATTTCGCCTTGATCAACCAGTGTGAACACCTCGGTCAGCGATTCGGGTTGCACCCCTACCGGATCCGGCGGCTGCTCAACCGGTACGGGTCGCTCATCGACGACGTTCTCTACTACGCCGACGAGGACGAATCCCTGCTACAACCGCTCGCAGCGGCGCCGCAGTACCTGCGTGTCGAAGTCGTCTACGCGGCCAAGGACGAAGCGGCCCTGCATCTCGAGGATGTCCTGGCCCGGCGCACCCGGATCGCTATCGAATACTCGCACCGCGGCGTCGACTGTGCACAGGAGGTCGCCGATCTGATGGCGCCCATTCTCGGCTGGAGTGCCGCGGAGGCCGACTTCGAAGTGGCCACCTACCGGGCGCGGGTGGAGGCCGAGATCGCCTCGCAACGCCAGCCCGACGACGATTCGGCCGACGCGCTGCGAGCCGCGGCACCCGAGGCCAGGCCACAGATCCTCGAACCGGTACCGGTCCCCGGCGACGGGTGAGAGGACCAAAGACACTGGCCTCACCAGCGGCGATGGGGGACACTGGGAGGTGGAAGGGAGTACGTCATGGTCGACAATCCGGTTAAGGTGCTGAGTTCGGAAGAGTCCTGGCAACGTCTCGCGGGTGCCGAACTCGGGCGTATCGCAACAAGTTTCGGTGGGCGGCCGGATATCTTTCCGGTCAATTTCCACGCCGACCCGTCGCGTATCCTGTTCCGGAGCGCCGAGGGCACCAAACTCTATGAGATTGCCGCCAACGAGCATGTGGCTTTCGAGGCCGACGGTCACGACGCCGAGGGTGGCTGGAGTGTGATCGCCAAAGGCACTGCGCATGTGCTCACCTCGCATCGCGAGATTGAAGCCGCCGACGAATTGCCTTTGCGTCCATGGATTCCCACCCACAAGTTCATCTACGTCCAGATCGACGTCTCCGAGATCAGCGGACGTGAGTTCATCTTCGGTGACGAACCCGCGCGCTACGGAATCGACTGGGCGCGGTAGGGCGGCCCGGCCGATCATCATCCGCGACCGTCAGCGCTGGCACCGTGGGCAGTAGTAGACGACGCGGTCGGCGTCGGTTGCTGTGTCCGACAATCGCCCCTGTTCGATGACGGTCGCGCACCGGCGGCACAGTCGGCCGGCCCGGCCGTATACCCAGGTGCGGGCATGCGGGGCGGCCTGACCGGTCGTGGAGCGGGCAGGGCGATTTCGGTTGTCCCACAGTAGCCGTCGCGCCAGGTCGACAATTTGTTCGGTGTTTGTTTGTTCGACGGGTCGGGTGGGTGGCGTCCGCGCCAGGAAACAGATCTCGCTGCGATAGACGTTGCCCACCCCGGCCATCACGCGTTGGTCGAGCAGCGCCAGTCCGACCGGACGATCGGGATCGGCGGCCAGCCGGTGCAACGCCTCGGCGCGATCCCAGTCGTCGGCCAGAAGATCTGGTCCGAGGTGGGCGACGCAGTGGTCGGGATCGGTGGTGAGTTCGAGGATGCCGAGATTTGCACCGACCGCCTCGTAACCATTGGCGCGCAGAATTATTCGGGCTTGGAATGTCGGCCGCCGCCAGCGCTGGCCCAGGCGATGAACATCCCAGGTGCCCTCCATCTTCAGGTGTGAATGGATGCTGCTCGGCGGTGCGCCGTCGTCGGCCGCGTCGATGTCGATGAACAGATGTTTGCCGACCGACCGGACCGCCCCGACCCGACGTCCGGTCAGATCGATCGTGGCGAGCTTCGGCACCCGGAAATCGCAATGGTCGAGCGTCGCGCCGGCGAGCGCCCTACGCAGCCGGGACGCGGCCTGATACACCGTGTCTCCCTCAGGCATGCAGGCCGTACCGCAGCCGGACCCCACGGGGAGTCGTCGCGAAACCGGCCTCCACGAATGCCTTTCCGGCATCGGTGCCGAGCACCCCGGTGCCGTCGACCTGATCGATGGTGAGGCGCTGGATTCGGCCCGCCCGCACCGTGTCGGCCAGCGCGCCTGCGGCGTCACGGAGCAGAGCTGGGTCGGCGGTGAAGGTCAGGACGGTCTTGCCGCCACGTTCGACGAAGATCACCGCGTGACCGTCGACGACGACCACGACCGCCCCCGGCTTTCGTCCGGGTCGGTGGCCGGACTCCTGGTTGCCGCCCGTCGGCCACTCCAGGGACGCGCCGAACGGGTTGGCCGGGTCCGTTGCGGCGAGCACGGTGACGGTAGGTGCCCTATCGCGGCTGCGGTTGTCGAGTGCATGCCGGCGAAGTTCGTCGACGGTGGTGGGTCGCGCGAACTGTGCCCCGCCGAGCCCGTCGACGTAATAGCCGCGCCGGACCTGGCCGTTGTCCTCGAAGACGCTCAGCGCCTTGTAGATTCGGGCGAACCCGCCGGGTATCCCTTCACCTGCTACGTTGCCGCGCAGCACCACCCCGTAGCGCACCAGGAGTTGTTCGCAGATCGCCTGGGTGGCGACTGTCGGGTCGATCGTGTCGGCTTCCAGTCGGTACCAGCGACCACTGGTGGTCGGTGCCGAGGCCGTGCGGGTGGCGGCCTGCTCGGCGAGGTAGCGGGTGCTCAGCCGTTGCGGTCGGAGCCGGGGAGCGCGACCGCGGATGCGATGGGCCGGGGTCGAACGGGCGGCAGGCGAACTGCGAGAACCGGTGCGCCCCGCGGCCATCAGCGCGCGCACCGCACCGAAGGAATCGTTGCTGACCTGCCCGGCCCACACCAGATCCCACAGGGCCGGTTCCATCAGGGTGGAGTCCGGGTCGCCGGTGAATTGCGCGAATCGCAGTGCGCCGCCGGGTGCCAGCGCGCTCACGATGTGCCGATGGGGCTCCGCCATGTCGATATCGTCGGCGGGCGGCAGGCTGACCGCCAGCAGATCGGCCGGATGGAAGGCGACCCAACCGTCCGCGGAGCCGATCCGGCCGTGGCCCGACCACACCATCTCGCCGGATGCCAGCAGTTCGTCCAGCATCGCCGGAGTGTAGTCGGCGACTCGCGCGGGCAGGATCAGTGATTCCCAGGCCGACGCGGGTAACGGATGCCCGGCGAGTTGGTCGAGCACCGTGGCGACGCCGTCGGTTCCGCTGAGCCGCGTGTCGGCGGCGAGGTGGTGCCAGCCGGCCAGGAACCGGGTGAAGGTGGCCGCGTCGACGGGGGCCGCGTCGGCACGACCGGCGGCCAGTGACCCGCGACGGATCTGGCCGAGGACATCGGCGTGACACCACTGGGTCGACGGTGTCCGCCCGCCCTCGGTGCCGACGGCGCCTACCGGAAGGAAGTCGCCCTCGACGACCTTTCGGTCGGCGGCCAGTCGGACCAGGGTGTCCCGGACAACCGCCACGGCCATGCCGAGCGAGTGCGCCGCCTCGGCGACGGTGAACGGACCGTTGGTCCGCGCATACCGGTGCACGAGATCGGTCACCGGGTTCGGCACAGGTTCGGTGAATGCGGCCGGGACGCCGAGCGGCGCGGGCACCCCCAGAGCGTCGCGGAGCCGGGCGGTGTCCTCGACGGCCGCCCACAAGGGACGTCCCTGATGAATCACCGAGATGATCGCGCCGTCCCGGTGCAGATCGGCGAGTACCGCGGCAGCGTCGTCACCGCGATAGCGGGCGTCGACGTCCTCGGTGCTCAACGGGCCGAGCCAACGAAGCAGATCGACGACATCCTGCGCGTCGCGGGCGGCTCGATCGGGGTCGAGACGTTGTAGGCGGGCGACGACGGCGGCGATCACCGCCGGGTCGAGTAACTCGCGGAGGTCGACCCGGCCGAGCAACTGGGCCAGCAGGCTGGTGTCCAGGGAGAGTGCCGCTGCCCGGCGTTCGGCAAGCGGCGCGTCGTCGGCGTAGAGGAAGGCACCGACGTACCCGAAGAGCAGTGCCGCGGCGAAGGGCGACGGCGCGGGGGTCTCGGTTTCGATGATCCGGATCCGGCGGGCGGCGATACCGCGCAGCAGCTCGGTGAGGGCGGGTAGGTCGTAGACGTCCTGGAGGCATTCCCGAACCGCTTCGAGAACAATCGGGAAGTCGGGGAACTGTGAAGCCACGGACAACAATTGGGCCGACCGCTGGCGTTGCTGCCACAGCGGCGCCCGCCGTCCGGGATCGCGCCGGGGGAGCAGCAGCGCCCGCGCCGCACATTCGCGGAAGCGGGAGGCGAACATCGACGAATCGGCCAGTGCGTCGGTCACCAGCTGTTCGATCTCCTCGGGATCGACGACGAAGATCGAGGCACCCGGCGGTTCGTCGTCGGTGTCGGGCAGGCGCACGATGATGCCGTCGTCGGAGGCGGTGGTGGCGCCTGCCAAGCCCAGCGTTTCCTGCAGTCGGGCGGAGATCGCGCTGGCCCATGGCGCATGAACCCGTAATCCATAGGGCGAGTGCAAGATCACCCGCCAGTCACCCAGTTCGTCACGGAATCGCTCGACGACGAGCGTCCGGTCGGTCGGCAGATGTCCGGTCGCCTCTCGCTGTTCGGCGATCAGCGCGGCGAGGTTGTCCCGTGCGTATGCGGTGAGGCCGAGGGCGTCGGCGCGGTTGGTCAGTTCCGCCTCGTCGGCCACCGAACCCACGAACCTCCCGATGGCGGCGCCGAGTTCGGCCGGGCGGCCGACGTTGTCGCCGATCCAGAACGGCAGCCTGCCAGGTTGTCCGAACGCGGGGGTCACCAGCACCCGGTCGTGGGTGATGTCCTCGACCCGCCAACTCGTCGCACCCAGGGCGAAGACGTCGCCGACGCGGGATTCGTAGACCATCTCCTCGTCGAGTTCGCCGACGCGCGTCGGCTTCTCACCGACCATGAACACCCCGAACATGCCACGGTCGGGAATGGTGCCGCCGGAGGTGACGGCGAGGCGTTGTGCCCCGCGACGCCCGGTGAGCACCCCGGCGTCCCGGTCCCAGGTCACGCGGGGGCGCAGTTCGGCGAATTCGTCGGAGGGGAATCGGCCGGAGATCAGATCGAGGGTCGCGTGATAGACGTCGCGGCCGAGGTCGCGGTAGCCGGCGGCGCGGCGGACGACCTCGTACCAGTCCTCGACGTCGAGATCATCCATGGCCGCGGCGGCGATGGTGTGCTGGGCCAGGACGTCGAGCGGATTCTGCGGAATGCGGATCTCCTCGATCTGCCCGCCCAGCATGCGTTCGACCGCGACGGTGCAGTGGATGAGATCGGTGCGATGTTTGGGATAGAGCACGCCCTGGGAGATCTCGCCGACCTGGTGGCCTGCCCGCCCGATCCGCTGCAATCCGCTCGCCACCGACGGTGGTGCCTCCACCTGGATGACCAGGTCGACGGCGCCCATGTCGATCCCGAGTTCGAGGGAACTCGTCGCCACCACACAGCGCAGCCGCCCCGATTTGAGGTCGTCCTCGATGTCGGCGCGCTGCTCCTTTGAGACCGAGCCGTGGTGGGCGCGTGCGAGGGTCGTCGGGGCGCCGTGGGCGGTCCCGCTGGCCATGATGTGGGCCGGGGCGCCGCCGGGTACCTGCGGATTGGCGGTCGCGTCGAGGCTGGTGCCGGTGCGCTGGGCATGGATCTCGTTGAGGCGGGCGGTGAGTCGTTCGGCCAGTCGTCGCGAGTTGGCGAAGACGATCGTCGCCCGGTTCGCCTCGATCGCATCGACGATGGAGGCCTCGACATGTGGCCACAACGAGCCTGCGGTGGGGGAGAAGGCGTCATCGAGTTCATCGGTGTCGTCGGCGGGCGGCGGGATATTGGCCATATCCGGCACCGGCACATCGACACGCAGATCGAAGGTCTTGGCGGCCGGCGGTTTGACGATGCGATAGTCGCGCGCCCCGGCGAGGAACCCCCCGACGGCCTCCGGCGGGCGAACCGTCGCGGACAGCCCGATGCGCTGGGCCGGCCGGTCCAGCAGCGCGTCGAGGCGTTCGAGTGACAGTGCGAGGTGAGTGCCGCGTTTGGTACCAGCGACCGCGTGGACCTCGTCGACGATCACCGCCTCGACATCGGTCAGCGTCTCGCGGACCGACGAGGTGAGGATGAGGAACAGGGATTCCGGTGTGGTGATCAGGATGTCTGGTGGCTTCTTGGCCAAGGTGCGCCGCTGCGCGGCCGGCGTGTCACCCGAGCGCAGCCCGACGGTGATCTCCGGCTCGGCCAGCCCGAGTTCTTGCGCGGCGCGGGTGATCCCGGTCAGGGGTGCGCGGAGATTGCGTTCGACGTCGACCGCCAGCGCCTTCAGCGGCGAGATGTAGAGCACCCGGGTGCCGCGGGGGCGGTCCGGCTCGGCGGCCAGCCGGTCCAGTGCCCACAGGAAGGCCGACAGCGTCTTGCCGGAACCGGTGGGTGCGATGACCAGGGTGTTGTGCCCGTCGGCAATGGACGCCCAGGCTCCCTCCTGAGCAGGCGTCGGCGCGGTGAACGCGCCCTCGAACCACCGCCGCGTCGGGGCGGTGAATCGCTGCAGGACCGATGCGTTGCGCGCCACCTTGCCATCATCCCTCACACCTATGACAGCACCCGGTATACAGTCGACACACGCCAGTGTGGGAAATCCGGTGTGAATCCGGAACGGTCGCGCCACTGTGAGCATTGATCGGTAACGATCGTCGCGAAGTCAGGATGCCGCGCTGGGCTGCCCGGCTCGACCAAGAACTGCCGACGCGAGATCGGCGAAAGGACAACTGATGACCGCTTCGACCAAGTCCGCAACCCTGGCGGTGGCCAAGCCCCGGGCCCTCGCGGTGCCCGACGTCTCGGCTGCCTCGGCCGCGCTGTGGCTGACCTTGACGCTGGTGTTCGCGGCGATGGCCTACTACTTCCTCGGCTACGACCAGGGCGCTGTGTCGATCTTCGGCTCGGACACCCACGTGCACGAGTTCGTGCACGACGCACGCCACTTCCTCGGCTTCCCCTGCCACTGACGCGGTCGAATTCGGGAGATAACAGCACATGGAGAAGCGGTTCATCGGCGCAGGTCTGTTCGCGGGTCTGATCGCCGGAGTTTTTGCGTTCCTGTTCGCACGCGTGTTCACCGAGCCGGTGGTCGCCAAGGCCATCGACTACGAAGAAGCACGATCGGCGGCCGAGGAACATCTGGAAGCGGCTGGTGGCGGCCATTCACACGGGGAGGGCGGCGAGCTCTTCACCCGAGCCATGCAGGAGAACCTGGGTGCCGGGGTGGGCACCCTGGTGTTCACCGCGTGTATGGGCGCGTTCTTCGCGGTGGCGTTCACCCTGCTGTGGGCGTATCTCGGCCGACGCTACCCCGCAACCGACCCGCGTGCGGTCGCGGCGGCGCTGGGTGCGATCGGGTTCATCGCGGTGTTCGCGGTGCCTTTCCTCGCGTATCCGGCCAACCCGCCTGCGGTCGGCGACGACGACACCATCGGTGAGCGCTCCGGCGCCTTCCTGACCATCACGCTGGCCTCGGTGATCTTCGCGATCGTGGCCGTGGTGGCGGCGCTGTGGCTGCGCCCACGGATCGGCGGTCTGGTCGCGGGCGTCTGCTCGGGAGCCGGGTACGTCGTCGCGGTCGCCATCACGATCGCACTGCTACCGAGCTTCGACGAGGTACCCGGACCGGTGGTCGGCCCGGATGGCGTGATCACCCTGTCCGGCTTCCCGGGCGACGTGATCGGGGACTTCCGGGTGTACGCGATCGCGACGCAGATCATCGCCTGGACCGTCCTGACCGCGGTATTCGCGCTCGTGATCGGCTACCTGGCCCGGCGTGACGCGCAGGCGGGAGCACGCGCCGCCGTCACCGCCGCCTGACTCGGGTCGCAACGGTGCACATCATCACCGCCGGCCGGACCGCGCCCAACCGGGCGGTCCGGTTCGGCGGTGATCTGTCGTTGGACGACGGTGGTCGGCGCAGCCTTCTCCGGTTTCGCGATCGTGATCTCGCCGGACCGATCGGGTCGCTGGACTCGATCGTCTGCGGGCCGGAGGTCGCCACCGGCGAGTCCGCGAGATTGCTGTTCGGTTCGGTGCCGGTGGACGACGCGCTGCGCACCCTCGACGTCGGGGCATGGACGGGACGGGCACCCGAGGAGATCGACCCCGGTGAACTGGCCGTATGGTTCACCGACCCCGGCTGGGCAGGCCATGGCGGCGAGAGTATCGCGGGCTTCGTGCACCGGATCCACACCTGGCGCGATCAGGCCCACGCGGTGCCGCTGGCCGTTGTCGCCATGCCCGTCGCGCAGGCGCTCCTGGCCGACGACCCGGCCGGCTACTTCGCCGTCGAGGTCCGTCCGGCCGCGCTGCATCACCTCTGAAACAGTTGCTTCGATGTGTTCCTTTACATCCCAAGTGACACCTGACACAGTGTAAAACTGAAACAGGTTTTAGTTCTTGAGGATGTGAGGTAGCGATGTTCGAGTGGTCCGACGAAGACCTGATGGTGCGCGACGCGTTGCGGGCGTTCATCGACAAGGAGATTCGTCCGCATATCGATGAGCTGGAAACCGGTCAGCTGCCACCCTACGACATCACCCGCAAGCTGCTGTCGACCTTTGGGGTGGACGCGATGGCCAAGGAGGCGCTGGAGAAGGAACTCGCCGCCGAGGCCGAGGGGAAGAAGCCGTCGGTCGGCGCGGGTGGCGGTGGCATGTCCGGTTCGATGTTCATGATCGTCAATATCGAGCTCGCCGGTGTCTGCCTCGGGCTGGTGGGCTCGATGGGTGTCAGCATGGGCCTGACCGCATCGGCGATCCGCGGCAAGGGCACCCTGGCGCAGAAGAAGCGCTGGCTGCCCGAGCTGGTGACGATGGAGAAGGTCGGCGCGTGGGCGATCACCGAGCCCGACTCCGGCTCGGATGCCTTGGGCGGTATGAAGACCACGGTCCGTCGCGATGGTGACGACTACGTTCTCAACGGCCAGAAGACCTTCATCACGAATGGCCCTCATGCCGATACGATCGTCGTCTTCGCCAAGCTCGACGACGGCTCCGGCACCCCGATGCGCGACCGCAAGGTCCTCTCCTTCGTCCTCGACAAGGGGATGTCGGGACTCACGCAGGGCAAGGCCTTCAAGAAGATGGGCATGATGAGTTCGCCGACCGGCGAACTGTTCTTCGACAACGTCCGCCTCGGCCGCGACCGGCTGCTCGGCGAGACCGAGGACACCGGATCGGATACGCGTGGATCCGAAGGTGCCAAGGCCGGTTTCACCGCCGAACGCATCGGGATCGCGGCCTTGGCCCTCGGCATCATCAACGAATGCCAGCGTCTATCGATCGACTATGCGAAGACCCGCAAGCTGTGGGGTCAGGAGATCGCGCAGTTCCAGCTCATCCAGCTCAAGCTGGCCGAGATGGAGGTTGCTCGCATCAACGTGCAGAACATGCTGTTCAGCGCGATCGAGCGAGCCAAGGCGGGCAAGCCGATGAGCTTGTCGGAGGCATCGGCGATGAAGCTGTACTCGTCGAAGGCCGCCACCGACGTCGCGATGGAAGCAGTCCAGCTCTTCGGCGGGAACGGCTACATGGCCGAGTATCGGGTGGAGCAGCTCGCCCGAGATGCCAAGTCGCTCATGATCTATGCCGGCAGCAACGAGATCCAGGTCACCCACGTCGCCAAGGGGCTGCTGCGCGGCTGACCAAGCAGGCTACTCGGCGATCATCAGCACGATCAGCGCGATGTTGAGCGTCACGATGATCGCCGAGGCAGCCGCGGCGGTGATGCGCAACGGTCGTCCGTCGGCGAATTCGCCCATCACCGACCGATTGGCGGTCAGCCTACCCAGCGGGATGATCGCGAACGGTATCCCGAAGCTGAGGACGACCTGGCTGATCACCAGCGCCCAGGTCGGCTCGACGCCGACCCAGAGCACGGCCAGCGCCGGGATCAGGACAACGGTGCGGCGCACGAGCAGCGGCACCCGGATGTGCAACAGTCCCTGCATGATCGAAGCGCCCGCATAGGAGCCGACCGAGGTGGCGGCGAGTCCGGAGGCCAGAAGTCCGATGGCGAAAACCGTTGCCACCACGGGACCCATCTCGGCGTGTACCGCGTCGTAGGCGCCGTCGATGGTGTCGGTGCCCTCTTTGCCGCGCAGGTTCTGGGCGGCAAGCAACAGCAGCGAGATGTTCACGACGCCCGCGATCAACAGCGCGACGACGACGTCGAGTTTCGTCACCTGGACCAGCCTGCGCTTCTCGGCGGTGCTGTGGTTGCTGCCGTGCCGGTCGATCACCAGCGATGAATGCAGGTAGATCGCGTGCGGCATCACCGTCGCACCGAGCATGCTGGCCGCGAGCAGGACGGTCTCCGGGCCGTCGAGTCGCGGGATCATCCCGCCGAGGACGTCGGCGGCCGGTGGTGGATTGATGACCAAGCCGGTGAGGAAGCCGACCACAACGACCGCGAGCAAGGTCAGGATCACGCGTTCGAACACCCGCTGCTGCCGCGGGTTCTGCAACAGCAGGATGACCATCGAGACCACGCCGACGATCAGTCCGCCCACGACCAGCGGAAGGTCGAAGAGTAGTTGCAGTGCGATCGCACCGCCGACGATCTCGGCGAGATCGGTTGCTGCGGCGACGATTTCGGCCTGAATCCAGTAGGCGCGCCGACTGTTTTTCGACAATCGGTCACCAAGCAGGGCGGGCAGGCTCCGTCCGGTGACGATGCCGAGTTTGGCCGACTGATACTGGATGAGCATGGCGATGACATTGGCCATCACCAGGACCCACACCAGCAGGAATCCGTAGCGTGCGCCCGCGGTGATGTTCGCCGCGACGTTTCCCGGGTCGACATACGCGATGGCGGCGACGAATGCCGGACCAAGGAGGGCGGCGTTGCGAACCTTCGCCGAACTCGGCGTGTACTGCGCTGCGCGGAGCGATGCCATGCCTCAATCTGGCACATCGACGCCGCGGTTTCAAGCGGAACGAAACAAAGAGTTCGGGTCGCCGAAACCTTGTGACCGGATCACCCGGAAACCTCCGGTGAATCAGCCGCGAGCCGCCAGACCCGGTCGCGTGACATCGGCAACTCGGTGGGCCGTACCCCGATGGCGCGCCGGATGGCGTTGGCCAGCGCCGGGGCGACCGGATTGTAGGGGGATTCGCTCATCGACTTCGCCCCGAATGGTCCCAGATCGTCGCTGGTGTCGGCGAAGTAGACCTCGGTCACCGGGATGTCCGCCATCTGTGGCACTCGATAGGTGCGGAACACCGAGGTCAGTGCGGTGCCCTTGCCGTCGAGCATGATCTCCTCGTAGAGCGCCGAGCCGATACCCTGCGCGACGCCGCCCTCGACCTGACCGAGACACTGCTGCGGGTTCATCACCGTTCCGGCGTCGGCGGCCTGGACCGATTGCAGAATCCGCACGACACCGGTCGGGCGGTGTACCGCGACGCGGAACGCCTGCACATTGAAGGCGATCGACCGCAACGCGCCGTCCTCGCGTCCGACCGCGACGAGTCGACCGTCGCGACGGACCACGGTCGGGGCGGCCGGAGCATCGGCAGTGGACGCGTCGAAGGTCGAAGCCATCTCGATGAGCTGCCCGAAACCGATCCGCCGGCCCGCGGCCAGCACGCCGTCGGCGTCGAGGAGTACATGTTCGGGTGCGCATCCGGTATGTGCGATCGCGGCCGTCAGCAGTGCCTCCGACAAAGCGGTACAGGCCGCGTTGACCGCCTTTCCCGCCACCGTGATACCCGCCGAGGCGAAGGCGCCGGTGTCGTAGGGGGCGGCGTCGGTGTCGCCGTGACTCAACCGGATCCGGTCGGCAGTGGTGTGCAGTACGGTCGCCGCGATCTGGCTGTGCACCGTGGTGGTGCCGTTGCCGAATTCACTTGTGCCGACCCCGATGTGGTAGATGCCGTCGGCGTCGAGCGCGACTTCGGCGTGCGAGTGGTGACCGCGCGGGGCCAACGTCGCGATGGCCGCGATGGCCATGCCCTCGCCGACCGCCCAACCGGGTCCGTCCGGCGCCGCGACCCCGTTGCCGCGGGCCAGGGCGGCTTCGGCGAGATCGAGACACTGGTCGAGCCCGTAACTGCCGTAGATCAGGTCGGGTTCGGGATCGGCGTGGGCGATGAGTAGTGGGTCGCCCTCGGCCACCGCGTTGATCCGACGCATCCGGAACGGGTCGACACCGGCTTTCACCGCCAGTTCGTCGATCGCGGACTCGATCGCGAAGATGACCTGCCCGAGGCCGTAGCCGCGGAAGGCGCCCGACGGTGGGTTGTTGGTGTACACCGCCTCGGCGTCGATGCGTTTGACCGGGCAGTTGTACACCGACACCGACTCCGCGCAGGCGTGGAACATGACGCCGATGGCGTGATTGCCGTAGGCACCCGTGTCGGACAGGACGTCGACCTTCATCGCGGTCAGTACCCCGTCCGCGTCGGCGCCGAGTTCGACGTCCACCCGGAACGGATGTCGCCATGTGGTGCGGGTCATCTCGTCGGTGCGGCTCATCTCGTAGACGCATGGCCGACCGGTCCGCAGCGTGGCCACCGCAACCAGATCCTCGGTGAGCATCTCCTGCTTGCCGCCGAACCCGCCACCGACTCGTGCGGAGAAGACCCGGATCTGGTCGGTGGGCAGGTCCAGCAGCAGCGCGAGTTCGTCGCGGACGAGAAATGGCACCTGGGTACTCGTCCGGATCACCAGCCGGCCGTCGTCGTCGATCCAGCCGATGCTGCCGTGGGTTTCCAACTGGGCGTGCGACACCCGCGCTGTGCGCCAGGTTCCGGTCACCCGGAACGCCGACGCGGCGAGCGCGGCGTCGGCGTCACCGCCGAATCCCTGATGGAAGGCCGCCACCACATTGCGATCGGCCTCGGCGACCCGGTCGATCGGCGTGCGATCGGGATGCAGCAGCGGGACACCGGGACGACGGGCCTCCTCGGGATCGAAGACCGCGGGCAACTCGGCGTAGTCGACGGCGATCAGTGCGCAGGCGGCTTCGGCGACGGCGGCGCTGATCGCCACCACCGCCGCCACGCGCTGCCCGACGAAGCGGACGACCGGATCGAAGACGAGGGTGTCGTCGGGATCGTCCTCGCGATGCTCATGGCGGCCCGTCGAGAATCTTCGGGTGCGGACATTCTCGTGCGTCAGAACGGCTTCGACACCCGGCAACGCGGCGGCTGCGGAGATGTCGATGGCGCGGATGCGCGCATGCGCGACAGTCGCAGGCAGCACCCGGATCACCAGCGCGCCGTCGACGTCGACGTCCATGGTGTACGGCTCGGTGCCGGTCACGACGCGACGTGCGGCGAGCGGATGTGTCGAGGTCCCGACGAGGTGGCTGTCGGATGACCCGGCTGTGGGGCCGCTCGCGGTCGGCTCGCAGGTCTCCGTGCGGACGGCGGCCGTGATCGAGTCCCGGATCGACCGATAACCGGTGCAGCGGCAGAGATTTCCCTTCATCCGCCGGGGTAGGTCGTCGAGGTCGTCTGGGCCGAGTGTCGATGCGGTGACGATCATCCCGGCGGTGCAGAATCCACACTGGAATCCGAAATTGTCGACGAAGGCGCGCTGGGTGGCGTGCAGGTCGTCGGGTGTGCCCAGGCCGGCCACCGTGGTGACCGCACGCCCGGCGGCCCGCTGTGCCGGGTAGATACACGAATGCACCGGGGCGCCGTCGACGAGGACCGAGCAGGCGCCACAATCGCCTGCGTCGCAGCCCTTTTTGACCTCGAAATGACCGTGTTCACGTAGTAGCGTGCGCAGACACTGTCCCGGGGTGGGGGAGGCATCGACGTTTTCGCCGTTGATCTCGAACCTCATCGCGACCCCCCGGTGGCCAGCTCGGCGCGGATCTCTTCGGCGAACTCCGTCGCCGTCGCCCGCCGCCAGTCGGCGTTGCCGAGCGGATCGGTGTAGTAGTCGTCGAGGGAGCCGACGTCGGCGCGCAGCGTGGCGGGGTCGGGGAGCGCCGGATAGCGCAGCACATGCGGCCGCCAGGTGGCCGCCGTGACACCGACGACGACGCCGCCGTCGGGAGCGAGGCGTCCGGTCACCACCGTGCCAGACCGGCCGTATTCAGCGAGGGCGATTCGGCGGAACGCGGTCTGCGACCGAAGCGCAGACCCGGGGATGTCGATGGCGCGCAGGACTTCCCCGTCGTCGAGGGAATTGGTCCCGTTGCCGGTGATCAACTCGGCCACCGGGAGATCACGAGTACCGCCGTCCGGTGTCCACACATGCGCGGTGGCGTCCAGGCCGACGGCCAGGGACACCATCGAGGCCGCCGCGAAAGACCGGCAGATGTTCCCGCCGACGGTGGCCGTCCGCCAGATCTTGAAGGACGCGAGCAACGCGTGCGCGCACTGATTCAGGAGCGGGTGTGCCTGCCAGAACGGTTGTGCGGTCACGTCGGCGAGTTCGGCGATGGTGCAGGTCGCGGCGACGCGCAGACCACCGTCGGCGAGGTCCTCGGTGGCCGGCCAGTCCATCGAGCTGATGTCGACCAGACCAGTGACCGCGGGCTGGGGCTCGGAGAACAGCCAGGTCCCGCCGGCGAGAATCCGCTCGCCGGGTGCCAGCGTGAGATCGGCCCGGGTGCGGGCGAATCGGTATCCGGTGATGGTGTGCAGGTCCATGAGGTCACCCGGCCCGTTCGAGTAGCCGGCGATGCTGGTCGGCCACGTCGGCGGCGACCTCGCCGACGTCGACGGTCAGTAGCTCGCCGTCGGCGACGATCCGATTACCGTGTACCCACGACCCGCGGATCGGTGGTTGGGCGCCCAGCACGAGGGCGGCGACCGGATCGTCGATCCCGCGGTGGCTGATGGTTCCCAGATCCCACAGCACGAGGTCGGCGAATTTGCCCACCTCGATAGAACCGATCTCGGCGTCCCGACCGAGAACTCGTGCGCCGCCGATGGTGGCCAGCTCGATCGCGGTCCGCGTGGTCAGCGCTGTCGGACCGCCCCTGGCGCGCGCCATCAGGACGGCCTGGTGTGCTTCGTCGAGCAGGCGGGCTGATTCGTTGGATGCGGCGCCGTCGACACCGAGCCCGACCGGGACGCCGGCGTCGAGGAGGTCGCGAGTTCGGCAGATGCCGTTGCCGAGGCGGGCGTTGGAGGTTGGGCAGTGGGCGATTCCGGTTCCGGCGGCCGCGAGCCGCGCGATCTCGTCGTCGTCGAACTCGATGCCGTGCGCGAACCAGACATCGTCACCGATCCACCCCACCGACTCCATGTATTGCAGTGGGGTGCAGCCGAACTGCTCTGCGCAGTAGTCGTCCTCATCGGTGGACTCGGCCAGGTGGGTGTGCATGCGCACGCCGAGTTCGCGGGCCAGGAGCGCCGATTCGCGCAGCAGGTCGGTGCTGACCGAGAACGGCGAGCACGGCGCGAGTCCGATGCGGACCATCGCTCCGGGGCGCCGATCATGCCATCGGGACACCGCAACGGCGCTCGCCGCCAGGATCTCGTCGATCGTCTGCACCACCGAATCCGGGGGCAGCCCACCGTCCTTGCGTGAGCGGTCCATGGATCCGCGGGTGGCGTCGAAACGCAACCCGAGCTCGGCCGCGGCCCCGATCTCCGCGCCGAGCAGATCGCCGCCGTCGTGCGGGAAGACGTAGTGGTGGTCGGTCGTCGTCGTAGCGCCGGACAGCGCCAGCGCACTCAGGCCGCCGAGAGCGGCCGCGGACACCGCGTCTGCGTCGATGCCTGCCCAGATCGGGTAGAGCGTCGTCAGCCACTGGAAGCGGTTGTGATCGGCGGCCAGTCCACGAGTGATCCACTGATAGAGATGGTGGTGGGTGTTGACCAGCCCGGGGGTCAGCACCGCATCGGTCCCATCGACGCGGTTCACCTCGACGGGAATCTCTCCCGGATCGGGATTGATCGCGACGATCGATGCCCCGTCGATCAACACCGACCCACCCCGCAGTTCCCGGCGCCGGGCGTCGACCGTGATGACGTGGGCGTTCTCGATCAGCGTCGGCGGGCTCACCCCAGAAACGCTACGACGATCGTGACTCTTCTGCTTGCCGAGTCGCGGCAGACACGGTGCCGGCCGCCGCGGACGCTCAGGTGACCGGTCCGCACGACGTGGTGAGCATCACGGTCCTGGTCGCAGGTTTTGCGCCGGCTGGTTTTAGCGATTGTGGACCGGAGGTTGGCGATGCCTTAATCGGGAGACCGGCCCGGCGCATGGGTCCGGTGGCCGCATCGACCGACATGCGACGAGAAATGATCTTGGGGTTCTCCCCGGGGTGGGGGGAAACGATGACAGCGATACTCATGACACGGGTAACTGCGACGCGGATCAGAGGGCGCAGCGTCACCGCTGCTCGTCGGACGGCGGGTGGCCGGTGGCGAGCGGGAACGAGAGCGTTCACCGCTGTCGCGGCCGGCGCGCTGTCGCTGGCCGTCGCCGCCATTCCGGCCGGTCCGGCTGCGGCCGCACCGGTCCCGATCAACGGCGTTCTGTCGATCAGTGCGGGTTCGTGCGCGGGCGGCTCGGCGACCGGCTCATTCTTTCGGATGATCCTGCCCGAGGGCTCGTCGTCGGGGCCGTTCCTGGCCAACGGCGAATCGGCATGCTCGGACAAGACGATCACCCTGCTCGCGCCCGGCACCGACGGCGGGCTGCGCAGCGGCGGATATCAGCCGCAGCCCGGGCAGGCTTTCGACGCTCAGGGCAACGCGTTGTCCGGCAGCGTTACCCGCCCGGTCAAGTTCTACGGCGTCGGATTCGCGACCGCGACCAACCCGCAGGACCCGCAGACCGGGCGGTCCACCTCGACGCCCCGCCTCTACATCGACGGCACCCGGATCACCGGCGATCTGAGCGCGTTCGGCGTCACCTGGAACAAGCAGGTGTTCAACCAGGGATCGCCGAAGCCGGGCGGGCAGTATTCGGGAAAGACGACGCCGGTGCGCGGGCAGTACGACGCGGCGACCGGAACCTATGTCATCGAATGGACCAGCCAGATCGTGGGTGGCCCGTTCAACAACTTCACCGGACTCTGGCATCTGACCGGTCGGGTGTCGGGTGCGCACCCGGCGGCGGCGCCCGCACCGGTGACACCGGGCCAGGGAACCGGGGCGGCCCCCGCGCCGGGTGTCCCGGGACAGCCCGCACCCGTTCCGGCCGATCCACGGTCGGGCGTAACGCCACAGGCGGTGGCCCCGGCGGCCGCGCAGGCGCCGCCGACGGTGGCGAACAATGTCATCGTCAAGGCGGACAAGAGCGACGATCTGACCGCCAATCGCTGGTTCGTCGCGGCGCTGGTGTTGCTGACCGTCATCGCCACCGCCGTCCTGACCAACGCCGACCGCCTGTTCGGCCGTGTCCGTCGCAACGGCTGACGGGGCCGACGCCGCCGGGCCGGTGCTCGCGCTGCCGTCGGCGCCTGCCATCACCCGCGGCGTCGCGACCCGGTTCCACCGCAACCGGATTGCGGGGATCGCGCTGCTGGTTGTCGGTGTGGTGCTGAGCATCGGGACGCTCGCCGGCGGGATCTTCGGCGACGTCGCCGCGGGGCGCCAGATGCTCGACACCTTCGAACCGCACCTGCAGGTCGACGCGATGGCCGGCTATCGGTCCGACGTGGCTCTGCTACGTGCGGCGGGTGTGGGTCTCGACCGCATCTATACGGCCGAACATCTGTCGCCACAGGATTTTCCGGCGGTGGACGACTTCCGCAGACAGGCTCCCGCGATCAGCGCCCGCGCCGATGACCTGTTGTCCCGGATCACCACGTCGGTGGCCGATCATCGCCGGCTCTCGACGGTGGGTGGCCTGGATCGAATCCCGTTCCTGCTCTTCGTCGTCGGACTCGTCGCGATCGTGGCCGGAGCAGTGGTCCTGGTGGGTGGGCGCCGGGCCGCGGTCCGCGCGCTCGTGGCGACCATGGTGGCTGGTACGACCTTGGCGCTCACGCCGTTTCTGGGTGGGTTGGCGTCCGCGGCGGGGGCAGGTGACCGGTTGGTCGGCAACCTCGCGCCGGTGATGAACCCGGCCCAGGTGCGCGTGCTGCAGAACGACTTCGTGGTGGTCGTCAGTGCGATGGGGGTACTCGACACCGATTTTCGTGCGGTTGCCGCGCCGGGGCCAGATCGCGAGAAAGTCGCTGCGTTGCAGCAGAACTGGTCCACCGTGTCGGGCGATCTCGCTCGTCTGGTCGGCGACGTGAACGACAACATCGACAACTATCGGGCGCTGGCGGACCTCAATGACGCCACCGCAGGCGTCGGGGTCTCCGGATTCCGGGCGTTGCCCTGGCTGCTGGTCGGTGCGGGGATTGTCACGGTTGCGACGGCGCTGGTCGCGTGGCCGAGGAAGAGGAAGAACACATGAGGAAAGCACTACGTCTGCATCGCCGGTCGGCGCGTGTGGCCGGACTCGCCGTCGCGGCGGTGCTGGTCGCCACCGGGGTGAGCGCCTGTTCGGACGACTCGTCGTCGGCGCCCGACGGCGAACTGGTCGGATTGTTCCGCCTGACGCCTGGGTCGGCCACCGGGTCGACGGTCACCGGTACCTACTTCCGGATGATCCAGCCGGGTGGTACCGCGGACGCCGGGCCGTACATGATCAATGCGAATTCACCGGCGGACGGCGGCCGGGCCACCATCCTGGAGCCGGGTACCGCGGGCGGACTGCGGACGGGTGGCTACCAGACCCAGCCGACCCCGGCGTTCGGTGTGGACGGGGATTCACTGGCCGCGTCGATCACCAAGCCCACCAAGTTCTTCGCCGTGGAGTTCAGCATCTCGACGAATCCGGTCGACCTCCAGTCCAGAGCCCAGGTGGCGCCGCCGACGGTGCGGGTGCAGGACGGGAAGCTGATCGCCGACCTGTCGTCCTGGTCGGCGTCGTGGAACAGGCAGGACTTCAATCAGGGAGCGCCGAAGCCGGTGTCGCGTACCGGGGCACAAGCCCCCGGCCAGCAGGGCGCGCGTAAGGCGTGGGACTGGGTGGCCGGCCGTTGGCTGGAGACGGCGCCCGCGTCGCAGGTGGCCGGTGACAGTGCGGTCGGGACCTACGACCCCGACTCCAAGAAGTTCACCTTGGAGTGGACGAGCCTGATCGAGGGCGGACCGTTCAACGGCTTCCTCGGCAAGTGGCATCTCGAAGGCGTCTTCGAGCCCGCGTCGCGGGCACCGGATCTGGCGGGGGAATGATGAGTACGAACACGGAATTCGGGCCAGGAGAACTGGATTCGGGATCTTCTGACCCGGCGGTGTCGTCGGGATCGACCACCGAGATACCGATCGGCACCCGGCACCGACGGCCGCGGGCGGTGTCGATCGCGCGAGCCGTCGGCGCGGGTGTCGTCGTCGCCGTGATCGGGGTGGCGGTGCTGGCACCGTCGGGCGGACAGACACACGGTTACCGACTGGTGGGGCAGGAGCAGAACGTCGAGGCGCCGGTGGTGCCGTCGAGTGTGGCGGTGCCGGGGGTGACTCTGCCGGGTGCGGTACCCGCGCCACCCGCCGGTGTCGGGGGTGCCGGGATCCCGACGGCTTCGACCCCGCTGGCTACGACCCCGCTGGGATCCACACCGCTGGGAGGTGCACCGCCGCCGACCGGTGGAGTTCCGTTGGCGACCACACCCGGTACCACCGCCTTCCCGGGCGCGGCACCCCTTCCCCTGCAGAAACCGTGTTCGGTGGGCTGGCCCGCACCAGGTCCCGACCAACAGGGTGGCTTGCAGTCGATGATCGGCATCGCACCGGCTTTCGGGCCGTTCTCCTCCGAGGCGTTCGCGCTGGGGTCGGTGTATCAGCCGGTGCTGCAGTTGGCCGGGCCGTTGCTGGCCGAGATTGAACCGCTGATCGCGGCCAACTCCGCCTTCCTGACCCCGGTGATCGCCAAGGTGCAAGCTGTCGAAGCAATTGTGCTGGAAGCGATCCTGCCGTTCTACGGTCCTTATCGGCAGCAGCTGCTCGACTCCGAAGTTGCGCTTGGGCGGATACTGACACCGATCTTGCAACGCTTCTACGCCAGCGATGTCGCGAGTTGCTTTGTCGCATGGCAGGCGCAGATCATCAGCCGCGCCAAGGGCAAACCGATCCGGGTTGCCTCGTTGAGCCGGCCGGGCACGATCCTGCGTCTGGGACCGCGTCCGTGACGGTGACGGTGGGAACCGATCTCGGCGATCCCGCGGGGGCTCCAGGTGGCGAGGGGCCAGATCGTGAGAGTCCGGTCGGCGTGGGCGCGGCCGGGCTGCGCGTGGTCGATGCGGTCAAGACGATCGACGGAGTCCGGATATTGGACGGGGTGTCCTTCGGCGCATCCGCGGGCCGGGTCACCGCGCTGCTCGGCCCCAACGGTGCGGGAAAGTCGACGGTGCTGCGCGCGCTGATCGGGCAGGTAGGCCTCGACAGCGGTCGAGTCCTGGTGGAGGACCGGCCGTTCGGTGGGCATCGTCGGCCGGTTCGGGTGGTCGGCGTGCTGCCGGCCACCGACGAGCTGCATCCCGGACGTACCGCGACCGGGCACCTGCGGACGGTGGCGGCAGCGGGTGGACTATCGCGCGATCGGGTCCGGTCGGTGCTGGCCACGGTCGGGCTGACCGATTTCGCCGACGTCCGGATCGGGGAGATGTCGTTGGGGACACGACAGCGGCTGGCGCTGGCGGTGGCGTTGATCGGCGATCCACGCATCCTGATCCTCGACGAACCGCACAACGGTCTGGATGCGGCGGCGATTCGCTGGTTGCGGACGGTGTTGCGCCGCTACACGGCCGCCGGCCGCACGGTTCTGATCGCCAGTCACCTTCTGGGTGAGCTGCAACATCTGGCCGATGATCTCGTCGTGATCGACGACGGTCGGGTGGTCGCGGCGGGCGGGATCGACGCGCTCGTCGGTGGCCGACATGCGCGTGCCACCGCGCCGGGATTGCTCGAGGAGTGGTATTTCGGGATCGTCGGGGTGGTGGCATGACCGCGGTGCACATGCCGGCCCGGCTGGTCGACACGGAGCTGGGATACGCGGTCCGTGCCGAGCTGGTCAAGGTCGCCACCCTGCGCGGACTGTGGGTCACATGGGTGATCGGTGTCGTGCTCGGGCCGATCATCACGCTGGTGATCGTGGGGACCGACGGCCTGGGCCCGGACGCCACGGTGGCGTCGGGGGCGGTCGGCGGCATCCTGATACCGCTGCTGGTGTGGGGTGGTTGGGCGTCGTGGCTGTCGGCGGGTGAGTACAGCTCGCGCACCGTTGCGGCCGCCGCCGCGCTGGTCGGTGACCGAACTCGGCTGCTCGTGGCCAAGATGCTGGCGGCGGCGCTGCTGATCGGCGCGGGTGCGGTGATCGCGACGGCCTGCTCGGCGGCAGTGGTGGTGGTCGCGGCACCCCCGTCAGCCGTCGGCACCGGACCGGTGCCGGCGCTCGCGTGGGTTCCGGTGGTGGCGGTAGCCGTGGCGTTGGTCGGGGTGTCGGCGGGCTTTCTGCTCCGCTCGGCGCCGACCGCGGTCGCCATGGTCGGCGCGGCCCTGCTCATCCCCAAAGGTGCCGGGGGGCTGCTCGGCAGATTCGAACCGTGGATCGTGGGCGCGAGCCCGTCGACGGTGCTCAGCGAGGTGATCGGGGGAACCGAGACGGTCGAGGCGCAGCAGTTCCCACTCGGGGGTGGCGCGGCGCTGGCCGTGGTGATCGCGTTCGCCGTCGTCGTCTTGGTGATCGCGGCCGCCGTGGTGTCCCGGCGTGACCTCTGACCCTCCGGTGAATCGTCGGGTCAGATGGGTTGCTCGATGAAATCGCGCCGACTGCGGGGGATCGCGAGCGCCGTGATCGCCGCAAGGGCACATGCGCCGAGTGATATCCCGGCGGCCCATAGGTAGGCGGTATCGGTGGGTACTTCGCCGGGTCGGCCGTCGGGCAGGACGACCGGGATGACCGACGATGTCAGGATCATTCCCACCACGGCCGCCGAGGTCGACGTTCCGACGACCCGCATAAGGGCATTGACGCCGTTGGCCTCACCGGTCTGCTCGACCCGGACCGACGCCATGATCAGCGCGGGCATCGCCGAGTACGCGATACCCAGACCGGCGCCGATCAGGCATCCGACGGCGATCATCAAGCCGATCCCCATCTCCCACGGGCCGCTCAGGGCGACGATGAACACGACATAGCCCAGGCCGATGACGACACCGCCGAGTGCCAGCGAGACCCGCGGACCGAAGCGTCCGGTGATATGTCCGCTCAGATGCGACAGCACGAACATCACCAGGCCGCTGGGCGCCAGGACGAGACTCGCCGCGAGCATGCCGAGGCCGAGACCGTTGGGACTCGTCGTCGGGGCCATCAGGACCTGAATCGGGATCAGCTGCATCGAATAGAAGGCGAAGCCGGTCGCGATCGACGCGACGTTGGTGAGCAGCACCGGTCGGTGGACCATCACGCGCAGATCGATGAGCGGCGCGCGCCTGCGTAGCTCGGCGACGCACCAGCAGGCAGCGACGACCACGAATCCGCCGAAGAAGCCGAGGGTGAGGGGATTCGACCAGCCCCACGCCGACCCCTTGGACAGCGGCAGCAGCAGAAAGGTCAGCATCGCGGCCAGGCCGACCGCGCCGACGACATCGAATCGTCCGCCGGTGCGGGTGGGGCTGTCGGGGACGGTGAGGGCGATGCCGACCGCTCCGGCGATGCCGGCCACAGCGCACACCCAGAACAGTGCGTGCCAGCTGAGGTGTTCGGCGATCGCGGCGGAGAACGGCAGTCCCAGCGCGCCGCCGACGCCGAGCGAGGCGCTCATGGTGCCGACCGAGGAACTCAGGTGCCGGGCGGGCACGATGTCGCGCATGACGCTGATACCCAGCGCGATGGTGCCGAAGCCGAGTCCCTGTAGACCGCGGCCGACGAGGAACGGGACGAGGGTGGTGGACAGGGCACAGACGACCGAACCGATGGAGACCGCGGCCATACTGCCCAGCAGTGCCAGGCGTTTGCCGTACATGTCGCCGAGCCGGCCACCGATCGGGGTCGAGACCGCACCGACGAGCAGGGTGATGGTCAATGCCCAGGAGGCGTTGGGGGCGTCGGCGTGTAGCAGGTCGGGTAGCTGGGGGATGAGCGGCACGATGATCGTCTGCATGAGCGCGACGACGATGCCCGCCGCGCACAGCACGGCGACGGCTACTCGGGGATGGTGTTCGTGGGTGACCGCGTCATCTGGAGGTGAACCGATGTCGGTGCGGTCAGACACCGTGCCGTCGGATTCGGTGCCGTCGGATTCGGCGCGCTCGATCCGAGGGGTCCCGCTCACGATGTCTCATACCTCCGCACGGATCGTATCCCGGGGTGGCACCGGATCGGCGCGGGGTCCCATGGGCCGGCCTCGGCCGTCGGATACCGCTCAGGAAAGGGCGGTGCGTGCGTGGACGGCCGCCGGCCAGCGTGGTGCGATTCCGTCGCCGGAGGACACCCCGCGCACCCGGCGCGAGATCCACGGCACCAGGAAGGTACGCACCCACTCGGCTTCGGTCCGGTAGTGATCGAGTCGGGAACCGGTGCCGGGTTGCGGCTCGAGTGCCACCGGGTTGATCGCGTGTGCGACGTCGAGAACGTCGAGCACCTCGGCTGCCATCCGCTCATGGCCGAGGGCGGACATGTGGAGTCGGTCGGTATCCCACATGCGGTAGTCGTCGTAGCCGTCCAGCCGCCAGAAGTCGAGGAGTGTCAGGCCGTGCCGGTCGACGACCTCCCGCAGCAACTCGTTGTACACCGCGGCGCGGGGGCGCATCCGGCCGAAGACCGGTGCCCAGCCCGAGTCGTAGGCGCTGAACACGACGACCTGCGCGCCGGTGGCGGCCAGCTTGCCCAGCGCTGCGTCGTAGCGGGCGATCATGGCGTCGATGTCCAGCGACGGACGCATCAGGTCGTTGCCGCCGGCGTAGATGGTGACCAGATCTGGGTGGAGTGCGATGGCCGCGTCGATCTGCTCGTCGATGATCTGGTCGAGCAGGCGTCCGCGGATGGCCAGGTTGGCGTAGGTCAGCTCGGGTGAGGTGACGGCGAGCTGTTCGGCCACCCGATCGGCCCAGCCGCGCAAGCCGTTGGGGCGGGTGGCATCGGGATCGCCGACACCTTCGGTGAACGAGTCACCGAGTGCGACAAAATTCTTGTAGACAACGTTCTCCGACTGGCCGTCGACCACGCCCACACCTTCCGCTCGCCTCACGAATTCGGCCCCAGGCTAGCGACGATCCCGACATCCGGGCAATGCGCGGGCATCGGAATCGGGCCGTTCGTCAGCGCGCCGTGGCGGATGGCCTGCGCGGTTCGGGCGGTGCCCGTGGGTCAGGTCATCGGGTAGCGCAGCGCGGCCAATGCCTGACCGTTCCAGACCTTTTCGGTGATCTCGGAACCGCGGACGGCGATTACGTCACCCCCGCGGTCAAGGACCGTGACCACGATCTCGGACAGGACGTCATAGCCGTCGTCGGCGTAACGGATATCACCCTTATCGGCGTCGACATGCCCGAGGACGTCGATCGTGAAGTCGTAGATGAGTGTGGCCACCGCACCGGCCGTCGCCGCCTTGGAGATATCGACGAGGTCGCCCAGTAGCAGGCCCTTGCCGGTGCCGTCGGCCACTCTGGCCACCAGAGCATTGTGCAATTCGGCGTTGATGGCCGGCATCTCGCGGCGGATCACCGCATCGATCTCGTCGGCACGCAGGTCGTCGGGGTTGCCGTGCACCGGGACCAACCGGTGCCGGGTGTCGGCGTTGCGGTACAGGTCGAGCAGAGGATCGGCGGCGAACAGGAACAGCGGCCGGCCGCCGCTGGGGTCGATGTGGTCGAGTTCCTTACGGACGGCATCGGCGACATGATGGGCGTAGCGCTCGAGTAGCAGCTTCTTACCCTCGTCGCCCACGAGACGGCGCACATGACCGCGGTCACGGATGGTGGCCCGGTTGGTGGCGTCGGCGGCATCCGATCCATAGTCGCCATGCAGCTCGACCTCGTGGGCGAGGGCGGTCGAGGTCGCCTCCCACAGGTTCCAGCCGTTGGCCGACAGGGTCAGCGCATACGCCGACTGTGGCGTCAGCACCGCCCGCACCAGCTGACCGACGTCGAAGTAGGTGCCGACCTGCAGTTGGTTCTCCAGGCGGTTGGGCAGCACGAAGACATCGGTGCGTTCGGCGGTGAGGAAGATTGCCAGGCAGCGTGAGAGCCGGGTCCATGCCTCGTCGGTGAGCACTTTCTCCCACTGCGCGCGGAGTGCGGTTTCAGTGGCGTGGCGGATCCCGGAATCCCGAAGGGTGCGAATGGCGCGATCGAAGGCGCTCTTGGCGTTGAGGAGGCTGCCCTCATAGGCGTCGGCGCCCGGCGAGGTTTCGGCATAGATGGTGATGGCGTGCTCGCGTGGCTCGCTCAGTTCGCGAAGCTCGTCGACGGAGGGAAGGTCGAACCGTGCCATAGTGAACCCTTTCAACGGTGGTGCATCTATTGGTTTCACTGTAGGAGTCCGGCGCGGGTGTGATAGCGGTTTCAGATTGTGTAGGGCAGGCCACCCTCGGGGACCTGCCGGTAGGGAATCGAATCGCTGGTCGCGGCGTCCACCTGGATCGGATGACCGAGTTGTGGAAATGCGCGCTGCGGGCAGGCCGGCCGGCTGCACACCTTGCAGCCGGCGCCGATCGCCACGGTGGTGGACGGATCGGCGAGATCGATGCCCGCGGCGTAGACGAGACGATCGGCGTGGGCGATGTCGCAACCGAGTCCAATGGCGAAACTCTTGCGGGGAGAAAGGAACCCGTGGTGATCCTCGGTGGTTCGGGCAAGCCAGAAATAGGATCGCCCGTCGGGCATCTGGGAGACCTGGGTGACGATCCGGCCGGGGGTGGCGAAGGCGTCGTGCACCACCCAGAGCGGGCAGCTGCCACCGACGCGTGAGAAGTGAAATGCGGTGGCCGACTGCCGTTTCGAGATGTTGCCCGCCCGATCGGTGCGGACCAGGATGAACGGGACGCCACGATGGTCGCGGCGCTGGAGCGTCGACAGTCGGTGGCAGATGGTCTCGAAGCCGACGTCGAAGGTCAGGCCGAGCAGTTCGATGTCGTATCGGGTGTTCTCGGCGGCGCGCAGAAAGCGGTCGTAGGGCAGCAGCAGCGCGCCGGCGAAATAGTTGGCCAGGCCGACCCTGGCCACCGGCCGGGAGTCGGGGTGCAGATTCTCGGCCGCGTCCACCAGAGCGTCGATCACCGGTCCCTGGGTGAGGAAGGCCAGTTGGGTGGCGAGTTGGAAGGCGCGCTGACCCGAGGTCAGGCGGCCCGCCAGGTGGACGACCCCGGCGTCGGCGTCGTAGCGCCGCTTCGGAGTACGCGCGGCGGTCACCGGATCCGGGGCGTGGTCGATCGAGACCGAGATGCCGAACTCCGTGCGAAGCAGCTCGGCGAGTTGCAGGTCGAGTCCGCCGACCTTTAGTTCGTGACGGTCGAACATCTGCTCGGCCGCCTCGTCGAGAGGGGCCACATGGTTGCGCCGGTCGTAGAAGAAGTCGCGGACCTCCTCGAAGGGCATCGGGGTGGCGGGTGCGGCGGCGTCGCCGGTGAGCCGCGCGCGGTATCCCTCCAGTTCGGCGTCGGCGGCCGCGACGCGCCGGTGCAGTCCGACCAGGGTGCGTCCGACACCGGGCATCCGGGCGACGAGTTCGGCGATCTCGGCGCGTGAGACGTCGGCGGAGTCACTGTGCGAGGCCAGGACGTCGGAGAGGTCGGCGACCAGCCGGGCGTCACCGTCGGGGGCGAAATAGTCGGCATCGAGTCCGAACTCGCGGGTCAGCGTCAGCAGGACCGGCACGGTAATCGGCCGCTGGTCGTTCTCCAGCTGGTTGACGTAGCTGGTCGATAGGTCGATGCGGCGCGCGAGGGCCGCCTGGGACAGTCCCGTGTCGTCGCGAAGGCGGCGCAACCGTGCGCCGACGAACATCTTGGCCACCCGCCCAGCCTAGCCGCATCGATGTACACAACATTCGCAAACTGGGTGCTCGCTGTCCGCAAAAATATGCATTTGCCAGGCCTTTCGGACGGTTGTGCACTCTGCGTACGGTGCGTACATGATCACTCACAACGTTCGTACGCACCGCAGTTCCGAGGATTTCCCACAGGCCGAACACCTCGCGCAGAAGATCGCCGAGGTCGCCGCCGATCCGGTCGCGGTGCCCGCGGACACCGCCGAGATGGTCATCAACCGCATCATCGACAACGCTGCGGTGAGCGCCGCCTCGGTCATCCGCCGCCCGGTCAGCACCGCGCGCAGGCAGGCGCAGGCGCATCCGTCCGCACCCGGTGCGTCAGTGTTCGGCATCGACGGCACCTACTCGCCGGAATGGGCGGCCTGGGCCAACGGCGTCGCGGTCCGCGAACTCGACTTCCACGACACCTTCCTCGCCGCCGAGTATTCGCATCCCGGCGACAACATCCCGCCGCTGGTCGCCGTCGCGCAGCACGTCGGCACGGTCAACGGGGCCGACCTGATCCGCGGTCTGGCCACCGCCTACGAGATCCAGATCGATCTGGTTCGCGGCATCTGCCTGCATGAGCACAAGATCGACCACGTCGCTCACCTCGGCCCGTCCGCGGCCGCCGGCATCGGCACCATGCTCGGGCTCGACACCGAGACTATCTACCAGGCCGTGGGGCAGGCGTTGCACCTGACCACCGCCACCCGCCAGTCCCGCAAGGGGCTGATCTCGAGCTGGAAGGCCTACGCGCCCGCCTTCGCCGGAAAGATCGCCATCGAGGCCGTCGACCGGGCGATGCGCGGCGAGGGTGCGCCCGCGCCGATCTGGGAGGGCGAGGACGGCGTCATCGCCTGGCTGCTCGGTGGCCCCGACGCCACCTACCAGGTCCCGTTGCCCGGTGTGGGTGAGCCCAAGCGGGCCATCCTCGACAGCTACACCAAGGAGCACTCGGCGGAGTACCAGAGCCAGGCGCCGATCGACCTGGCGCGCCGGATGCGTGAGCGGATCGCCGACGTCGCCGACATCGAGTCGATCGTCCTGCACACCAGTCACCACACCCACGTGGTGATCGGCACCGGATCCGGTGACCCGCAGAAGTTCGATCCCTCCGCCAGCCGCGAGACCCTCGACCACTCGGTGATGTACATCTTCGCGGTCGCACTCCAGGACGGCACCTGGCACCACGAGGACTCCTACGCACCCGAACGCGCCAACCGCCCCGACACCATCGAGCTCTGGAAGAAGATCTCCACCGTCGAGGATCCGGAATGGACCCGCCGCTACCACTCGACCGATCCGAACGAGAAGGCATTCGGCGCCAAGGCGGTCATTACGTTGCGCAACGGCGAGGTGATCACCGACGAACTGGCCGTCGCCGACGCCCACCCGCTGGGTGCTCGTCCGTTCGCCCGCGACCAGTACACGGCCAAGTTCGCCACCATGGCCGACGGCGTCGTCGATCCGCAGGAGCAGGCGCGGTTCCTGGCCGCCGCGACCGGTCTGGCCGATCTGGCCGCCGGGGATCTCGGCGCGCTCAACGTCGCGGTGCTGCCGCAGGTCCTGGACAAGGCGCCGGCTACCGGGAAGGGGATCTTCTGATGTCGCTGTTCTCCAGCACCGTCACCGACACCGACAAGCGCAAGGCGCTGCGCGCAGGTCTGGCGTCGGGAGAACTGCAGCGGTGGCCGGGCGCGTTCTCCCCGCTGGTCGCCAAGCTGATCGCCGACGTCGGGTTCGAGGGCGTCTACGTCTCGGGTGCGGTGCTGTCGGCGGACCTCGGGCTGCCCGACATCGGCCTGACCACGCTGACCGAGGTCGCCGGCCGCGGATCGTCGATCGCCCGTGCCACCGATCTCCCGACCCTCATCGACGCCGATACCGGCTTTGGTGAGCCGATGAGTGCCGCGCGCACCGTCGCCGCACTCGAGGACGCCGGACTCGCCGGCTGTCATCTCGAGGATCAGGTCAATCCCAAGCGGTGCGGCCATCTCGACGGCAAGGACGTGGTTCCGGTCGGCGAGATGCTCAAGCGGCTGACCGCTGCGGTCAACGGTCGCCGGGACGAGAACTTCGTGATCTGCGCACGCACCGATGCGCGCGCCATCGAGGGCATCGACGCGGCGATCGACCGGGCCAAGGCGTACGCCGACGCCGGCGCCGATCTCATCTTCACCGAGGCGCTGGCCGACCTCGGCGAGTTCGAGCGGTTCCGTAAGGCGGTCGACGTGCCGCTGCTGGCCAACATGACGGAGTTCGGCAAATCCGAACTCGTGACCGCGCAGCAACTGCGCGACGTGGGTTACAACGCGGTCATCTACCCGGTCACCACTTTGCGTATCGCGATGGGGGCGGTGGAGGCGGGATTACGCGAGATCGACTCCGCCGGAACACAAGCCGGGCTTCTCGACGGTATGCAGCATCGGAGTCGGCTCTACGAGCTGCTGCGCTACGCCGACTACAACGACTTCGATTCCGAACTCTTCAACTTCACCCTGGAAGGTGCTGCGCGATGACCGTTGCCGACGAGATCGCCGTTCACAAGGGCCTGGCCGGCGTGGTGGTGGACACCACGGCCGTATCGAAGGTCGTTCCCGAGACCAATTCGCTGACCTACCGCGGCTACGCGGTGCAGGATCTGGCCGCCAAATGCAGCTTCGAACAGGTGGCCTACCTGCTTTGGCACGGGGAACTGCCCACCGATGGCGAACTGGCGTTGTTCATGCAGCGGGAGCGGGCCTACCGCCGCACGGACCGGACCGTGCAGGCGGTGCTCACGCGGATTCCCGACAACTGCCATCCGATGGATGTGGTGCGCACGGCCATCAGCTTCCTGGGCACCGAGGACCCCGACGAGGACGACAGTTCGCCCGCGGCGAACCTGGACAAGTCGCTACGCATGCTGGCGATCCTGCCGACCATCGTGGCCGCGGATATGCGCCGCAGGCGTGGGCAGGACCCGATCGCACCGCATCACGGTCTGGGTTATGCGGAGAACTTCCTGAACATGTGTTTCGGCAGCGTGCCCGATCCGGTGATCGTGCGGGCGTTCGAGAAGTCGATGGTCCTCTACGCCGAGCACAGTTTCAACGCGTCGACGTTCGCGGCCCGCGTGGTGACCTCGACCCAGTCGGACATCTACAGCGCGGTGACCGCGGCGATCGGTGCGCTGAAGGGGTCGTTGCACGGCGGGGCCAACGAGGCCGTGATGTACGACATGATCGAGATCGACCGACCGGAACGTGCTCGTGCCTGGCTCGACGCCAAACTGGACGCCAGGGAGAAGGTGATGGGCTTCGGGCATCGCGTCTACAAGAACGGCGACTCTCGCGTCCCGACCATGAAGGCCGCGCTCGACGATATCGCCGCCCACCTCGACGACACTCGCTGGCTGGGCATCTACGACGAACTCGAGGATGCGATGGTCACGCGCACCGGCATCAAACCCAATCTCGACTTCCCGACCGGGCCCGCCTACTACCTGATGGGCTTCGACATCGCGTGCTTCACGCCCATCTTCGTGATGAGCCGAATCACCGGGTGGACCGCCCACATCATGGAACAGGTCGCTTCCAACGCGCTCATTCGGCCACTGAGCCAGTACTCTGGTCCACCCCAGCGACTTCTCGACAATATGTAGCTGGAACCGCGAAAAACGCACAGCCAGCACCGATTCGGTGTGAGACTGAGGAAACATGACTGTGCCTTTCAGTGACGCCAGGTGCGCATGCGCACGCAACGAGAGAGAGTCAAGTGTTCGACAAGGTATTGGTGGCCAACCGCGGCGAGATCGCGATCCGAGCTTTCCGCGCCGCCTATGAACTCGGGGCCAGAACGGTCGCGATCTTCCCCTACGAGGACCGAAACTCGGTCCACCGGCTCAAGGCCGACGAGTCGTATCAGGTCGGTATGCCCGGGCATCCGGTCCGTGCCTATCTGTCGGTCGACGAGGTGATCGGCGCGGCCACCCGCTGCGGCGCCGACGCCATCTATCCGGGTTACGGCTTCCTCTCGGAGAACCCGGGGCTGGCCGCTGCCTGCGCCGAGAACGGCATCACCTTCGTCGGGCCGAGCGCTCAAGTGCTCGAGTTGACCGGAAACAAGGCCACGGCGGTCGCCGCCGCCCGGGCGGCCGGGATTCCGGTGCTGGCCAGCTCCGAGCCGTCGGCCGACATCGATGAACTCGTCGAGGCCTCGAAGTCCATGCAGTTCCCGGTCTTCGTCAAGGCTGTCGCCGGTGGCGGCGGACGCGGTATGCGCCGGGTCGACGACCCGGCGGATCTGGCCGAGTCGATCGCCGCGGCGGCCCGCGAGGCCGACACCGCCTTCGGCGACCCGACCGTCTTCCTCGAGCAGGCCGTGGTGAACCCGCGCCACATCGAGGTGCAGATCCTCGCCGACAACGAGGGCAACGTCATCCACCTTTACGAGCGCGACTGCAGTATGCAGCGGCGTCATCAGAAGGTCATCGAGATGGCGCCGGCCCCGAACCTCTCCGAGGAACTGCGTCAGCAGATCTGCGCAGACGCGGTGGCCTTCGCCCGCCACATCGGCTACTCGTGTGCGGGCACCGTCGAATTCCTGCTCGACGAGCAGGGCAGGCATGTGTTCATCGAGATGAATCCGCGCATCCAGGTCGAACACACGGTGACCGAGGAGATCACCGACGTCGATCTGGTGGGTGCGCAGATGCGCATCGCCGCGGGCGCTACCCTCGCCGACCTCGGGCTGAGCCAGGAGTCGATCCGGATTCGCGGTGCGGCCCTGCAGTGCCGGATCACGACCGAGAACCCGGCCAACGGATTCCGGCCCGACGTCGGCCGGATCACCGCTTACCGCAGCCCGGGCGGTGCCGGCGTCCGCCTGGACGGCGGCGCGGTGCTCGGTGCCGAGGTCAGCGGCCATTTCGACTCCATGCTCGTCAAGCTGACCTGTCGGGGCCGCGACTTCGCCACCGCCATCGCCCGTGCCCGGCGCGCGGTCGCCGAGTTCCGCATCCGCGGGGTGTCCACCAACATCCCGTTCCTGGCGGCGGTGCTCGATGATCCGGACTTCCGCGCAGGGCGCGTCACCACCTCGTTCATCGACGACCGGCCCGAACTGCTGACCTCGCGTGCCTCGGCGGACCGCGGTACCCGCATCCTGTCGTATCTGGCCGACATCACCGTCAACAAGCCGCACGGCGAACGTCCGACCACCGTCTATCCGCGCGACAAACTGCCGGTCCTCGACCGGGCGGTGCTCGCGGCTCCGGCGGACGGGTCGCGGCAGCGGCTGCTGGCACTGGGCCCGGAGGGCTTCGCCCGGGATCTGCGGGAGTCCCCTCGTCTGGGTGTCACCGACACCACCTTCCGCGACGCCCACCAGTCGTTGCTGGCGACCCGGCTGCGTACCAGCGGCCTGATCGCAGTCGCGCCCTATGTGGCCGCCCTGACCCCCGAGTTGCTCTCGGTCGAATGCTGGGGTGGGGCTACCTACGATGTGGCGTTGCGTTTCCTCAAGGAGGATCCGTGGGAGCGTCTGGCGCAACTGCGTGAGGCGATGCCGAATATCTGTCTGCAGATGCTGCTGCGTGGCGCCAACACCGTCGGGTACACCCCGTACCCGACGAAGGTGACCACCGCCTTCGTCGAGGAGGCCACCGACGTCGGAATCGACATCTTCCGAATCTTCGACGCGCTCAACAACATCGACGCCATGCGGCCGGCCATCGACGCGGTGCGCGAAACCGGTACGGCGGTGGCCGAGGTGGCGATGAGCTACACCGGCGACCTGTCCTCTCCGGGTGAGAAGCTCTACACCCTCGACTACTACCTGCGTCTGGCCGAGCAGATCGTCGAGGCGGGCGCGCATGTGCTGGCGATCAAGGACATGGCCGGACTGTTGCGGGCGCCGGCGGCGACCACCCTGGTCAGCGCCCTGCGTCGGGAGTTCGACCTGCCGATCCACGTGCACACCCATGACACCCCGGGCGGGCAGCTCGCCACGTATATGGCGGCCTGGCAGGCCGGGGCGGATGCGGTCGACGGTGCCAGCGCGGCGCTGGCCGGCACCACGAGTCAGCCACCGCTGTCGGCGATCGTCGCGGCCACCGCGCAGACCGACCGCGACACCGGACTCGACCTCGGCAATGTCTGCGATCTGGAGCCGTACTGGGAGGCGATCCGAAAGGTATACGCGCCCTTCGAGTCCGGGCTTCCCGCGCCGACCGGACGCGTGTACACGCACGAGATCCCCGGTGGTCAGCTGTCGAATCTGCGGCAGCAGGCGATCGCGCTGGGTCTGGGTAACCGTTTCGAATCGGTCGAACAGGCCTACGCGCAGGCGGATTCGATGCTCGGTCGCCTGATCAAGGTCACCCCGTCGTCGAAGGTGGTCGGCGATCTGGCGCTCGCCCTCGTCGGTCGGGGCATCACCGCCGCCGACTTCGCCGCCGACCCGTCGGCCTATGACATTCCCGATTCGGTGATCGGTTTCCTCCGTGGGGAACTCGGGGACCCGGCCGGCGGCTGGCCCGAACCCTTGCGCACCCTGGCGCTGCAGGGCCGCGCACCGGCACCGGAGCCGACTCCGCTGTCCGCGGATGATGAACTGCTGCTGGACAAGCCGGGTGTCGAGCGGCAGTCGACGCTCAACCGGCTGCTCTTCCCGGGGCCGACTCGGGAGTTCGAAGAGCACCGCGAGGCCTACGGCGACACCTCCCGGCTGTCGGCCAATCAGTTCTTCTACGGGCTTCGCTACGGCGAGGAACACCGGGTAGAACTGGAACCCGGCGTCGTGCTGCTCATCGGGCTGGAAGCGATCAGTGAGCCGGACGAGCGCGGTATGCGCACGGTGATGTGTCTGCTCAACGGGCAGTTGCGCCCGGTCGCGGTGCGCGACAAGAGCGTCGACTCCACGGTCGCGACGGCGGAGAAGGCCGACCGTGCCAATCCCCATCACATCGGCGCCCCGTTCGCCGGCGTGGTGTCGCTGTCGGTCGACGTCGGCGACGAGGTGGCCGCGGGTGCGGCCATCGGCACCATCGAGGCGATGAAGATGGAGGCGGCGATCACCACGCCGGTGGCCGGTACCGTCCGCCGTCTGGCGATCGGGCCCGTCACCCAGGTTGCTCCCGGCGATCTGCTGATCGAGGTCAGCTGACACCACGGCGTGTGATCTCCGACAACTGAACAACGAACAACGAACGTCCCGCCTTCCGGCGGGACGTTCGTCTTTCTCAGCCGAGCGCGGTGCGGGCGGCCTGTGCGGCGGCGACCATATTGGTCAGCGACTCGGTGACCTCGTCGGTGTTGCGGGTCTTCAAGCCGCAGTCCGGATTGACCCAGAGGCGTTGTGCATCAACGGCCTTGAGTGCTGAGGTGAGTGAATCGCGGATCTCCTCGGCACCGGGAACCCGCGGGGAGTGGATGTCGTAGACGCCCGGTCCGACGCCGTTGGCGAAGCCGACCTGGTTGAGGTCGTCGAGCACCTCCATATGCGAGCGTGCGGCTTCGATCGAGGTCACGTCGGCGTCCAACGCGGCGATGGCGCCGATGACCTCGCCGAACTCGGAGTAGCACAGGTGCGTGTGCACCTGCGTGGTGTCGGCGACCCCTGAGGTGGACAGACGGAAGGCCTTCACCGCCCAGTCGAGGTAGGCGGACTTGTCGGCGTTGCGCAGGGGCAGCAACTCGCGCAGGGCGGGCTCATCGACCTGGATGATCGCGACACCGGCCTTCTCCAAGTCGACGGTCTCGTCGCGGATGGCCAGCGCGATCTGGTTGGCCGAGTCCGCGAGTGGCTGGTCGTTGCGTACGAAAGACCACGCCAGGATGGTGACCGGGCCGGTCAGCATGCCCTTGACCGGCTTGGTGGTCAGCGACTGCGCGAAGGTGATCCAGTCCACCGTCATCGGGGCAGGCCGTGCGACGTCGCCGTAGAGGATCGGCGGACGTACGCAGCGGGTGCCGTAGGACTGCACCCAGCCGTTGGCGGTGGCGAAGAAGCCGTCGAGCTGCTCGGCGAAGTACTGCACCATGTCGTTGCGCTCGGGCTCGCCGTGTACCAATACGTCCAGGCCGATACGTTCTTGCAGCGCAACCACATCGGCGATCTCGGCGTGCATCCGCCGGACGTACTCGGCGTCGTCGATGTCACCGGAGCGCAGTGCGGCCCGGGCCAGGCGGATGGCCGAGGTCTGCGGGTACGAACCGATCGTCGTGGTCGGCAGCGGCGGCAGGTTCAGATGCTCCTGCTGCTGCGCGAGGCGGGTAGCCGCCGCGGTGCGCGTGATGTCGGCGTCGGTGCAGGCGGCCAGACGGGTGCGGACGCCCGCGTCGGCCAGCCTCGGATCGGTAGCGCGGGTGGCCAGCGCGGCGCGGGAGGCGTCGAAGGCCGCGGCCTGCGACTCGCGCCCGTTGCGCAGGGCACTGGCCAGGGTGGCGACCTCGGTGTACTTCTCGGCCGCGAAGGCCAGCCAGCCGCGGAGGTTGTCGTCCAGGCCGGCCTCGGGGGCGAGGCTGTAGGGCACATGCAGGGTGGAGCAGGACGTCGACACGGCCAGATCGCCTGCGGAGCCGAGCAGGCTGCCCAGCGTGGCGAGGGCCGCATCGAGATCGGTGCGCCAGATGTTGCGACCGTCGACGACACCGGCCACGACGAGTTTGTTCGCGAGTTCGGGGACCGCGGCGACCGCTTCGACGCTGCCTTCGATGAGATCGACGGCGATGGCCTCGACGGCGGTGCGGGCAAGTGCACCCAGCGCCGCGCCCGGATCGCCGAAATAGGTGGCGACCAGGATCGCGGGACGTCGGGTGACTGCCGACAGGCGACCGTAAACGTCGGCAGCCAGCTCCGGCAGACCGTCGGCGATATCGGTGACCAGCGCGGGCTCATCGAACTGCACCCACTCGACACCGGCGTCGACCAGCCGGTCGATCAGCTCGAAGTAGCAGCTCACCACGTCATCGATGCGCGAGAGCGGCTCTGGCCCGCCGTCGACGGCTTTGGCGAGTGCGAGGAAGGTGATCGGACCGACGACGACCGGCCGCGGGTCGATTCCGGTGCCGCGCGCCTGTGCGATCTCGGCGAGGACCTTCTCCGGGCGCAACCGGAACTGCGTCGTCGGCGCGATTTCGGGGACCAGGTAGTGGTAGTTGGTGTCGAACCACTTGGTCATCTCCAGCGGGGTGACCTCGGCATTGCCGCGTGCGGCGGCGAAGTAGCGATCGAGCGGATCGTCGATGCCGGCCACCCGATCGGGCAGGGCATCGAGCATGACCGCGGTGTCGAGGACCTGGTCGTAGTAGGAGAAGGTGTTGACCGGGATGGAATCCAGGCCGGCGGCGGCCAGTTCCTGCCAGCTACGCCGACGGAGATCGGCGGCGGTTCCCGCCAGGCCTTCGGCGCTGATCCGGCCGGCCCAGTAGCCTTCGATGGCCCGTTTCAGTTCGCGGTCCGGGCCGATGCGTGGCGCGCCCAGGACAGTGGCGGCGAATGGCTTCGCGGTGGGTGGAGTCGGTGTCGACATGAGAGTGTTGAGCTCCTGCATACGGTGTGAACGGTTCACCGCCATGCCGGAAGCGTCGTCTCGGCCACGTCGAGCCCTGTTGTCGGGCACGACGTTTCGCGAGTTCGACGGCGCCCATTCCACGAGGCGGTGAGCCACCGGGCGCGGCGCGCCCGATACAACGGGCAGGTCTTCGGACTCATCGGCGTGCGCGTGCGCGCTCCTACTGGCCGTCGCTTCCCGAACGCGTGGCGTTCAGTGCTTGTGGTGACGGCGGTCGTTCCGATATACCGCTGCGGGACAGTTCCGGATTCTCACCGGATTCCCTCTTGTCCGTGGTCGAGGTGACCACGAACTCGACGCCGAACGCGAAAGGACAGGGGCTCCTTGGTCAATCCGGTCGGCGAACCAGTTGCGTCCACTACCATAGCGAGGCCGCGCCGCGCAGCCAACCGGGTGTGGGAGTCAGTAGGCGCCGACGGCGCCGATGAGGGCCTGGAGTGCGGTACCCCAGTTGGATGCACCGCCCCAGGTGAACATGTAGAGGATCGAGTTGGCGAGCGGACCCGCCATGGCGTCGATCATCTCCGGGGTCACGATGAGATTTCCGGCTTGCACCATGTCGTGTGCCTTTCGGTTGTGGTTCCGGCGGTGGGGGTGAGCATCAGCGGACGGTGACGACGGTGTTCGCCAGGGCGTCGCCAAGAATCTTCGGCAGGTTGTAGATCGGCCGGTGCGACTCGAACTGCTGCTCGTAGGGGACTCGCATCCGCTCGACGGTGGCGTTCCAGTCGTGTTCGACCATCGCCTGGTAGCGGGGGAGAAGTTCGGTGGTGACGTACTTCCAGCGCAGATTGAAGTAGGAACAGTCCCAATTCGGGATCGGGGTCTTGATGTCGACAGTCCGGCCGTCGGCGAGTCGCCGGGTGACATGGAAGGGGATGAAGTTGCGCAGGGCAGGAACGCCCGCGATCGATGGCGAACCGGCGAGCGTCATCGCGTAGGTCAGTGCCGCGCCGATGCCGTCGGCCTGGCGGTACGCACGCACGTTGTCGAACTGCCAGCCGACCACGTCGTACTGTTCACGGTGCAACAGGGTGGCGTTGCCCGTCGCGATCAGATTCTTTTTGCCGGAGGCGATATTCGTCCAGGCGGTGACGATTTCGTCGTCGATGAGTCCTGCGGAACGGAAATCCCGGACCGCCGCCAACCCGTCGTGGACGTAGCCGTAATGCAGCGGCATCAGATCGGAGAAGATGGCCTTCTGCATCACCAGGATCTGCTTGGCGAACCAGGCGAGGTCGGCCGGGGTCAGTTTGTCCGCGCCGTAGGCGAGCGTTTGAAAACCTTTGGGGAACAGTGTTGATCAGCTCGCGGGAGACAGTTGTCGCGGCCTCGATGATCTGGGCCGCGATGGGCTGCAGGCGGGTGAAGGCGTAGATGTCGCCTGCGAGGACGACGTCGGCGATGCCGCCGCCGAAATCGGCGCCGACAGTGCCGGCCATGCCCGCCCACTGCAACTCGCGATGTTCGATCTGGAGATCGAGCTAGTAGCGGTAGGCCTTGATCATGGTGGCCCGGGTGGCGTGGAATCCCTTGGCCGGATCCCAACTGGCGAGGTCGATGCCGCCTCGGTGGTGGCCTGTACGAGCCGGTACTGGAACAACAGTGCGGCATAGCGGTGGGGATCTGTGCCGCCGGCGCGTGCGGCGTCGACGAGCTTCCGTAGGGTCCGCAGATCGGTGGGCAGTGCGCGATTGACCCCGCCGCCGTGTTTGTCGGCGAATCGGTTGGTGAGCGGAAGATCGAGATACCGATGATAGTCGGCGGCCTGGGCTGGGGTGGTCACCAAGGTGCTGCCGAGTAACGCGCACAACAGCGTCAGCGTCGCCATCGTCATCCGGCCGGGTGTCCGACGGGTTCCTCGAGTTGGGGTTGTCATCGTCAAATTCCTTCTCTCGCAATGACATGCGCTAATACTTGGACTGCTCAGGGAGTGGTGTCCGTGATCGGTCAGATCACCGAAGACGAAATGCGCCGATCGGACGCGTGCTGTTCGGCCGGCCATCCTCGGGGAGCAGGATGATTCCCGTCGAGATGTCGTTGGCCGTCCGCCGGGTGTTCTCGGTGACGTACATGATCTTCCAGGCCGACACGTTCCCCGGCTTGAATCCGGTGAAGAGAACGTCAACCTTCTTGGCGCGCAGCAATGTTCCGGGCTTTGCACCGGCCGGGACGCGTGGTTCGCGGTAGAAGGGGTCGGAATAGGTGAGCCCGGCGAAGTTCTCGGCCGGGGTCGCGTTACGGCCCTTCTTCCGGGTGCCGAGGACGAATCCGTTGAGAGTCGGATTCGGCCGGGATGTTCGGCGTGCGGCGCGGCCCTTGTGCGCCCCATGCCGGCCTGGTATCAAAGTGGAACACGTTCTAATTTCGGGCCGGCCCAATTCTGACTTGGCCTCATTCCGACTGAGCAAGGAGTCTGCATGCACACCCCGATCTGTGACGACCTCGGGATCGAGTTCCCGATCTTCGCGTTCACCCACTGCCGTGACGTCGTCGTTGCGGTCAGCAAGGCCGGGGGCTTCGGGGTGCTAGGTGCGGTCGGCTTCACGCCCGAGCAGCTCGAGGTCGAACTCAACTGGATCGATGAGCACATCGGCGACCACCCCTACGGTGTCGACATCGTGATTCCCAACAAATACGAGGGGATGGACGCCGACATGTCGGCGGACGACCTGACCAAGCTGCTGCAGTCGATGGTGCCGGAGCAGACGCTCGAGTTCGGCAGGACGCTGCTGCGTGATCACGGTGTCCCGCTCAACGAGGACAGCGACAACTCGCTGCAACTTCTCGGCTGGACCGAGGCGACCGCGACGCCACAGGTCGAAGTGGCGCTGCAACATCCGAAGGTCACGCTGATCGCCAACGCGCTGGGTACTCCGCCGGCCGACATGATCGAGAAGATTCAGGCGGCCGGACGCAAGGTCGCGGCGCTCTGTGGATCCCCGCAGCAAGCGCGTAAACACGCCGATGCCGGCGTGGACATCATCATCGCGCAGGGCGGTGAAGGCGGTGGTCACTGCGGTGAGGTCGGGTCGATCGTGTTGTGGCCCCAGGTGGTCAAAGAGGTTGCGCCGGTACCGGTTCTGGCTGCCGGCGGGATCGGCGGCGGCGGACAGATCGCTGCCGCGCTCGCGCTCGGTGCCCAGGGTGCGTGGAGTGGATCGCAGTGGCTGATGGTGGAGGAGGCGGAGAACACGCCGGTGCAGCAGCAGACCTATATCGACGCGTCGAGCCGGGACACCGTGCGCAGCCGGTCATTCACCGGAAAGCCGTGCCGGATGTTACGCAACGACTGGACGGAGGCGTGGGAGGACCCGAAGAACCCAGACCCGTTGGGAATGCCGTTGCAGTACATGGTGTCCGGTATGGCCGTCGCGGCCACGCATCGGTATCCCGATGAGAGCATCGATGTCGCGTTCAACCCGGTCGGGCAGGTCGTCGGCCAGTTCCGCAAGGTCGAGAAGACCGCCGCGGTCATCGAACGCTGGGTGACCGAGTACATCGACGCCACCAGTGGCCTGGAGTCCTTCGCGAACGCGACGAGCTAGTTCGCCGGGTCCCTACCGCACGACCGTCAGCTGCCGCGATAGGTGGAATACGCGAACGGGCTCAGTAGTAGCGGGACGTGATGGTGTGATTCGGGGTCGGCGATCTCGAAGCAGATGTCGACCTCAGGGTAGAAGCCGTCGATGTCGTTGTCGGCGAACCAGTTCCCGGTGTCGAAGACCAGGTGATAGATGCCTGGCTCGAGGGTGTCGGTGGTCACCGCGCCGATCCGGCCGTCGGCGTCGGTGACCGCCGAGGCCAGCTCGGTGCCGCTGGCATCCTGCAACGCAACCTCCAGACCGCTTGCCGGGGAGCCGGTTACGGCATCCAAGACGTGGGTCGACAACCCGCTCATGCATCTACCTCTGCTGCATCGGACGATGCGGTGCCGGCTGCCGCCGGGTCGGCGTCGTCGTTGGCGAAACGCCCCGCGGGAGCCAGCATACGCAGCAGCCGGCTGCGGTTGATCTTCGCCAGCTCGCCGCGCATCACGCGGCGTTCGGTGTCCGGGTCATTGCCCATGCGGTCCTTGAGGATGGCCAGCAATTGTGCCGCCGGGCGTCCGTTGGCGAAGACGAGGTAGACCTGACCGAACCGATCCTCGTAGGCGCGGTTCAGTTCCCTGAGCTCGGCGAGTACCGCGGGGTCTGCGCCGGCGACCCCCGACTGTTCCCGTGTGGAGGACGGATTGTCGGGGCGGTCACCGATGCGGGGATGTCCGTCGAGTGCCTCGGCCAGATCGGTGTCGGTCAGCTCGGCGAGGACATCGTCGGCGCGCGCCAGAAGCGCCGCCTCGTCGGCGTAGGGGCGCGCGGTGGCCACCCGTAGGGCCCAGATCCGCGAACTGCAGCACTCGTACAGCGCGGCGAGGGCCTGCTTCTCGCCGAGTTCGTTGAAGCTGGCCAGTCCGCGCCAGTCGACTCGTCGCATATGTCCAGTTTAGTTTCGGATGTCGGGAAGCTGCGCGCCACGGCCGAAACGAGCCGAGGTGAACGGGTTGGCGTCGGCGACGAGATCGTCGAACCGATAGTTTGCGATCTTCGCGATCTCGATGAGCGCGAAGGATTTCTCCGACAGTTCGGCGTTGTCCATCCGCGACCAGCCGTGCCGGAGCACGCGGTCGTAGCGTTCGGTCTCCCGCGCGCAGATGACCAGCGGGAAACCGAAATGCTCGCGGTAGGCAGTGGCGAGTTCGACGACATTGCGATGCTCGGTCTCCTCCAGATGGGAGAGCCCCTTGTGATCGATGGCGACGAGTTCGCCGGTCTCCTCGTCCTCGGCACCCAGATTGGGGAACGATCGGATGAGTTCGAGCTGCTCGTCGTCGGTGCCGGTCAGCATCGCCTCCTGGAAGGCGCTGCGGAGGTCGTGGACGTCGGAGAACGGACGCTGGTCGTAGGCGCGGTCGAGCACCCAGCCGACATCCTGCACGACGTTGCCGAAGGTGACGCGGAACTGCTCCGCGGTCATCGCGTTCACCTCGTCGAGGGTGATGGAACCACCGCCGGCCACTGCCGGGCCGCGCTTGCCGACGTGAAAGAACAGGAGATTCAACAGGATCGCGGTCAGCGCGCCCATTGTTATGCCGGTGGAGAAGGGGATTTCCAGGAAGATGTTCGGCATCGCCTGATTGATGCCGGGTAGTGCAGGCACCTCGACGGTCGCGCCGTCCTTGTCGATCATCGTGGTGGGCGCCGAGGACTGGGAGTGTTCGACGTAGAGCGCGACGGCCAGTGAGGTCGCCGAGATGATCAGGTTGCGGTGGTCGGTGAAATCGACGGTGGTCAGGGTTTGGATTCCGACGATGGCGACGGTGGCAAACATGATCAGCGCGGCGCCGCCGAGGACGGGTGCGGGGATCGATTCGACCACCTTGGCCATCTTCGGCAACAGGCCGAGCAGGATCATGATCACCCCGGCACAGGCCACGACCCAGCGGCTCTTGACGCCGGTCAGTCGGACCAGGCCGACATTCTCCGAGAACGCGGTGTACGGGAACGAGTTGAACGAGCCGCCGATCACGGTGGCCAGACCGTCGGCGCGGACGGTGGCCGCGATGTCGTCCTTCTTGATCCGTTTGCCCACGATCTCGCCGGTCGCGAAGACCGAGCCGGTGGATTCGACGATGACCACGAGCAGCACCACGATCAGCGACACGATGGCCACAATGTCGAACCGTGGTGCGCCGAAGGCGAACGGCGGGGTGACCCCCACCCAGCCGGCGTCGCCGACCTTGTCGAAGTTCGCGTCGCCCAGAATCCACGCCACGAAGGTGCCGACGGCCAGTCCGAGGAGGATCGAGATGGTCGCCATGAATCCGCGGAAGAATCGCTGCATCAGGACGATGAGCAGGACGGTGCCGAGCGCGTACATCACCCAGCGTGGATTGGCCGGGTCGTGTTGGTGGGTGGCCGGGTCGCTGACCGCGTCGCCTGCGCCGATGGGTATCAGACAGATACCGATGATGGTGATCAGGGTGCCGGTGACCACGGCAGGCAGGAATCGGATGAGCTTGGCGAAGTACGGGGCGATCAGGAAGGTGAAGATGCCGGCCGCGATCACCGCACCGTAGACGGTTTGCAGACCAACGCGGCCGCCGCCGTGATCGTTGGCGATCTTGATGACCGGCGCGAGCGTGGCGAAGGTGATGCCCTGCAGCAATGGCAGCCGGACCCCGATCTTCCAGATGCCCACCGCCTGCAGGAGGGAGGCGATGCCGCAGGTGAACAGGTCGGCGGTGATCAGCATCGTCAGTGCTTCGCCGTCGAGGTCGATGGCACCGGCGATGAGGATCGGGACCAGGACTGCGCCGGCATAGAAGGCGACGACGTGCTGGGCGCCGAGGCCGACGAGTTTGCCGACCGGAGGCACCTGGTCGACCGGGTGGACGCGTTTGCGCCGGAACTTCGGCGCGGTGGGTGCCGGGGGGGTCGCGGCGGGCACAGCATCCGTTGCCATGGGGGTCTCCTACCGGGTTGCAATAGCAGTGGGGCAGGACGATCTTGCACCGGTGGAGGTGTTCGTGCGCGGCGCCGATCGTATATTGCAGAAGGGTTAATCGTGCTGAGCGTGGGTTGGGCGGATCGCGGCAGGAGGCGGTGACAATGGGTGTTGAGAAGGCCGTCGAGCCGGTCGGTGCGGTGGTGCCCGGCGTCGTCGGCGTCGTTCTCGCCGCTGGTGCGGGCACCCGCTACGGAATGCCGAAAATACTTGCCCAGCAGGGTGGTTGGCTGGAATCTGCGGTTGCCGAACTGCGTCTGGCGGGCTGTCCGGAGGTGCTCGTGGCGATGGGGGCGGCGGTGGTCGAACCGCCCGCCGGGGCGACCGCGCTGGCGGTACCGGAATGGTCGGCGGGGCTGGGGGCGACGGTCGGCGCGGCACTCCGGGCGGTCCGTGGGCGACCCGGCCTCGCCGGTGTGGTTTTACACGTTGTTGACATCCCTGACGTCGGGGAGCCGGTGGTGACCCGTGTGCTGCGCGTTGCGGACGGCCGGCGCGATGTGCTGGTGCGTGCCGTTTTCGGCGGTGAGCCCGGGCATCCGGTGTACCTCGGCGCCGATCACCTCGATGGTGCGCTGGCGGTGTTGCACGGCGACGAGGGGCTGCGGTCGTATCTGTCCGGCCGCGATGATGTTGTCGCGGTCGAATGCGGAGATCTGGCGACCGGGCGGGATGTGGACTACGCGGACTGACGCTCTCGTCAGAACGGTGGCGGGTTGGCCCGATTCCAGCGATCGTCGACGCGGCGCTGTCGCCGGGCGCCGTCGTCGCGCAGGGTGTCGTGCCGGACCCGCGCGGGATGATCGGGCGGGCGGATCGGCGCGAGCCGGCCGAACAGATCGCGGCCGCTGTAGGCGTTGCCGACGAACATGTGTCCGGTGGGGGTGGTGAACCAGGCGGTCAGGAACTCGTCCTGATAGTCCTGCCAGCTGGTGAAGGTCTTGATCCGGTGGTGAAAGCGGCAGAGTGGCTTCAGGTTTCGTTCGGCAGTTGGTCCGCCTCGGCGGGGTCGGCGGTGGTCGAACGGCACCGTGTGGTCGACGTCGATCTGCCAGACCGGTGCGTTGCAGCCAGGGAAGGTGCAGCACAGTTCGCCTGCCCGCACCAGGGCTTGCAGCTTCTTCGACGGGGTGTGGTTCCACATCGACGTGGTGATGGCATCCGGTGAGCCCTCGGAGTGCGCTTGTGTACCTGGGTGGAGGTACGTGCGCCGTGCTTCGGCGAGCAGGGTGCGGGCGGTGTCGGCGTCGACGACGCCGTGGCCGTCGAGGAAGGCCGGATCGTCGTCGGCGCCGACGAGGGTGGACAGATTCACCACGATGTGGAATGTGGCGCGCGGCGCCGATGGGGGAGTGACGCTTTCTGTCTGGGGCTCCGGCGACTTGGTCTCACGGGCTGAACAGTCGTCGCATGTGCACGCGAGCTGTTGTTCACCGCGGGCGAGCGCGATCAGTGCGTCGGCGCGCCTCTGCGCGAGGGTGCGGGGGTCGGCGGGGTGGACCGAGGTGGCCATCGCCGAGAGGCGGGCGTCGAATGCGGCGGCATCGGCGATCGGCAGTGAACCGGACACCCGGGACTGGCCGGGCGTGAAGCGATCCGGTGCGACCGTCACCTTTCGGTTGTCGGTCACGCGCTCCCGACGTCTGCGCACCGCGTCGGGTGCCCATTTCGCGACGATGGCGTCGACCATCGCGGTGAACCGTGTGGTGGACATCGGCGCCCGCGCGAAGATCGCCTCGGCCAGATGGGCATCCACCGTCTGCATCTCGTCGGCATCGGTGACGAGGTCGGTCCGCTTGAGTGCGATGAGGAAGCGCTTCTTGTCGATCCGCCCGCATGCCAGCGCGTGCCCGGTGAACAGCAGTCGGTAGCGCAGCGCATCTCCGGCGGCGATGAGCTCTCGGGCCTCGGTGGGCGTAACCGTCAGTGTGGCACCGACTTCCGCGACGGCCAGCTCCAGGCCGCTCGGTCCGAACCGGGCGCAGGGGTCCTCGCCCGCGGCGGCCCGGGCGGACAGTTCCTCGAAGGCCTCGATCGAGTCGAGTTCTCCGTCGTGTGTCTGCGCGCGACGTTGGGCGGAGTCGATCTCGCGCTCGTCGTGAATGAGGCTGGCCACCGTCATCATTCGGTGTGCCGTCGAGGAGGCAAGGCCTGCACAGTGATTGAGGACCTCGATCAGCTCGGCGGCGCCGAGCTCGTCATCGGCGCGAAGCTCAGGCTCGACGGATTCGTTCGCATCCACCGAACCGGTGGGGTCGACCTCCGCTGCCTGCGACATGGTTTAAGTGTACTCGAACACCTGTTCGAGTCAAGGGCTGGTACGCCTTATCTCTCCTCGGGTGGGCTCCTCTGCTGCGGTGTGGTCGGGTGATCGCGAGCCAGGCGAGTCCGGTCGCCATCAGTAGGCCCCCGGTGGCGATGAGGATGCGAACCCCGAATCTGGCGAGCAATGACTTCGAGGCGAGTGCTCCAAGTGTGAGCACGATGCTCATCGGGACCAATGCGAGGCCGGTTCGCAGGGGGCTCAGTCCGACGACCTGCTGCAGGTGGAGCGACAGGAGATACATCGTGGCGGTCATGATCGCGCCGAGTCCCGCGATGGCGGTGTTCGCCACCACGATGCTGCGTCGGCGAAGGATCGGCAATGGCACAAGCGGTTTCGGGCTGCGTTGCTCGACGAGTGCGAACAGGCCGAGAAGGGCGGCGGCGGCAAGGAGGGGGACCACGACGTAGGTCGACTCCCGGCCGGGCGTCTCTCGTACGCATGCCGCCCGGTGACCCATCAGCTGAACCGGACGGTGCCTCCGACGCCATCACCATCCTCGGTGACGACCGGGACAGGCGTTATCGTGCCGGCCTCGTGGCGATTCTCGCCGGAACCGTCGCCTGACCGCTCAGCGGATGCCGTCGGCGATCGGTTCGGTCACGACCAATCCCAACGCACCTTCGGCGAACCGGGTGACCGGACCGATCGCGACGGCGAGCGCCTCGTCGTAGCCGGTGCGGGCGCGGCCCCAGAGCTGTCCTCGGTCGGCGTCGGTGGCGACACCGATCAGTGCGATGAGTTCGCCGGTGGTCGGGATGCAGATGGCCCACACATAGCCGGTTTCGGCGGCCCAGCCGGCGTCGGCGGCCGCGACATAGGCGGCGGGATCATCGACCCCAATATCGGACAACGCCGGGACGTCGGTGATCCGCTCGTCCGCACGAAGCGCACGCAGATACCACGTCCCGGCGTTGATCTCGACCGGTTCCATGACCGGGGTGAACTACTTCAGTTCGAGGAGCACGGTGCCCTGGGTGACCGCGGCGCCGGCTTCGACGGACAGGCCCGTGACGACACCGGCCTTGTGTGCGGTGACCGGGTTCTCCATCTTCATGGCCTCCAGGACGACGACCAGATCGCCTTCGGCGACCTCCTGGCCCTCTTCGACGGCGACCTTGACCACGGTGCCCTGCATCGGCGCGACGACGGCATCGCCGGAAGCTGCCGCCCCGCCGCCCTTCTTGCGTGACCGGGCCTTCGGCTTCTTGCGGATGGCTCCCGCGCCACCGCCGTTGCCGACGGCGAGATCGCCGGGCAGCGACACCTCGACACGACGGCCACCGACCTCGACGACGACCTGCTGACGCGGTGCGGCGTCATCATCCTCGATCGGCTCGCCACCGGTGTAGGGCTCGATCGGGTTCTCCCAATCGGTCTCGATCCACTTGGTGTAGATGTCGAACTTCTCGCCGTCGCCGATGAAGGCCGGGTTGGAGACGATGTGGCGATGGAAGGGCAGCACGGTGGCCAGGCCCTCGACCTGGAACTCGGCCAGGGCGCGACGCGAGCGTTCCAGGGCCTGCTCACGGGTCTCGCCGGTGACGATCAGCTTGGCCAGCATCGAGTCGAACTGGCCGCCGATGACGTCACCCTGGACGACGCCGGAGTCGACGCGCACGCCGGGTCCGGTCGGCTCCTTGTACACCGAGACCGGGCCCGGTGCGGGCAGGAAGTTGCGGCCGGCGTCCTCGCCGTTGATGCGGAACTCGAAGGAGTGTCCGCGCGGCGCGGGATCCTCGGAGAACTCCAGCTTCTCCCCGTTGGCGATGCGGAACTGCTGGCGCACCAGGTCAATGCCCGCGGTCTCCTCGGTGACCGGGTGCTCGACCTGCAGGCGGGTGTTGACCTCCAGGAAGGAGACCAGGCCGTCGGATCCGACGAGGAACTCGACGGTGCCCGCGCCGTAGTAGCCTGCCTCACGGCAGATGGCCTTGGCCGAGGAGTGGATGCGCGCGCGCTGCTCCTCGGTCAGGAACGGCGCCGGGGCCTCCTCGACGAGCTTCTGGAAACGGCGCTGCAGCGAGCAGTCGCGGGTACCCGCGACGACGACATTGCCGTGCTGGTCGGCGATGACCTGGGCCTCGACGTGGCGGGCCTTGTCCAGGTAGCGCTCGACGAAGCACTCGCCGCGACCGAAGGCGGCGACGGCCTCGCGGGTGGCCGACTCGAAGAGTTCGGGGATCTCCTCGATGGTGTAGGCGACCTTCATCCCGCGGCCACCGCCACCGAAGGCGGCCTTGATCGCGACCGGGACGCCGTGCTCCTTGGCGAAGGCGACGACCTCGTCGGCGTTCTTGACCGGATCCTTGGTGCCGGGCGCCATCGGGGCGTCGGCCTTGAGGGCGATGTGGCGGGCGGTGACCTTGTCACCGAGGTCGCGGATCGACTGCGGTGAGGGCCCGATCCAGATCAGCCCGGCGTCGATGACGGCCTGGGCGAAGTCGGCGTTCTCGGACAGGAAGCCGTAGCCGGGGTGGATGGCGTCGGCACCGGACTTGGCGGCGGCGTCGAGGATCTTGTCGAACACGAGGTACGACTCGGCGGAGGTCTGTCCACCCAGGGCGAAGGCCTCGTCCGCGAGCTTCACGAACAGCGCCTCGGCGTCCGGCTCGGCGTAGACGGCGACACTGGCCAAACCGGCGTCACGGGCCGCGCGGATCACGCGGACGGCGATCTCGCCGCGGTTGGCGATGAGGACCTTGCTGATTGCGGACGGGGTGTTCGCAGCGGGACTGGGCACTTGTTCTCCTGGGCCTTACTCGTGCTGGGACACCGCTGACGCGGCATCGACTTCGTATGGAGTCATCGGTTGCACCCGACAGCCGGGGTGTGGCCGTTACGGGTGACGCACGACACCTTGGGGAGTGTAGGCGTCGTACGTTCCGTGCATCACCCTAGCCCACCGAGCAATCGTTCGGTGGAGCCGTATGTCACATCCGGCTTCGGTATGTGCTCGCGTCACCGAGCTGACGGACCAACTCGGCGAAATCATGCAGGTAGGCGTGAACGAGACCGGGGGTCGGGTCGACCTCGGACACCGTCTCGATTGGTGGAGTGGAATTCTTCACTCTCGGCTCCGACGGCGTGCCGGACTCCGGAGACACCGCGTCCGGCGACGGTGACTCGCGCGGGAACCGTGCCGTGAATCGCATCCCCGACGGCGTCCGGTTGATCCACACGTACACCTCGTCGGGGGCGTAGCTCTGAGAGCGGATGACCTTCGCACGACCGGCGTCGGCGACACCGGCCCCCGGGGCGTAGCGGGTGTCGATGAACGAGATCACAAACCGTGGCGCCCCCTCGAACCGCAGCAACTCGGCGACGCGCAGGAACGGCAGCGTGGCACCCTGCCTGCCGACCTTGAGTTCGGCGGTGGCCCGTTCGACGGCCTGGTCGAAGGTCGGCGAATCGGCGACGTCGATGGCGAACGGGGCGAGGGCGACGAACCAGCCGAGCGCGTTGAGCCAGCGGACGTCGTCGCGAGTGTGGCGGGGCAGCACACAACGGAACTCCGGATCGCCGGTCTGCCGGTGGTGGACCAGCGCGAAGGCCGCCAGGACCCCGGCGGTCAGCGTGCCGCCCGCCTCCGAGCAGACCGCGGTGAATCGGTTGGCCGCATCCTCGTCGAGGATCAGCCCCCAGAGCGACTCCTGCGGGTCGTCGGTGGCCGGATTGGGGTCTCGTGTGATCGGCGTGGAGGTCCGCAGTCCCGGCATGCCGCCTGCGCCCGCAGTCAGGAACCTCGACCAGCTCGCCACCGCCGGATGATCGCTGCCGCTCTGATCGGCCAGCAGTCGTTCCTCGGCGCTGAAATCGACGTAGCTGCCGACATCGGGGAGATTCGCGTGGCGGTGTTCGCGGGCTGCCCGATACAGCGTGACCAGCTCCTGCTGCGCCATGATCAGCGAGTATCCGTCGACCAGCGAGTGATCGGCCGCGAACAGCAACGTGAAGGAATGTTCGCGGGCCACGGTGGCGAACATGTACGCGGGCCACTGCACGGGCGCGGTGGCCCGATCGAATGCGCCTGCCAACTGGTCGATGAGCGGACCGGCCTGCGGGTACCAGCCGATGCGGCCCATCTTCAGCCGCACCGTCCCCGGGGGTGTGGTGATGCGGTGCAGGCCCTCGTCGGACACCAGCACATGGCTGCGTAACACCTCGTGCCGGTCGATCCATTGCGTCAGCACCGATCTGATCGCCGGGATGGACAGCGGTTCGTCGAACTCGATGGTCAGCCCCAGCCAGGACTCGCGGCCGCCCTCGCGATTCGTGCGGGCCCGGTAGTCGACCGCGGCGCGCAGATGCTGCTCATGGTTGTGTGACGTGAGCCGGGTGTCGGACGTCCATCCGCCGAGCCCGCCCGGCGAAAACGGCGTCCATTCGACGAGACCGCCGGGTTCGATCGGTTCGTCGCGGATCTGGATGAACTTCATGCCCCGGGTGGGGGAGTGCCGGGCTGCTGCGCGCGAACCTGATTCTTGATTCGTCCGAGCATGCCGGCCATACCTCGCAGACGGAGCGGGCTGACCGCCGCACCCAGCCCGAGGTCGTAGTAGAAATCGCCGGGGACATCGAGGATCTCGGCGGCCGACGAGCCGTTGAGCCCCTGATGGAGGATGGCGGCGAACCCGCGCGTGGTTGGCGCCTCACGGGGTGCGCTGAAGTAGAGCAGCACGTCGTCGGCGTCGGAGGCGTCGACCGACAGGAACACCGGGGACTGGCACTCCGGTACCGGTTCCATCGCCTCGGTCTGCAGATGACCGGGGAGTGCGGGAAGTTCGCCGGCAAATTCGAGGAGCAGGGTGACCCGGTCGGAATCACCCAGTGCGGCAAAGTCGTCGACGATCTCCGCCAACGCCGAGGGCAGGCTCATCAGGCGTCCGCGGCACCCGGGGCCGCACCGGGCTCGGCACCGATCGCGATCGGTACCCGCACCGCGTTACCCCACTCGGTCCACGAACCGTCGTAATTGCGCACCGAGCTGTGACCGAGGAGATGAGTCAGCACGAACCAGGTGTGGCTCGAACGTTCACCGATCCGGCAGTAGACGATCGTCGGATCGTCGGTGGCGAAATCTCCGTAGATCTCCGCCAGTTCGGCACGCGAACGGAACCGGCTGTCGGGGGCGGCGGCCTTCGCCCAGGGGATCGACACGGCGGTCGGGATGTGCCCGCCACGCAGTGCGCCCTCTTCGGGGTAGTCGGGCATGTGGGTGCGTTCGCCGGTGTACTCCTGCGGCGAGCGGACATCGATGAGCGGCTCGGTACCCAGCGCGCCGAGGACGTCGCGGGCGTAGACGCGGATCTTGCTGTCGTCGCGTTCGACGACCGGGTAGTCCGAACGCGGATAGTCGGGTACGTCGAAGGAGGTGTCGCGGTCCTCGGCCATCCAGGCGTCGCGTCCACCGTCGAGCAGGCGGACGTCCTCATGCCCGAACAGGGTGAAGACCCAGAGGGCGTAGGCGGCCCACCAGTTGCTCTTGTCGCCGTAGATGACGATGGTGTCGTCGCGTTCGATGCCCTTGCTGCGCATCAGTTCCGCGAACTGCTCGCCGTTGATGTAGTCGCGGGTGACCGGATCGTTGAGGTGGAGATGCCAGTCGACCTTCTGTGCGGTCGGGATGTGGCCGATGTCGTAGAGCAGGACGTCTTCGTCGGACTCGATGATCTTGAGTCCCTTGGCGCCCAGATGCGCCGACAGCCACTGGGTGGACACCAGACGCTCGGGATGGGCGTACGAGGCGAACGCCGGGTTCGGGTCGGTTTCAACACTCACGTCTGTTCTCCAACTCCCATGGGACTGCTGCTGGGCTATGCGGTGCCGACCAGGTGTCGACCCCTCGACGGTAAGCGTAGTTGGTCACGACGAGGACGTGCCGGTGACCGTGCTGCGACGCGCGGGCCGTTCTCATTCAACCGGCTGGTACCAGGTCCGAACAGGCGTGGGTCCTTGGTAGATTTCTTGCCATGATTCACAGGGGTTGGGTGCGGATGGGTGTGGCGGTCGCGGCAGTGGTGTCGTTGACCGCGCTGGCGGGATGTTCGTCCTCGGGCGACGACGAGTCTGCATCGACGACCACCCCGACTTCCGTCGGCGGGTCGGCGTCGTCCACGGTCGAGTCGACCCCGTCAGGTCCCGCACCGAGCACTCCGGCCGACGCCTCGGTCTGCCGGTCCAGTGCCTGCCCGAGCCTGCCGACGCCGTCCGGGCAGGTCAAGGCGAGCGGTGTGACCGCGGCCAACGCGGACTCGACGGTCCCGCACTACCTGGATTCGCTCCTCGACGATCTCGACGAGACGTGGGGTGGATGGTTCACGCGGCTCGGCTGGGGAGACCCCGCGCCGGGGCGCGTGCTGATCGAGCCGGGTACCAGGTTCCGGACCGAATGCACCGCCGGTGACGATCCGTCGGACAGCAACATCCCCTCCGACCTGCCCAACGCGTTCTTCTGCTCGCTCGATGTGCAGGCCAACGGTGATGGCAAGTCGACCAAGGGCTCGATCGTCCTGCCCGTCAAGACTTTCCAGGGCATCTGGAATCACGAGGTCTTCGGTGTGTCCACCCCGGTCGCCGGTGACTTCACCGCGGCAACCGTGGTGGCACACGAATACGGCCACAACGTGATGTACCGCATCGCCGACGTGCTCGGACTGTCCCGGTCGTCCTTCCCCACCGGAAACAATCCGGAACTCCTCGCGGACTGCCTGGCGGGCAACTGGGCGGCCACCGTCTACCAGCGGGATGCGTTGTCGCCCAAGGACATCATCGAGGTTGCCACCCTCTTGCCGGTGATCGGCGATCCCGGTCCGAACCAGGGACACGGCACCATCCGGGAACGTGCGACCGCACTGACCGTCGGACTGACCGGCCCGCAGTTCAACCGCCAGGGTCAGCCCGGCGACTGCCTGACCAGGTACTGGCCGGAAGCCTTCTGAGGGCGGCCGCGCGGAGCGATCGCGCAGCGGCGGCGAAGCGGGAACGGCACCGGCGGGAACCGGCGTCAGCCGGTCCAGAAGTCGGCGATCTGCAGTCCGACGCGCTCGACGAGGGACCGCACCAGCGGCAGCCCGATACCGATGACCGACGAGGGATCGCCGTCGATGCCGTCGATGAGCCAGCCGCCGAGTCCGTCGAGGGTGAATGCGCCGGCCACCTGCAACGGCTCGCCGGTGGCCACATAACGTTCGATGACCGTGTCCGGGACGTCGGCGAATCTGATGGTGGTACCCGAGGCCCCCGCCGCGGTTCGTGGGGGTGCGGTGTCGAGCCGGATCAGGTGATGGCCGGTGAGCAGCGTCGCCTGGCCGCCGCGCATCGACTGCCATTGCGCCAACGCACGCTCGGCCGTATGCGGTTTGCCCAGCAGGGCGCCGTCGAGAGACAGCATCGAATCACAGCCGATCACCACCACCGGACGCGGTGCGTCGGCCCCGGCGGGAGCCGCGACGTGACCGGCCAGGGCGGCGACGTCGGGCAGTGCCGCGATCGCCTCGGCCTTGGCGCGGGCGAGGGCGGTGACGGCATCGGCGGGATCGGTGCCCGCGGGTAGCGCCGCCAGCACCGCATCCTCGTCGACATCGGAAACACGGACTAACGGCTGAACGCCCGCCGCCTGCAGAATTCGCAGGCGCGCGGGCGATCGGGAGCCGAGTACGAAGACCGGCGTGTGCACGGTCGTCAGTAGCGCAGGTTGGTGAAACTCGACGGTGCGCCCCAGCTCGGACGCAGCCGGTCGACGGGGCGTCCCCACTCGTTGCGAGGTTCGGTCGAGGTGTCGGCCGCGCCACCGCCGGCCGCCGCCTCGGCGATCAGCGAGACGATGACTGCGAGATCCTCATCGGTCGGGTTGCCCTTGACCACCTGCAGGAACGGGCGCTTCTCGGCCACGGTGTCGTTCTCCGGCGCGCTCACAGCGGGATGTTCCCGTGCTTCTTCGGCGGCAGGGTGACCATCTTGCGCTCGAGCAGACGCAGCGCGGTCGCGATCTGGCCGCGGGTGTGGCTCGGCGGGATGACCGCGTCGACGTATCCGCGCTCGGCCGCGACGTACGGATTGACCAGGGTGTCCTCGTACTCCTGCTGCAGCTGCAGGCGCAGCGCGTCGACGTCCTCGCCGTTGCGCTCGGCCTCCTTGAGCTGGCTGCGGTAGACGAAGCCGACGGCGCCGGAGGCACCCATGACGGCGATCTGCGCGGTCGGCCAGGCGAGGTTGACGTCGGCGCCCATGTGCTTGGACCCCATGACGTCGTAGGCGCCACCGTAGGCCTTGCGGGTGATGACGGTGATCTTGCCGACGGTGGCCTCACCGTAGGCGTACAGCAGCTTGGCGCCGCGGCGGATGATGCCGTTGTACTCCTGCTCGGTGCCGGGCAGGAAGCCGGGGACGTCGACCAGGGTGATGATCGGGATGTTGAAGGCGTCGCAGGTGCGGACGAAGCGCGCGGCCTTCTCCGAGGCGTTGATGTCGAGGCAGCCGGCGAACTGGGTGGGCTGGTTGGCCACGATGCCGACGCTGCGTCCGTCCACGCGTCCGAAGCCGACGATAACGTTGGCGGCGTATTCGGCCTGCACCTCGAGGAATTCGTCGTCATCGAGGATGCGACGGATGACCTCGTGCATGTCGTAGGGCTGGTTCGGCGAATCCGGGATCAGCGTGTCGAGTTCGAGGTCCTCGTCGGTGAGGGTTTCCTCGATCGAACCGGCGGCGGGCTGCGCGACCGGCAGACGCGGCGCATCGGCGCGGTTGTTGCTCGGCAGGTATCCGAGGAGTTCCTTGACGTATTCGAGGGCGTCCTCTTCGTCCTGGGCGACGTAGTGGGCGGTACCGGACTTGCTCATGTGGGTGTGCGCACCACCGAGCTCCTCCATGGTGACTTCTTCACCGGTGACGGTCTTGATGACGTCGGGGCCGGTGATGAACATCTGGCTGGTCTGGTCGACCATCACCACGAAGTCGGTGAGTGCCGGGGAGTAGACGTGGCCGCCGGCCGCCGCACCCAGGATCAGCGAGATCTGCGGGATCACGCCGGAGGCGCGGACGTTGCGGTGGAAGATCTCGCCGTACAGGCCGAGCGAGACGACACCCTCCTGGATGCGGGCGCCTGCGCCGTCGTTGATGCCGATCAGCGGCCGGCCGGTTTTGATCGCGAGGTCCATGACCTTGACGATCTTCTCGCCGTACACCTCGCCGAGGCTGCCGCCGAAAACGGTCGAGTCCTGGCTGAAGATGCAGACCTCGCGGCCGTCGATGGTGCCGTAACCGGTGACGACGCCGTCACCGACCGGGCGGCGGTCGGCGAGCCCGAAATTGGTGCTGCGATGGCGTGCCAGCGCGTCGAGTTCCACGAAAGAACCCTCATCCAGCAGGTGAGTGATGCGCTCGCGTGCGGTGAGCTTTCCCTTGGCGTGGGTCTTCTCAACGGCGGCCTCGCCGACTGGGTGGTTGGCCTCGTCGAGGCGCTGACGCAGGTCAGCAAGCTTTCCCGCGGTGGTGTGAATGTCGGGGGCAGCGCCGTCGGAGCGCGAAGCTGTGGTCATGAACATCGATGCTAACGACCCGAGTGTGAGCCACGTCAACCGGATCAACGTGAGATATCCCTCAGGTTTCCGAGCGATCGGTCGGTCCGCTGGTCAGCGGGTTGTGCCGAGGCGGGTTCCGTGGCATCCCGACGGCGACTCCGGTCGGCCACCGGAGTCGGCCCAGTAGGCTTTCGAACTCATGAGCCCCGACATCCGGCCCGATCCCGACCGTCTACGCGTTCTGCTGTCCGGCACTCGGTGGCAGCGCGTCGAGGTGGTCGCCAGTACCGGGTCGACCAACGCCGATCTCATCGAACGGTCGGCGACCGACGAGGTGGCGGGAACCGTCCTGATCACCACCGACCAGACCGCCGGACGCGGGCGGCACGCGCGCGTGTGGCAGGCCCCGCCCGGATCGCAGATCGCGATCTCGGCGGCGGTCGCCGTAGGCGCCGACGACACCGCGCACCTGGGCTGGCTGTCGTTGATCGCCGGCATGTCGGCGGCGAGTGCGATCGGCACGGCCAGCGCGCTGCGACCGACCCTGAAATGGCCCAACGACGTGCTCATCGACGGCCGGAAACTCGCCGGCATCCTGTCGGAGTACACGATGACACCGCGGGGCGGGCTGGCGGTGATCGGGATCGGGATCAACACCGAGATGGCGCAGGATCAGCTGCCGGTCGCCACCGCGACCTCGCTGCGACTGGCGACCGGCCGGGTGGTCGACCTGGACGAACTGGCCGGTGGGTTCCTCCGGGCCCTCGACGATCTGCTGGGCCACTGGCCCGCCGACATCGAGGCGCTTGCCGAGCGGTATCGGGAACGTTGCGACACCCTCGGGGCGCGGGTGCGGCTGATCCTGCCCGGCGACCAGGAGGTGATCGGTACAGCGGTCGGGGTGGATGCCGACGGTCGCATCATCGTCGACGCCGACGGCAGGCAGGTGATCGCCGCGGCCGGCGACGTCACGCACCTGCGTCCGCTGTAGGCGCCCGGGGCGAGCCTCAGCGGCGGTTGCGACTCTTGTGTCCCATCGTCGGGATGAGCGTCAGCACGGGTATGCCGATGATCAGATGCATCACCGCGGTGCCGATCTTCACCGACACCTGATCGGAGAGGATGAGCGGGATGACGACCGCGGCGGCCACCAGCAGTCCCACGATCCAGCGGTAGAACTGATCGGGCGACGGCGTGATGATCTGCAGGACGTACCAGAGGGCACCGGCCGCGAGTGCACAGCCGAAACCGACCACGGCGAACCAGTATTCGTCGCGGGACACCGGATTCCAGATGCCGTATTTGCCGGTGGCGTTCACCTGCTCGACGATGGCGCGGATGATCCAGGCGGCCAGCCACGCGGCCAGACCGGTGACAACGCCGGTCATCACGACGCCGCCGGCGTACATCCCGGGGTTGATGTCGGGTCCCCGACGACGGGGCCGGGTGTCGGGGGTCGCGGCGTACCGGGGCTGGGGGCGTGGGGGTTCGGGTTCACGCGCATAGGACTGCGAATACGCCTGGGTGGACGGCCGATACCGTGGGTCATCGCGATACGGGTCATCCCGATAGGTGTCGTCCCGGTACTGGTCGTCCCGATACTGCTGATTGCGGGTGTCGGGGTCGTATCCGGGCTCGTAGCGGTGCGTGCGCGGATCGCGGGGATCGCGATAGGTCATGACTGACGCTCCTTGTTCGCGTTGGGCTTCCCGCATGTCACCGGGCGCGCCTGCGTGAATGCCCACGCGTGGATCTCGTGTGTGGGACCTGTAGGTGCTCACTGTAGTCACCCGCCGTCGGGCGATCGACCGTCTACGGGCAGTGGAATCGGCGTCTGCGCTCTCACGCGGACCGGGTGTCGCTCTACGATGAAGCCATGGCCTTTCCGCGGGAGAACCTGGCAGCCGGCGAACGTATCGTCCTGCATCGTCACCCACACTGGAAGTGTCTGCTCGCACCCTTCTTGCTGTTCGTCCTCGCGACCGCCGTCGCCGGCCTTCTGCTCGGTGTGGTGACCGGGACCGACAGCCTCGGATCCACGCCCAAGCTGGTCCTCGGGATCATCATCGGCGTGCTGTGGCTCGTGGCGCTCGGCTGGTATTTCGTCAAGCCGCTGGTGCATTGGAAGACGACCCACTTCGTGCTCACCGACCGTCGCGTCATCTTCCGCAACGGTGTCATCACGCGGTCGGGTATCGACATCCCGATCAAACGGATCAACACGGTCGAGTTCCGGCACGGATTGATCGACCGCATCCTGCGTACCGGCACGCTGGTCATCGAATCCGCCTCGGACGATCCGCTGTCCTTCGACGACATTCCCCAGGTCGAGAAGGTGCATTCGTTGCTCTATCACGAGGTGCTGGCGATCAACGACGACGACGATCCGATGACGTCTCAGCTGCATCAGCGGGGAGTCGGGGACCGGTGACAGAGGTACTACTCGCCGAAGACGACACCGCCATCGCCGAGCCGCTGGCGCGCGCGCTGGCCAGGGAGGGCTACGGCTGTTCGGTCGTCTCCACCGGGACCGCGGCGCTCAACGAGGCTCTGGACTCGCGTTTCGAACTCCTCATCCTGGACCTGGGGCTGCCCGAGATGGACGGGCTGGAGGTGTGTCGCAGGCTGCGTCAGCAGCGGCCGTCGCTGGCCGTGCTGATGCTGACCGCGCGCACCGACGAGGTCGACTTCGTGGTGGGGCTCGACGCGGGCGCCGACGACTATGTCGGCAAACCCTTCCGGCTGGCCGAGCTGATGGCGCGGGTGCGTGCCCTGCTGCGCAGGCGGCAGGCCGACGACGAGGTGCTGGAGGGTGGCGACATCCGGCTCGACGCCCGGGGTCGGCGAGTTCTGGTGGAAGGCCGCGACCTGACTCTCGCGAACCGGGAGTTCGACCTGCTGCGCTTCCTGATGGAACGGTCCGGGGAGGTCGTCAGTCGCGACGAGATCCTGCGCGAGGTGTGGGGGTCGACCGACCTGCGTCCGTCGAAGACCCTCGACATGCACATCTCGTGGTTGCGCCGCAAGATCGGTGACGATCGGCGTGACCGGCCCCGGCACATCATCACCGTGCGCGGTGTCGGCTTCCGGTTCGATCCCTGATCTGCCGTCCACCAGAACCGGACTGACGAGCACCGATGCGCCGCCGAATTCTCACCGTGATGATCGCCATGCTGCTGGCGGTCGGTGCCCTGCTGGGTATCCCGCTGAGTGTGATCGCCTGGCGCTGGGTCGCCGACAACGCCCATCAGGATCTCGACTCGCGACTGAAGGTGATCGCCGACCAGCTGATCCGGCAGGAGGATGAGGCCGGATTCGTCGCACCGGGCGCGCTCACCGCCCCGTCGTTGAAGGTCATCCTGCCCGACGATGGTCGGCTCACGCTTCGCTATCACGTGTCGGGTCGAGTCGATGAGGTGGCCGTGGGTGCGGTCATCGACGGGCCGACCGTCGCGGATTCGATCGGTCTCGGCGACGCCGGGACGCTGATCCTGGAGATCCCGCGCGCGCGACTCCGGGACGATCAGACGACGGCGGTGGCGATCGTGGCGGTCGCGGTGGCCGCGTCGGTGGCGGCCGGAACGGTCGTCGCGGCGGTGACCGCGGGCCGGCTCGCCGATCCGCTGACCGATCTCGCCGACCGGGCCGCCGCGATGGCGCGCGGGGACTTCGGCACCGAATGGAAGCGTTACGGCATCCCCGAACTGGACCGGGTGTCGTCGGCGCTGGGTGACGCCAACGCCGAGATCGCACTGCGGCTCGAACGCGAGGGACAGATCGTCGGCGACGTGTCGCATCAGCTCCGCAGCAGGCTGACCGCCATCCAGCTGCGGCTCGACGAACTGTCTCTGCACGACGACCCGCGGGTCGTCGTGGAAGCTGAGGCGGCGCTGGCCCAGGTGGAGCGGCTGGCCGGTGAACTCGACGACATGGTGGCGGCGGCCCGCGCGGACCGGGAACCGCCCGCGGTGATCGATGTCCGGGATATGCTGACGACCCTCGCCGGCGACTTCCGCCAGGCCTTCGATGCGCAGGGCCGGGAACTAACGGTCGCCTTCGACGGGGAGGCGAGGGCGCTGAGCGCCCGGCCGGGCCGACTGCGGGAAGCGGTCAGCGTGCTCGTCGACAACGCGTTACAGCACGGAGCCGGGCGCTGCCGGATCAGCGTGGGCGACCTGCCGTCGGCGGATATGGTCCGCATCAGCGTCAGCGACGAGGGGGACGGGGTGCCCGATCCCATCGCCGCGCACATCTTCCGCCGGGGGTTCTCCACCGTACGACCCGATGCGGAGGCTTCGGCGGGACGTGGTGTCGGGCTGTCGCTCGCACGCGCGCTGGTCGAGGCGGACGGCGGTCGCTTGGAGTTGACCACGCGGCGTCCGCCGATCTTCGCGATCGTGGTGCCGTCGGGAGCGACGGTCGGCACATCCAATGGGGTCGCCGACGGCCCGGACGGGGGTCCGCCGGGTGGGACGCCTATGCGTGACCGAGTTCCTCATCGTTGAGTTCGGCCAGATTGGGGTGCACGTCGGTGGATCCGGTGTCGCCGCCACGCAACTGCTCCTCGGGGAAGGCGAATTTGCGGAGCGCCCAGAACCGGAATCCCATACCCAGCAGGTTGCCGATGATGAATCCGAGGATGAAGTCGATGACGACGACCTCGGTGACGTCGAGGTTGGTGCGCAGGTCGAACATGTTGTTCGCGATCCACAGTGGCGTGGCCTGCAGGATCACCGCGACGCCACTGATCGCGAAGAACAGCAGTGCCTCGTGATGGCGTTCGCGACCGCCCCGGTTCTTGAAGGCCCACTCGCGGTTGAGGATGTAGCTCAGGATGGTGGCGAGGACGCCGGAGATGATCTTCGCGATCACCGGTTTGGGCTCGAGGATCGTCAGGCTGAGCGCATAGAAGATGGCTGCGTCGAAGACGAAGGTGGTGCCACCCACAAGAGCGAATTTGATGAGCTCGTGGTGGCGCATCGTGAGCCGACGAATGGGCTCGGGGAGGCGAGCGACCAGCTCGTCGATGAATGGCACAAGATCCGAGTGTACGAAACAAAACTGAGGGAACCCATCACCGGGCGGTCATGCACGGCGAGTGTGCGGCATGCCACGATGGGTCGCGTGAACTCATCCGAGCAAGCCGGAAAAGCTGGTCCCGCCGCCCCGCGATCGTCGGTGAACGAGGTCGGGCTCCCGACTGTCACGATGATCGGCGGTGGTCAGCTGGCGCGTATGACCCATCAGGCCGCGATCGCGCTCGGTCAATGCCTGCGGGTCCTCGCGGCGGGGTCGAGTGATCCGGCCGCGCAGGTGAGCGCGAATGTGGTCTATGGCTCACATGACGATTACGACGATCTGCTGCGTGCCGCCGAGGGTGCCGTGGCACTGACCTTCGACCACGAAGGTGTGCCGCTGCATCATTTGCAGGCACTCGAAGAAGCCGGGGTGGCGGTGCGCCCGCCGTCACGTGCCCTGCATTTCGCGCAGGACAAACTCGCGATGCGACAGCGGTTGGCAGAGCTGGGACTTCCGGTGCCTGCCTTCGCCGATCTGGCTGGCGACCGTGACGAGGCCCGGGCGCGGCTGCTCGACTTCGGTGACGCCCAGCAGTGGCAGATCGTGCTCAAGACGGTGCGTGGTGGCTATGACGGCCGGGGGGTGTGGCTGGTCGATGACCGGGAGGCCGCACTCGACGTCTTCGACGCCCACCCCGACGCCGCGCCCGCGCTGATCGCGGAGAGCAAGGTCGACATGCGGCGCGAACTGTCGGCGATGATCGGCCGGTCCCCGTTCGGACAGGGGGCGGCGTGGCCGGTGGTGGAGACCGTCCAGCGCAACGGACAGTGCGCGGTGGTGCTCGCACCCGCACCGGATCTCGACGACGAGACCGCGGCCCGCGCCCAGCAGATGGCGTTGCGACTGGCCGACGAACTCGGTGTGGTCGGGGTGATGGCGATGGAGTTGTTCGAGACCACCGCTGGTGACCTCGTGGTCAACGAACTCGCGATGCGGCCGCACAACAGCGGTCACTGGACCATGGACGGTGCGGTCACCTCGCAGTTCGAGCAGCATCTGCGTGCAGTGCTGGACTATCCGCTCGGCGACACCGCGCCGCGGGCGCCGTTCACCGTGATGGCCAATGTGCTCGGTGCGGCACAGGCCCCGGAGATGTCGATGGATGAGCGTGTTCATCATCTGATGGCCCGGCTGCCCGACGCGAAGATCCACCTATACGGCAAGGGCGAGCGGCCCGATCGTAAGATCGGGCACGTCAACGTCGTTGGCCGGGCGGGCGATTCACCGGCCGATGTACGCGAGCGAGCCGAGCGTGCGGCGCACTGGATGTCGCACGCGGTCTGGACCGATGGATGGGATGTGCACGGTGAGTGAGGGTTTGCGGCCGCGTGTCGGCTTGATCATGGGCAGCGATTCGGACTGGCCGACCATGGAGGCGGCGGCCGAGGCGCTCGCGGAATTCGACGTCCCGTTCCAGGTCGGCGTCGTCTCGGCGCATCGCACGCCGCAGCGGATGCTGGATTATGCGGCGAGTGCTGCCGACAACGGCATCGAGGTGATCATCGCCGGAGCCGGTGGTGCCGCACACCTTCCGGGCATGGTGGCTTCGGCGACGCCGCTGCCGGTGATCGGCGTCCCGGTGCCGTTGCGCTACCTCGATGGCATGGATTCGCTGCTGTCGATCGTGCAGATGCCTGCCGGTGTCCCGGTCGCGACGGTCTCGGTGGGTGGTGCGCGCAACGCGGGCCTGCTCGCGGTTCGCATCCTGGGGTCCACCGATCCCGCGCTGCAGGCGCGGATGGTCGAATTCCAGCAGGGACTCGAGCGCATGGTGCTCGAGAAGGACGCCGCGCTTCAGGAAAAACTGCTGGGGGAGTAGCTCCTTCGGGTCGGGAGCCCCGGTCGCCGTGGCGTTCAGCGCGGCGGTGCGGGAATCTCGAGTTTGGTGGCAAAGAACTCCAGTACCTGCGTCAGCGCGTCGTGGGTCGGCTGGCCCGGCTCGTCGATGAGATCTTCGGTCAATACCGAATGTGGTTTGGGGTGCATCGATTCCGGATGTGCCGCGGAGTCGGGCAGGCTGACGCCGATGAATGCGTCGCCGAGTTGCTGCGACAGGAACTCGAACCGTCCCGGCGGCGACAGCGGGTCACCGTCGAAGCGCAGCCCCAGCACCTGAAGTCCGGCCGCACACCGGTTCTGGACCGTCGCCAGGTCGTCGGCGTCGATGTCGATCGCGTGCCTGCGGCCCGGCAGTGCCGCGAACGGCAAGGATGGCTGTGACAGCACCGGCGCGAGCAGTCGGTCGTCGGCGGCCATCGCCAGCGCGAAACCACCGGTGAAACACATCCCGACCGCCCCCACACCCGGGCCGCCGCACCGTTCGTGCTCCTCGGTGGCCAGTGCCCGCAGCCAGGTCGTGACGGGTGAGGAGCGTCCGGTCGCCAGGACCGTGAACTCGCGTGAGATGCACGCCCGGACAATGGTGTCGAGCATGATCTTTCCGGAGCGGACGTTCCCGACGGTCCGCGGGTGCGGGTCGCGGCCGTCGACGCCGAACAACGACGGCAGCACCGCGGTGGCGCCGCGATCGGCGACCTTGCGCGCGAAGTCGGCGACGCGTGGGGTGATGCCGGGAATCTCGGCGATGACGATGACGGCAGGGCCGGTGCCCTTGCGATACACACGACGGGTGGCACCTTCGTAGGTGCGCTCCTCGACGGCGAAATCCGACAGTTCATCGTCGCCGTAAGTGCGCTGCGGAGCGGCGGTCATCAGGCGTCCGCCGGGGACAGCGTTCCGATGAGAACCGAATCGAACAGCCGCGCGGGCAGACGTGCGCCGCGGACCACATCGGGGGAGTCTGCCGGGATGATGCGCGGCCCGGTGACCTGGTAGCGCTTGTCCTTCCGGATCAGGTCGAAATGTCCGGCGGCCTGCACGTTACGAACCCAGTCGGTGTGCCGTCCGTAGGTCAGCACGATCGAGAGGCGATCGTCGTCTACCCAGGCAAGGACCGGATTCGAGTAGTGCGCGCCGGATTTTCGGCCGACGTGTTCGACCATGGCCCAGGGCGCCACATGTGGCGCCCACTGTCGTTGGATCGGATTGGTGACGGCCTTGTTGATCCGGGCCACGGTCCTGGGCAGTCGCATAGTTCCACTGTGCCGCAAGTCGGGCGGCAGGGAAAGTGTGTGTTCAGACCGATTCTTGTCGTTCAGGTCAAGATCAGGTCGGCGCGTTCGGATTCGGCTCGCCCACCCAACGACCCGGGATCGGCGCCGGCCACATGCACGAGACTCGCCCCGGCCAGCAGTGGTGCGAGCAGATGGTTCACCACGCCGTCGGCGGTATGCCATTCCCGGGTGGTGAGCACACGCGCTCCCGCGTGGATGGCGTCGCGTCCGGCGGCGTCGGTCGCTGCCGCGATGGTGGCAGGCAGGCTGCCGTCGGGTCCGGGCAGAACCGTCTCGCCGGAAGCGCGCGAGGCGTACTGATCGCCATGTACGCGAACCGAACTCGCGTAGTCGGCGACACCCGGCGGCAGGTCGCGGAGCGGGAGCGCGAAGGCATCCAACGAGGCGACGATCAGTTCGTCGGCGTCGGGATGATCGTCGATGCGTGCTACCGAGGTGAACACCGCACGGTCCGTGTCGGTGTCGTCGGCAGAGCCGAGGACGATATGCGCGCCGGTCCACCAGGTGCCGAGCAGGATGGCGGCGCTCTGCCAGTGCTCGGGTAGGTCGACTCGCACGCGATCACCGGGAAGTACTCCGATCTCGTCGACGAGGAAATTCGCCGTCTTCGCCGCCCAGTTTCCCAGGGTTGCCCCGGAGAGTTCGGTCCGCTCCCCGGTGTCGTCGTTGTAGTACGTCAGCAGTGGTCGGGTCCAGTCGCCGACGGCGGCGAACACCGCGTCGGTGACGGTGCGGGTGGCGGTCATCGCGGTGATCTCCTCGGCATCAGTGCGCGCAGATCGGCTCGCGCACAGGTCAGTTCACGCAGGCAGGGCCGTCGCCGCCGGCAGTGATCGGCGGGCGGTTGTTGCCGACACGTTCGCTGGCGGGACGGTTGTCCGCCTGCGATCCGGTATCGGAGATCGATCCCGGTCCGGTGTAGGTGTTGGTGAGCACAGCCTTGAGCTGATGCTCGTCGAGCTTGTCGTCGACGACGATACGCGCGCCGCCTAGATCCCTGGCCAAGGCCCGCGCCCCGTCGTTCTCGTCATGTGCGATCACCAGCGAATCTCGGGTGTCGGCCGGTTCGGAGTTGATCTGGCCCTGTTTGAAACCCTTGTTGGTCAAGATGTTCGCGACATTGCCCGCCAGCCCGTCGATGGTGCCGGCATTGCTCACGTCGACCGTGTACTCGGCACGCTGGTTCTTGGCGCTCTTGTTGTCGAGTAGGTCGGCGGTGAACTTCGCGACCGCACGCGGGTCCACTTGCACGACACTCTGCTGGCCGTCCTCGCTCCAGCCCTGGTCGGTCACCACCGGGATGGTCGCGAACTTGACCTTGCCTCCGCTGAGATCCTTGAACTGTTGCGCGAAGGACAGCACATCCCAGTTGTCGTCGATGACGACCGTGCGGGACACCGCATTCTGCAGATCGTCGAGTTTGCTCGGACTGGTCAGCGTGCCTGCGGACAAGATCTTCTGGGTGAGCGACGCCATAAATGCCTGCTGCCGGGTGATCCGATCGAGATCGCCGCGCGGCAGCCCGTGGCGTTGCCGCACGAAGCTCAGAGCGCGCGGACCGTTGAGCGTCTGTCGGCCGCCGCGGAATCGTGCGCCGGTGAACGGATCCCGAGCCGGGGCTTTCAGGCAAACGTCGACGCCGCCGACCGCCTTGGTGAGCAGCACGAAGCCGAGCAGCCCGACCTCGGCGTAGTGGTCGACGTGCACCCCGGTCAGGTTGGCGACCGTGTCGATGAGTGCCTTCCGGCCGGCGCGCGTGCCGTCCTCCTCCGCCTTTCGTTCGGAGGTGCCTGCCTCGACTTCCCGGGCCCGGACCCCTTCGCGGGTCGCGCCGTACGCGGCATTGATCTTCGACTTGCCGATGCCCGGTACGTCGACATAAGAGTCGCGGGGAATCGAGATGGCGGTCGCCGACGACCCGTCCTCCGGGATACGGATGAGCAAGATGGTGTCGGTGTTGGTGGCGATCTCGTTGCCCGAGCGCAACATCTTGAGTTCGTCGGCCGACAGCGGATTGCCCTTGGCATCGGTCCGCGAATCGGTTCCGACGAGCAGGATGTCGACGGCGCCGTCCTTGGCGCCACCGAGTCCGAGGCCGCTGGCCTGGGTGATGTCGTTCTGCAGGCTGGTCATCGTGTTCCAGGCGTACCCGGTGCACACCAGTACCGCCGCCGAAACGAGGGCGATGATGCCGCGACCCCAGTGCGAGCCACCGAACCGGCGCGGATCGGGGTGTGCGGCACCGCGGCGGGTGCCGCGGTCGGTGGGCGGCGGGGTGTCGATGACGTCGGCGGCCGCGGCGGATTCGGCGGGACGCGTCTGTCGGCGTGGCCGGGCGGGTTTGTCCGGGCGGACCGTTTCGGCGGTGCGGGCGGATGCCGGTCGTACCCGGCGCGACTTCGGCGCACCGGCGGCATGTTTGGCCGATCGGGTGTGGATCTCACCGGAGGATCGGTCGCCGTGTTCGTGGTGCAGGTCGGGTCCGTCGGGTACGGCGGCGCGGCGCGGCCGCCGGGGTGGGCCGCCGTCCGCGGGGATGCGGCGCGGCCGACGCTCGGCCGGCGTCTCGCCGGTCGGCCGTCGGCGCGGACGGTCGTCGGTTGCCGGACGCGGCCGACGGGGGCGCTGGGGCTCCCCGCGGTACACGTCCTCACGGCTCATGTCGGGGCGATGCTGGTCTGGGCGGGACCTGTCTGGGTGGTACTTGTCTTCTGGCTTTCGCCGGGGTGCGTCTTCGGGCCTGCGTCGAGGTGGATCGTCCGAATTGCGCCGGGTTCCCGCGCTGGGGCCCGCCGGGCGACGACGACGAGGATCTCCGGACGCGTCACCGCGCGCACGCGGACGTCCTCGGGCATCGTCGGATGGATAGTCCACGAGCTGGCGAGACCTTTCGACTCGGATCACCCGGCAACCGGTGGCGGCCCTGATGTCGCGGTGACATCTGGGCCTATGAGTAATTGCCGGTAGTGAAGTGATTGGCGTTTCTGATGTTGTTGTTCTGACGCCAGGCTACTGAAGTGATTCGCCAATTCGAGAACGCAACGCCGTACGGCACCATGGTCGTCATGCAGAACACGTCGGCATCAACTGGGAGCGTCTACTTGATCGGGGCGGCGGGTCAACTCGGCCGCGCACTCATCGCACGCATCCCCGACACGCGGGAACCGGCGCGGGTACGCCCCTTGACCTCCGCCGACATCGACATCACCGACGCCACGTCGGTTGCCGTGGCGCTGGCCGGTCTGACCGCGGACGATGTGGTGATCAACACAGCCGCCTACACCGACGTCGACGCCGCGGAGACCGATCGCGCCGCGGCATACCGCGTCAACGCCGACGGGCCTGCGCATCTGGCCCGTGCGACCGCGGCCGTCGGCGCCTGGCTGATCCACATCTCGACCGACTACGTCTTCAGTGGCAGCGCCCTGGGCGGGACATCGGAGCGCCCGGACGAGGAACCCGAACCGCGGACCACACCCTATGAACCGGACGAATCGGGTGCGGTTGTCCCCGCGACCGTCTACGGCGCGAGCAAACTGGCCGGTGAGCGGGCCGCGCTCGCCGCCGACGGGCGAACGACCGTCGTCCGGACCGCCTGGGTGTACACCGGGGGACCCGACAGTCGGGACTTCGTCGGGACGATGCGTCGTCTGGAGCAGACTCGGGAGACCGTATCGGTCGTCGACGATCAGCTCGGTTCACCGACGTATGCCCTCGACCTGGCCGACGGGCTGTGGGAACTCGTCTCGATCGGGCCGGTCCGCGGTATCGCCGGGGCGACCCTGCATGCGACGAACGGCGGCCGGGCGACCTGGTGCGACGTGGCGCGCGCGGTGTTCATCGAGGTCGGCGCCGACGCCGATCGCGTCCATCCGTGCACCACCGCCGAATTCCCCCGGCCCGCGCCCCGGCCCGCATTCTCGGTGCTGTCCGGGGCTTCCTGGGCCGATGCCGGACTGACACCGCTGCCGGAGTGGTCGGCGGCCCTACACCGGGCTATCGCCGCGCCGGTCGCCGCCGACGGTTCGTTACCCTAACCCGGTGACTGATCGCGCCGACTCCTCTGCCGCACCCGCCTTCGCTGTGGTGACGGTGACCTATTTCTCCGGCGACTATCTCGGAACCTTCCTGCGCAGCCTGGCCGAGGCCACCACCGCGCGTCCGCAGGTGATCATCGCCGACAACGGATCCACCGATGGTGCCCCGGAGGCCGCCGAACGTGACAACGACCACGTCACGCTGCTGCGGACGGGGGGCAACATCGGCTACGGCGGTGCCATCAACCGGGCGGTTGCCGAGATCGATCCGGCGATCGAGTTCATCGTGATCGCGAATCCCGACATCGAGTGGCTGCCCGGCTCCCTCGACGAACTGCTCGCCGCCGCCGACCGATGGCCGCGGGCGGGTGCGCTCGGGCCGCTGATCCGCGAACCCGACGGTTCGGTGTATCCCTCGGCACGACGCGTACCCGACCTCGTGTCGGGTACCGGGCACGCCGTTCTCGGCACGGTGTGGCCGTCGAACCCATGGACCGCCGCCTACCGTGGCGACGAGGAGGACCCCAGCGCCGAACGTGCCGCAGGCTGGTTGTCTGGATCGTGTCTGCTGGTGCGCCGCAAGGCTTTCGATGCCATCGACGGATTCGACTCGCGCTACTTCATGTATATGGAGGACGTCGACCTGGGGGACCGGCTGGGCCGCGCGGGATGGCTCAACGTGTTCATCCCGGCCGCCGAGGTCATCCACACCAAGGGCCACACCGCCGGACGCAACCCGGAGAAGATGCTGCCGGCACACCATCGCAGTGCCTACCGTTTCCAGGCCGACCGCAACCCGGGACTGCTGCGTGCCCCACTTCGCCTGGCCCTGCGGGCCGGGCTGGCGGTCCGCTCGAAGCTTGCGGTGCGCTCGGCCAAGCGGGCCTTGGCGCGCGAAGCGCACTGAGTGGTGGTGAAGTTGTGGCCTGGCGAGAAGACGAAGGGAACAGACAAGTGGTTGATCACACCGTGGGGGGTCCGGTGATCGAGGGAGCCGGTGACGACGGCTACGGCGACTCGGTGCAGGCGGTCGTACTGGTCGGGGGCAAGGGCACACGGCTGCGGCCGCTGACGCTGTCGGCGCCCAAACCGATGCTGCCGACCGCAGGCCTGCCGTTCCTGACGCATCTGCTCTCCCGAATTCAGGCCGCAGGCATCCGCGACGTGGTGCTCAGCACGTCGTTCAAGGCGAATGTCTTCAGCGAGTACTACGGTGACGGCTCCAAGTTGGGGCTGCGGCTGCGCTACGTCACCGAGGAGACGCCGCTGGGCACCGGCGGTGGCATACGTAACGTGCTCGACGAACTCACCGCCGACACCATCGTGGTGTTCAACGGCGACGTACTCGGCGGCACCGATGTACGCGACGTCATCGAAGGTCATCGGGTCGCCCAGGCCGACGTCACCCTGCATCTCGTCCGGGTCGGCGATCCGCGCGCGTTCGGTTGCGTGCCCACCGACGGGAACGGCCGGGTGACGGCCTTCCTGGAGAAGACCCAGGACCCACCGACCGACCAGATCAACGCCGGTACATATGTGTTCCGCCGCGAGATCATCGAGTCGATTCCGGCGGGGGTGCCGGTGTCGGTGGAGCGTGAGGTGTTCCCGCGGCTGCTGCTGGAGGGTAAGCACGTCCACGGCCACGTCGACCATGCCTACTGGCGGGACATGGGCACACCCGAGGATTTCGTGCGCGGCTCGGCCGACCTGGTGCGGGGTATCGCGCCGTCACCCGCGCTCGGTGACCGGCACGGCGAATCGCTGGTCCACGAGGGCGCCGGGGTGGGCCCCGGCGCGGTGCTGATCGGTGGCACGGTCGTCGGACGCGGCGCCGAAATCGGTCCGCGGGTCCGGCTCGACGGTGCGGTGATCTTCGACGGCGCGGTCATCGAGGCAGGTGCCGTGGTGGAACGCAGCATCGTCGGATTCGGCGCCCGGGTGGGCCCGCGCGCGCTCGTCCGCGACACGGTCATCGGCGACGGCGCCGACATCGGTGCGCGCTGCGAACTTCTGCGCGGTGCGCGGGTCTGGCCGGGGATTCAGATCCCCGACAACGGGATCCGGTTCTCCACCGACGTCTGAGCGGTTCCGCCGGAGTTCAGCGTGCCTTGGCTGCGGCGAGGACACCTTCGCCGAGCGGGATGACGACGGGGAGCAGGCGATCGTCGTCGGCGATGAGCAGCGCGGCGTCGCGGGCGGCGGTGGTGATCGGGTCGGTCCGCTCCGGATCGCCGACCGCGCCGTTGGCGGTCGCGTTGTGAACGACCACGATGCCGCCCGGCCGCAGCATCCGGATGGCTTCGCCGACGAAGCGGGGTAGGTCGATCCGCGGGCCGTCGACGAAGACGAGGTCGTAGGACTCGTCGGTCAGTCGGGGGAGGACCTCGGCGGGTGCCCCGTTGATGAGCCGGGTCCGGCCGGGCGGGATGTCGGCGGCCGCGAAGGAGGCACGTGCGGCACGGTGGTGTTCGGGTTCGGGGTCGATGGTGGTGAGCACACCGTCGGTGGCCATGCCGCCGAGTAGCCACAGGCCGCTGACGCCGGTGCCGGTCCCGATCTCGACGACGGCACGTGCGTCGGTGGCGCGGGCGAGCAGGGCGAGCAGCGCACCCACCGCCGGGCTGACCGCCTCGGCGCCGAGTTCGGTGGCGCGCGCCCGGGCGGCGATCAGGGCGTCATCTTCGACGATCGCCGATTCCGCGTAGGCGATCAGGGCGGCAGGAGTTGACTCGGTCACGCGGATGAGGTTAGTCGGAGGGTTCGCGGATCGGACACCCGGCGCGCCCGACCAGCGCAGATCGGTTCGTCGACGACGATGTCGGGCAGCCGTCCCACTTCCTCAGCGAAACCTCAGGTCTCTCACACTGCGACCACACCGCGATAGGAAAGGCTTATCCGCAACACCGCGATAGATGTCGACCACACAGCGGGTATGCCGGGTCCGGAATATCCGCTGGCGGATTCGACGTTCACCTCGACGAGTGTTCGTCTTCGGCCGACGTGGCCGTGGACCAAACAGTGATCACGAGCTAGCAGTGATTCGAGAAGGGATACGCCACCCACGATGACCGCCCCCCTGGAGTCCACCGACACCGTCCTGCACGGGACTGCCGGATTCGACGCCACCGGCGACGAGCTCCTGATGCCGAGTTGGGACGAACTGGTGCGTGAACACGCCGACCGCGTCTACCGGCTCGCCTATCGGCTGTCGGGTAATCAGCACGATGCCGAAGATCTCACCCAGGAGACCTTCATCCGTGTCTTCCGCTCGTTGTCGAACTACCGGCCGGGCACCTTCGAAGGCTGGCTGCATCGCATCACGACCAACCTCTTCCTCGACATGGTGCGGCGACGCAACAAGATCCGGATGGAAGCGCTGCCCGAGGACTATGACCGGGTGCCCGCCGAGACGCCGGACCCGCAGGAGATCCTCGACGCCGCGAACCTCGACTCCGATCTCCAGTACGCGCTCGACGCGCTGCCGCCGGACTTCCGTGCCGCCGTCGTCCTCTGTGACGTCGAAGGCCTGTCCTACGAAGAGATCGCGACCACCCTCGGGGTGAAGCTCGGCACCGTTCGCAGCCGTATCCACCGTGGTCGGCAGGCGATTCGGGAGAGTCTGGCCGCGGCCGGACATACCAGTAGCCGATCGGTCGCCGTCGGCCGCTGACCGGTCGGCATCTGCGCGCGACCGGGAACCCGGGCACCGCGTCGATCGTTGTGTCGTTCGGATAGTCTGAAAAGTCGCGCGGGTCGCTTGCCTGTCGCCGATCATCGCTGGTCGGACCGTCAAGCCTCGTTCCCGCCGCGCATGTTCGGCGTCTGATGACGGCGATATGCGCAAACGGTGAGTAGCGTGGCATGAGCGGATGTGGACGCCGGAGCGGCGGATGCGACGGGGACGTCGTGGAAAGGGGTTGGCGACGATGATGGACGGCCCGATGATGGACGGCCCGCAGATGGACCCTCCGATCAGTGGCCAACGTCGACGACCAGTCCGCGGACGGGGACCGACGGATCCCGTACCCGCACCGGACCTGCGTCGCCGCCGGTCGGCATGGAATCCGGCCAGTTGGTCGCCCGCGCCGTCGTCGATCGAGCCGAACCGTGGCTACCGTCCGGCAGGCACCCCCGGCGGACGTGCCTTCGCCTCCACCGAACATCTGGCCCCCGAGGCCGTCGCCGCCTTCGTCGACGGCGAACTCGGCATGACCGCGCACGGGCGGGCCGCCCACCATCTGGCACTGTGCCCCGAATGCGCAGGCGCGGTCGAGGAGCAGGCTGCCGCGCGCGCCCGGCTGCGTGACTCCGCGCAGGTCGCGATCCCGGCGTCGCTGCTGAGCCAGCTCGCCCAGATCCCGACCAGGGAGATCGACCTGACCGCTGCACAGGCCACCACCGATCGTCTCGACGGTGCCCGATTCCCGGAACTGCCGCCGAACCCGTTCCCGACGGTGACCCGTGGCCGGATGACCCGCCGATGGGGCCGCTGACACCGTGAGCAACGAAGGTACCGAGAACATCGACACCGACAACCGCACCGACGTCCGCCCCACCTCCGACGGATGGTCGGCGTCGACCGCCGATCGATCGCAGGTGCCGGCCCGCGAGCCGCTGCCCGCACCACGGCATGCGCCGGTTTCCCGGGAGACCGCGCAGGTCTTCGGGCGCCCCGACGGGGTGCAGGGGTCCTTCGCCGACGGCGCGGTGCCCACCGGACGCACCCAGCCCACCGTCGCCGCGCCGGACCCGGTGCTCGCCGAGGCCTTCGGCCGTCCGGCCGACAGCGACGAGTCGCTTCAACGTGACCCGCTGGCCACCTACGGGCAGCCGGACGAACCCGATGAACCCGCCGATCCCTGGCGTGACCCGGAAAGTCCCGCGCAGTTGACGCGGCCCGCGGTCGGGACGCCCACGGCCGCGGCGCCGACCGTGGCCGGAGCCAAACTCGGTGTCCGCGACGTCTTGTTCGGCAAGCGCATCACCTGGGTCGCGCTGGTGACCCTGACGGTCATCGCGCTGCTGATCGGGATGATCGGGGCCCTGATCGGGCGACTGACCGTCGGGCCGTCGGAGTCCGCGCTACACAGCGACACGGTGTCCCTGTCGACCGGCGACGCCCAGGGCGGTGAGCCGCGATCATCGGTCGCCCGGGTCGCGCAGGCGGTCGAACGGTCCGTCGTCGTGATCGACGTACGCACGGCCAGTTCGGGCGGCACCGGGTCCGGATTCGTCATCGATCCGCAGGGCTACATCCTGACCAACAATCACGTCATCTCGATGGCGGCCAACGACAAGCAGGCGAAGCTCGAAGTGGTCTTCTCCGACCGCACCCGCGTTCCCGCACGGATCGTCGGGCGTGACATCAAGACCGACCTCGCGGTGGTCAAGGTTGATGACGTGGAAAACCTGGTGGTGGCGAAACTCGGCAATTCCGATGACCTCCAGATCGGCGAGGAAGTCGTCGCCTTCGGCGCTCCGCTGGGCCTGAACCGTACGGTGACCAGCGGCATCGTGAGCGCCCTGAACCGGGCGATCGCGTTACCGCCGGACGCCGACACCGATACCGACGCCGTCATCGACGCCATCCAGACCGACGCCGCGATCAACCCGGGTAACTCCGGTGGTCCGCTGGTCAACGACCGTGCCGAGGTGGTCGGTATCAACACCGCGATTCGCAGCGGTGGCGGTGGATCCATCGGCCTCGGTTTCGCGATCCCGATCAACCAGGCGAAATCGATCGCCGAGTCGCTGATCAAGTCCGGTACGGTCAAACATCCCGCGATCGGTGTGAATGCCAGCTCGGTGCGCAACGAACGTGTGCTGGGGGCGCTCATCCGCAACGTCGTGGCCGGTGGTTCGGCCGCCCGTGCTGGTATTCGGGAGAACGATGTGATCGTGTCCTTCAATGGCCGGCCGGTGGAGAGCGCCGACGAGTTGAACGTCGCGGTCCGGACGGCGACAATCGGTAAGGAAACACCGTTCAAATATTGGCGTGATGGCCGGACTTTCGACGGCACCATCACCCCGGTCAGTGACTGAGGCCAACCATGTTCAGCAGTATCGGATGGGGCGAGATCGCCGTCCTGGTGGTCGTCGCGCTCGTCGTCCTCGGGCCGGAGCGACTGCCCGGTGCGGTGACATGGACGATGAAGTCGATCCGCCAGGTCCGCGATTACGCGACCGGTGCCACCGGGCAGCTCAAAGAGGATCTCGGTTCCGATTTCGACGACCTCCGCAAACCGCTGTCGCAGCTCAACGAACTCCGCGGGATGACTCCGCGCTCGATCGTGACCAAGCATCTGCTCGACGGTGACGATTCGGTGTTCCGGATGGCCGAGGGCGTCGGCGACGACCTCAAATCGTTGGATCCGACGAAACTGACGCAGACTCCCGAGATCAAACCGGTGTCGGCGCCGATGCCGACTCCCGAGGTGCCCTCATCCCCGGCGTCGGAGGTCGGTCGGTCGACGCGTGAGCCCGGAAATCGACGGCCCGCGGTGGGGGACTGGGACGCGACCTGATCTTCCGGCCGCACGGGTCGTCGGGTCCCCGACGCCGTAGTGCTCGCCGATCAGTTGTGCCGGGTGGTGTCGATGCCCAGGCTCATGCCCGCCAGACCACGCTTGCGGACCGCGAGCTTGTCGGCGATGGCGCGCAATGCCGAACCCGACGCCGAGTCCGGTGCCGACAAGACCACCGGCACGCCGGCGTCGCCGCCCTCACGCAGTGACTGTTCGAGCGGGACCTGTCCCAGCAGTTCGACATTCGCGCCGACCGCACGGGTGAGCCGTTCGGCCACCTTGGCGCCGCCGCCGGAACCGAAGGGTTCCATCCGGCTGCCGTCCGGCAGTTCGAGCCAGGACATGTTCTCCACCACGCCGAGGATCTTCTGCCGTGTCTGGAGTGCGATCGCGCCCGCCCGCTCCGCCACCTCGGCGGCCGCCTGCTGCGGGGTGGTGACCACCAGGATCTCGGCGCCGGGGATGAGCTGCGCGATGGAGATCGCGACGTCACCGGTGCCGGGCGGAAGGTCGAGCAGCAGGACGTCGAGATCGCCCCAGTAGACGTCGGCGAGGAACTGCTGCAGCGCACGATGCAGCATCGGGCCACGCCAGGTGACCGGGGTGTTGCCGTCGGTGAACTGGCCGATCGAGATGAACTTCACCCCGTGGTTGATCGGCGGCATGATCATCTTCTCGACCTGGGTCGGCTTGGCGTCGCTGCCGAGCATCCGCGGTACCGAGTGGCCGTAGATGTCGGCGTCGAGCACGCCGACACTGAGCCCGCGGGCCGCGAGCGCGGTGGCGAGGTTCACCGTGACGCTCGACTTGCCGACACCGCCCTTGCCGGAGGCGACGGCGTAGACACGGGTCAGGGAACCGGGTTGGGCGAACGGGATGACCGGTTCGGCCTTGTCGCCGCGCAGCTTCTTGCGGAGTTCGGTGCGCTGTTCGTCGTTCATCACGTCGAGTTCGACGCGCACGGTACCCACGCCGGGCACATCGGCGACGGCTTGTTCGACACGGCCCGAGATCTCGGTGCGCATCGGACAGCCCGAGGTGGTCAGATAGACCGCGACGTCGACGCTGGCGTCGTCGTTGATCGCGATGGATTTGACCATGCCGAGATCGGTGATGGGCTTGCCGATCTCGGGGTCACGTACCTTGCTCAGCGCAGCACGGACCGTGGGCTCGGTGGGGGCGACTCCGGTTGTCATCATCGCCAGCTTACCGTCGCGGTACCGAGGTCCCGTCGTCGGCGGGCGTTGTACGCCGCACTGCACCGTTCGGGGTGAGGGCCCCGGGCTTCTTCGCCGATGGCTTCGCCGTCGCGGGTCCGGTCGGTTTGGCAGGCTTGGTCGTCCGCGGCGCGGGCTGGCCGGGCAACGGCAGCGGCGGAATCGTCGTCGGGATACAGATGATCACACACGGCGGCGGGGCGGGCGTGACCTTCTTCGGCTTCGACGACGGTGCACTCGACGACGAGGACCGATCGCTGGGCCGTGACGGCTTGGACGACTTGGACGAACTGCTCTTGGCCACCGGTCGCCGGGACTCGGGGATCGGGTTGGTCGGCATGACGCCGGTCGCGTAGGCGGCCGCCCAACTGAGCACGTTGGCGACGTAATCCATCGAGTGGTTGTAGCGCAGCACCGCGGCGACCTTGTTGCGGTCGTTCATGATGTCGGAGACCCCGGCGCACAGATAACGCCCGGCCGAATAGGTTGCGTCGAAGACGTTGTTCGGATCGGCCTTACCGTCGCCGTTGGCGTCGGTGCCCCAGCTCGCCCAGGTACTCGGGATGAACTGCATCGGGCCCATCGCACGGTCGTGCGCGGCGTCGCCGTCGATCCGGCCGCCGTCGGTGTCGCGGATGACGGCGTTACCGGCGAGCGAACCGTCGAGGACCGGGCCCGCGATCGGGTTGATCGTGGTGCCGTACTGATCGACCGATCCGTTGCTGGCATGGCCCGATTCGATCCGGCCGATCCCGGCCAGCAAGAACCACGGAAGTTTGCACTGCGGTGATTCGGCACCAACCCGGTTGGCGGCCAGCTTGTAGGCCTGGAGAACGACACCGGGAATGCCGAGCGGACCGGACGGCAGATCGCCGGCCACCCGGAACTGCGGCAGGACCGGGGCTGCGACATTCGTCGGCGGTGGTGGCGCGAAGCCGACGAGCGACGCGGGTTCGGCGGCGACCACCTCGGCCAGCACGACCGGGTGCGCGGGATCGGCGGTCGACGCCGACTGCAGCCCGTCGCCATGCGCACTCGAGGTGGCGGTCCCCAGGACCAGCGCCCCGACCAGAACGCTGCCGAGTCCGACCCCGACGGTGCGGGTGTGCAGGTGAAGACGCCGCGGGCCCTGCGACCTGCGGAAGAGACGCGGACTCATCGGCACGACTCCCGGGACGTCATCGTCTCCGCTACGCGCACATCAGTCACCGTCACACCTCTTGTTGCTGTCTTGCTCACCGCTGTCTTGCTCACCACTGTGTTGCTCACCGCTGTGTTGCTCACCACGTAGGACCCCGCCCCTGTAACCATTCGGTCGTGTGACCCACACCATACAGAGACCCGGAAACCGGAGATGCACGAACCCGACAATTCTTTGCTGACGGCATATGGCGGTGTGGTGGCCCGGGGTGTGCCGGGCGCGACGGTGGTAGAGGTCAGTCCCGACGCCGACGATTCGTGTCGGGTGCGCTGTCGGAGTCGGCGTCGGACGGCTCGCGCAGCCGGTCGACGAGTTCGTCGAGCAGGTCGTCGAGCTCTTTGCGGAGATAGTCGCGGCTGACCGTGTCGCCGACCGCGAGCCGCACCGCGGCCAGTTCGCGCGCCAGGAACTCGGTGTCGGACTTGGTCTGCGCGGCCCGGCTGCGGTCCTCTTCGAGGGCGACCCGGTCGCGGTTCTCCTGCCGGTTCTGCGCGAGCAGGATGAGCGGTGCGGCGTAGGCGGCCTGGGTGGAGAACGCCAGGTTGAGCAGGATGAACGGATACGGATCCCAGCGGATGGTCACCGCGACCAGATTCAGCAGGATCCACACCACCACGACGACGGTTTGGATCGCGAGGTAGCGGCCGGTGCCGAGGAACCGTGCTACCCGCTCACCGTAGACACCGACGACGTCGGAATCGAGATTGAAGGAGAACCGCCGGCGGGGACTGGGGGTGTCGAGGCGGCGTCCGCGTGGCTCGCTCATCGGCCACCCGCTCGCCGGTCTCCGGTGCCGGTGTTACCCCCGACAGGCGATTCGCCGACACCGGGTTCGCCGGGTTCGCTCTCCCGCCAGTCGCGCGGCAGGATCTCGTCGAGCAGGTCGTCGACGCTGACCGCGCCGAGGAGGTGGCGTTCGTCATCGACGACCGGTCCGCAGACCAGGTTGTAGGTGGCGAAGTAGCGGGTCACGGTTTCCAAGGAGTCGTCGGGGCGCAGGTGCGCCAGGTCGGTGTCGAGGATGCCGCCGACGATATTCGCGGGCGGTTCGCGGAGCAGGGCCTGTATGTGGACGCAGCCCAGGTACTTTCCGGTCGGCGTGGCGGTCGGCGGTCGGACCACGAAGACGATGCTGGCCGCGGCCGGCGTCAGATCGGGATCGCGTACGCGGGCGAGGGCCTCGGCGATCGTGGTGGAGGCGGTGACGATGATCGGTTCCGAGGTCATCAGACCACCCGCGGTGTCGGGGGAGTGCAGCAGCAGCCGACGCACCGGGGCGGAATCCTCGGGATCCATCTTCTCCAGCAGCGCCTCGGCTTCGATATCGGGCAACTCGCCGAGCAGGTCGGCGGCGTCGTCGGGATCCATCGCCTCCAGGACGTCGGCCGCGCGTTCGGTGTCCAACTGGGCGAGCACGTCGGTCTGGTCGTCGGGCGGAAGTTCCTGCAGGACGTCTGCGAGCCGTTCGTCGTCGAGGGCCGCGGCGATCTCGTCGCGCCGTTTGGGTGGCAGTTCACGAAGGGCGTTGGCGACGTCGGCCGCGCGCATACCCTCGAATTGCAGGAGCACCTGCGCGACGCCCTGACCGGGTAGGTTCAGCGCGCTGTGTGTCAGGCCGTGGACGTGCGACCACTCGACGACGTGGGTGTCGCCGCGGCGGCGTAGGCCGCGACGGTGACCGCGGATCGCGACGCGGGCGACCATCCAGTCGCGTGTTCGGGTTTGTTCGATGCCGAGATCGACGATGGTGACGTCGATGTCGGCGAAGTCGGGTAGGTCGGGATCGTCGATGCGGACCTGGGTGTCGAGAACCTGCCCGATGGCCAGCGCCTCGCCGGGCCGCAGGTGCAGCCGACGCAGGCTGACGGTTCCGGTGTTGAGGGTCACCGCATTCGGCTCGATGGCGGTGACGCGCAGCATCGGCACAAAAATCCTTCGGCGGGTGGTCAATTCGACGGCCAGTCCGAGGACGCGCGGCTGTTGGCCGGAGAGCCGGACGCCGATGACGACGTCGCGTACCCGGCCGATGGATTCACCATCGGGACCAAGGACGGCCAATCCGACTAATCTGGCCACGAACACCTTGCTCACCGACATGGGAGTAAGGGTAGTGGCAAGGGTGTTGTCGATGATGTCACCACGGCGTGTGGGTGACGTCACCGGCATCCCGGCCGGCCCGGCGGCCGGTTGCCGATCGGTGATCGCCGACGCCGGGGGCGAGAAGGATCAGAGGTGTGCTGATGACGAATCCCATGGGTGGCGGCGGTCGCCGCGGCGCCGGGTTACCCACTCCGCCGCAGGGCTGGCCGGTCGGCTCCTACCGCACATACGCCGAGGCGCAGCGTGCCGTGGAGCATTTGGCCAAACAGGATTTCACCGTGCAGGACGTGACCATCGTCGGGGTTGATCTGATGCAGGTCGAGCGAGTCATCGGGCGTCTGACATGGGGCAAGGTCATCGGGACCGGCATCGTGTCGGGGGCGTGGCTGGGTCTGTTCTTCGGTCTGCTGGTGTCGCTGGTGGTCAGCGGGTCACCGGTGGCGCCGCTGGTGATGGGCATCATCGGCGGTGTGATCTTCGGTCTGGTGACGGCGGTCGTGCCGTATGCGGCCACACGTGGGCAGCGTGATTTCGCGTCGACGATGCAGCTGGTGGCGGGGCGCTACGACGTGCTGTGCGACCCGAAGAGCGCGACCCAGGCTCGTGACATGCTTGCCCGCCTGGCTGTCTGAACCACCCGGTACGGCCGGGCGTGTCGCCAGCGCACCCGGGGAAATACGGGATTGTGGCACGCCCATGCCGAATGTGTTGCCAGTCACGAATCGCGGCGTATAGCGTAGCCCTCCAGACGCTCGCGGTTGTTTCGGATCGAGCGCACCGCGTAGGACACAAGGAGGCTCCGTGCGGAGTTCGGTCAGCGCTGCAGGCGGGGGCGATCGACCATCGGTGAACAGGAGACGGGGACGGACCAGATCCGTCGGATTCGGACGTAAGGCGGCCATTGCCGTTGCGGCACTGGCGACGACGTTCCCCATTCTCACCGCCTGCGGAACCGACTACGAGGCGGGCGTACTCAATTTCTATTCACCGGCCGACGGCGCGGACACCTTCGCGGAGATCTCGGCGAAGTGTTCGGCCGAGTCCGGTGGGCAATACCGGATCGAGAACACGGTGCTGCCGAAATCGGCCGACGATCAGCGATTGCAGTTGGCACGACGTCTGGCCGGGGACGACAAGACGCTCGACCTGATGGCCATGGACGTGGTGTGGACGGCCGAGTTCGCCGATGCGGGGTGGGCGGTCGCGGTGCCGGACGGCATCGCCACGGGCGTCGAATCCCGTACTCTCGCGGGACCTTTGGACACCGCCATCTGGCGTAAGAAGGGCGACGAGCGCGAGCGCCTCTACGCGATCCCGATGTCCACCAACACCCAATTGCTGTGGTACCGAACGGATGTCCTGGCTCAGATCGGGAGCCGTCCCGCGCGTACCTGGGAGGCCATGATCGTCGACGCCCAGCAGAGTCTGGCGAGGGGCGGGCCGTCGCAGATCATGGTGACCGCCAGGCAGTACGAGGGGTTGATGGTCTGGTTCAACTCGGTCCTGGCCACCGTGGGTGGCGAGATCGTCGACCCGCAGAACCCGGATCGGCAGGCGCTCAATGACACTCCGGCGCACCGGGCCGCGACGGTGGAGGCATTGCGGGTCCTGAAGGCGGTCGCCACAGCTCCCGGTCACGACCCGTCGCTGACGAACTCCGACGAGGGCACCGCGCGGACCGGAATGGAGAAGGGCAAAGCGCTCTACCAGGTCAACTGGCCCTTCGTCTTCGCCGGTATGCAGGAGAACGCGGCCAAGGGCAGCGTCGACTTTCTCACGGAGTTGCAGAAGTATTCCGGGCTGTACGCCGACGGCGCGGACAAGCCGAAGCCCGAACAGCTACGGCCGCTGAACATCGAGATGCGCAAGAAGTTCAACTTCACCAATTATCCAGGGGTCGGCAACCGGCCCGGCAAGGCGACTCTGGGCGGGTTCAACATCGCCGTGGCCGGTACCTCGCAGCAGCAGGAACTGGCGTTCAAGGCCGCCGAATGCATCACGAGCAAGGAGTCGCAGAAGTACTTCGCGCTCAACGCAGGCCCGCCACCGGTGATCGGAAGTCTCTACAGTGACGACGCCGAGTTCCGTGCGATCTATCCGATGGCCGACGAGGTGCTCAAACAACTGAAAGAAGGGCGCGCCGCAGTGCGTCCGAAGACGCCGGTCTACCAAGCGATCTCGACCCTCGTGGTGGCCAAGCTGAGTCCGGTGGGCCAGTGGGATCCGGAGACGCTCGTCGATGAACTCGCCGATGCAGTCCAGAAGGCCATCGATGGAGAAGGGCTGGTTCCGTGACAACCGGAGACGACAACCCGACGGCACCGTCGGCAGACGGTGCCGACGGGGGTGACTCGCCGCAGCGGGCGGGACGCCATTCGCTGCCCGAGGACGCCACCACGCGGACCGGTTCGATTCCGGCGGTGCCCGGATCCGACACGCCGACCGTCCATTCCGACATCTGGACGCCACCGGCGTCCTCCAGCCCGGCACCACCGGCCCACGCCGCACCGCAGGCGGTAGGCGCCGCGGTGCCGACGACCGCGGGTACCGCGGTCATCGCCCGGGACACCGAGGCATCGCGTACGCCCGAACCGGCGGGAAAGCGCAAACTCAGCGAAGGCAAGGCGGCCGAACGCAAACTCGCCTTCTGGCTGATCGCGCCTGCCGCGCTGATGATGGCAGTGGTCACCGGATATCCGATCGTCTACGCGGTCTGGCTGTCGCTGAACAAGGCGAGCCTGTCGGCGCCGGGTGAACGCGAGTTCGTGTGGTTCTCCAACTATGCGACGGTGCTCACCGACGGCTACTGGTGGAGCGCGTTCGGGGTGACGCTGGGCATCACGCTGGTGTCGGTCCTCATCGAGTTGGTGCTGGGTATGGCCATCGCTCTGGTCATGCACCGCACCATCTTCGGCAAGGGTGTCATCCGCACGATGGTGCTCATCCCATACGGCATCGTGACCGTCGCGGCGGCCTTCTCCTGGTATTACGCGTGGACTCCGGAAACCGGTTACCTGGCGAATCTGCTCCCCGACGGGACGGCGCCGCTCACCGAGCAATGGCCGTCACTCGCGATCATCGTGCTCGCCGAGGTGTGGAAGACCACGCCGTTTATGGCGCTGCTACTGCTCGCCGGTCTGGCCCTGGTGCCCGACGATCTGCTCAAGGCCGCTCAGGTGGACGGTGCCGGTGCATGGACTCGACTGTGGCGCATCATCATCCCGCTGATGAAGCCGGCCATCCTGGTGGCGTTGCTGTTCCGCACCCTGGACGCCTTCCGGATCTTCGACAACATCTACGTGCTCACCGCCGGTGCCAACAACACCGGTTCGGTGTCCATGCTCGGCTATGACAATCTGTTCAAGGCGTTCAACCTCGGTGTGGGCTCGGCGATCTCGATCCTGATCTTCATCTGTGTGGCGATCATCGCATTCGTGTTCATCAAGGGTTTCGGTACTGCGGCGCCTGGTGCCGAGGACGAGGGGCGGTAGGCGATGCACAGCGTGAAATCCAAGGCCTGGTGGACGATTGCCAACCTCCTGGTGCTGCTCTATGTGCTGATCCCGCTGCTGTGGATCATCAGCCTGTCCTTCAAACCGCCGCAGCAGATCGACGACGGCCGGTTCATCCCGGAGACCTGGACGTGGGAGAACTACCAGGGCATCTTCGACACGAATATGTTCACCTCGGCGCTGATCAACTCGATCGGAATCGGTTTGATCACCACGCTGATCGCCGTCATCTTGGGCACCATGGCGGCCTATGCGGTCGCGCGGCTGAGTTTCCCCGGCAAGAAGATCCTGATCGGCGCATCGCTGTTGATCGCGATGTTCCCGCAGATCTCACTGGTGACACCGCTGTTCAACATCGAACGGCGACTCGGCCTGTTCGACACCTGGCCCGGTCTGATCCTGCCCTACATCACCTTCGCGCTGCCGCTGGCGATCTACACTCTGTCGGCCTTTTTCCGGGAGATCCCGTGGGAGCTGGAGAAGGCGGCCAAGATCGACGGTGCCACCCCGTGGCAGGCATTCACCAGAGTGATCGCCCCGCTGGCCGCGCCGGGTGTGGTGACCGCGGCGATCCTGGTATTCATCTTCGCCTGGAACGACCTGCTACTCGCGCTGTCGCTGACCTCGACCGAGCGGGCCATGACCGCCCCGGTCGCGATCGCGAATTTCACCGGCAGTAGTCAGTTCGAGGATCCGACCGGATCGATCGCGGCGGCCGCCGTCGTGATCACGGTGCCGATCATCATCTTTGTGCTCTTCTTCCAACGTCGAATCGTGGCCGGGCTGACCTCCGGCGCCGTGAAGGGATAACCCATGGCAGACATCGTGCTGGACAACGTCAGCAAGCAGTACTCCGACGGTTCGACGGCGGTGGCGGGTATCGATCTGGAGATCGCCGACGGCGAGTTCGTCATCCTCGTCGGCCCGTCCGGCTGCGGTAAGTCGACGACGCTGAACATGATCGCCGGTCTGGAGGACATCACCACCGGTGAACTGCGGATCGGGGGTGAGCGGGTCAACGATCGCGCACCGAAGGACCGAGACATCGCGATGGTGTTCCAGAGCTACGCTCTCTATCCGCATATGTCGGTGCGTCAGAACATCGCTTTCCCACTGACCCTGGCCAAGCTGCCGAAGGACCAGATCGCGGCCAAGGTCGACGAGGCGGCGCGCATCCTCGATCTGGGACCGTATCTGGATCGCAAACCCGCCAATCTGTCCGGCGGCCAGCGTCAGCGCGTCGCGATGGGACGTGCGATCGTGCGTTCGCCCAAGGCCTTCCTGATGGATGAACCGCTGAGCAACCTCGACGCCAAACTGCGTGTGCAGATGCGGACCGAGATCGCCCAGCTCCAGCATCGGCTGAACACCACAACCGTGTATGTGACACACGATCAGACCGAGGCGATGACCCTCGGCGATCGGGTCGTCGTGCTGCGCGCCGGTCATGTCCAGCAGATCGGTACCCCGCAGGAGCTGTACAACAACCCGGCGAACGTCTTCGTCGCCGGCTTCATCGGATCACCGTCGATGAACTTCCTGCCCGGACGGTTGAGCGCCGAGGGCGTCGAGACGCCGATCGGGGTGATCGAACTCGCCGACCAGCAGCAGGTCGTCTCGCGGGCCGGCGATGTCGGCAGCAACGGTGACGTGCTCGTCGGCATCCGGCCCGAGCACTTCGAGGACGCGGCCCTGCTCGACGCCGACACCCGTTCGCGGGGTTCGGTGTTCGCCGCGTCGGTGGAGGTGGTGGAGTCGATGGGCTCCGACATCTACGCCCATTTCTCGGTCGGGTCGCCACGGGCGGCCAGCGATGCGCTCGCCGAACTGTCCGCCGACACCGGTGCCGACCTCGGCGGCGGTCAGCTGATCGCACGCCTCTCGCCCGAGTCGCGGGTGTCTCGTGGCGCGAACACCGAACTGTTCTTCGACACGGCCAAGGTCGCGGTCTTCGATCAGGCCTCGGGTAAAACCCTGCGCGGCTGAGTTTTCCGGCGCAGGTGGCGTGGTTCCGCGCCACCTGCGCCGGTCCGCTCAGGACACCATTTTGAGGCCGATCACCGATGCGACGATGGCCAGGATGAACGCGATCCGTAGCACGGACGCGCTTTCGGCGCCGGTGACGATGGCGAAGCCGACTGTCAGCGCCGCACCGATACCGACCCAGACCGCGTAGGCGGTGCCGGTCGGAAGATCGCGCATGGCGTAGGCAAGACCGCCCATCGACACCAGCAGTGCGACCCCGAAGATGATCGACGGGCCGAGTCGGGTGAATCCTTCGGAGCGGCCGAGGGCGGTGGCCCAGACTGCCTCGAACACACCTGAAACGACCAGAACGAGCCACGACATGAGAAACCTCCTGCGTCGTCTTGTCGCGAGTCGGGTACGGCGCACCTCGTCCGGTTGTCGTTGTCGACCGCCTAATTCTATCAAATGACAGAAATAACGGTGACGAGCGCAATTTTCGTGCGCCCACCGGCGTCAAGCCCGCATCACGGATCCGTCGAAACCGAACAACTAGGCTGGCACGGGTGAGCGACAATGTGACCGACACCGTCGGCAAACATCTACACGAGGCGATCGGCGTCGAACCGCAACGTGCGTCGGTGACGTTTCTCGGGGTGGAGCCGATCGATGTGCTGCGATTCGGCACCGACGATCAGGTGATCTACGTGACCTCGGGTTGCGCACGTCACCCGATGACCGATCCCACCGATCTGCACGCCGACCCGGTGCTCGGCCCGCGCGCCGAACTCGTCGTGCGGATGCGCCCGGGAACTCCGCTGCCCGGACTGCACAAGCGGATGGCCGCGCTGGCCGCCGCGCCGGCCGTCGAGGGGCTGATCCTCGGGCCGGACTCGCTGATCGATCTGGGTGAACCGCTCTGGGACGGATCCATCTGCACGGCCGTACTGCTCGCACCCGACGACCTCGGTGCCGTCGCACTGCCGGATCCGATGGAACCGGTGACGTTGCTGCGTGCGGTGCCGATCACCGCCAACGAGGCGGCCTGGGTGCGCTTGAAAGGTGCCGATGCCCTGCGGGAGGCGTGGGCCGAAGCAGGCATCGACGTCACCGCGCCGAAGCGGGCTACCGCCAATCCCTGACCGGCAACGCACCGAAGGATCTGGCTGCTACAGCCAGTCGTGTCGGCGGAAGACGACGAAGAGTGCGGTGCACACGATGATCAGGGCGGTGAGTACCGCCGGATAGCCCCAGGTTTGGTGCAGTTCGGGCATGTGGTCGAAATTCATGCCGTAGATGCCGGCGACCATCGTCGGCACCGCACCGATGGCGACCCAGGCCGAGATCTTGCGCATGTCGGTGTTCTGTTGCAGCCCGACCTTCGCCGCCGCCGCGTCGAGCAACGAGGTGAGCACCTCGTCGTACTCGACGACCCGCTCGACGACGGTCGCGAGGTGGTCGGCGACGTCGCGGAAGTGGCGCTTGATCTCCTTGGGCACCATCGGATTCTGTGGGTCGGTGAGCCGGGCCAGTGGTGTGGTCAGCGGGTAGACCGCACGCCGCATCTCCAACACCTCCCGCTTGAGCAGATAGACCGGGTCGATCTGCAGACCGTGTCGATGTCGGCCGAAGACCGCCTCCTCGGTGGCCACCACATCGGAGTCCATCCGCTCGGTGACGGCGAGATAGCTGTCGACCACCCGGTCGGCGATCGCGTGGAGCACCGCGGTCGGCCCGAGGGCCAGCCGAGAGGGATTCTCTTCGAGTCGGTGACGCACGCCGGAGAGGTGGGTGTGATCGCCGTGGCGGACTGTGACCACGAAGTCGGTACCGGCGAAGATCATGATCTCACCGGTTTCGACGACCTCGCTGGCATGTGCCATCGACTCGTGTTCGACGTATTTGACGGTGCGCAGGACGAGGAACTGGGTGTCGTCGTAGATCTCCAGTTTCGGGCGCTGATGTGCGTGGACCGCGTCCTCGACGACGAGTTCGTGCAGGCCGAATGCGGTGCCGACGTCGGCCATCTGGGCGTCGTCGGGTGCGTGCAGTCCGACCCAGACGAAACCGCGTCCGGTGGCGCGCACCTGTCCGAGGGCCTCGGCGTAGCCGATCCGGCCGGGTTGGCGTTTGCCGTCGACATAGACGGCGCAGTCCACCACGGCACGGGCCACCGGTACCGGGATCCGTGTCGCGGGCCTGCCTTCGCGCGCGGGAACCTCCGACCCGCGGCGACCGGGGCGCAGATTGGGCATCGATGGCACTCCAAGGATGCTACGCGCGCGGCGCGCTGGCGGGGGACGACCGGCGCGGCAGGTCCACCCAACCGGCTACGGTTGGTCGCGTGAGGAAAGCAATCCTGACCGTGGTGGTCGCCGTCGCGCTGGGTCTGGCCGGCTGTGCGCAGCCGAGTTCGGCGCCGACCGATCCGATCCGGATCGGATCGGCCGACACGGCGGCGCTGCGGGTGATGGCGGAGATCTACGCGGGCGCCCTGCGTAACAGCGGCAGCGAGGTCGCCGGGGAGATGACGACCGGCGACGACGCGCGCTTGCTCGACGAGATGGACCACGCCGAACTCGATCTCTTCCCGGCCTTCACCGGTGGGCTGCTGTCGGAGCTGACCCCGGCCTATGCCACCCACGGCGTGACCGGGCAGCCGCGCATCGGATCGGCCGACGAGGTCTACGACGACGTCAATCGCTCGTTGCCACAAGGTGTTTCGGTGGGCGACCCGACGCCGGTGTCGGCGGCGCCGCAGATCTTCGTGGCCACCCGGCTCGCCGAACAATCCGGGGTCGGGTCGCTGGGCGACTGCTCGCGACTGCCGACGGATCTACCGGTACTCGCGATCACCGACCCGTCACCGGAGACGCTGCGCGCCTTCGTCACGGCCGGTTGTCGGCTCGGGCCGGTACGGGTCGTCGGCGACGTCGTCGAACTGTTGAACGGCCTGGCCGAGGGTAGGGCCATCGGGGTGCTCTCGCCGCTGGCGGTGGCCGGACTCGGTGAGGAGGCCGACGGAGTCCAGGCGTTGAAGGCGCCGCTCGAGACCGGTCCGGTACCTCCGATCGTCGGGCCGCGCCCGCAGATCCTGGTGCCCGTGTTCCGGACGGCGGCGCTCTCGCGCGAGGATGTCAAGACCGTCAACAAGGTGGCAGGCGAGATCACCACCGCGGATCTCGCCGCGATGGCCCGGCAGGTCGACGCGGGCAAGAATCCGCGGGAGGTCGCGATCACCTGGCTCGGCGATCACGGTCTGTGACGCGCTACTTCGCCTTGGTCAGCGCCCAGCCGGTCACCTTGGCGGTGACCCACTGGTAGTGCGATGCGACGAGACGGACCCAGATGTCGAGGACCTTGGCGTCGGCGCCGACCAGGACGCGGGCCTTGTTCTTCCGGACCCCGTTGATGATCACGTCGGCCGCGTCCTCGGAGGTCATCCGGGCCAGGTACTTGTCGAAGAAGGCTGCGGTGGCCTTCTGGTCATGGTCGCCGGAAACCGTCGCGTTGCGTGCGATCGCGGTCTTGATGCCGCCCGGGTGTACGCAGGTCACCTTGACCGGGTGCTTGGCGATGATCATTTCCTGGCGCAGTGATTCGGTGAATCCGCGGACGGCGAACTTCGCCGAGTTGTACGCGGCCTGACCGGGCTCGGACAGCAGGCCGAACAGCGAGGAGGTGTTGACCAGGTGACCGTCGCCGGAGGCGATGAGGTGCGGCAGGAATGCCTTGGTCCCGTTAACCACACCCCAGAAGTCGACGTCCATCACGCGCTCGATGTCCTTGAACTCGGTGCGTTCGACCTCACCGTGGTGTGCGATACCCGCGTTGTTGAACACCACGTTGACCACGCCGTAGTGGGCGACGATGGTGTCGGCGTAGGTGAGTACGGCCTCCCGTTCGGCGACGTTGAGGATCTGGGCATGCACCTCGGCGCCGGTTTCGGCGACGAGCTTCTCGGTGACCTTGAGGCCCTCGGGGTTCATATCCGAGATGGCCAGACGGGCGCCACGGCGCGCGAGTTTCACGGCCAGATCCCGTCCCATGCCCGAGCCTGCGCCGGTGATCACGACGACCTTGTTCGTGAAGTCCTTCATTGTGTTCTCCTGTCGGGCTCGTGATCAGACGCCGGCGCCGGCCGGTGTTTCGTCGGCCGTGGGCAAGGCGCGGACCGGGGAGGCGCCCCGTTCGACACGGTATGCGGCGATGTCGAATTTACGCGTGGCCCGCCGGAAGTTGAAGGTGAAGCCGGGCCACAGGGTGGTGATGTTGCCGTTGGCGTCCTTGTACCAGGAGGCGCAGCCACCGTTCACCCACACGCTGTTGCGCAGGTTGTGCTGGATACCGGCATTGAACTCACGCTGTGCGTCCTCGGTCACCTCGGTGCGTGTGATGCCTTCGCGCCGAACGGTTTTCACGTAGTCGACGAGGTAGTTGAGCTGCGACTCGATCATGTAGACCATCGAGGTGTGGCCCAATCCGGTCGACGGTCCGATCATCAGCATCAGGTTGGGGAAGCCGTGGACGAACGATCCCTTGTACCCCTGCATCCCGATCTCGTCCCACACCTGGGCAAGGCTGCGGCCGTCGGCGCCGACGATTTTGCCGAACACCGGCGAGTCGGTCACGTGGAAACCGGTGGCGACGACGATGACATCGACGTCGCGCGCGGTGCCGTCCTTGGTGACGACGCCGGTGGCGGTGATGCGGTCGATACCGTCGGTGACCAGGTCGACGTTGTCGCGGTCGAGGGCCGGGTACCAGTCGTTGGAGCGCAGGATGCGCTTGCAGCCGACCTGGAACTTAGGAGTGGCCTTGGCGCGCAGCGCTTTGTCACGGATGCCGCGGGCGATGTTGGCACGACAGACGAGTTCGACGGGTTTGAGGGCGCGGGGGGAGTAGGTCAGACCGAAGGCGGTGGCCTCGTTGGCCGCGTAGACGAGGCCGCGCAGCGCGCTCTGGTAGCCGGGGATGTTGCGGAAGGCCCAATGCTCGGCGCCACTGTAGGCGCGTTCGGTGCGCGGGACGATCCACGGTGCGGTGCGCTGGTAGACGTCGAGGTGTGCGGCGACCTTGGCAACCTCGGGGACCAGCTGGATGGCGGAGGCGCCGGTGCCGATGACGGCGACGCGCTTGCCTGCGAAGTCGTAGTCGGCGTCCCAGCGGGCCGAGTGGACGATCTTGCCCCCGAAGCCGTCGATGCCCTCGATGTCGGGCAGGTTGGGTTCGCAGAGCGGGCCGACGCCGCCGATGAGGGTGTGGGCGCGAACCTGGCCGGGCGTGCCGTCGGTCTCGATGTCGATGATCCAGCGCTGGTCGTCCTCGCTCCAGGCGGCGTTGGTCACCTCGGTGCGAAAGCGGGTCTTGGCGCCGATGCCGTGCTCGGCGGCGACGTCGTTGATGTAGCGGTGGATCTCGGGCTGGTGGGAATACGACCGCGACCAGGCGGGATTCTTGGCGAAGGAGTACGAGTACAACTGGGATGGGACGTCGCAGGCGGCGCCGGGGTAGGTGTTGTCGCGCCAGGTACCACCGAAGTCCTGTCCGCGGTCGAGGACGATGAAGTCGTCGACGCCATTCTGTCGGAGCTTGATGGCGGCACCCAGACCGGAGAAGCCGGCGCCGATGATCGCGATCTCTACATCGTTCGTTGTCATGGAGCCACCATATGGGCTTACTGAACGAGTGTCAATAGCCAATTGATCATCAGTCAATAGGAGGTTAGGCTGGCATGACAGGCTGGTGGAAGGAGTGATGGTGACGGCGACGCAGAACAAGCGCACCCGGATGAGTCCGGAGGCCAGACGAGACCAACTGCTCACCCTCGGCATGGAGATGATCGCGCAGCGCCCGCTGGAACAGGTGTCGATCGAGGCGATCGCCGAAGCCGCCGGAGTCTCGCGCGCGCTGCTGTTCCACTACTTCGAATCCAAACAGCACTTCCACATCGCGATCGCGCAGAAGCAGGCCGACGACATGCTGGTCTGTACCGCGCCGGATGAATCCCTGCAGGATCCGCTGGAGATCCTGCGGTCCTCACTCGCCAACTTCGTCGACTACATCAGCGAGAACAGCGTTGCCTACCAGGTCTTCGTACGCGGTGCGGCCAGCGCCGATCCCGCGATGCGCGAGATCTTCGACCGCACCCGCCAGGTGATGGCGTCCCGAGTCCTCGACCACGGACCGGCCTTCGGCATCACCGTCACGCCGATCGTCGAGGTCGCTGTCCACGGCTGGATGTCCTTCGTCGAGGAGGTGGCCATCGGATGGCTGACCGATCCGGTCATGAGCCGCGACGAACTGCTCGGGATGATCACCGCCGCGCTGCCCGCGATCATCGCGGCCAGCGGTGCGCCGGTCACCACCTGACGATCCGCCGGTGATCGAGGGCCGTCAGGACCTGATGCCAGAAACACAACGGTGCCGCGTGTCGAGAACGACACGCGGCACCGTTGTTGTCTGGGTCGGTGGGTGATCACCGGCCGGCGAAGATCACTGGGGCTTGAAAGCCTCGTCGAGGATCTCCTGCTGCTCGACGGCATGCACCTTCGACGATCCCGACGACGGCGCCGACATGGCGCGCCGGGAGATCCGCCGCAGGCCACGCAGGACGTCCGGGAGCACCTCGGGCAGCCAGAGGCCGAGGAACGGCCACGGACCCTGGTTGGCCGGCTCTTCCTGGACCCACGCGAAGTCGGTCGCATTGGGGTACTGCTCCAGGGTGCTGCGCAGACGACGATGCGGCACCGGGTACAGCTGCTCGACGCGAACCACCGCGATGTCCTCGCGGTTCTCCTTGTCGCGGCGGGCGGCCAGCTCGTAGTACAGCTTGCCGCTGACCAGCAGCACCCGCTTGACCTTGCTGCGATCGGCGCCGGCCGAGGCGAAGTGCGGATCGTCGAGCACCGAACGGAACTTGTCCTCGGTGAACTCCTCGATCGGCGACACCGCGGCCTTGTTGCGCAGCATCGACTTGGGGGTGAAGACGATCAGCGGGCGGCTGATGCCGTCGAGCACGTGGCGGCGCAGCAGATGGAAGTAGCTGGCCGGGGTCGACGGCAGTGCGACTGTCATCGATCCCTCGGCGCACAGCTGCAGGAATCGTTCGATCCGACCCGAGGTGTGGTCGGGGCCCTGACCCTCGTGTCCGTGCGGCAGCAGCAGCACGACGTCGGAGAGCTGACCCCACTTGGCCTCGCCGGAGGAGATGAATTCGTCGATGATCGACTGGGCGCCGTTGACGAAGTCGCCGAACTGTCCCTCCCACAGCACCAGCGCGTCCGGGTTTCCGACCGAGTAGCCGTACTCGAAACCGACGACCGCGAACTCCGACAGCGGCGAGTCGTACACCATGAACTGTCCGCCACCGTGTTCGCCGTCGATCGGCTTGAGGTGGTTGAGCGGTGTGTACTCGGTGCCGCTGTCGCGGTCGATCAGCACCGAATGGCGCTGGGTGAACGTGCCGCGTCGCGAATCCTGGCCCGACAGGCGGACCGTCCGGCCTTCCAGGACCAGTGAACCGAAGGCCAGCAGCTCGGCGAAGGCCCAGTCGATGCCACCGTCGCGGGACATCGACTGACGGCGGTCGAGGACCGGCTTGACGCGCGGATGCGGGGTGAAACCGTCGGGCACGTTGACGAAGGCGTCGCCGATGGTCTGCAGCGTCAGCTTGTCGACCGCGGTCACCAGCTTGGTCGGCAGAGCCTGATCGGATTCGACCGACGGGCTCGGCTCGGGCCGGTACTTCTCGAGTTCCTTGACCTCGTTGAACACCCGCTCGAGCTGGCCCTGGTAATCGCGCAGGGCGTCCTCGGCCTCCTTGGTCGAGATGTCACCGCGGCCGATTAGGGCTTCGGTGTAGCTCTTGCGCACGCCGCGCTTGGTGTCGATGACGTCGTACATCGCCGGCTGGGTCATCGACGGGTCATCGCCCTCGTTGTGGCCGCGGCGGCGGAAGCAGACGAGGTCGATGACGACGTCCTTGTGGAAGGCCTCGCGGTAGTCGACGGCCAGCTTGGCCACCCACACCACCGACTCCGGGTCGTCGCCGTTGACGTGGAAGATCGGCGCGCCGATCATCTTCGCGACATCGGTGCAGTACTCGCTGGAACGTGAATGTTCGGGTGCGGTGGTGAAGCCGACCTGATTGTTGACCACGATGTGCACGGTGCCGCCGGTGCGGTAGCCGGGCAGCATCGACATGTTCAGCGTCTCGGCGACCACACCCTGACCCGCGAAAGCGGCGTCGCCGTGCAGCATCAGCGGCAGGATCGAGAACTCGTCGTTCTCGTCGAGTAGGTCCTGCTTGGCGCGCACGAGGCCTTCGAGGACCGGGTCGACGGCTTCGAGGTGGCTGGGGTTGGCGGTGAGCGACACGTTGATCTCGTTGTCGCCGAACATCTGGTAGTACTTGCCCTCGGCGCCGAGGTGGTACTTCACGTCACCGGAACCGTGCGCCTGTGACGGGTTCAGGTTGCCCTCGAACTCGGTGAAGATCTTCGAGTACGGCTTGCCCACGATGTTGGCGAGCACGTTCAGCCGACCGCGGTGGGGCATGCCGATGACGACCTCGCGCAGTGAGTGCTCGGCACTCTGGTCGATCACCGCATCCATCATCGGGATGACCGACTCGGAGCCTTCGAGCGAGAAGCGCTTCTGGCCGACGTACTTGGTCTGCAGGAAGGTCTCGAACGCCTCGGCGGCGTTGAGCTTGCTCAGGATGTACTTCTGTTCGGCGACCGGCGGCTTGACGTGCTTGATCTCGACACGTTCCTGGATCCAGCGCTGCTGCTCGGGTTCGAGGATGTGGGTGTACTCCACACCGATGTGACGGCAGTAGGCGTCGCGCAGCACGGCCAGCACGTCGCGCAACTTCATCCGGTCCTGACCGTGGAAGCCGCCGACATTGAAGCTGCGGTCCAGGTCCCAGAGGGTCAGACCATAGGTGAGGACGTTCAGATCGGGGTGCGAGGTGCGGGCATCGCTGTCCATCATCAACGGATCGATGTCGGCCATCAGGTGGCCGCGGCTGCGGTAGGCGGCGATCAGCTCGAGCACCCGGGTGCTCTTGTCGACGGTGCCCGCGGGAATGTCGCGGCGCCAGCGGATCGGCTCGTAGGGGATGTGGAAGGCGGTGAAGATCTCGTCGTAGAAAGCGTCGTCGAGGAGCAGCTGATGGACCGTGCGCAGGAAGTCGCCGGACTCGGCGCCCTGGATGATCCGGTGATCGTAGGTCGAGGTCAGCGTCATCAGCTTGCCGACACCCAGTTCGGCGATCTGCTCGTCGCTGGCGCCCTGGAACTCGGCCGGGTACTCCATCGCGCCCGCGCCGATGATCGCGCCCTGACCCTTCATCAGGCGAGGTACCGAATGCACGGTGCCGATGGTGCCCGGGTTGGTAAGTGACATGGTGACGCCGCTGAAGTCCTCGGCGGTCAGCTTGCCGTCACGAGCCCGCCGGACGATGTCCTGATACGCCGTGTAGAACTCGGCGAAGCCCATCGTCTCGCAGTTCTTGATGGCAGCGACGACGAGCGTGCGGTTGCCGTCCTTACCGACGAGGTCGATCGCCAGGCCAAGGTTGGTGTGCGGCGGGGTGACGACATGCGGCTTGCCGTCGATCTCGGCGAAGTGCCGGTTCATGTTCGGGAACGACTTGATCGCCTGGACCAGTGCGTACCCGAGAATGTGGGTGAAGCTGATCTTGCCGCCACGCGTGCGGGCCAGATGGTTGTTGACGACGATGCGGTTGTCGATCATCAGCTTGGCCGGGACGGCGCGCACGCTGGTCGCGGTCGGGATCTGCAGCGACGCCGACATGTTCTTGGCGATCGCCGCGGCCGGTCCGCGCAGCACCTTGTTCTCGGCGGTGGTGGCAGCCCCGGCGGCCGGGGCCGCGGGCTTGGCGGGCCGACTCTGCGAACGGGCCGAACCATCGCGGCTGGCGACGCTCTGGCCGGAGGCGGCCTTGGTCGCGCTGGACTCCTTGGCCGGTGCACTCTTGCGCGGCGCGGTGGGACGTTCGGGGGTCTGATCCAGGGTCACGGCGTTGCTTTGCTTCGGGGCGGGAGTCGGCGCGGGAGCGGGCGCCGAGGTGCCGTTCGATGCGGGCGCAGTCGCCGCGCTCGAACCGTTCTCACCGGGTTGGTAGTTCTTGAGGAGGTCATGCCAACTCGGATCGACCGAGCTCGGGTCGTCCTTGAACTGCTGATACATTTCCTCGACCAGCCACGTGTTCTGACCAAAGTCCGAAGTCGAACTGCTCACAGCGCTCTCTCGCCTCAATTCCCTGAAGGTGGTGGGTCTCTGCACGCCGACAACTCTCTTGTGAAGATTATCGGTGAACCACCTAGCGATGGTACGCGTTGTCGCCATACCACGCTGGACCGCCCTCGTGCCGAAGATCACGGTTTCGCTCAGATGTGCGCTGCGCCGGCATTGTGGACAGAAGTCCAGGTCAGAAGGCGTGGTCCGGGTGTTCGACCCCCTCGGCTCCCGGGTCGATACCGGCGTCCCAGAACTCACGATAAGGACCATCGCGTGTGAGGAGTTCCGTATGCGTCCCGGACTCGACGATCGTGCCGCCCTCGACGACCGCAATACGGTCTGCGCGGGCCGCGGTGGCCAGCCGATGGGCGACGATCACCGACGTGCGCGAGTGCGTGACGGCGGCGCCGGCCGCCAGCACGAGCGCCTCGGTCGCCTGATCCAGGGTGGCGGTGGCCTCGTCGAGAAGTAGCAGGTCGGGATCGACGAGTTCGGCGCGCGCAAGTGCGACGAGTTGTCGTTGACCGGCGGACAGTCCCTTGCCGCGTTCGCCGATCGGATGATTCATCCGGCCGGGCAGCCCGGCGATCATCTGCGTCGCACCGACCGCGTCGGCTGCGGCCCGGATGGCCTCGCGGTCGGCGTCCGGGCGGCCGTAGGCGATGTTGTCGGCGACGGTGCCGGTGAACAGATGGGGCTCCTGCGGCACCAGCCCGAGGCGATGCCGGTAGCCGTGCAGGGTGAAGTCGCGGATGTCGGTGCCGTCCATCGAGACCGTTCCCGACGTCGGGTCGTAGAACCGGGCGAGCAACTTGACGATGGTCGACTTGCCCGCGCCGGTGCGCCCGACGAGCGCCAGGGAGGTCCCGGGTGGGATGTGCAGATCGATCCCGTGCAGGGCATCGTCCGGTGCGTCCCGGTAGCGGAAGCCGACACCGTCGAGGGCGACATCGCCGACGAATGGGAGCGGTCCGGGGTCGCGGGCGTGGTCGGCGACTGCCACCGAACTCGGTGTGCGTAGCAGGTCGGCGATCCGCACCAGCCCGACCGATGCCTGCTGATATCCGTCGAAGACCTGTGTGAGCTGCTGGACCGGCCCGAACAGCATGCCGAGATACAGGATGAAGGCGATCAGGGTGCCCGCCGACATCTGGCCGGTCGACACCTGGTGGGCGCCGATCGCGATGGCGGCCGCGGTGGCCAGGTCCGACATCAATCCGATGGTGGGGAAGTAGACGGAGATCGCGCGCTGCGATGTCATCCGCGCATCCACCCAGTCGAGGGTGCGAGCGGTGAACCGACGGTAGGCGAGGTCGGTGTGGCGGTAGGTCTGCGTCGTCCGGATCCCGGCGATGTTCTCCTGGAAATCGGCGTTGACGATGCTGACTAGCTCACGTGACCGGGTGTAGGCACGCGCGGCGATCCGTCGGAACACGACGGTGGCCACCACCAGAACCGGCAGCAGTGGCACCAGGATCAGTCCCAGCGTCGGCGCGGTGACCACCAGTGCGACGCTGACGCCGACGATCGTCAGCACCGCCACGATCGCCGACGACAACCCGGTCTGCAGGAAGGTCGACAGGGCATCGATGTCGGTGGTCATCCGGGTCATGATCCGGCCGGACAGCTCACGTTCGTAGTAGTCGAGTCCGAGCCGTTGCAAGTGGGCGTAGGAACGAACCCGCAGCGCGTACAGCACACGTTCACCGGCGCGCGTCGAGGTGATGGTCGTCAGCGCGGTCGCCAGCCAGCCGACCCCGACCAGTGCGACGCCGACGATCACCGCCCACCCGAGCATGGTCGGGTCGGCGTCGGTGGCGGCGTCGATCACGGTGCGCGCCAGCGTCGGGAAGGCCAGCCCGACCAGGGTGTCGACGGTGATGCCGACGATCGCGGCGAGCAGGAGCCAACGCACCGGCCGCAGCAGGCCGCCCAGCGAGAAGTTCCGATCCTCGCGGCGCGCACCGACGGTGTTTACGCGAGGTTCCTCGTCGGCGGGTGGGAGCGCGGCGACCTCCGCCAGGAGTTCGGGGGTCGCGGACATCGCACCCAGCGCCGAGTTGATGCCGGGGCCGCGCCCGCCACGCGCCGGGCCGGGTGCGGCCGACGATGCGGGGCGTCGGGAGTCTGAGTTGGCGGGCGCCTGCGATACCTCGGGCCACAGCGCGGCGGTGTTGACGGCGGCGGTGGTGACGGCGGCGGGCGGAACGGGTGAGACCGGTTGGCTGTCGGTCGGTACCGCCGCCATCAGGGCCGCGAAGTGTGGTGACTGCGCGTCGAGTTCGTCGACGGTGCCGATGTCGGTGATCGCCCCGTCCACGATGACCGCGACCCGATCGGCGAGCATCAGGGTGGACCGGCGATGGGCGAGGACGAGCATGGTGCGGTGCTGGGCGCGCAGATGGCGCAGGATGCGGCCCTCGGTGGCGGCGTCGACGGCCGATGTCGCGTCGTCGAGGATCAGGATCCGCGGATCGGCGAACAGCGCGCGGGCCAGTGCTACGCGCTGGCGTTGACCACCCGAGAGGGTGAGCCCGCGTTCGCCGACGACGGTGGCGTAGCCGTCCGGCAGCGATTCGATGAACTCGGCGGCGTCGGCGTGGCGGGCGGCGACCCGGATACGTTCGGCGAGTGCGGTTTCGGCGTCGTCGCGCGGGTCGTCGACGATGACCCGGCCGCTCGGGTCGGTGACCGCGGTGCCCAGCGCGATATTCGCGGCGATCGAGTCGGAGTACAGGAAAGGCTCGTCGAAGACCACCGAGACCGCGCTGTGCAGGGCGTCGGCGCCCAGGCCGGCCAGCGCATGGTGCCCGTCCGCGGCGGTGATCGAGATGGAGCCGGTATCGGGTCGGAGGTGGCGGCTGAGCAGATCGGCGAGTGTCGACTTACCCGATCCGGGTGGCCCGACGATCGCGAGACATTCACCGGGCGCGATGTCGAGATCGATACCGGTGAGAACCGGCGTGGTGGTGTCGTCGTCGCCATATCCGAAGGTGAGGTTGTCGAGGTGGACACCGAGCGGGCCGTCGGGCAGGGTGCCCGACGCCTGATCGTCGGGGTCGTGCGGATGGTCGGTCACCTCGAAGACGCGTTCGGCGGCGGCGCGGGCCAGTTGGGCGTTGACGACGAGATTGGTGAGTAGCCGTGCGATGGCCATCATCGACGCGACGTAGGTCGAGAAGGCGAGGAAGGTCCCGGCGGTGATGTGCCCGTGCATGGTCAGGTAGCCGCCGACGCCGATCACCGCGATCATCCCCAACTGGGGGATCGCGGCCATCGTCGGGGCGAAGCGCGAGTTGATGCGCGCCGCCCGCAGCCGGCGTGCGAACAGTCCGCGGCCGAGTTCGGTGAGTTCGTCGACGGCCCGTTCCTCCTGGCCGAAACCCTTCACGACGCGCACGCCGGTGACGGTCTCCTCGACGTGCCCGGCGACGTCGGCGGCGGCCTGCTGAGCCGACCAGGTGGCGGCGAACAGCTTCCGCCGGGTATGCCAGATCACCAGTGCGACAAGCGGGATGATGGCGAGGGAGACTGCGGTCAGCAGTGGTGACAGCGCGGCCATGATGCCGAGTGCGATGACGAACTGGGCGGCGGCACCCATGGAGAGTGGTGCCATCGCGAGCAGGCCCTGCACGATCTGCAGGTCGGTGATCGAGCGGGACACGATCTGGCCTGTGCGAATCTCCTGCTGGGCTCGGCCGTCGAGGTGGAGGAGGGTGTCGAGCAGGCGAAGCCGCAGCGTGTTCTGCACGCTGATCGACAGGCGGCCTGCGGTGATTCGTCGACCGAAGAAGCAGGCGTAGCGCACGACGGCGAGCATCACGAGCCCGACGACGATGACCGGGATGCCGACACCGTCGTGCACGACTCCGGTGGCGTGGTCGATGGCCGCTTTCGCCAGCAACGGGGCGATGACGTCGACGCCCACCGCGATCAGCGTGACCACGATGGTGGTGACCATCGTGGTGCGGAACCGGAGACATTCGGCGAACAACCGCCGGATCCAGCCGCGCTGGGTGGGCCGATCGGCGGATCGGGGTGGCGGGGCCGACGTCGGTGGCGCGGTCGGGGCGGTACTGGTCACCGACGCCGGAGCGAGAGCTTGGCGCCGGTCCGTCTCCCGGCGGGCAGCGCGGGTTCGCCGACCACCGAGCCGTCGACATACCAGACCGTCGGGGGCGGTCCGAAGGCGTCGCGTGCGTTGTGGACGACCTTTTTGCCGAGTGCCCGGCTGCCGACCCCGCCGATCACGGCGCCGATCCCGGCAGGCATGAGTTTGCCGAAGACGAGGGGCGCGCGGCGGAAGGCGTACTTCCGGGTCAGTTTGGTGATCAGGGCCTTGTTCAGTTTGGTCAGCGCGCCGCCGGGTATCGACGGTCCGCCGAGTCGTCGCAGCGCGCCCACCCCACGGCTGCCGACGACCCGTCCGAGGGCGACGACACCTTCTTCGCCGAGTGCCACTGTGAGCACCAGGGTTTTGCGACGTTCGTTGTCGTGCAAGGGAATTCCGTGCACTTCGGCCACCGACAGGGCGAGCAGTGCGGACGCCTCCAAGAAGAAGACGGTGTCGGCGCTGATCGCGCCGAAGGCGGTGACCGTCCCGACACCGGGGACCGCGGCGGCGGCGCCGACCGCACCACCGGACCCGGTGACCGCGCTCAGGTAGCGCTTCTCCAGTCGCTCGATGATCTGCGCGGGCGAGTCGTCGGGGTACTTCTTGCGCAAACCGTCGACGTACTTCTTGACGGCCGGCGCCTGGAGTCGCTGTGCTCGGTCGAGGATTCCGCCGGTGACCTCGACGGTCTTCGGTGACGGGGCCGACGAATCGACGTCGTTGTGCTTGGTGCTGTCGGTCATGCGGTGGATCCCCCCGGTTGTGCGGTCGAGTCGAACTGCGGCGGAACGGTTTCGGACGGTTGTGGCGGCGGCGGTGGGGTGCCGTCGCCGAATGGTCGACCGCCCAGCTGCTCGCGGTGGTGGGGGCTCAGCCACGTGGTCAGGTCCGGTCCTTTCGGCACGATCCGAGTGGGGTTGATGTCGGCGTGCACGATGTAATAGTGCTGCTTAATCTGCCCGAAGTCGGTGGTGTCGCCGAAACCGGGGGTCTGGAACAGGTCGCGCGCATACGCCCACAGGACCGGCATCTCCGCGAGTTTGCTGCGGTTGCATTTGAAGTGTCCGTGGTAGACGGCGTCGAAGCGGGCGAGGGTGGTGAACAGCCGGACGTCGGCCTCGGTGATGGTGTCTCCCACCAGGTATCGCTGCGACGACAATCGCTCGGAGAGTTCGTCGAGTTTGGTGAACAGCCGATCGTAGGCGGCGTCGTATGCCTCCTGGCTACCGGCGAATCCGCACCGGTACACGCCATTGTTGACCTCGGTGTAGATACCGCGGTTGACGGTGTCGATCTCCTCGCGCAGCCGTTCGGGATAGAGTTCCGGCGCGCCGTCGCGGTGGAAGGCGGTCCATTCCAGCGAGAAGTCGATGGTGATCTGGGGGAAGTCGTTGGTCACCACCTGACCGGTCGGGATGTCGACGATCGCGGGCACGGTGATGCCTTTGGGGTAGCCGGGGAATCGCTTCTCGTAGGCGTCCTTCAGTCGGGGAATGCCGAGGACCGGGTCGAGTCCGCCGGGATCGAGGTCGAAGGTCCACGAGTCCTGATCATGTGTCGGTCCGCACAGTCCCAGCGAGATCGCGTCTTCCAGACCTAGGAGCCGACGCACGATCAGGGTGCGGTTGGCCCACGGGCAGGCTCGGGCGGCCACCAGCCGATAGCGGCCTGCCTCCACCGGGTAGCCGTCGCGGCCGTCGGCGGTGATGCGGGTCTCGATGTATTTGGTGTCGCGGACGAACTCCTGTCCGCCCATCACATAGACACCGGGTTCGGTGGCCGGGCCGGATGGCTGCGATGCCGGAGCGGGCTGCGATGCCGAGGGAGTCATGGTTCCCACAGTAATGATCCTGTCGGACATCGATGCTTAGCTCGTTGATGGGAGCCCCTATGTGTGGTTTGACCGGGGCGTTGCCCGGGCGACAAAGGGGTTGGCCGGAGATGGTCGGCGTTGTATATTCCAACTGGAATAATTGTTGTGGACCATTTCTAGATGTGGACCATCTGGAGGATGCAATGGATACAGGGGCGGCGCCGAGCGGTCGCGAGTCCTCGCGCGCGTTGCCGCCGATTGCGGTCCTCGTCCTCGGCCTTCTCGCCGAACGTCCCATGCACTGCTACGAGATGTTCCAGACGGCGATGTGTAGACGGGAGGATCGCCTCGCGAAGCTGCGCGCGGGCACGCTCTACCACCAGGTGGACCGCTTGGCGGAGAAGGGACACGTCGAGGTGGCCGAGGTACGCCGCGAGGGTAATCGCCCCGAACGGACCATCTACGCCATCACCGCACAGGGACGGGCCGCACTCAACGCGAGCCTCGAACTGATCCTGCGGCGCCACCCGCAGGAGTACCCCGAGCTGTATCTGGCCCTGTCCGAGGCACATGGCCTACCTCGGACGCGGGTCATCGAACTGCTCGGTGAGCGGATCGCCCTGATGCGGGCCGATCTTCTCGAATACGAGACGGCTGTCGATGCGGTCCGGGCACAGGGCAAGCCGGAGATGTTCTACCTCGACGCCGGCTGTCGGATCATCACCCTGCGGACCCAGATCGACTGGCTCGACGACCTCGTCGTCCGGCTGACCACATCCGAACTGGTCTGGCTCGACGACCCCGGCTTTCTATGTTCTTCCGCCGCGCCGAAGGACGCGCGTGCGGACACCACCGTGCTGACAACAGTTCCGCGGCCCGACCCGACGTCGGACGTGGAGCGGAAAGCGAATCCGCAATGAGTACCACCACTGAAACGCCCGGCCAGGTGACCACCCGGCCCTGGGCGGCACTGCTGGCGCTGTGCGTCGGCTTCTTCATGATCCTGGTCGACATGACCATCGTCGCGGTGGCGCAGCCGCAGATCCAGGCGGCTCTGCACACCGATGTCAACGGCATCGTCTGGGTGTCGAGTGCTTATCTACTCACCTATGCCGTCCCGCTGCTGATCACCGGTCGGCTCGGCGACAAGTACGGCCCCAAGCTGATCTATCAGATCGGTCTCGTGCTGTTCACCGCGGCGAGTGTCTGGTGCGGTTTCGCCGGATCGATCGGGATGTTGATCGCCGCGCGTGCCCTGCAGGGTGTGGGTGCGGCGTTGATCACGCCGCAGACGATGGCGCTGATCACCCGCATCTTCCCGCCGGAGAAGCGGGGTGCCGCGATGGGTGTGTGGGGCACCGTGGCCGGCGTCGCGACCCTGGTCGGCCCGCTGCTCGGCGGAGTCCTGACCGACAGCCTGGGCTGGGAGTGGATCTTCTTCGTCAACCTGCCGGTCGGCATCATCGGTCTCGGGCTGGCGGCGGTGCTCGTCCCCGACGTCGAAACCCACGATCACAAGTTCGACGTCGTCGGCGTTTTACTGTCCGCGATCGGGCTGTTCGCCATCGTCTTCGGTATTCAGGAGGGGGAGAAGTACAACTGGTCCGGGTGGATCTGGACCCTCATCCTCGGTGGCGTCGCGGTGATGGGCCTGTTCGTCTACTGGCAGTCGCGAATCCGCACCGAACCGCTGGTCCCGCTGTCGCTGTTCCGCGACCGCAACTTCTCGCTGTCGAATATCGGCATCGCCTCGATGGGCTTCGCGATCTCGGGTCTGATGATCCCCACGATGTTCTTCCTGCAGCTCGTCGGCGGGATGTCGCCGACCCGATCGGCGCTGATGATGGTGCCGATGGCCGTGCTGACCGGCATCCTCGCACCCATCGTCGGACGCATTCTCGACCGGGTGCATCCGCGGGTCATCATCGCCTCCGCCTTGCTGCTGCAGGCGATCGCCGTGGGATGGATCGGCATGATCACCCGCGCCGCGACGCCCGTATGGCAGTTGCTGATCCCGATGGCGCTGATGGGTGTTGCCTCGGCCGGTATCTGGGCGCCGCTGGCTGCCACGGCCACCCGCGGGTTGCCCTGGCATCAGGCGGGTGCCGGTGCGGGCGTGTACAACACCACCCGCATGATCGGCTCGGTTCTCGGCACGGCGGCTATCGGTGTGCTGATGCAGGTACTGCTCGCCCACAAGCTGCCCGGCGTCGACACCGAGGGGCATGGCGGGGTTGTTGGCCAGCTGCCGCTGCCGTATCGCGACGGGTTCGCCCAGGCGATGGGTCAGTCGCTCTATCTCGCCTCGGCGGTACTGCTGGTCGGTTTCGTCGCCGCGCTGTTCCTGATCCGCCCACCGCATCAGGCCCCACCCGTGGCGTCGGCTCCGGCGGAGCCTGCCGCGCTGGCTCCCGACGTGGCCCCCACCGGCGGGTAGCGGCCGGTAGCACCGAAGTACGCTGCGCACCGACAGCCCCGGGCCCGCCTCCCCGGGACTGTCGGTGCGCACTCGTAAGGTCATCACCATGCGCATCCTGCACACCTCCGACTGGCACCTCGGGCGGACCTTCCACGGCGTCGAGTTACTCGACGATCAACGGCGTGCACTGTCGCATCTCGCGACTGTGGTCGCCGAGGAGCAGGTCGACGTCGTGGTGGTGGCCGGTGACATCTACGACCGTTCGGTGCCGCCCGCCGACGCGGTGCGCATCTACGACGCCGGTCTGCAGGAGATCGCCGCGACCGGCGCGCGCATCATCGTCACCTCGGGCAACCATGATTCACCCACCCGGCTCGGTGTGGGGTCGGTGTTTGCCGCGGCGGGCGGCCTGCACCTGCGTACGTCGGTCACCTCGATCACCGATCCGGTGATCCTCGCCGACGAGTACGGCGAGGTCGCCTTCTACGGGCTGCCGTATCTCGAACCAGATACCGCCCGTACCGAACTCGGAGTTCCGGACGCGCGCAGTCATGCCGCCGTCCTGTCGGCCGCGATGGATCGGGTGCGGACCGATCGCGCCGGCCGTGGTATTCGTTCGGTCGTCGCCGCGCACGCCTTCGTGGTCGGCGGCCTTGCGACCGGATCGGAGCGGTCGATCAGTGTGGGCGGCGTGGAGACGGTCGCCGCCGACACCTTCGACGGTGTCGACTACGTCGCCCTGGGGCATCTGCACTCGCCACAGGTGCTCACCGAGACGGTGCGCTACAGCGGCTCATTGCTGCCGTACTCCTTCGGCGAGCGCACCCACCGCAAGGCGGTCTGGATCGTCGACCTCGATGCCGGGGGAGTGGCCCGGATCTATGGGCGCGAACTGCCCGTCGTGCGTGAGTTGACCAGTGTCACCGGAACTCTCACCGATCTGCTGTCCGATCCCGCGCTCGCGGTGGCGGAGGACCACTATGTGGAGGCGACGCTGACCGATCCCATCCGACCACTGGATGCGATGCGCCGGTTGCGGGAGCGGTTCGGATTCGCCGTGCATGTGCACTGGCAACGGCCCGAGGAACTCTCGTCGCCGGACTACCGGTCGCGGGTGCGCGGACGCAGCGATGCGCAGATCGTGGAGGCGTTCATCACCGATGTGCGCGACGCTCCCCGCGCGGGCGAGTTCGTGCTGATCGACCGGGCGTTGCGCGCCGTCGTCGGTGAACCGGAGGCCGACGGCTCCGGTGAGCTGACCTTGTTCGATCTCGAACCGCCGGTGGCGGAATCGGCATGAGACTGCATCGGTTGCGCGTCGTCGCCTTCGGTCCATTCGCCGACGAGACGACCATCGACTTCGATGAACTGTCCGGTGACGGGCTGTTTCTGCTGCATGGACAGACCGGGGCGGGTAAGACCACCGTGCTCGATGCGGTGGCCTTTGCCCTGTTCGGGCGCGTGCCCGGTGCACGCGACATCAACAAGCGTCTGCATTCCGATCACGCCGACCCCGACCAGGCTCCCGAGGTGGAACTCGAGGCGACGATCGGTGGGCGGCGCCTGCGCATCACCCGATCACCCGATCACTCCCGCCCCAAGAAGCGGGGTACGGGAGTCACCAAGGTCAATGCCCGGGGCACCTTGGTCTGGGTCGACGCTTCAGGGGCCGATCTGACCCGACTACCGGACATCGGTGAGGCCGTCACCCGGCTGCTGGGGATGAGCGCCGAACAGTTCTTCCAGGTGGTGCTACTGCCCCAGGGTGACTTCGCACGCTTCCTGCGAGCCACCTCCGATGATCGGGAAGTGTTGCTGGAGAAGCTCTTCGACACCGCGCGATTCGGCGATCTGGAGGAGTGGCTGCGGGACCGGGCGCGGGAGAGCGCCCGCACCCTCGACGATCGGGCGGCGACGCTGGACCGCGTCGCCCAACAGATCGTCGCGCTCAGTGGTGTCCCGGCACCCGCCGAACCCGATTTCGATTGGGCCCAAGGATGTCTGGACACGGCGGAGGCGGCGGCCGCGGAGGCGACCAGTGCCGCGGAAGCCGCCGCGCGCGGGCTCGCCGATACACAGCAGGATCACGACGAGGCCGCGCGGCGCACCGAACTTCGGCGGCGCGGCACCCAGGCGGCGCAGCGGCTGGCCCGGCTCGATGACGAGGCCGCCACGCTGGCCGCCGTCGCGGCGCAACTTGCGGCCGCGCGTCGCGCCGCGCCGATCGCATCGTTGGCGCTCGAAGCCGATCGTGCCGGCACCGCCGATGATCGCGCGGCCGATGACTGTGACCGCGCGGCAGCGGAGTTGGCCGTGCTGCCCGATACCGCCGTGCTTGCCGACGCGACCGACGCGGAGCTGGAGGCGGCGATCGGAGGCTGGGCCGCCGAGTCGGGGCGGTGGGAACCGCTTGTCCGGCGCGCCCTCGCCCGGCCCGCACTGGTCACCGATATCGACCGCCTGGGCGGGGAGATCGCGGCGGCGCAGCGGCGGACCACCGAACTGACCGCTGCGCTGGCCGATGCCCCGGCGAGCAAGGAGCAAGCGGCACAACGCCTGGCCGCCGCGACGGCTGCGCGGGCGCAGGTCCCCACGCTGACCGCCGAACGTGATCGGCTCGTCGAACTGCGGGAGACGATCAGGCAGCGCGCCGCGCTCGGCCCGCAGCTCGATCGGGCATCGGCGTCCGCCCTGGCCGCTCGTGAATCCCACGCGGTGGCGCGGGAGCGGCTGCTCGATCTCCGCGAGCGCCGGCTCACCGGGATGGCGGGGGAGCTGGCCGCCCAACTCGCGGACGGACAGCCATGCGTTGTCTGCGGTTCCCCTGAGCACCCGGCACCGGCTGCAGGCGCGGCCGACGCCCGCGTCGGCGACGCCGAAGAAGCGGCCGCGGCGCGCGCCGAGCAGGTCGCGGCGGTCGCGAGCAGTGAAGCCCAGTCCGGGCTGGCGGCGCTGATCGAGCGCCGGGACCATCTCGATACACGAATCGGCCAGGCCACTCCCGAGCAGGCAGATGCCGACCGTCACCGGACCGAGGACGAGCTGACCGCGGCCCGGAATCTCGCCGAGACCGTCGGCGACCTCGAACAGCGCTGTGCCGCCATCGATACCGAGATCGAGGCCGGACGGTCGGAGCTGGCCACGATCGACTCGGCACAGGCAGGCAGGCGGGAGCGGTTGGCCACGCTGAACGAGTCGCTGCACGCCCTCGACACCGAGATCGCGGAGGCGACCGGTGGCCGTGTCGGTGTCGCCGAACGCCGCGACGAACTGGCCGAGCTCGGGCGGCGGGGAACGGCGCTGCGGTCGGCGCGCTCGGCCGCTGCCCGGGCACGGGCGCATCGCACCGACATCACCGATCGACTGACCCGGCAGTGCGTCGAGGCGGGATTCGATGACGTGGCCGCAGCGCGTGCCGCGGTCGCCGACGACCGTCAGATCGAGCAGTGGGATGCGATGCTGCGCGGCGCGGAGAACCTGCGCACGGCCGCGATGGAGACGCTCGCCGAACCCGAGGTGAGTGTCGCGATGGCAGCCGACGCATCCGATGTAGAAGCGACGTCGACTGCGCTGGCGGCCGCGCGCCGCCGCCACGACGACGCGGTCCGGATCAACGGGGTCGCGACCGCACGCGTGGCCGATGTGCGCCGTTATGTCGCCGACTTCTGGAACGCGGCGGATGCGCTGGCGCCGATGCGGGCCCGTCACACCGAGCTGGCCGGACTCGCCGAACTCGTCAGCGGGCGTGGGCAGAACGCGCGAAAGATGTCATTGCGCTCCTACGTGCTGGCCGCACGACTGGAGGAGGTCCTGGTGTCGGCGAGTGTGCGGCTGAGTCAGATGTCTTCGGGCCGTTACGAGTTCGTACACAGCGACGCCGCCGGTCCGCGCGGTCGGCGCGGTGGCCTGGGTATCGACGTCCGCGACGAGTACACGGGCGCCGTACGCGCCACAACGACGCTGTCCGGCGGCGAGACATTCTTCGCCTCGCTCGCGCTGGCCTTGGGGTTGGCCGACGTCGTCGCCGCCGAAGCGGGCGGGCGGATGCTCGACACCATCTTCATCGACGAGGGTTTCGGCACCCTCGATCCCGAGGCCCTGGATCTCGTGATGGGTGTGTTGGACGATCTTCGATCGGGTGGGCGCGTCGTCGGCGTCGTCAGTCACGTCGACGAACTGCGCGCCCGGATTCCCGCTCAACTGCACGTGCTGCGTGGCGAAAGTGGGTCGTCGGTGCAGCTGTCGGGAGTCGTCGGCGTGTCGTGAACAGGGCGATTGGGGATAGCGCGCGCAGGTGCGCTACTCTTTGACTCGCCCAATGAGCCCCCGTAGCTCAGGGGATAGAGCGTCTGCCTCCGGAGCAGAAGGCCGCAGGTTCGAATCCTGCCGGGGGCACCAGTAAAATCCTTGCCGGCCTCCGGCCGGTGTGCGCCTCCTGCGTTTGCAAGAGATTCATGTAGGCGCACCAGAATTAGATCGGCCAGCAACCCCGTTACCGAGATGTCGGTGACGGGGTTTCCGTCGTCGCCTGATATGCGCCGATCGTCGGCAACCTCCACACGCGTTGATTGTCTACCTCGTCACACCCCTTTGCATTAACCGGACCCATGGGTCCACTATTAAGTGAACCCAATGGTCCACTTATCTCTCGAACGAGGAGGCCAGGTCGTGGCCGACCAACCGTGAAGACGCAGGCGCCGTCAGGCAGCCAGTCGTCGCCGATGCTCAATCTCTTGTTTCTCGCCCTTGCCGCCGGCGCGTTCGCGCTGGCGCAGACGGCTGTCGTCCCCGGTTTGGGGGAGCTGACCGTCAAGCTCAACGCCTCACCCGCCGACATCGGCTGGGTGCTGACCGCCTATCTGATCTCCGCGGCGATCCTGACGCCCGTCTTCGGCCGTCTCGGCGACATGTTCGGCAACAAGCGGATGCTCGTCATCGCCGTCGGGCTTTTCGGCGCGGGCAGCATCGTCGCGGCGCTCGCGCCAAACGTGTGGGTGCTGGTCGCCGCGCGTGTCATCCAGGGTGCAGGCGGCGGCATCTTCCCGCTGTGCTTCGGCATCATCGGGCACACCTTCCCGGCCGAGAAACGTTCCACCGCACTAGGTCTCATTTCCGCGCTGGCGGGTATCGGCGCCGGCGGAGGTCTGGTCATGGGTGGTCTGCTGATCGATCACACCTCCTGGCACTGGATCTTCTGGGCCGGTGCGCTGATGTCGGGTGTCGCGCTGGCCGGTGTGTGGCGCATCCCCGAGGCGCATATCCCGACGCCGGGACGGATCGACGTGCTGGGCGTCGTGCTGCTGGCCGTCGGTCTGACGATGCCGCTGTTCGCGCTGAGTAAGGGGGCGACCTGGGGGTGGGGTGACCCGCTGACCATCGGCCTGATCGTCGGTGGATTCGTCGTCCTCGCCGGTTTCGGCGCCTACGAACTGCGCGTCGCCGAGCCGTTGATCGACGTGCGGACGCTGGGACGCTCGGCGGTGCTCATCACCAACATCGCGGCCCTGCTGTTCGGCGCGGGCATGTTCGCGGTCTTCTCGCTCATTCCGCAGCTCGCCCAGACCGCCGAGAAGTACGGACACGGATTCGGTCTCGACGCCACCGGCTCGGGCCTGCTACTGCTGCCCGGCTCGCTCGCCATGCTGATCGCAGCCGTCATCGCCGGTCGCGTCGTCACCCGTATCCACCCGGCCATCCCGCTCGTCGCCGGTGGACTCGTCGCCGCGCTCGGACTGGGTCTGCTCGCCATCGATCACGGTTCGCAATGGACCGTGATGGCGTTCAGCGTCATCGTCTTCATCGGTATCGGACTGGGAATGTCAACGATGCCGAACCTGATCATGGGGGCCGTGCCCACCGACAAGATCAGTGAGAGTACCGGCGTCAACGCGCTGGTCCGCTCGGTCGGCTCCTCGATCGGATCCCAGGTGGCCGCAACCGTTCTCGCCAGCAGCCTGATCGCCGGGACGAAGGTGTCCACCGACAGCGCCTACGACCAGGTGTTCTGGATGGGGGCGGTCGCGACCCTGTTCGCCGGTGTCGTCGCGATCGGGCTCCTCCTGCGGTCGAAGCGGGCGCCGGTGACCGAAGAACCCGTCGACGACCTCGCGGACGACCGGGATGGCGAGCCGGCCGCACCGGTCGCCATGGCAAAGTAGTCACCATGTCGACGCCGTCGAGCCGTCCGGACTCCATGCCCTCCAGTGAGGATGTGGACTGGACGGCTCGGCGAGCCGATGCCCGCCGCAATCACGAACTGATCCTGGCTGCGGCGCGGGCGGTCTTCGCCGAGCGCGGCGTCGACGGAACCATCCCGGAGATCGCGGCCCGGGCCGGGGTGGGCAAGGCGACGGTGTATCGCAGCTATCCGACCAAAGAAGCTCTACTCGAAGCGGTGGCCGCCGACCATGCGGCCTGGGTTGACGTCCGAGTCGAGGAGGCGATCGCGGATCCCGACGCCTTCGCCGGGCTGCGAGACTTCGTCGTCGATACCTTCGGTCGGCTGGCCGACGACGCGCTGTTGCTGCGTGTCCTCGGCGATACCCACCGCGGCAAGGGCCGTCGGCCCGCCTTTCTGGACGAACTGATTGGACTGGTCGAGCGCGGAAAACAGCAGGGTGCCCTGCGCGCCGACGCCACCGTCGCCGATATCCAGATCCTCGTCGGCGGCTGTGCCCGAGCCCTGCTCGACGCTCAGGTCACCGACCCCGAGGTCTGGCGGCACTACGCAAACCTGACCGTCGATGCACTTCGAAACCGGGTGTGAGTCAAGCAGTTGCGGCGTTGGGTGGATTCGATGCGCCGGACCCTCAGTTCATCGGTAACGGCTGCGCGTTGCGCTCGGCGAGCATCGCCTTGATGCGATCGATCTCGCTGCTCTGCGTGCGGAGCATGCCCGACGCCAGATCGCGGACGTAGGCCTCGTCGACATTCGCCGGATTCGCGGCGTACTGCATCATGTGGGTGCCGCCCTCGTGATGGCGCAGCATCAACTGGAGGAACAGGACGTCGGCTGCAGTGCCCCTGGCCTGGCGCAACTGTGTCATTTCCGACGGTGTCGCCATACCGGGCATGAGCGGAACCTCTGCGGTGGCCCCCGATGGCGCCGGAGTCGTCGGCATGGGCATCGGCATGTCGCCGTGATCATGCGTCTCGCCGCCGTGGCCGCTGCCCTCGTGACCGGTGTGCTCGGCGGGCATGCTGCTCGACGCACCGTGGCCCATACCCATCCAGGCCATCGGGTCGCCGGGATTGATCAGCGGGTAGCCCCAGCGGGTCAGCCACGACTGCATCTGGCCGATCTCATTGCTCTGGGCGGTGAGGATGTCGAACGCCAGCGCGCGAACCTGCTGGTCGGAGCCGTTATACAGCTCCAGCGCGGCCATGTCGATGCCCTGAGTGTGGTGGGCGATCATGTCCTGTGCGAAACCGACTGCCGCCGAACCGGCAGCCGGCGGGGCGTCCTCGTCCGAATCGGTGGCGAGGCTGGCATGGATCAGCAATCCGAGGCCAACGCCGAATAGCAGGATGGCGACGCCGGCGAGTGCGAGCAGAGCGTTTCGTCGTCGGGAATCGGCATGGGCGGCGGAGGACTCGGCGCGGGTGTCGCCGGTGGTTTCCGCATCGGTGGGTCCTGAGTCTCCGGCGCCGGTCGCGCCTGTCTCGTCGGCCATCATGTCGCCTTTCACAGATGAGGTCGCTGCCGCCCCGGATCGGCGGGCACACGGTGGTGCCCGCCGAGCGGGGTCAGTTGGTGGGCATGGGGGAGGACGGCGAGTCGGTGCCCACACCGCTCATCGGGACGGCACCGGGGCCGGCCGGACCGAGGTCGGCGGCGGGCGGATCCGACGGGTCGAAACCGGGGATCGGACCGCAGGTTGCCTGGGTCTCCGGGTAGGCGGACGCGTTCGGGTCCTCGGCGTAGATCTTGGTCATCGTGTTACGTCGCAGTGCGGTGATGAACTGGTCGACACGGGGATCCTCGGCCTTGTCGACCTTCAGCTGATGGCCCCAGCTCTGCAGCGAGATCGGTGAACTCAGCCCGGGATACGGGGACAGGAACAAATACTGTTCGCCGCCAACCATCAGCTTCAGGAACTCCAGATCGTCGGGGCTGATGGTGTCCGGGTTGTACGTGACCCACACCGCGCCGTGTTCGAGGGCGTGCACTGCATTCTCCGAGCGCAGCGGCTTGGGGTACACGATGCCGGTGCACGACGCCCAGATGGCGTCGTGCGGGCCGCCGAACGGTGGTGACTGGTCGTAGGCGACGCGCTGCGTCGGGCTCACATGCTGTCCGGCCGGGTAGTAGATCTTCGTCACGCCGGGGATCTTGGTGGCTGGGTCCGGATTGGTCACGGTGGGCACGAACGCCTCGACGACATTCGGCTTGACCTGTTCGGCGCGTTCGGCCTGGGCGGCGGCGGCCTGGTCGGCGTCACGTTTCTCGGTGAACTTGGGGACCAGGTAGACGGCCAGTCCGGCGATCAGTGCGATGACCACCGCGACCGAGCCGACGACCAGCCAGTCGATGCCGCCCTTGACGCCGGTAGGGGCCTTGCCACGCTTGTTGGTCTTGGGCACCTGAGCCCCGGGTTTGCGCGCCATGAATCTCTTTCTGGTCCTCCACTGGGTGTGCCGCGGCGACCGTTGGACGGCCAGCCCGATCGTCGGGTCCGGCCCGGGATACGCGGCTTGCCACCCGGGGTGTCCGTGCGGCGTGGCCATTCTACTGATCGTGTACGACCCGGGCGCGCATGTGCACCGTGCCGGGGCGCGCATGTGCAGCGTGCCGGGGCGCGCAGGTCACCTGCCCTGGGCCGATTGTCGGTGTTCGCCCGTCGGCCAATAGGATGGTGTCCTGTGACTCCTGCCGACCTCGCCGCGCTGCTGAGCGCCGTGACCCTGACCGTGGTGCGCGACCACGGATTGGACGAGACCCTGGTGCCCGACGCCGTCGGCGTCGAGCGTCCACGTCATGCCGATCACGGTGACTATTCGACGAATATCGCGCTGCAACTGGGCAAGCGACTGGGTGTGGCGCCGCGCGAGCTGGCCGGCTGGCTGGCCGACGCCTTCGGTGCTGCCGACGGGATCGACAAGGCTGAGATCGCCGGTCCCGGCTTCGTCAACATCTGGCTCGCCGCGGCCGCACAGAACACCGTCATCGCCGCCGTCATCGATCAGGGTGAGGCCTACGGTCGCGGTGACGAGCTGGGTACCGCGGTCATCAACCTGGAGTTCGTCTCCGCGAATCCGACTGGCCCGATCCATCTCGGCGGTACCCGCTGGGCCGCGGTCGGCGATGCTCTCGGCCGCGTTCTCGCCGCCCGTGGCGCGCAGGTGACCCGCGAGTACTACTTCAACGATCACGGCACCCAGATCGACCGGTTCGCACGCTCCTTGCAGGCCGCGGCCCTCGGCGAGGCGACCCCTGAGGACGGTTACGCGGGTGACTACATCGGCGAGATCGCCGGCACTGTGGTGGCCGCGGTGCCCGACGTGCTTGACCAGCCCGAGGACCAGCGGCTGGAGACCTTTCGCTCACGCGGTGTGGAGCTGATGTTCGACCACATCAAGACGAGTTTGCACGAGTTCGGCACCGACTTCGACGTCTTCACCCACGAGGACAGCATGTTCACCTCGGGACTCGTCGAGGCGTGCATCGACGAGCTCAAGGGCAACGGAAACCTGTACGAGAAGGACGGCGCCTGGTGGCTGCGGTCCACGTCGTTCGGTGACGACAAGGATCGGGTCGTCATCAAGAGTGACGGCAACGCGGCCTACATCGCCGGCGACATCGCCTACTACCGCGACAAGCGCAATCGCGGATTCAATCTGTGCATCTACATGCTCGGCGCCGATCACCACGGCTACATCAGCAGGCTCAAGGCCGCCGCGGCCGCCCTCGGCGACGATCCGGCGACCGTCGAGGTCCTGATCGGCCAGATGGTGAACCTGGTGCGGGACGGCAAGCCGGTGCGGATGAGCAAGCGGGCAGGCACAGTGATCACCCTCGACGACCTCGTCGAGGCGGTCGGCGTCGATGGCTCGCGCTACTCGCTGATCCGGTCGTCGGTCGACGTCAACATCGACATCGATCTCGATCTCCTGGTGAAGCAGTCCAACGACAATCCGGTCTACTACGTGCAGTACGCCCACGCGCGGCTCAGCGCGCTCGGCCGTAATGCCGTGGAGCTGGGCCTGACCGCGGACCTGGCACACGTCGACCTGCTCGACGATCCGGCCGAGGGCGACCTGATCCGGACCATCGGCGATTTCGACGAGGTCGTGGCCACCGCCGCCGCGCTGCGCGAACCGCACCGCGTCTGCCGCTACCTGGAAACGCTGGCCGGTGCCTATCACCGCTTCTACGCCCACTGTCGGGTGCTCCCACAAGGGGACGAGGAACCCGCCGACATCCACCGTGCGCGGCTCGCGCTGTGTGCCGCCACCCGGCAGGTTCTGGCCAACGGCCTCGACCTTGTCGGCGTCAGCGCTCCGGAGCGGATGTGAACGCGCATCCGGCCGGGCCCCGGCACGCCGAACTGCTGGCCGCGCCGCATCTCGCGCAGCGCCCGAATGATCCCGAGGTGCTCGCCGACATCCCGGCCGCGGTCTATCCGCGCAACGCCGTGCGGAACGAGTCCGGTGAGCTACAGATCGCGGGTGTCACCGTCAGCGAACTCGCGCAGACGTACGGCACCCCCGCGTTCATCCTCGACGAGGCCGACTTCCGGTCCCGGTGTGCCGACATGGTCGCGGCCTTCGGGGCATATGGCCGGGTGCACTACGCCTCGAAGGCATTCCTGTGCACTCAGGTGGCGCGCTGGGTCGAGGAAGAGGGGCTGTCGTTGGACGTCTGCTCGGCGGGCGAACTGGGCATCGCGCTACGCGCGGGCTTTCCGCCTGAGCGAATCGCGTTGCACGGCAACAACAAATCTGTCGACGAGCTGGCCATGGCGCTGGACGCCGGTGTCGGCCATATCGTGCTCGACTCGATGGTCGAGATCGACCGGCTCGACGCGCTGGCCGCCGAACGCGACGTGGTCGCCGACGTGCTGGTCCGGGTGACGGTCGGCGTCGAGGCGCACACCCACGAGTTCATCTCCACCGCGCATGAGGACCAGAAGTTCGGGTTCGCGCTCGCCGGTGGGGTGGCGATGGAGGCGGTGCGCCGGGTGTTCGCGACCGACAACCTGCGCCTGGTCGGCCTGCACAGCCACATCGGTTCGCAGATCTTCGACATGGACGGCTTCGAGTTGGCCGCGCATCGGGTGGTCGGCCTGCTGCACGATGTGGTCGCGGAGTTCGGAGTCGCCAAGACCTCGCAGATGTCGATCGTGGATCTCGGTGGCGGCCTTGGCATCTCGTATCTTCCCGAGGATCGTCCGCTGCCTATCGGCGAGGTCGCCGACAAGCTGGCCGAGATTCTGCGACGCGAGTCGTCGGCGGTCGGGCTGCCGATGCCCACCCTGGCCGTCGAACCTGGTCGCGCCATCGCCGGTCCTGGCACCATCACGCTGTATCGGGTCGGCACGATCAAGGACGTCGAACTCGGCGGCGGATCCACTCGACGGTACGTCTCGGTGGACGGCGGCATGAGCGACAACATCCGCACCGTCTTGTATCAGGCCGAATACGACGTGCGTCTGGTGTCGCGGGTCTCGACCGCACGTGCGGTCGTCAGCCGGGTCGTCGGGAAGCACTGCGAAAGCGGTGACATCGTGATCAAGGATTGTTGGCTGCCCGAGGACCTGGAGCCCGGCGACCTGATCGCGGTCGCCGCGACCGGCGCATACTGCTACTCGATGTCGTCGCGGTACAACATGGCGATGCGACCCCCGGTGGTCGCGGTGGCCGACGGTGGGCATCGGCTGATCCTGCGCCGTGAGCGCATCGAGGACTTCTTCAGCCTGGAGGTAGAGCAGTCATGAGTGACCAGAATTCGACGGCGACCACCCCGGGGGACGGTGACCGGGAGATCGGTGTGGCGGTGCTCGGCATGGGCAACGTCGGCACCGAGGTCGTGCGCATCATCGAGGACGCTGCTGCCGATCTGCGGGCGCGCGTGGGTGCACCGGTCCGGCTGCGCGGTGTCGCGGTCCGTGACCTCAGTCGCCCGCGCAAGATCGATCAGGCGCTGCTCACCGATGATCCAGTGGCGCTGGTCGCACGCGACGACGTCGACATCGTCGTCGAGCTCATGGGCGGCATCGACCCGGCGCGCGCGCTCATCCGCGCCGCGCTGGAGAACGGCAAGTCGGTCGTCACCGCCAATAAGGCGCTGCTCGCCGAGTACACCGGTGAACTGGCGTCGGCGGCCGCCGACGCGAAGGTCGACCTGTACTTCGAGGCGGCGGTGGCCGGTGCGATCCCGGTCATTCGGCCGCTGATGCAGTCCCTGGCCGGTGACACCGTCGAACGTGTCGCCGGAATCGTCAACGGCACCACCAACTTCATCCTGTCCGCGATGGACGAGACCGGGGCAGACTACGCCGACACGCTGGCCGAGGCCGGGCGGCTGGGATACGCCGAGGCCGACCCCACCGCGGATGTCGAGGGTTTCGACGCCGCGGCCAAGGCTGCCATCCTCGCCTCCATCGCCTTCCACACGCGGGTCCATGCGGCAGATGTGCACCGCGAGGGGATCTCGTCGGTGACCTCCGAGGATCTGGCAGCGGCGAAGAAGTTCGACTGCACCATCAAACTGTTGTCCATCTGTGAACGCGTCCACGCGGCGGACGGGACCGAAAGTGTCTCGGCACGTGTCTATCCCGCGCTGATCCCGTTGACCCATCCGCTGGCCACCGTCAACGGTGCGTTCAACGCGGTCGTGGTGGAGGCGGAGAACGCCGGCCGGCTGATGTTCTACGGGCAGGGTGCAGGTGGTGCACCGACCGCGTCGGCGGTGCTCGGTGACATGGTGATGGCCGCGCGCAACAAGGTGCACGGTGGGCGCGGGCCGCTGGAGTCGACCTACGCCGCGCTCCCCATCGCGAGCATCGACGACGTGCAGACGCGGTACTACATCTCGATGCAGGTCGCCGACCGGCCGGGCGTGCTCGCCCAGGTGGCAGGCGAGTTCGCCAAGCGGGAGGTCAGCATCGCCGCGGTCCGGCAGGAGGGTGCGCAGGAAGACGCGCGGCTGATCGTCGTGACCCATCGTGCGTCCGACCGCGCGCAGTCCGCATGTGTTGCGGCACTTGAAGACATGGACGCCGTGATCAAGGTGTCGAGCGTTCTGCGATTGGAAGGAACCAATGACTGAATCGACTTCCGCGCACACCCCGGTGATGCGTGCCTGGCCCGGTCTGATCGAGGCCTACCGCTCCCGGTTGCCGGTCGGCGACGACTGGAAGGTGGTCACCCTTCTCGAGGGTGGGACGCCGCTGATCTCCGCGCCCCATCTGTCGGAACTGACCGGGTGCGAGGTCTATCTGAAGGTCGAGGGACTCAACCCGACTGGTTCCTTCAAGGACCGCGGGATGACCATGGCCGTGAGTAACGCCGTCAACAACGGTAAGAAGGCGGTGCTCTGCGCGTCGACCGGGAACACCTCGGCGTCGGCCGCGGCGTATGCGACCCGCGCCGGTATCACCTGCGCGGTGCTCATCCCAGAGGGCAAGATCGCGATGGGCAAGCTGGCGCAGGCGGTTATGCACGGCGCCAAGATCATTCAGGTCCAGGGTAACTTCGACGACTGTCTCGAACTGGCGCGCAAGGTGACCGCGGAGTTCAGCGAGATCGAACTCGTCAACTCGGTGAACCCGGCCCGTATCGAGGGGCAGAAGACCGCCGCCTTCGAGATCGTCGACGTGCTGGGCCGGGCCCCGGATGTGCACGCGCTGCCGGTAGGCAACGCGGGCAACATCACCGCCTATTGGAAGGGCTACCGGGAGTACCACGCGGACGGCATCTCCGATCGTCTGCCGCGGATGCTGGGTGTACAGGCAGCCGGTGCCGCCCCCCTGGTGAACGGTGCGCCGGTACCGAACCCGGAGACCATCGCGACCGCGATCCGCATCGGTTCGCCTGCGAGCTGGAATTCTGCGGTGGCGGCCAAGGAGGAGTCGGGCGGCCAGTTCCGTGCGGCCACCGACGAGAAGCTGCTGGAGGCATACCGCCTCATCGCGGGCAAGGAAGGTGTGTTCGTCGAGCCGGCATCGGCTGCGAGTGTCGCCGGTCTGCTGGCCGCGCACGCCGATGGCTGGGTCAAGCCGGGAGAGACGGTGGTCTGTACCGTCACCGGTAACGGACTCAAGGACCCGGATACCGCACTTGCGGGAATGCCTGTGGTGGAAGCGATTCCGGTCGATCCGGTGGCGGTGGCCAGTGCCCTCGGTGTCGGCTGATCAGGTCATGACCGTAGGCGTCGACGAAACCGCGACCGCGGGCATCCCGTTGCCCTCCGGTCTGTCGGTGCGCGTCCGGGTGCCGGCGTCGAGTGCCAACCTCGGCCCCGGATTCGACTGTCTGGGAATCGCTCTCGGCATCTACGACGAGGTCGTCGTGGAGACCGCCGAGAGTGATGTGGTCGTCGACGTCCAGGGGGAGGGAGCCGCGGACGTCCCGCGTGACGGCACGCATCTGGTGGCGCGGTGCCTCGCGCGTGGACTCGCACACGCAGGCTATTACGCGGCGGGCCTGAAGTTGCGGTGCGTCAACGTGATTCCCCATTCGCGTGGCCTGGGATCGTCGGCTGCCGCGGCGGTGTCGGGCTTCGCCGCGGCGTCGGGTCTGCTGGCCGCGGCTGGGGTCGGCACCGGTCTGAGTCAGGACGAGCTGGTGCAACTGTCGAGTGAGGTCGAAGGACATCCGGACAATGCGGCCGCGAGCGTCCTCGGTTCGGCCGTGGTGACCTGGACCGATCATGAGTCGGGGCAGGATTTCTTCCGCGCTCGCCGGCTGAGTGTCCACCCCGATATCACCGCCACGGTGTTCATTCCCGACACCGAGTCGTCGACCGCCTATACCCGGGGCCTGTTGCCCGCCGACGTTCCGCGGACCGACGCGATCTTCAATGTGAGCCGGTCGGCGCTGGCCGTCGTCGCGCTGACGTCGGATCCGAGTAGCCTGCTCGCGGCTACCGAGGACCGGCTCCATCAGTCGTATCGGGCACCCGCGATGCCGCAGACCGCCGAGCTGGTGTCGGCGTTGCGGGCACGCGGCTTCGCCGCGACCGTCTCCGGTGCCGGGCCGACTGTCCTGGTGCTGAGCGTGCGGCCGGTACCGGCCGAGATCCGCGACCTGGCCGTGGCTGCGGGCTTCGTCCCGCGGACGGTCGCCGTCGCCGGTGGTGTGGAGATCACGACCTCCTGACGGCCGCGGGTTGCCCACGGTCGCCGGTCAGGGGCCGATCATCGGGTGTGTGGTCCGGGCGGCGGAGGATGACGTCGTTCGAGTTGTTCCGATCGGCGTGTTGCCCGTATCATGCGAACGGGGTTACCATATTCTGGTCTGGCCGCGCAGATTCGCTTTGCGGTGTTTCCTACCGATTCCTGATCGGAGTGATCCGACCAATCCTGGTCGGGGTCTTGATCCCTATTCAGCGGTGTGGCGAAGCACGAGCAGACCCCAGAGCATCTCGCAGCAGGACCCATCGAAGTTTTTCCCCGTCCACACGGACGGGTGCCCTGACAGACGAACAGGGCCATCACGACCTTGCACAGCTCTGACCTGCGCGAGGAACGAAAGGACATCCGTGACCGATACGGACCTGATCACCGCACCTGTCGACGCAAAACCGAGTGAATCCGGTGCCGACACCGCGGAGGGGCAGACCGCGCCCAAGAGCCGTGCCCGTGCACCGCGTTCCGGTTTGACCGGCATGGTGCTCAGCGAGTTGCGCGCCGTGGCCGGTGAACTGGGCATCAAGGGCACCTCGGGAATGCGTAAGGGCGACCTGATCGCCGCCATCAAGGAGCGCCAGGGCGCGCCGACCGCCGCCGCTACCAGCAACGACGCCGGTGCAGCGAAGGCCGCGCCGAAGAGTGCGCCGGCCAAAGAGTCGTCGGCAAAGGAGGCCGGAACCACCTCGGCCACCCCCGCTGAACAGATGACAATCGCCGGTGCCGACACCGCCGCCGCGGGTGCCGCCCCGGCAGGGCGCGGTGCCGACGATCAAGCCGACGAGGCGGGGGCGCCACGTCGCCGCGAACCGCGCCGCCGCAATGCGGGCGCCGTCACGGCGGACGAGGGCAAGGCACCGTCGGTGCAGGGCGACTCGGGACAGGGCGATTCGGGACAGAACGAATCGCGCCAGAACGAGTCGCGCCAGAACGGTACCGAGCAGAAGTCCGCAGGCCAGGGCGGGAGCGAGAACTCCAGCGACGGTAACGAGAACCGGGGCCGCAACCGGAATCGCAACCGCGATGGCAATCAGAACCGCGACGGCAATCAGAACCGCGATGGCAATCGCGACGACGACGGTGAGGGCCGTGGCCGCCGTGGTCGCCGGTTCCGCGAGCGTCGCCGTGGACGTGACCGCGACAACGTCGGTGAGCCACAGGTCTCGGAAGACGATGTGTTGCAGCCGGTTGCGGGCATCCTCGACGTGCTGGACAACTATGCGTTCGTCCGCACGTCGGGTTATCTCGCCGGGCCGAACGACGTCTATGTGTCGATGAACCTGGTCCGCCGCAACGGCTTGCGCCGGGGCGATGCCATCACCGGTGCCGTCAAGGTCTCGCGAGAGGGCGATCAGCAGAACCAGCGGCAGAAGTTCAATCCGCTGGTGCGGCTGGACACCGTCAACGGCGGCGACGTCGAGGCGGCGCGTAAGCGTCCCGAGTTCGGCAAGCTGACGCCGCTCTACCCGAATCAGCGACTGCGCCTGGAGACCACCCCGGATCGCTTGTCGACCCGCGTGATCGACCTGATCATGCCGATCGGCAAGGGGCAGCGCGCGCTGATCGTCTCGCCCCCGAAGGCGGGTAAGACGACGATCCTGCAGGACATTGCGAACGCGATCACCACGAATAATCCGGAATGCCACCTCATCGTGGTGCTCGTCGACGAGCGTCCCGAAGAGGTCACCGACATGACCCGTTCGGTGAAGGGCGAGGTCATCGCCTCGACCTTCGACCGTCCGCCGTCAGATCACACCTCGGTCGCCGAACTGGCCATCGAGCGGGCCAAGCGCCTCGTCGAGGCCGGCAAGGACGTGGTCGTGCTCCTCGACTCGATCACCCGTCTCGGCCGTGCCTACAACAACGCGTCGCCGGCGTCGGGCCGCATCCTCTCCGGTGGTGTCGATTCCACGGCGCTCTACCCGCCCAAGCGATTCCTGGGTGCCGCGCGCAACATCGAGAACGGTGGATCGCTCACGATCATCGCCTCCGCGCTGGTCGAGACCGGGTCGACCGGTGACACGGTCATCTTCGAGGAGTTCAAGGGCACCGGTAACGCCGAGCTCAAACTCGATCGCAAGATCTCCGAGCGCCGGGTGTTCCCGGCTGTCGACGTCAACCTGTCGAGCACCCGTAAGGATGAGCTGTTGCTGGCTCCGGAGGAGTTCAGCATCGTGCACAAGCTGCGTCGTGTGCTCAGCGGCCTCGACTCGCAGCAGGCCATCGACCTGTTGATCAGCCAGCTCAAGAAGACGAAGAACAACGTCGAGTTCCTGATGCAGGTACAGAAGAACGCACCCGGAACCCTCAAAGACGACTGATCGGTTCCCCGACCAGACCGGCAACGGCCGGCACGCCATCCGCGTGCCGGCCGTTACGCGTCGCTGGAGCCACGCCGGGCGGTCGGGGTCAGTACACGTCGCGGAGGTAGCGCTTGTCCTTGCGCAGTCGATCGACGTAGTCCTGGGTTGCGTCCGCGCCGAGTCCACCGGCGCCTGCGATGATCTCGTGCAGGGCGTCGTCGACGTCGCGGGCCATGCGGGTGGCGTCGCCGCAGACGTAGAGGTAGGCGCCCGATTCCAGCCAGGCGAACACCTCGCCGGCGTTCTCGCGCATCCGGTCCTGGACGTAGACCTTGTGGTCCTGATCGCGGGAGAAGGCGAGATCGAGCCGGTTCAGCGTGCCGTCCCCGACGAAATCGTCCAGGTCGTCGGCGTAGATGTGGTCCAACGCACGGTGCTGATCGCCGAAGAACAGCCAGTTCTCCCCAACGGCGCCACGTGCTCGTCGTTCGTGCAGGAAAGACCGGAAGGGAGCGACGCCGGTACCGGGGCCGACCATGATGACCTTGGCATCGTCGGCAGGCAGGCGGAAAGATTTGTTGGGGGAGATGAACACCGGCAGGGTGTCGCCGACGACGCGACGGTCGGCGATATGGGTGGAGGCCGCACCGCCACGCACCCGATTGGCCGAACGGTGGCGTACCGTCGCGATCGTCATGTGCACGGTGCCGTCGTGCGACTGTGGGCTCGATGAGATCGAGTAGACGCGGTGGGCGAGGGGACGCAGTTCGGCGATGAGTTCCTCGGGGGTGATGGTCAGGGACGGGTCGACGTCGAGCAGATCGAGGACGTCACGCCCCCACAACCAGGCATCGAGGGCCTCGTGGTCACCGGTGGCGGTCAGGTGCGTGAGTTCGGGATCATCGCTTCGCGCCGCGATGTAGTCGACGAGATACTTTGAGGCAGTGGTGATCTCGAAGCGGTCACGCAGTGCTTCGCGCAGGGTGTAGTCACCCTTGCGGTCGGTGATGACCTCGTTGCCTTCGGCACCTAGTCGCGCCAACAATTTCTCGACGAGTTCGGGATCGTTGGGGGCGAACACGCCGATCCCGTCGCCGGGTTCGTAGGTGATGCCGCTGTCGCCGAGGTCGACCACGACATGGCGGACCTCTTTGGCCGATCCCGGCGCCGACAGCACCCGGTTGGTCAGGATCCGCGCCGGATAGGGGTTCTTGCGGTTCCACGGCGAGCGGACCGGACGGGCCGGCTTCGCCGCGGCGGGAGCCTCCGCAGCCGGGGTTTTGGCCGTCGGCGTTTCGGTGGCGGTCGCCGGGGCCGGGACAGGCGCCCGGAACATCGGAATTGCCTGTTCGAGCCAGGCCAGTGCCGGATCCTGGAACTCGGCGTCACAGTCGCCGCGATCGACGATCCGCTGCGCACCCAGTTCGTGCAGCCGGTTGTCGATGTTCTTACCCGCCTGGCAGTACCCGTCATAGGACGAATCGCCGAGGGCCAGAACGCCGTACCGCACACCCTCGAGCCGGGGTGCGGTGGGCGCGGCGAGGGCCTGCCAGAAGTCCTCGGCGTCGTCGGGCATATCGCCCTCGTTGTAGGTGGAGCAGATCACCAGCAATTCGCCGGTGGCGGCGAGGGCAGCCGGTTCGATCTCGCTCATATCGATGACCTTGACGTCGAATCCCTGCGCCAACGCCGTGCTCTGGGCCTTGCCCGACACCCACTCGCAATTGCCACTCTGGGTGCCGTAGACGATCTGCAGGGTCACTGCGGACCCCGCTGTGCTCGGCGACGCCGGCTGCTGCATGTCATCACACCTTCATCTCTGCGATTGCCCTGGTGATGTGGGGTGGTGGGCGCGTCCATGCCGCTGCACGTTACGCCCGCCGGAATCGGCCGGGTAGGCCCTGGCCCACTGGGTGGGGAGGCCGGCGCGCAGTCACCGTCGTCGGGTGGCCGCGGGTGGCCGCCCGCTCGGGCCGAACTTTAGCAAGGGCGCCGGACCGGGCGGTCCGAGCCGGGCGGGAATGAACCGATCGTCGTGCCTGTTGAGAGCAGTGGCCGCGGTAGCTGCGCGATTTCGGTGGATGACCACACGCATGGCATACTGATCGGTCGAGTCCGGTTCCGGTTCACACCGCCGACAAGCGACGGTGACCCGGCGACCACAGAAAGGGACAACCAACATGAAGCAGGGCATTCACCCCGAGTACCAGGCGACCACCGTCCTGTGTGGCTGCGGGAACACCTTCGAGACCCGTAGCACCGCCAGCGCAGGCCGGATCACCGTGGAAGTCTGCTCGCAGTGCCACCCGTTCTACACCGGTAAGCAGAAGATCCTCGACACCGGTGGCCGCGTCGCGCGCTTCGAGAAGCGCTACGGCAAGCGGACCAAGAACGCCGAAGCCAAGTAGCTTTTCCGACGACGCCCGCCCGGTACCCACCGGGTTGGGCGTCGTTGTCGTTTCAGGGGGCAGGTTCTTATTCTGGGGATCGGCCCTGGCACCACCGGGGTAGGAGAGGTCAGGTCAGCAGTGAGTACGCAGAGCCCGTCGGCAATCGATGACGTCCTTGCCGAGCACGCGGGACTCGAGCAGCAGCTCTCCGACCCGTCGCTGCACGACGATCCGGCCGCCGCTCGTCGAGTCGGCAAACGATTCGCCGAACTCGCGCCGGTGATGGCCACCTACACCAAGCTGACGGCGGCTCGCGAGGATCTCGCCGCGGCCCGCGAACTGGCCGCCGACGACCCGGCCTTCGCCGAGGAGATCCCCGCGCTGGAAGCGGCGGTCGCCGAACACGACGCCGTCCTGACCGACCTGCTCGCCCCGCGCGATGCACACGACGGCGACGACGTCGTCCTCGAGATCAAGTCCGGCGCAGGTGGTGAGGAATCGGCATTGTTCGCCGCGGACCTGGCCCGGATGTACCTCAAATACTGCGAGCGGCACGGCTGGAAGGCCCAGATCCTCGGCGTGACCGAATCAGATCTCGGCGGGTACAAAGAGGCCACGCTGTCCATCAAGTCCAAAGAGGCCGTCCGGGACGGGGTGTGGTCGCGGCTGAAGTTCGAAGGTGGCGTGCACCGGGTCCAGCGGGTGCCGGTCACCGAGTCACAGGGACGTATCCACACGTCGGCGGCCGGTGTCCTGATCTATCCCGAACCCGAGGAACTCGAAGAAGTTGTCATCGACGAATCCGATCTGCGGATCGACGTGTACCGGTCGTCGGGCAAGGGCGGCCAGGGTGTCAACACCACCGACTCCGCGGTGCGGATCACCCACCTGCCCACCGGCATCGTGGTGACCTGCCAGAACGAGCGTTCCCAGCTGCAGAATAAGGCACGTGCCATGCAGGTGCTCGCGGCTCGTCTGCAGTCGGCGGCCGAGGAGGCGGCCGATGCGGTTGCCGCGGAGGGGCGCGCAGCGCAGATCCGCACCGTGGACCGATCCGAGCGCATCCGTACCTACAACTTCCCGGAGAACCGGATCGCCGATCATCGCATCGGTTACAAGGCGAACAACCTCGACGCGGTGCTCAACGGAGACATGGACGGGCTGCTCGACGCGCTGGTGGCCGCGGACCGTCAGGCTCGACTCGAAGCGCAATGAACACGGGGCGCCCGGCCGGCGAGGATGACCTCGTCGTGTTGCTCGACGCCACGCGGACCCCGACGCCGGTGGCCGCCGCGCGGGTGGCGTCGGCCTTCCTCGCCGCGCACGGCATCGAATCGCCGCGAGCGGACGCCGACTGGCTGATCGCCCATGTGCTGGGGGTATCGCCGGGGCGCCTGTTGCTCATCGACGAACTCACCGCAGCGCAGCGCAGTGCCCTGGTGCAGGCACTCACGTGCCGTGCACAGCGAATCCCGTTGCAGCACATCACCGGTCGAGCGGCGTTCGGTCCGCTCGAGCTGGCTGTCGGACCCGGGGTGTTCATCCCACGGCCGGAGACCGAGTGGCTACTGGAATGGGCTGTCGCCCAAGCGAATTCCGTGCCCACTGGCGCCGCGCCGCAGGTGGTCGATCTGTGTAGCGGCAGCGGTGCGCTGGCGGTCGGGGTCGCCACGCTGGTACCGGACGCGCAGGTGGTGGCCGTCGAACTCGACACCGATGCGCTGACCTGGTTACGGCACAACGTCGAGGAATCGCCGGCCGCCGACCGGGTCTCGGTGGTCGCTGCCGACGTCACCGACGCCACCGCCATGAATGCGGTGCTGCCCGCAGCCGGGGTCGACGTCATCGTGACAAATCCGCCGTATGTGCCGCGGACGGCGATGGTCTCCGCGGAGGTCGGCCATGATCCCGACCGGGCGATCTTCGGCGGCGACGACGGGATGTCGGTGATCGTGCCGATGTTGACGGTCGTCGCGGCCGCCTTGGTGCCCAGCGGGGTGGTCGGCATCGAACATGACGACACGACGTCGGCGGAGGTGGTCGCCGCCCTGTCGGCGCACGGCGCATTCATCGACGTCGCCGCCCATCGGGATCTGGCCGGGCGCGACCGATTCGTCACCGCGCGCCGCCGTCCGTGGTCGCCGACCCGACGTGAAAGGATGGGGCCGTGAGCATTGTTTTCGACTGCAACGATCCAGACAGCCGCAGTGCGGGGATCCGCGCGGCGGTCGGGGCGGTCAAGGCGGGGCGCCTGGTCGTCACACCTACCGACACGGTCTACGGACTCGGTTGCGACGCTTTCGATTCCGACGGTGTCGCCGCGCTGCTCGCCGCTAAGGGGCGGGGTCGCGACATGCCGGTGCCGGTGCTGGTTGGTTCCTGGCACACCATCGACGGACTCGTGCTGTCGGTGTCGCAGGCGGCCCGCGACCTGGTCGAGGCGTTCTGGCCGGGCGGACTGAGTCTCGTCGTCGAGCAGGCGCCGTCGCTGGCGTGGGACCTCGGGGACACCGCGGGCACCGTGATGTTGCGGATGCCGCTGCACCCGGTCGCGATCGAGCTGTTGCGCGAGGTCGGGCCGATGGCCGTGTCCAGCGCCAACAAATCCGGCCGCCCGCCCGCCGTCACGATGGCCCAGGCACGTGACCAGCTCGGTGAAGAGGTCGCGGTCTACCTGGATGGGGGAGAGGCCACCGTCGGCGAGCCGTCGACCATCGTCGACGTCAGTGGCGCAACCCCCCGCATCCTGCGACAGGGCGCGGTCTCCGTGGCCGCGGTGTCCGAGGTGCTCGATCTCGCCCCGGATGTGCTGCTGGGGCGCGAATGACCACACCCACCGGTGATGTGACGGTCGACGGGCTGGTAGCCCGCGAGCGGATGCGGCGTTCGACGACACTGCAGCTGATCGCGAGCGAGACCGAACCGACCGCGGGTGTCCGGGCGGCGCTGGCCACCGTCTTCGACGCCAAATACGCCGAGGGATATCCGGGTGCGCGCCATCACGGCGGGTGCGCGGTGGCCGACGAACTCGAGGAACTGGCGGTGACGCGGGCCGGTGCGCTCTTCGGCACCGAATATGTGAATGTGCAGCCGTATTCGGGCAGTGCGGCCGCCATGGCCGTGTATGCCGCGTTCGGCGTGATCGATGATCCGGTCCTCGCCCTGCGACTCGATCACGGTGGTCATCAGAGTCACGGTTCGCGTGCCAACTTCTCCGGCCGGTGGTTCAACCCACTGCATTACGGTGTGCGCGCGTCCGACGAGCGGATCGACTACGACCAGGTCCGGGATATGGCACTGCTGCATCGGCCACGCATTCTCGTCGCCGGCGCCGCGTCTTACTCCCGGCACTACGACTTCGCGTTGTTACGGCAGATCGCCGACGAGGCCGGCTGTGTGCTCTGGGTGGATGCGGCGCACCTGGCTGGACTGGTCGCCGCTGGTGTCGCACCTTCACCGGTGCCGTACGCGGATGTGGTGACGGTGTCGACGAACAAGATCATTCGCGGTCCGCGCGGCGGGCTGCTGCTCGCGCAACAACGTCATGCCGCGGCCCTGTCCAAGGCGGTCTACCCGTTCGTGCAGGGTGGACCGGCGGTCAACACCATTGCCGCCAAGGCCGTCGCCTTCGCCGAATCGGCGACCCCGGCCTTCGCCGACCACGTGCGAGCGGTGGTCGCCAACGCCGCTGCGCTAGCCGGTGCGCTCACCGCGCACGGGCTGCGGATCGTCTCGGGCGGCACCGACACCCACCTCGCCGTCGTCGATGTGAGTGCCCGGGATCTGACCGGCCTAGATGCCCGGGATCGGCTCGAGGCCGCCGGGATGGTCGTCGACAAGGCGGTCATCCCGTTCGACACCCGGCCGGTGGCACAGGGCTCCGGCTTCCGGATCGGCACGCCGTCGGCGACGGTCGCCGGTCTGGATACCGGGGACATGGAGACGCTGGCGGGTTGGATCGACGAGGCACTGCGCACGCCGATCGGGCCGCGCCATCGGGCGATCCGGGAGCAGGTCGCCGACCTGCTCGCCGGGTAGCGTTGTGCCCGTGTTCACCATCCCGACGCCCACTGTCGCCGACGCCCAGACCGCCATGGTCTGGGCGGCCGATGGTGACGGCGGGGCCGGTGTGCCTATTCGTGAGTTGCTGCTCGTCGGTCTGACGGCGGCGGCGATCACCTATCTGATCACCTCGGCGGTACGTGTGTTCGCGATCAAGGCGGGCGCCGTGGCGGTGCCCAGGGTCCGCGACGTGCACGTGATCCCCACACCCCGACTCGGCGGGCTCGGCATGTTCGCCGGCGTGGTGGCAGCCATCGCACTGGCCACCAACCTGCCCGCATTGAACCGCGGCTTCCTCTACACCACCGACATGAGTGCGGTGATTGCGGCGGGCACGGTGATCGTGCTGGTCGGGGTCGTCGACGACCGGTGGGGGCTGGACGCGTTGACCAAATTCGTCGGGCAGGTCACCGCGGCCGGTGTCTTGGTGTTGATGCATGTCAGCTGGATCCAGATCCCGGTGCCGTTCGGGGATATCGGCACACTGGTGCTCGACCCGGTGCAGTCGGGTCTGCTCACGGTCATCATCACCGTCGCGACGATCAATGCGGTGAATTTCATCGACGGTCTCGACGGACTGGCCGCGGGTATGGGACTGATCGCGGCGTCGGCGATCTGCATGTTCTCGCTCGGTCTCTTGCGCGATCAGGGCGGCGACGTCAGCTACTACCCGCCCGCGCTGATCTCGGTCGTGCTGGCCGGCGCCTGCCTGGGCTTCTTGCCGCACAATTTCTCGCCTGCCCGCATCTTCATGGGGGATTCGGGTGCCATGTTGATCGGCCTGATGCTGGCCGCAGCGTCCACCAGTGCGTCCGGTCGTATCGCGGTCAACGCCTACGGACCGGCCGACGTCTTCACGTTGCTGTCACCGCTCCTGCTGGTCGCCGCCGTGGTCTTCATCCCGATGCTCGACATGCTGATGGCGGTGATCCGTCGGACGCGGGCCGGTGTCGGCTTCTACACACCGGACAAGATGCACCTGCATCACCGCCTGCTCGAACTCGGCCATTCCCAGCGACGCGTAGCGCTCATCATCTATCTATGGGTCGGTGTCCTCGCGTTCTCCGTCGCGGCGAGCACGATCTTTCCCCTGTCTGTGGTGGCACCGGTCTTCGGTGGGGGATTGGTGCTGGCCATGCTCGTCACCATGGCACCCCGACTGCATCGGCGCTACGCCGAGTTCCGAACGGCGACCAAGGCTTTCTGAGCTCCGGCTGAGCGAGGCCTTGGCGCGGGCTGAGGAGCGACGTAAGATCAGCCGGGACCGATGGTAAGGGCAGGGTAAACCGTCGTGTACTATCGACCGTAGTAGTAAACGGATCGTGGTCCCCGAGGCAACCATCCGATACGAACGACCAACCCGGTCACGCGCCGACCTGCTGCCAGGGCATACCCCCCGGTGAGATGGTGAAAGCGTGTTGGTAGGGTCACATCAAACGCGAGCTTACGCCCGGCGGCTGCCTGCTGCCGTGACGCACGCGCGATGTTCTGTGTCTGACGATGCAGGGCAAACGAGCTGAGGAGAGGCGCATGACGACATCTGCACCTGACTCGGCACCTGTATATCCGCAAGCCCCGACGGGACTCGTGCGGCCCGGCATCATGGCCGCCGTCGTCGTCGCGATCGTCGTGGGCGTCTCGATCTATCTCGAGCATTACTGGCTCGGGGCGTTCTTCCTGCTGGGCGTCGTCCTCGCCTTCATCAACGCGGCGATGCTGCGTGGTGTTGTCGAAGTCGTTGCCGCAGAAGTCAAACCGCACAAGAAGCCTTTGGCACTCAATACAGCCGCCCGGCTCGGCGCCATCACGGCGATCGCGCTGCTGGCGGCTATCTTGGTCCGGCCCGATGGGCTGGGCGTCATGTTCGGGCTCGCGGCCGGCCAGGTCATTCTGGTGCTCAACGTGGTGATCCCGGTGATGAAAGGACTGCGCAAGCAGCTATGACGGATACGACCTACCTCGCCTCGGATGCGAAGATCCATGTCGGTGTGCATGACACGGTTGAGGTCTTCGGCCTGACCTTCAACGTCGACACCATCATCTCGTCGGCCTTGGCCGCCGTGATCGTGCTGGCCCTGGCCTTCTTCGTGCGCGCCAAGATGACCTCGAAGAAGCCGAACGTGGTGCAGATCTACTTCGAGCTGATCACCGTCCAGATGCGCAGCCAGATCGAGAGTGCGATCGGTATGCGGATCGCCGGTTTCGTGCTGCCGCTCGCGGTCACACTGTTCACCTACATCCTGGTGGCCAACTGGCTGTCGATTATCCCGGTGCAGTACGCCAAGTCCGACGGCGCGGTGCACGAACTGCTGAAGCCCGCCGCTTCCGACGTCAACTTCGTCTACGCGCTCGCACTGTTCGTCTTCGTCTGGTACCACGCCGCGGGCGTCAAGCGTCGTGGCCCGCTGGGGCACCCGAAGCAGTTGGTCAAGGGTCACGTCGCCTTCCTCGCGCCGATCAACATCATCGAGGAGATCGCCAAGCCGGTCTCGCTCTCCCTCCGTCTTTTCGGCAACATCTTCGCCGGCGGCATCATGATCGCGCTGATCGCATTGTTCCCGGCCTACATCCTGTGGTTCCCGAACGCTATCTGGAAGTCCTTCGACCTGTTCGTCGGCCTGATCCAGGCGTTCATCTTCGCCCTGCTGACCATTCTGTACTTCAGCCAGGCGATGGAAACCGCAGACGACCATCACTGACCATGCTCGACCCCGGCCGGGAATCCGGCCGGGACCCCAAAGACCTGGCAATACGATTGCCAGTTTCACCCGAAAGGAAAGTTCTCAATGGATCCCAATCTCGTTGGTCTGGGTGCGTTGATCGGTGGCGGCCTCATCATGGGTGGCGGCGCGATCGGTGCCGGTATCGGTGACGGTCTGGCCGGTGCTCAGCTGATCGCTGGTATCGCACGTCAGCCCGAGGCTCAGGGCCGCCTGTTCACCCCGTTCTTCATCACCGTGGGTCTGGTCGAGGCTGCGTACTTCATCAACCTCGCCTTCATGGCGCTGTTCGTCTTCGCCACCCCGACCACTCTCTACGGCGCTGAGTGATCAGCAAGTTCCACTAGCTGCTAGCTAACGTCGTTCCGATAGGGGAAACGCACCATGATGATGTATCTCGCCGCAGAGGACGGGGAGAAGCCACCCAACTTCCTCATCCCCAACGCCACGTTCTTCGTGTGCTTGTTGATCTTCGTGATCGTGCTCGTTGTCATCCGTACCCTGGTGGTCCCACCGATCCTCAAGGTGCTCGATGAGCGTGACGCACGTGTCGCCAAGACCACCGAGGACACCAAGTCGGCTGCTGCGAGCTACGAGGATGCGGACACCCAGTATCGGGCGGCGATGAAGGATGCGCGTGGCGATGCCACGGGTATCCGAGATCAGGCACGTGCCGAGGGCAACGAGGAGTTGGCGGCAGCGAAGCGGCGGGCGACCGAAGAGGCCGACGCCGCTCTCGCTGCCACCACCGAATCGCTGAAGTCCGAAGGAGATCGCGCTGCCGAGTCGGCACGCGGCGACGTCGAACGTCTCGCCGCCACCCTGGCCGGCCGCGTGCTCGGTACCGACATCAGCGACAAGGAAAAGGTGAACTAGGTGGATATCCTCATCGGAAACCTGGTCGGCTTCGCCGTCATCGCCTTCCTGTTCTGGAAGTTCCTGCTGCCGCCGCTGAGCAAGGCAGTAAAGAACACCCAGGACACCATCGATCGTCAGGTCGTGGAGAGTGAAGAGGCCGGCGCGCGCCTCATCGACGCCAAGGCGGCACACGAGAAGGCCATCGCGAACGCGAAGGCCGAGGCCGCCGAACTGCACGAGTCGGCTCTCTCGGACGCCGAGGCGATCCGGTCCGATCTCAAGGTCGCGGCCGACGCCGAGGTGAAGCGCATCAGCGAGCACGGCAAGAATCAGGTCGACCTGACCCGGACCAGCCTTGTTCGTGCGCTGCGTACCGATCTCGGTCTCAGCGCCGTCGACGGCGCGGGCAAGCTGGTGCGCGAGCACCTCGCCGACCCCGCCGCACAGTCGGCCAGTGTCGACCGAGTCATCGACGAACTCCAGTCGATGGCATCGAGTACCGGTTCAGACAGTGTCAGCAGTTCCGAACTGGTGGGGCTGCATTCGCTGCGCGCCGGTAGCCGCGATGCCGCGGTCGCCGTGGCCCGCGAATTCGACAATGCCGCAACCGGTCTGGACGAGGCCGCGCTCACCAGCGCAGCCGACGAACTGACCCAGGTCATCGAGTTCCTCAACGAGAACGCGGTGCTGCGCAAGCGGCTCACCGAGGATGAGGACAACCCGACGGCCAAGGAAACCCTGGTCCGCAACCTGTTCGGCGGCAAGGTCGCACCGATCGTGGTCGACGTCGTCGCTGCGGGGGCCAAGCAGCGCTGGTCGACCAGCGCCGACTTCCTGGTCGGTCTGCGTCGTCAGAACTCGCTCATCGTGCTCACCGCCGCCGAGCGTGCGGGCGTCATCGAGCAGACCGAGGACGAGCTGTTCCGCGTGAGTCGTCTTCTCGACGGCTATCCGGAGCTGGCGTCATTGCTGTCGGACCACACCCACAACGCCGATAAGCGTGTCGCCCTGCTGCAGAAGCTGGTCGGCGAGCAGGTTGGTAAGTACACGTGGTCCCTGCTCTCGAACACCGTTCGTCTGCTGCACGGGCAGCCGTCCGAGCTGGCCGTGGGCCATCTCGCGGAGCTGGCCGCCGCACGTCGTGGTGAGTCGGTGGCCCATGTGGTCTCCGCGGCACCGTTGACCGAGGCGCAGATCCAGCGACTGTCCGGTGTGCTGGGCACGATCTACGGCCGAACCATCTCGGTGCAGACCGAGGTGCGCACCGAACTGCTGGGCGGCCTGCGGATCGCCGTCGGTGAGGAAGTCATCGACGCCGACATCGCGACCCGGCTGGCCAAGGCGGCCGAGTCGCTGCCGCGCTGACCGACACACCACATCCAAGCAAGCATCACCCCGAGCCCCAGAGCCGACTGATTCAAGGAAAGACGAGAACCCATGGCGGAGTTGACGATCTCACCAGACGAGATTAAGGGAGCGATCGAGCAGTACGTCTCGTCGTTCGAGGCCGAAGCGTCGCGCGACGAGGTCGGCACGATCACCGATACCGCGGACGGTATCGCCCACGTCAGTGGCCTGCCCAGCGCAATGGCCAACGAGCTCCTGGAGTTCCCGGGAGGTGTGCTCGGCGTCGCCCTGAACCTCGATGAGGACGAGATCGGTGCCGTCATCCTGGGTGAGTACGCATCGCTGGAAGAGGGCCAGCAGGTCAGTCGCACCGGCGACGTGCTCTCGGTCCCGGTCGGTGACAAGTTCCTGGGTCGCGTCGTCGATCCGCTGGGCGCCCCGATCGACGGACTCGGCGACATCGAGGCAGAGGAGCAGCGCGTTCTCGAGCTGCAGGCCGCCTCGGTGCTCGAGCGTCAGCCGGTCGAGGAGTCGCTGGCCACCGGCATCAAGGCCATCGACGCCATGACCGCCATCGGCCGCGGACAGCGTCAGCTGGTCATCGGTGACCGCAAGACCGGCAAGACCGCGGTCTGCATCGACGCCATCCTCAACCAGAAGGCCAACTGGGATTCGGGCGACCCCACCAAGCAGGTTCGCTGCATCTACGTCGCCATCGGTCAGAAGGGTTCGACCATCGCGGGCGTCAAGACCGCCCTCGAAGAGGCCGGCGCGATGGAGTACACCACCATCGTCGCGGCTCCCGCGTCGGACTCCGCAGGCTTCAAGTGGCTCGCGCCCTACACCGGCTCGGCCATCGGTCAGCACTGGATGTATCAGGGCAAGCACGTCCTGATCGTGTTCGACGACCTGACCAAGCAGGCCGAGGCCTACCGCGCCATCTCGCTGCTGCTGCGTCGCCCGCCGGGCCGCGAGGCATACCCCGGCGACGTCTTCTACTTGCACTCCCGTCTGCTGGAGCGCTCGGCGAAGCTGTCCGACGAACTCGGCGGCGGCTCGATGACCGCACTGCCGATCATCGAGACCAAGGCGAACGACGTGTCGGCGTTCATCCCGACCAACGTCATCTCGATCACCGACGGCCAGGTCTTCCTGGAGTCGGACCTGTTCAACAAGGGTGTCCGTCCCGCCATCAACGTCGGTACCTCGGTGTCGCGCGTCGGTGGTGCTGCACAGACCAAGGGCCTCAAGAAGGTCTCCGGTTCGCTGCGTCTGGAGCTCGCCCAGTTCCGTGAGCTGGAAGCCTTCTCGGCATTCGCCTCCGATCTGGACGACGCCTCGAAGGCCCAGCTCGAGCGCGGTGCCCGCTGGGTCGAGATGCTCAAGCAGGACCAGTACAGCCCGTTCGCGGTCGAGGATCAGATCGTCTCGATCTACCTCTGTGGTGAAGGCCACTACGACTCGGTGCCGGTCGACGACATCCGTAACTTCGAGACCCAGCTGCTGAGCCACCTGCGTCACAGCGCCAAGGGTGTCTACGACTCGATCGAGGGTGGCAAGGCGCTGTCCGACGATCAGGCCGAGTCGCTGGTCGCCGAGACCAACAAGTTCAAGAACAGCTACCTGACCCACGATGGCAAGCGCGTCGTGAACGAGGCCGCTGCCGCTGCGATGGACTCCGAGGACGTCGAGCACGAAGAGATCAAGATCCGCAAGTGATCAACGACTCTCTCGGACGCATCGATAAGGAAGGGGTGAGGACTCGTGGCGAGCATTCGTGAGCTGCGCTCACGCATCCGGTCGGTTCAGTCGACCAAGAAGATCACCAAGGCGCAGGAGCTGATTGCCACCTCGCGGATCACCAAGGCACAGGCGCGCGTCGCCGCCGCCAAGCCGTTCGCGCACGAGATGACCGAGGTGCTCTCGGAGCTGGCCAGCAACGCAGGCTCGCTCGATCACCCGCTCCTCGTCGAGCGTGAGCAGCCCAAGCGGGCCGGCATCCTGGTCGTGACCAGCGATCGCGGTATGTGCGGTGGCTACAACTCCAACGTGCTGCGGGCGACCCGTGAGCTCATCGCCCTGCTTCAAGAAGAGGGCAAGGAGCCGGTGCTGTTCGTGATGGGGCAGAAGGGTGTCGGCTACTTCACCTTCCGCGACACCGCGATCGCCGATTCGTGGACCGGTTTCTCGCAGGCGCCGGAGTACACCGATGCCTCGACCGCGACGAACTTCCTGGTGGATCTGTTCGTCGCCGGTTCCGGCGAGCAGGTCGCCTACCCGTCCGGCGAGGGATCGCTGGAAGGCGTAGACGAGTTGCACCTGGTCTACACGCGGTTCGTGTCGATGCTGACCCAGGCACCCGAGGTTCGGCGGATCGCACCGCTGGTCGTCTCGGACGCCGAGGTCGACCTCGATGCGGAGATCCAGAAGCCCTCGCGCAACTACTCCTTCGAGCCGGGTGCCGAGGCACTCCTCGAAGCACTGTTGCCGAAGTATCTGGCGACGCGCGTCTACGCGGCACTGCTCGACTCCTCCGCATCGGAGTCGGCGGCTCGCCGTACCGCGATGAAGGCGGCAACCGACAATGCCAACGAGTTGGCGACGTCACTGTCGCGCGAGGCCAACCAGCTTCGCCAGGCCCAGATCACCCAGGAAATCAGCGAGATCGTCGGCGGTTCGAGCGCCCTCGCGAACTAGGCGCAGCTCGATCTACGAGAACGCCGACTACGACTTCTACGAAGAGGAAGCGATCACACCACAATGACTGCAGCAGTAACCACCCCGGCAGAGGGTCAGACCTCCGCCACTGCCGGACGCATCGTCCGGATCATCGGCCCCGTCGTCGATGTCGAGTTCCCGCGGGGCTCGATCCCAGACCTCTTCAATGCGCTGCACGCGGAGGTCACCCTCCCGTCCGTCGCCAAGACCCTGACGCTGGAGGTGGCTCAGCACCTCGGTGACAACCTGGTCCGCACCATCTCGATGCAGCCGACCGATGGTCTGGTGCGCGGTGCGGCCGTCTCCGACACCGGCTACCCGATCCGCGTGCCGGTCGGTGACGTCGTCAAGGGCCACGTGTTCAACGCGCTGGGCGACTGCCTTGATTCGCCCGGCCTGGGCCGTGACGGCGAGCAGTGGGGCATCCACCGCAAGCCCCCGGCCTTCGACGAGCTTGAGGGCAAGACCGAGATCCTCGAGACCGGCATTAAGGTCATCGACCTGCTGACCCCGTACGTCAAGGGCGGCAAGATCGGTCTGTTCGGTGGCGCCGGTGTGGGCAAGACCGTTCTGATCCAGGAGATGATCACCCGTATCGCGCGTGAGTTCTCCGGTACGTCGGTCTTCGCCGGCGTCGGTGAGCGCACCCGTGAGGGAACCGACCTCCACCTCGAGATGGAGGAGATGGGCGTTCTCCAGGACACCGCCTTGGTGTTCGGTCAGATGGATGAGCCGCCGGGCACGCGTATGCGCGTGGCTCTGTCCGCGCTGACCATGGCGGAGTACTTCCGCGATGTGAAGCACCAGGACGTGCTGCTGTTCATCGACAACATCTTCCGCTTCACGCAGGCCGGTTCCGAGGTCTCCACGCTGCTCGGCCGTATGCCGTCCGCGGTGGGCTACCAGCCCACCCTGGCCGACGAGATGGGCGAGCTGCAGGAGCGCATCACCTCGACCAAGGGTCGTTCGATCACCTCGCTGCAGGCGATCTACGTCCCCGCCGACGACTACACCGACCCGGCGCCCGCGACCACCTTCGCCCACCTCGATGCGACCACCGAGCTCTCGCGTCCGATCTCGCAGCTGGGTATCTACCCGGCCGTGGACCCGCTGACCTCGACCTCGCGCATCCTGGAGGCCTCGATCGTCGGTGACGAGCACTTCCGTGTCGCCAACGAGGTCAAGCGCATCCTGCAGAAGTACAAGGAACTGCAGGACATCATCGCCATCCTCGGTATGGACGAGCTGTCCGAAGAGGACAAGGTCACCGTGCAGCGTGCGCGTCGTATCCAGAAGTTCCTGGGTCAGAACTTCCTCGTCGCCGAGAAGTTCACCGGCCAGAAGGGCTCGGTCGTGCCGCTCGCCGATACCGTCGAGGCCTTCGACCGTGTGTGCAAGGGTGAATACGATCACCTGCCCGAGCAGGCGTTCAACAGCTGTGGTGGCCTCGACGACGTGGAGGCCGCTGCCGCCAAGATCGCCGGAAAGTAGCGAATCGACATGGCTGACAAGTCCTTCCACGTGGAGGTGGTCTCTGCCGACCGCTCGCTGTACTCCGGCGAGGCGACCTTCGTCATCGCCCAGACCACCGTCGGTGAGCTCGGTGTGCTGGCGGGTCACGAACCGTTGCTGGGCGAGCTCGTCTCGGGTGGCTTCCTGGTCATCGTCGAGGAGAACGGCGCCCGTCGTGCCGCCGCTATCACGGGTGGTTTCCTGTCCGTGACCGGTGAGTCCGTGACGATTCTCGCGGAGTCGGCCGAATGGGCCGACGACGTCGACGTCACGGCGGAGAAGGCTGCTCTCGAGCAGGCTGAGCCCGGTTCCGACGAGTACACCCAGGCGCATGCGCGTTTGGCTGCGGCACAACACCTTTAAAGATATGAGGCGATAGCGGGGCCACCCGCGAGTCGCATCTGACATCGGCCAGTCGCCCGGTTTGCTCCGGGCGACTGGCCGATGTCTTTGTCGGCCTGGCATGCTGGGGAGTAACAGCCTGAATCCTGCGCGATCACAGCCCCCGCACTGTCTGGCCCTGGCGACGCGGAGATCGACGCGGATTCGTTCTTGCAAGGAGGTGCCGGTGGCCAAGGAGCTGACCGTTGTGTTGTCGGTGCTGGTGGTTCTCGCGGTGGTGGTCGTGGGACTGCTGGCGTATCGACTCGGTCAGTTGCGCAAGGCAGGCACCCCGGTTCTGTTCCGCACCCTTCCGGCTGAGGTCGACCGCGGATGGCGCCACGGCACCATTCACTATGGCGACGACGCGTTGCGGTATTACCGGCTCAGCTCGCTGCGCCCTGGACCTACGCGTAGCTTCTGTCGTCAGCGTGTTGAGATCGTCGGGCGACGGGTGGCCGAAGGCACCGAGGCCGACATCATGGACGGCATGGTGATCCTGCGACTCAACGAGTTCGCGGAATTGCCATCCGGCATGGTCGTGTCTCGTCCGGAGCAGCGCCTGGCCGCCGGTGGACCGGCGATGGTGACCTACGAGCTGGCGATGCCCGCTGGTGGGGTCACCGCATTCCAGTCCTGGCTGGAATCGCGTCAGTCGGATCGGTCGCAGCGCAGGCGGAGCGCCTAGATTCACTCGGGTCTGGTCAGTCGCGGCTGCGGTTGCCGCCGGGCACCCATTTCACATCGCCGTCGCCCAGAGGGGCACGATTGGCCACCCGGCTCAGGATGAACAGCAGATCCGACAAGCGGTTGAGGTATTTCGCCGGTAGCACGTTGGTGCTGTCGGGGAAGGCGTCGACCGCGGCCCAGGCTGACCGTTCCGCCCGACGGGTGACGGTGCGTGCCTGATGTAGCAACGCACTGAGTGGACTGCCGCCGGGCAGGATGAACGAGTCGAGTGCGGGCAGATCCTCGCCGAAACTGTCACACCAGCGTTCCAGGGCGTCGATATAGCCCTGTTCGATACGGAGCGGGGGATACGGCGGATCCGCGACGACCGGGGTGGAGAGGTCGGCGCCGGCGTCGAACAGATCGTTCTGAATGGTCGAGAGCACGGAGCGGATCTCGCTCGGTACATCGCCGCCGAGAGCCAGCGCCGCGCCGATGGCGGCATTGGCTTCGTCACAGTCGGCATAGGCCACGACGCGGGCGTCGGTTTTGGCCACGCGGGAGAAGTCGCTGAGTCCGGTCGATCCGTCGTCGCCGGTACGTGTGTAGATCCGGGTGAGGTGAACAGCCATGACTCGAATGTAGTTGGCCGGTGCAGTGGAATGGCAGCGGTGCCGATGGATTGCAGGCGATGCGGTCGGTGCCGTCGCCGACGGATAAGGTGTCACACGTGAGCGATCGGTTTCTGGTCACCGGGGGCGTGCGCCTGTCCGGAGAGGTCTCGGTGGGTGGGGCGAAGAACAGCGTCCTCAAGCTGATGGCGGCCGCACTTCTGGCCGAGGGCACCACGGTGCTGACCAACTCGCCGGAGATCGCCGACGTCCCGTTGATGGCCGACGTGCTGCGCGGCCTGGGTGCTGTCGTCGAGATGTCCGGTGACACGGTCAGCATCACCGCGCCCGCCGAACCCAAATTCCACGCCGACTTCGACGCGGTGAAACAGTTTCGGGCGTCGGTCTGCGTGCTGGGACCGCTGATGGCCCGCTGTCTGCGCGCGGTCGTCGCTCTGCCTGGCGGTGACGCGATCGGTTCGCGGCCACTGGACATGCATCAGGCCGGTCTGCGGGCGTTGGGCGCACACAGCTCGATCGAGCACGGCTGTGTGGTCGCCGAAGCCGACCGGCTGATCGGCGCGCCGATCGCGTTGGAGTTCCCGTCGGTGGGTGCTACCGAGAACATCCTGATGGCGGCGGTGCTCGCGGACGGCGAGACCACCATCGACAATGCGGCACGCGAACCGGAGATCGTGGACCTCTGCGAGATGCTCGTGCAGATGGGTGCCCGCATCGAGGGGGCTGGTACCTCGACGCTGACCGTCTACGGCGTCGAACGTCTGCACCCGACCACCCATCGGGTCGTCGGGGACCGGATCGTCGGCGCGACGTGGGGTATCGCGGCGGCGATGACCAGGGGAGATGTCACCGTCCGGGGTGTGAAACCGGAACACCTCCAGCTGGTGTTGAACAAACTCGTCGACGCCGGGGCGCAGGTCGATTCCTTCGCCGACGGTTTTCGGGTACGTGCGGACACGCGGCCGATCGCGGTGAATGTGTCGACGCTGCCGTTTCCCGGTTTCCCGACGGACCTACAACCGATGGCCATCGGCCTCGCGTCGATCGCCGACGGGATGTCGGTGATCACCGAGAATGTCTTCGAGGCGCGGTTCCGCTTCGTCGAGGAGATGGTGCGGTTGGGTGCCGATGCCCGCACGGACGGACATCATGCGGTGATCCGCGGTGTCGAGCAGTTGTCGAGTGCGCCGGTGTGGTCCTCCGACATCCGGGCCGGGGCGGGTCTCGTGCTGGCCGGTTTGGTGGCCGACGGGGTGACCGAGGTCCACGACGTCGAACACATCGATCGGGGGTATCCGCACTTCGTGGAGATCCTGCGCGACCTCGGCGGCCAGATCGAGCGGGTCGGCGACTGAGACGATGGCCGGTGACCTGCCCGCAGATGGTGCGCCCCCGGCCGCGCACCACGGCGATGACCATGCCCATCATGACGCTCAGCTGGACGTGGGAGCCTGGGCGCGCCGATTCGATCTGCTGTCCGACCCGCATCGCCTGGAGATCTTGATCCTGCTGCACCGGGAGCCCGGCATCATCGTCGGGGATATCGCGATCGCGGTCGGCCGGACCGAAACGGCCGTCTCTCAGGCGCTGCGGGTGTTGCGTCACCAGGGGTGGGTGACGTCCACCCGGGTGGGCCGCTCGGTCAGCTATCGCCTCGACGACGACACCGTCCACGCCCTGCTGCACTGGATGAGCGCTCACCCCTGAGTCGGGGTCCGGTGCGCGCCTGGGCAGGGTGCGGCCTGACTGATCGGACAGTCTCTCCAGCTCTTCATCTGAATGAGTGGACAGATGTTGTGGGTGGTCATACGGTTCCGACTATGTCCTCCGAAACCGCCAATGTCGCCATGCATATGAGTGACGGCATCGTGGATGCCCCCACGTCGCTGCTGTTCGGTCTGCTCGCCCTCGGCGGGCTCGCGGTCTGTATCTGGCGCTCGCGCGCCGAACTCGACGACAAGACGGTGCCGATGGCGGGACTTGTCGCGGCCTTCATCTTCGCGGCGCAGATGATCAACTTCCCGATCCTGCCCGGAGTCAGCGGGCATCTGCTCGGTGGTGCACTCGCGGCAATTCTGGTGGGTCCCTTCGTCGGAGCGCTCTGCGTGGCCATCGTGCTCGTCGTGCAGGCGCTGCTGTTCGCCGACGGTGGGGTGAGTGCACTCGGCACCAACATCACCAATATGGCGCTGATCGCGACTGCCGCCGGGTACCTGGTCGCGGTGGTCATGGCGCGGCTGCTGCTCCCGCGGCGGGAGACCGCGCCGTCGACGCGTCGGCTCGGGGTGGTTGCGTTCCTAGCCGGACTGGTGGGAACGCTGTGCGCGGCAACAGGATTCATCATCGAGTACCAGATCGGTGGGGCCGGTGGCACGTCGGCGTCGGCGGTGGCCGCCTACATGTGGGGCACCCACACACTGATCGGTGTCGGCGAGGGTCTGATCACCGCCGCCACCGTCGTCGCGGTCGCCAGAGCCCGGCCCGACCTGGTCTATCTGCTGCGGCACCGGGCGCCCGTCGATCGGTCCGCGCAGGTCGGGGTGCCGGCATGAGCGCCACACGTGCCGGCCACTCGCGGATGTCCCGACGGTGGTTTCTGGTCGGCTTCGGCATCGTCGCACTGCTGATCGCAGGCATCGTCTCCTATGCGGCCAGCGCATCTCCGGACGGCCTCGATGCCGCGACCACGCGTGGTTGCCAAACCGTCGAGGTCAATGGTGCGGAGCAACTCGTCGGCACCTGCATCGCGCAGCACGCCGACGACCACAGGCTGAACACTTCTCCGCTGGCCGACTACTCCGTCCGCGGGATCGCCGGCACCAACGGCGTCGCCGGGATCGTCGGGGTGCTGGTGACCCTGGCGGTGGCCGGCGGCCTGTTCTGGCTGCTGGCACGTGGCCGCCGGTCCGGCTCCGGATCGGGGAGCTGATCCGACGTGGGCGCCGGGCATGCCCATCCGCTTCACCGGGCGGGGACCTCGCCGGTTCATCGCGCACCGGCCGAGGTCAAACTGGTCTGCCTGATCGTCTTCGTCTTCGCGGTGGTCGCCACCCCGCGTGAAATGTTCTGGCCCTATGCGCTTTTCGCGATGATCCTGCTGGTGGTCTGGTCGATCGGTGAGATACCGCTGCGCTGGATCGCGCCCCGCATGCTGATCGAGGCACCCTTCGTCGTCCTTGCGGTCCTGCTGCCCTTCGCCGAGGGCGGCGAGCAGGTGTACGTCGCCGGGCTGTCGTTGTCGGTTCCGGGCCTGTACGCGGCGTGGGGCATCGTGATCAAGGGCAGCCTCGGCGTCGCGGCATCGCTGACCTTCGCGGCGACCACCGATGCGGCCGAATTGCCCACCGCGCTGACGCGACTCGGGGTACCGGCGACGATCACGCCGGTGATCGTGATGATGCTCCGGTACGTCGATCTGTTGTCGGCGCAGGTCCGTCGTATGCAGGTGGCCCGGCTGGCCCGGGGTGACTCGCCACGACTGGCACACCAGGCCGGCGCAGTCGCGAAAGGTGTTGGTGCGCTGTTCCTGCGGTCCTATGAACGTGGGGAGCGGGTGCATGTCGCGATGGCTTCACGCGGGTTCGGCGGAGTGATTCCGGAGCTCACCCCGGTCGGCGCACCGGCGCGTGCGACGCGGCGGCAGTGGGCTGCGGTGTGCGTGCCCGCGGCGGTGGCGGTGCTGGTGACAATGGCGGCGTGGATCCTGCGGTGAGAGGGAGGATCGGATGAGGTGGCAGCGGCGTGGGCGTGGGGATGATCGGCAGGCACCTCCTGAACGGGAGGCGGTCGATATGTCGATGACACACCAGGCCATCGAGATCTGCGGACTGCACTTCGCCTACCCGGACGGACACGTCGCCCTCGATGGCATCGATCTGACGGTCGGGGTGGGGGAGCGGGTGGCGTTGTTGGGGCCCAACGGCGCGGGTAAGACAACCCTGATGCAGCACCTCAACGGTGTTCTCACGCCCACCGCGGGCACCGTCACCGTCGGTGGTGTGGTGGTGGAGCGGTCGACGTTGCGGGAGATCCGGCGCCGCGTCGGGCTGGTCTTCCAAGACCCCGACGATCAGTTGTTCATGCCGACGGTGATCGAGGATGTGGCCTTCGGGCCGGCCAACTTCGGGGTCGGCGGCGACGAGCTGACGCACTGCGCGCAGGCTGCTCTCGACGTGGTCGGGTTGGCCGACCAGGCGCAGCGCAGCCCCCATCATCTGTCGGGCGGACAGCGCCGGCGTGCGGCGCTCGCCGGCGTGTTGGCCTGTCGCCCAGATGTTCTCGTACTCGATGAGCCATCGGCCAACCTCGACCCGGTAGCTCGGCGGGAACTGGCGCAGACGCTGCTCGGCCTGCCGACCACGATGCTGGTGGTCACCCATGATCTGCCCTATGCCGCCCAGCTCGCCGACCGTGCGGTGGTAGTCGACCGCGGCCGTGTGGTCGCCGACGGGGATATCGTCGACATCCTCGCCGACCCGGATCTGCTTGCCGCACATCGGCTTGAACTGCCGTGGGGCTTCGATCCGGGCTCGCTCGAGCGGGCCCGGGCGACCCGGCTGGGCGTCGGCGGCTGAGCCGACGGGTGATGCGGGCCTGTCCGATCGGACAGGCCGGTACCTACCTTGTGGTCGACACCCCCGCCGTATCGGATGGTTTGGCCGCGCAGACCTGTCGCCGCGGGGTGTGATCTGCGTAACGTCGCGGGTGTTGGACAGTCAAGACAGCGACGAGCGCCCCGCCCCCGCCGGCGCGCAGGAGGACAGTGATCATGCAGGTTGACGAGCTACTGAAGCCGTTCCCCATCAAAGAGTTCCACCCGTTCCCGCGGGCCATGATGGGGCCCGGCGCCCACGAGATGATCGGCCCGGAGGCCCTCAAACTCGGATTCAAGAAGACCCTGGTGATGACGACGGGTCTGCGCGGCAGCGACACCGTGCACAAGATCGTGGAGTCCTGCAAATACCACGGTCTCGAGGTCGTGCTGTTCGATCAGGTCGAGTCGAATCCCAAGGACTACAACGTGATGGACGCCGTCGCGATGTACAACGCGGAGAAGTGCGACTCGTTCATCTCGATCGGCGGCGGTTCGGCCCACGACGCCTGCAAGGGTGCTCGGGTCTCGGTGGCCCATGACGGCCGCAACGTCAACGAATTCGAAGGGTTCAACAAGAGCGAGAACCCCAAGAATCCGCCGCATATCGCCGTATCCACCACGGCCGGTACGGGTTCGGAGACTTCCTGGGCATACGTCATCACCGACACCACCACCGATCCCGACAAGCCGCACAAGTACGTCGCCTTCGACGACGCGGCGGTCACCAGCCTGGCTATCGACGACCCGGTGCTCTATTACGACTGCCCGGTGGCGTTCACCGCGCAGTGCGGTTTCGACGTGCTCGCGCACGCCTCGGAGCCCTACGTGTCGCGGCTGAACTTCGCGCCGTCGCTGGGCAATGCGCTCTACGCGGTGAAGATGACGGCGGAGCACCTGCGCCAGGCGACGTGGAACCCGACCGAACTCGCCGGTCGCGAAGGCATGATGTATGCGCAGTATATTGCGGCGCAGGCCTTCAACTCCGGTGGTCTGGGCATCATTCACTCGATCAGCCACGCGGTGTCGGCCTTCTACGACACCCACCACGGACTCAACAACGCGATCGCTCTGCCGCGTGTGTGGGCCTTCAACATGCCGGTGATGTACGAGCGTTTCGCCGATCTGGCCGAGGCGATGGGTGTCGACACCCACGGCATGACCAAGGTGCAGGCCGCCGATCAGGCGCTCAACGCTGCGATCCGGCTGCTTCGCGACGTCGGTATCCCGGAGAAGTTCACCGACGTCCACCAGGATTCGCATGTGAAGAACCGGCTCGGCACCGGACCGACCAAGTTCTACGAGAACCGCAAGGAGATCTCGGGCGCTCCGGAGACGATCGACGCGATCACCAACCACGTCCTCGGGGATGCGTGCACGCCGGGTAATCCCAAGGAGTGCACCTTCGAGACCGTGCGCCCCGTCGTCGACCACGCCTTCAATGGCGACCTCGACGATCTGCTGACGTAATCGGCAGGCTGCCGTTCACGGTGCCGTCCGAGAGCGGTGCGTGACGAGTCGGCCGACACCGACCCCGCGGGTGTCGGCCGGCTCGTGGCAGTTTCTCGAAAGCAATCAACCGACGAAAACCCCCTGACGCAGGAGATATCGATGTCCGTGCAGATAGTTTCCGACTCGTCGACCGGTTCGGCCGCCCGCGAGTTCGACGACGATGCGGAATTCGCCGACGGTGCAGAATTCGCCGACGTCGCCGATGTGATGGCGCGGTTCGCCGACGCCGGCTATCTGGCGGACGAGAGACTGGCGACCACGGTGTTCCTGCAGCATCGACTCGGTAAGCCGATCCTGCTGGAGGGGCCGGCCGGCGTGGGTAAGACCCAGCTGGCCAAGACGCTGGCCGAGGTCACCGGTCGGGAACTCCTGCGTCTGCAGTGCTACGAGGGCCAGGATGAGACGACGGCCCTCTACGAATGGGATTACGGCAAGCAATTGCTCTATACCCAGGTGCTGCGCGAGAAGATCGCGCAGGTGGTCGCCGACGCGCCGACCCTGTCCGAGGCCGTGGATCGGATCGGTGCCGAGGAGAGTGTGTTCTTCTCGGAGCGGTTTCTGGCGCCCCGGCCGCTGTTGGAGGCGGTGCGGTCCCCGAAGCCGGTCGTTCTGCTGATCGACGAGGTCGACCGGGCCGACGAGGCTCTGGAGGCGGTGCTGCTGGAATTGCTCGCCGAATACCAGGTCTCGGTTCCCGAGATCGGGACCTTCGTGGCCAATCATCCGCCGATGATCGTGCTGACCTCCAACAACACTCGCGATCTGTCGGCCGCCCTCAAGCGCCGCTGCCTGCACCTGTCACTCGACTATCCGGACGCGGCCCGGGAACTGGAGATCATCCGTTCCAAGGACACCGGTCTGGCCGACACGCTGGCCATGAAACTGGTGGAGATCGTGCGCGGACTGCGGGAACTGGACCTCCGCAAGGCACCCAGCATCTCCGAGGCGATCGACTGGGCTCGCACCCTGGCCGTGCTCGGTGCCGATGAACTCGACGCGCAGATTCTCGCGCAGACCGCCAACGTGGTGGTCAAATACGACCGCGACCTGGCGCGCGCGATCGACGCGCTGCCCAAACTGGTCGACCCGAACGCAGAGGTGCCCGACTCGTTGCATTCGCACGGGCACGACCACGGACATTCGCACTCTCATGGGGATCACAGCCACACCCATGACGACCCGGGCCCGGCCCAGCCTGCCGGCGACCGCGGCAAGGCTCGTCGGGCGGCGATGGACGAGCCGGGCAGGCACGGGCAGGACTACTACGGTTCACCGGGGGCCAAGAGCGACGCCGGGACGCGATCGATCAGTCCCGGGCAGGGCAGTCGTTCGTTCGCACCGCGCTCGGGTGCCCGTAAGCGCCCGTTCTGAGACCGGCGAGAGGACTACGGCATGGAAGCCGGGATTCATCGCTTCGTCCGGCTGCTCCGGTTGCACGGCATCCGCATCGGCGTGTCCGAGGCGGTGGACGCGATGGCGGCCACCGCAACCGCCGAGATTCTCGGCGACCGGGAGCTGCTTCGGTCCGCGCTGGCGGTCTGTCTGATCAAGGACCGGCGCGACGAGGCGACCTTCGACGAGGTCTTCGACCGCTTCTTCGCACTCAAACCGGTGCTGGAATCGGCTGATGCGCATGGTCATTCGCATGCTCACGACGACCTCTCAGACACCGGTGAACTCACCGAGTACAGCTTGTCGGAGGAGATCAGCGAAACTCCGCAGCAAGGCCACAGCCATGGTCCGCCGTCGAATCTCCGCGAATTCTTCGATCCGGAGGATCTCGCCGAGCAGTACAACCTGCACCAGGAGGCCAATCGGCTGGACATGGCGTCGCTGACCGACGAGATAGTGCTCTCCGCCGACGAGGTTCCCAACTCCGAGGCCGCTGCCCGGGTCCAGCTGACGGTCTCCCGGCTGGCCAATCCGGGCCGTCCGGGGGAACTGGTCACCGAGAACCGTCCGGAACTCGACGTCGATCTGTCGGTGGCGCAGGAAATGATGCTGCTGGACTGGCTCGACGACGAGGCAGGTGGCGGTAGCCAGCCCGACGCCGCCGAACTCGCCGCGCTGCGCAGTGCACTCGCCGGACTCCTCGACGGGCTGCCGGAGAAGCTGCGCGATCATCTCGAACAGCTCATGGCCAGCGACCATCAGATCGAGGAACGCGAGGTCAAGGCCGCGGTCCGGGACGTCATCCACGAAACCGAGCGGGCCAGCCTGGAGGATTCCATCCGCAGGCTCATTCGCAGCCTGCACGGCGCGCCGCGCTCACGCCGGAAGATCGCCGCCCGAGGCACCGTCGACGCGGCCCGGACGATGCGGGCGAATCTGCGGTATGACGGCGTGCCGTTCCGGCCGGTCACGGTGGCAAAGGTCGAGGACCGGCCGAGTCTGCTCATCCTCGCCGACGTATCCCTCTCGGTGCGTGCCGCAGCCCGGTTCACCCTCGCACTGGTCCACGGATTGCAGAGCATGGTCGCGCATGTGCGGTCGTTCGCCTTCGTCGCCGACCTCATCGAGATCACCGACCTCTTCGCCGAACATCCGGCCGAGGACGCGCTGTCGCTGGTGGTGTCCGGGTTGGCGGCGGGTGGCGTACTCGATACCGATGCGGACTCCGACATCGGAACGGCGCTGGGTACGTTCCTGGCGGACTTCGGCGGCGCCGTGACTCGCCGGACGACGGTGATCGTGCTGAGCGACGGCCGCAACAACGGCCGGGAACCGAACCTGTCGGCCTTCGCCGAGATCACCCGGCGTGCACGCGAGACCATCTGGATCACGCCGGAACCCACCTATTCCTGGGGGCTGGGTGCCTGCGATCTGCCCGCCTATGCGACCTACTGCGACCGGGTACACGTCGTGCATGACCTTGCCGAGCTGGAGCAGGTGTCGATCGACGTCTCGGTGTCGTGAGAGTTGCCCGCGTCGCTGGCGCCGCGCGCGTAGGATCGCCGGTGGACCGCCGTCGGTCGATCCGCGGTGTTCGGCCGTGGTATCCGACGAACCCGCGACGCGTGGCCGCCGGAACGGAATGGTGAGAGAGCGTGCAGTCGACGGTGCCGAACACCATGGCGCGCGGTGACCTGCGGGTCGCGAAGTTCCACACCCCCGAGATCATCGTCGGGTCCGGTGCATTGGCCGAAGTGCCGGCTGCGGCGCTGGGGCTGGGCATGAAGCGTCTGATGATCGTCGCCGACCGTGGCATCGTCGCCACACCCTGGTATCCCGAGGTGGCCGATCGGCTGCGCGCCGCAGGTCTGGTGGTGTCGTCGTTCAGCGACATCTCCCCGAATCCGCGTGCGCCGGAGATCTCGGCCGCTTTCGAGCATTATGAGATGCGCCGCTGCGACGGCATCGTCGCAGTCGGCGGTGGTTCGGTGATCGATGCGGCCAAGGGCGTGGCGATCCTGGCGTCCAACGGCGGACATATTCTCGAATACGAGGGGATCGACCGGGCGCAGGTGCCGTTGCCGCCGTTGGTCGCCGCCCCGACGACGGCCGGCAGTGGCTCGGACGTCTCCCAGTTCTGCATCGTCAACGACGTCGACCGGATGACGAAGGTGACGATCATCGGGCGGGCGTTGGTACCCGACGTCGCAATCGTCGATCCGCAGGCCTTACGCACGCTGTCGCCCGAGGTGGCTGCGCAGTCCGGGATGGACGCCATCACACACTGCATCGAGGCGTATGCGTCGATCGCGCACAGCAGACTGACCGACTCGGCCGCACTGGCCGCTATCGCCACCGGGTGGCACAGCATCGAGAGGTTCGTCGGGAATCCGGCCGACGAGCGGGCCGGGACGGATATGGCCTACGCCGCGCTGGAGGCCGGAATGGCCTTCACCAACGCGATTCTCGGTGCGACACATGCGATGAGCCATCCGGTGGGCGGGCGTTGCGATGCCCCGCACGGCGCGATCAACGCGGTGCTGCTGCCGCACGTCATCCGCTACAACGCGGCCGCCGACCCATCGCCCTATGTGGATCTGGCTGCCGCCGTGGGGCTATCGGCGGCGGGGTCACCGCATGCGATCGCCGATCGATTCGCCACCGCGGTCGGCAGACTGGCGGCGGCGGTCGGCTTGCCGACCGGTCTGGGCAGTCTGGGTGTGCGGGCCGATGACCTGCCGCTGCTGACCGAACTCGCACTCCGCGACGCCTGTATGCGCACCAACCCGCGGCGGCCCACTCCCGACGACGTGGCGCGGATCTACCGGGAGGCACTGTGAGTACCGCCCGTCGCGCGCCGGAGGGACTGTCCTCGGATAGGGCGGCCGCCGACCTCGACTCGCTGCTCGGGCTGCATTCGGTGAAAGGCACGCACTACGCTCAGTTCCGCGGCGTCGAACAGCGATTGACCCGCGTCATCGAGGCACTCGACCGGATCTCGCGTGCGCTGGTGCAGACCGGCGAGGGGCCGGAGACCCTGGTGCTGTCGGTGGTGCGTGCCGTCGCCGAACACCTTGAGGCGCAATGGGTTGTCTTCGCGCTGTGCGACGGCGAACTCGAACGCACCGGGCCGCGGCATCTGATGATGTCGGGGGACGGCACGATCTATGCCTTCGAAGGGGTGCAGGCGGCGCGAACCCCGAGTCATCTCCCCGACGAGGTCCTCAACCGGCTCAACGACATCCTGCGCAATCAGACCACCGGCCTCAACCGCCCGATGGTCGACGATCACCACGTCCATGTGCCCGTGCAGCTGGATGGACGTGTGGTCGGGGGTCTGTCGGCGTGGACGCCCGCGCACAAGTTCATCGACTCCGCTGACACCGTCGTGCTGCGGATCCTCGCCCGACAGGCGGCGGTGGCGTTGCTGAACGCGGCGTTGCTGGAGGAGAGCCGGCACCAACTCACCAGGGCCGAACAGGCCTTCGCCAAGGCGACCGAACACGCCGCCGACCTGGCCGCGCGCAACGTCGAACTGGAACGCACCCAGCGTGAGTTGTCGGCGGTGATGCGGCAACGTCTGGTGACCGAGGAACGTGAACGGATCGCCCGCGAACTCCACGATTCGGTGACTCAGTCGGTGTTGTCGGCCGGGGTCCACATCGAGGTGTGCCGTCGCGAATCCGATCCTGCGACCGCCGAGCGACTGGAGACGGCGGGTCGGCTCACGCGGAACGCCGTCGAACAGTTGCGGTCGGTGATCTATGCACTGAACCAGGCGCCCTCGGTCGAGGGGTTGAGCCTCGAGGAAGTCCTCGACGAGCTGTGCTCGATGCATCTCCCGGACGATCTGGCGACCGAAGTGCGGGTGACCGGGACACCCCGCGATCTGTCCGACGATCTGCAGCACGCGGTGCTGCGGATCGCTGGGGAAGCGCTGTTCAACACGGCGGTCCATGCCGACGCCGGCCGCGCGCAGGTCCGGCTCGACTATCAGGCCGACCGCGTGGTGCTGTCGGTCGACGACGACGGGGTAGGTGACCCGGCACATCTGCGCCGAGTGCTGCGGGCCGCGGCTGCCGGTGATCTGGCCGGGCGCCACCGTGGACTCGCCAACATTTCGGCTCGAGCCGGCGACCTCGGCGGAGATCTACGCATCCGCCGGTCTCGGCTGGGCGGCATCCGGGTGGTCGTCGACCTGCCCGAACATCCGAACGCGGGATCGTCGGCGCCGCGGGAGAGCCGCACACCGCATGACGTCAGGAGAGCAGAGCGATGACCGCCCCCGGATCTGATCCCGGAATCCGCACGATGCTCGTCGATGACCACGCGCTGCTGCGCGAGGGCATCCGATCCCTGCTGGACCGGGAACCGGGTATCTCGGTGGTCGGCGAGGCCGGTTCGTTCGACGCCGCATTGGCCGAGGTCGAGCGGTGTCGCCCGGATGTCCTGGTCGTCGACCTCAAGCTCACCGCGGGCACCGAGTACGAGGGGCTTCGTCTGATCACCGAGATCACCAGTAGGCATCCCGGCGTCGCGGCGCTCGTTCTGACCACTTTCCTCGATGACGATCTGGTGGTGCGCGCGGTGAAGGCGGGTGCACGCGGGTACGTGGTCAAGGATGTCGATACCACCGAACTCGTGCGCGCGATCGCGGCCGTGTCCTCCGGTGGCAGCGCGTTCGATCCGCGTAGTACGGCAATCGTGTTGCGCACCGTCTCCGGGGACACCGACTCGTCAGGCACCCTCACCGATCGCGAACGCGAGGTACTGCGGTTGCTGGCCGACGGGATGTCGAACAAGGTGATCGGTCAGACGCTGTTCATCTCCGAGTCCACGGTCAAATTCCACATTCGCAACATCATCCGCAAACTCGGTGTCTCCAAGCGCACCGACGCGGTCTATACCGCGAGCAAACGGGGACTCATCTGATCGGCGGGAAGCACCAGCCAACCACCGTGGTCGGTGAACACTTCGGCCCTCGGCATGCCGATCTGCCCCGACCAGCGATGAAGGTCGGCGGTACTCAGCCGTTGTAGATGCCCGAAGTGCTCGGTCGGATATTCCTCGAAGGGAACCGCCACGACGACCCGCTGCCGCGCGACGCGTACCGCCTCGTCCAATGCGATGGCGACGCCGTCGGCCGGGAGGTGTTCGAGCAGGTGGATGAGGGTCACGGTATCCACCGAGTTCGTCTCGAAGGGGAGTGCGAGTGCATCCCCGACGACCGCGTCGACGTCGACGCCGCGATGCCGGGCGGCGGTGCGCAGATGCGCCACAGCACCAGCGGAGATGTCGCAGGCGGCCACCCGATGCCCGTCGTCGGCGCACTGGAGTGCGAAGAACCCGAAGCAACATCCGACCTCGAGCACGCTGTGGCCGGCGATCAACGACCGGGCGCGACGATGCACGGGACTGAAATCGGCAGCGCCGGAGCGCAATTCAGTGATGGAGTTCTCATAGAAGGCCTGCCAGGAGCGGGCCACGGTGCTCGCCGAGCTCTCGATCATCGCGACCGCCGCCGATTCGAACTGCTGTTGGCCGGTTAGTACGCCGGTATCCACCAGCCGGCTGAGGCTCTCGACCATCCGGGCGTCGGAGATGGTCCGGTGCTCGAAGGGGTGGACAACTTCGAGCGTATTGCCGGCCCGTCGCCACCCCAGCGCTCCGCACGACTGAAAGCCGGACGGCAGGCAGGCACTGCGGCGAACACGGATACGCATCGCACCGGTCGAGGAACTCATGATCCGAGCTTAGAAATCCGCTGACCTGCGCATAACTGCCCAAAGAGGCCGGCCCACCTGTCCGTCCGGACGGTGTGCGGCGCAGATCACATCGCGGCGATTCGTGGTTCGGGCGCGGTTCTCGACGGCGCGAAGAATTCACCCGATGGCACTGACCTGCACCGATGCCACGACAAGGAGCGGCCGACCAGCCGATTTGACCCTGCACCGCTGCCCGCGTAACTTTCTTCAAGTCAGAGCGCCACGGCGCCGCCCCGGAGGGCCTCCCAGCAGGGAGAATAACCGGGGAAGGGAAACCGGGTTCTGCTCTGACCGCCCCCGAGAAATCGACCAGGGTGCCTCTGTGCGCCCAGGACGACCTTCGGGAGTGACCAGATCCCCGCTCGAACCTCGCACCAGCGAGTTGCGAACGGAAATCGGGTCTGGTAGGCTGGAATGGTTGCCC
>NZ_JASXSH010000008.1 GCF_030315745.1 Gordonia heveisoli | reverse complement strand
GAGGAACGTTCGTCCCCTACTTTCGGGTTCGTCCGCTAGGTGTAGGTGGGGGAGGAACGCAAACCTAGGGGAGGAACGTTCCTCCCCTACTTTCGGTCCCCTACTTTCGGGCGGCGATCGCCGCGCGGGCGATGGCGGCGAGGTAGCGGGCGCCGTCTGCGGCGATGCCGTCGTTGAAGTCGTAGGTCGGGCTGTGTACCGGACCGGCATCGGCGGTCACCGGGCCGTTGCCGATGAAGGCGTAAGCACCGGGGATTTGTTGCAGGAAGAAGGAGAAGTCCTCGGCCGCAAGGATTCCCGCGCAGTTGCCATCCACCCGGTCGGCCCCGGCCAGTTCGGTCACCGCGGCCGCGGCGCGGGCCGCGCACGTCGGGTCGTTGACCGTGCACGGATACCGGTGCGTGTAGTCGATTTCGACGTGCACCCCGTGGACGTCCGCGGTGGACGCGCACACCTGGCGCACCAGCTGCTCGATGCGGGTGGCTGCGTCGGGATCGAGACACCGTACGGTGCCGCGAAGTTCGGCGCGGGTCGGCATCACGTTGTTGGTGGCGCCTGCGTGGAAGGAGGTTATCGCGACGACCCCCGGGACGAGTGGGTCCAGACGGCGGGCGACGATCGTCTGCAACTGCGTCACCAGATAGGAACCGGCGGCGACGACATCGCCGGACATGTGCGGGGCCATCGCATGTGCCCCGGCAGCGGTGATGGCGATCTCGATGTCGTCGAAGGACGCCAGGATGGTGCCCGGGCGAACCGCGAAGTCACCGGCCGGGATGCCCGGGATGTTGTGCAGGCCGTAGATCTCCTCGATGCCGAAGCGTTCGATGAGATTGTCGTCGAGCATCGCCGGTGCGCCGGCCGCACCCTCTTCGGCGGGCTGGAATACCAGGACCACGGTCCCTGCGAAATCTCTTTCAGCCGAGAGTATCTCGGCCGCACCGAGCAACATCGCGACATGCCCGTCGTGGCCGCAGGCGTGCATGACACCGGCGGTACGGGATCGGTGTGGGCGGTCGGGCAGTTCGTCGATCGGCAAGGCGTCCATGTCGGCGCGCAGCCCGATCGTCGGGCCGGGGGTCGCGCCGGTGATGACGCCGACGACCCCGGTGCCACCGATGCCCATCGTGGTTTCGACGCCGAGTTCGGTGAGTCGGTCGGCGACCACCTGCGCGGTCCGGGTCTCCGCGAAGGCCAATTCGGGGTGGGCGTGCAGGTCACGGCGGATCTGCTGCAGGCGTTGCGGATCGGGGAGGCGGGCAGGCGTCACATCTGTGACGTTACCAACCAGGATTCGGCGGACCTGCCGCGGCGACCCGCCACAGCGGGTTGACCGGTCCGTGACCGGCCCCGAGCGGGTAGGCGGCGGCCAGGCCGCGCGACACCCAGGCCTTGGCGAAGCCGACGGCCGCAGGCACCGGATAGCCGTGCGCCAGCGCCGCGGCGATCGCGGCCGCGAGGGTGTCACCGGCACCGTGGTCGTGCGGGGTGTCGATGCGGGTGTGGCCGAACTCGTGAAAGTCGGTGCCGTCGAACAACAGATCGGTGCTGTGCGCCGATGAGTGCAGGTGACCGCCCTTCACCAGTGCCCACCGCGCCCCGAGATCGTGCAAGGCGCGGGCCGCAGCGCGCTGCCCGTCCGAATCGACGACGTCGATACCGGTGATCAGCCGGACCTCGTCGAGATTGGGGGTGACCACTGTCGCCAGTGGGAACAGCGCGGACCGCAGGGTGTCCAGGGCGTCGGCGGCCAGCAGTGGATCGCCGTGCATGGAGGCGCACACCGGGTCGACGACCAGTGGCACCCGGCCGTCCCGTCCGATTCCGGAGGCGACGCACTGCTCGGCGACCGCCTCGATGATCGGTGCCGACGCCAGCATGCCCGTCTTGGCCGCCCCGATGCCGATGTCGTCGACGACGCAGTCGATCTGTGCCGCCACCACACTCGGCTCGATCTCCTGGAATCCGCTGACGCCCATGCTGTTCTGCACGGTGACGGCCGTTACTGCGACACAGGCGTGCAGCCCGAGCAGCGCGAAGGTGCGCATGTCGGCCTGGATCCCGGCGCCGCCACCGGAATCGGAACCGGCAATCGTAAGCACCCGCCTGGGCGTCACACCGTCCGCGACGGTGGGCAGCAACGCCGGTCGTTCCTGCGTCTGGGGATCGGTGCTCACCGGGACGGCGCCGACGATTCCAGCGGGAGGTAGATGCGATTGCCTGCATCGGCGAACTCGGCCGACTTGGCGGCCATCTCCGCGGCGATCTTGGCGTCAATGTCCTCCGCGGTGACCAGATTGTTCTCCTCGGCGTAGGCGCGGACATCGGCGGAGATGCGCATCGAACAGAACTTCGGGCCGCACATCGAGCAGAAGTGGGCGGTCTTGGCCGGTTCGGCGGGCATCGTCTCGTCGTGATACTCGCGGGCGGTGTCCGGGTCCAGGGCCAGATTGAACTGGTCGGTCCAGCGGAACTCGAAGCGCGCCTTGGACAATGCGTCATCGCGTTCCTGCGCGCGCGGATGTCCCTTGGCTAGATCGGCAGAGTGGGCGGCGATCTTGTAGGTGATCACGCCGACCTTGACGTCGTCACGGTTGGGCAGCCCGAGATGCTCTTTCGGGGTGACGTAGCAGAGCATCGCGGTGCCGGCCTGCGCGATCATCGCCGCGCCGATCGCGGAGGTGATGTGGTCGTAGGCCGGGGCGATGTCGGTGGCCAGCGGCCCGAGGGTATAGAACGGCGCCTCCTCGCACAGTTCCTCCTCCAGGCGGACGTTCTCGGCGATCTTGTGCATCGGGACGTGACCGGGGCCCTCGATCATCACCTGCACGCCATGGGATTTGGCGATCGTGGTGAGTTCGCCGAGGGTGCGCAGCTCGGCGAACTGGGCCTCGTCGTTCGCGTCGGCGATGGAGCCGGGTCGCAGTCCGTCGCCCAACGAGAAGGTGATGTCGTACCGGGCGAAGATCTCGCACAGCTCGTCGAAGTGGGTGTAGAGGAACGATTCCTCGTGGTGCGCCAGACACCACGCCGCCATGATCGAACCGCCGCGCGAGACGATGCCGGTCACCCGGCGTGCGGTCAGCGGTACGTAACGCAGCAGCACCCCGGCGTGCACCGTCATATAGTCGACGCCCTGCTCGGCCTGCTCGATCACGGTGTCGCGGTACAGCTCCCAGGTCAGCTTGGTCGGATCGCCCTCGACCTTCTCCAGCGCCTGATAGATCGGCACCGTGCCGACCGGGACCGGCGAATTACGCATGATCCACTCGCGGGTTTGATGGATGTCGGCACCGGTGGACAGATCCATGATCGTGTCGGCGCCCCATCGGGTGGCCCACACCATCTTCTCGACCTCCTCGGCGATGGAACTGCTCACCGCCGAGTTGCCGATGTTGGCGTTGATCTTCACCGCGAACGCCTTGCCGATGATCATCGGTTCGGATTCGGGATGACGATGGTTGGCCGGGATGACCGCGCGACCCGCGGCCACCTCGGAGCGCACCACTTCGACGTCGACGCCCTCACGGGCCGCGATGAACCGCATCTCGTCGGTGACGATGCCGGCACGCGCCCAGGCCAGCTGGGTGGCGGCACCGGCGATCGGCTCGGGGCGCTGCCAACCGTCGCGTGTCGCGGGCAGTCCGCGTTCGAGGTCGATCTCGGCCGAGGTGTCGGTGTACGGACCGGAGGTGTCGTACACGTCGAGGTGTTCGCCGTTGGTCAGCGAGATCCGGCGGCTGGGGACGCGGAGATGCTCGACGTCGATGTAGTGCTTGTCGCTGCCCGCGATGGGGCCGGTGGTGATTGCCGAGGTGTCGGCCGGCGGATTGCCGGAGCCTTCGGTTCGAGATAGACGGGTGCCCATGATTCTCACTCCCTACGCCGGCATTACCCGGACAGGTTCAGGCGGTCGGCGACCGCCCGTCGCCATCTCAGCCCTCGGTGTCGTGAGAGCCCCCGCGTCATTCATTTTTTCTTCGCCGCACACCCTACGCGCACCGGTCGTCGGAGACCACCGCCCGGGCGACATTCGACGGCGAGTTCAGTCGCGATCACACACGGTGGACGGGGGTCCACAAACTACGGTCCCGTAAGGTACCCTGTGACCGGAATCACAATCAGTAGGTGTGTTGCCTGACCGGGAAGACCGGATCTTGGGGGAAATCAGGCACCCGCGCCGGGAGTTTCAGCGCGTCAGGTGCTGGTGGGAGGGATCAGGTGAACAGAAAATTTCGACAGCGGCCGCCGCAGTCGGCGCAGTCGATTCTGCAGCAGATCGCGCAGGTCGTGCACAACAAGGAGCGGGAACGATTCGAGTTGTGGGTGGCTGGTGATCTCATTGGCGTGCTGGGCTATTCGACCGAGACGCGCGACGGCGAGACCACGGTGACCGTGTTGCACACCGTCCTCTACGACGAATACACCGGCCACGGACTCGGTACCCGGCTGACGCGAGGGGCGATCGCTTACGTGCGCGATCAGGGGGCGCGGCTCAAGCCGGTCTGCACCTTCACCAAGCACTACCTTGACGCGCATCCCGGCATCGTCGCGGTGGCGCCGGCGTAGAGCTGACGGGGGCGGGCACATACATTAGCTCAGGCTACCCTAATCATCGGCTATTCTGTCGGCATCCCGTCGACGGAAGGCTCGAAGATGACTGAGGTGTCCACCAAGGGGCGTGGCTGGCAAGGTGCGGTACTCAAGCTCCTCGGCGGCGATGACTTCCGGTTCACCGTGACCGGCACCGAAGTGGTGACCGATCATTACCTCCGGCTCCGCTTCAGTGGCGGCGGACTGCTGACCGGGCGCCAGCCGCACCCGACGATGTGGGTCCGACTGTGGTTCTCCGCCGACGGCAAACTGCATCAGCGCGGCTACACCCTCGTCGACCCCGACTCGAACACGGACGAGTTCACCGTCGAATTCGCGATCCACGACGGCCCCGCGGCGCGATGGGCGCAGCAAGCGCGGGTCGGCGATCAGATCAACGCCACGCTGATGGGCTCGAAATTCGAACTCCCCGAACAGCCGCCGACCGGATATCTGATCGTCGGGGACACCGCATCGATGGCGGCGATCAACTCGCTACTCGACGCCATCGACGAGTCGGCGAATCCCGATGTCAGCGCGACGATCTGGTTCGAGTACCAGCATGAGAGCGACCGTGACCTGACACTCCGGACCCGCCCGCAGGACACCGTGACATGGATCCCGCGGGAGCGTAAGGGGGCTGCGCTGGTGGATGCGGTCCGGGCGGCCGCCTTCGACGCGAGCGGCCAGTTCGGCTGGGTCGCACTGGATTCGGCGAGCACGCGCGCCGTCGCGGGCGTGCTGAAATCGGACTACCGGCTGGGTCGCAAATCCGTGAAGTCGATGGCCTACTGGGTGGAAGGCCGCGCCTTCGGTTGAGGTGACCGGCCTCAATCGGCGATCTCGAAGACGACCGGAGCATGATCGCTGGCACCCTTGGCTTTTCGCGCATCACGGTCGACGAAGGCGCCGGTCACCCGAGTGTCGAGGGCCGGTGAGCACAGCGCGTAGTCGATCCGCATACCCTCATCGCGCGGGAAGCGCAGCTGCGTGTAGTCCCAGTAGGTGTACCCAGGGGCGTACGGCAGTGCGCTGTCGGTGAGGCCGGGCCCGGCACCGTCGGTGCGGAGGAAACGGCGGATAGCGCTGCGCTCCGGCTCGGATACATGCGGTCGATTCTCGAAAAAGCTCAGATCCCAGACGTCTTCGTCGCGCTGGGCGACGTTCCAGTCGCCGGCGAGCATCAGCTGCGCGGCCGGATCGTGCGCCAGTCCCAGTGCGGTGATGTCCCGGAGGGCGTCCAGCCACCGCAGCTTGTAGGCGTAGTGCGGATCATCGAGGGCCCGGCCGTTGGGTACGTACAGACTCCACAACCGAATACCCGCGCAGCGCGCCGAGATCGCGCGCGCCTCGGCGACCTCCTGACCGTCGACCGGAAAGGTCGGCATCCCCTCGAAGCCGATCTCGACGTCTTCGAGTCCGACTCGGGAAGCGATCGCCACCCCGTTGTAGGCGCCCTGACCGACGTGGGCGACGTCGTACCCGGAGGCCAGGAAGCTCATCAGCGGGAACGCGTCGTTGTGGCATTTGATCTCTTGCAACGCCACGACGTCGATGTCCTGCTCGGTCATCCAGGCGACGACCGACTCCGACCGGGCGCGGATGGAGTTCACATTCCAGGTGGCGATGCGCACGTCTACTCCTCGATTGTCGCCAGAGAGACACCGGCCGCCCGCCAGCGCAGTCGAACGGTCTCGACGCGGGCTTGCGGCACCGACAGCACCACCGCGAAGACGGTGGGGTGACCGGCGATCCGGCTCCGATAGTCGTCGCGGTAGTGATCACGATAGAACGGCATCGAACCGGCGAACCAGTCGAAGACCGCGTCGTCGGCCGACAGGATGCGCTGCGCGTCGGTGATGTGCGTCAAGTATCCGCTGGGCGCCGGGCCGGGCATGTTGCTGTGGTCGAGGTCGCGCATACAGTCGTCGAAGGCTGCCATGTTGTGGCCGAAGTAGTCGGGGAAGTCCCAGGCCTGCGCGAAGCTCCGGTACAGACTGTCGATGGTGGTGGTGTGCGCACCGTCGATGGTGCGCACCTCGAACCCGACGGGCACCCCGGACAATCGGCGTGCGGTCTGCACCCCGACAACGGGTCCCCGACGACCGGCCGCCGCCAGGAACTGCGGCATCGGGGTGGGGTCAGACGGTGCGTGTGGCGTATTCGACGAACTCATCGTGGACCCCGGATCTGGACGAAGGTGCGGTAGTGATCGGCGGTGTACCAGGCGGACCCGTCGCTACCGGTGACGATCCGTTCCGCGTCGCGGCCACGACCGGGTTGTTTCGGATTGACGTCCCACTCCTGATAGGCGACGCGCTTTCCGTTCGCGTCGGTGGCCGGGAGCCGACGTTCGCTGTTACGGAAGACGATTCCGCCGCGGGTGCCGGGGGCATTGGCCGCGTCCGGCCAGTCGCCCGAGTCGATCAGCGTCAGCGTGCGTTGCACGTGGACCGGGACATCGCCGGACGGCCCGGGGGCCGGGGTGCGGGTGGCCCGCGGTCGGGGAACGCTCGACGCCGGGGTCTTGGGCTTGGTCGAACCGGGTTTGGCCGCTGTGCTTGTGGCGCCGGTCTTCTTCGCGGTCGTGGAGGCTTTCGCGGATGACTTCTGCTGGGTGGATGTGCTCGCCGCAGGCCGGCTCGCCGACGAATCGTCGGTGCGGTTGTTGAGGAACCAGGTGACGCCGAGCACGGCCAATACGACGACCAGCACGACGGCCGTGATCATCGCCTGTCGACGCCGCTGCGCGACACTGGCCGGACCCGACTTTCGTTTCCGGCCAGTCTTGTCGGCTGGTGGTTGGGTCACTGCTCGATCTCCTCGGTCATCTGCTCGGTGCCGCCGGCGGGCAGGGTGAGGTACCGGTACTCGTGGTGCAGGCCGAATCCGATTCGGCGATACCACGATCCGGCCACCCGGTTGGTGATGTCGACCTGAACGTAGGCGCGCACGGCACCTCGTTCGACGCCCCACTCGAACAGCCGGGACACGACGGTGGTGGCGAGGCCGACGCGACGATGGGCCGGGTCCGTCCACACCGCGGACAATCCCAGCCATGAGATGCCATCGGGGGCGGTGGTCACCGCGGCACGACCGATCGCGATCGGCGTCGCTGCGCTACCGTTGACGGCCGCGAAGACGACCGGTCCGTCCGCACTCGCCAGAACTCTTGTGGCGGTGCCCAGTTCCCGCTCGCCGTGCACATAGGCCCGAACCCACTCCGGTGTGAGTGTGTCGGCGAGCGTGACCGTGGACAGCCGTTCGGTGGTGGATGTGGCGTCGGCAGGCAGGTCGCGGGTCAGTACCTGGACGCGCGGGCCGTCGTCGCCGTCGAGACCGGTCGCGGCCAGGAGCCGGTCGGGCAGCACGAGGCGGGTGGGCAGTCCGCGGGTGGTGAACCACTCACCGATCCGGGTCAGCGACGACTCCGTCGGTCGCGCGGAACGATCCAGGGGCAGAGCGCAATTCGCGCGGCGGCTGAAACCGTCGGCCGCACGCAGCAGCCAGCCGTCGACGTCTGCCGATTCCAGGCCGGGCCATGCCGCGGCAGCTGCCATCTCCAGTGCGCGGATCTCGCTGTTGCGCACCGTCTTCGCCGACAACAGCCGAACCGAGGTGATCCGCGCGCGCGGAATGGACTCGGCCACCCCGTCGCGCTCGAGGATCAGTGGGTCGCCGTCGTCGAGCAGGATGCCGGTCACATCGGACCGGGCGGCGCCATGGTCACCGCGCCAATCCGCCGGGGTCGCGTCGCCGAGCAGATAGCGGACGACGACCCGGTCCCCGACGAAGAGGTCGGTGGCAGGCGAGATCACCGGCAGCCGATCCCCGCCGACTCAGTCTTCGTAGTCATCGTCGTCGTGGCCGAAGGGGTCGGTCACCGAACCGGGGAGCCAGGTCAACCCGGGCACACCCCACTTGTTCTTCTTGATCGCCTTCTTCGCGCCGCGCGCGTTCCGGCCGATCAGCACATCCACATACAGGTAGCCGTCGAGATGGCCGGTCTCGTGCTGCAGCATGCGCGCGAAGAAGCCGCTGCCCTCGACCACGATCTCCTCGCCGTTGCGGTCGACCCCGGTCACCCGCGCCCAGTCGGCGCGACCGGTCGGGAACTGTTCACCCGGAACCGACAGGCAACCCTCGACGTCGTCGTCGGGGTCGGGCATGGTCTCCGGGATCTCGGAGGTCTCCAGGACCGGGTTGATGACCTCGCCGCGGCGACGGGTCGCGACGTGGCGTTCGCCGTCGGGGCAGTCATAGACGAACATGCGCAGACCGACGCCGACCTGATTGGCCGCCAGGCCGACACCGCGGGCGGCGTCCATCGTCTCGTACATGTCGTCGAGCAGTGTGACCACCTCGGCCGAGGGGCGGCCGTCGGCGTCGAGGGGGACCGGTGCGGTCGGCTCGTGCAACACGGGCTCGCCGACGATGCAGATCGGGAGAATCGCCATGCGGGTCAGACTACTGCGGCCCCGACGACGACTGTGACAGCGGTTATGCGGGATCGCATCGGCATGGCCGCGGGGTCGCGCCGATAATGTCATTCGCGCGCAGGCACCGGGCGAGTCACAACACCTTCGCGTTAACGAATCATGGTTAGATGACTAGCGAACCACAGCATTGTCATTCGATTCGCCGGGCGGACCACTCACCGGCGTTGCCGTTGGCGATGAGGTGAGGGTCGACGAGCGGCGAATCGTGAGGGAGCGAGATGGACGGCGCAGCTGCGCGTAGCCAGAAACAGGGCAATCAATCGACCCCCGAAAACCTTGCCGCCGACCAGTCGGCGGTCGACCCGCATGAGGTCGGGGCGGACGGACTGACGCGACGCGAACACGACATCCTGTCCTTCGAGCGGCAGTGGTGGAAGTACGCGGGCGCCAAAGAAGAAGCCATCAAAGAACTCTTCGGATTGTCGGCGACCCGGTACTACCAGGTCCTCAACGCACTGGTCGACCGGCCGGAGGCGCTGGCCGCCGATCCCATGCTCGTCAAGCGACTCCGTCGGCTGCGCGCGTCCCGCCAGAAGGCGCGTGCGGCCCGTCGCCTGGGCTTCGAGATCACCTGAGTGCTGATCCGGGTTCGGGTCCGCATGTGCGTTAAGGTCGTCGGTGATGAATGCAGACCGTGAGCCCAATCGCCTGCCGTTTCGTGCCGGGGCCATGCTGTTGTTCGCGGTGGCCGTCGTCTTCATCGGGCTCGGCTGGCATTCGGCTGTGACCTCGGGTGATGACGAGGACAGTGCACCTGCCGCCGGACCCGCCACGGTGACCACGCCGGTCGCCCCGCCGACGTCGACCGTCGAGGCGAGCACCAAATCCGTCTGCGTGATCAACGCCGGTGAGGTCGAAGGTCTCGCCGGGAAGGTCACCGCCGAACTCAAGCAGCAGGGTTACAAGACCCGCAAGGCGCGCAACTACAGCGGTGGCGGTTTCAGCGAGAACACCATCTTCTACGACGACGCGGCGACCAAGGCGCAGGCCGACAAGGTCAACGCCGCACTCGGCGGCACCTACACCCTCGAAGAGCGGCCCTCGACCTTCGCCTCGATCTGCGCCGATGGCATCCCCGTCATCGCCTACACCGACGCGGAGACCCCCTCGGGCGGGCAGTGACCGCCACGGGGCCATCCAGATTGCGGTGGCGGTCGGACAATCCGCCATCCCCCATCGTCCGTTCGACCCCGTAGATCTAGGATCTACGCAGACCCTGATCGATCAAGGAGTGAGATGTCTGCCAGCACGAAGCCCCGTAAGACCACCCTGCGTGTCGCCACCGCGCTCGCGTCGATGGGCGTGATCGGTTTCGCGCTGGTCGGCTGCAGCCCCGACGAAGAGGCCACCAATCAGAAGGGCACCACCCCGCCGGTGGTTCCCGGTGCGTCCCTCCCCGCCGGCGCGGTCGACAACGCGGACCACATCCCGACCGGCCAGTTGGCCACCGCCGCGATCAAGAATGAGGCGGGCGACGTCGTGGGCCGGGCGACCTTCACCGCGGAGAACCCGAACTCGCCGGTGACCATCACCGTGAAGGTGACCGGCGGCGACATCGCCCCCGGCTTCCACGGCATGCACCTGCACGCCAAGGGCGTGTGCGAACCGGGCACCGACGGTGCGGCCTTCGGGGCGGCAGGCAGCCACCTGCAGGCCGAGGGCCATACCGGCCACCCGTCCAGCGGTGACCTGATCTCGATCAACATCCTCGCCGACCACACCGGTCTGACCACCACCGTCACCGATTCGGTGAAGCTGGCCGACGTCTTCGGCAAGGCGATCGTGATCCACGAGAAGCCGGACAACTTCGGCAACATCCCCACCGAGTACGCACCCAAGCCCAACCAGAAGACCTTGGACACCGGCGACGCCGGCGCGCGAGTCGCGTGCGGTGTCATCCGCGAGGGCGAGTGATCGTTCGCCGATCGTCGGTGTATGCGGTCGTGATCACCTCTGGGGGTTGACATGCTGGTGACTCCGATCCCATTCGAGTCGTCGCCGACACCGTCGCTCGGCGTCGAATGGGAGTTCGCACTCACCGACAAGGTCACCGGTGACCTGTCCAACTCGGCGGCCGCACTCTTCGGTGCGGTCGCCGACCACTGCCCCGACCATGCGGGCAAGATTCACAAGGAACTGCTGCGCAACACCGTCGAACTCGTCACCGGTATCTGCCGTACCACCGGTGAGGCGATCGACGATCTCAGCGGCACCCTCGGGGTGGTGCGCAAGCTCACCGAAGATCTCGGCGTCGACCTGTACGGCGCGGGAACCCATCCGTTCGCGGAATGGTCGACGCAGCTGCTCACCGAGGGGCACCGCTACGCGGAGTTGATCGAACGCACCCAGTGGTGGGGCAGGCAGATGCTGATCTGGGGCGTGCACGTCCACGTCGGCATCGGCCATCGCGATCGGGTGCTGCCGGTGATCGACGCGCTGCTCAACTACTACCCGCACCTGCTGGCGCTCTCGTCGTCGTCGCCGATGTGGTCGGGACAGGACACCAGCTACGCGAGCAACCGGGCGATGATGTTCCAGCAGTTGCCGACCGCGGGCCTGCCGTTCCAGTTCCACACGTGGGCGCAGTTCGAGAAGTTCGTCACCGATCAGAAGACGACCGGCATCATCGACCACCTCAACGAGATCCGCTGGGACATCCGGCCCTCACCGCACCTGGGGACGATCGAGGTCCGGGTGTGCGACGGGATGACCAACGTGGCGGAATTGTCTGCGGTGGTCGCGCTGATCCACTGTCTCGTCGTCGATCTCGATCGTCGGCTGCAGGCCGGGGAGACCCTGCCGACGATGGCGCCGTGGCTGGTCCAGGAGAACAAGTGGCGGGCCGCCCGATACGGCCTGGACGCAATCGTCATCCTCGACCGGGAATGTTCGGAACGGCTGGTCACCGACGACCTCGCAGACCTGCTCGAACGGCTGCAGCCGATCGCCCGGGAACTCGACTGCGTGACGGAACTGTCCCGGGTGGCCGACATCATCGCCAACGGCGCCAGCTATCAGCGGCAGCGCGCCGTGCACGCCCGGACCGGTGACATGCGATCGGTGGTCGCCTCGGTGGTCGCCGAACTCTGAACCACCCGATTTCGTAGTACGACAACGCATTCTGCGCTGGCTTGTACTACGAAACCGCTCTAGTCGCGGTCGCCGACCTCCATGTCGGCGCGGTCCATGAGCCCGTCGCGGGCGCGTTGCTCCTGGTAGACGAGCCGGCCGATCCGGTGGGCGACGACCGGTGCGGTCATCAGCGCGAACAGGCCGGCGAGGATCAGCATGCCGACGTCGGCGCGCTCGCCGACGCGAATCATGGTGCCGATCAGCATCAGCACCAGACCCAGCGTCTGCGGTTTGGTCGCGGCGTGCATCCGGCTCAGCGTGTCGGGGAAGCGGACGAGACCGATGGCGGCGGTGAGCGCCATCGTGCTGCCGAGCAGGAGCAGCGTCGCACTGACGATGTCGACGATCATGTCTGGTCGTCCCGCACCCGGAACCGGGCGATCGCGACCGACCCGGTGAAACTGAGCAACGACAGCGCGACGATCGAGGCGACCACGGTGGAGTCGTCGCTGAAGGCGGCCCACAGCGCAAGACCGCACATACACAGCGCGATCAGCACATCCATACCCACCAGTCGGTCCAGGGTGGTGGGACCCATCAGGATGCGGACGGTGGTCAGCACCGCCGATAGCGCCAGCATCGATGCGGTCACGATCCACACGACGGTCATGTCTGGCTCCCTTCGGTGGTCGGTCGGTCGATCGTGCGGCGGACGCCGCCGTGGAAGTCGTCGTCGATGCCGTGATACGGGCTCGGATGCCATTCGCTGTCGCGCTCGAAGGCCTGCACGAAGGTCCGTTCCACATAGGCGATCTGCCGGTAGAACGCGCGCACCTTCTTCTCCGAACGAACGTCGAAGACGTGGATGTACAACATGCGACGCCGATGGTCGATCTCCAGCACCATCGTGCCGGGAACCAAGTTGAGGTAGTCGACGGCCAGGGTCAGCACCATGTCGGATTTGATGGCCAGCCGGACCCGCATCACCGCGCCCAACGGTGGACGTCCGGGCCGGACCGCCATCCAGGCGACCTGGGCACTCGACACCATGAAGTCGTAGATCAGGCGCAGTACCAGCCGCAGCACCGACAACGGGTGGATGCGGCCCTCGACGGGTACCCGTGGCAACGGCAGCACGGTCAGCACAGCCGCGGCGAGCAACAGTCCACCGAGGACATTCGCCCAGGACAGGGTGCCCCACAGCAGAACCCAGACGAAGGCGAGCCAGGCGATGGTCCACAGCCGGACGGCGACTTCGCGGAAGTCGGAGCCGAACCAGCGCGGGAGCCGCACATGATTGCGCGTCCACACGAACAGCCGCACCAGATTCCAGAGCAGGAACAGCAGCGACAGCCGCCAGGCGTTGATCAGGAAGCTTCGGACCGGTCGTCGGGTGGCGGTGGCCGGTGTGCGTTCTGCGCTGTCGCTCATCGGGGTTCACCTCCGCCCAGGACCGCATCGACATAGACGCTGCGATCCATGATGTCGTCTGCGGCCCGGTCGGTGAAACCGAGGATGGGGCCCGCCCACAGCGTCAGCACCAGCCCGGCGGCGACCATGACCGCGGTGGGGGCCACCATCGTGATCGGCATACGGCCGACGTCGTCGCGATCGTCGAAGGCGATGTCGGTGCTCTCGTCGATCAGTGCCGACGGTGCGGCGTCGGCCAGGTCACCCTCCGGGGCGTCGGCGCGTGGACGCCAGAAACCCTTGGTCCACACGCGGGCGACGACATACAGCGTCAGCAGGCTGGTGATCACCGAACCCGCGACCAGCACCCACGCCAGCACCGACCCGTCCTGGGCGCCGGCCTGTAGTAGGGCGACCTTCCCGATGAAACCGGAGAACGGCGGGATACCACCCAGATTGAGCGCCGGGATGAGGAACAGTCCGGCGAGTACCGGGCTGGCGATCAGACCGCCGAGCCGTCGCAGCGACGCCGACCCGGCCTGCCGTTCGATCAGACCCACGACCAGGAACAGGGTGGTCTGCACGAGAATGTGGTGGGCCACGTAGTAGATCGCCGCCGACAGGCCGATCTGGGAGGACAACGCGATCCCGAACACCATGTAGCCGATGTGGCTGACCAGGGTGAACGACAGCAGCCGCTTGATGTCGGACTGGGCGATGGCACCCAGGATGCCGACGATCATGGTGAGCAGACCGGCGATGAGCAGCATCGTGTCCATCGATCCGCCCGGGAACAACAAGGTGTGGGCGCGGACGATCGCGTACACACCGACCTTGGTCAGCAACCCGGCGAACACCGCGGTGACCGGGGCCGGGGCGGTCGGATAGGAGTCGGGCAGCCAGGCGGACAGCGGGAAGACCGCCGCTTTGATGCCGAAGGCGACCAGCAGCACCGCGTACAGCGCGTTGCGGGTGCCGTCCGGGACGTCATCGAGGCGGGTGGCCATCTCGGCCAGGTTGAGGGTGCCGGTGGTGGCATAGGCGAAGGCGATGCCGGCCAGGAAGATCAGCGACGACACCATCGACACCATCACATACGACGCGCCCGCCCGGACACGTTCGGGACTGGCGCCCACGGTCAGCAGCACGAAGCTCGCCGCCAGCAACACCTCGAAGGAGACGTACAGATTGAACAGGTCACCGGCGAGGAAGGCGTTGCACACGCCCATGGTGAGGATCAGGTACGTGGGCAGGAAGATCGACGTCGGCTGTTCGCTGGTGCCGTCGCGGATACCCTGGCCGATCGCGTAGACGACGACGCAGAGCAGCACACTCGTCGAGACCACCAGCATCAGCGCCGACAACTGGTCGACGACCAGGGTGATGCCCAGCGGGCCGTTGCCGAATCCCTTGTCGCCCCAGCCGCCGATGTTCAGCGCCCAGGTGCCGTGTTCGTTGGTCAGGTACAGCAGCAGACAGGACGCCACGAAGGCGGTGCCGATGGCGCCGATGGTGACCACACGCTGGAAACGCGGGCTGCGGCCGAGCAGGAGGGTCAGGGCGGCCGCGAGCAGCGGCACCAACGTCGGCAGGGTGATCAGGACCGGGAACCACGAGGTGGACGGGGTCATCGGCGCTCACCTCCCTCGGGGGAGATGTTGTCGTTGTCGTTGTCGTTGTCGTCGGGATCGATCTCGACGATCACATCCGAGTCGGTCGGCATGAGGTCGGTTTCCAGCCGTTCGGCGCGGTGCTGAGCGGCTTCCTCTGGGGTCAGCGGATTGCCCTCGTCGTCGAAGAAGTCGCCTGCGGTGGTGTCGGCGAGGGTGACCGGGTCGTCGCTGCGGTCGCGGTCGGGTGCGGTGTCCAGCGAACCGGACAGGATCTTCACGTCCTCGGTGTCGTCCTCGACGTCGTCGTCGTCGCGGTTGATCACGAACAGGCGGTAGACCAGCGACAACACGAAGGCGGCCACACCCATCGTGATCACGATGGCGGTCAGCACCATGCCCTGCGCCAGCGGATCGGCGTCGTTGGATCGGGCATCGGGGGACCGGCCCATGATCGGCGGATTACCCATGCCGCCGGAGACCACGATGATCAGCAGGTTGAGGGCGTTGCCACACAGCAGCAGCCCCAGCAGCATACGGACCAGGCTGCGTTCCATCAGCAGATAGGCGCCGCAGGCGGCGAGCACACCCATCACGACGAGTAGCAGCAGATTGACGGTCATCGGTTCACCCACTGCTGGTTGGTGAGCATGCTGTTGGCCGGCACCGCGGTCTCGACGTCGAGGCGTGCGCCGAGGCTGCGCAGGATGTCGAGGACCAGCCCGATGACGATCAGATAGATGCCCAGGTCGAAGAAGAGGGCGGTGACCAGCTTGATGTCGCCGAGGACGGGCACCGTGATCGTGAAGACCGACGAGCTCAGCGCCGGGGCGCCGGCCAGCATGGAGACGAAGGCGGTCGTCGCGGAGATGGCCAGACCGGCTCCGAGGATGCGGCCCGGTTCGATGGGCAGTGCCTCGCCGAGTTCGTAGCGGCCACCGGCCAGATAGCGCAGCACCAGGGCGAGACCCATGGTGAGACCGCCGGCGAAACCGCCGCCGGGAGCGTTGTGGCCTGCGTAGAAGAAGTACACCGACAGCACGACCATCGTCGGGAAGATCAGTCGGGTCGTCGCCTCCAGGACCATCGAACGGTGCCGTGGATCGCGCAGGCCGCTGCCGAGTAGCCAGGTGGTGCGGTCGGGCGGGATCGGATCGTCGTCCTCGGTCGTCGCGAAGCTGGCGGCTCCGGCGAGGCGGGTGGCGTCGGCGACGCGTGGCGCGGCCCCGAACCGGCGGTTGCGGAACACCATCGAGGCGACGCCGGTGGCGGCGACGATCAGAACCGACACCTCGCCGAGGGTGTCCCAGGCGCGGATGTCGACGAGCAGCACGTTCACCGCGTTGGCGCCGTGGCCGAAGTCGTAGGCGGCCTCGGGTAGATCGACATGGAGGGGTTCGGTGGACCGGGCGGCAGCGGCGAACAGGCCGATCACCACGAGCGACAACCCGAAGGCGACGCCGATCAGCGCGCGCAGCGGCTGGAAACCGGTGGCGTGACGCGGTTCGGGTTCGGCGGGCAGTTTACGCAGCACCAGCACGAAGATGACCAGGGTCAGCGTCTCCACCAGGAACTGGGTCAACGCCAGGTCGGGTGCACCGAACAGCGCGAACAGCATGCCGCAGCCATAGCCGGTGATCCCGACGATCAGGGTCGCCGCCAGCCGGTTGCGCAGCACCGTGACCGCGAGGGCGGCCGCGACCATGATGCCGCCGATCACGGCCTGTGCCGCGGTGGTCGACAGGTCGACGTCGAGCCGGTCGCGCGCACCCCAGAACAGCACGATCAGCGGCAACACGATCGCGGTCGTCAGGATGACGCCGAGGGTGATGGGCAGCGAACCGCGCTGGGTGTTGCGGGTCAACATCAGCGACAGCGTGTCCGCGCCGCGCAGCGTGGCGTCGTAGATGCGGTCGGCGTTGACCAGCGGTCGGTAGCGGAACAGCTGTTCCCGCATCCGGCGCGCGACCAGGAACACCGCCGCACCGCCGACGACGACCACGATCGAGAACACCACCGGCAGCCCGAAACCGTGCCACATCGACAGATGTTCGATCTCGTGACCGTAGGCGGGCAGGGTTTGCGCATACGGCTCGAAGAGATTGCCGATACTGCCTGCGACGAAGGCCGAGATCACACCGCCGACGGCGAGTACCGCAGGCGACAGGTGGAACAGTGCGCCGGGCGGATGCATCTTCGCCACCGCCGGGCTGGGTTTGCTGCGCACCTTGCGGCCGAAGGCGCCCCACAGGAACCGGCAGGTGTAGGCGAAGGTGATGATCGAGCCGACGAGCAGCACGATGTCGATCGTCTCGGCCTGCCAGGACGTGAACGACCCGGTGGTCCACACCGACCCGAAGGCGGTTTCCTTACCGATGAAGCCGAAGGTGAAGGGCAGTCCGGCCATGCTGGCACCGGCGACGGCGGCGATCACCGCCAGGACGGGCAGCCGCTGTCCGAGACGGGCCAGTTTGCGGATGTCGCGGGTACCGGTCGAGTGGTCGATGATGCCGACCACCATGAACAGTGCGGCTTTGAACATCGCGTGGGCGACGAGCATGGTCAGGCCGGCCATCGCCACATTCGCGTCACCGATACCGACCAGCACCGCCATGAAGCCGAGCTGGGAGACGGTGCCGAAGGCGAGGATGAGTTTCAGATCGAGTTCGCGCAGCGAACGCCAGCCGCCGAGCACCATCGTCAACGAACCGAGTACGACGACGGCGATATGCCAGCTGGTGGTCGTCGCGAAGGCGGGGGCGAGGCGGGCGATCAGATAGATGCCTGCCTTCACCATGGCCGCGGCGTGCAGGTACGCGCTGACCGGGGTCGGGGCGGCCATCGCACCCGGCAGCCAGAAGTGGAACGGGACGATGGCCGACTTGCTCAGCGCGCCGATGAGGATCAGCACGATCGCGACGTCGACCAGTGTTCCCGACGCGGGTGGGTCGGCCAGCACTTCGGACAGCAGATAGGTGCCCGACCGTTCACCCAGCATGATGATGCCGACGAGCATTGCCAGACCGCCCAGGGTGGTGACCAGCAGGGCCTGGGTGGCGGCGCGGCGGGCGGTGGCGCGGACCGCGTAGAAGCCGACGAGCATGAACGACAGGATCGTCGTCAGCTCCCAGAAGACGTAGAGGACCAGCATGTTGTCCGAGACCACGAGGCCGAACATCGCCGCCGCGAACGCGATCATCTCGCCGCCGAAGATCGCGACCCGACGACGCGCGTTGTCGAAGTAGTGTGCGCAGTAGCACAGCACCAGCGCGCCGACGCCGAGGATCAACACCGACAAGATGGCGGCGAGGGTATCGAAGCGGGTGACGATGTCCATATGCAGACTCGGCACCCATTCCAGGGTTTCGACGCGGGCCTGTGCGGGATCGGCTGGGGGCCAGTTGGCGATCACCCAGATGAGACCACCTGCGGGTGCGAGCGCGAGAACGTAGAAACCCTTGGTGCCCAACGCGTGGATCACGGCTGGCGCGAGGACAGCACAGACTGTCAACGCAGCCAACACAGAAATCAAAAGGGCACTCCGTCTTTCGTCACCGGCGGGGTGTCACGGACGACTGCCCGCGCACCTAGCTTACCGTTGCTCACATGTTCCGGTTCGACTGGCTGGCACGAGCACTGCTGGCGGCGGTGGCGATGATGGCGTTCGTAGGTGTGGTGTCGGGGTGTGGCACGGCCGAGGAATCCGCCCCGCCGGGGGCGCCACTGCCTGCGGATTTCCCGACTTCGGAGGTGCCGTTGATCGACGGCACGGTACTCAGCGCCACCGGCGACGCCGACCACGGATGGATCGTCACGATGCAGGGTCCGGCCAACGGCGGCAACCAACTCGACGCGGCGGTGACGAAGCTGACCGACGACGGCTACGAGGTGAACTCCCGCGACGATGCCGGCGCCGAACGGACGGCGACGCTCACCGCGCGCAAGGGCGACACCACCTTCACGGTCGTGGTCGGGGTGTCCCCGCAGGCCGCGGGCGGGACGGCGTCGGTGATCTACCAGGTGTCGGCGCGCTGAACGGGTGAGCTACTCGATCCGGCGCTCGGCGTAGGCGCGGAGATTCTCCACCTGCGCGGCGTCCAGGGAGGGCCGAACACGGTCGCGGGCGGTGGCGACATCTTCGGCGGTGACCGTCGCGGCATCGATGTTGCGTCGCATCGCCGACAGCGCTGCCTCCCGGAGCAGCGCCGAGCAGTCGGCCGCCGAGTAGCCGTCGAGGTCGGTGGCTAGTGTGTGCAGGTCGATGTCGTCGGCGAGCGGGACGTTGCGGCTGGCGGTGGTGAGGATGTCGGTTCGGGCGTCGGCGTCCGGCGGCGGCACGAAGACGAGCCGTTCGAGTCGGCCGGGACGCAACAGGGCCGGGTCGATCAGATCCGGGCGGTTGGTGGCGCCGAGCACCACCACATCCTGGAGCGGTTCGACACCGTCGAGTTCGGTGAGCAGCGCCGCGACGACCCGGTCCGACACCCCGGAATCGCTGGACTGGCCCCGGCGTGGGGCGAGGGCGTCGACCTCGTCGAGGAAGATCAGCGACGGTGCCGATTCGCGGGCCCGTGCGAACAGGTCGCGGACCGCCTTCTCCGACGACCCGACCCATTTGTCCATCAGTTCGGCGCCCTTGACGGTGTGCACCGACAACTGGCCCGACGCGGCCAGCGCGCGGACGACGAAGGTCTTGCCGCATCCCGGCGGGCCGAACAGCAGCACGCCGCGCGGTGGGTCGACGCCGAGCCGGGCAAAGGTGTCGGGATGCTGCAGTGGCCACAGCACCGCCTCGGTGAGGGCCTGCTTGGTCTCCACCATGTCGCCGACGTCGTCGAGGGTGATGGAGCCGAGCGCGACCTCCGGGGAGTCGCCCCGCGACACCGGTCGGATGACGGTGAGTGCGCCCAGCAGATCGTCGGTCCGTAGGGAAGGTTCGATCGAATCATCTTCGGGTGTAGCGGATTTCGCGGTGACGCGGGCGGCGGCACGCAACGCCGCCTCACGGGCGAGGGCGGCCAGATCACCGGCGACGAAGCCGGGTGCGCGGGCCGCGACAGCTGTGAGGTCCAGTTCGCCGTCGGCCGGGACGCCCTTCAGGATCGCCGACAACAGGCGGGCGCGGGTGGCGGCGTCGGGCAGCCCGACGATCAGTTCGCGGTCGCACAGGTCGGGGTCGCGTAGCCGGCCGTCGAGACGAGCGGGTTCGGCGGTCGTGGCGATGAGTGCCACCCGGCCGTCGGCGAGCGTCGTGCGCAGCGCGTCGAGGATCAGTGTCGCCACCGGCTCGGGGTCGGCGGGCAGCAGGGCGTCGACGTCTGTGATCAGCAGCACCCCGCCGGTGGGCAGCGCGCCGATCGCGTCGGTCACCGATCGCAGCCGGGCGGTCGCCTCCAATGCGCCGGTGGTGGGTCCGTCGACGACGGCGAGCTGACGGTCGGCGCACACCGACCGCACCAGCGTCGCCTTTCCGGCGCCGGCCGGACCGCTGATGAGCACCCCGAGGCGCGGGGCGGCACCGAGGGTGCGCAGCACTTCCGGTTCGTCGAGGGTGATGGTCAGCCACTCGGTGAGTTTGGTGATCTGGGTGTCGACGCCGACGAGTTCGGCGACCGGCCGCACCGGGACCGGCGGGCTCGGTGTCGTCGCGTTCGGGGCCGGGTTCGGGGCCGAGGCTGTGCCGACGGTCGGGGCACCGGCGTCGGCCCGGGTTGTCGGGGCGACCGCGTCGACGCGGCCGGTGTTTCCGGCCCACAGGACCGCGGTGTTGGGTTGCACGCTCACCGGCGACGCCGGGTCCGACCCGGCCACCGTCAGCAATTCGTTGGTCCAGGTGATCCCCACCGACCGGGCCAGCGATCGGGTCGCCTCGGTGGCGGCGAGTTCGGGACCGAGGTCGCGGGGCAGCAGCGACACCGCGTCACCGACCGACAGGACCTTGCCGAGCAGCGCGCGGCGCAGTGTGGTCTCGTCGACTGAACCCGAGGCCAGCGCCGAACCGCTGACGATCACGCGGCTCGCGCCGTGTACGACGACCGGTGCCAGGACGACGGCCGCGTTCTCGCGGACCCCGGCGTTGGAGAAGGTGATGTCGTCGAGCAGCGCTGCGCCGGTGGGCACCGATGCGTCGGCGGCCGCGATCACCGCCGCCGTGACCCGTGCGCCGGTGATCGACACCGCATCCCATTCGCGCAACGCCAGCGCGGTGAGCACCTCGGGGTGTACCCGGACGATGCCGCGTCGCGCATCGGCGGCGGACGTATTGAGCCGGGCGGTGAGGGTCAAACCGGCCGGTGCGGTCATCTGGTCTCGCCTTCGGGATCGGTGCGGTGGCCTGCGGGTTTGTGCAGGCCGAGGCGGCCTTGGCCAAGTTTGATCACCGGACGTCGGCGGCCGGAGTCGGCGCGGATCGCACGACGCTGAGCCCGACGTTCGGCCGGCCGCTCATCCCAGAACTCCGGTCTCGAGGCGACCCACCGGCGCGACCGCCAGGCGAACGGGATGTGTGCGGCGTAACCGGCGATCGCGATCATCATCAGCACGTACGGGTAGGTCAGCAGCAACGCGGCCGCGACCGCGACGACGATGAGCAGTGCGGCCAGCGCGCTGGGTGCGACCTTCGCCGCCTTGAGAGACGCGGTCGGCACCCGGCTCACCGCGAGCAGCGCCACGACGACCAGCCAGCCGCCGACCGCCGCCGGGGAGGTCCACCAGCCGTCGCCGAACTGCTGGGCCAGTCCGATCGGGAGCAGCGCACCGATCGCGGCCGCAGGCGCGGGTACGCCGACGAAGAAGTCCCGGGTGTAGGCGGGCGCGTCATCGTCGTCGAGCAGGGTGTTGAACCGCGCCAACCGCAGGACGATGGCGCAGCAGTAGATCAGTGCCAGGGCCCAGCCGAGATCTTCGCCGTTGAGCAGATGGAAGTAGACGATCATCGCCGGCACCACGCCGAAGTTGATCGCGTCGGCCAGCGAGTCGATCTCGGCACCGATCCGGGTGGTCGCACCCATCAGCCGGGCGACCCGGCCGTCGATGCCGTCGAGCAGAGCGGCGGCCACCACCAGGCCCATCGCCGTGTTGATGTCGCCGGTCGACGCCGCGCGCATCGCGGTGAGACCGGCACAGATGGCGAGGATGGTCAGCGCCGACGGCACGAACATTCGGCCCGCCGCGGCCTGCCTACGCAGGCGGTTGCGTTCGGCGGGGCTGCGGCCAGCGGAGGTCGCGCGGGGGATGCTGCCTGCGACGCGGCTGGTCGGTTGACGCGACGAGCGGCTGGCGCGGTTGCGGACCATCATCATCGTGTCAGCTCGGCCGGCCCAGGACGGCCAGGGCGGTCTCGCCGCCGACCGCGCGCTGCCCAACCGCGACGTTCGGGACGGTTCCCGCGGGTAGGTAGACGTCGACGCGCGAACCGAAGCGGATCAGACCGTAGGTATCCCCGATGTTCAGCTGGTCGCCGACATTCGGCTCGCACACGATGCGGCGGGCGATCAGTCCGGCGATCTGGACGACGGCGATCTCCGTTTCGACGCCGGTGGAGTCGGCGCAGCGGATGGTCATGGTGGTGTGTTCGTTGTCGGTGCTGGCCGCGGGCAGATCTGCGGACAGGAACGCGCCCGGCGTGTGGGTGACGCCGGTGACCGTGCCGGCGATCGGCGCGCGCTGGACGTGCACGTCGAAGATCGAGAGGAAGGTCGACACGCGCGGCAGCGGTGCGGTACCCAGACCGGCCTCGGGCGGCGGCACGGCCTCATCGACGAGGGCGACGGTGCCGTCAGCGGGGGCGACCACGATGCCCGCACCGGTCGGTGCGACCCGCTTGGGGTGGCGGAAGAAGGCTGCGCAGGCGCCCGCGGTGAGTGCGGCGGGGCGCGCGATCCAGCGATGTCTGCGGCCCAGCACGGCGACGGCGGCCGGGCCGACGACGAAGGGGAGACCGGCGCGGTGGATCGGCGGGATGGTCTGCTTGGCCAACTCGACCAGGTGGGCGAGGGGATCGAGATCACCTGTGCCGTCCGGCCGTGGACGTCTGGCCACCGTCTACCTCCTGTTGGGCCCGTTCGGGCCGATCGTCGTGCGTATGCCGGTCGGCACGTCGTACAGCTTAGAGGGCGTGGGCCGAGCCGTTCTCGTTCGCGGTGGCGGGGTTCGTTCAACGCGGCGACGCCGCTCGCGGTCCCCGTCGGGGCCACCGTCAGTCGTCGAGCACCATCACCTCGACCGCGGCGTCGGCGGGCAACTCGGTCACGTCGACCGGGATGTCGATGAGCGCGTCGGCGGCGGCGAGAAACCGCAGGTGGTGGGATGCGGGCGGACCGATCGGCTCGACGACCGGCCCGGCCGGGTCGGCGCGCAGGACGCCGCGCAGGAACTGTCGTTTGCCCTGTGGCGAGCGGATCGGCGCGCCCAGCCGGGCGGTGATCCGACGACGGTCGGGTGGCAGGCCCATGGCGGTGCGCAGCGCGGGCCGGATGAACACCTCGAAGGAGACCAGCGCGCTGACCGGGTTACCGGGCAGCGTGATGATCGGCACCCGGCGGCCGTTGGGTGCGGTGACGGTGCCTGCGCCCTGCGGCATTCCGGGTTGCATGGCGACCTTGACGAAGTCGACGGTGCCGCCTCCGGTGAGCGCGTCCTTGACCACTTCGAAGGCGCCCGCGCTGACCCCGCCGGAGGTGATGATCAGGTCGGCGTCGTCGGCGACCGAGTCCAGGCGTGCCAGGAAATCGCCGGTGTCGTCGGGGACGAAGTGCAGGTGCTCGGCGTCCGCGCCGGCCAGGGTGACGGCCGCGGTCAGCATTGCGCCGTTGGATTCGTAGATCTGGCCGTGCCGCAGCGGGGTGCCCGCGGCGACCAGTTCGGATCCGGTGGACAACACCACGGCCCGCAGCCGCCGCCCGACGACGACGTCGGCGATGCCGAGGGCCGCGAGCAGGCCGATCTGCGGTGCTCCGAGCACCAGCCCGGCCGGCAGCGCCTCCGCTCCGGCGGTGATGTCGGATCCGGCCCGACGGATGTGTTTACCCACGTCGACGGCTCCGGTGATGGTGACGGTCGTGGTGGCGGCGTCGGTGTACTCGACCGGCACCACCGCATCGGCGCCGTCGGGCACTGCTGCACCGGTCATGATGCGGTGCGCGGTGCCGGGGGCCAGGGTCAGTTCGTCGGTGCGTCCGGCCGGGATGTCCTCGGCGACGGGCAGGCGGACCGGATGGTTGGGGGTGGCGCCGACGATGTCGGCGGCTCGTACGGCGTATCCGTCCATGGCCGAGTTGTCGAAGCCGGGCAGGGTGATCGGCGCGGTCACCGCCTCGATGGTCGCCGAGCCGAGTGCCTGTGCGGGGGGTCGGAGGACGGGGTCGGGGGCGTCGAACAGCGCTGCGACGATGCGCTGATGTTCGGATACCGATCGCATACGCCCATGCTGCCATCGGGGTCGCGGGTTCACTACGGTCGCGTCCCGCTCCGGCGACATCTCGACCAGCGGCCCGGAGGCGACCCGATTACATTCGGATCCATGACATTGGGGTTGCTGCTCGACATCGACGGGGTGATGGTCACCTCGTGGCAGGCGCTGCCCGGCGCCGTCGATGCGCTGGCAACACTCGACGAGCGGGGTGTGCCCCGGATGTTCTTGACCAACACCACCTCTCGGTCGCGGACCGAGATCGCGTGTGCGCTGGGCAAATGCGGGTTCGACGTGGCGCCGGAGGAGATCCTCACCGCGGCCAAGCTGACCGCCGAATACGTGTCCGCGAACTACCCGGGGAAACGGGTGTGGGTGCTCAATCAGGGGCCGATCGCCGAGGATATGACCGGCGTCGAGCTCACCGACGACCCGGCGTCGGCGCAGGTCGTCGTCCTGGGCGGGGCTGGATCGGTGTTCACCCACGACGCTTTGTCGACGGTGCTGGAGCTGATGATCGCGAAGGTGCCGGTGGTCGCGATGCACCGCTCGATGACCTGGTCCACCGCGCAGGGACTCAAGATCGACACCGGCGTGTACCTCGAGGGTTTGGAGAAGGCGGTCGGCCGCAAGATCAAGGCGGTCGGCAAACCGTCTCCGGTGGGCTTCCGGGCCGCGGTCGATCTGATGGGGCTCGAACCGAATCAGGTGGTGATGGTCGGCGACGATATGCACAACGACGTGCTGGGCGCGCAGGCGTCGGCGCTGATCGGGGTGTTGGTGCGGACCGGAAAGTTCCGTGCCGATGCGCTGCGTGAGTTGCAGCGGGACGAGTTCGGGCCGGTGCCCGACCACATCATCGATTCGGTCGCCGACCTGCCCGCGCTGTACGACCGGCTCAACGGCTGACCGCCGCACCCGCAAAACCACCACAAATGGACAGAACCACCGGTTTCAAACCGGTGGTTCTGTCCAAGAGTGGTGGTTCTGTCGGGGTCAGTTCTCGACGGCCCGCTTGATCTTGCCGAGGGTCTCGGCCATCCCGACCTTGAGTTCGGCTTCGAAGGTGTCGTTGCCGCCGAGGACCTTGTCGACCAGGAAGGCCGACACCTTCGAGGTCTGGCCGTTGACGGCCACGCGACGTTCGGTGACGGTGACGCCGCCCGCTTCGGCCGGGGTGATCTCGTAGCTCCACACGGTGTTGTTCTCGCTGATGCGGAATCCGATGCGCTTATTCGGCTCGAACTGCACCACCTTCGCGGTCGTCGGCCAGACCAGCGCGCCACGGCGGTTGAAGTTGATGGTCTTGGTGTCGAGGGCGACGGGTCCGCGAACGATCATCTTCAGGCACTGCGGGCTCCATTCACCCATGCGCTTGAGGTCGGAGATGACCGTCCACACCTGCTCGGGTGTGGCGTTGATGTCGATGGACTCTTCGATGAGGGGGAGGGCCATGGATGCACCCTAAAGCCCTATTGGCTATGCGTCAATAAGCGTTGTCGACATCGTCCGGCGGGCAGGGTCAGACGAGGAGCGTGACGCCGATGACCGCGCCGATCCCGACGAAGACGGCGGCGGTGACCCAGGTGGCGGGGTGTTCGTCGTCGTCGAGCAGCAGGCTGCCGAGCTTTCCGGGGGTGAGCCAGTCGATGAGGACGAACGACCACATCATCACCGCGATCGCCAGCACGGTGTAGGCGATGGTGAACAGCAGTGCCCGCCACAGTTCCAGGGCCGCGGTGTCGATGACGGAGCAGATCAGCACCAGCGACACCGAGATGACCATCGAGGTGGTCAGGATGACGGCGTTGCGATTGTGTTCTCCCCACACCGACTGCCGCAGACGTCCGGGGGTGACGACGTCGAGGGCGAGGTAGCCGAGCAGGATCAGCGCGATGCCGACCAGACTGAACGATGAGGCATGGGCCAGGTTGTCGCGCAGCTGTTCGATCATCGGCGTCCATCTCCCGTTCGGCGTCCGCGTGTCGTCCACGCGTACGGGTGATCACCCGTGCCGCAACCCTATCGAGCCGTGCGCCGCTTACGCGGACGAAACCGCCGAGTGTCCGGTGTGCGGGGCCAGTCCGAGATTCTCCCGCAGGGTGACGCCCGGGTACTCCTCGCGATAGACGCCCAGTTCCTGCAGCTCCGGGACCACCTCGTCGACGAACCGGTCGAGGCCACCCGGGGTGATGTGCGGGACCAGGATGAAACCGTCGGCGGCGTCGGCCTGGACGAGGTTGTTGATCTCGGCGGCGACCGACCGCGGTGATCCGACGAAGGTCTGCCGTCCGGTGACCTCGATGATCAGCTCGCGGGTGGTGAGCTGCCTGGCCTCGGCCAGCGCGCGCCAGTCGGCGGCGACCGCGCGCGGATCGCGGTGGATGCGCACGCTCGCGCGGCCCCGGCTGATGGTGTTCTCGCCGGGGATGGGGTCGATCGCGGGCAGCGGGCCGTCGGGGTCGTGGTCGGAGAGGTCGCGGTTCCACAGTTGTTCGAGGAAGACGATCGCGGTCTGCGGACTGACCTGGGCGAGCCGGATCGCCCGCGCGGCCTCGGCCGCCTCGGCGTCGGTGTCGCCGAGTACGAAGGAGGCGGCAGGCAGGATCAGCAGGTCCTCGGCGCGACGACCGTGGGCGGGCAGCCTGCCCTTGACGTCGGCGTAGAACTCGCGGCCCGCGTCCAGCGTCGAGTGCCGGGAGAAGATGGCATCGGCGCTGCTCGCGGCGAAGTCGCGGCCCTCGGCGGAGTCGCCGGCCTGGAAGATCACCGGTCGGCCCTGCGGGCTCCGCGGTACCGGGAACCGGCCCCGGATGTCGAACTGCCCGTCGACGTGGTCGAAGAGTCCTGCGGCCGGGTCATCGAGGAAGACACCGGATTCCTTGTCCGCACGGATCGCGTTCTCCGGCCACGAATCCCACAGTTCGGTCGCGGTCTGCAGGAAGCTGCGCGCGCGGTCGTAGCGCTGGGATTCGGGGAGGTAGCCGCCCCGCCGGAAGTTCTGCCCGGTGAACTCGTCCCACGAGGTCACCACATTCCACGCGGCGCGTCCCTCCGACAGATGGTCGAGGGTGGCGAACTGGCGGGCCACCTCGAGCGGTTCGTTGAAGGTGGAGTTGATGGTGCCTGCCAGTCCGAGGCGGTCGGTGACGGCGGCCAGGGCGGCGAGGACGGTGAAGGTGTCGGGTCGTCCGACGACGTCGAGATCGTAGATCTCGCCGGCATGTTCGCGCAGGCGTAGGCCTTCGGCGAGGAACAGGAAGTCGAACAGGCCGCGTTCGGCGGTCCGCGCGAAGTGGCTGAAGGATTCGAATTCGATGTGGCTGCCCGCCGCCGGATCGCTCCACACGGTGGTGTTGTTGACGCCGGGGAAGTGGGCGGCGAGGTGTACCTGCTTGGGGATGGTCATCGGCTGCTTCCGAGGGTGGCGGTCTGGTCGAAGTGGTTCTCGGCCCGCGGTAGGCCGAGTCGTGCGCGCAGCGTGGTCGCGGAGGCGTCACTGATAGGACGGTGGAAGCCGGCCAGGGCGGCGAGGTCGTCGGGGATGGACGCGGGGCGGAGCCGAACGCCCTGGATGCCGGTTCCGGGCGCGGTCAGTTCGGCGATGGCGCTGGTCAGGTCGGCCGGGGTTCCCGCGAAAACGGTTGCACCGCCCGTGTATTCGAATCCGGCGAGGTCGTCGAGGCGGGATCGTCGGGCACGCGCCGCCGCTGCGGATTCGTCGAGGTGGACGAGTAGGTCGGCGAAGATGATCGGTGGCTGTCCCGGGCCGGTCGCCGACGATCGGATCTGCGTCGCGCCGCGGGCGGCGGTGGCCGGTTCGGTGGCGGCGATGAACGCGACGTCGGTGCGCGCCAGGTGTGCGGGCGCCGACTCCTGGTTCGCCGACGCCCCGCCGGCGAGTTCGACGGCTCCTGCGATGACCGGCCGGCCCTGGGGTGGCCGCGGGGTGATGGACGGGCCGCGAACGGAGAAGTATCGCCCACGAAAGTTGATGTGATGCAGCTTGTTCCGGTCGACGAACCGACCGGTGGTGATGTCGCGGATCTCGGCGTCGTCGGACCAGGAATCCCAGAGTAGACCCAAGACGTCGGCGTATTCGTCGGCCTCGGCGTAGAGGTGGTCGGTGGTCAGTTCCGCGGGATCGCGACGCCCGAACAGGGCTGCCCCGTCGGGCTGTGGGTCGACGTCGAGTAGTACGCCGGCCCGCCCATACCCGATGTAGTCCAGTGTCGCAATGGATTTCGCGGTATGGAACGGTTCGGTATGGGTGGTGGTCACGGTGGGCAGGATGCCGATCCGGCTGGTCGTGGGGGCGACCCGCGCCGCGATGAGTACCGAATCGCCGCGGCCGGTCACCACGTCCGTGCGCCCGGGATTGTCGAGGTGCGGGTCGGCGGGGCGGGCGGCGAATCCGTCGTCGAGGGTGAGCAGGTCGGCGCCGGTGGCCTCGGTGGCGGCCACGACGTCGGTCCAGTAGCGGGGGCTCAGCAGTTCCGTGGGGCGGGCGCTCGGGTCGCGCCAGGCGGCCGGATGCCAGCCGGTGCCACGCAGGGCGACGGCGACGAATGGGGATGGGTGCGTCATATCGGCGGCAACGTCGCCGCCACCGCCGATGACTCCCGGTGCCGACGATCGGATCAGCGGGGGTACAACCCTGTCCGGCGCACCCCGAGTGGGGCCTACTGGTTCTTCGGCCCCGATACCTGACGTCGAATCGCGGGAGGTTGTCATGTCGTGGTTGATCCGAATGCTCGACGACCGGCATCGATATCTGCTTCGAGCGGTGGACGGCCTGTCCCCGGAATCCGTGGGCGCGACCGCGCTCTGCGCTGAGGCGGTGTGTCACTGCGGTGGCGGGCACGACCCGGCCGCGATTGCCGACGCGCTGGTCGGCTCGGCGTCGTGAGTGAACGGTGACGATCCCCCTGTCGGTGCTCGACCTCGCGCCGATCGTCGAAGGCGGCACCCCGGCGCAGGCGGTCGGGAACGCCGTCGAATTGGCCCAGGTTGCCGAGGCCGCCGGATACCGCCGCTTCTGGCTGGCCGAACACCATTTCGCCGCGGTGGCCAGTTCTTCGACGACGACGCTGATCGCGCTCGTCGCGGCCGCGACTCGGCGTATTCGGGTGGGCAGCGCCGCGGTGCAGACCGGCCATCATCGGGCCGCGGCCGTCGTCGAGGCTTTCGGCACGATCGATGCGTTGTATCCGGGCCGTCTCGATCTCGGTCTCGGCCGGTCCGGGCAGCGTCGCGTCCAGGTCCGCGCGGGTACGGTCGCGCCGCCCTCGGCACCCGAACACGTCGTCGGTGGTCTGCTCATCCCGGAGCGGTTTCCGGTGGAAACCCTGCTGGCCTCCCCTCGGATCGGGGCGAGTGCGGCCGCACTGGAGTTTCCCGGCGCGCAGCCACCGGAGTTCGCCGGGGTGGTCGGCGACATCGAGTCGCTACTCGCGGGCGACTACACCGTCGACGACGTGGCACTGCGAGCCGTCCCCGGGGAGGGTGCGCAGGTCGAGCTGTGGATCTTCGGGAGTAGTGCAGGCGAGAGCGCGCAGGTCGCCGGGCGGCGCGGGTTACCGTTCGTCGCGAACTATCACGTCAGCCCGGCGACCGTCCTGGACGCGATCGAGGCCTACCGTGGTGCCTTTGTACCGTCGCACCGGCTCGCGCAGCCCTATGTGGTGGTGTCCGCCGATGTCGTGGTCGCCGACGACGATGCCACCGCCCGCCACCTGGCATCCACCTACGGGCATTGGGTTCACGACATCCGCACCGGCCACGGCGCCCGCGCCTATCGCGATCCCGGCACCGCCCCCGCGCTGACCGACGAGCAGCGTCGGGTCGTCGACGATCGGTTGCGCACCCAGTTCGTCGGCGACCCCGACGCGGTGGCCGAGCACCTGCACACCCTGGCGCGGGTCACCGGCGCCGATGAACTCGTCATCACCAGCGTCACACACGATTTCGAGGCTCGGAAGCGCTCGCACCAACTTCTCGCGAAAGTGTGGGGGCTGCCCGGCTGATCGCGGCGTGGGCCACCCTCGGACGCCGCCCGGGCCTGGGCGGCGGCATGACCCCCGGGTAGAAGGCCTCCCGACACACGGACCCGCCAAGCACAAGGACCCCGCCGGTGGCACCGGCGGGGTCCTCGTAGGCGAATTGTCAGCCGACGCTGATCGATTCGTAGGTACCCAGGTTCTCCGACAGTCGTGTCAGGTGGTCGGTGGCGTCACCCAGGGTGTGGCTGATCGCGGTGAGCCGGGAGACATAGTGTCCGACCGGGTATTCGGCGGTCACGCCGATACCGCCGTGCATCTGGATGGCCTCCTGGCCGATAAGGCGGCCCGACCGGCAGATCTGCAGCTTCGCCCGGGAGGCGACGATCGGATCGGCGATGCCTTCGGCCAGCGTCGCGGTCGCGTAGATGCTGAGGCTACGGGCCTGCTCGAGCTTGGCGTACATGTCGGCGGCCCGGTGGGTCAGGGCCTGGAAGGCGGCCAGCGGGACGCCGAACTGCTTGCGCGTCTTGAGGTATTCGGTGGTCAGATCCATGCTGCGTTCCATCGCGCCGACCGCTTCGGCGCACAGCGCGGTCTGCACACCCACCTCGACGTCGGCGATGATGCCTGCCTGGTCGCCGGTGCCGAGACGCTTGGCGGGGGTGCCGGCGAAGTCGAACTGGGCGCCGCGCCGACGATCGTGGGTCCGGTAGGCGGTGCGGGTGACGCCCTCGGCGTCGACGTCGACCAGATACAGTCCGATGCCGTCGGCGTCGCGGGCCGAGACGATCAGTTTGTCGGCGCAATCGCCGTGTCCGACAAGGCTCTTGGTTCCGGTGAGGGTGCCGTCCGGGGCTGCGGTGGTCTCGACCTTGTTGACGGGCCAGCGGTCACCGGGTTCGTGGTGGGCGAAGGCCATCAGCAGGTCACCGGCAGCCAGGGCGCCGCGCAGTTCGGCGCGGGTCTCGGCGTCGGCGGCGGACAGCAGCGACCCGGGTACCAATACCGAGTCCAGATACGGTTCGGGTGCGAGCGCCCGGCCGATCTCGGTCATGACGGAGGCGAACTCGACGGGGCCGGCGTCGGCGCCACCGTCCTCCTCGGGGAAGGTCAGGCCGAGAATGCCGATGTCGGCCAGCGACTTCCAGACCGACTTGTCCCAGCCCAGTTCGGTGTCGGTGACCGCGCGTAGTTTCTCGACGTCATAGGCCTTGGTCAGCACATCGCGCACGGTGTCGCGGAGCATGACCTGCTCTTCGGTGAGCTCGAAATCCATGGTGTTCCTTGTTCTTGAGAACGTGAGTACGAAAGGTGGGAGTCGTCAGAGGCCGAGGACGGCCTTGTCGATGATCTGGCGCTGGACCTCGCTGGATCCGCCGTAGATCGTGACCTTGCGATAGTTGAGGTAGGTCGGCACGCTCAGCTGCGCCCACTCCGGCGACGCCACCTCGGCGGTGCCGTTGGCGGCGCCGGCGTCCAGACCTGCGACGGGCAGGGAATCCGCGCCTGCGATGTCGGCGAGGAGTTCCATGGCGGCCTGCTGCAGTTCACTGCCGCGCAGCTTCAGCAGTGACGATGCCGGGTTCGGCTTGCCGTCGGCAGACGATGCCACGACCCGCAGCTGGGTGAGTTCCAGTGCCAGCAACTCGTTTTCGAGTTCGGCGAGGCGGGTGGCGAACAGCGGGTCATCGAGCAGGGTGCCGCCGCGGCCGGTGCTGGTCGCGCGCGCGAGTTCCTTGGCGCGGGCCAGCTTGGTCTTGGTGTAGGCGACGCGGGCGATGCCGTTGCGCTCGTTGCCGAGCAGGAACTTGGCCTGGGTCCAGCCCTCGTTCTCGTTGCCGACCATGTTCTCGACGGGCACGCGGACGTCGTTGAAGAAGACCTCGTTGACCTCGTAGCTGCCGTCGATGAGCTGGATGGGCCGCAGCTCGACGCCGGGGGTGTCCATCGGGAACAGGAACATGCTGATCCCGGCCTGCTTCTTCACATCCGGGTTGGTGCGGGCGAGGCAGAAGATCCAGTCGGCGAACTGGCCCAGGGTGGTCCAGGTCTTCTGGCCGTTGATGACGTAGTGGTCGCCGTCGCGGACCGCGCGCGTCTTGAGTGAGGCCAGGTCAGAACCGGCTTCCGGCTCCGAGAAGCCCTGGCACCACCAGATGTCGAGGTTCGCGGTCTTGGCGAGGAAGCGTTCCTTCATCTCCTGGGACCCGAACTGGGCGATGACCGGGCCGATCATGCCCGTGTTGAAGGGCAGCAGATCGGGTACCGACGCGAGGGTCATCTCCTCGCGGTAGATGTGGTGCTGGATGGGGGTCCAGTCCCGGCCGCCCCATTCGACCGGCCAGGCCGGGGTTGCGTAGCCGTGCTCGTTGAGTACGCGCTGGGTGGTGATGAAGTCGTCGGGGTAACGAAGTGCTCCCGCCGCGTTGCGGTCGCGGACTTCCTTGGGCACCTGGGTGGTGAAGAAGGTGCGCAGTTCGTCGCGGAATGCTTCTTCTTCAGGACTGAACTTGAGATGCATGGTTGAAGTCTTACTCCTCGGTTCCAGGTGCTCACGCGGGTACTGGCGAACTCGCGTGCGCAGTGGAGGATTCACGGTCGAGGACCGGCGTTGGCGCGCACAGGGGTCACGGTGACGCCGATCTCAACCAGGACGGTAACCAAACCCGCGGGCAAACGCAACGATCTTTGCAATAATGGTCGGATCATGACGACGAATACCTCTCCGGGTGACGGTTCGGGGCCTCAGCGACGCCCCGGTGGCCGCAGTGAACGTGTCCGCGTCGCGGTGTACACGGCGGTCGGTGCCCTGCTCGAAGGTCAGCCCGCCGAGTCCATCACCATTCCCCACGTCGCCGACCTCGCCGGGGTGACGCCGTCGACGGTCTACCGGCGCTGGGGGTCGATGGACGTTCTGCTGGAAGAGGTCGCGATCGAGGTGCTGACCGCCGAAGAACCGGTCCCCGACACCGGCGCGGTCACCTCCGATCTGGCTGCCTGGGCGACACGAATCGCCGCCGACCTCGCCACGCCGCGCCGGCACAAGTACTTGCGGGCGATGATCTGGGCCCGCAGCGAGGTGGTCGACGAATGTCCGCGCTGGGAGATCCGACGCCGTCAGGCCGACGCCATCGTCGCTGCCGCGAAGGGACGCGGCGAGCGGTCGCCGACCGCCGATCAGATCCTCGTGCACGTCATCGCTCCGCTCTATCACCACGCCGCGTTCGGGATGCGGGTCGACGACGCGTTCGCGGCGAGGCTCGTCGCCGACGTGATCTCGATGTCCGACAGTCCCGTCTGAGCTTGGCCTACGCTCTGCTCCATGGGTGGAGGAGCGACATGAAACGGGTCCATGCGTTCGGCGACGACTGTCTCGGTGATCTGGATGCGGTCGGAGTGGCCGCGGCGATCGCCGCGGGCGAGATGTCGGCGGCCGAGGCGACCGAGGCCGCGCTGGCCCGGATCGACGTGGTGAACCCCCGGCTCAATGCGATCGCCTACGACGATCGGGAACGCGCGCGTGCCCGTGCTGCCGTCGGTGACTTCGGTGGTGGCGCATTCGCCGGGGTACCGACGCTGATCAAGAACAACACCGAATACGCCGGACTGCCGAACCGGCACGGCTCGGCCGCGGTACCGGAGTATCCGGCGACGAAGAACGAGGCCTTCACCGACCAACTGCTGGGCACTGGGGTCAACGTCCTGGGTGCGACGACGCTGCCGGCCTTCGGGCTCACCGCGACCACCGAATTCGTCGACCGCGAACCGACCCGCAATCCGTGGGACACGGACTATTCGTGCGGGGCGTCCTCGGGTGGCTCGGCTGCGCTGGTCGCGGCCGGGGCGGTGCCGATCGCCCACGCCAACGACGGTGGCGGGTCCATCCGTATCCCGGCGGCCGCCTGCGGGTTGGTGGGCCTCAAACCCAGCCGCGACCGGGTGGCGCCGGCCGTCGAGGGTGAGGCGGCGCCGATCGACATCATCTCCAACGGCATCGTCAGCCGGACGGTCCGCGACACCGCCTACTTTCTCGCCGACACCGAACGTGTGCGTCCGGCAACAGGGTTAAATCCGGTGGGGCTGGTGACGGGGCCGGCAGAACGACGACTGCGCATTGCGCTGATCACCGAACCGATCACCGGTCAGTTACTCGACCGCGATACCCAGCGCGAGGTCATCGCGGTGGCCGAACTGCTCGAAGGTCTCGGACACCGCACCGAGATGGTGCCGCTGCCGGTCGACCGCGACTACATCACGGACTTCATCGACTATTGGGCGCTCCTGGCCTTTTCGATCGATCGGCTCGGCAAGCGCTATATCGATAAGGGGTTCGACCGTACGCAGCTGGATCCGTTCACCCGCGGTCTGTCGCGGCGGGCGCTGCGCGGATTCTGGCGGCTGCCCGGAGCGATCCGTGGCCTCAAGCGATCCACGGCAGCGTTCCGTGGCATGCACGAACGTTTCGACCTGGTGCTGAGCCCGACCCTCTCGCATGTGACACCGCAGATCGGATATCTGGATCCGGCAGGCGATTTCGACGAGATCTTCGACCGGCTGATCCGCTACGTCGCGTTCACCCCGGCCAACAACACGGCCGGCACACCGGCCATCAGTCTGCCATTGGGTCGGTCCGACGGCGGTCTGCCGATCGGCATCCACTTCAGCGCCGACCTCGGGGATGAGCGGACCCTGCTGGAGATCGCCTATGAACTCGAGGCGGCGAAGCCGTTCGCGCGGATTCAGCACGTCGGCTGAGCGGTTCCCGCGAACCCTGGCCGGGGGTGCTGTCGGTGTCAGTTCGGATAGCAGGCCCGCCAGCCGCGGGTGCGCAACACCGTGACGTCACAGTAGGCGGCGCGTGGATAGTACTCGCCCATGGTGACAGCCGGATCGGTGTGCCGGGCCTGGGATGCCTGTACCGAATAGGGATAAAAGTCGTTCGAGGGCAGCATATTTCGGATGAAGACGACCTTGGTGGGTATGGACGTGTCACCCCAGTTGATGATCGTGATCGTCGGGTCCGGCGATCGGGACATGTCCGCGGTCGCCGCCACCACATAGGTGTAATAGCCGCTGCTGTCGAGACGTGTCTGGAAGTCGGCGGCGCAGGCGACGACCGGATAGGGCGTCACCTTGTCGTTCTGGCACATCGACCAGTACCGCATCGCCGGCCCGGGGGTGGTCGGAGACTGACCTACCCGGGTGTTCGGGAAGGTCGGCGCCTTCCCTCGGATGACCAGCACTCGGCCCTTGCGGTAGGTCATCCCGGCGCCGATGTACTTGTTGTCGCCGTTGGGGAACAGGCCTGACGTCGACGCGGGGTTGATGAACTTCGCCTCCGGGGCATTCGACGGGAAGGAGCCCGACGCCGCCTGACCGATCACCCGGTCGAAGACCGCGGTCAGGGCGGCGGAGACCGGTCCGGAGTAGTCGCGCGGGTTGAACGGGGTGGCGCATGGGCGCAGGACTGTCGACGAACCGCCGAGCTTCACTGTGACCGTAGGCAATTGGACGCCACCGCTCAGCGATCGCGGGTCATCGGGCACATAGACACGGATGATGAGGAAACCGATGGGCGTGCTCTGTCCGGCACGCACGCCGCGCATCTGGTTGCGCGAGTGATCGGCCGCACCGGGTACGACGGTGGCGTGCCACGTGTCGCCGGAGCCCGCGCCTGCGGTGGTCGAATACGGGTTGTTGCTGCCCGGGTCCGGCTGGATCTGGCTGTCCCGTAAAGTGTCTACGGTATTGAAGTCGGTTCCGTAGGTGTTCAGCGAGAAGTAGCGGGCTTGCGGGTATCGGCCCGACAGCTGGATTGAATCACCGCCGCCGAGCGCGTAGGGGAGTATCCAATAGGTTGCGTTGACGTCCGGGAATGCCACGTTGAGGTCGGTGCTGTTGGACATCAACTGCCACGCACACGCGGGGCCGGGTGCGGTGCCCTGCGGTACCGGGGCGGCGGTGGCTTCGCCGTAGGTCGGCAGTGACATTGTTCCGGACACGACGACCGCCAGGAAGGCGATGACCACCCGAATCCACGATCGCGCGCTGCTACTCATCGGAAGCTCCATCGGTGGGCTACCGCGGAAACTAGCACCAATCGGCCCGCCGCGAGGGTGGTTCGGCCGGCGAATGCCGACTCGTGACCTGGTCGGCTGGGCTTCTCGGTCAGCGTGTGCGGTCGAACAGCATTCGGCTCTCGTGGCGACCAGCGCCACGAGAGCCGAATGCTGTTCTGGGGCCGCGCTAGTGCACGACCGCCTTCTCGGCGCCGACGCCGGTGAGGGAGCGAACCTCCATCTCCGCGTTGCGTTCCGGGACGCCCTTGTCCGCGGGCGAGGTGAAGGTACCGACGATGCCCAGGATGAAGGCCAGCGGAATCGACACGATGCCGGGGTTCTCCAGCGGGAACCAGGCGAAGTCGCTGCCCGGGATCATCGAGCTTGCCTTGCCGGAGACGGCAGGCGAGAAGATGATCAGCAGGATCGTCGAACCGAGGCCGCCGTAGATGCTCCACAGGGCGCCGCGGGTGTTGAACCGCTTCCAGTACAGCGAGTAGACGATCGTCGGCAGGTTGGCTGCCGCCGCGATCGCGAAGGCCAGCGCCACCAGGAAGGCGATGTTCTGGCCGTTGGCCAGGATGCCGAGCACGATGCCGAGGACGCCGAGGACGACCGCGGCGATCCGTGACACTCGAACCTGATCTTCCTCACTCACCTTGTTGCGCTTGATGACACTGGCATAGATGTCGTGGGCGAAGGACGCCGACGCGGTGATCGTCAGGCCGGCGACGACGGCCAGGATGGTTGCGAAGGCCACCGCGGAGATGATGCCCAACAGGACCACGCCGCCGAGTTCGAAGGCGAGCAGCGGTGCTGCCGCGTTCTCCTTGCCTGCGGAGGCCAGGATGCGGTCGGGGCCGACGATGGCCGCCGCACCGTAACCGAGGACCAGGGTGAACAGGTAGAAGGCGCCGATCAGGCCGATCGCCCACACCACCGAACGTCGGGCCTCCTTGGCGGTCGGGACGGTGTAGAAGCGCATCAGCACGTGCGGCAGACCCGCGGTACCCAGCACCAGCGCGATGGCCAGCGAGATGAAGTTGATCTGCGATTCCAGCGAGCCGCCATACTTGGCGCCGGGGGCAAGCACGTCACGGTCGGCGACCGCGGGATTCGATGCGCCCGAAATCTTGTCCTGGGCCGCGCCCATGATCTCCGACAGGTTGAGGCCGTACTTGCCGAGGACGATCAGCGTCATGAAGGCGGCACCGGCGATGAGCAGGATGGCCTTGATGATCTGCACCCAGGTGGTGCCCTTCATGCCGCCGACGAGGACGTACACGATCATCAGAGCGCCGACCACGGCGATCACGATCGACTGACCGAGCCGACCGTCGATGTCGAGCAGCAGCGCGACCAGGCCGCCCGCACCGGCCATCTGGGCCAGCAGGTAGAACAGCGACACCGCGAGAGTCGAGATCGCTGCGGCAAGCCGGACCGGACGCTGCTTGAGCCGGAAGCTCAGCACGTCGGCCATGGTGAACTTGCCGGTGTTGCGCAGCAATTCGGCGACCAGGAGCAGGGCGACCAGCCAGGCGACGAGGAAGCCGATGGAATAGAGGAAGCCGTCGTAGCCGTAGACGGCGATGGCGCCGGCGATGCCGAGGAAGCTGGCTGCGGACAGGTAGTCGCCGGCGATGGCGACGCCGTTCTGCGGACCGGAGAAGGAGCGGCCGCCGGTGAAGAAGTCGGCGGCCGAGGTGTTCTGGCGGCTCACCTTGATGACGACGACCATGGTGATGGCGACGAAGGCTGCGAAGATCGCGATGTTGGCGATCGGATTGCCGAGTTGCTCGGCAGCGAGGACCGTGGTGCTCATGCCTCTACCCGTCCTTCCATCTCGGTGCGGATTGCCTCGGCCTGCGGGTCGAGGTCGCGGTTGGCGAAGCGGACGTAGAGTGCGGTGATCGCGAAGGTCGTCACGAACTGGCCGAGACCGAGCACGATGCCGACGTTGATGTTGCCCCACAGCTTGGTGGCCATGAAGTCATGGGCGAAGGCGCCCAGCGCGACGTAGACGGCGTACCAGGCGAGGAAGAAGGCGGTCATCGGGAACACGAAGCGGCGCAGCGACCGTTTGAGTCCTTGGAACTGCGGGCTCGCCTGCATGGCGAGGTAGTCGTCGCCGGACGGCAGATGCGATGCCGGTGGCGGGGTGTCGATGGTGGTCACGGGTTTCTCCCAACTGTGATGGGTGTCTGCACCGAGCTTTGCTGAGGCGCAGATCACAGATCAATACGTGTCGGGGGTCACACGCCGAAGGCTGTGCTTTGTGCGCCGGACGGTCGGTTGTCGCCGACGAACGGTCGCTCAGCGATCGGCCTGCGGCAGGCGTTCGACGCCCATGCCGAGCCGTTCGGGGACATGCATCCGGGCAAAGATTCGTGACACGTCGGCGGGTATGCGACGCCGGGTCGCGAGGCTCGCGCCGATCATCGCGCCGAAGGCGAGTGGGACCGTGAGGGCGGCGGGATAGCCGATGACGACGGCAGGCCAGCCGCCGAGTCCGTCCTCGTCGGCGAGACCGGCGATCGCCAGACTGGTCGCCACCCCCGATGTCACGCCGCCGACGACGAGACCCGTGATGGCGCCGGCCGCGGTCAGCCCGCGCCACCAGATGCCCAGTACCAGCAGGGGACACAGTGTGGAGGCGGCCACCGCGAAGACCAGGCCGACGGTTCGTGACAGTTCCAGTGACGTTGCCGCCAGCGAGAGAACGACCGGGATGACACCACCGATCAGTGCGGCCACCCGGAAGTCGCGCACCCGCCCGCGCAGCACGTCGGTGGCCAGTGCGCCGGCGACGCTGACGAGGAGTCCGGAGGAGGCGGCCAGGAAGGCTGCGATGGCGCCGGCGGCGACCAGCGCTCCGAGTATTTGGCCGGGTATCCCTGCGATCGCGGCGCTCGGGAGCAGTAGCACGGCGGCGTCGGAGGTGCCGGTGATGAGTAGTTCGGGGACATACAGTCGCGCGAAAATGCCCAGCACCAGTGGGAACAGATAGAACAGCGACAGCAGCACGATCACGGTCAGTGCGGTGCGTCGGGCAGTCCGGCCGTCGGGGTTGGTGTAGAACCGCACCAGTACGTGCGGCAGGCCCATCGTGCCGAGGAAGGTGGCGATGATCAGCGAGATCACCTGGTAGAGCGGATGTCCGCCGCCGAGTCCGCCGCCGGAGGAGATCCACGACGATCCGGTCGACGGGGTGCCTGCGATCACGGGAGTGGCGGCGTCGGCGTCGAGTTCGATGGTGCTGCCCGCCCCGATGCGGTGGCGGCCGGGGTGCCCGATGGTCGCATCGTCGACGTGTCGTCCGTCGAGGTGCCCGGTGACCCGCACTCCGTGTGGTTCGGTGACGGTGACGATGACGTCGGTGGTCACGTCGACGGTGGTCGCCGTCGACACCCGCGGCGGCGCGGGGTCGCCGAGATGTTCACGGTCGGTGGCGAACACCGCGATCAGGGCCAGGGCGGGGATGGCGATGACGGTCAGTTTGAGCCAGTACTGGAAGGCCTGCACGAAGGTGATCGACCGCATGCCGCCGCCGACGACGTTGACGATCACGATCGCACCCACGCCGATCGCACCCACCCACACCGGTGCGCCGAGCAGGATGTTCAGTGTCAGTCCGGCGCCCTGGAACTGGGGGATCAGATACAGCACACACACCACCACGACGACGACCATCGCGGTCTTGCGGGCGGCCGGTGACGTCAGCCGGAACTCGGCGAAGTCGGGGACGGTGTAGGCGCCTGATCGTCGTAGCGGTGCGGCCACGAACAGCAGTAGCCCCAGATAGCCTGCGGTGAAGCCGACCGGATACCAGAGAGCGTCCGCACCGTATTTGGCGACGAGTCCGGCGACGCCGAGGAAAGAAGCGGCCGAGAGGTATTCGCCCGAGATCGCTGCCGCATTCCAGCGGGGGCCGACCGATCGCGAGGCCACCAGGAAGTCGGAGGTGGTCCGCGAGAAGCGGCCACCGTAGGCGCCGACGGCAATGGTGGCGACCGCTGCGACGATCAGTGCGATCGCGGTCAGGGCATCCGGCTGTCCAGTCATGGCCGGTCGCTCACGACGGGTCGGTGTCGTCGTCGACCACCCGCATGAAATCGCGTTCGGACTGCTCGGCGAGACGGACATACAGCCAGCCGATCCCGATGAACAGCGGATAGAGTCCGACGCCGAGGATGATCCAGCTGAGTCGGATGCCGAAGGCGGTCGCCTCGGTCAGGTGCGGAAAGATGCTGCCCGCCAGCGGGATGGCCACGATGACGACCATCAGGCTGATGCCCAGGCGCAGCGCCAGCCCCAACTGGGCGCGCATCAGCCCACGCACCAGTGCGTCGCCGACCTCGGTCTGCTCCTGCACCTCGACGCGGGTCCGCACCGTGCGCGCGCCGCGTCGTCGGGCGAGGACGACCCGTTCCCGCGCGGGCGGTTGGCTACTCATTCGGTGCTACCCGGAGATCGATAAGTGCGCAGCGGATTTCGGATGACCCGATCTTTCAGCTCACGAAGCTGGCGGCGGCTGACCGGCAGCTCTACGGCTTCGGAACGGCCATTGGCCCGGACGCAGACAACAGTTCCCGACCCGACCGTCCGCAGTCCGGTCACCATGCTCAGCGCCACCAGATATGACCGGTGCACGCGTGCGAAGCCGTCGTCCTCCCAACGAGAGGCCAAGGTGGACAAAGGTATCCGGACCAGATGCGCACCCGAATCCGAGTGCAGGCGCGCATAGTCGCCGACCGCCTCGACCCACGAGATGCTGTCGCGGCGGACCAGCGAGGTCACGCCGGCCATCTCGACCGGGATGACATCGTCGGGGGCGGCGGGTTCGGTCGTCGTGGCCTCATCGACGGTGCGGGCGGTGTCGAGGCGGTCGACGACCCGCGCGATGGCCTGCGTCAGCCGCTCCTCGCGCAGTGGTTTGAGGAGATAGTCGATCGCCCCGACGTCGAAGGCGTCGACGGCCTTGTCCTCGTGCGCGGTGACGAAGACGATCCGCGGTGGCGCGGCGTATTTGGTCAGGATCCCGGCCAATTCGAGCCCGGACAGTCCCGGCATGTTGATGTCGAGGAAGATCACGTCGACGGGGTTGCCGTTGAGTTCGCGGAGCGCGGCGGTGGCGTCGGAGGCCGACAGTACGGTCGATACGGCGGGTTGCCGTTCGAGCAGATAGCAGAGTTCGTCGAGGGCGGGCCGTTCGTCGTCGACGGCGAGAACCACCAACTCGCTCATCGCGCCAACCTCCGATCAAACATGGATACCGGCCCGGAACTTCGGCACCCGCATGCCGACCTTGGTACCCGCACCCACCGCGGTCTCGACCACTAGACCGTAGTCGTTGCCGAATGCGGCGCGCAGCCGATGATCGACATTCGTCAGGCCGACATGGGCGCCCCCGGTCCGCCGCGATTCCGGCTCCGATGCGGCGTCACCACCGGGTTCGAGGGCGTCGATGGCGCCGGTACGCAGCAGTTCGGGATCCATGCCGACCCCGTCGTCCTCGACGGTGATCACACAGTCGGCGCCCTCGTCGGCGGCGACGACGGTGATGGTGCCACCGCCGTTGGCGGCCAACCCGTGCCGCACGGCGTTCTCGACCAGTGGCTGCAGCGCGAGGAAGGGGACGACGACGTTGAGCACCTCGGGGGCGACGTGCAGCCGGACCTCCAGCGCCGGTCCGAACCGGGCTCGTTCCAGCGTCAGGTAGCGGTCGATGTTGCGCAGCTCGTCGGCGAGCAGTGTGTACTCGCCTGCCGCGCGAAACGAATAGCGGGTGAAGTCGGCGAACTCCAGGATGAGTTCCCGCGCCCGGTCGGGGTCGGTGCGGACGAATGACGCGATGGTATTGAGCGCGTTGTAGATGAAATGCGGGCTGATCTGTGCGCGCAGGGCGAGCACTTCCGCGCGGTCCAGACGGGCACGGGAGGCGTCGAGGTCGGCCAGCTCGATCTGCGACGACGCGTAACGGGCGACCTCGGCGATGGCGCCGAGCATGCCGGGCCCGGGCCGTCGGGTCGTGGCGACCACCAGTACGCCGACCCCGGTGTCCCCGGCGACCAGTGGTTGCGCGATCAGCGCGCGGACCGGGGATTCGGCGCCGGATGGGTCGGTGATCAGGACCCGTCGACCGTTGCCGGTCGCCTGCGCCGCGGCGGCGTCGGCGTGGGCGAGCATCTCGGCATCCCAGATCTCCTCGCCTGGCGGATCGTGGGAGAGTCGTCCGACGCCTGCGTCGTAGAGCGCGGCCCCCTCACCCGCGGTGAGGGAACGCAGATGTGGGAGCGACTCGGTCGCCGAGTCCGCCGACAGGCCGGTCCGCAGCGATCGGGTGGCCAGCGATGCGGTGTGCAATGCGGTGTACACCGCCCGCTCGGTCGGCGTCGCCACCCGACGACGGGTCGCCACCAGCACGACCAGCGCCACACACACCACGGCCGCCAGGATCGCGATGATGACTGTCGTTCCGGCGGACATCGCACCTCCTGTGTTGAGTGTCGGCCGGTTTCATCTTGACCCGGATCGAATCAGTATGTGGTCCACTCGCCCTGCGCGTATCGCAGGATTCGCGGATCCATCAGGGTCGACGGTGGTAGCTCCAGCGGGGGTCGGTCCAGTGGGAACACCGCGGCCGCCGCCAGTTCGGCGGGGCTGAGGAAGCGCAGGGTGGTCGCGGGCTGGAGTCGTAGCGGGACCGGATGCGCGCCGGCGAGGTGAAAGCCCCAGTCGCCGAAGGCCGGTACGTCCACGTGGTACGGGGTGACGGCCAGCCCGGCGTCGGCGAGGGTGGCCCGGATGCACCAGAACGACTTCGGTGCGAAGTAGGGCGAGCCTGCCTGCACCACCATGCGGCCGCCGTCGGCGAGGTGACGTTTCGCCAGGCCGTAGAACTCGGTGGAATACAGTTTGGCGGTGGCCGATTCGTCGGGATCGGGCATGTCGATGATGATGACGTCGTAGGCGCGGTCGCTGTGCCGGAGCCAGGTGAACGCGTCGTCGGCGACGACCTGCGCGCGCGGGTCGTTCATCGATCCGCGGTTGAGTCGCACGAGCCGGTCGTTGTGGCGGGCCAGGGAGATCATCTCCGGGTCGAGTTCGACGAGCGTGACCTGCCGGGCATCGGGATAGGTGAGCACCTCGCGTAGCGCGAGGCCGTCCCCGCCGCCGAGGATGAGCACCCGGCCATGCGGTCCGGCCATCGCGGGATGGACCAGCGACTCGTGGTAGCGATGTTCGTCGATGGAGGAGAACTGCAGGTCGCCGTTCAGATAGAGACGGGTGTCGCGACCTTCGGCGGTGCCCCGCTCGGTGATCACGATGTCCTGATAGGCGGTGCGTTGGGCGGCGATGATCGGGTCACGGTAGAGCGCCTGCCGGGCGGTGACCTCGAATCTCGTCGAGTAGACCAGGGCCACGACGAGGACGGCCACGACGGCCAGCGCCGCGGTACCGAGAACGGCCAGCCGCGTGCGCGATATCGACTTCGCGAAGACGACGAACACCAGGAAGCAACCCGCGGCGGCGTTGACGAGGCCGACGACCAGCGCGCCGCGCAATTGCCCGAAGATCGGGAGCAGTAGGAACGGGAAGCAGAGTCCGCCCACCAGCGCGCCGATGTAGTCGACGGCGAAGATGTCGGCGACTGCCGACCCGGCCTCCTGCCGCCGGATCCGTTGCAGCAGAACCATCAACAGGGGGATCTCGGCGCCGATCAGCACACCGAGGACGAAGGCCACCAGGATCATCGCCTGGGTGTACAGCGACAGATAGGCGAAGGCCGCGTACAGCGCCATCACCGACAATCCGCCGATCAGGGCGAGTGCGAGCTCGATGACCGCGAAGGCGGTGATCGAATGCGGCTGCAGCGGTTTGGCGGCCAGCGATCCGACACCCATCGCGAACACCATCACGGCGAGCACGATCGACGCCTGGGTGGCGGTGTTGCCGATCAGATAGGAGCCCAACGAGACCAGGGCCAGCTCGTACACCAGTCCGCATGCGGCGCAGACGAAGACGACGGCCAGTAGCGCCGAGCGCGCCAGCCTGGCACGCCCCGGGGTGGTGTCGTCGGGGCTGGTCTGCGATGCGGCCGTGGCGGCGGTGGTGGTGCTCGACCCGGTCTCGGGTGAGCTCACAAGATCGAGGCGCTGATGATGAGTGCGGTGCCGACGTGGGCGATGGCGTGCACCCAGACAGCCGGATGTGACTCCGGTGCGATGACGATAGCGCCGAGCTTTCCGGGGGTGAACAGGTCGACGATGAAGAAGGTCAGCGCCATCGCGACGAGGCCGATCACCGTATAGATGACCGTGTAGGTCAGCCCGACGGCCAGTCGTCCCTCGCTGGCGGCGATCGCGGCCGTCACAATCAATGCGACCGAGGCGAGATTGGAGCCGACGAGGATGCCCGCGTTGCGGTTGCGTTCACCCCACAGTTGGTGCCGCAGATCGCCCGGGGTGAGTACGTCGATGACCGCGAAGGAGACGAGCATCAGGAAGACTCCGACGCCGGCGTAGGCAGCTGCGTACCCGGCGTTGAGTGCGATGTCATGCACCGAGATCATGTGTGTTCTCCAGCTTCTCGTGGGTCGGGGCTTCTGATGGATGGGGGCTGTTCTCGGTACCGGTCCGGCTCATCTGGGGACTTCCTCTGCGCCGGAACTCATTTGCCGCCGCCGCCACTACCGCCGCCGCGGTTGTCACTGCCCGAGCCGCCGTAACTCGGTGACGGAACCCAATATCCGCCGACGTAGTTGTGATAGTGGTGATAGCCCGAGCGGTAGTCGCGCGACAACATGACCTGCGTTTTACCCACGCCGTACGGGAAGAGTGCGACCAGATAGTTCGGGTATTGCATGAAGGTGGTCCCCGCGACGTTGCCCGGCGCGGTGTCGCCGGACCGTCGGTCGGTGGGCACCTCGGCGATGGCGATCTGGTCGGCGACGTCGGCGGGTGCACCGTCGGCGATATACGCCTGCACGTCGCCTTCGTCGAGCGTCGCCTCCCGGTGGTACTGGGAGGTGATGTGGTCGCGCGCGCTGCCGCCCGCCACGCCCTTGATGGCGTGATAGCCGCACGATCCGATGAGGATCAGCGCCGCAACGCCGGCGATCGCGGCGATGATCCGATTCCGGGTACGACGCAGACCCGCCAGCGGATCTGTCCCGTTGTCGGGATCGTCGTCGGATGGGCCGCCCGTCATCGGATGAGCCCTTCCGCTGTGGCGGTGACGGACTCATGGTCGAGGGTGCTCGTGGTGACCACGACCTCCCCCGACTGCGGATAGGTATGCCATGTCTGCCAGGACACCCGATGGTCGTCGGCCGGCGCGACGGCGATCGCGGTCACCGCGTTCGGTTCACCGGGGAATCGGCCGAGCAGGGCGGGTAGTCCGGCGGCCCGACGCTCGACGACGGTCCGGGCGACGTCGCCGACGAGGTCGGCCATCGACACGGGGGAGTGGACGTCGATCCTCGATGTGAAGCGGTAGCCGGATTGTTCGAGCGACGCCGGCCGGTCGCCGGTCTCCCCGGGCAGGCAGGCGAGGGTCTCGCAGATGCGACGCCGACCGTCGTCGACGATCACCTGATGACTCGCTCCGAGCAGCCGTAACGCGATGGCGATCTCGCCGACGGTGCCTGCGGATTCGGCGAGGGCCGGTTGCGCGGGGGCGGTCAGCGAGAAGCCGAGTTGGGCGGCTCGGGTGTCGGCGTAGGCCACCGGCAGGTCGGTGACGGTGCCGTCCGCAGGTGCGGCACTCACGGCTTCTCGGGTGCGGGGTTGCTCGGATAGATGCGGTACTCGCCGGGGTCGAGTACCTGGCCGCGGGCGCATTCCCAGCCGCCGCCGAAGTCCTCGAAGGACAGTCGGGTGTCGTCGGCTGCCTGATAGTCGTGGTAGCGCAGCGCGCCGGTGGGGGCCAGGCCGGTGGTTCCGGCCGAGGTGAAGTTCGCCGATCCGGATTCGTCGGTGAAGTAGCGTCGGCCGTCGACCTCGACCGCGTCGGGTCCGGGCGTGACCGTCACGCCCTTGAGTTCTTCCCAGAGCACGACTTCGAGGTCGGGATCGTCCTCGACCGAGATCCAGGCCTTGCGGCCGAGGCCGGTGTCGAGGTGGTTCTCGGTCCACACGAAGCTGCCCTGGGTCAGGCGCAGGGTGCCGCGCACCGCATAGGTGTCACCGCGGATCTCGATCAGGTCGCTGGGCTTGAGGTTGCGCGGATTGCCGTAGACGGCGTCGTCGTCGGCCGAGGAGAAGGGGTCCCCGGGCCGATAGGTGCGATTGCGCAGGGCCTCTTCCTCGGCCTTTCTGAGCCGGCGTTTGCCCAGGTAGTCGAAGAGGACGAGGACGGCGACGATGGCGAGCAGCGCAATGATGATGACAAGCAGATACCCCACGCGATGACCCTAACCCGTTCGGTGGGCGCGAGCCTCCCGGTGGGCGCCGATGGCAGTCGCCCGATCGACACGCCCGACCCTCGTCGAACAGGACCGTCGACCTTGCACTCTCGGGGGTCGAGTGCTAAAACGGACCTTGGCACTCATACCGCATGAGTGCTAGGTCGGGACGGTGAGATCGGTCCGAAGACACACCGGTCGTCCGTCGCGGGCACCGAGTCCGGCCATAGATACCTAGTGTCACCCCCCTATCGGAGGATCACTTACCCATGGCCAAGCAAATCGCGTTCGACGAAGAGGCCCGCCGCGGCCTCGAGCGGGGCCTCAACAGCCTCGCCGACGCAGTCAAGGTGACGTTGGGACCGAAGGGTCGCAACGTCGTTCTGGAGAAGAAGTGGGGCGCCCCCACGATCACCAACGATGGTGTTTCCATCGCCAAGGAGATCGAGCTGGAGGACCCGTACGAGAAGATCGGCGCCGAGCTGGTCAAGGAAGTCGCCAAGAAGACCGACGACGTCGCGGGCGACGGCACCACCACCGCCACCGTGCTCGCCCAGGCTCTCGTCCGTGAGGGCCTGCGCAACGTCGCTGCCGGCGCCAACCCGCTGGGTCTGAAGCGCGGCATCGAGAAGGCCGTCGAGGCTGTCACCGAATCCCTCCTGAAGAGCGCCAAGGAGGTCGAGACCAAGGAGCAGATCGCTGCCACCGCGGGCATCTCGGCCGGCGACTCGTCGATCGGCGAGCTCATCGCCGAGGCGATGGACAAGGTGGGCAAGGAAGGTGTCATCACCGTCGAGGAGTCCAACACCTTCGGGCTGCAGCTGGAGCTCACCGAGGGTATGCGCTTCGACAAGGGCTACATCTCGGGCTACTTCGTCACCGACGCCGACCGCCAGGAAGCCGTCCTCGACGACCCGTACATCCTGCTGGTCTCGGGCAAGGTCTCGACCATCAAGGACCTGCTGCCGCTGCTGGAGAAGGTCATCCAGGCCGGCAAGCCGCTGCTGATCATCGCCGAGGACGTCGAGGGCGAAGCCCTGTCGACCCTGGTCGTGAACAAGCTCAAGGGCACCTTCAAGTCCGTCGCCGTCAAGGCTCCGGGCTTCGGTGACCGCCGCAAGGCCATGCTGGCCGACATCGCCATCCTCACCGGTGGCGAGGTCATCAGCGAAGAGGTCGGCCTCTCGCTGGAGACCGCCGGCGTCGAGCTGCTCGGCACCGCACGCAAGATCGTCGTCACCAAGGACGAGACCACCATCGTCGAGGGCGCGGGTGACCCCGAGGCCATCGCCGGTCGCGTGGCCCAGATCCGTGGCGAGATCGAGAACAGCGACTCCGACTACGACCGTGAGAAGCTGCAGGAGCGTCTGGCCAAGCTGGCCGGCGGTGTTGCGGTCATCAAGGCCGGCGCTGCGACCGAGGTCGAGCTCAAGGAGCGCAAGCACCGCATCGAGGACGCCGTCCGCAACGCGAAGGCTGCCGTCGAAGAGGGCATCGTCGCCGGTGGTGGCGTGGCCCTGCTGCAGTCCGAGCCGGCCATCGACGGTCTGTCGCTGGAAGGCGACGAGGCCACCGGTGCCAACATCGTCCGCGTCTCGCTGTCGGCCCCGGCCAAGCAGATCGCCGTCAACGCCGGTCTCGAGCCGGGCGTCGTCGCCGACAAGATCCTCAACTCGCCCACCGGCACCGGCCTCAACGCCGCCACCGGCGTGTACGAGGACCTGCTGGCCGCAGGCATCAACGACCCGGTGAAGGTCACCCGCTCGGCGCTGCAGAACGCAGCCTCGATCGCGGCTCTGTTCCTCACCACCGAGGCCGTCGTCGCCGACAAGCCCGAGAAGAACGCCGCACCGGCTATGCCGGGTGGCGACGAGATGGGCGGCATGGGCTTCTGAGTTAATCTCAGGCTCAACGCTTTTCGTACAGAAGGCCGGTCACCCGCTGGGTGGCCGGCCTTCTGGCTGTCCGCCCCCTGGGCGCCTGCTCTCGTGCCCGACCGCCCCCTGCCGAAAGTAGGGGAGGAGCGTTCGTCCCCTACTTTCGTCTTCATCCCCGAGATGCATCGCGGGGAAGACCACGAACCTCGGGGACGAACTCAGCGGCCGTTCATCGTGCGGAAGGCGGCGAAGGTCTCCTCGATGCTCTCCATCGCGGACGCGTTGCTGAAAGCGTCCCCGCATTCCCAGCGTTCCAGCGCCAGATGCATCAGCGACGACCAGGTCGAGACGACGACGCGCACCCGGATGTCGTCGGGTGTGGTGCCCAGTCGTTCGGCGATGACCTCGGCGATGGCGGCCATCTTCTGTTCGCCGACGTCGCGTCCGCGTGCGTTGACCGTCGGCGAGGTCTGCATGATCCGGTTCATCGTCTGCATCGCGGTCATGTCGAGGCCACGGTCGGCGGCTCCGGTGAACACCACGCGGTGGGCGTTGATGAGCGCGTCGAGCTCGTCGCCGGTATCCGGTTGCGCGCGTAGGGCTTCGGTGACGACGTTGATCATGTCCTCGCTCGGCGCGAGTACCACATCCTCCTTGGTGGAGAAGTAGCGGTTGAAGGTCCGCGGCGAGACGTTCGCGGCCTCGGCGATCTCTTCGACGGTGGTTTGGTCGAAGCCCTGCTCATCGCAGAGTCGGAGGGCTTCGGAGATCAGGCGATCACGGGTCTGCTGCTTCTTCCGTTCACGCAGACCCGGCGCGAGCGGGGGAGCTTCACCGGTGGTCACGTGCGCATTCTAACTCGACGTCCCGAAAATCGCGACCTGTGCTGCCAAATGGCGCAGTCAGCAAAATGACTGTTGACGACTTCTGTCTGGCTCTGCCACTATTGGGACAGACCCGCCCCGGGTCGAGGTCCCCGATGGGGCCGCAGGTGCGCACTCGACGACGAGTCCGCACACATCTGACGAGACAACCGAGATTCGAGATGCTCGTGACCACAACTGACTCCACCGACGTGTCCGGCGATCCCCCGGCAGCCGTCGATTCACTGACAGCCAGCGATTCGCCGACGATCAGCACGGCGTACGCAGACTCCGCGCCGGCCGCACAGTCGGGCGACGCCCATCCCCGACGGCGATGGTGGGCACTGGCCGTCATCGCCCTGGCGCAACTGATCGTGGTGCTCGATGCCACCATCATCACCATTGCGCTTCCATACGCGCAGAACGACTTACATATCTCCGACGCCAACCGGCAGTGGTCGCTGACCGCTTACACGCTCCTGTTCGGTTCGCTACTTCTCCTCGGCGGACGCCTCGCCGACCATCTCGGCAGGCGACGCATGTTCCTCATCGGGCTGGCCGGCTTCGCGGTCTCCTCCGCTTTCGCCGGATTGGCCTGGAACTCCGTGTCCTTCTTCGCCGGGCGTGCCCTGCAGGGTGTGTTCGCGGCGATGCTGGCCCCGGCCGCGCTCGCACTGATCGCCGTGATGTTCACCGAACATCGGGACCGGGCGCGTGCCCTGGCGGTCTATGCCGCGGTCTCGGGTGCGGGCGCTGCCATCGGCCTGATCGCCGGCGGCGCCCTGACCGAATACCTGTCCTGGCGCTGGACTTTGCTCATCAACACCCCGATCGCCCTGATCGCGGCCGCCGGTGCGCTCTATCTGGTGACACGCGACCGGGCGGCGCTGCGGGGACGAGGCTATGACCTGCCTGGCGTGGTGACGGTGACCGGCGGACTGTTCGCACTCGTCTACGCCTTCACTCGGGCGGAGAGTGCGGGCTGGGGCGCCGCATCGACGATCGGCTTCTTCGTTCTCGCCGGCGTGCTGCTGTCGGCCTTCGTGACTATCGAAGCGAGAACTGCCGATCCGATGCTGCCCCTACGTATTCCGGGTGACATCAACCGAGGCGGCGCCTATCTGGTGTCGCTGATCGTGCCGATCCCGATGTTCGCGATGTTCATGTTCCTCAGCTACTACTTCCAGAACACGTTGGGGCACAAGCCGTTGGAGGCCGGACTTCTGTTCCTCCCGTTCCCGATCGCGCTGGTGTTCAGCGCTGGGCTGGCCAGTTCATTGCTACCGCGAATCGGGCCGCGGCCGTTGATGATCGCCGGTCCGATCATCGGTGCGCTGAGTCTGCTCTACCTGGCGCAACTCGACGTCGATTCGACGTGGGTCGCCGATATCCTGCCCGCCGAGGTCGGGGTGGCCGTCGGGATGGGCTTGGTGTTCGTCGCGATGCAGAGTGTCGGACTGCACCGGATCGACGTCGCCGACGCCGGGGTGGGCAGTGCGCTGATCAACACCACCCAGCAGGTGGGCGGGTCCATCGGGTTGGCGTTGCTGTCCACGATCGCGGCGAGTGCGCTGGCCGACTATGTCGGCGACGGCAAGGCGGCCGCCATCCACAGCTACGACGTCGCCTTCTACTGGGGTGCCGGATTCATGGCCTTAGCGCTGCTGGTCTCGGTGCTGACCATCCGCGTCGGGCGGGATGAGATGCGCGAGGAGGCAAGCGCGGTGGCTGTCGGCTGAGATGTCGACTGCCGGCCCAGGTGTTTGCCCTCCGAGTACTCGGAGGGCAAACACCTCTGCCGTGATGCTCGGATGACCGCGGGGTGTCCGGGGCTTCTGCGATCATTGCCCGATGAGTCCCAGTTTGGCCGTCGGTGACGAGTTCGCCGGCTATCGCATCGTCCGTCGCATCGGCGTCGGCGGAATGGGCGAGGTGTATCTGGCCGGGCATCCTCGGTTGCCGCGACAGGACGCGCTCAAGATCCTGGCCCCGACACTGCAGGACGACGGGCAGTACCGGGAGCGTTTCAGCCGGGAGGCGGATGTCGCGTCGACGCTGATGCACCCGAACATCGTTCCGCTACACGACCGGGGTGAATATCGCGATCGGTTGTGGATCTCGATGGCCTACATCGACGGTTCGGATGCGGCTGTCCTGGCGGCCGAGAATCCGGACCGGGTATTGCCGGTCGGCCTGCTGGTCGATATCGTCGCGGCGATCGCCGACGCACTCGATCACGCTCACGACAACGGGCTGCTCCATCGGGATGTCAAGCCCGGGAACATTCTCCTCACCCGGGGGCGCCGACCGCGGATCTATCTGGCGGACTTCGGGATCGCGAAACCGCAGGATGGCGCGAGCTCGCTGACCTCGACCGGCGCGTTCATCGGGAGTCTCGCCTACTGCGCGCCCGAACAGGCGCTGGCCGAAGGCGATCTGACGGCCGCCGCCGATCAATACCAGCTGGCGTGTACGGCTTTCGACATGCTCACCGGGACAACGCCGTTCGCCGGGGCTAATCTGGTCGCCGTCCTGCATCAGCACCTCAGTGCGCCACCGCCGCGTCCGCGAGATCGACGGCCGGACCTGCCTGCCGCACTCGACGACGTCTTCGGGCGGGCGCTGGCGAAGGATCCCGCCGCCAGGTATCCGAGCTGTGGTGAGTTCGCCGAGGCGTTCGTCGCGGCCTTGGCGTCGAACCCCGCGCCGGTCGTGGCCGCCGCGCCGATCGCCGACACCGTGATCTCGGTGCCGGTGCCGCCCGATCCCAGTTCGGCGGAGTGGGAGGTCCACACGCAGATTCGCGCCGACGGTACGCAGGGTGCGGGATATGCGGTGCCCGCTTACCTCGGTCCGGGGTCGATTCCGTGGTCGGGCGTCGGGCACCGGATCGGCCGGATGCGCGGGTTGGGGGCCGGTGCGTACTTCGCGATCACCGCGACCGACGACCCGGTCGACGATCTGTGGATCACTGCCTCCGACCGGCGATTGCGCAAACAACTGCGTGCCACCTGGGCGATCAGCGATCGGGAATCGGCGGTCGAGGTGATCGATCTGCTGACCGTCGGACTCGACGCACCCGACTACGACCCGTGTCTGGCCGCGATCCACCGGATATGTCCGGGGGTCGACGGCCGGTCACGTTCGTGGATCGCCGGTGAGATCGAGCGGATTCGTGCTGTCGCCGAAGCGAATCCGGCGACCCTCGGCGTATGTGTCGAGGTCGTCGCGGGGGCGATCACATTTCCCGATCGTGTGCCACGGAGCGTCGCGGCCTGGGATCTCTCCCGTCTGGTGATCTTGTTGCGCTACTGCGCATTCGTCGGATTCATGGATGTCGGGGAGGTGTGGGAGCGGATCGAGATCGCCGGACGCCTGGCCTCGGCGGCCTACTCCGATTGGGTTGAGTACGCGGTCGGCTTCGAGGTCGGGCGGGCGTTGTTCGTGGCCGACGGTGCCAAACGTCCGGTGGCCAGCGCCGATGCGTCCTTCGCCGAAACGCGAAGCGGTGTCGGCAGACTACTGACCGACCCGAGTAGTCCGTGGCTGTGTGTGCCGTTGCGTTGACGTCGGGTCGGCCGGGCGTCCCCCGCGTCAGCGGAAGATGATGCAGGTGGTGGTGCCGTGCGCGACGAGTTTGCCGTCGGCGGAGAACACCTTGCCCTCGGCGGTCGCGGTCTTGCCGCCGACGTGGATGACGGTGCCGGTGGCGGTGATCTCCTCGGCGTCGAGGGCCACTGCGCGGATGTAGTTGATCTTCAGTTCGAGGGTGGTGTAGCCGACCCCGGCGGGCAGGGTGGTGTGCACCGCGCAGCCCATCACCGAGTCGAGCAGGGTCGCGCAGACACCGCCGTGCACGGTGCCGAGCGGATTGGAGAAATCGGGTTTGGGTGTCACGGCGAAGCTGACGACACCCTCGTCGATCTTCTTCGGCACCATGCCGAGCAGTCGTCCGATGCTGGGATGGTCGTCGCGGTTGGGGTTGTCGGCCCACAGCCGTAGCAGCGCCAGGCCGGACAGTTGCAGTGGATCATTTCCGATCTCGGTGGGTGTCATGACTATGTATGCTTGCATAGAACCGCCTGATTATGAAGGTCTACATAGGAGTTGTGATGGGGTCAGGGTCGGCCGATTCGTCGTCGCCGAGTGCATCTGCGCCGGTCACCGCCGGTGCGGCCGCGCGTGGACCACGTGAGCGGATGGTCATCCATGCCGCGGATCTGATCGGGCGTGACGGCGTGGCGGCGACCTCCATCGGTGATGTGATCGCCGCGAGTTCCGCTCCGCGTGGGTCCATCTATCACCACTTCCCGCAGGGCAAGACCCAGCTGATGGTCGAGGCGGTGCGCTACGCAGGCGATTTCATCGCCACGCGCATCGGCAGTCTGCACTCCCACACCGCGGCCGAAGCCGTCGCCGACATCGGCGGCCTGTGGCGGCGCATGCTGATCAACTCCGACTACGAATACGGTTGTCCCGTGCTCGCCGGCGGTCTCGCCCGTCGGGCCGAACCCGAGGTCGCGGCCGTCGCCGACGAGGTGCTGACCCAGTGGGCCGAGTTGGTCTCCGCGCGGCTCGTCGTCGAAGGCGTCGATCACGGCCGGGCCGGGTCGCTGGCGAACCTGATCATCGCGGCCATCGAAGGAGCGGTCGGGCTGTGTCAGACCCGACGAACCGTCGAACCGCTGGACAAGGTGATCGCCGAGCTGTCGGCCCTGTGTGAGGCCGCCGTCGTCGGGCCGTGAACGCTCCCCATGGGCCAGGTTTGTCCGGGTGCGATTCACACTTGGTCACAGTTCTAGTACGTTCTTCCCTCAAGTGAACCGAACCACACCCGCGCGGATGGTCGTCGCGGGCCAGTGACGCAGGGGGGAGATGATGAGATGACGCCGGTATACATGGATGCCCTGGGGTCGGACTTCGACCGTCTGCACCCGAATCTGGCCTGGCGATACAGTATCGACTCGACGTCGGGCGTCGCGTTGACCTGCTCGGGCATCTACGAGTCGGTCTATGTGAACTCGATCGTGCCCGGTTTCGTGCTGCGCTACTTCGGTAAACGGGCCGCGTTGCCCACGCGGTCGAGCCGGATGGTGCCATTCACCGAGGGGCATTACTGCTACCGCGACGAACTCGGTCGGGAGTCGCTGGCCGTGCTGCGCGACTTCGAGTATTCGACCGGGTCGACGAAGCTGAACTCGGTGAAGGTGCACACCGGTGGTGGCCAGGTCATCGACTATTTCGGTGACGGGCCGGAATTGCTGTTCCCGCTCGAGCTGAGCACCAATACGCGCGGCGATCTCATCATGGAGAGCGGGCCGATCAAGTGGCTCGGTCGCAGTGCGAAGATCGGGATGGGTGCGTTCGTCGACGCGCGGATGAAATACATGGAGGGCTGGGACGATCGCAACGACCGATTCCGGTGCGACGCGACCGTCCGCAGTCCGCTGATCGGCGAGGTTCTGCACTTCCGCGGATGGTTCAGCGCGGCCGACCGGGCGTGCGCCCTGCGCGACATCCCCGACGAGGCGTGGACGGAGAATCTCGTCGAGCACGACGCCTGATGTCGCCCGATCGTATGGTCGCCGGCGGCCTGTGCCGGTTTGGTATATGACCGTCGCGGGCGCACGGTAGTTTCTCCTCATGGCTGTCTCCGCGAAAACCTCATTCGACGTCGCTGCCCCCGTCTCCGTGGTGATGGAGGTGTTGCTTGACGTGGAGTCACTGCCGGAATGGTCCGGGCCGCACCGGGAGGCGGAGATCCTCACCGAGCACCCGGACGGTTCGCCGGAGACTGTGCGGATGGTGGTCAGCACCGGTCCGATCACCGACGAACAGACGTGTAGCTATACGTGGACCGACAACTCCTGCGAGTGGGATCTCGTCGAGTCGAACTCCCTCAAACATCAGCACGGGCGCTACGTCGTGACCGAGACGCCGAAGGGCTCGCACGTCGACTTCGAGCTGGAGATCGACCTCAAGATCAAGCTGCCCGGGCTGATCGTCAAGCAGGGGCAGCGCGTTGCCGTCGACACCGCGAAGAAGGGACTGACAGCCGAGGCGCAGCGTCGCGCGGCCGACTGAGCCGCCTTCACTCGGCCGGATGTCTGGCGGTTCGCGCGTTCTGTACCCTGGGCTCTACACCCCACCCCAACCCCGCGCACGAGAGGCCACTTGAATTGCAGATCAACAAGTTTCGGTTGCGACTGCTGATGACCCTGGCCGGCCTGGCGGCGGCCGTCGCATTTGTCGGACTCAGTTCGGGACAGGCGTCGGCGGATACCCGGTGTTCGGCGGCCAACGGTTCACAGGTCGAACGCGTGCAGGGTAAGAGTGGTTGTGGCGCCAAAGCCGGTCCCAACAGCCGGGCCGACTCGGAGGATCGCAGTGGCGCCGGAACCGCGGTGGCCATCGCGGCCAACCGGGGGCAGGCGCGGGCGCTGAATCTGCAGCCCGGCTCGACGGCGCTCGCGGGCGCGAACACCGGCGGCAACGCCTACTCGGTGACCACCGGCCCCAAGGCGCTCGCGCTCGCGCAGGCCACTCGCGGTGGCACGAGTGTCGCGATCGGCGGCTGGGGCGGACAGGCGATGGTCGGCCCGGCCGGAGCGGTGTGCAGCGGTGGATTCGCGGCGGCGGTCAACACCACCACCGGCAAGATGTGCCTGCACAGCGGCAGCATCGACTACCGGAACTGACCACGACACCGTCTGGCGTTCACCGCATCGTGGCGCGGCGTTTCACGCGCCGTCCTAGAGTTGTGTGGTGACTGAGTTGGATGACCTTGAAACCTTTGGCCCGGACTTCAGCAAGCTGAACGGCCGGGAAGCCCTGCAGCAGCTCGTCGACCTGCGTGACACCACGCAGTTCACCGTCAACGACGACGATGACGACGATCCGGTGCTGCTGACCCTGCCGGAACGCAATGTCGTCGACACGTGGCGGGAGGACTATCCCTACCAGGAGCGGATGTCCCGCCGCGAGTACGAGGTCACCAAACGCCACCTGCAGATCGAGCTGCTGAAACTGCAGAAGTGGTCCAAGCAGAACGGTCAGCGCCACCTGTTCGTCTTCGAGGGCCGGGACGCCGCGGGTAAGGGCGGCACCATCAAGCGGTTCAACGAACATCTCAATCCCCGTGGCGCGCGCACCGTCGCGCTGGAGAAGCCGACCGAGCGGGAAGCCACCGAATGGTACTTCCAGCGCTACGTCCAACATCTTCCGGCAGCCGGTGAGATGGTGTTCTTCGACCGGTCCTGGTACAACCGGGCAGGTGTCGAGCGGGTGATGAATTTCTGTACGCCTGAACAGTATTCGCAGTTCATGCAGCAGGCGCCTGCCTTTGAGAAGATGCTCGTGGACGACGGTATCGACCTGGTGAAGTTCTGGTTCTCGGTCACACCGCTGGAACAGCGGACCCGGTTCGCGATCCGTCAGATCGACCCGGTCCGGCAGTGGAAGCTGTCGCCGATGGATCTGGCCTCTCTGGACAAGTGGGATGGCTATACCGACGCGAAGGAATCGATGTTCGCGTCCACCGACACCGACCACGCGCCGTGGACCGTGGTGAAGTCCAACGATAAGAAGCGGGCTCGCATCAACGCGATGCGCCATGTGCTCAATCTCTTCGACTACGACGGCAAGAACCACGAGTTCGTCGGGACGCCCGATCCACTGATCGTCGGCCGGGCGCGCGATGTCGTCGGCGAGTGATCACGGTGCGGTGACAGTCACCACGACAGGCCGACTGGGCGTCGGGAGCGGTGGCCGGCGTCGGTAGCCTCGTTGGAGTGCGAAGTTTCATCAGCGCAGTGCTGACCGTCCTGACGATGGCCGCGGCCATCATCGCCGTTCCCGCGGTGTGGGTGTCCGAACGTCTTGTCAACGAGGACGGATTCGTCTCCCTGGTGGCTCCTCTCGCAGACGACCAGCAGGTCAAGGACTACATGGTGGACGAGATCACCGCGCAGGTGGTCGCTCGTGCCGCCGACTTCACACCCGGCACCTTCACCGCACCGGTGGAGGCGGTGATCCGTCCCGTCGCCCGGCAGTACGTCGACAGCGACGGATTCAAACCCGATCTGCTGAATCTGGTCCGCCAGCAACATGCCTGGTTGTTCACCGAACCGGCGCCGGGCACCGACCGTACCGAAATGCAGTTCGACATCACCGGCATGGTCAACCGGGTGCTACACGAGAGCGTGCCCCGCGCCCCGACGATCACCGGACCGATCGTGGTGCCGCTGTCGAGCGGTGGTACCGGTCTGGAGGCCGGCGCGTACGAACGGGCCGGCAGGCAGATCACCGCGTGGGCCTGGGGTGCGGTCATCGTGGCGATTCTCGCGGCGATCGGCGCGTTGCTGATCGCGGTCCGCCGCGGGACGGTACTCGCCTGGCTCGGTGGCGGGCTGGTGTTGTCGGGCGTGTCGGCCTGGGCGGTGGCCCAGTATCTGTCGACCCGTGCCAAAGACCACATCTCCACCGCCGAGGATTCCAGCCGCGAGGTCGCCGAACTCTTCATCGACCGCTGTGCCGACGACCTCACCCAGCTCGCGCTGATAGTCGGCGCGGTGGGAGCCGTGATCGCAGTGGTCGGCGTCGTACTGCGGATGGCGCTGCCCCGCCACTTCTGATCCCGTCGGCTTTCCGATCGCGGTACCGGTGGCGTCGGCGCCCCGGCGCTGCGACACTGGGAACCGGGCGAGAGGCGGACGATGAACCCCAGACAGGTCATCCGGCAGATCCCGACAACCGTGCGCCGCGCGGTCGTCGACGCGCCGCTGACCTTCATCTGGCTGGGCATCTTGCTGGCCACGACGATTATCGCGCGCACCCTCGATCCCGCCGAACTCGACGACGTCCTGGGCAACCGCTCGACCAATCTGCACAATCTGTCCACCGATCCGCTCCACGTCCTGGTCACGAGTCTGTTCTGGATCGACGGCGCGTACTGGCTTCCATACCTGGTGATGTACTGCGTCTTCCACGTCCCGGCCGAACGGTGGCTGGGGTCGCTGCGGTGGCTGGCGGTCGGGCTCAGCGCACATGTGCTGGCCACCTTCATCAGTGAGGGGTTGCTGGCCCTGGCGATCCACGACGGGCTCGTCGCCGATTCGATGACGAACGTCCGGGATGTCGGCGTCAGCTACTTTCTCGCCGGGATCGTCGGTGTCCTCACCTATCGGATCGCCAGGCCGTGGCGCTGGATCTATCTGGCCGGCGTTCTGGTCGTGTACGGCGCGCCGCTGATCACCGCACTCGACTTCACCTCGATCGGCCACTTCGCCTCGGTGCTGATCGGGCTGCTGTGCTACCCCCTCACCAGGGGCCGGCCCGGACCGGCCTGGAACCCGGTCGACACCCTCCGCAACTGCTTCCGGCGGAGCCCGGCGGATGATGAGTCGTCTCGCGTTGTTGCCCCCTGAGCGGCGGAGCGTGTCGGACGGTGCTCCGGATCAGACCGAACCGACCGTCTCCCACAGGAATTCGTAGGCCAGCGCCGACTTGAAGGCGGCCTGCTTGTTGTCGGCGGCCCCGCCGTGGCCACCCTCGATGTTCTCGTAATAGTCGACGCGGTGTCCGGTCTCCTCCAGTCGGGCAACGAGTTTGCGGGCATGGCCAGGATGGACCCGGTCGTCGCGGGTCGAGGTGGTGACCAGGATCGACGGGTAGTCGGCGTCGGCCCGGACGTTCTGATACGGCGAGAATGGCGCCATATAGGACCACTGTTCCGGATCGTCGGGGTCACCGTATTCGGCCATCCACGAGGCCCCGGCGAGCAGCAGGTGATACCGGCGCATGTCGATCAGCGGCACCTGACAGACGAGTGCGCCGAATAGTTCGGGATAGCGGGTGAGCATCACCCCCATCAGTAGGCCGCCGTTGGAACCTCCTTGTGCGGCAAGCTGTTGTGGAGTGGTCAGGCCGGAGGACACCAGTGCTCGAGCAACGGCTGCGAAGTCCTCGTACACCTTGTGGCGGCCGGCCTTCTGTGCCTGGGTATGCCAGGACGGACCGTACTCGCCGCCGCCTCGGATGTTGGCGATGACATAGACGCCGCCCCGCATGATCCAGTTGCGGCCGGAGATCGACAGATAGCTCGGGGTCAGCGAGTTCTCGAATCCGCCGTAGCCGTAGAGCAATGTCGGCCCGGTCGTCACGTCGATGCGGCGGATCACGAAGTAGGGGATGGCGGTGCCGTCGTCGGAGTCGGTGAAGTGTTGCTCGGCGATCACCTGCTCGGCGTCGAAGTAGGCGGGGGTCGACTTGATGGTGGTGGCATCGACGCCGCTGTCGCCGTGGAGCAGACTGGGCGGCTCGGTGAAAGATGTTGCCGCCCAGAAGACCTCATCGCCGTCGTCGGGGCTGGTGTCGAGTACGGAGACGGTGGCGAGGGTGGGCAGTCCGGGCTGTTCCACTGCGGACCAGTCGCCGACGGTGCGCACCGAGATCTCGGTGTGCACATCGCGCAGGGTGGTCAGGATCAGGTGGGAGCGGGTGAAGCTGTAGTCCTGCAGACTGGTGTGGGCATCGGGGGTGAACAGCGTGGTGTGCGTGCGGTCGCCGTCGAGGTAGGCCGGATAGTCGAAGACCAGCAGGGCGCCGGCCGGGTGCGTGGCGTCCGGCAGCGCCCACTCCGAGCGGGTCAGGACGAACAGCCAGTCGTGGTGCACTCCGGCGTGCGCATCCGTCGGTACGTCGATCAGTAGATGGCTGCCGTCGCGCACCTCGAAGAGCAGCGAGTTGAAGAAGTCGGTGGATCGGCTGACGAAGTCGCGTTCGTAGCCGGGGGTCGAGTCGTGGAAGCCGCCGACCGCCACGTCCTCGACGGCCCCGGTGAACACGGTCACCGCCGCCGACAGATCCTGCCCCCGCGACCACCGTTTGACCACTCGCGGATAGCCGGAGGCGGTCATGGTGGATGTGCCGTCTGGTGCGTCGCCGAAATCGGTGCCGACGAAGATGGTGTCCCGGTCGATCCACGACACCCGCGACTTCGCCTCCGGCAGTGTGAAACCTCCGTCGACCCAGGTGCCGGTGGGGAGGTCGTACTCGCGGATCACCGCAGCGTCGGCGCCCCCGCGTGACAGCGAGATGAGCGCACGGTCGTAGGCGGGCCGCACCATGGTCGCGCTCTTCCACACCCAGTTCTCGTCCTCGGCGGCGGCGAGCGCGTCGACGTCGATCAGCACGTCCCATTCCGGGGTGTCGGTCAGATAGGACTCCAGCGTGGTGCGTCGCCACAATCCGCGCGTATGCTGCGCGTCGCGCCAGAAGTTGTACAGGAACTCGCCGCGACGCCGGACATAGGGGATGCGGTCATCGGTGTCGAGTACCTCCAGCGCAGCGCTCTCCAACTCGCCGAATCGGGGTGAGTCGGTCAGCCGGTCGACGGTCGGGGCGTTGTGTTCGCGCACCCACTCCAGCGCTTCGTCGCCGGTGACGTCTTCGAGCCAGAGGTACGGATCGTCGGGCTGCGCTGCGGTGTCGGTCATGATCCAAACCTACCGACGCCGCCGAAACCGGTGTGAGCGGGCGGTTACGCGGGTAGCGTAACCGGCCAGGTGGGGCCAGGAAACAGAGGTTGACCCGGAAGCAGAGGTTGACATGGTCGGTATCCGCTCGGTCCGCCGTCATCGCCCGAACCAGTCCGGTCCCGCCTGTCGATGGTCCCGAATGGGGGTGACCGCCTGTGCGGTCGTCACCGTCGTCGGGCTGGTGGCGGCCTGCGACTCCGGGTCCTCGGAGCCCGGTGCGAGTTCCGCAGCACCGGCCTCCGGTGCGCCGGAGAACCCCAATCTGCAAGCCGGGGTGCCGCTGCCGTCGGATGCCGTCACCGACGCGGTCGGCAAACTCGACGGTCTGGCGTCCTCGCTGCTCACCGAGACCGGGATCCCCGGGCTGGCGGTCGCGGTGGTGCACGGCGGACAGACCGTATACGCCAAGGGATTCGGTGTCGCGGATGTGACGACCGGGGCGAAGGTCGACGCGAACACCGTGTTCCCGCTGGCCTCGATGTCGAAGCCGGTGGGCGCCACCGTGATCGGGGCCGCCATCACGGATCGTCGCGCTGCCGACCCCGCGCTCACGTGGGATATGCCGGTCACCGAGGGGCTGCCCGCGTTCGCGCTGGCCGACCCATCGGTCACCCGCGCCGTCACCGTCGCCGACATGTACGCGCACCGCTCCGGGCTGCCCGACCATGCGGGCGACAAGATCGAAGACCTTGGCTACCCGCAGGCGACGATCCTCCAAAGACTGCGGTACTTTCCCCTGCAACCGTTCCGGATCACTTACGACTACACCAACTTCGGGGTGACGGCCGGCGCGGAGGCGATCGCCCGGCGCACCCGCACGGACTGGGCGCAGCTGTCCGAGGAACTGATCTATCGGCCGCTCGGGATGTTGCGCACCAGCTCACGATTCGCCGATTTCGAGACCCGCGACGATCGGGTCGTCGGGCATGTGCGGGTCGACGGCAAGTGGGTCAAGACGCCCGCACAGCGCCAACCCGATGCGCAGTCCCCGGCGGGTGGTGTCTCGTCGTCGGTGAACGATCTGACGTCGTGGATGAAGATGCTGCTGGCCCAGGGGAAGTCGAATGGTCGCGAGATCATCGCACCGGAGGTGTTGCTGCCGGCGATCACCCCGCAGATCGTGTCCATGCCGTCCGCATCTCCCGACGCGCGGTCGGGATACTACGGATACGGGTTCAATGTCAGTACGACCGAGGCGGGACGCACCCAGTTCAGCCATTCCGGTGCGTTCTCGATGGGTGCGGCGACGAATTTCCTGGTGCTGCCGTCCGCGGACGTCGCCATCGTCGTCCTGTCCAACGCGGCGCCGATCGGTGCCGTCGAGACACTGAGCGCCGAGTTCGCCGATCTCGTCCAGTTCGGCGAGATCAGGCATGACTGGCGCACCCTGTACGCCGGGGCATTCGCGGAGATGTCCGAACCGTCGGGCAGCCTCGTCGGCAAGCCCCGGCCGGCGAATCCCGCACCGGCACCGTCGACTTCGCAGATCACCGGCACCTACCAGAACCCGCTCTACGGACCGGCCGACGTGCGGGTGGCGGGAGAACGGGTACAGCTGCTCATGGGACCCGGCGGTTCGGTGGTGCGCGAGCTGACGCACTGGGATGGCAACACCTATACGTTCACCCTTCGCGACGAGAACGCCGAAGTCGGGTCGGTCTCGAAGGTCACCTTCGTCGGCGGGCGCATGGTGATCGAGTACTACGCGGAGGAGGGTGTCGACGACGGGGTGTTCACGCGCAGCGGCGGGTGACGGCGGATCAGCTCAGGTCGGCGAGGATCGACTCGAGCTGTGGGCCGGGCGTGATGGAGATCGACTTCTCGACCGGATCGGCTGTCGAGATCCGGAGGTACGTGCCCTGATGCCAGAAGTAGATATTCGGAGAGACCGCACCGACGGCACCGTCGAATCGCGCCGCCGCGAGGCTTGCCAGACTGCCGATCGCGGTGATCGAGTTGTCGGCGGAGATCCGGTGCAGCAGAACCTCATTGCGGTTGGGGGTGGCGAAGACGACACCGTGTGGAGTGTCGGTGGAGCCGAATATGCGATGCAGCAGCGCGGGCATGTTCAGGGCCTTCGACGCGACGAACAGTGAGCTGCCGTACCCGACGGCAATCCGTCCCTCGTCGGTGGTGAAGACCTCGTCGAGGGGTTCTGCGTCGGTGTTCGCCTGGCCGTGTGTGTACAGGGCGGGGAGGTCCAGGGACCGGGCGCGTTCGCTGTTGAGGTAGGTGACGGTCTCGGGAAAGTCGATGCACAGGACGGCGGCCAGATCGTCGGCGACCGGGAGTGCGTACTCCGTCATATCGATGACGGTCGACGGGTCGATGGGCACCCGCAGGTCGTCGATGTGGACCAGGCGCGTCCGTACCTGGCTCGCGAGTTGGTCGCCGGTGAGCTGGTCGACGCCCGGCTGTGCTGCCTGACGTGCCAGCGCGCCGAAGTGCTGTTCGACGATGGCGGACCAGTCGTCGGGGTTCGCGGCACGACATTTGGCCAGCGCGTTGTCCAGGGGCATGCGATGACCGTCGGCGACGAGGTCTACGCCGTTGTCGTCGGCGATCGCCTCGACGCCGTTCTCGGTCAGCGTCGCCAGGGCGCGGGCCCGGATCCAGGCCACCTGATCGGGGGTCAGGCCCGCCGGGTCGACACTTGGCGCCGCTGCCTGCGCGGGGTCGACCGGAGGGGTATCGGTGCGCCGGCGAAAGAAGCTCATCGGACGCACGATAGTCGGCCGTCGGGCGGATTGGCCGAACCGTCGTCCGGTCGGCCGACCCCGTCGTCGGCGTCAGGCCGGCAGTGGGTCGGGGACCTCGCCGGTTCGGATGGGGCAGCGGGTCTTGCTGTAGATCGTCGGCATACACAGATTGCAGTGCAGGCAGCGCGACTTGGTGGCGGGGTCGGCCTGGATGCGCAGGGGGAGATCCGGTTCGCGCAGCACTGCCCGGCCCATCGCCATGAAGTCGAAGCCCTCGTCGAGCGCCATCTGTATCGAGTCGCGATCGGTGATGCCGCCCAACAGGATCAGCGGCAGGTCGACCGCAGCCCGAAGTTGCCGGGCGAGTGGGAGCAGGTAGCCGGGGTGATAGTCGTACTCCTTGAGGAAGAACCAGCCGCCGGCCTTCATGGCCAGACGCATCGGCCCCTCGAAGGCCTTGGCGAATTCCTTGCGGGGTGCGTCGCCGTGGAAGAGATACATCGGGTTGAGCAGCGAGGAACCGGCGGTGGGCTCGATGGCGTCGAGATGGCCGTCGGATTCCAGCATCCGGGCGACCTCGCACGCCTCGTCGATGCCGAATCCGAAACGTCCCGCCCCGTCGTACATGTTGAGTTTCACCCAGATCGCCACGTCGGTGCCGACTTCCTCGCGCACCGCCTCGACCACCTCGCGGGCGAAACGAGAGCGGTTGACGAGGGAGCCGCCGTACTCGTCGCGGCGGTGGTTGAGCAGTGGTGACAGGAACGAACTCAGCAAATAGTTGTGGCCACAATGCAATTCGAGGGCATCGAAGCCGGAGTCGACCGCGATACGTGCGCCCCGTCGGAAGTTCTGGACCATCTCCCGGATCTGTTCGACGCTCATCTTGAGTGTCGGCGCCCCACCCGCGCTGGGTAGCGTGCCCGGGCCGAGGGCCCGCGCGCGGTTGGAGGCGGAGTTGGCGACCGCGCCGGCATGGCCCATCTGTGCGGCGGCCAGCGCGCCTTCGGCGTGGATGGCGTCGGTCAGGCGGCGCAGCCCCGGCGCAGCCTCGTCACGCAGCCAGATCTGGTGGCGATCGGTGCGGCCCTCGGGCGCGACCGCGCAGTAGGCGACGGTGCTGATCGCGACGCCGCCCGCCGCGGTTTCGCGGTGGAAGTCGATGAGTTCGTCGGTGACCAGCGCATCGGGGGTCATGCCCTCGAAGGTGGCGCATTTGATCAGACGGTTGCGCAGTGTGAGCGGGCCGAGCCGGGTCGGGGCGAAGGGGTCTTTGGCTGCCGGGGCGTCGGCGGGCTGATGCGGGCTGGTCATCGGCTACTCCTGTGGGCTGAGGGGGCTGTTGGTCGGGAATCGTGGACCGGGGCCGACAGACCCGCGGTCACGAAGTCGATGAGGGCGGCGACGGCCGCCGGGCGCAGCGGCGACCGTGCGCGGCCGACGCGGACCATGATCAGTTCGAAGGCGAGCGCCCAGCGTCGGCGGGCGGTCTCATCGTCGAGGTCGCCGACCGCGGCGGCGAGGATCGGCGACCACGCGTCGAGCCGGAACCAGCGGCCGGTCCATTCGGCGTCCGGGCGGGTGAGTGCAAATCGCGAGAGCAACTGCAGGTGCAGTTGGCCCAGCGGGTCGGCCTGCAGTTCGACGAGGGGCCGGATGATCACCTCGACGACGTGGGCGATCGAGTCGCTGCCCGGTTCGACACCGGCGAGCGGGTCGGCCCACAGCGGGGCCAGACGGTCCTCGAGCAGGGCTACCGTCAGCCCCTCCTTGGAGCCGAAGTGGTAGTGCACGGCGGCAGGGTTGGCGTCGGCGGCCGCGCAGATCGCCCGCACCGACACCGCGTCGTATCCGTCCGCCAGGAACAGGCGTTCGGCGACGGCGAGCAGCTGCATCCGCGTCGACGAGGGTGTGGTGGTGGTCACGTCGCCATAGTACCCACAGTTCAATCAGCGATTCAATCACTGATTGAATCGGCCGGACATCCGCGTAGTGCTGGGCCCGCTGCCGAAAGTCGGGGAGGAGTGTTCGTCCCCGAGGTTTGGGTTCTTCCGTGGGGTGTAGATCGGGGAAGAGTCGGAAGGTCGGGGAAGAGTGGTTCGTCCCCGACTTTTGGGACGCGGCGGGGGCCTACTGGCGGGTAGCGGGACGGACTGCGGCGACACCGGTCGGCGAAGTAGGCTGGCGGTCGTGGCTGAACACTTTCAAACAGTTGTATTGGGTGCAGGTCCAGGTGGGTACGTAGCCGCGATCCGGTCGGCTCAGCTGGGCATGAAAACCGCCGTCATCGAAGAGAAGTACTGGGGCGGTGTGTGCCTCAACGTCGGATGTATCCCGTCCAAGGCGTTGTTGCGCAACGCTGAGCTCGCACACATCTTCAATCATCAGGCGAAGACCTTCGGCATCTCCGGGGAGGCGAGCTTCGATTTCGGCGCCGCCTTCGACCGCAGCCGGAAGGTCTCCGAGGGCATCGTCAAGGGTGTTCACTTCCTGATGAAGAAGAACAAGATCACCGAGATCGACGGATACGGTGTGTTCACCGACGCCAAGACGATCAAGGTTGGCGATCGCGAGATCACCTTCGACAACGTCATCATCGACACCGGATCGACGGTCAAGCTGCTGCCCGGCGTCGAATTGAGCGACAACGTCGTCACCTACGAGACCCAGATCCTCACCCGCGATCTGCCGAAGTCGATCGTCATCGTCGGCGCTGGCGCCATCGGCATGGAGTTCGGCTATGTCCTCGCCAACTACGGCGTCGACGTGACGATCATCGAGTTCCTCGACCGGGTGCTGCCCAACGAGGATGTCGACGTCTCCAAGGCCATCGCCAAGGAATACAAGAAGCTCGGTGTCAAGGTGCTGACCTCCACCGGCGTGCAGACCGTCACCGACAACGGCAACGACGTCACCGTCACCTACAAGGACAGCAAGGGCGCCGACGGTTCGCTCACCGTCGACAAGGTCCTCATGTCGGTGGGCTTCGCCCCGCGCGTCGAGGGCTTCGGCCTGGAGAAGACCGGGGTGCAGCTCACCGACCGCGGTGCCATCGCCATCGACGACTACATGCGCACCAACGTCGACGGCATCTACGCGATCGGTGACGTCACCGCGAAACTGCAGCTCGCACACGTCGCCGAGGCGCAGGGTGTCGTCGCCGCCGAGACCATGGCCGGTGCCGAGACGATGACGCTGGGTGACTACCGCTTCATGCCGCGCGCCACCTTCTGTCAGCCGCAGGTCGCCTCCTTCGGACTCACCGAGGCGCAGGCCAAGGACGAGGGCTACAACGTCAAGGCCACCACCTTCCCGTTCAGCGCGAACGGCAAGGCGCAGGGCCTGGCCGAGACCGCCGGTTTCGTCAAGCTCATCACCAACGCCGACACCGACGAACTGCTCGGCGGACACCTGGTGGGCGACAACGTTTCCGAGATGCTGCCCGAGCTGACCCTCGCCCACAAGTGGGACCTGACCGCCAAGGAACTGGCCCGCAACGTACACACCCACCCGACGCTGTCGGAAGCACTGCAAGAAACGTTCCACGGCGCGATCGGGCACATGATCAACTTGTGATCAGTCGTTCGACGGATGGGCGGTGACCGGATTCTTTCCGGGCGCCGCCCATCGTCTTGTTCGGTCGATCGCAACCGGAGCCGGGCGCGCCTGCTCGATCATGGGTGTGCGGCGCTAACCTGGGACCGATGACCACCGAGCTCGCCCGCCGCTGGACCCCGCCGGGTCCGGTGGACTTGCGGATGACGCTCGGCCTGCATCGGCGGGGCAGCGGTGATCCCGCCTTCCGGTACGGGCGCGACGGATCGGTGTGGCGCGCGGTCAGCACTCCCGACGGTCCTGGCACGGTCACGTATGCCGTGCGGGATGGGGCCGTCGACATCCGGGCGTGGGGTTCGGGTGCCGCGTGGCTCGTCGACCATTCGCCCGGTCAGCTTGGCGGACAGGATGATCCGACATCGATGCCGATCCGCGACGAGGTGGTGAGACGGTTGGTGGCCGCGACGCCGGGCCTGCGGATCGGGCGCAGCGACCGGGTGTGGGAGGCACTGGTGCCGGCCATTCTGGAACAGAAGGTGGTCGGTGCCGAGGCCTGGCGTGCCTGGCGACATCTGTTGCGGCGCTACGGAGAACCGGCTCCCGGCCCGGTGCCGGAGTCGATGCGGGTGCCGCCACCGCGCGCCGACTGGGCGGCCATCCCGGTGTGGGAGTGGCATCGCAGTGGCATCGAACCGGTGCGGATGCGCACCATCCGCGGTGCGACCTCCCTCGACGTCGAAACCCACGCCGACAAGCTGACCGTGCTGCGCGGCATCGGACCATGGACGGCGGCCGAGACGAGGGCGCGGGCGGTCGGTGACGCCGACGCCGTCCCCGTCGGCGACTACCACATCCCCGCACTGGTCGGCACCACCCTGATCGGCGCGAAGGTCGACGACGACGGCATGCTCGACTTACTCGAACCCTATGCGGGACATCGCTATCGGGTGATCCGCATGTGCGAGATGGCCGGCCGGATGGCACCGCGCCGTGGTGCACGGATGTCGGTGCGCGACTACCGGGACATGTGAGGTCGCCGTAGATCCTCGGCAGCGATGCTCAGCCGGCTGGTGCGGCCTGCCCGGCAGCGGCGAGCTGCTCGAGCATGGTCAGTGAGAGGAAAGTCATCGGGCCGTCGTCCTCGAACTGATCGCCGACATTGCCGGCGATCCCGCCCTCCAGCGACAACTTGCCGCACAGGTCGAGCTTCAGCTGCGGGGTGCCCTCGGCGAAATCGAGGTCGGCGAGGTCGACCCACACGATATTCGGGCGGGTCGTCGACTCGTACACGAACCGGCGGTTGGTCAGATCCGTCACCGTCTGCCAGATCGTCTGCGACGCATCGGGTTTACCGGGATCGGGGATACGGAACGGCTGGGCCGCGTTGCGGATGACGCTGAGCATGCCGGCAATCGCGTCGACCGGGCTGGACGGGGCGGGCAGCCGGCTCGCGTAGTAGGCGGCGCGGGCAAAGCGATGTTCGGCGTCGGTGTCGCCGGGCAGCGGCTGATCACCGCCCAATCCCTCCCAGCGCGTCAGCAGTTCGATCTGCCGGTCGTAGGTCGGCGAATTGGTCATCACGTGATAGTCGCGACTGTGGTAGACCTTCGCCTTGCCGTCGATGTACTCGATGATCGCCGAATCGCCGGTGGCGTCGTCGAGTGCGAGATGGATGGTGGGCGGATTTCCGCCGGTGGGATCGTCCATCTGGATCACCTGGACGTCGGTCTGGCCGATCCATTCGACCGCCTCGGCGACGGTCGCGAAGTTGTCGAGGAAATACTGCAGCCAACTGGCCTGGCTGAGAGCGGGCCGCGACTCGTCGTAAGTGCCATAGGTGGATTCGGCCAGCCACAGGACATGTCCGGCGAGGCCGGCCTCGTTGATCCCGTCCACGGAGATGATGTCGAAGGCGGCGGCGATGACGCTGCCGTACTTCGACGTCCAGGTCAGCTTGCCGCGGACCCCGTCGTCCCGCTGTACGCCGCGGGGTTGCTTCCACAGATTCGTCATCAGGTCCTTGTGGAAGTCCATGTTTCGACCGACCAGGACGGCGCCGGCGGCGTCGGGCCAGATCACGCGGGTACACACTGTCGACCACCACTTTCCTTGTGCAACAACATGGCGCCGGCCGAACGGTCGATCGCCCTGGCTGCAACTCTAGAATGCATGTCCACCGGTGGCCGCGAAGATCGGTGGCTCTGGCCCAAATTTGCCGTTGTCCACAGGCGGTGACGACGGCCACACGTTGTCGGTAGTCGCCTGTATGTTCGATGTATGCAGGTCGGGTGCGACGAGAGTGTGGTCACCGAACATCGTGGTGACGACGAGCTGACTGCTGCGGAACTGGTTGAGGTACTGGCGCACTGCAAGTCGTTCGCCGCAGCCGCCGAGTATCGAATGCTGATGGCTGCCAGCAGGATTCATCAGCAGCGCGAGGAGGAGTATCAGTCCGAGGTTGCCGAGTTGCGTGGCGAGTCGTGCGAGTCGACCTCGATGATCGACCTCGCCGAGCGGGTGGCACGGGCGCGGGCGGGTACTGGTGCTCGGGAGGCGTTCGGGCCGGACGGTCTCGAGCGGGCCATCGCTGACGTCGGGGCAATCCTGACCATCACCCCGGCGCAGGCGCGGCAGAAGATCATCGCCGGTGATGGTCTGCGATACCGACTCGCGTTCACCGGACATGCCCTCGCCTGCGGGCGGATCGACGCGCGCCGCTTCGAGATATGTTTGAAGCGAACAGAATTGGTGTCAGCCGAGCATATTCACGACGTAGATGTGCACTTGGCTGAAGCCATCTTCGATCGCCCACCCATGTCCACCACCCGGTTCACCGTCATGGTCGACGCGATCATCGCCGAATTCGACCCGGGCGCGATGCGTCGCCGTCGGGAACGTGCCGAAGATGACCGGAACATCATCGTCGGGTCTGACCGGTTCGCCCCCGGGCAATCACGGGTCAGCGGATCGCTGCCGCTCGCCGACGCCGCGGCCCTCAATGCGCGCCTCGCCCATATGGCCGCCGAGGTTCACGCCGCCGATCCGCGTACCAGGGCCCAACGCCGGGCCGACGCCCTCCTCGCGCTCGCCGCCGGGTCCACGCACCTCGACTGCACATGTTCCGAATGTGTGCGCACACCGCCGGACATCTGTGCACCGCCGGACACGGACCCTGGCGCAGGTGGACGCGCCGTCGAACCCGGTGTGCCCGCGATCCAGCCGACCTTTCACATCGTGGTGAATCTTTCGACCCTCGTCGGGCTCGACGATCGGCCGGGATTCCTCGACGGTCAGGGTGTCATCGACGCCGAGACTGCAAGAGCCCTGCTGTTCGAGGCCAAACGTTCCTATGTCGCCTTCGATGCCCTCTCCGATCGGGATGCGGCCGACCGTGCTCGGCGCACCTACGCGCCGAACCGGCGGCTGCAAGCACTTGTTCGGTCCGGGGAACTGTGCTGCTCGTTCCCGGGTTGCAACAATCCGGTCTGGACCGTCGACCTTGACCACTCCGAGCCGTTCAACCATGAAGATCCCGGCCGAGGTGGCCCGACCGATGCACGAAACCTGGAGCCGTTGTGTCGCTTTCATCATCGGATCAAGACATTCGGCTTCTGGCAGGACTATCAGGACGAGTTCCAGCGGGCCTGGTTCACCTCGCCGACCGGGCACATCTTCCTGGGCAATGCCTACAACGGTCGTGACCTGTTCGGGAATGCGGTTCCGCCGGTACCCGAACATCATCCGGCCCGCCGACGGCTGACGGCGCTTCGGGAGCGTGAGGTGCGCCGCAAGAACCGAGAGGTCGAACGATGGAATCAGCAGAATCCGCCGCCGTTCTGAAACGCCGCCCGCCGCCATCGTCGCCGGTGGCAGGGGTTACCCGCGGCGTCGGCGTAATGTGGCCGCGCCGACGCCCACGACGAAGACGGCCATGGTGATCGCTCCCATGTAGGCCAGCGCACCCGAAAAGCCCCACGGTGGCAGGAAAGCCAGCTCCTGTCCGGTGCCGTAGGTTCCGTTCAGGAAGGGCATATACAGCTGGATCTCGAAGCCGTTGGGAACGAGGCTGATCACGTTCTCCACCAGATGAATCCAGGCCAGCAAAATGACGACGGTTCCGGCCGGATGGCCGACGATGCCCGCCAGACCGATGCCGATGCCGACAGCGAGTGCCGAATACGCCGGCACCGCCCAGAGGAATCGGATCCCGGCGTCCGACGAGATGTCGACCATCGCGTACACGGCGGGAAAGGCGGTGGGCAATATCAGCAGTAGCGCGCACACCAGAACGAGGCTGCAGGCGGCTGCGAGTGCGCCATAGACGACCCAGCGGGCCAGGGCGGTTACCCAACCACGCGGGTACAGATAGCGGTGGACTTCGCCGACCGGCCCGCGTTCCGCGGTGACCTGTGCGTAGGCGGCGATGACCGCGAAGACCGTCGCGGTGAAGGTGATCACCCAGTAGATCGAGTTCGTGGTCTCGACCGAAGTGACCTGGATGCTGCCCGATATCGAGGCGAACCGCTCGGCCACGATCGCGATACCGACGGTCACCACCAGCGGCAGCAGGATCGCGCCGGGGACCGCACCCAGAAGCAGCAGACTGCGTCGACCGCCGGCGCGGGTCAGCTCGGCGAGGATGGCGCGTCGGAACTGCGCGAAGGCGGTCATGTGACGACCACGCCCTGGCGCGGTGCGGCTGCGAGGTAGGCATCCTCCAGCGTCTCGTGCCCGCCCCGGAAATCCGCGACGGTGGCGTCGGCCACCACGCGTCCGCGATCGAGAACGACGACGCGATCGCCGGTGCGGGCCACCTCGTCGAACATGTGCGAGGCGATTAGCACAGCCCGTCCCTGCCTTGCCAGGTCGCGCAGAAGTCCACGCATCCAACGGATTCCGTCGATGTCGAGGCCGTTGAGTGGTTCGTCGAGGATGATCGTCGGGGCGTCGCCGAGCAGTGCCGCGGCGATGCCCAGCCGCTGTCGCATCCCGAGGGAGAGATCATCGACCCGACGGGATGCCGCATGCCGCAACGAGACTTCGTCGAGCACTTCATCGACGCGGCCGGCGGCAGCGCCCCCCGCCTTGGCCAGCCAACGCAGATGTCGTCGAGCCGTGTGTCCAGGGTGGTGTGCGTCGGTGCCCAGATGCATCCCGATCTCGGTTAACGGGCTGGGCGTGCGTGAGAGCCGGTGGCCGTTGACGGTCACCGAACCGGATGACGGCATCGTGATGCCGCAGATGGTCCGCAACAGTGTCGATTTGCCTGCACCGTTGCGCCCCAACAGATAGACGAGTTCGCCGGGTGCCACCGCCACGTCGACTTCATCGAGAATGGTCTGTCCGCCCAGCCGGACGGACAGACCTTCGACCGCGATCATCGGCGATGTCTACCCGTTGCAGTAGATCTTGAGTCCGACGGTCTTGACGCCCTGGCACAGCGAGTTGGCCGAGAGCTTCCAGTTTCCGTCGAGCTTCTTGAATTCGATGGTCATCCGGATCGTCGGGCGCCCGGCCGAGCCGCTGTTGAGGGTGGCGGTGGCGCTGTTGCCCTTCTGGACCAGCGGTCCGGTGACCTCGTTCCAGCCGCGCGGCGCCCGGAACAGTCCGAGGCTGTAGACGGTCTTGGGGACGATCACGGCATTCATGCCGCCCTCGACGTTGGCGGCCTTGGCCTGATCCGAAGCCGGGGTCTCGACCAGGAACTCGACGATGTCGCCGAGGTCGGCGAGGGTCGGGCGGTCGGTGGTGACCTTGAAATTCGCCGGGAAGTTCTTGGCGTCGGCGGTGCCGGCCAGGGCGACGACGCCGGCGATGGCGGTACAGAATGCGACAAAAGCGACGATGGTTCTGCGGATCTGATGCACGTGAAACTCCTTGGCGTGTCCGGATGTGCTTCGTGTTGGCGGTCCTGGAGCGGGTCGAGGTCGTCCGCCAGACGATGTAAAAAGGAATCTAATCCGCTAAATGCGGTGAGGCAACCCTTAGTAAGGACTGACTTATATCGCCTCGGTCACAGTGGCTCCCGCAGGCAGCTTGGACAGCCGCAGGGTGATCTCACATTCGCCATGCGGGTCGGGCAGGACATCGACGGCGTACTGCGACGCGAGTGCGGGGGAACTCGCGGCCAGGGACTGTTCCAGAACGCCACGCGCGACACCCCGGGCCACCTCCGGGTGGTGGGCGGCGATGCCCTTCAGTGGACATGAACAGATCCGCAATTCGTGTACGCCGAAGGCGCTCATCATGTCCGACACCTGAAATCCCAGGCCGGTGAGGGTGTCGGTGGCGACCGTGATCGGGTCCGGAAGGTCACCGTCGGGAAGCGTCCGCGCGCCCGGCCGTGCCGGGACTGTGTCAGCCCATACCCGGCCGGCGTCGGCCCCCGCCCGTTCGCGGGCGGCGGCGGTGCTGCCGAGTTGCGCCAGGAGGTGTCCGAGGAGTTCGTCCACGCGTGCGGGAGCCGTCGCCCGATAGCCCACCCGGGGCCGCCCGGCAGTCGCGGTGCGCAGGGTGGTGGTGGTGACCTTCCCCTCGGCGACGAGATTCGTCAGGTGAAACCGTGCGGTCGTCACATGGATGCCGAGTTCGTCGGCGACCGTCCGCGCATCGCAGGCGTCGCCGCGTTCGACGAGGAGCGCGAACACCTTGTCGCGCTGCGCGTTGTCGCGGTTGCGTGCGGTCGGCATCGTCTGCTCCTGTCGTGCGGGATGTCCCGGTCCCAGATCGCGGCGTCTAGGCGCCGGGATCGAGTAGGACGAGGGTCACCACCGCATCGGTCACGGCGGTCAGCGCATGACTCACCTCGGCTTCGACGTGAATCGAGGTGCCCGGCGTCACTGTGATGTGCTCGCCGGAGACGGCGAAGTCGATCTCGCCGCGCTGACCGATCACCAGGATAGGACGCCCGGCCTTGTGGTCGGCCATCACCTGACCGGCGCGGAAGGACAGCCGGATCACATTCGCCTTGGTGAGTCGGGCCAGTACCGAGATGTTCGGGCGGGTGCCCGTGCCGTCGCCGGCCAGTTCATCGAGGCCGGAGACGGTGGTGAAGGTGGTCTCGCTCATGGCTGCGCCGGCTTTGTCGCGATGACCTCGATGGCGGCCAGCTCCTTCTTGTACTTGGTGAAGGTGGCGCGCATGGCCAGGACACGTTTCCGGGCCGCACCATCGCGCACCACGTTGGCGACGATCCGGAGCGTGCCGCGCAAACCCTCATCGGCGAGGACGCGGCGCGGCTCGAGGAGCGCCATCTTGGCGAAGCCCACGGTCTGGATCTCGAAACCCGCGGCAGTCAACACCGAGCGCCACTCCTGCTCGGTCAGCGGGCGGGCGTTCACCTTGATCGAGCGGGCCAGCGATGTGCGGATCTCGGCCTTCTGCTCGTCGGAGAGGGTGTCGGGATGCAGGGCGAGCTCGTGGATCGCATAGCGGCCGCCGGGTCGCAGCACGCGGAACGCCTCGGCGGCGATCTCGGCCTTCGCGCGCTCCGACTGCATGGTCAGCATGGCCTCGCCGATGACGACGTCGACGGTCTCGGCGTCGAGGCCGGTGTCGGCGGCATCGCCGGGGATGATTCGGCCCCGACCGTCGATCGCCTGTTCGCTCAGTGCCGCTGCGGCCGTGTCGGCCTCGACGCCCACATAGCTGCGCGGACCGCGCTCCAGGATGGACCGGGCGGTCTTGCCGAGGCCAGGTGCGATCTCCAGGATGTCGCTGCCGGCGAGCGTGGCGTCGTCGAGCATCCGCTCGGTCAGTTCCAGGCCACCCGGCCGCAGGACCCGCTTACCGAGCCGGGCGAGCAGCCAGTGCCCGGGAACGTCCTCGGTCTTCCGCTGCGCGAAGGGGAGTTCGTCGGGATTGGTCTGGTGTGTGGACATCGGTCCTCCTGGTCGGACGGCAGGCGTCGGCCGTAGGTGAGGGAAGCCAAACCTATCGGTATTTGAAGGATAACTCTGCCTTAAACCCCGACGCCAGGGGTGTCCGGTTTGATCCCGATCACGTATTGGCCCTGACCGGTGATCGTCTGCTCCACCGATCGCAGACCCGCGGCCCGTAGCCGGTCGACGATCTCGCGCTCGCCGAAGATGTGGAACCCGGACAGTCCGGCGATCTGCCGCACCCCGGGCAGCCGACTCGCCTCGGTGGCCACCGAGGTGAACACGATGACCTCACCGCCTGGACGTGTCACTCGCACGAGCTCGTCGAGGACGGGTAGCGGGTCAGGGATCAGGTAGAGCGCAGCGAGGCAGGTGGTGATGTCGAAAGTGCTGTCCGGGAAGGGTATCGAATGCGCGTCGGCCCGGATGTACTGCGCCCGAGCGGCCTGGTTGGTGTCCGCGGCCCGAGCCAGCATCGGGGCCGAGTAGTCGATGCCGATGCAGCGCCCGTCGCCGGTCAGACCGTCGGCGATGAGTCGTGTGTAATTGCCTGGCCCGCAGGCGACATCGAGCATCAACCGCTCACCCGGCCGGGACAGATACGCGCGTAGGGCGCGGTCGTAGTCCTCGGTGGCGGCACCGCCGAAGCTGAACAGGCGCGTGAACGTCGGGCGCCACAGGTGTTCGTAGATCTGCGCGAAGAGCGGATTCTGCATCACGCGCTGCGCCGGTGACGGCATCGCCGTTCAGCTCCGGGTGTCGCGTGCGATCCGCAGGGTGGTGATCGTCGTCGCCAGCGAGTCGTACTGGCCGACGAGCAGGGTGAACGCGATCAGTCGTCGGTCGTCGAGGTGCCGGGCGAGGGCGGCCCAGTTGTCGTCGGAGATGTCCCGGGTGGCGACTAGTTCGTCGGCCGCGACCAGCATGGCCCGTTCGCGATCGCCCCAACCGGCGTCGGGGCCCTCGATGATGCGGTCGGCCATCGCCTTGTCGATGCCCGCGCGGGCGCCGAGTCGCAGGTGGTGGTCGAGTTCGTAATCGCAGCCACGCTGCTGGGCGACCCGGATGATGATCATCTCGGTGTCCTTGCGCGACAACGCACCAAAAGGCATCAGGCGACTCGAATAGTGCAACCAGGCCCGGAACACCCCGCGGGTGCGTCCGAGGGTGGAGAAGATGTGGGCGTCGGTGACACCGATCACGCGGGCGGCGCCGCGGGCGAAGATCCAGTTGATCGGGCCCAGCTCCGACAATCCGCCCGGTGAGACACGAGGAGTGTTCATGACGCCACGGTAGACTACCGAAACTGTGACCAGCGATACATCGAGTGCCAGCACGCAACCCACGACACCCCGCGTCTTCGGGTCGGTAGCCGAACTGACGGCCGCGATCGGCGAGGACCTCGGCTCCGGCGACTGGCTGGAGATCACCCAGGAACGGGTGAACGCCTTCGCCGACGCCACCGGCGACCACCAGTGGATCCACGTCGATCCCGTTCGTGCCGCCGACGGCCCGTTCGGTGCACCGATCGCGCACGGCTACCTCACGTTGTCGTTGCTGCCGGTGTTGGCCGGCCAGATCTTCACCGTCACCGGACCCAAGCTGGTGATCAACTACGGGCTCAACAAGGTGCGCTTCCCGAACCCGGTGGTGGTCGGCAAGCGGATTCGCGCCAACGCCGTCATCACCGAGGTGACCGAGACCAAGGCAGGCGTCAATGTCGTGGTCTCCAACACCGTCGAGATCGAGGGTGAGGCCAAGCCCGCCTGCGTCGCGGAAAACGTTCGCGTACTGGTCTTCTGACGATCCCTTGCTCTAGCGGCGGCGGGATCACCGCGGGCAGGTGGACTTTGCCGGGATTCCTCGTAGCCGGGCGTCGAGCCAATCGAAGGCAGGCAGAAACCCGAGCAGTGCGGCAATGACGTGCTCGCCGAAGACCTCTCGGTAGGTGGCGTTGGCGCCGAGGCCGCACTGCCCGAGGAAGAGGTGGCGCGCACCCGCGGCCGGAATCCAGAACTCCTGGGTGCCCTGATAGATGTACAGCGGAACCTCGGCTTTGCGGTCGGCCATCATGGTGATCCGGTAGATCCGCTCGGCCACCGGGGAGTGGAACGGATCGGGGTCGTTGGACAGCACCTGCATCGGCAGGAACGTCCCGCCGGCCAGCGCCTCCGGGATGACGCACACATTTTTCAGCGGCGAGGTGGCGATCCACTGCGCGGCGTGGTTGGCGAGCGGCAGGATCTCCGGCCGCTCACGTGCGATCCCGAACGCCGCCGCGTGGAGGAGGCCGGTCGCCAGGTTGGCGTTCATGCTGCCCAGCAGCATCCGGAAGTCCGCAGGCACACCGCCGAGCGCCGCGCCGACGAACCGTCCGACGAGATCGGGTGCGTAGGAGCCGAGAAGTTTCGCGGCACCGTTGGTCGCGATGGCGCCGCCCGAATAGCCGGTCATCGCGACGCGACTGTGCCCGAACCGGGCAGGGTCGAGATGCGCTGCCGCACGCACCGAATCCAGCACGATGTGGCCTGCGGTGACCGGTTCGGCATAGGCCATCCGCGGGCCCTGATGGTCGGGGACGATCAGCGTGTACCCACGGAAGAGTCCGAGCTGCGTACCCGGCGGGATGAAATCGGTGACACCGGAAGCTATTCCACCGCCAGTGGCGAGTGTGTAGCCGGCGGTGCACGCTGCGCCGAGGGAGTCGATGGGCAGGTTGTTCACCAGGATCGGGCGCGGGCCTCGGCCACGCCACGCGGCACGGGGTACCAGCACGGTGGCGGTGCCGAAGGATGGACGGCCGACGGCGTCGCGGGTGGCGAACTTGATCTGCGTTGCCCGCTCGATGGGCACGGTGACCAGCGGGGCGGCGGTCGAGGTGACGTCGCGGGTGGCGAGGAGCTGGCCGGGTCGCTTCCGGTCGAGGTCGGGAGCCCATCGGTCGAAGAAGATGTCGCCGGTGGGCGACGGGAGGATCGCCTCGCGCAGTTCCTGCAGTCGGTGACTCGCGCCGGGGATCTCCGCGCGTTGCGGGATGGCGCGCAGGTGGGGGTATGGCGGCGCCGGGACGGCACCGTCGATGGCGCGCGGTATCTCCGGCGGGATCCCGTTCATCGTGAAGGGTTCGGCCGCGGCGGTGCCGGTGCCCAACGGTGCCGCAGCGACGGCGCCGCCGACTGCGCACGCGGCCGCGATGGCGAGGGCGAGAAACCGGTTCAACCGCGACGCTGGCATGGCGTGACCCCCTGTGACGAGGGTGAATCCCCACGATCACCCTTGCGTGGGAGTGACGTTAGGCCGAAGTTGGTCGGTTGTCCCAGCCATCACCGCGGCGCACGAACCTGTTATTCGATTGTGATGCCGGTCACCTGTCCTCGGTCGCCATATAGGGCGAGACGGTACTGCTGTGCTCGGCGACTCGCAGGGTCGCACCCAGCGCGGGGAATGCGCGCTGCGGGCACTGCTGGCGTTCACAGACCCGACAACCGGCGCCGATCGGGGTGACGCGCGCATGCGGCCCGATCTCCAGGCCGTCGGCATAGACGACCCGGCCGGCGTGGCGGAGTTCGCAGCCGAGGCCGAGGGCGAAGGTCTTGCCGGGTTGTCCGAAACGTGCGGCCCGGCGTTCGATGGTGCGCGCCACCCACAGGTAGTTGCGTCCGTCGGGCATCTCGGCGATCTGAGTGGAGATCTTGCCCGGGGAACCGAAGGTCTCGTACACATTCCACAGCGGGCAGGTACCGCCGCTGGAGGAGAAGTGGAAACCGGTGGCGGACTGTCGTTTCGACATGTTACCCGCGCGGTCGACGCGCACGAAAGACCAGGGGATGCCACGTAGGTTGGGTCGCTGCAGGGTGGACAGTCGGTGGCAGATGGTCTCGTAGCTCACCGAGTAGAACGCCGACAGCCGTTCGATATCGTAACGGAAATCCTCTGCCGCGCCATGGAATTGACGGTAAGGGAGCATCACGGCGGCAGCGAAGTAGTTGGCCAGGCCGAGGAGTCCGAGAGCGCGGGCGTCCTCGCTGGTGAAGTTTCCCTCGTCGACGAGTTTGTCGAGGAGGTCGCGATATTCGAGGTAGCCGAGCTCGGTGGCCAGTTTGAAAGTGCGTTGTCCCGCGGACAGGGCAGCCGAGAATTCCAGCCGTCGGGTCTCGGGATCGAAGCGGTGCAGGGTGTAGTCGCCGAGGTCGACGCGCCGCACGATGGTCACCCCGTGTACCGACTCCAGGCGGTTGGTGATCTCGCGCCGGATGTCTGCCGAATGCATCCGCATCCGGGTGGTCATCTCTTCGGCCGCGACGTCGAGTTCGTGAATGTAGTTGCGCCGCTGGTAGAAGTAGTCGCGCACCTCCTCGTGGGGTGCGGTGATTGAGCCACGCATACTGCCGTCCCCGCGTTCGTCGGTGGCCGCGGCGAGCTGATCGGTCGCGATGCGGTAGCGCCGATGGAGATTGACCATCGCCTGGGCGATCTCGGGATGGCCGGCGACGAGCGAACTGATCTGCTGGGCGTCGTTCGCATGGGGCCCGGCCTCCACCTCGTCGTCGAGTAGGACCTCGCGTAGTTCGGCGACCAGCCGCACGTCGTCCTGGGAGTCGAAGAAGCCCGCGTCGACGCCGAAGGCCTCGGTGATCTTGGAGAGCACCGACACGGTCAGCGGCCGGGCGTCGTGCTCGATCTGGTTGAGGTAGGACGGCGAGATCGACAACGTCTGGGCGAGCGCCACCTGCGACAGGCCTCGCTCGGAACGCAACTGCCGCAGTCGGGAGCCGACATAGGTTCTGGTCACCGGGTTCACCTCCGAAATGCGCTCTGTGGTTCAGGGTACGGTGGCCGCGTGCGTCTGCTCGCGGGGAATCGTCCGGCTCTGGTGATCGCGGCGGCGCTGTCGATTCTGCTGTCGGCGGGCTGTGCGACCGGCTCGGAGGTGACCGCGCGTCGCCTGGTTCCGGCCGATCTGCTGCTGCGGCCCGAACAGCTGCCGCGGGGATTCGTGCCTCTCCCGGCGCCGGTGACCGTGGCCGATCTCGTCGAACAGAATCGTCCGGCACTGGCGGCCGCGGCAGCGCAGCCCTTCGTGCCCGACGGTTGCCGGCCGACCGCCGATGCCGAACTCAACGACCAGCTGAGCACCGACAACTCCGCGGTGCTGGCCGCCCGCCGGGCGCGCACGCTGCTCGTCGAGCTGGTGACCGAGGTACGCCGGGATCTGGTCGCCGACCTCCGGGCGTCGACCAGTGGTTGCGCCCGCACCGAGACGACGATCGTGCGCGGCAATCTGCGAGGGACGAAGGTCGTCACCGAATTCACCACGCTCGCCGAACCGGCCGTCGAGGGTGGTCTACGTCCCGACGAGCGGATGCTGCTGCTGCGTTCGGAGGTCACCTCCACGTTGCCCGACGGTGGCATCCGCAAGCAGATCTCGTTGGCCGGGTATGCGGTCCTCGACCGTGCCGAGACGGGTCCGGTCACGGTGCAGCTGACCGTGGCAGGCGAGACCACCCCGGCGAGCGCGACTGCCGGTGCGCCGGCCGCCCCACTGGCCGACGCCGAGTTCGTCGGCCTGTTCGGATCGGCGGTCGCGGCTGTCACATCGCCCGGCCGCTGACTACTCGCCAGTAGCCACGGTGCTGTGAATGCCCTCACACCGGAGGTCGGTTGCCGGTGCGGCCGCGCGGTGGCCGACGCCGCAAAACGCATCGCCGACGCCTGCCCGGCAAATCGAAAAAACGCAGTACGGGCGTACTTTTTTGCGATCGGAGCCGTGGCGTTCACAGTTTCATATTTGCAAACTTTGCAAGGCGTTGGGAAAAACTGGCCCGATTTTGCACTTTGCATTCGTTGGACCTGCGGGTTTGTCCTGTGGCACTCTTGCTTCAGGCACCACCGAGGAAACTTGAAGAGTTCGCAAGATCGCCCTCGAGAAACTCCTTGGCTGTCTGTCACAGCACCGAAGCCCGGCGGCGCGCCGGGTTACGTCCCGACTGAATCCGTCGGGGAGCAGGACAACGAAAGCGAATTAGGCATGAGCAACGTCGGAAAGCCCCGTACCGCCGAAGAGATCCAGAAGGATTGGGACACCAACCCCCGCTGGAACGGTGTTACCCGTAACTACAGCGCTGAGCAGGTCGTCAAGCTGCAGGGCAGCGTTGTCGAAGAGGCCACACTCGCTCGCCGCGGTTCGGAGATCCTGTGGGATCTGGTGAACAACGAGGATTACATCAACTCCCTCGGTGCCCTCACCGGTAACCAGGCTGTGCAGCAGGTGCGCGCCGGCCTCAAGGCCATCTACCTCTCCGGCTGGCAGGTCGCCGGTGACGCGAACCTCTCGGGCCACACCTACCCGGACCAGAGCCTCTACCCGGCCAACTCGGTTCCGCAGGTCGTGCGTCGCATCAACAACGCGCTGCTGCGCGCCGACGAGATCGCCAAGGTCGAGGGTGACACCTCGGTCGACAACTGGCTCGCCCCGATCGTCGCCGACGGTGAGGCCGGCTTCGGTGGCGCGCTGAACGTCTACGAGCTGCAGAAGGCCATGATCGCCGCCGGTGTCGCCGGTTCGCACTGGGAAGACCAGCTCGCTTCGGAGAAGAAGTGCGGCCACCTCGGTGGCAAGGTGCTGATCCCGACCCAGCAGCACATCCGCACCCTGACCTCGGCTCGCCTGGCTGCCGACGTCGCCGACGTGCCCACCGTCGTCATCGCCCGTACCGACGCCGAGGCCGCCACCCTGCTGACCTCCGACGTCGACGAGCGTGACCGCGAGTTCCTCGACGGCACCCGCACCGCCGAAGGCTTCTACGGCGTGAAGAACGGCATCGAGCCCTGCATCGCCCGCGCGAAGGCTTACGCTCCCTACGCCGACCTCATCTGGATGGAGACCGGCGTTCCGGATCTCGCCGTCGCTCGCAAGTTCGCCGAGTCGGTCCGCGCCGAGTTCCCGGACCAGCTGCTGGCCTACAACTGCTCGCCGTCCTTCAACTGGAAGGCTCACCTGGACGACGCGACCATCGCGAAGTTCCAGAAGGAGCTCGGCGCGATGGGCTTCAAGTTCCAGTTCATCACCCTGGCCGGCTTCCACTCGCTCAACTACGGCATGTTCGACCTGGCCCACGGCTATGCCCGCAACGGCATGACCGCCTTCGTCGACCTGCAGGAGCGCGAGTTCAAGGCTGCCGAGGAGCGTGGCTTCACCGCCATCAAGCACCAGCGTGAGGTTGGCGCAGGCTACTTCGACAGCATCGCCACCACCGTTGACCCCAACACCTCGACCGCAGCTCTGAAGGGCTCGACCGAGGAGGGCCAGTTCCACTAGGAACTGCCCGGTCATCGCGACCATGTGTCGCACCATGACTCATGCCTGAGTGAATACCGGGGTGAGCAGGTACGCCTGCTCACCCCGGATTCATTTCTGCACCTGAACTGGGTCGCCGTGTGGCGATGGGTGCGAATTCTCTTCCAGTGCAACACAATCTCGAACCGAAGGGCGGCGTCATGGCAGCCGAGAAGCCCACCCGTGTCGGCGTCGTCGGCGCCGGTCAGATGGGTGCGGGAATAGTCGAGGTCTGTGCCCGTGCCAATGTCGACGTCCTGGTCTACGAGCCGACGCGTGAACTCGCCGCCGCGGGCCGGAGTCGGGTCCTCGCCTCGCTCGATCGAGGTGTGTCCAGCGGCAAACTCACCGAACGTGAACGCGAACAGGCCTGTTGGCGGTTGACCTTCACCTCCGATCTGGCGGATTTCGCCGATCGTCAGCTGGTCGTCGAAGCGGTCGTCGAGGATGAGGCTGTCAAGGTCGAGATCTTCGGTCGGCTAGACGCGATCGTCGCCGATCCGGATGCCGTGCTGGCCTCGAGTACGTCGTCCATCCCGATCGCCAAACTCGCTGCGGCTACTACCGATCCGGGCCGCGTGATCGGCATGCACTTCTTCCATCCGGTTCCGGTCCTGCCGTTGATGGAGCTCGTCACCACCGTCCAGACCGCTCCGGCCGCCTCCGCCCGGGCGCAAACCTTCGCCAACGACGTCCTCGGCAAGCAGGTGATCCGGTCCGCCGATCGGTCCGGCTTCGTCGTCAACGCGCTGCTCGTCCCCTACCTGCTGTCCGCGATTCGCATGGTGGAGAGCGGCTTTGCCTCGGTGGAGGATATCGACAAAGGAATGGTTCTCGGCTGTGCGCACCCGTTGGGTCCGCTCAAGCTCAGTGATCTCGTCGGGCTCGACACCGTGAAGGTGATCGCGGAGAAGATGTACGAGGAATTCGACGAGCCGCTCTACGCGCCGCCGGCACTGCTGGTGCGGATGGTCACCGACGGCCGCGTCGGCAAGAAGGCCGGCCACGGTTTCTACGAGTATGAGGCCAAATAGGCCAGGTAGCGGGCTGTCCGGCGCAGGTCCAGTGGTGACGCCGACCACATGTGCTAGCTGCATGCTTGCATTTGCTAGCACTCGCGTGGATACTTGTCGGTGGAAACACCAAGACCGATGGCGCCGCGATCGAAGTTCGGATCGGCAATGACGCGCGACCCGAGTCCGCAAGTGCTGCAGCGCGATTGGTGACCACAATCAAAGGAGTCCGCTGTGACCACAGCAGAACGCACCCTGAATCTGACCGGCCCCTTCTACGCCGCCGTGGGCGCCGGTGACCTTGCCGTCAAGCAGGTGACCGAGAAGTTCACCGAACTGCGCGAGCGCACCGAGACCGCCGCCGAGAGCGCCCAGGCCGCACTCGAGGCCCGCTACGCCGAGACCAAGTCCCAGATCGTGGCCCTGCCGGAGACCGCGCAGGCCCGCTTCACCGAGACGCGCACCCGTGTCGAGTCGCTGCCCGGCGAGGTGCCCACCGTCGACGAACTGCGTGCCAAGCTCAGCTCCGAGGAACTGCGCAAGGTCGTCGACCCGTACGTGGAGAAGGCAACCGAGTTCTACAACTCGCTGACCGAGCGCGGCGAGGCAGCCGTCGAACGCCTGCGGACCCGCCCGGTCGTCGCCGAGAACCTGACCCGCGCGGAGAAGGTCTACAACGACGCCGTCGACCTCACCGAAGATGCGCTGGGCGTGGTTTCCAGCCAGACCCGCCTGGTGGGTGACCGCGCGGTGAAGCTCGCCGGCCGGGTGAGCGGTAAGGCCGAAGAGGTTGCCGAGGCTGTCGAGGATCTCGCGGTCGACGCGGGTATCGCGGTCGAGGAGCTCGGCGAGAACATCAAGGCCGAGGCCGACGAGGCCGCCGCCGCGATCGATGACGCCAAGCCGGTCGCCAAGAAGGCGCCCGCCAAGAAGGCGCCCGCGAAGAAGGCCGCCCCGGCAAAGAAGGCCGCACCGGCCAAAGAGATCTGATCTCGCTGCTGCACAACAGAATTGACGAACGGCCCCACCTCGCGGTGGGGCTGTTCGCGTTTCGATGGTCAGTCCAGCGCTGCGACCCGCCTGCGTTCGGTCTCGACGTCGAAATCGGCGGGCGGCCAGTCGAGGTCGAGCGTCTCCAGCGCGCCGATGAGTAGCTCGCAGACCGCGAGCCGGGCGAACCACTTACGGTTGGCCGGGATGAGATGCCATGGCGCATGGTCGTTGTCGGTGAGATCGAAGATCGCCTGATACGCGGTCAGGTAGTCATCCCAGTAGCCGCGTTCGTCGATGTCCCCCGGGTTGTACTTCCAGTACTTGTCGGGACGTTCCAGCCGTTGCGCCAACCGCGCCTTCTGTTCGTCCTTGGACACCACCAGCGCGCATTTGATGATCGTGGTGCCCTGCTCGACGATCTCGCTCTCGAACTGATTGATCAGGTCGTAGCGCTTCTCCCACTCCGATTGCGGCACCAGGTTGTGCACCCGGACGGGGAGAACATCCTCGTAGTGTGAACGGTCGAAGATCCCGATGTGACCCGCGGGCGGCAGTGCCTTGTGGATGCGCCACAGGAAATCGTGGGACAGCTCCTCGGGGGTGGGCTTACCGAATCCCTTGATGGTGAGCCCCTGCGGGTCGCACAGTCCGCCGACGTGTCGCACGATGCCGCCCTTACCCGCGGTGTCCATACCCTGCAGGACGAGGAGAACCGAACGGTTGTCACCGGCACGACCGTTGGCGTGCAACAACTCCTGGAGGGCGGCCAGTCGCTGACCGCGTTCGGCGAGCAGATTTTCGCCCAGTGTCTTGTCGCCGTCGAACCCGGGTGTCGACTCGGGGTCGAAGCCGGCGATCGGGCCGAGGGTGCCCACCCGCAGCGCGTTCCAGGCGGGCTGCTGCCAGCCGCCACTGTCATTCTTGGCCATCGTCGAGCCCTTCTGTCGTCTCTGCGGGATTGCGCGTCAGGAGTGGTCCCCGGCCGGCGGGAACAATGCTCCGCCGCCGAAGGCGGAACGATGTGAATCCGGCTGGGTGCCATCGTTGTTGACGATTCCATACCCGGCGCCGAGTTCGGCGGTGATCAAGGTGTGTCCATTCTTCTCCGGCAACGTCGGATCGGCGGCCAGCGCGGCGACGACCCGGCCGACGAATTCGGGATCCTCGGCCCGCCGCAGATCGAAACCGGCGAACTCGTCGACTCCCAGCGACAACAGCAACTCCGTGCGAATCAGGCCCAGCCACAACGACACTGCGTACACGCCGGTGCCGACGAGTTCGGTGCCCATGTCGAAGGCCATCTTGTCCAGCGCCGACTTACTCATCCCGTACAGCACCGAATGCAGGTGTCCGCGGGAGCCGAAGGAGGAGATGTTCGCGATCAGCCCGCTGCCTGCGTCGGTCATCAGCCGCGCGGCATGAACCGAGGCCACGTAATGGGCGCGCACCCCGATGCCGATCAGGGTGTCCCAGTCGTCCACGGGTCGCTGCCAGAACGGTTCGGCGAAACCTCCGAATCCGCGGGGTGCGGCCCAGGCGTTGTTGACCAGCAGATCGAGGTACCCGTGGTCGGCGCCGATCCGGTCGAAGACGGCCGCGACGGCGACGTCGTCGGCGTGATCGCAGGTGAGGGCGATGCTCCCGTCGGGGCCGGTACCGTGCCGGGAGGTCACATAGGTGACCCATCCGTCGTCGAGCAGGGCGCGGGCGATCCCCTGTCCGACGCCACGGCTACCGCCGGTGACCAGCGCGACCCGCGTCACCGCGACTCCTCCGAGGCGTGCGGGTTGGGGAGCGGAGGTGGGTCGGCCATGAACTTCGCCCGCGAACCGCCGACCGCCGCGATACCCACGATCGAACTCCACGCCATCATCGTCAGATAGTCGATGAGTTCCTCCGCGGAGATGGTCCGCTCGGCCATCCACCAGTCGACCACCCGCTGGATTCCGCCGACGAGGACGTTCGACCAGACTTCGGCACCGGCGGTCTCGGCGTCGCGATCGGTCAGCCGCAGCACGATCACCGAGGTGAGCAGGGTGGCGACCAGCTTCTGCGAATCCGCGGGAGCGGGCGACGAGGTGGGGGAGGAGGCCAGCGCGAACTTGTACAGATTCGGCTCGTCGGCCACCGCGTGCACATACACGCCGATCACCGTGCGGGTCAGGGTGTACTCGTCGACGTCGTCGGAGATGGCCTCCACCAGACGCGGCAGCAGCGTGGTGTCGAAGAATCGCACCGTGGTGGCGATCCCGAGATCGTTCTTGTCCACGAAGTAGCGGTAGAGGACCGTCTTCGAGACGCCGATGTGGGCGGCGATCTCGTCCATGCCGACGTCGGCGCCCAATGCGCGGATCGCCTCGATGACCCCGTCGGTCAGTTCCGTGCGCCGGGCCTGCTTGTGCTTCTCCCAGCGCTGCCGCCGACCATCGGGTTTGGCTTCGGGTTCGGACGGTGAGCGCAGCAGCGCCTGTTCCAGCCCACGGGTCACCGTGGCCGCGGCGGACAGCGCGGTGCGCGCCGCGGCGGCCGGGTTGGTGCGGTTGGACTTCACTGGGCCAGTGTCCCGTGTCGGGGGTCGCTTGGCGCGGCTTCGGTCGGAGCGGGCCACAACGGGCTGGCGGAAGGGACTTCGGGCACGGCACCCAAGACTAGTGTCCGGGGAGGGTAAGACTGGACCCATGTCGTCATCAGTCATTCCGGACACCGGAGAGCTCGCCGGTCCGCACGCTCCCCGCGCGCCCGGCTTCGGTGCCAGCGCGGGCGATGAGCAGCGTCGGCGTGATCTGCGCAAGATGAAGATCGTCGCCACCGGCTTCCTCGTCTTCGCCGCGATCGTCTATCTGTTCACCCGCTACCTCGAGCATCGCGATGGTGTGGACGTCGCCGCGTGGGTCGGCTATGTCCGGGCGGCGTCGGAGGCCGGGATGGTCGGTGCGCTCGCCGACTGGTTCGCGGTGACCGCCCTGTTCCGGCATCCGCTGGGACTGCCGATCCCGCACACCGCGCTGATCCGCAAGAAGAAGGACGACATCGGGGACCAGCTCGGGGAGTTCATCGAGGCCAACTTCATGACCACCGAAGTCGTCGTCTACCGGGCGCAGCAGCTCGACGCGCCGCGTCGGCTGGCGACCTGGGTGGCCGACCCGCGCAATGCGTCGCGGGTCGCCGACGAGGCCGCGCGGGTCATTAAACTGACCTCGGAGATGCTCCGGGACGAGGATGTGGAACAGCTCATCCAGGCCGCGCTGAAATGGGCCGCCGAACCCCAGTGGGCGCCGCCGGTCGGGCGGATCCTGGAACAGCTCATCGACGAGGACCGCCTCGAACCGGTGTTCCAGCTGCTCTGCGACCGGGCGCATGAATGGGCGCTGGACAGCCAGGACCTCATCGATCGGGTCGTCGACCGGGACGGACCGTCGTGGACCCCGCGGTTCGTCAACCATCTCGTCGGCGACAAGATCTATCGCGAACTGGTCGACTTCACCTACAAAGTCAAGCTCGACCCCGACCACGAGCTGCGGCGCGCCATGCACGAATTCGTCCAACGGTTCTCCGCCGACCTGCAGCACGATCCGGCGATGATCGCGAAGTTCGAGGGCATCAAGAACGAACTCGTCGGACGCGACGAGATCACCGGCGCCGCCTCCACCGCGTGGAAGACCGGAAAGGCCGTCGTCGAGCAGATGCTCGACGACCCCAACAGCACCCTGCGCAACACCCTGGCCGACGCCGTGATCAGCCTCGCGGCCCGCATCCGCGACGACCGGCCGCTGCAGGAGAAGATGAATCGCTGGGTCGCGCGAGGTGCTCATCACGTCGCCGCGAACTACTCACAGGAGATCATCTCGGTCATCACCGAGACCGTGCGCGGCTGGGATGCCGAGGACACCAGTCGCAAGATCGAACTCCAAGTGGGTCGTGACCTGCAGTTCATTCGGATCAACGGTACCGTCGTCGGCGCCCTGGCCGGGTTGGCGATCTACACCGTGTCGGTTCTGATCTTCAGTTGAGCCGTGCCGATCGAGGCGGGCCGTCGTCGGCGAACGTGATCACCGCCTCGATACCGTGTGCTTGCACCAGCTAGCACTCACGTCGATACTGAGGAACCACAACAATCGGCGATAGGAGCACGATGCAGTCGGATGAGAGCGCCGAATCCGTCGAGGCGGTGGATGGTGCGGCCGACTCTGCATCCGGCGGGTCCGACGAGGAGGGCGGTTCGGCGGTCACCGACGTGGTGGCCAACGCGGCCCAAGATATCGGCGCGTTCATCCGCTCCCAGCGCGTGGCGGCAGAGGTGTCGCTGCGTCAACTCGCCGAACGTGCGGGCGTGTCGAACCCGTACCTGAGTCAGATCGAACGCGGGCTGCGCAAACCGTCGGCCGATGTTCTCGCACAGATCGCCAAGGGTTTGCGCGTGTCGGCCGAGGTCCTCTACGTCCGGGCAGGGATCCTGGAGGAGCGCCCGGCCAGCCCGGTCCGGGACGCACTCATCGCGGACAAATCGATCAACGAGCGGCAGAAGCAGATGCTGCTGGAGATCTACGAGTCCTTCCGTCGCGAGAATGCGGACAGTCAGACCCCCGATACCGACTTGACCGGCAAGGAGTGAAGAACATGACCGAAAACCCGTTGGCGACGGCTGTCGCGCAGGTGTCAGCACTGCTCACCGAGGTTCGCGAACGCGGGGAGGCCGCCGGCGACCAGGCTCAGGCACACATCGTCAGTACCGTCGAGACCGCCCAGGCGCGGATCGCCGCCCGCGTCGATCAGACCCAGGCCCGGCTCGCCGATTCCCGCGAGGACGCGCAGGCGAAGATCGACGAGGCGCTGGCCACCGCCCTTGCCCTGTTCGAAGAGGCGAAGAACAAGCTGTCGGCGTTGCCGATCGAGGTGCCCGCCGAACTCGAAGAACTGCGGGCGAAATTCACCCCCGACGAGTTGCGCAAGGTGGCCGAGGCCTATCTCGCCGTCGCCGCAGGTTTGCTGGCCGGGCTGTCCGAGCGCGGCGAGGAGGTCGTCGAGAGAATCAAGTCGCAGCCTCTCGTCGGGGCGAACCTGCCCAAGCTGGAGAAGGTGTACGCCGATGCCGTCGGCATCACCGAGGACGCGCTCGGTGTGGTGTCGTCGCAGACCCGGCTCGTCGGGGAGCGGGCCGCGAAACTTGCCGGCGGGTCGTCCGCACCCGCGGTGAAGTCGGCGCCGGTGAAGTCGGCTGCCGTGACGGAAACCCCGGCGAAGAAGGCCCCGGCGAAACAAGCCCCGGCGAAGAAGACGGCTCCGGCGTCGAAGGCTCCGGCGAAGAAGACGGCTCCGGCGAAGACGGCTCCGGCGAAGAAGACGGCGCCGGCCAAGACCGCGGCGGCGAAGAAGGCTGCTCCCGCGAAGAAAACCACTCCCGCGAAGAAGACCGCAGCCTCCGCCATGACTGCGACGCCGGCCAAGACCACCGCCGCGAAGAAGGCTGTACCTGCGAAGACCGCGGCTGCGAAGAAGGCCGCGCCGGCCAAGAAGGCCCCCGCGAAGAAGGCGGCGGCGAAGAAGGCCGCCCCCAAGAACTAGAGTGTTGGCGTGGAATTCTTCTCGATCATGGCGGCCGGTCAGAACCTGATCCTGTGGGCTCTGACGGTGATCGCCGGGGTGGCCGCGGTGGTGGCTCTCGTTCATGCCGCGATCCAGCGGCCCGATGCTTTCCCGGCAATCGACCGCCAGTCCAAGGTGATCTGGGTTGCGCTGCTGACCGGCGCGGCCCTGTTCATCTGGTTCTTCCAGGCACCATCGCTGCTCTACATCATCGGCGTGGTGGCGATGCTGGTGTACCTGGTCGACGTCCGGCCCCGGATCGACGACATCCAGGGCAAGTCGTGGTTCAGTAAGAAGCGCTGATGAACGGTATCGGGCAACCGTTCACCTTCGCCACCGAGAGGCACTGACGTCGTGGAGTATCGGATCAACGACCTGGCCGACGCGTCGGGGGTTAGCGTGCGCAACATCCGGGTCTACCAGGACCGCGGACTGCTGCCCGCGCCGATCATCCGCGGCCGGGTGGGCTGGTACTCCGAGGAACATCTCGTCCGGCTGAACCTGATCTCGCGGATGCTCGAACGCGGCTACACCTTCGCCACCATCAGTGAACTGCTGCATGCCGCCCACTACGGCATGCGCGTCGACCAGGTGCTGCGCGGCTCGCCGAAGCCGGGCCGGTTCCGCAATTTCAAACGCGCAGCCACCATCACCATCACCGAGTTGCGTAAGACTCTCAACGCCACCGATCGGTCGATCGCGCTGAGTCAGAAACTGGGACTGCTGGCCAAGGACGGCGCCCATTATGCGATCCGGAACCCCGAGGTCCTCGAAGGCGCCGAGCTGTTGGTGCGCAACGGAGTCGACATCGACGTCCTGCTCGACCGGTGGGTGCGGGTCCAGGACGACCTCGAAGACGTCGCCAAGAGTTTCGTCTCGATCATCACCGACAAATACTTCGACGAGAATCTGCCCCACCTCGGTGAAGAGGCGGTCAGCAAGATGGCCGATCTCATCCAGACGGTGCGGCCGATGGCGCACGACATCGTCGAGACGACCTTCCGCAAGGCGCTCGACGAACAGATCTCCAAGGCGATCGGCGAGGCGGCGACCTATTTCGACGCCGCACAGCCGTCCGACGACGTTCCCGCCGAAACGTCGACAACGAATGTTGGTACATTGGATGATGTGGCGGACTCCGACCGGGGTCCCGCCTGAGATGTAGGCGTTCGACACGAGGCGGTAGCAGGGGTGGACAAGAATTCGCTGGTCAAGGCCGGTGGGGTAGCTGCCGGTGTCGGTGCGACCGCGGTCGGCGTGGGTATCGGCACCATCTTCGCCGGCATCCTGCGCGACGCCTACCGGGCGGAACGTGCCACCGACGACGGCCCCGACGATCTGCTCGCGCGGCCGACGGTCACGCCGACCCGACATACCGTCGTCGGCGACGGCGGTGCCCGACTGAACGTCGAGGTCTACCGGCCGCAGGCGGAGGCCTTCCGCGGTGACGAGGACGTCGTCGTCATGGTGCACGGCTGGACCTGCAACACCTCCTACTGGTATCCGCAGATCAACCATCTCGTCGGGGATCGCGAAGTCATCGCCTACGATCAGCGCGGCCACGGACGAAGCGAGCGCGGCCGAACCCGACCGAGTGTCGCGTTGCTCGGCCGCGACCTCGAGGCCGTACTCACCGCGGTGGTCCCCAAGGGCCGTCGCGCGGTCCTCGTCGGCCACAGCATGGGCGGGATGACGATCATGTCGTGGGCGGCGCAATTCCCCGAGAAGATCGCCGAGCGGGTGTCGAATGTCGTACTGACCTCGACCGCCGCCAAGGCGGTCGTGCAGAACCACATGCTGGTTCCGGTCGATCTGCCGCGCTACACCCGGCCGTTCGCCCCGGTGGTCAGCCGCCTGGTGACCTCGGCGCCGGTGCCGGTGCCGCACACCAGGTACGGCGCGCCGCTGTCGCATTACATCGCGCTCGGGCCGAACGCCCGTAAAGCGCATCTGGACTTCGTCGACGAGATGATCACCGCCTGCCCGCCACGTGCGCGCGCGGGCTGGGGATCGGCGATGGGCAAACTCGACGTCACCACGGGCCTCGAAGCGCTGTCCGTGCCGACGACCGTCGTGGTCGGGACCGCCGACCGGCTGACCCCGCGGACGCATGCCGAGCAGATGGCGGAGGTGTTGCGCCGCAACGGAAGCCTGCGCGAGTTCGTCATCTACGACGGAGTTGGGCACATGTCGAGCATCGAGGCCGACGAGCGGTTCAACGACCTGCTCGACGCGATCCTCGACGAGCCGGATGCCGCCCGCGCCGCGCTGGAGACCTCTGCTCCCTGACGTGCGGCGGTCAGAGCGTGCAGTTCACCAGGACCGGCTCGGGATGCAGAACCACACCGAAGGCCGACCGCACACCGTCGCGGACGTCGCGGGCCAGATCGAGTAGTTCGTCGGTGCTGGCGTCGCCCCGATTGGTCAGTGCGAGAGTGTGTTTCGTCGACAGTCGGACCGGTGATCCGGGTCCGGGGTAGCCGCGGGCGAATCCGGCGCGTTCGATGAGCCAGCCGGCCGACAGTTTGATCCCGGCCGTCGGATCGTGCCGATCGGCCGGATAGGTCGGTACGGTGATATCCGCGCCGACCTGGGCCGTGATGTGGTGCAGCACCCCGGGCGCATCCTCGGCGTCGATGATCGGGTTGGTGAAAAACGAACCAGCACTCCAGGTGTCGTGATCCTCGGCGTCGAGCACCATACCTTTGCCGCGTCGCAACGCGAGGACCTGTTCGCGTACGAGTGCGGCGTCGGTGCGCTCGCCGGGTTCGACATCCAGGGCATTCGCCAGCTCGCGATAGCGCAGCGGCTGACTCTGGAGATCGGGGTTGAGCCAGAACGACACCGCGACGACGATGAAGTCATGACGGTTCTTCAGCGAACTGGTGCGATACCCAAGATCGAGTTCCGGCGGTGTGACCCAACGCAATCCGCGCGAACGGCGGTCGAACAGCTGGACTTCGCGCAGCACGTCGGCGACTTCGACGCCGTAGGCGCCGACATTCTGCACCGGCGTCGCGCCGGCGGCGCCGGGTATCCCGGACAGGCATTCCAGACCGCCGTGACCGGCGTCGAGGGTGGCGGCCACCAGATCGTCCCAGACCACCCCGGCATCCGCGGTGACATACGGGCGCCCGGAGGCGCGGCCCACGCCGAACTCGATCCCACCACTCGCGATCACCACGGCGGTGCCGTCGTAACCCTCGTCGGCGATGATCAGGTTGGAACCACCCCCGATGAGGAGTACCGGCTCCGCGGCACGGTCGAGATCGGTGACCGTATCCACCAGCGACCGGGTGTCAGGGCAGCGGACGATGGCGCGCGCAGGCCCGCCGAGACGCAGGGTGGTCAGCTCGGCCAGCGGGGCGCTCGGGCGTGTGTCGGTCACGAGGTAACGGTAGTCGGCGGCCCGTCGGGAGGAGCGGGTAGCGTGCTGCCCATGGCGAGCAAGCTCCGGCATTCGGTGTCCTATCCCTTCTCCACGCAGCGGCTGTGGGAGATCGTGTCGACCGAGCAGTACTGGCGCGACCTGCTGGAGGGCATCAACTCCAGCCACGGCCGCGTCGACAAGTTCACCGTCGCCGGTGACACGGTGACCGTCGAACTACATCAGGGTGTGCCCGCCGACCGGCTGCCCTCGCAGGTGACCGCGATCAAACCCGGCGACCTGCAGATTCCCCGCACCAACGTGTTCCGGCTCGTCGACGGGCGCATCGACGGCGAGATCCACGCGACCGTCGAAGGCGCACCGGTCAAGATCAACGGGACCGTCGTGACCAGCGGAGATCCCGCCGTCACCGAGTACTCGGCCGAGGTCGCGGTATCCATCCCGCTATTCGGCGGCAAGATCGAGAAAGCGGTGATCAGCCAGCTCATCGAGCTGCTCGACACCGAGCGTGAACACACCGTCGATTGGGAAGCCGCCAATCGACTGACGTAGCCTGATCGTCATGGCACGACGGCTCAGCTATTCTGCGCGCTATTCGCATCCGGTGGAAAAGCTCTATCAAGCGCAGAACACCCGCCAGTACTGGGACGACATGATGGCGGGATTCCAGATGATCTCGCCACACTGCGAGGTCGAATCCTTCACCTCCGACGAGACCGGCATGAAGGTCGTCCTGAAGCAGACCATCGGTCGCGATCAGCTGCCCGCCCTCGCACAGACGGTGCTGATGAAGGACATGGTCATCACCCGCGAGGAGAGCTTCGGCGTCTTCGACCCGGACAACACCAAGGGCACCTACACCGCATCGATCCCGGCCGGGCCCGGCAGCCTCAACGGCTGGCAGGAACTGTTCCCGACCGAGACCGGCTGTACCGTCCGCAAGACCAGCGAGGTGAAGGTCTTCATCCCGTTCGTCAACGGCAAACTCGAGCAGTTGATGCTGGTCAACCTGGTCGACCTGTTCCGGGCCGAGGCGGAGTACGCCAAGGACTGGATCGACAAGAATCTCTAGATCCACTCCCTCCGGTCGCATCACCCGCGGCACCACCAACATCAACCGGCTGCGTCGGGTTGATCGCTGGATGGTCGCGCAGCCGCGGGTGCGGGCGGCGTTGCACACCGACCGTCCGCTCGTCGTCGACCTCGGGTACGGCGCGCGCCCGGACACCACCATCGAGATGGCCGGAAGGCTGCGTCAGGTGGCGCCCGGACTGCAGATGGTCGGGCTGGAGATCGATCCCGAACGGGTCGTCGAACCTCGCGACGGGGTGCGATTCGCGGTCGGCGGATTCGAACTCGCCGGCCTGCGCCCGCGACTCATCCGGGCCTTCAACGTGCTGCGCCAGTACGACGAGGCCGAGGTCGCCAACGCGTGGGGACAGCTGATCGCCGGGCTGGCCGACCCGGCGGGACCCGACGACCCGGGCGGGGTGATCGTCGAGGGCACCTGCGACGAGATCGGCCGCCGCTGTACGTGGATACTTCTCGACTCCCACGGCCCGGTCAGCCTGACGCTCAGCTGGGCCCCCGAACACACCTCGCGTCCGTCCGAATTGGCCGAGCGGCTCCCGAAGGCGCTCATCCATCGCAACGTGCCCGGTGAGCCGATCCACGAGCTGCTGGCGACCGCCGACCGATGCTGGGATATGGCCGCCGGACACGCCTCCTTCGGGCCGCGGGCGCGCTGGCGGGAGACCCTGCGGCTGTTGCGCGCAGCCGGTGTGGACTGCGACGTACCGCGAAAGCAAGGCCCGGACAACGTCTTGTCGGTTCCCTGGACGCTGGTGGCTCCCGCACCGTGACATTGGTGGCGCCCGCGCCGTGATACTGGTGGCGCCCGCGCGGTGACACTGGTGGCGCCCGCGCGGTGACACTGGTGGCGCCCGCGCCGTGACACTGGTGGCGCCCGCGCCGTGACCACTAGGGTGGCACCCATGTCCGAAACCTCCGCCCCGGCGGGCGACCGCCGGCAGCTGCGGGTGGCGATGGCGCAGATCTCCTCCGGAGCCGATCCGGCACGCAACCTCGAGACCGTACGGTCGACCATCGGCGAGGCGGCCGCGGCCGGCGCCGAACTGGTGGTCTTCCCCGAGGCGACGATGTGCCGTTTCGGCGTCCCGCTGGGGCCGGTCGCCGAAGAACTCGACGGGCCGTGGGCACAGGCTGTGTCCGCGGCGGCGGTGGCTGCCGGAGTGACCGTCATCGCCGGGATGTTCACCCCCGCCGCCGACGAGCGGGTGCGTAACACCCTGCTGATCGCGACGGCAGACGGCGCGCGTCTGCGCTACGACAAGATCCACCTCTACGACGCTTTCGGGTTCACCGAGTCGCGGACCGTCGCGCCCGGATCCGAGCCGGTCGTCGTCGACGTCGGCGGCATCGGGATCGGGGTGGCGACCTGTTACGACGTCCGATTCCCACAGCTGTTCACGACGCTCGCCCGACGCGGCGCGCAGGTCGTGGTGGTGCCCGCATCCTGGGGTGCGGGACCGGGTAAACAGCATCAGTGGCAGACGCTGGTCACGGCCCGCGCACTCGATTCGACGACCTTCACCGTCGCGGTCGGGCAGGCCGCGCCCACCGATCCCGACATCGCCGCGGCCAAGGCGCCCACCGGAATCGGACACAGCCAAATCACAGACCCGTTCGGTACGGTGGTCGCCGCATACGACGAGGCCACCCGGGTCGGCGTACACGAAATCGACCTGGCCCTGGTGACGCGGGCGCGCGAGCAGTTGGCCGTCCTCGACAACGAGATTCCCTTTCCGCAGACATGTGCCGACGAATCAGCGTCGGCCCCGACGACCGTCGGCACCCCCGCCGATACGCGAGGACGGAAGCCATGACCGACGAGCATCGCAGCGATCCGGGGCCCGACCCCGAAGCCGCCAATCCGGACGGCCCCTCGGACGCCCCGACGACACCTGCCGGACCGGCTTCGCAAGCCTCCGCACCGGAGCCGCCGCGTCCCGCATCGCCGGGAGCCGGGTCGCCGACCACCGACGTCACGCAGGCACATTCCCGACCGGTCGATTCGCCGGCCACCGAACGTTTCCAGAACCCGGCGGGCCCGCCTCCGCCGCAGGCCTATTCGCAGGTTCCGCCGGAAGCCGGTCAGACCGAGGCGTTCACCCGCCGCATCCCGCCGTCGACCAGCCGCCTGCCCGCCGACGACGCGGACACCGACGGTTTCGCGCCGCTGCCGCCCGCAAGCGGCCCGCACCGGTCTCAGCCGATCCGCTCGGCGCCGGCCAAACGCAGCAAGGCGAAGATCATCATCGCCGCGATCGTGGCGGCGGTGCTGGTGCTGGTGATCGCCGTCGTCGGCGGCGACCTGTATCTGCGTCACCGCGTCACCAGCTGTGTCTCCGACGGTGTCTCCGAAGCCGTCGGCTTTCCGGTGGACGTCGACGTCAGTGGCAAGCCGGTGCTGTTGCAGTGGATCGGCGGATCGACGCCCTGGGTCACCATCCGCGGCCATGACAGTGACACCGGCCAGGAGGTCAACGTCGACGCCAACGACATCGAGCATTCCGACGGCACCATCGGCAGCCTCAAGGGGAAGGTGAACGTCGACGGCGTCACCCTCGACGGGCACGCCGAGAAGGTGCACGGCGATGGCACGACGACCACCTTCGGTTCCCTCGACGCCACCGGCAATGTGGTCTTCGACAAGGCCATCGCCGCGATGAACGAACAGAACGGACAGGATCCCAACGGGCAGGAACCCGGCGGGCAGATGCCGAAGATCGAGAAGGTCACCGGTCATCCCGAAGACGGCACCATCCAGGTGGACACCTCGGTGCAGCTCATCCTGCCGATCCCGGTGCAGGTCTACATCAAGCCGGTTCTCGACAACGGCAAGGTCAGCTTCCAGGCCGTTCGGCTGCAGGCCAGCGTGCCGCTGATCGGCGGCGCCATCGAGCTGCCGCCGGACTTTGCCCAGCAGGTCATCGATCAGGTGGCCCCGCAACTGTTCGGTTCCTTCTTCGACTCGGTGACCGTCACCAAACTCGATGTCACGACCTCCGGGGTGGACTTCGCCCTCACCGGCCGCGACGTACGCCTCGACAGCGCCCAGATGAAGGGTGGCGGCGGTTCCTTCAACTGCTCATTGGTCTGAGTGGAGTGCTGCGGTCCGTGACCGCGGGGTGCCTGCGCGGCGCGTCGGTACGCTGGAGGTGTCCGAATTGCCGCACCCGGTCAGCCGGGTGCGGTCCGGTTCCGTCGCGGAGCCGCGCACAGTTGGGAGGACCGCAATGATGGCCCCGATGTTCATGCTCGTTCTCGTCGTGGTGGTGGTCATCGGCATCGTGCTGCTCTCCCAGCGCCGGACATCCACACGCGCGGGCGAGTCCCTCGACGACGCCAAGGCCGACGCCCGCCAGGCGATCGAGCGTCTGGGCGGGCAGGTGTATCTGCTGGTCGGTGATTCCCCGGCCGCGCGCCAGGCGCTGGCCGACGCATCCGAGCGACATACCGCCGCCGGTTCCCAGATCGATCAGGCCGCCTCACCCGCGCAGGCCCGGCTGGCCAAGCAGACCGCCATCGAGGGTCTGTACTACATCCGTGCCGCACGTACCGCGATGAACATGGATCCGGGCCCGCCCATCCCCGAACTTGACGGTCAGCGCAGCGCGGGTGCGGTCACCGAAGCACGCACCGTGGACTTCGAGGGCCGACAGGTCGAGGCATCGCCGAAGCCGACCGAGGCAACCCCCAACTACTACCCGGGCGGGCGCGTCGCCGGCCGTCCGGTCCCGGCCGGCTGGTACTCCGAGCCCTGGTGGAAGCCCGCCCTCGTGGCCGGCGCGTGGGGTATCGGTTCGATGTTCCTGTTCTCTGCGTTGTTCTCCGGGATGTCGGGCGTCAACTACGACGCGCAGTCCTTCGCGAGCGGTGCCGGTGACGGCTCCGACGCCGCGGCCCTCGACGCGGGCGGCGATGGAGGCGGCGGTGACTACGGCGACGGTGACTACGGCGACGGTGGCGGTGGCGATTTCGGCGGTGGTGATTTCGGTGGTGGCGACTTCGGGGGTTTCGACTTCTGACCTGACCGTCGAGTCCCGACCACCCGCCCTCAGCTGAAGATGACGGTCTTTCGGCCGTGCACCAGCACCCGGTCCTCGAGGTGCCAGCGCAACCCGCGGGACAGCACAAGCGTCTCGATGTCGCGACCCTGACGCACCATATCGGCGACAGCGTCGCCGTGATCGACGCGGATCACGTCCTGCTCGATGATCGGGCCGGCGTCGAGGTCCGCGGTCACATAGTGGCAGGTCGCGCCGATCAGCTTCACCCCGCGGGCGAAGGCCTGATGGTAGGGCCGTGCGCCGACGAAGCTCGGCAGGAAGCTGTGGTGGATGTTGATTGCCCGGCCCGCCCACGCGTCGCACAGCTGGGGCGGCAGGATCTGCATGAACCGGGCCAGCACGATCGCGTCCGGACGGTAGCCGTCGACGATGCGGCCCACCTCGGCGAAGGCATCGGCCTTGCGGTCGGAGGGGAACGGGACATGGTGGAACGGAATCCCGTACCGCTCGGTGAGATCGGCGAGGTCGGGATGGTTGCCGACGACGGCCTTAATGGTCGCGGGCAGTTCATGCCGATAGGCGCGGCCCAGCAGATCGATCAGGCAGTGGCTGTCCTTGCTGACCAGCAGCACCGCGGACTTCTCGGCTCGGGTATCGGTGAGGCGCCAGTCGGTTTCCGGACCAAGCTCGGCGGCGACCTCGGCGGCGAACCGGTCGCGCAGTTCGTCGGCGCCGACGTCGATCGAATCCGCGCGGACGGCCTGCCGGGTGAAGAACCAGCCGGTCTCGTCGTCGGAGTGGTAGGCCGCCTCGGTGATCCAGCCGCCTGCGTCGGCCAGGAACCGGGAGATACGGGACACGATGCCCGTCTGGTCGGGGCAGCCGAGCGTCAGCACATAGCGATGGTCGGTGCCGGACGGCTGCGTCGGGCTTGTCTGCGTGGGGGCCACACCTCCCAGTGTGCCAAGCTCGACTCTGTGCCGAACACCGACCCGACCAACACCAACACCGACCTGACTGCGACCGCACTGCGACGGGCCGACGTCGCCGCCATCGTCGACCACACGCTGCTCAAACCCGAGGCGACGCGCGCCGACGCCGAGGCCACCGTCGCCGAGGCGGCGGCGCTCGGGGTCTTCGCGGTCTGTCTGTCGCCGTCGATGCTGCCGATCGACACCGGCGCGCAGCGCACCTGCGCCGTCGCCGGTTTCCCGTCGGGCAAACATCATTCGCTGGTCAAGGCGGCCGAGGCGCGGCTGGCGGTGGACAGCGGAGCCCACGAGGTCGACATGGTCATCGACGTCGGCGCCGCCGTGGCGGGCAACTATGACGAGGTGTTCGCCGATGTCCTGACGGTGCGGCAGGCGATCGGCGACGAACCGCTGTTGAAGGTCATCATCGAATCGGCGGCGCTACTCGACTTCGCCGGACCGGACGCGGTGACCGAGGTGTGTCGCCGCTCGGTCGCGGCGGGTGCGAATTTCGTGAAGACGTCCACCGGCTTCCATCCCTCAGGCGGGGCGAGTGTCGAGGCCGTGGCGTTGATGCGTGCGGCGGTCGGCGAACGGGTCGGGGTGAAGGCGAGTGGCGGTATCCGCACCGCCGAGTTCGCGGCAGAACTCATCGCCGCCGGCGCCACCCGGCTCGGTCTGTCGTCGAGCCGGGCGGTGCTGGCCGGGTTCGCCGAGTAGCGCGGCCGTCGGTCAGGACAGGGCGGCCGTGGCCGCCAGCGCCCGTTGCGTGTCCTCGGTGATGAGGTCGAGATTGACTGCCGCACCGGTCATCACACCGGCGCCCATGGACACCGCGACGATCGCGGACAGATCCGCCGAATTGCCGGCCGCCCAGACGCCGGGCACCGCGGTCGCGCCCATCTGGTCGGTCTCGATGAACACGCCCATCGGATGCGGGGTGGGTACACCGCCCAGCTGTTCATAGAGGTCGGTGCGGGCGATGAAGCGTGGCCCGACGACGACCGCATCGGCGTCGAGGACCCGACCGTCGTCGAGAGCGATGCCGGCCAGGCGTGCGCGGCCATCGGGATCGGTGCGGACCCGCACCTCCCGGGCGGCAGGGCCGATCACCTCGATACCGAGGGCGGCCAATTCGGCCGCCTCGGTCTCGTCCAGGGACTGGTGGTCGCCGCCGACGACCATGACCGTATCCGACAGCTGCCGAAACAGTTTCGCCTGATGGCCCGCCATCGGTCCGGTCGCCAGCACCGCGATGCGTTGCCCGCGCACCTCCCATCCGTGGCAGTACGGGCAGTGCAAGACATCGGTTCCCCACAGGTCGGCTACCCCTGGGATGTCGGGCAGCTCGTCGATCAGCCCGGTGGCCAATATCAACCGCCGCGCGTGAAGTTCGCCGCCCGAGGCCAGGCCGAGGCGGAATCCGTCGTCGGCGCTGGTGACGGTGTGCGCGGTGTCGGCGCGCACGACTCCGCCGTAACCGGTGAACTCGGCGCGGCCGGCGGCCAACAGGTCGCGCGGTGCGATGCCCTCGTGGCCGAGTACGTTGTGCGCGCCGGTCGCCGGACCGTTGCGCGGCCGGTCGTCGTCGAGAACGGCGACCGAACGCAACGATCGGGCGAGGGCGGTGCCGGCGCTGAGGCCGGCTGGACCACCACCAACCACGACGACGTCGAAACTCTCGACCGCTTCGGTGTTCTCGTTGCTGTTCGGGTCAGACATGATGTGCTCCTTCGGCGTTGGGCTGCGCAAGCCAGAGGAGTCGACCGGCGCGCAGGCGCAGATCGGGGCGGGCGTGCAGCGATTGAGGGTGATCGTGGGACAGCAGTTGGTCGAGAATGGCGCGGTCGGTGCCGGGGAGTTCGCGGCCGATCCCGTCGCGCAGATGCGCGTACCACTCGACCGCGTATTCGGCGGTGCCCGGCGGGGCGGTGGCTGGTTCGACGCGAATCGATGTTCTTGTCACCCTGCCGAATCCGGCCTCGGTGAGGGGAACGGTCCAGTCCGGATGGGTGTTCCATCCGGATCGGGTGAGTAGGTCGACGATCCGGTCCTCGAAGCCGGGTGTACCGATGCCCTGGTCGGCCGGCAGGAACCGCGGCGGTCCCTCGATCTCGAGGACCGCGAGGGTTCCGTCGTCGGCCAGGCGTGCGTACATCTCCCGCAGCAGCCGGGCCGGATCGGCGGCATGGTGCATCGAGGACGATGCCCACACCACATCAGGGGTGCCGACCGCGACGGGCCAGCCGTCGTCGAGATCGGCGGCCACCGTCGTCAGTCGCGAGGACCACCCGTCGGTCGCGGCCCGCCGCACGACCTGATCGGCGAATGTCGGCGAGTTGTCGACCGCGACGATCGTCGCCGACGGGAAGCGGGCTGCCAGGCGGGTCGTCGCCGACCCGGTGCCCGCGCCGAGATCCACGACCACGGCTGGTTCGTGGCTGCGTGCGGCTCGGATGAGGTCGATCGCGTCGTCGAGGTATGCGCCGGTCACCGCGGCGTCGAGATCGAAGATCCGCGCCAGTGCGGTCATCGGCGTGGATTCCCCGGACACGTGCTGGGAATGGTGGTTGTGGTGCCCTTCGTTCATGCGTTCAGCCTAGCCACGTAATGCCTTAACGGCATACACTCTTGCCTATGACGCAAGAACTCGACGCGGTGGTACGCCAGCGCATCCGCGGACTGCGGCTTTCGAAGGGCTGGACGCTCGATGCGCTGGCGGCGCGCTGCTACCTCAGCCCCTCGACCCTGAGTCGAATCGAGACCGGCCACCGACGGGTGGCGCTCGACCAACTGGTGCCGATCGCGCGCGCACTGGGCACCACGCTGGATCAGCTGGTCGAGCCGGTGGCCGACGAAGATGTGGTGATCCGCCCACAGCCGCATACCGCCGATGGGCTGACGATCTGGCTACTTTCCCGGGAAAGTGCACCTCAGGGCGTCAGCGTGGCGAAGATGCGCTTCGACCCCAGCCATCCGAGCGGCCCCGACCGGTTGCGGGTGCACCCCGGCCGCGAATGGTTCACGGTGCTCTCCGGCACGGTGCGACTGCACCTCGGGGATCGCACCATTCTGGTGCCGTCCGGCGCCGCCGCCGAGTTCTCGACGATGGTGCCGCACTCCGTCGGTGCGGCGGACGGGCCCGCGGAGGTGCTGTCGATCTTCGACCACGACGGTGAGCGGGCACACCTGCCCGGAGCCGCCGAACCCCGCTGACCGGCCGTTGCGTCGGTAGAGTTGTCGATGATGAACAGCCAGTTGCAGCCCAATCGCCGAACCGTACTCGCCGCCGCGGGTGTCGGGATCGTCGGAGTCGCGGTGGCAGCCTGCGGCTCGTCGTCCACCGACTCGGGCAGTGGCGACGCGCCCGCGGCGCCGACCGTCGAACTGACCTATACGCCGGCCCTGGACGGCCCGGCGCCCAATCCGACTGCCGAGTACTCGGTGCGCGCGGCGAACGGTGTGCTCGATCCCAACGTCAAACTGGTCAATCCGCGCGGAAAGACGGTGGCAGGCAAACTCTCCGACGATCGGACCACCTTCACCGTCAGCGAGCCGCTGGGCTACGACACCGAGTACACCTGGGCGGGCAGCGCGACCGGTTTCGACCGCAAGACGGTTCAGCTCGACGGGTCGTTCACAACCCTGGCCCCGGCCAATCAGCTCAACGTGGTGGTCAACATCGGCGACGGTCAGGAAGTCGGGATCGCCGCGCCACTCATCCTGAAATTCAGCGGGACCGTCGAGGACAAGGCGGCGGTGGAAAAGGCGCTGACGGTCACCACCACGCCGCACACCGAAGGTGGCTGGGCCTGGCTCGGTGAGGACAACGGGTCCCGGGTGCACTGGCGTCCGAAGGAGTATTTCGAGCCGGGCACCAAGGTCTCCATGAAAGCCAAGTTCTACGGCCTCGACCACGGCGGCGGTGCCTACGGGGCCGCCGACGTCACCAGCGACTACACCATCGGCCGCGCGCAGGTCGTCAAGGCGGAGGCGTCGTCGCATCAGATCGTCGTGATACGCGACGGAGCGACGCTGATGACCCTGCCGTGCAGCTACGGCGGCGGCGACCTCGATCGCAATGTCACTCGCTCGGGTATCCACGTCGTCACCGAAAAGTACGAAGACTTCTATATGACCAACCCGGCTGCGGGCTACTTCAACATCCGGGAACGGTTCGCGGTGCGGATCTCCAACAACGGCGAGTTCATCCACGCCAATCCGGAGACCATCGGCGTCCAGGGGTCGGCGAACGTCACCAACGGCTGTATCAATCTGTCGCTGGAGAACGCCCAGCGCTACTTCCAGACCGCGATCTACGGTGATCCGGTCGAGGTGACGGGAACGCGAATCGCGTTGTCGGAGGCCGACGGTGATCTCTACGACTGGATCTTCGACTGGTCGGCGTGGCAGGGGATGTCGGCCATCAAGGGGCAGGCACCCGACACCTCGGTGCCCGCCACGCCGAAGACCGCGCCCCGCCCACGATGACCCCGACCGCGATGACCCCGACCGCGATGACCCCGACCGCGATGACCCCGACCGCGATGACCCCGACCGCGATGACCCCGGCGTCTACCCGGTCTTGATGTTGCGGCGGGCCGACGCCTGGTCGCGCGGCTTGAGGACGATCTGATCGAGGTTCACATGTGGTGGCCGGGAGGCGACGAATCCGATCACCTCGGCGACGTCCTCGGCGCTCAGCGGTGTCAGCCCCTGGTAGACGGCATCGGCGCGCTCCTGATCGCCGTCGAAGCGGACCAGCGAGAAGTCCGTCTCGACCATGCCCGGGGCGATCTCGGTGAGCCGGATCGGCTTGCCGAGTAGTTCGTATCGCAGGGTCCGGTGCGTGATCGCCTGGGCATGTTTGGCCGAGGTGTATCCGGCCCCGTTGTCGTAGGCCTCCAGAGCTGCAATCGACGTGATCGAAATGATCAGACCGTCGCCGGATGCCTCCAGTGCGGGCAGCAGCGCTTTGGTCACGCGCAGGCTGCCGAGCACGTTCGTCTCCCACATCCAGCGCCAGTCGTCGAAGTTCGCGGTGGTGACCGGATCGAGACCCTTGGCGCCGCCTGCGTTGTTCACCAGCACGTGCACCCGGTCGAGGCCGGCGACGAAATCGGTCACCGACTGCTCATCGGTGACGTCGAGTTGCCTACCGGTACCGCCGATTTCGTCGGCCAGGGCGGTGATCCGGTCTACTCGCCGGGCTCCGACGACGACGTGATAGCCCTGCGCGGCGAGCGCCCGTGCCGCGGCCTCGCCGATACCCGAACTGGCTCCGGTCACGACGGCGATGCGGGAGTCGGGATCGGTGAGGGCGGGGTTGGCGGCGGGTTCGGTGTCGGTGCTCATCCACCCAGCCTAACGACGTCCTGGGTGCGGATGTCCGGGTGCCGGTGATGGCTGCTGAGTTCCGGAATCGCGCCGCATCGGGTGCTAGCTTCGACCTCATGTCTGACACCGCAGAGCGCGTCGGCGGCGGAGCCCGGGTGGTACCCGCGACACTTCAGGTGACCTCGACACCGGCCGCGGCGGTGCTGCAGGCCATCCGGGTGGGTGGTCCGGTGACCCGCGACCACCTGGTCGCCTCGACGCAATTGTCGGCGGCGACGGTCAACCGGCAGGTCCATGCCCTCGCCGCCCATGGCCTGGTCGTCGAACGACCCGACCTGGTCGACCCGGGCGCCATCGGGCGCCCGAAGAATCCGCTGACCATCGATCGGGATTCGTTGTGCGTGGCCGGTATGCACATCGGTGCGCGCCGCACCGTGCTCGCCATCGCCGACCTGGGCGGCCGGACGTTGCACAGTCATGCGGTCCTGACGCCCTCGGGTCCGGCCTCGGCGGCGACCGACCAGTTGTGTGCGCTCCTCGCCGAACTCGTCAATCGATTCGCCGGTCGGCGGCTGCTGTGGGCCGGTGTCGCACTCGGTGGCGCCGTCGACATCGACACCGGCATCGTGACCCACCCGGTGCTGGGCTGGCGGCAGGTGCCGATCGGGGACAAGCTGGCGGCGGCCCTCGGGGTGCCGGTGTCGGTGTGCGAACACGTGGAGGCGATGGCCGCCGCCGAACTCCTACTCACCTCGCCGCGGGCCGACCTGGGTTCTGGCCTCTTCTTCTACGCCCGGGAAACCGCGGGTATGGCAATGACTCTCGACGGCCGGGTGCATGTACCGCAGCGTGGTGCCGGCACCATCGCACATCTGCCGGTGCGCGCTCCGGTGCTCGCGCACGGGATCGATCAGCCGCGGCTGCAGGACATCATCGGCGACGCCCCGGCCCACCGGGCCGCACAGCGGCTGGGCGAACGGATCGAATGTTCGGCGATCGCCGACGAGCGGGCCGCGACGCTCGGTCGATGCGTCGCGATGATCCGTGATGTGATCAACCCCGACTCGATCGTCGTCGCCGGTGATGCTTTCGCCGCCCATCCGGACGGACTCGCGCCGGTGCAGGCAGCCTTCGACGAGGCCAGCACCCTCGGCTGGCCGCTGGAGATATCGCCGTCGAGATTCGGTGTGCGAGTACAGGAAAGCGCTGCCGTGGTGGTCGCGCTGAGTGTGCTCTACGCCGATCCGATCGCGGTGGTCGCGACCATCTGAGGCTGCCGGGCGTCGTCGGCGCACGGCGATTGTGCCAGCGGCCGGTTCATCCCCTACAGTCTGCGTCATGTCCCTGCCATACGACGTCGGACCTCGCGATGTCTCCGCGAAGCTCGAGGTCTTCATCGGTGCGCCGACCGAACTGGAGATCCAGGTCGCGGTCGCGGTGCTGCCCGGAATCGAGATCGACGAACATCTGTCGATCACCCTCGACGGCACTGAGCTGACCCCCGAGGAGATCATCGACGAACACGGTGCCCGCATCCATCGGCTACAGCTGACCGGGGGTGTGCTGGACATCGACTATGCGGCCGCGGTCACCGCCCCCGCACACCCGCTTCCGGTGGAGGACACCGACCGCTCGGTTTACCTGCGTCCCAGTCGATATGCCGAGTCCGACAAGTTCTTCGGCTTTGTCAACGGCCAGTTCGACCAGTCCTCGCCCGACGAGAAGCTGCTGGCCGAGGTGGTCGACTTCGTGGAACGCAGGCTGCGCTACCTCCCCGGTTCGAGTGATCCGATCGACGGGGCCGCGGACACGCTGCTCGCCGGGGCCGGGGTCTGCCGTGACTATGCGCATCTCGTGGTTGCGTTGTTGCGCGCCTTGAACATTCCGGCCCGGGTGGTCGCGGTGTACGCACCCGGATGTGAGCCGATGGACTTCCATGCGGTGGCCGAGGCGATCATCGATGGCGAGTGGGTCGTCGTCGATGCGACCCGGCTCGCACCACGGCAGGCTTTCGTGCGGATCGCCACCGGACGCGACGCCGCCGACATCGCCTTCCTGGACAACCATCGCGGGTCGATCAACCTGAACTCCTATCGGGTCGGGGCGCAGGTGCGTGGGGGACTGCCGATCGACGACGGTCGGCAACTGGTCCGCATCGGCTGACGCGCCGAACCGTCGCGAACCGGATCACTCGCCTAGGCTGGGCGCGTGCACGCACTGACCTGCCCGATCTGCAACGGCCTGTCCGGATACGCCAATCGGGAGTGTCCGTTCTGCGGCACCCCGGTGGGGGTGCATCTACCGAGCCGTTCGCTGGTGGTGGCCTCCGAGGACGGCATCGAGATCGAGGGTCGCCGCTGGGTGCGGTGTTCGAATCGACACTCGACCGGCTGCAACTGGATGACACCGGCCGAACTCGACGACGACATCCTCGGGTTGGGCAGTCGCTGTTTCGCCGGATCACTGGTGCGCGGGCGACCCGACGCCGACGACACCATCGCACTGGAGAAACTGCGCCCGGCGTCGTTGGACCTCCGACTGCTCGTCTATCAGCTCGTCGACCTCGGGCTGCCCGTCGAACCGTACTGGCGTACCGATGGCGGCCTGGCCTTCGACCTGCTGTCGAGTCAGACGCTCGGGCATCCGGTGACGATCGGGCATGCCAACGGGGTCATCACCATCGACCTGGCCGAGACTCAGGACGCCTATCGGGAACGGTTGCGCGTCAACCTCGGTGAGCCGTACCGGACGATGCTCGGGCATTTCCGTCATGAGGTGGGGCACTACTACCAGCACATCCTGGTCGAGACCGGCGACGGCGCCGACCGCTATCTCGACACCTGCCGGGAACTGTTCGGTGACGAGCGGGCCGGCTATGCCGATGCGATCGAGCGGCACTACAAGTTCGGGGCGCAGGCGGACTGGCGGAAGTCGTATATCTCCGAATACGCGACGATGCATCCGTGGGAGGATTTCGCGGAGTGTTTTGCGCACTATCTGCACATCACCGGAACCATCGACACCGCACGGGAATCGGGACTCATGCTGCGCGCGGATCAGGTGCGGTTCAGCATGGACCGCGATCTGGTGCCGTTGGAGTCCTACGCCGATCAGCCGATCGAGCGGCTGCTCTATGACTGGAAGTGGCTGTCCACCATGTTCAATCGCGTCAACGCGGCGATGGGACGCCGACCGCTCTATCCCTTCGACATCCCGCGGCCGGTGGTGCGCAAACTGGGATTTGTGCACAAGGTGATCCGGGAGAGCGCCTCCCGCAACACCACCGGCGGGTTGCTGATCGGCCCGGCGCCGGGCCGCTGAGGTCCGCCGATGTTGCGTCTCAGCCGGCGGAGTCGCGTCGGCGGGTGGTGAACTCGCGGCGCTGGTCGACGAGGAAGCCGAGGACGTCGGCGACCGCGTCCGGGTCGGTGATGCGGAACCGTGCGCCCGTATCCCCGTCGCCGACCTTGATGCCGAGGTCACCGCGGTCGGGATCGAGGTGCGCGAAGGCCTTCTCGTCGGTGACGTCGTCCCCGATGTAGACGACGGCGTCGGCATGTGTGCGAGCGCGGAGGACGTCGAGTGCGTGCCCCTTGCTCGTCTCGATGACCGCGAGTTCGATGACGGCCTTACCCTCGGTGACGTGGACGCCATCACGGGCGGCCGGTCCGGTCCGGGCACGGTCGAGAGCGGCCGCCGCGTCCGCGGGAGCCGTGTTGCGGACGTGCAGCGCCGTGCTCGCCGGTTTGGTCTCCACCGTGGAACCGGGGAAATCTGCTGCGATCGACCGTAATTCGTCGATGATCTCGGCGAGTAGTGCGCGTTCGGCGGCGCCGACGGCGGTTGCGAATCCGGTGTCGAACTCGCTGCCGTGGCTGCCGACGAGGGTGACCGGTGCGCGTAGTCCGGACAGGGCGGCCAGCACCGCCAGCTCGCGACCGGAGACGACTGCCGCCATGGTGTCCGGCAGCGCCGCCGCGGATTCGATCGCGACGATCGAGTCCGGGTTCGGCACCGCATCTTCGGGCCGCGAAACGATCGGTGCCAGGCAGCCGTCGTAGTCGGAGGCGACGAGCAGCCTGCCGGCCCTGGCGACCGTATTCAGGGCGGCGCGCAGCGACTCGGGAATCCCGTTGCCGCTCATTCGGTCTGACCTGCTCATTCGTCCTGGTCGAGCTCGGGGACCAGGCGGACGCCGCGGTCGGCGGACGCGGTCGTCGTCGGGGTGGCCGACAATGCGCCGAGGAAGGATTCGGCCCACTTCGCCACGTCGTGGGTGAGCACCTGCCTACGCAGCGCCCGCATCCGTCGGCGTCCCTCCGTGGGGGCCTGGTTGACGGCCGCCTCGATGGCGTCCTTCACCCCGTCCAGATCGTACGGGTTGGCCTGGTAGGAGGACTTCAATTCGGCTGCGGCGCCTGTGAATTCGGACAGCACCAGTGCGCCGCCCAAGTCGCTGCGGCAAGCCACATACTCCTTGGCCACCAGATTCATGCCGTCCCGGAGCGGCGTGACGAGCATGACGTCGGCGGCCGCGAAGAAGGCGATCAGTTCGTCGCGTGGCACGGGCCGGTGCAGGTACTGCACCACCGGCTGGCCCACCGTGGAGAACATGCCGTTGATATTGCCGACCAGTTGCTCGATGCCCGCCCGCATCTGGACGTAGCTGTCCACACGCTCGCGGCTCGGCGTGGCCAACTGCACCATCACGGTGTCGTGCGGGTCGACGCGTCCCTCGGCCAGCAGCTCCGAAAGCGCACGCAGCCGGACGTCGATGCCCTTGGTGTAGTCGAGGCGGTCGACGCCGAGCAGGATCGTCTTCGGGTTGCCGAGTTCGGCACGGATCTCGGCGGCGCGTTTACGGATCTCCTTGGAACGGGCCTTGGTGTCCAGCTCGCCGGAATCGATCGAGATGGGGAATGCGCCCACCCGTACGGTGCGGAATCCGACCTGCACCACGCCGAACCGGGACCGGACGCCGACGGTGCCCTTACTGGTGGCCTGCCCGGCCAGTCGTCGGGCGAGGTAGAGAAAGTTCTGTGCACCGCCGGCCAGGTGGAACCCGATCAGATCCGCGCCGAGGAGCCCCTCGATGATCTCCGTGCGCCACGGGTTCTGCATGAACAGTTCGACCGGCGGGAACGGGATGTGCAGGAAGAAGCCGATGCGCAGGTCGGGCCGCAGCATGCGCAGCATCTTCGGGACCAGTTGCAGCTGATAATCCTGGACCCAGACGATCGCACCCTCACCGGCCGCGGCGGAGGTGGCCTCGGCGAAGCGGCGGTTGACCTCGACGTAGGTGTTCCACCACTCGCGGTGATATTCGGGTTTGACGATGACGTCGTGGTAGAGCGGCCACAGGGTGGCGTTGGAGAAACCCTCGTAGTATTCGGCGATCTCCTGCGACGACAGCGGCACGGCATGGATGTCGATGCCGTCGATATCGGGATTGTCGTCGGAGTCGGGGACCCCGGACCAGCCGACCCAGGCACCGGTCTTCTGCCGGAGAATCGGTTCCAGCGCGGTCACGAGACCGCCGGGGCTCCGCTTCCAGTGGACAGTCCCGTCGGGCAGGACCTCTTTGTCCACCGGGAGGCGGTTGGCCACGACCACGAATTCGGCGCCCGCATGGGGCGCGTGGCCCGGCCGATCGGAAGTGCTGTGTGCGTCGGGACTACCCGCGCCTGAACTGTCCGGGATCGGCGTCACCGGGTCAGGCGTTCTCGCCCGGTGCGATACCCAACATGGCCAGCAGCATCCGGCACTCGTCGGCGTCGGTTGCGTAGGCGGCGACGACGCGACGGGCCGAGGTGGCGGTCTCGTCGGCTACCGGCTCGTCGAGTTCGTCGTCGGTCGCGATGTCGGTGGTCTTCGCGGGCATGTACTCCCCTAAGTCTCAAACGCGTGTGCGAGGTCGGATCACCAGTCTAGCGGCCGAGCGGCGCGCCGACGAAGTCCGGCCGGGTCGGTGCTGCGGTTTCCGGGCAGGTCATCGTGGCCGTCGACGATGTTCGCGGGTGGCCGACAGCCGTCGGCGGGCCAGCCAGTCCGGCGTCGGGGGCAGGGTAGGTCGGCGCAACAGCCGGGCGACGAATTCGCCGAGGGTGACCCCGGCGGCCAGCGCGCATCCGATACCCAGGGCCGCGGTCATCCATGTGATGCCCTGCAACGTCTGTTCGTTGAGGAGGCCGTAGAGGCCGCGATAGACCGCCAGTCCGGGTAACAGTGGGGTGATGCCCGCCACCGCAACCACCAGCGGAGGCGTCAGCGCCCGGCGGGCCAGCAGACCACCGATCAGTCCGACGAGTGCGGCGGCGGTGCCGTTGGCGATGATGTCGCCGACCGAGAAGTAGTAGGTCACCACCGCCACCACACCCGCGCCGATGAGCCCGCCGAGGAAGGCCACCGGCAGCGCGCGGCGTTCGGCATAGCTGGCCAGCGCATAGGCGCAGGCCGCGACCGCGCCTGCGATCACACGCACCGGGATCTCGACGGCGTCGAAGCTGGTCGCGGTGGTGATCTCGGGAAGGTAGATGCCGCCGATCTCGACGATCCGGATCGCGATGCCGACGCCGGCGATGATGCCGCCGGTGAGCAGCAGCAGTTCGAAGAAGCGTGCCACCCCGGTGATCGGTGCGCCGGTGATCGCGTCCTGCACCGACCCGACCAGGGACAGCCCGGACAGCAGAACGACGATGTCGGCGGCGATCACCAGCGATGGCGTGAGGGTGAAGTCGAACCGGTCGGCGGCGCCGTAGACGAGCGCGGCCGGCACCACTGCGATGAATCCGCCGAGTATCTGCTGGAAGAACGGGGGCATGCCGATCCGATTGAGACGGCGGTTGACAGCCACGATCGCGACCGTGGTCGCGAAGGCCAGCAGGGCCACGATCACCCGGCCGCCGAGCAGTACCGAGATCCCCGACGCCATCACTCCCCACGCCGAGGTCGCCACCCAGTGCGGATAGGGGTGCGGGTTGGCGATGATCTTGTCGACCATGCGATGTGCGGTGTCGGCGGTGATGGCCGAGTCACGGATGCGGCGGACGAGGCGGTCCACCTGGGCGAGCCGGGTGAAGTCCATCGAGCGGTAGTAGACCTGCTCCATCGTGGTGATCGGCGGCAACGTCGGTCCGCGCCGGGCGCTCACCACGATGGTGTTGTAGGTCACGTCGACGTCGACGTCGGCGAGACCGTACACCCCGGCGACGAATTTGATCTGGGTCTGCGTGTCGATCGCGGCGGTACCCGAATCCAGCAGCACCGCACCGATCTTGGTGGCCAGATCGAGTACCTCGGTGATCGCCGCGACGTCGAACCGGTCGATCGGCTTCCGCGGCGAGACCATGATCGAGCCGGGCTCGATGGTGTCGATCGTCGCGGGTTGGGCGTCGGTGAGGCGGACAGGGTTCAAGAACCTCAGGGCGCGGCCGATATACTCACGCACACACGCCTCCTTAGCTCAGTGGTAGAGCACTCGCCTTGTAAGCGAAAGGTCGTCAGTTCAATCCTGACAGGGGGCTCCACCGAGCCCCGGTGCCGGTTGGCCGACCGCCGATCGTGCCGGGGTTTCCTCTTTTGGGTATCACATCGACGGCCCAGACTGCTCCCTGAGGCGCCGACGCCATGCCGGAGGTCTCGACGAGTTCGGGCCTAGCGCCCCTGCCGCGGCAGCCAGGCGGGCCACCAGTGTTGGCGCCGCATGTCCCGGCAGCTCATACGCGGCCCACAGCCGCCCGACAGTGAAACCGCCATCACACCTGCGCCACGCACCGGAAGCCGAGATGACTGGTCGCGGTGTCGTCGGACTGGGCCGATCGGGCCGCGGGCCGGTACCGCCGACAGTATTCGGGTGCGCACAGATGGGAGCCGCCCTTCGTCACCCGCATCACCGTCGGCGAGGTGGTCGGCGCCAGCAGGTCGGGCCGACCGTCGGCGCTGACGTGGATGTCGTCGGGTCGGACGTGGCGCGGGGTGAAGACGTCGGAGGTGCGTTCCCACACATTGCCGATCATGTCGACGAGGCCGAAACCGTTCGCCGGATAGCTGCCCACCGGACTTGTGCCACCCCAGCCCTGATTGTCGTAGGGGAAGTGACCCTGCCACGTATTCGCGCGGGGCCGACCGTCCGGAGCGAAGTCGTCCCCCCAGGCGAACTCGTGGTCGCCGGACTGCCCGCCGCGTGCCGCGTACTCCCACTCGGTCTCGGTCGGGAGCCGACGGCCCGCCCACTGCGCGTAAGCGGCCGCATCGCGGTAGGCGACATGCACGACCGGATGGTCGAGCCGATCGTCGATGCCCGAGCCTGGCCCCTGCGGCTGCCGCCACGACGCGTCGGGCTGCCATCGCCACCATTGCTGCCAGTTGCCGAGGAAGACCGGGCCGGAGGTCGGGGTGAAGACAAGTGCGCCGGGCACCAGCGTCGCCGGATCGGCGCCGGGAAAATCGGTGGGGTCGATCGGCTCCTGCGCCACCGTCACGTAGCCGGTCTCGGTCACGAACTCGGCGAACTGGGCGTTGGTGACCGGATGGGCCTCGATCGCGAAGGCGCCGACCGCACGCTCATGGGCCGGACGTTCTTCGGGGTAATGCCGGTCCGACCCCATGCGGAAGGTGCCCGCGGGCAGCTGGACGAGTTCTGTGAGAGCCACGTCGTCGAGGCTAACCGGCCCGCCGCGCGTCCGGTGTCGGCGATTGCGCCCCGATCGGTGATGGGCGGGCCACAATCGGGGGATGCCGGTTCCCAGCGATCCCGTCGCCAGCCACCCCGACGACCCCGGTCACCTGCTCCCGACGACCGTCGACGGACGTCCGGTGGCCGACACCGCCCTCGGGCCGATCGTCGGAAACCTGGTGCGCGGGGCCGCCGGAGTGGTCTCGGTGTTCGCCGGCATCCGCTACGCACAGGCGCCCGTCGGCGATCTCCGGTGGCGTCGAGCACAACCGGCCGGCGCCCACGACGGCGACCTCGACGCGTCGTCGCCGGGCGGGGTGTGTCCGCAGGAACCCAACCCGGCCATCCGGCTCGGTCCCGACCCCACGATGTCCGAGGACTGCCTGTGGCTCAACGTCTGGACACCGGCCGGTGCCACCCCGACGCACCGCGCACCGGTGATGGTCTGGATTCACGGTGGCGCCTACATTTTCGGCTCGGTAGCACAACCGCTGTACGACGCCACCACTTTGGCGGCCACCGGAGACGTCGTGGTGGTCACCGTCAACTACCGGCTCGGCATCTTCGGTTTCGCCGATCTGTCCAGTGTCGGAGCGGGATTCGAGACCAACGTCGCGCTCAGCGACGTCCTGGTCGCGTTGCGCTGGGTGCGGGAGAACATCGCAGCCTTCGGCGGTAACCCCGACGCGGTGACCATCTTCGGGGAATCGGCAGGCGGCGGCATCGTGACGACGCTGCTGACGATGCCCGCGGCGGCCGGACTCTTCCATCGCGCGATCGCGCAGAGTTCGCCGGCGACCTCGATGTATGACCAGGAGCGTGCCGAACGGGTGACCGCGTCGATGCTGGACGGTCTGGAGTCCAGGACAGCCGACGGTGTGCGCCGCGCCGAGAGTGCGGCATTGGTCGCCGCGTCGATGCGTGCGTTCGCGCAGGTGCCCGACACCGCACCGGGCACCATCGCCTTCGCGCCGGTGATCGACGGTGACCTGGTGCCCCGCCATCCGCTGGACGTGTACCGGGCGGGGCAGTCGCTGCCGGTGCCGCTGCTGATCGGGACCAACCGGGACGAGGCGACGGCCTTCAAATTCATGAAATCGCCGCTGATGCCGATCACCCCCGACGACATCAGACGCATGTTCGCCGACATGTCCGAGCAATACCCCGACGTCGTGCTGCCGGAACGGGCCGAGATCGCGGCGGCGTATTCGGGGTTGCGGCCCAAGGTCGCCGGACTCGGAGTGGCCCGCGACGTCGCCTTCCGGATGCCGACGCTGTGGCTGGCTGAAGCGCACACCACCCGTGCTCCGGTCTTCGTCTACCGCTTCGACTTCGCCACGCGGATGCTGAGAATGCTGCGGGTCGGAGCGGCACACGCGACCGAATTGCCGTACATGTGGGGCAATCTCGTGAACGGCTCCAAGGACATCACCTTCCTGCTCGGCGGTCGGGGACAGGGGGAGGCGGTCTCGCGGCGGATGCTGGCGCGATGGGCGGCGTTCGCGCACGGTGGCGCCCCCGACGCGCGTGGGATCGAGGACGCACCGGATTGGCCTGCCTACGATCCGAGGACGCGTCCGGTGCTGGTGATCGACGAACGGGATCGGGTCGCCGAGAACCTCGATGCCGACCTCTGGCGGGCCTGGGGTGAGGATGTGCTGTCCTTCCGGTGAGATCTCCGCACCCCGTCGTTGGTGCACTATTCACAATTTCGTTACTTGACGGAAAATGTTGTGGCGCAACGCCATTCCTCCCATGTCTGCGATGTGTGTCACAACGCGGGCGGCCATCTCGCCATCTGCGGCGCGCGATCGTAAATTGACCGTTGTCATCTCGTAATCCGTCGGGGGACATTCGAGGCTTTGTCTAGGAAAGGCAGTCCAATGGGTCGGGGAATCAGTGGTTGGAGTGTGCCCGCAGCGCGGTCTACGCGTTCGGGTGGTCGTTGGAAGAGTCGCACCGCGGGAGCCGGTCTGGCCGGTGTGGCGATGGTCGGCGTGCTGGGTGCGGTAGCCCCGGCCGCCAGTGCCGGCGCGCAGGCGGCGGCCCCGGCCGCGCACCACGTCGTCGCGCAGGCCGTGCCACAGGTCGCCGCACCGATCGCGGGCGTCTCCCTGGTGCCGCGTGAATCGGTGGCATCGGTGCGCAATCTGCCGGGCCGTCACGAGGTCGCGTCGCCGGAGGCGATCGGCACCTCGACCGCGGTCGGGGCCGGGATCGGCGCGGTCGTCGGATTCGGGGTGGGCTACCTCGCCGCGCCGCTGGTCGGCACCATCGGTTCGGCCGTTGCCGGTGCGGCCAGTGTGGCGCTGTGCACCGGGGCCACCGCGGTTCTGCCGCCGGCCGGTGTCGCATGCACCGTCGTCGTCCCGCTCGCGGTCGCCATCGCCTGGCCGGTGTCGGCCATCGCCTCGCCGCTGATCGGCGCCGGTATCGGTGCTGCCATCGGTGCCGGTGTCGGTGCGGCCGTCGGCAGCACCTACGCCGCCGACGCGGTGCCCGCGCCGAAGGCGGCCGCCGCCGACATCGCCGCGCCGAAGCCGGCGGGTGATCTGGCTGAGGACATCGTCGAGGATCCGACCGTGGGCAACATCATCACGGCCGCCGATCGTGCGCTCGCGCTGCACCCCGAACTCGGCCCGGCCGGCGACATCGCCCGGCAGTTCCTGCCCAAGAAGTAGTCGCATTCACAGTGAGCCCCACCGGGATTCCGGTGGGGCTCACTGCGTTGTGTCCTCGAGTGTCTCGGAGCGGACGAGGCGTCGGGTAACCGCTCTCAGTCGCAGACGTCGCCGATCTCACTGTGCGGCACGAACATGTCGCGCTGCGCCGTGCTCAACGACGGTGTCGCCGAACAGATCCACACCCTGGCCGCGTCGACGCTCAGGGTCTGCGAATAGAGGGCACCGGTGGTGTCGCCGCCGGTGAGGACCGTGGCATCCGACGACATCCGTAGCGGGAACTGCCATGTCGTGGTGGTATCGGTGGTCGGCAGCAGCGGGCGGACGCGCTGGAGATCGGTCAGGTCGCCGTCGTCGCCGATCGCGAAGCTCATCAATTCGTGGGTGCTGGTCCCGACGATCACCCGGGCCGGTGCCAGCGACAACGTCGACGCATGCAGGTCGGGTTTGCGGTCGACGAGTTGCGGTGCGTTGCCGCGTAAGTCGACCGGCACCGTCCATGTGGTCAGGTCGCGGGACGCCACCACCAGCACCCGGCCGCCGTCGGCGAAGACGGTCTGGGTGACCGGCGCGTCCGAGGGGACGGTGGCGATGGGTTCGGCGATGCCGAGCCGGAGGTCGTAGAGATAGACCCGCTTGTCGTCGGAGCTGACCGCGAGACGGTTGCCGTCCGGGCTGAAGGACACGCTGCGGATCAGGTCCGTCGGTCCGGTCAAGACCGGGATCGCGGTGCTCGGACGCGCCGGATCGTCGGTATTCCAGATCTGGACGGTGAAGTCGGATCTGCCGGTGGCCAGGCGATCGGCGGTCGGGGAGAACGCCACCGGGGACGTATAGCGGGTCCCGACCCGCAGCTTGGCGGCGGCTCGCGGCCGGTCCGGATCGGCGACATCCCACACCTCGACGAGCCCGCCGTTGTTGTTCGCCGTCGCCACCTGGGTGCCGGTCGCGTTCACCGCCACCCGCGGATGGTCGTTGACCCGACGATCGATCGGCGTGCGTGACCGCAGCGTCATCGTCCCGGGCCGCGGCGTCCACAGGTTCAGCGTGGTGTCGGTGCCGACGGTCGCGAGGACCCGATGATCGGCGCTCGTGCCGATCCCGGTGATGATGCCGCCACGATCCGGGACGGTCGTCGGCGGCAGACTCCAGACGTCGAGCGTGCCGTCCGACCGCCCCGACACCAGTTCGGTGCCGTCCGGGCTGAAGGCCGCGGAGAAGGTGCGCACCGAACCCTGTTCGGAGGCGGTCTGCAGCGCCCACTCGGTGATCGGGGACGTGATGTTCGCGGTGTTCCACACCAGGACGGTGCCGTCGGCCCGCGCCGACGCCAGCCGTGTACCGGCCGAGTTGAAGGCGACCGACCAGGAGCCTGCGGTGGTGTTGGGCAGCGCGGTGGTGATCGGGCGGGGTTGTGCCGGATCTGCGACATTCCACAGCTGCGCGTTGGCGCTGTCACCGGTGACGGCGAGGGCGCGACTGTCGGGACTGAACGTCACCGCATGCGCGATGCTCGGGAAACCGCCGATGCGGGCCACCGGCTGAGGGGTGCGTCCGGTCGTCCACAGCCGGACGGTCTGGTCGTCGCCGCCACTGGCCAACGTCCGGCCGTCCGGGCTGAAGGCCAGTGTGCGCGCGGCAGATGCGCCGTGCGCGTCGAGGACGGCGGTCTGGGTGAGGGCTCCGTCCGGGGAGACGGCGAAGATGGTGACCGTCCCGTCGTCGGCCGATGCGGCCAGCGTCGACCCGTCGACCGAGAAGCGGACCATGTACACGGTGCCGTGGCCGGGTTCGGTGGTGGCGGCCAACACCGGATGGCCAGGGTTGCGCAGATCCCAGACCCGGACGGTTCCGTCGCCGCTGCCGGTGGCGAGTAGCGGGAGCGTCGGGTGGAAGTCGACCGACGTCACATACTGGCCGTAGCCGGTGAGTGTGGCGACCTCCCGGTAGTCGGTGCCGTCGTCGGTGCGTTCCCAGACGCGGACCGCTCGGTCCCCGGTCGCCGACGCCAGGTACCGGCCGTCGGTGTCGAACGCGAGGTCATAGACCGGACCCGTGTTGCCGGGGATGGCCCGCGCCAGCGGGCTGGTCGCAGCCCCGAGCATCCGGCTGGTCACCGTCTCGTCGTCGGGATACAGCTCGTGGGCGACCAGTAGCAGGTGCGCGGCCAGCGACGGATTCGACTGTTGCAGGCTGTCGATATGCGACAGCAATGCCGCCCGTTCGGCACTGTTGCGCTGCAACGTCAGATCGTGTGCCTGACGTAGGGCGATCGCGGCGGTGATGGTCGATGCGATCGCCAGTCCGGCGACGATCACGGCCGCGATGATGACCAACATTCGTCGGCGGCGTTGCTGCGCGGACGCGGCGTCGAGGAACTCGTCGTTCTCCTTGGTCAGCAGGTGCTGGTAGTTCGTGGCCAGGGCCGATCGGTGCGTGCGCGCGTTCTCCAGCCGCGACCCGGTGTAGAGGAATGAGCGGCTGCGGTTGTTCGACACCCACGACTCGGTGTCGGCGTCGAGTTGCTGACGCCACAGGTGGGTGCCGGAGTCGGCGGCGATCCATTCCGCCAGTCGCGGCCACGCCGTGAGCACGACGTCGTGGACGAGCATCACCGAATCGGTGGACGCGGTCAGCAGCCGGGCCTGCGCGAAGATGTCGATGACCGCGGACACCTTCGGGGGGAAGCGGCCGGCGATGGTCGACGGTGCGAGCGGGACACGCAGGGCGAGTCCGGCCGGGCCGACATGCACCAGCGCCAGCAGCAACGCGCGGGCCAGGTCCTGATCTTCGGGATCGAGCGCGGCCCACGCGGCCTCGGCGGTGTCGGCAACGGCGCGCGCGATTCCGCCGGTGGCCCGATACCCCGACAGCGTCATCCGGTTGCCGGTGCGCCGTGCCCAGGTCGCATGCAGAACGTGGGCGAGCAGCGGTAGGCGTCCGGCCCGATCGCCGACGGTCGAGGCCTCGTAGAGGTCGGTGATCATCACGTCGGCGAGTCCGGATTCGATGCGGCCGCCGGCCAGCCGGACCGGTCCGGTGATGACGTCGCGCAGTTGGGTGCGGGTCATCTCGGAGACGATCACGCACCGCGACTGCCAGGCCGCGGCGAGGAACGGGAACTCGACGCATCGACCGAAGAAGTCCGCACGCAGACCGAGGATCACCACACTCTTGCGGGACAGGTCGTCCACTTCGCGCATGACGGCGACCATGGCCTCGGGTTCGAGAGCGAAGGCGTCCTCGAACTGGTCGATGATCACCGTCGGGGCGTCGGCGTCGGCGGTGGTGCGGAGGCCGGCGATCGCCTCGGCCTGGGCGGTGTCTTCCGGATTGGCCGGGACTTCTGGATCACCGGGGCATGGTTCGAGCTCGACCCCGGTGGCGGTCACCGAGCCGTACCGCAGCGCGGGTGCCCGCGAGTCACGCGCGAGTCCGGCGCGCAGCAGCGAGGACTTCCCGGACCCGGACACCCCGGTGACGATGATCAACTTCGATCGCGGTCCCGCCGATGGCTCGTCGCCGGCGTGACCGGCGCGGGTTTCCAGGATGGTGTCGACGAGGGTGCAGATCAGGTCGTCGCGGCCGAAGAACAGGGCACTGTCGGCGGCGGTGAGCGTGGCCAGTCCGGCGTAGGGCCGGGTCGTCGGTGTTGGGGGGGCCGGCGCGCGGGCGGGGGGTTCCTCGCTGAGGTGCCGGTCCCACAGTTCACGCCACTGCGGGAGGCTGAGCACATCGGGTTGCCCGGTCGCCACCGCCTTGGTGGTCAACCAGAGCAGGAGGGGTTCGACGGTGGCGAAGTCGCGGGGCAGGTGCCTGCCGTTGCGCCAATCGCTGATGCGTTGGGCCGAGACCGACGCCCGTGCCGATGCCGCGCGCAGGGTGGGACGTCCGGCCTGGACGAACAGCCGCCCGAGCGCCTCACCGAAATCCAACTCACCATCACCCTGGGACTCAACCGACCATTACCGGGAACATTGTCCGTCACGAATGGACATTGCGCCATCGGGGGGCTGCCGGGGTGCTGCGGGTCGCGTGCGCTCGTACCCGCGAACCAGGTCATTTGACCGATATTTGTCCGGATCCGGATTTGGACGTGTCCGGACCGGAATGTCTATTTTGGCCCTGACCTGTGGTTATGGGGGGTCCTGATGGGGATCGCTGGAGTTGGCGCGGGAATTGGGTTGAAGTAGTGGAGCGCGTTCGGGGGAACGTGACGGAAACGGAAGTCGCACGACACACGGAGGTGCTCAGCACCGCCTGTCGGGGGTTGTGTGTCGCGAGGCGACCGGGTCCACGGGGGTAGCCGGGGCCGGAACCGATGGGGGTCGGTCCGGCCCCGGATAACCCCTCACCAGATTCCTCGCCCCGCTCGATCACCATCTCAGATCTCGGCGGGCGGTGCCGGAGCCGTCATTAGAATCGCGGCTATGGCCGATCAGAGTTCTGGCCGGGTACGCCGACACGGTTCGTCCGCAATGCCCGACGCCGGTTTTCCCTACAGTGCAACTGTCAATGCGGGACCGATCCTGTTCACCGCGGGCATCTCACCGCTCGACGCCGACGGTGAGGTCACCGAACCCGGCGACGTCGTCGCCCAGACCCGTCAGTGTCTGCACAATCTCCGCGCCGTGCTCGCCGAGCGCGGCGCGTCCTCCGCCGATATCGCCAAGCTGACCGTGTACGTCGCCGAACATCTCCAGGTCGATCTCGAGGTCGCCTGGGATGCCGTCGTCGACGAATTCGACGGACAGGTACCTCCCGCGATGATGATCGGCGTCACCGTACTGCCCTACGACGGACAGCTCGTCGAGGTCGACGCCGTGGCCGCGGTTCCGGCGTGAGCCGAGCCCGGCCGCACATCTCCGACGATCAGCGCCGGGCGCGTCTGCTGCGGCGGCACTGTCTCACCGACGCCACGCGCGCGTCCACCGTCGAACAGGCCGCCGACGCGATGGTCGGCCTGCACGCGACGACGCCGTCGACGGTGTACCTATCCGCGCGGGCCCGGGTCACCGGATTCACCGCCGACGACATGGACGCCGCGCTCTATCGGGACCGCTCACTCGTCAAACACCTCGCGATGCGACGCACTCTGTTCGTGCTGACCCGGTCCGCCCTGGCGGACGCCGTCGCCGCCGTCGGACCGAGGGTCGCCGCCGCCGAGCGCACCAACATGTTGCGCGACCTGCGGCGGAGTGACGACTTCGACGATCCGGAGGGCTGGATCGACACCGCGCGCGTGGCGGTGCTCGCCGAACTCGCGGGCGGGGAGTGTCTGACGTCGACCCAGCTGCGGGAACGTCTGCCCACACTCGACGGCTACGTGACGGTGGGTGCGGGCCGGTCGTGGGGCACGCGGACACCGATGGGACCACGGGTCCTCAACATGCTGAGTGCCGCCGGTGAGATCGTGCGCGGACCCAACGGCGCCGGGTGGCATCTGTCCAGACCGTCCTGGGCGGCGATGTCGGACTGGCTGGGTGAACCGCTGCCGGTGCGCGGTGTCGCCGACGGTCATCGGGCGATGATCGATCGGTGGTTGCGCTCCTACGGGCCGGGTACCGAAACGGACCTGGTGTGGTGGCTGGGCTCGACGAAGACGGCGGTGCGGGCCGCGCTGGCCGAGTTGAACCTGGTCAGCGTCGACCTCGACGGTGACCGTGTCGGCTACCTGCATGCCGACGACCTCGACGGAGCCGACGACGAACCGGTCGAACCACGTGCGTTTCTGCTGCCCGAACTGGATCCGACGACCATGGGGTACAAGGAACGCGACTTCTACCTCGGTGAGCACGCGCCGCACGTCTTCGATACCAACGGCAACGGCGGACAGACCGCGTGGTGGGACGGACGTATCGTCGGTGGGTGGCGTCAGCGCCCGGACGGAGCGATCGAGGTGCATCTGCTGGAGTCGCTGCCGAGATCGGCGCGCCGGGAATTCGACGATCGGGCGGAGGAACTGGCCGCCTGGATCGGCGATGTCCGGCCGAAGCCCGGTTACCCGGCGCCCTTCATGCGGTGAGGTGAAACTGCAGGTCAGGCCACACAGGAAGTTGGCAGACATATTCCAGATCCGCCCCAGAGTGGTGTGGCAGGGTGTTATCCGTGAGTCAAGCAGGTCAGCCCGGACAGGGTGCGAAGGTTCTCGTCGTCGACGACGAGGAGAACATCCGGCAACTGTTGTCCGTGTCGCTGAAGTTCCAGGGTTATGAGGTGGAGACCGCCGACAACGGTCCGGCGGCCATCGATGGCTGCCGCACCTACAAACCCGACCTGCTGGTCCTGGACGTGATGATGCCCGGGATGGACGGGTTCGGTCTGCTCCGCCGCCTGCGCGCCGACGGTATCGAAGCGCCCGCGCTGTTCCTGTCGGCCCGGGACTCGGTCGAGGACAAGATCAACGGCCTCACCATCGGCGGCGACGACTACGTCACGAAACCGTTCAGCCTCGAAGAGGTGGTGGCCCGTCTGCAGGTGCTGCTGCGCCGCGCCGGGTTCGACGGTGACGAGAAGTCGGCGTCGCGGATCACCTTCGCCGACATCGAACTCGACGACGAGACGCATGAGGTCACCAAGGCGGGCAAGCCGGTCGCACTGTCGCCCACCGAATTCACGCTGCTGCGGTATTTCATGGTCAATGCGGGCACCGTGCTGTCCAAGCCGCGAATCCTCGACCATGTCTGGAACTACGACTTCGGCGGCGAGGTCAACGTCGTCGAATCCTATGTGTCCTACCTGCGTCGCAAACTCGACGACGGCGTCAATCCGCTGATCCACACGCTGCGTGGGGTGGGTTATGTGATGCGGGAACCGCGGGCCTGATGGCCTCGCCCACCACGCCGGTGCGTACGGAATCCGCGGTCCCGGTGAGCAACGATCGGCCGGTGGGCCGGTCCCGGCGGGGGATCCCGCTTCGGGTGTCGCTCGTCGGACTGATGCTGGTGCTGGTGGTCGTCGGTCTGTTGGTTTCCGGCATCGCCGTGACGTCGGCGATGAAACAGGACCTGATCAGCCGCACGGATGACGGACTGCAGTCGGCGGTGCGTACCTGGGCGGCTCCGCGTGATCGGGTCGGCGACCCTCGGCTCGGTGGGCCACCGCCGGGGCCGCGTCGGCCACCGTCGTCCTATTTCGTCGCGATCACCTTCCCCGACGGCGCCCGGCAGTCGAGCAACGACTTCGATGACGATCCCGACATCGCGGCCCTGCCGGACGGCAATGCGGGACCGACGACGGTCGGTTCGGTCGACGGCGATGGCCCGAAATGGCGGATCATCAAGGTGCAGAATCAGTGGGGTGAGTCGATTGTGGCGATCCCTCTCACCGACGTGAACGCCACCATCTCCCGGCTGGTCGGGTTGCAGTTGGCGATCGGCGCCGGGGTCGTCCTGGTCGTCGGGGTGCTGAGCTATCTGCTCGTCCGGTCGAGTCTGCGGCCGTTGCGCCGTGTCGAGGAGACCGCGCATGCGATCGCGGCCGGTAACCTCAACATGCGCGTGCCCGGTGCCGCACCCAACACCGAGGTGGGGAGTTTGTCGGCGTCGCTGAACACGATGCTCGGACAGATCCAGCATGCGTTCGCCGCCACCGCGGCCTCCGAACAGCAGGCTCGGGCCTCCGAGGAGAAGATGCGCAGGTTCATCGCCGACGCCAGTCACGAGTTGCGGACACCGCTCACCTCGATCAAGGGGTTCGCCGAGCTGTATCGCCAGGGTGCGGTACCCGACACCGCGGACGCGATGCGCCGTATCGATGACGAGGCCGGCCGGATGACGCTGCTCGTCGAGGATCTGCTGGTGCTCGCACGGCTGGATGCGCAGCGTCCGATGAGCTTCGAGCCGGTGGATTGTCTGGCCCTGGCCGCCGATGTGGTGCAGGCCGCGCATGTGAGTGCCCCCGGCCGTGACCTGCGGCTGGTGGTCGGCGACAGCGACGTCCCGCCGATGGTTCGGGGGGATTCGGCCCGCCTGGTACAGGTGTTGCGCAACCTCGTCGGCAACGCGATCGCCTACACCCCCGACGACGCGTCGATCACCGTCGGCGTCTCGGTGGACGACGACGAGGTGGTCCTCGGGGTCACCGACACCGGCCCCGGGCTGACCGCCGAGGATCGGGCGCACGTCTTCGAGCGCTTCTATCGCGGTGACACTTCGCGCTCGCGCGTGGACGGCGGTGGCAGCGGTCTCGGTCTGTCCATCGTTGCGGCGATCGTCGCCGCACACGGCGGCCAGGTCGGGGTGGACTCCGAACTTGGCGGCGGGGCGAATTTCTGGGTACGTCTGCCCCGGCTGGCGGAATGAGCGGCGGCGACGCCACTAGACTCGGCCACATGGCATCTGTCTTCAGCATGATCATCAACGGTGAACTGCCCGGGCGTTTTGTGTGGAAGGACGGACAGGCGGTCGCCTTCCTGACCATCGAGCCGGTGACCCCGGGGCACGTGCTGGTGGTGCCCCGCAAGGAGATCGATCACTGGGAGCAGATCGACACCGCCTCGTTCACTCATCTGTCGGATGTGGCGCAGAAGGTCGGGCGTGCGGTGAAGGATGCCTTCGACGCGCCACGGATGGGGCTGCTGATCGCGGGACTCGAAGTGCCGCATGTGCATTTGCACGTGTTCCCGGCGCTGACCATGCAGACCTTTGACCTGGCGAATGCGAACAAGAACGTCAGTCCGGAGGAACTCGACGCCGCCGCGGCGAAGATCCGGTCCAGCCTGCGCGGGCTCGGCTACGGCGAATACGTCGCAGACTGAGTTCCAGAACCGATCAGACCGTCCGGTGGATCAGTAGCGGGGAGACCGACGCGGCACCCGCGCTACGCAGGGCGGCCGCCGCGATGGTGACCGGCCAGCCGGATGTCGTGGCGTCGACCACGAGTAGAACATGTTGTCCGGCAACATCTTCGGTGGGTGTGCCGATCCGGTGATACCAGTGCGCGGCCTCGACGCCGCCGGGTGCATCGGAGGGTGCGTCCCCCGGCGCGACGGGCATCGCCGCCCCGGGGCGCCGACCCACCGCGCGCAGATGTGCGGCAAGGGTCTCGGCCAGCGTGGTTCCGGTCAGTCGCAAGGACACGATCTGGTCGGGTCGGACGCCGTCGGCGCGCACCCATGCCGCGAGGGTGGCGACCGCGACGTCCCCCAACTCGGCGAGTGCCGCGTCGTCCCCGCTGCGGGCGGAGCCGAGTAGGTCGGCCCACTCGGGTGCGTCCGCGTGGGCGAGCACTCGGCCACCCCGGGCGGCGAGGTCTGGTGAGATCCGGCCCCGCATCGGGAATCCCGGGCCGTCGCCGCCGGATTTGGTGGCAGGCGGCCACATCTTGCGAGGCTCGAGAACGGTCGCCGACGACCGCAACGATGCGGTGATGGTGCGGACGATCTCGGTGTCGACCTCAGCCGTCAGCGGCGGGGTCAGCTCGCCGCGGCACACCGAACATCGACCGCAGTCGGCGGCGGCCGGGTCGTCGAGAGATTCGGTGAGAAGACGCATGAGGCAGCGCTGACCGGTGATGTAGGAGCGCATGATGTCGGCTTCGCGTTGGCGTACCCGCACGATCCCGGCATAGTGTTCGGCCGCGAATTCCCACGCCCGTCCGGTCGACCGCCAGCCGTCGGAGCCGCGGTCGGTGGCGCCGTCGACGGCGAGTTGCTTGAGCATCAGCTCGACCCGCGTGCGCCGGTAACCGGTCATCGATTCCAGGGTGGGTACCGACAACGGCTCCTCCGAGGTGTCGAGCACCTCCAGCAGGCGGTGCATCTTCACCGGGTCGGGGATGGTCGCGGTGGCGAAGTAGTCCCAGATGCGGTCGTCGGTCCGTGACGACAACAGCATCACCACGGCGTCGTCGAGCGCGCGTCCGGCACGTCCGACCTGCTGATAGTAGGAGACCGGCGACGGTGGTGACCCGACGTGGACGACGAAGCCGAGATCGGGTTTGTCGTAGCCCATGCCGAGTGCCGAGGTCGCCACCAGGGCCTTGACCTCGTTGCGCAGCAGGGCATCTTCGAGTTCGTGCCGGGCCTGCGCGTCGAGCTGTCCGCTGTAGGCGGCCACCGGATAATCGGATCCCTGCACGGCCTTGATGGCGCCGACCAGTCGGTCCGCATCGGCGACGGTCAGCACATAGACGATCCCCGAGCCGGGCAGCGCGGGCAGGTGCTGGGCCACCCAGCCGTAGCGATGGGTAGGCGAAAGATTGTCGATAACGTTGAGATGCAACGACTTCCGGGCGAGTGGCCCGCGGAGCACCAGGGTGTCGTCGCCGAGTTGGGCGGCCACGTCCGAAGTGACCCGGGCATTGGCGGTGGCGGTGGTGGCCAACACCGGTGTCGCCGGATTGAGTTCGCGCAACACGTCGGACACGCGGCGATAGTCCGGCCGGAAGTCATGCCCCCAGTCGGAGACCGCATGTGCCTCGTCGATCACCAGGAGGCCGATGTGGCCCGCCAAGGCGTCGAGGACACGGCGGCCGAAACCGGGATTCGACAACCGCTCGGGTGACACCAGCAAGACGTCGATCTCGCCGCCGGCGAGTTGATCCTCGATGGTCGACCATTCGTCGAAATTCGACGAGTTCAGCGTCGCGGCGCGCAAGCCGCCCCGTTCGGCCGCGGCGACCTGATCGCGCATCAGCGACAACAGCGGCGAGACGATCAGGGTTGGGCCGCCGCCGTCACCTCTGATCACCGCGGTGGCCGCCCAATACACCGCCGACTTGCCCCAGCCGGTCGCCTGCACGACCAGCACGCGCGCACCCGTGCCGGTGCGGCCACCGCCGGCGAGGGTGCTGACCGCGGTCATCTGGTCGTCGCGAAGCCGGGCGTCGGGGCCGGCCAGACTGGTGATCACCGCGTCCGCGGCCCGCTGCTGATCGGGGGACAGGGTCGGGGTCGTCATGGTCCCCAACGTAGCCGGGAAGACCGACATCGGGCCGAACCGGTCCACACCCCCCGGCGTCCGGCCCGGTCGCTCACAGGAAGCTGGCAGGTCGGGTCCAGATTCGTCCGAGCCTGGTCGCCGAATGTGTATCTCATGACCACTGACGTGTCGCAGACGCTTGCCACCACACCCACCACCCTGGCCGACAGTTCGGTGCCGCGACCGGTCCTCGACATCGTGGTTCCCGTCTACAACGAGCAGGCCGACATCGCCGACTCGGTGCGTCGCCTGCACGCCCACCTGCGTACGCATGTGCCCTATGCGGCACGGATCACCGTCGCCGACAACGCCAGCACCGACGACACGCTGGCGATCGCCACGGAACTCGCCACCGAGATCGACGGCCTGCGCGTGATGCACCTCGATGAGAAGGGACGCGGCCGGGCACTCAACGCGGTGTGGCGCCGCAGCGACGCCGAGATCGTCGCCTACTGCGACGTCGACCTGTCCACCGACCTCAACGCGCTGATGCCGCTGATCGCACCGCTCATCTCGCGGCACTCCGACATCGCGATCGGCACCCGGCTGTCGCGCTCCTCGCGCGTCGTCCGCGGCGCCAAACGAGAGTTCATCTCACGTTCCTACAACCTCATCCTGCGCACCACGATGGGGGCCAAGTTCTCCGACGCACAGTGCGGCTTCAAGGCGATGCGTACCGACATCGCGCGGGAGTTGCTGCCCTATGTCGAGGACACCGGCTGGTTCTTCGACACCGAGTTGCTGGTCCTCGCCGAACGGATCGGCCTGCGGATCGCCGAGATCCCGGTCGACTGGGTCGATGATCCCGATAGCACGGTCGACATCGTCGCCACCGCCGTCGCCGACCTCAAGGGATGTGCGCGGGTGGGTTTCGCGCTGGCCACCGGCCGGCTGCCGATCGTCGAGCTGCGGGCGGCCATCGGGCGTGATCGCGCACCCGGACCGGCCATCGAAGGAGTCCCGCCGGGTCTGGTCGGTCAGCTCGCCCGCTTCTGCGTGGTCGGGGTCGCCTCGACGCTCGCCTACGCCGTGCTCTACCTGATGCTGCATTCGGTACTCGGCGCTCAGGTGTCGAACTTTGTCGCGCTGGCCATCACCGCGGTCCTCAACACCGCCGCCAATCGACGGTTCAGCTTCGGCGTGCGTGGCCGTGCGGATGCGGTCCGCCACCACCTGTTCGGTCTCGGCGTGTTCGTCTTCGGCTGGCTGGTCACCGCCGGATCGCTGGCGATGCTCCATATTCTGGTCGCCGATACCAGCAAGCAACTCGAACTCCTGGTGCTGATCGTCGCCAATCTCGTCGCCACGATCACCCGATTCGTGGGTCTGCGGTGGATCTTCCGCCCGCAGCTCGACGCCGCGGACGCCGCCGCATGACCGCCGTCGTCAACCCCGGATCGTCCGACACCGTCGACCCGGGGCCGCAGGACGCCGCCCCGGACCGCCCGGTGCCGACGACCACGGCCCCCGAGTCGGCGCGCACCGCCCGGCGCACGGTCGTCGAACGCGGATCCTTCGGTCTGCTGCTGATCGGTACCGCCGTCCTCTATCTGTGGAATCTGTCGGTCAACGGGTGGGGAAACTCCTTCTACTCGGCGGCGATCCAGGCCGGCTCGCAGAGCTGGAAGGCCTGGTTCTTCGGGTCCTCAGATATGGCGAACTCGATCACGGTCGACAAACCTCCTGCCTCGCTGTGGATTCCGGGTCTGTCGGTGCGGATCTTCGGGCTCAACTCCTGGTCGATCCTGGTACCTGAGGCGTTGATGGGTGTCGCCTCGGTCGCCCTGCTGTATCTGATCACCCGGAGGTACTTCGGTCATTGGCCGGCGATGCTGGGCGCCGCGACGCTCGCGCTGACGCCGGTGGCGGCGTTGATGTTCCGCTTCAACAATCCGGAGGCCTTGCTCATCCTGCTGATGATCGGTGCGGTCGGGGCCTGTCTGCGGGCCATCGAGACCGAGCGCATGCGGTGGCTGCTGCTTACCGGCGTACTCGTCGGATTCGGCTTTCTGACAAAGCAACTGCAGGTCATGCTGATCGTCCCGGCGTTGGCGTTCACCTACCTGGCCTGCGGTCCTCGGACCTGGCCGCGTCGGCTCGCGGAACTGTTCGGCGCACTCGGCGCGATGATCGTCAGTGCGGGCTGGTGGCTGCTGATCGTCGAGCTGTGGCCGGCGTCGTCGCGTCCGTGGATCGGTGGTTCGCAGAACAACTCGATCCTCGAACTCACGCTGGGCTACAACGGGTTCGGTCGCCTCAACGGCAACGAGACCGGCAGTGTCACCCCCGGTCGCGGCATGGAGATGCCCGGCGGTCCGGGTGGGGCCGGTCCAGGTGGCGGTATGTGGGGGGAAACCGGCTGGGCGCGGATGTTCGACTCCGCCCAGGGCGGTCAGATCTCCTGGCTGATCCCCACCGCGCTCATCCTGGGTGTCGCGGCACTCGTCCTGCTGGGACGTACGCGCCGTGGGGATCTGCGTCGCGCCTACCTGTCGGTGTGGGGACTGTGGCTGCTGGTCACCATGGTTGTCTTCAGCTACATGGCAGGCATCTTCCACAGCTACTACACCGCGGCACTGGCCCCGGCGGTGGCGGCGGTGGTGGCCGGCGGTGCGGCGGTCTGCTGGACCCGCCGTGAGCAGATCTGGGTCCGCCTCGCACTCGCGGCCGCCGTCTGGGCTGCGGCGATATGGGGATTCGTGCTGCTCGACCGGTCCCCGGACTTTCATCCGTGGCTGCGGTACGTCGTGCTCGTCGCCGGCTTGATGGCCGGGGCGCTGATGATCGGCGTCGCCCGACGGGGATTGGCGGTGGCGGCTGTCGCCGGTGCGATCGTGGCGGGACTGCTCGGACCGCTGGCCTATTCGGTGGACACCGTCCAGACCGCGAAACATGGTGCGATCATCTCTGCGGGCCCGCATGTCGAGGGCGAGTTCGGTCCCGGTAAGGGCGGTCCGCGCGGCGGTCCTGGACACCGTGGCCCCGGCGGTATGCCGGGTATGCCTCCCGGTGCGCCCGGGTCGATGCCTGGTGGACCTGGCGGAATGCCGGGTGGCCCGGGTGGCCCACGAGGAGGCGATATGGGCGGTGGGGGTCTGTTGTTCGGCTCCACGCCGAGTGCCGAGGCCGTCGACTACCTGAGCCGCGATGCGGGCTCGTTCACCTGGATGGCAGCGACGGTGGGGTCCAACTCTGCGTCGGGCTATCAGCTGGCGACCGGGCACTCGGTGATGCCGATCGGTGGGTTCAACGGCACCGATCCGTATCCGACCCTCGACGGTTTCCAGAAGCTGGTCGCGGAGAAGAAGATCCACTTCTTCATCGCCGGTGGTGGTTTCGGTTCGCGTGGTTCGTCGTCGGATGAGCCTGCGCAGCAGATCACCTCGTGGGTGGAGGGCAACTTCGACTACCGCACCGTCGACAACATCAAGATCTACGACCTCACCGCACCCAAGCGATAGTGCTCATCGTCGGGTGCCGGGCACCCGACGATGGTGTCTTCTCAGCCGGGGAGTTCGACGGCCCGTTGCGCGAAGTCGATCAGGAAGGCGCGCATCTCGTCCATCGGGGCGTCGGTGAGCGCGTCGGGACCGGTGAGCAGGCTGGTGAGTTGGGGCATGGCCAACGGCCATGCGCCGATCCCGATCAGGGTGAGCAGGGTTCGGCCCGCCTCCCGCTCGCTCATCCCGGTCCGGCGGGTGAAGTCCACGATGACGTTCCGGTACCAGTCACGGCGGTCCTCGTTCGTCTCGATCAGCCCGTCGCCGTAATACAGGGCCTCGAACATGAGTAGCCGGAGAACCGACGGGTCGGCGCGGTGGTAGTCGAACAGCCGGCCGATGTACTCGGCCGTGGTGCCCTCGCCGGGCCTGACCTGGTCGGCGAGCGCGAGGATCGCCTCGGCGAGTACCGCGGCGAACAGTGCTTCCTTGTTGCCGAAATGCCCGTAGATCCGCTCCTTGTTGCATCCTGCGCTGCTCGCGATCCGGTCCATGCGCGCGCCCGCGATGCCGTGTGCGGCGAATTCGGCATGTGCGGCCGCCAGGATCGATTGTTTGGTTCTTGCGGAATCACGTGCCATAGGGGTTCGCGCGGGTGCGATCGGCGCAGCCGCACCTGTCCTTTCGGTATGGGTTGTCGGGCCGTGCCAAGCCTAACAATCATCCCAACTGGTTGGTTGGACAGCGCGCCCCGGCTGTGCGACCATCGACAATGAACCAACCATCTGGTTGGTTGGTTACGGCGGGGTGTCGCGACTGGAGGCAGGGGGATCGATGTCCGAGTCTGGGATGGCTGCGCCGCAGGTATCGAAACATGTACGTGCGCTGATCATCTGGATCGCGGTCTACCCGACGATCACCGTGCTGATGCTGGCGCTGCGGCCGTGGGTCTCGGACTTGCCTCTGCCGCTGGCCACTCTCGTCCTCACCGGTGTCGTGGTGCCGGTCGCGGCGTACGGGATCATCCCGGTTCTGCTCCGGGTCGCCGCGTCGATCCTGGGGCGTAGCCAATGACCGAAGCAACTGCCAAACAGTCGAAATATCTTGAAGGGGAACGATATACGATGACCTGTCAACCGAAGATCGTCATTGGATTCACCTCGGGGGCGGGGCATACCGAGGTGCTCGCGCGGGCGGTCGCCGACGGTGCGATCGAGCGGGGAGCCCGGGTCGCCCTGGTGCGGGTCGACGAACTCGCCGACTCCGACTGGGCGACACTCGACGACGCGGACGCCATCATCTTCGGTTCGCCGACCTATATGGGCACCGCGTCGGCAGCCTTCCACGCATTCGCGGAGTCGACGAGTCGCCGGTGGCTGGAACAACGCTGGCGCGACAAGCTCGCGGCCGGATTCACCAACTCGGCATGTAAGGCCGGGGACAAACACTCGACCCTCGCGTACTTCGCGACGCTCGCCGCGCAGCATCAGATGAACTGGATCAACCTCGGGCTACACCCGGGGTGGCACACCACCGCTGAATCCGAGGACGACCTCAATCGCCTCGGCTACTTCACCGGGGCGACCGCCGCGACCTGCGCGGACTTGCCCGTGGACGCCGTTCACCACGCCGACATCGCCACCGCCGCCTTCCTCGGCGGCCGGGTCGCCGAGCAGGCGGCGATTTTCCTGACCGGGCGTGCGGCTCTCGCCGACACCCACCCAGAAGTGACCCAAGAATGGAAGGAACCAGAACATGTCTGAGCACACCACCCCGGCCACTGAGGTCGTGGATTCGTTCTTTGCCAACTTCGGTGCCGGGGACACCGACGCGCTACTCGATCTGTTCGCCGACGATGCCGATTTCCGGGTGAACGGCGCCGACACCGTGCCCTGGTCCGGGACTCGTTCCGGCCGTGCCGAGATCGGTGAGTTCTTCGACGTTTTGGGGAAGGTGCTGACGCCGCCCGAGTTGTTCGAGGTGACCGGGCGGGTGGCGGACGCGGGCGACGTGGTCGTCTTCGCTCGGGCGGTCTTCGGGGTGCGGGCCACCGGAAAGACCTTCGACAACGCCTACGCCCTCCACTTCGGCGTCGATGACGGGCGGATCGTCCGCTACCACATGTACGAGGACAGCCACGCGATCGCGGAGGCGTTCGTCGCCGACTGAGTGCCAGGTGTCGCCGATGGTCGGCGGTGATGTGTGCGCCGGAGCGGTTCTGGGTACGCCCCCAGGGACCTGACCGATCCACGCGGGCCCACCTGGGCTGGGAGGCGAGCATGACCGACGAGAATCTGTACACGACACGAGACTCGGGAGCGCCGGCGGGCAGCGACGAACACTCGCTGACCGTCGGCGCGGGCGGGCCGATCGTGCTGCACGACCACTATCTGATCGAGCAGATGGCCCAGTTCAACCGTGAACGTATCCCCGAACGCCAGCCGCACGCGAAAGGCAGCGGGGCTTTCGGAACCTTCGAGACCACCGAGGACGTCAGCGCATACACCTGCGCCCAGCTCTTCCAGCCGGGGGTGAAAACCGATATGGCGGCGCGCTTCTCGACGGTGGCCGGTGAGCGCGGCAGTCCCGACACCTGGCGCGATCCGCGGGGCTTCGCGCTGAAGTTCTATACCGACGAGGGTATCTACGACATGGTCGGCAACAACACGCCGGTCTTCTTCATCAAGGATCCGTTGAAGTTTCAGCACTTCATCCGGTCCCAGAAGAGGCGCGCCGACAACAATCTCCGCGACCACGACATGCAGTGGGACTTCTGGACGCTGTCACCCGAATCCGCCCATCAGGTCACCTGGCTGATGGGTGATCGGGGCATCCCGAAGACGTGGCGTCACATGAACGGGTACAGCTCGCACACCTATCTCTGGGTCAACGCTCAGGGGGTGAAGCATTGGGTCAAATACCACTTCATCTCCGACCAGGGTGTCGAATGCTTCACTCAACACGAAGCCGATCAGATGGCGTCGGTGGATACCGATTTCCACACCCGGGATCTGTTCGAGAACATCGCCGCCGGTGGCCGGCCGAGCTGGACCCTCAAGGTGCAGCTGATGCCCTTCGACGATGCGACCTCCTACCGATTCAATCCGTTCGATCTGACCAAGGTGTGGCCGCATGGTGACTATCCATTGCGCGAGGTCGGACGAATGACGTTGCACACCAACCCGACCGACAATCACGCACAGATCGAGCAACTTGCCTTCGAACCCAACAACGTGGTGCCAGGCATCGGATTCAGCCCGGATCGGATGCTGCTGGGCCGCGTATTCGCCTATGCCGACGCGCATCGTGCGCGACTCGGCGCGAACTACAAACAGATCCCGGTGAACACGCCGCGCAACGAGGTGCGCAGTTACTCTAAGGACGGGGCGATGCGTATCAAGCCGGTACGCGACCCGGTGTACGCGCCGAATTCGAAGGGCGGTCCGTCGGCGACCTTCGCAGGTCAGGCCGAGCCTCAGTGGGCCGCGGACGGGGACATCGTGCGCAGCGCCTACGTCGACCATCCTGCGGACGACGACTGGACACAGCCGGGCACGCTGGTCCGTGAGGTCTTCGACGAGGCGGCCCGGGAACGTTTCGTCGACAATGTGGTCGGCCATCTGCTCGACGGGGTGTCGGCGCCGGTGCTGGAACGGGCCTTCGAGTACTGGCACCGGGTGGACCCCGACATCGGGTCGCGCATCAAGATCGGCGTCGAGAAGGCCGCCGACAGCTGAGTGTGGCGCCGGGGGGCGACCGGCTCGGCGGCGGTGACAATCCGCGCGATTGCGACGTCACCGGGTTACCGTGACGCCCATGACGCATTCACTTGGGCATCGGCTCACGCCGATGACCGGTCGCGACCCGCACGAGTCGGGGCGGGTCGCGACCAATATGGAACTGTTCTACGACCTCGTCTTCGTCGTCGCATTCTCCATCGCGGGCACCCAGCTCACCAAGTATCTGGCCGACGGGCATTACTTCACCGCCATCGTCGGGTTCCTGGTGTGCACCTTCTCGGCGATCTGGGCGTGGATCAACTTCGCGTGGTTCGCGTCGGCCTTCGACACCGATGACTGGTTCTTCCGGATCGTCACCCTCGTGCAGATGATCGGTGTCGCGATCATCGCGGTCGGCATCCCGGATGTGTTCACCTCACTCGACGCCCACGAACACGTCGACAACCGGATCATGGTGATCGGTTACGTCGTGATGCGCGTGGGCATGGTGGCCCAGTGGTTGCGGGCCGCCCGGCAAAGCGAACGACATCGGCAGGCCTGCCTGATCTACGCCGGGATGACCTTGCTCGCCCAGGTGGTCTGGATCACGATCGTGGTCCTGGACATGTCGATCGCGCCGACCCTGATCGCAATGGCGGTCGGTGCCGGTATCGAGTTGCTCGGTCCGTTGCTGGGGGAGACCCGGTCGGGCGGACCCACCCCGTGGCATCCCCACCACATCGCCGAACGCTATGCGCTGCTGACCATCATCACCCTCGGTGAAGGGATCGTGGGCACGGTTACCGTGCTCGGCGTGCTCATCTCCGAACACGGCTGGTCCAGCGACACCATCGTGCTTGGCTTCTCCGCGATGGGGGTGACCTATGCGATGTGGTGGGCGTACTTCGTCGTACCGGTCGGCGACGCGCTGCACCACCACCGGGAGAAATGCTTCCCGTGGGGCTACGGGCACATCGTGATCTTCATGGCCGCCGCTTCGGTGGGGGCGGGGCTGCATGTGGCTGCCGTCTACCTCGAACACCATGCCCATATCGGGGAGGCCACCGTCGTCGCGACGGTCGCGATCCCGCTGGGCATCTACTGTCTGAGTCTCTTGGCGATGTACGACTATCTGCTGCCCTTCGACCCGCTGAGTGTGCTGCTCGGCGGCACCGTGGTGGCCATCCTCGGCCTCGCGGTATGGCTCACCGCGGCCGGTATCTCGGTGATGGTCGGGGTGGCGATCGCGGCGCTGGCGCCGGTGGCGATGGTGGTGATCGACGAAATATTCGGGGTGCAGCGCCGGGCGCAGGCCCTCGCGTCAGCGATGTAGGGCCATACGGGGTCGCCGCCCGCGTCGTACCGAAGTTCATCACGATAGAGTCGTGCTCGTGCGCGTACTCGTGATCGGCTCGGGCGGCCGCGAACATGCCCTGCTCATCGGACTTGCCAAGGACCCCTCGGTCACCGATCTGCACGTCGCCCCTGGCAACGCCGGTACGGCGTCGCTGGCCACCAACCATGCGGTCGACGTCGCCTCGGCCCCGGCAGTGGTCGCGCTGGCGCAGCAGGTCGCCGCCGACCTCGTCGTCATCGGCCCCGAGGTGCCGCTGGTCCTCGGCGTCGCGGACGCACTGCGCGAGGCCGGCATCGCGACCTTCGGTCCGGGTGCGCAGGCGGCGCAGATCGAGGGTTCCAAAGCATTCGCCAAGGACGTGATGGCGGCGGCAGGGGTGCGGACCGCGCACAGCGAGATCGTCGACAACCCGGCACAACTCGATGCCGCGCTGGATCGGTTCGGGCCGACCTGGGTGGTCAAGGACGACGGTCTGGCCGCCGGTAAGGGCGTGGTGGTGACAGCCGATCGGGCCGCCGCCCGCGACCATGCCGCCGAACTGCTGGAGACCGGACATCCAGTGCTGCTGGAGAGCTTCCTCGACGGCCCCGAGGTGTCCCTGTTCTCCTTCGTCGACGGCGAGACCGTGGTTCCGCTGATCCCGGCCCAGGACCATAAGCGTGTCGGCGACAATGACACCGGACCCAACACCGGTGGCATGGGTGCCTACACCCCGCTGCCGTGGCTACCCGACACCGTCACCGCGCAGATCATCGACGACGTCGTCAAGCCGGTGGCCGCCGAACTCGCGAAGCGGGGGACCCCGTTCTCCGGTCTGCTCTACGCCGGACTGGCGATCGGCAAGGACGGTCCGGCCGTCGTCGAGTTCAACTGCCGCTTCGGGGACCCGGAGACGCAGGCGGTGCTTGCATTGCTGAAATCGCCTCTGGGGCAGGCACTCAACGCCACTGCGACCGGCACTCTCGACCAGCTGCCACCGCTGGAATGGGCGGACGGCGCGGCGGTCACCGTCGTGGTCGCGGCGGAGAACTACCCGGGTACCCCGCGCACCGGGGATGCGATCGTCGGCGCCGACGCCGACGGCGTGCTACACGCGGGCACCAAACTCGACGCCGACGGAACGGTGCTGTCCTCGGGTGGCCGGGTGCTGGCCGTGGTCGGCACCGGTGTGGATCTGGCGGCCGCGCGTGCGCAGGCCTACGACCGCATCGCGGGCATCAAGCTGCCGGGATCGCATTTCCGTACCGACATCGGTAAGGCCGCCCTCGAAGGGCGCATCAGTCTCTGAGCCCGCGGCGTCACGAATCCTCGGCGCGGGTCACGCCAGGTTGCGGCCGAGGAATTCGATCTGCTCGGGCAGCACACTGCGCCAGTAGCGGTTGGTGTGTCCGCCGGGCGCGGTGCCGAAGGCCGCGGGCGGATGAAGTCCGGCCGCCCACTGCCGGGTGTAGGTGTAGAACTGATCGCTGGATCCGATGTTGATCAGCAGCGGGATGGGCCCGAAATCGCCCTGGGTACCGAACAGCGAATTGGCCTGGTAATCGCCGAGGCCGTCGAAGGCGCGGGGCGGGAAGTTGCGCGGATCCGCCCACAGCGCAGGCGAACTGACCGCGACGGCGGCCACGCGCGGCGCACCGAGCATGGTGGCCAGCCGGAGCGCGCCGTAGCCGCCCATCGACCAGCCGAACAGTCCGATCCGATCGGTGGACAGGTCCAGCTCGGGGTTGGAGGCGAGCATCGGCAGAAATTCGTCGAGCACCATCGCACCGGCGTCGGTGCCGTCGGTGCGACGGTGATAGTAGTTGCGGGCACCGTCGGCGCAGGCGATGGCGAAGGGTGCGTTTCCGGCGTCGACGTAGTCCTGGAGCACGGCCTGGATATCGAGCTTCGAGGTGAAGATCGACTTCTCGTTGGTGTTGAGGGCGTGGAGGACGACGACCACGGGCAGGCGGCCGGTGACCCCATTGGGGCGCACCACGGCCCACCGCGTCGGCCGGCCCATCATGCGCTGGCTGACGAAGCTGCCGGTGACCAGCGGCGGGCCCGCGCTGATCTGCGGCGGCGTGGTTTCCGGCGGGAGTTCGTCGTCGGCGGAGTTCTCCAGCTTGCGCGGCTCGACCTCGGTGGCCGACGAGGACTCGGCGCAGGCCGCGAGTCCGAGCATCGCGGCCGCCGCGCCGCCGGCCAGCACGGCACGCCGCGAGACCCGGGCAGGGGTGTGCTCGGGATCGGGTTCATTGCCGGTGGGTGCGGCGCTCGTCGGCTCAACGCTCATCGAGTCAATAGGGTACTGCGCGGCACGCGGTCGAAGCGAAACGAACCCCTCGGCCCTGCCCGGACGGCCGACACCGGCGCGGGCTGACGGTCTCAGGCGCCCAATGCGGCGATCGCGGCACGCAGTTTGGTCGCCGCGTCGGCGGCGACATCGCGCAGACCGGGCGCGTCGGTGACGGCGACCATGATGTCGGGATTCATCGCCTCGACGACGACGCTGCCCGATGTCGCGGTGTCGTCACGGACGATGACGTTGCACGGCAGCAACAGGCCGATCTGGCGGTCGACGCCGAGGGCTCGGTAGGCCAGCGCCGGATTGCAGGCGCCGAGGATGAGGTAGTTCTCGATATCGGCGTCGAGTTTGTTCTTCAGGGTGGTCGTCACGTCGATCTCGGTGAGAACCCCGAAACCCTGCTCGCCGAGGGCTGCTCGGGTGCGGGCGACCGCATCGTCGAAGGTGGTCTGCAGGCGGGTGGTGTAGCCGAGTTCCATGTCTTTACTCCTGGTCGGGTCGGATGTGTGTGCCCGGTGGTGCGGTCAGGCTAGTGCGAGGAACAACTTCTCCAGTTCGTCCTCGGTCATCGGTTCGCCGGTCGAGGCCTCGCCGCCGGGGCCGTCGGTCAGGCACTGGCGCAGACCGGTGGCGACGATCTTGAAACCGGCCCGGTCGAGTGCGCGGGACACCGCCGCCAACTGGGTGACCACGTCCTTGCAGTCGCGGCCCTGCTCGATCATCGAGATGACGCCGGCAAGCTGACCGTGGGCGCGCCGTAGCCGGTTGAGTACGACGGTGATCGCTTCTTCGTCGCCGACCATGGGTTGTCCTTCCTGCGGGCGCCACTACCTCCGCCAGTATACCCCAGGGGGTATCTGGTCGGCCTGGATGTGTCAAGCATCGGGGAAACAAGATCCGTCGCCTGCTCTCGACCGGCGGGACCGGGTCTCAGGAGGCGATGAGTTCGCAGCGATAGCCGCGCGGGCGACCCTTGCGGTCGAAGTCGATGTGGGCGCGTGAGGTGCCGTCGGTCAGCTCGCAGGTCGGGGACCGGCCGATGTCGTCGGCCGACCGCCAGGAGATGTGCCAGCCCAGCCGGGCGGCCATCCCATGCACCGCGACCCGGTGGTCGTTGACGGCGATGGCGTTCATGACGCCGGGCATCTTGGTGGCGAAGTCGGCGAAGGACGGTTCGGGCAGGCTGAAGTCGGTCAGCAGGTAGACCTGGCGGGTGCCGTCATCGAGCCGGACGGTGTAGTACGGGCTGACGCCGGTGCTCTGTACCGCGGCCGACCCGACGATATCGGCGGTCTCATCGAGATACTGGTCGACCTCGCCGGCGGAGAGGCGGACAGGCAGACTGACCGTCGGGTCGGTGAGCTCGTCGATACCGAGGTCCGAGCCGGTCTTGCGCAGCGCCGACGCGATACCGTCTCGCTGCCCGGCCGGATGCGCCCACCCCCAGGTGATCGCGTGGTCGTCGAGTATGGCGATCAGATCCGCGGCGGTGGTGATGCTTTGACCGCCTTCGGCGGAGAACGTCATCGTGGCGTGATCGGCGTCGGCTTCGACGCAATAGTCGCCCAGCTCATCGTCGAGGACGGTGGCCAGCGAATCCTGGCGGAGGAGGGCGTACAGCGCCGCGTAGTCGGCGACAGCATGCAACCCGTCGAACTTCATGTCGTCACGGTAGCGGCCCGACACAGCGATATCGCATAGTCGTCCAACGTCCGACTGACGCTGTGGCCAGTCGGCCATAACCGCTGGTCGATCCGGTCCTGCGGGGGTTATACGGCACGGCAATCGAGCATGCCGCGGCTTTCGTCAAAGCAACCCGGCACCTTGAGATGCTTTGGCAGCATGAACTGCATGACATCGGCGGCGACTCCGAAGGGAGCGCGTCGGCGGTCCCGTCTGATCGAGGCCGCCGGCGACTTGCTGCTCGAAGGCGGGTTCGATGCGGTCCGCCACCGTGCCGTCGCCGAACGCGCCGGACTGCCGCTCGCCTCGACCACCTACTACTTCGCCTCCCTCGACGATCTGATGGCCGAGGCTGCCGCCTACGTCTGCCGATTCGACGACGATGTGATCGCCGCGCGGACCGACGCCCTGCCGCGGCGTCGGCGCGGGAACTCCGCGACGGCGGGGGCGCTCGCAGAGGTGTTCGTCGGCGAGGACGTCTCGATACAGCAACTCGCCGCCCGGTACGAGACCATCGCGTTGGCGGCGCGCTACCCGCGGCTGCGCGTCGTGGTCGACAACCGATGGCAACTGTTGGCCAGGTGGCATTCCGATGTGCTGGACAAATCCGGGCGCCTGTCGGATCCGGCGCACGTGGGCCAGCTGATCGCGGTCGAGGATGGGGCTATCGTGCGGGCGCTCGGCCAGCCGTCGGTCAGTCCCTTCGCAGCGGTTCGCGACGCACTCAACGCGGTGGTCGGGGTCCTGGCGCCCAGTCACTGACCGGCCGGGTGCGGTGCCGAGGACGACGCCGCCCGGTGGAGTCCGCCCGAACCGCCGGTCCGGGCGGCGCGCAGATGACACGATGGGGTCCGGGTCACAGACGTCGAACGGTGGGGTGGGTGATGGTGGCGAACAAGCTGAACGCGAGGGGCCGGATCGGGGTGGTCGCGGCTGCCGCGTCGATCATGGTCGGGATCACGGCGATGGTGGGCGCCGGCGATGCGCAGGCCGCGCCCGCGGGTAAACCCAACGCCGGGGTGCCGCTGTCGTCGGTGGTGTACGGCACCGGCTGCACCTACCCGGTCACCATGGCGGTCAATTCCTCGGGGTGGGTCGCCTTCTATGAATACAAGCCCGGACTGCCACCGCGCTTCGTCGGCCGCGACCTGCCCGACGGTGCGCTGGCCACCATCACCTGGGTTCCCCGCTACATCGGTGAGAAGTATCTGTACGGGATGCAGAACGGTGTGAAGTCGCCGATGACGAAGGTCAGTGTGCGGCAGGGATACGGGTCGAACGGGTTGTGCTTCGGCATCTGAACCGGCCGCGGAGGCGCTCCGGATCACCGTGAATTCAACTCTGGGCGAAGGCTGTTCGGCACCCTAGTCTACGAGGCGTTCGGAGAATTCCCCCTCAGCGCTTCGGAGCAGATCCCGATGGTTTTGCAATTAGGGGCCGACGGCTCGTCCGCACCGGTAAAGCCTGCGCCCGCCACCTTGTCGGCACCGAAAGCAACGGTGCCCGTTGATCATTCGTCGACGGATGGACATGCTGTCGGTCGACGGCGGCCGGACTCCTCGGCTGTCGTCGCGACCTCGCTGCGATTGCTTCGCCGGTCACTCGGGCTGATCCTGGTGGTCGTCATCTGGCAGCTCGGTGCTCGTTCCTGGCTCGGCCCGACGACACCGGCACCGACGGAGGTCCTCGATGCCGGGTGGGAGCTGATCCGCACCGGGGAACTCGCCGAGCATCTGGCCGCTTCCACGCGGCGGGTCGGGATCGGGCTGGCCATCGGTCTCACCACCGGCCTTCTCCTCGGTCTGGCGGCCGGATTGATCAGGGTGGCAGAAGATCTGATCAACGCTCCGGTCCAGGTGCTGCGCATGATGCCCGCGGTCGCGCTGGTCCCGGTGTTCATCATCTGGTTCGGCATCGACGACACCTTCAAGATCGCGCTCATCGCGATCGCCCCGATCTTCCCGATGTACATCAACGTCTTCGCCGGCATCCGCAACGTCGACAAGAAGCTGATCGAGGCGGCCGAATCGCTGGATCTCACACGTTGGGAGATGCTGCGGTACATCCTGCTGCCCGGTGCGCTCCCGCAAACCTTCGTCGGGCTGCGGCAGGCGCTGGGAATCGGATGGCTGGTGCTCGTGGTGGCCGAGATGCAGACCACCACGGTGGGGCTCGGTTTCCTGATGAACGATGCCAAGGAGTACCTCCGTACCGACCAGATCTTCCTGGTCCTGGTGGTCTACGCGATCCTCGGGCTGGTGACCGATCTGGCGGTCCGGCTGCTGGAGAAGCGATTCCTCGGTTGGCGCAACGGATTCGAGGGCCGGTGACGATGACCGCATCACCCACGGTGACCACCCCGGCGTCGGGGACCGTCGCCGACAGCCGCGAGGTCCGCGTCCGTGGCGTCGGACGGCGCTTCGCCGGCCGCGACGTCCTGCGCGCGGTCGACCTCACCATCGAACCCGGTGGCTTCGTCGCACTGCTCGGTGCCAGCGGATCGGGTAAGAGCACCCTGCTGCGCGCCATCGGCGGCCTGGACGACGGCTACACCGGAACCATCGACGCGCCGCGACCACTGGCGGTGGCCTTTCAGGAACATCGGCTGGTGCCTTGGCTTCCGGTGTGGCGCAACGTCGCACTCGGTCTCCGGGGTCCGTCACCGCGAGCCCGCGCCATCGCGGCGCTCGCCGAAGTCGGGTTGAGCGACAAGGAAGATGTCTGGCCGTCGACGCTCTCCGGTGGCGAATCGCAGCGCGTGGCCCTGGCCAGGGCGCTGGTCCGCGAGCCCGAACTGCTACTGCTCGACGAACCGTTCGGGGCACTCGACGCCCTGACCCGGCTCAACGCGCAGGCACTCGTGGAGGAACTCTGGCGCCGGCACCGTCCGTCGACGTTGCTGGTCACCCATGACGTGGAAGAGGCTCTGCTGCTGGCCGATCGGGCGCTGGTGCTGCGCGACGGCCGGATCGCGGTGGAGATCTCGATCGACCTGCCCCGGCCGCGGCAGGTCACCGATCCCGAGTTCGTCGCACTGCGCGGACAACTCCTCGGTGCGCTCGGCGTCGGGCCGGGTGGCGCAGGCGCGACGACCGACCACCCGACCCCCGACGCTCCGACGACCCCAACACTTCCGGGAGGTGCGGCATGACCGACACTCTGACCCTGACCACCGACGTACTGATCATCGGCGGCGGACCCGCGGCGACCTGGGCGGCCATCGCCGCCCGCGATCGGGGCGCCGAGGTCGTCATGGTGGACAAGGGGTACTGCGGGACATCGGGGACGACCGCTCCGGCCGGTACCGGAGTCTGGTACGTGGCTCCCGATCCCGCCGCCCGGGCCGAGGCCAAGGCCGACCGGGAGAAGCTCGGTGGCCATCTCGCCGACCACGACTGGATGGATCGGGTCCTCGACCAGACCTACGTGAATATGAATCGGCTCGGTGACGAGGGACGGTATCCGTTCCCGCGCGACGACGCCGGTGCGCAGATCCGGACCGGTGTACAGGGGCCGGAGTACATGCGCCGGATGCGGGCGTGGGTGCAGCGGCGCGGGGTGGTCATCCTGGATCACTCCCCGGCGCTGGAGCTACTCGTCGACGCCGGCGGTCGGGTCGCCGGTGCGGCCGGTCACCGGCGGCAGACGGGTCAGGACTATCGGATCACCGCCGGTGCGACGGTCGTGGCAACCGGGGGCTGTGCGTTCCTGTCGCGTGCGCTGGGTACCAACGTCGACACCGGCGACGGTGCACTGATGGCCGCCGAGGTCGGCGCCCACTTCTCCGGGATGGAATTCGCCAACGCCTATGCGATCGTGCCCAAGGGGTCCACGGTCACCAAGACCGCCTATTACGGCTATGCCACCTTCTTCCACGCCGACGGTCGGGTTGTCCAGGGCGCCGGCTCGATGAAGGGGCGATCGGTGATCGCGCGAACCTTGTTGTCGGAAAAGGTGTATGCGCAGCTAGACCGAGCCGACGAGCAGACCGCCGCCCAGATGCGTCTCGGACAGCCGAACTTCTTCCTGCAGTTCGACCGGCGTGGAATCGACCCGTTCACCCAGCGTTTCGAGGTGGACCTACTGGCCGAGGGCACGGTGCGTGGCACCGGCGGGATCAACGTCGTCGACGACGATTGCTGGACCGGCGTACCCGGACTGTACGCGGCAGGCGACGCGGCCACCCGCGAGCGGATCTGTGGCGGGTTCACCGGTGGTGGCAGCCACAATTCGGCGTGGGCGATGTCCTCGGGTAGCTTCGCCGGTATCGGTGCGGCGGCGGATGCGCGGGCAGCCGGGCGGCCCGGCCACCCCGAGGTGCACGGCGCCGGACGCGTCGGGTTGGGCTCAGGTCTCCGTGCCGCACCGCCCGACGAGGTGGTGCGTGCTGCCCAGGACGAACTCCTGCCCTTCGACAAGAACTATCTTCGCCACGGCACGCGGCTGCGTGCGGCTCGCGAGAGTCTCGACACCCTGTGGGCCGATCTGTCGGCGTCGGACTTCGGTGCGGCCGATCCGCTCGGCCGGATCCGTGCCCGGCAGGCGGCGGCGATCACCGCCGTCGGACGATGGATCTATCATTCGTCGCTGGCGCGCACGGAATCCCGTGGGATGAGTAAGCGGGAGGACTACCCGGACCTCGATCCCGCGCAGCATGGACATCTGCTTGCCGCCGGCCTCGACGAGGTCACCGTGCGTACCGGAGATCTGCTGCCGCGCAGCGGTGCCGACGCGCGAGCGACGGCGGGCGAGCTGATCGGGGGTCGGGTCGCATGATCGAGCTGGTCATCGCCGACGCCTGCATCGGCTGCGACAAATGTGTGGCGGCCTGCCCGACCAACGTCTTCGACTCCACCGAGAGCGGGATCCCGCTGATCGCACGGCAATCGGACTGCCAGACATGTTTCATGTGCGAGGCCTACTGTCCGGTCGATGCCCTGTACGTCAGCCCGCAGTCGACCCCGGTATCCGACGCCGACTACCGGCCACCCGCCGAACTGGTCGGCAGCTATCGGGAGCGACTGGGCTGGGGTAAGGGTCGCGTGCCCGGCACGCTGACCGCGATCGGCCCGATGATCCCGCACGGCACCCCGCCACCCCGGCTGGTCGGCCGCATCCCGGCCGGCGAGTCGCTGCCCGCCGACTGAACTCCCTGTCCGCCCGGTCTTTTCACCCGTCACGAAAGTTCGTCATGCCCAACACCCGTCGCGGCTTCGCCGTGCCCACCTCCCGTTCCCGTCCGATCGTCGCCGTGGCGACCTTCCTCGCTGCCGCGCTGGCGTTGTTCCTTGCCGGCTGCTCCAGCTCAGACGACTCCGCCGACCGCGAGGTGATCGACAAGCTCCGCATCGGTGTCATCGGGCCCAGTGCGGTGCTGAGCGGGCCGGTCGGCTTCGCGCACAGCCGCGGCGAGCTGCTGGCATCGCTGAAGCCATTGGGTGTCAACGCGGTCGAGATCGTCAACTTTCCCAACGGGCCCGACCTGAACCAGGCGCTGGTCGGGGGCAGGCTCGATGTGGCCACCTACGGTGACACCCCGGCGCTGGTCGCGAAGGGGAGCGGCCTGGCCACGCGGCCCATCGCGTTCGCCCAGTTCAACCTCAATGCCGGTGTGGTGGTCAGGGACTCGTCACCGGTGAAGTCGCTGCGCGACCTCGCCGGAAAGAAGATCGGCGTCCCCAAGGGGTCCTACATCGATCGTTATCTGCGCGGGGCGCTCGCCGCGGAAGGTCTTTCGGCGACCTTCGTCCACCTGTATCCGGCCGACCAGGAGGCTCCGTTGAGTTCCGGGGAGATCGACGCGGCCGCCCTGCCCAACGTGGTTCCGTCGGTGAACCTCGGCACGTTCCTGGCCAAGGGATTCCGCCTGGTCGACTCGGTGTACGGGAACCACCCGAATCTGGCAGGCACGTCGGTCACCGTGTCCAGCGACACCTTCCTGGCCAAGCATCCCGATTTCGCGGCGACCTGGCAGCGACTGCAGGCCGACGCCGTCCGCTATGCGAAGGCGCATTGGAATGAGTTCGTGGCCTTCGAAATCGCCCATTCGAAGGCAAAGCCGGAGATCGTCCGAGCCGCGGCCAACCCGGCGTCCTACTCCGAGGAGGCCTTCCCGGCAGCCGCGGTCACCCTGCTCACCGGCACCAAGAAGTTCCTCGTCGAACAGGGCTCGATCAAGACCGACTTCGATGTCGACGGCTGGTTCTACCGCACCGCACCCGCAGCCGACGGTGCCCAGGCCGAAGGGACGGCACCCCGATGACCGCCGAGACCGGACGAAACACGAGCGGCCCGCGATTCGGTGTCTGGGCCAACGTCTACGGCACCTGGGCCTCCGCCCATCATCCCGAAGACCCGGTCGACGCGTCCTGGGAACGCAATAGGGAGCAGATCCTGCTCGCCGAACGCCTCGGCTACGACTCCACCCTGATCGCCCAGCATCTGGTCAATCCGCACTCCGCCGACTGGGATCAGCTCGAGACCTGGACGGCGACAGCGGCTCTGGCCGCCACGACGACGAGCATCGAGTTGATCGCCGCGATCAAACCGCTGCTGTTCCATCCGGTGGTGCTGGCCAAGCAGGCGGCCACCATCGAGGAGATCTCTCGCGGGCGATTGTCGCTCAACGTCGTCAACGCCTGGTTCCGGCCCGAGATCGAGCAAGCGGGAATCGTCTTCCCCGAACATGATTCGCGCTACGCATACGGAGCCGAATGGCTGCAGGTGGTGCGGCGTCTGCTCAGCGGTGAGGTCGTCGACCACCACGGCCGGTACTTCGACGTCGACGGCTATCAGTTGCATCCCACCGGAAGGTTCCGCACCCGTCCACAGTTGTATGTCGGTGGCGAATCCGATCCGGCCAAGGACCTGGTCGCCGACCAGGGCGACGTCTGGTTCATCAACGGGCAGCCGCTGGACAATGTGCGTCGCCTGATCGCCGACGTCGCCCGCCGTCCCCGGGTCGGGGCGCCGGTGCGCTACGGGCTGGCCGCCTTCGTCATCGCCCGCCCCGACGAGGCGGCGGCCGAGGCCGAACTGCGCAGGCACTGGGCGCTCAAAGAGCTCGACGAGCCCTACGCCGAACGCGTCATCGCCGGCGCCGACCAGCAGGCGGTCATGTTCGCCACCTTCGCCAAGTACCCGGCGATCGGAACCAACGGCGGAACCGCCGCTGGACTCGTCGGCAGCTATGACCAGGTAGCGGAGCGGATCGTCGAGTTCCATCGGGCAGGCATCGAGACATTCATGCTCCAATTCCAGCCGTTCGAGGCGGAGATGGAACGGTTCGCCGCCGAGGTGATCCCCCGGGTGCGGAGCCTGCTGACGACCGACGGCGCCGAGGCCGTCGGAGTGGCAGGTGCGCTCGGCGCATGAGCCGGTGTCGGGGAACCACGCGGCGCCTCTAGACTGGTGACGTGCCGTCGCAACCCATCGCCAATGTCCTGGCCACCCGTTATGCCTCTGCCGACCTCACCGCCATCTGGTCGGCGCCTGCCAAGATCGAGTTGGAGCGTCAACTGTGGATCGCGGTGCTCAAGGCACAGCGTGACCTGGGCATCGACGTCCCCGATGGTGCGATCGAGGACTATGAACGGGTTGTCGGCCAGATCGACCTGGATTCCATCGCTGCGCGTGAGCGGGTCACCCGCCATGACGTGAAGGCCCGCATCGAGGAGTTCAACGCGCTCGCCGGTCACGAGCAGATCCACAAGGGGATGACCAGTCGCGACCTGACCGAGAACGTCGAGCAGTTGCAGATCCTGCGCTCGTTGCAGCATGTGCACGCCCATGGCGTCGCGGTGTTGGCGCGCATCACCGAGCGCGCCGCGCAGTACGCGTCGGTGGTGATGGCCGGACGTAGCCACAACGTGGCCGCGCAGGCCACCACCCTGGGCAAGCGGTTCGCCTCGGCCGCCGACGAACTGATGATCGCGCTCACCCGCGTACAAGAGCTCATCGACCGGTACCCGTTGCGCGGGATCAAGGGGCCGATGGGCACCAGCCAGGACATGCTCGACCTCCTCGGTGGCGATGCCGCAAAGCTCGCCGACCTGGAGCACCGGGTCGCCGCTCACCTGGGCTTCTCCCGCTCACTGACGTCGGTGGGCCAGATCTATCCGCGTTCCCTCGACCACGATGTGGTGTCGGCGCTGGTACAGGTCGCGGCCGGACCGTCGTCGCTGGCGCACACCATCCGGCTGATGGCAGGCCACGAACTTGTCACCGAGGGCTTCCAGCCCGGCCAGGTGGGCAGTTCGGCGATGCCGCACAAGATGAACACCCGTTCCTGTGAACGCGTCAACGGCCTGCAGGTGATCCTGCGCGGCTACGGCTCGATGGCTGCCGAACTCGCCGGCGCGCAGTGGAACGAGGGCGACGTCTTCTGCTCGGTGGTGCGCCGCGTCGCGCTGCCCGACTCCTTCTTCGCCATCGACGGTCTGATGGAGACCTTCCTGACCGTCCTCGCCGAATTCGGCGCGTATCCGGCGGTGATCGCGAACGAACTCGACCGCTACCTGCCGTTCCTGGCCACCACGAAGGTGCTGATGGCCGCGGTCCGCGCCGGTGTCGGCCGGGAGACCGCCCATGAGGCCATCAAGGAGAACGCGGTGGCCGTCGCGCTCGCGATGCGCGAGGAGGGCCGCGAACCCGATCTGCTCGACCGTCTCGCCGCCGACGACCGCCTCCCCCTCGACCGCGCGCAACTCGATGAACTCCTCGCCGACAAGTCGGTCTTCGTGGGCGCGGCCGAACAACAGGTCGCCGACGTCATCGTGGCCGCCGAGAAGGTCATCGCCCGCAACCCCGACGCCGCGCGCTACGCACCCGCCCCGATTCTCTGACGGCGTCCCGGCTCCCGGAGGGGTCGGCAGACCGGGCTTCGTGACGCGTCGGGGGTCGTACGCTCGCGCGTCGCTACTCGGCAGGCTGGGCGTGGGTGCGGTCGGCGTGTCCGAGATTCCAGTCCGGCAGGGCCTCGTCGCGGACCAGCCGTTTGAGTGTGACGACATCGGGGAAACCGCCGTCGCGTTTGCGCTCCCACACCTGAGTCCCATCGATGTCGATGTGAAAGATCCCACCTGTACCCGGGACCAGTGTCACCGCACCGAGGTCGCTGCCGAAGGTGTTGAGCAGTTCACTCGCCATCCACGACGCGCGCAGCAGCCAGTTGCACTGGGTGCAGTAGGTGATGGTGATGTGGGGTCCGGTCATGCACGTCAGCCTGGCATACCTCTAGGGTCGAAGCATGTCATCGTCTGACCGGCAACCGGGCACTCCCCGACCTGAACTGCAGTCGTACCGGCACCTCGCCTCGGGCAAGGTGCGTGAGATCTACGAAATCGATGCCGACACATTGCTGCTGGTGGCGACCGATCGGATCTCGGCCTACGACCACATCCTGAGCCCGGCGATCCCGGACAAGGGCCGCATCCTCACCGCGATGAGCTTCTTCTGGTTCGATGCGCTCGGCGTGCCCAATCATCTGGCGGGCGGGCCGACCGACGAGCGGATCCCTGCCGAGGTGGTCGGCCGGTCGATGGTGGTACGCAGGCTGCCGATGGTCGCCGTGGAGTGTGTCGCCCGCGGCTACCTCACCGGTTCCGGCCTGGGTGACTACCAGGCGACCGGGACGGTGTGTGGTGTCGAACTGCCTGCCGGACTGGGGGAGGCGAGCCGACTGCCCGAGCCGATCTTCACCCCGGCGACCAAGGCCGAGCAGGGTGAGCACGACGAGAACATCAGCTATGAGCGGGTCGTCGAACTCGAAGGCGAGCAGCGGGCGGCACAACTGCGCACCGCGACCCTCGACATCTACGGTCGGGGTGCGGCGTTGGCCGCTGAGCGAGGGATCATCCTGGCCGACACGAAGTTCGAGTTCGGACTCGGTGTCGACGGTGAGTTGGTACTCGCCGACGAGGTGCTGACCCCCGACTCGTCGCGCTACTGGGAGGCCGCCACCTACGCCCCCGGTCGGGTACAGCCGAGTTTCGACAAGCAGATCGTGCGGAACTGGCTCACCGGCCCGGATTCTGGATGGGACAAGGCATCCGACACCACACCGCCGGTGCTGCCCGCCGACGTGGTCGATCGCACCCGCGCCCGCTATATCGAGGCCTATGAGTGGATCACCCAGCTGTCGTTCGACGAGTGGCCGGATGCGCAGGTGGTCCGATGACGTCGGCGCCCGTCGCGAAGAAGGTCCCCACCGAGCGGACCGTACACGGCCATACCGTCGTCGACGAGTACGAATGGCTGCGAGACAAGGACAATCCGGAGGTCATCGCCTACCTGGAGGCGCAGAACGCCTTCACCGAGGCGCAGACCGGACAACTCGCCGGCCTGCGCGAGAAGATTTTCGGTGAGATCAAGAGCCGCACCAAGGAGACCGACATGTCGGTCCCGTCCCGGCGCGGCCGCTTCTGGTACTACGCCCGCACCCAGGAGGGCAAGCAGTACGCCACCCACTGTCGGTGCCCGATCGCCGACGCCGACGACTGGACACCTCCGGACATCGCCGAGGATTCGGCACTGCCCGGCGAAGAGGTGCTGCTGGACTCCAACGCGCAGGCCGAGGGGCACGACTTCTACAGCCTGGGTGCACTCAGCGTCAGCGACGACGGCAACTGGCTCGCCTACAGCATCGATGTCGTCGGTGACGAGCGATACACGTTGCGGTTCAAGGATCTTCGAACCGGCGATCTCCTCGATGAGATGATCGAGGACACCGCTGGTGGTGCGGTGTGGTCCAACGATGCCCGGCACGTCTTCTATCAGACGGTCGACGCGGCGTGGCGCCCCGACACGGTGTGGCGCCACGACATGGGGGCCGGGACCCCCGATGTCAAGGTCTTCCACGAGCCCGACGAACGGTTCTGGGTCGGTATGGGCGCCACGCGTAGCGATCGCTACCTGGTGATCGGCGTGGGATCGAAGATCACCTCGGAGAACTACGTCCTCGACGCGGATGATCCCACCGGCGAATTCCGTAGTGTCGCACCGCGGGTCGACGGTGTCGAGTACAGCGTCGAACACGCGGTGATCGGTGGTGAGGACTACTTCGTCATCGTCCACAACGAGGTTCGCGACGGGGTGAAGGCGGAGAACTCCGCCGTCGACATCGCGCCGGTGTCCGATCCGGGTGCGCGACGCGAGCTCATCGCGCACGACCCTGCCGTGCGGATTGAGGATCTCGACGCCTTCGCCGACTATCTGGTCCTGTCGTACCGGCGGGAAGCATTGCCGCGCTTCGCGATCGCCGATCTGCGAACGATCGACGGTATCCCTGGTCGGGATGATTTCCGTGAGGTGGGCTTCGACGAGGAACTGTGCTCGGCGGGTCTGGCGGGAAACCGGGAATGGACCACCCCGCGACTGCGGATCGGTTACGGCAGCTTCATCGAACCCAGTGAACTCCTCGAACTCGACGTCACCACCGGTGAACGCACCCTGCTCAAACGGCAGCCGGTGCTTGGTGGCTATGACCCGGCGGACTATGTCCAATCCCGTGACTGGGCCGTCGCCGAGGACGGGACCCGAATCCCGTTGTCGGTGGTGCGCCACAAGGACACCGACGTGAAGCGTCCGGCACCGCTGCTGCTGTACGGCTACGGCTCCTACGAGACCAGTATCGATCCGTCGTTCTCGGTGTCGCGGTTGTCGATGCTCGACCGTGGCGTCGTCTTCGTGCTGGCCCATGTGCGTGGTGGAGGCGAGATGGGTCGCTACTGGTACGAGGACGGCAAGGAACTCAAGAAGAAGAACACCTTCACCGACTTCGTGGCCGCCGCGCGCCATCTCGTCGATTCCGGTGTAACCACCCCGAAACAGCTTGTCGCCGAAGGCGGTTCGGCCGGTGGTCTGTTGATGGGGGCGGTGGCCAACCTGGCGCCGGAACTGTTCAACGGTGTCCTGGCCGCGGTGCCCTTCGTCGACGCTCTCAACTCCATTCTCGACCCGTCGCTGCCGCTGACGGTGATCGAGTGGGACGAGTGGGGGGATCCGCTGCACGACGAGAAGGTCTACGAGTACATGCGGACCTACACGCCGTATGAGAACGTCGAGGCACTGCCCTATCCGCCGATCCTCGCGCTCACCTCACTCAACGACACCAGGGTGTTGTTCACCGAGGCTGCGAAATGGGTTGCCCGCCTGCAGGAGATGTCCACCTCGGACAATCCGATCCTGCTCAAGACCGAGATGTCGGCCGGTCACGGTGGCGTCAGTGGGCGCTACAAGCAGTGGGAAGAGGTTTCCTTCGAACTCGCCTGGATCCTGCAACAGACGGGCGCTCTCGCCACCGGAAACTGAGCGCCGGATACGACAAAGCCCCCGCCGTGGCGGGTTCACATATCGTCGCAACCTTCCGAAGCGAAGGTTGCGACGATATGTCGTTTCCGAGGAACTCGGGCTGAGGTGATCGGTGGGTGGCACGCAACAGACCGCGCCGGGGACAACGATCAATGCATGATCGTCGGCACCCGGTCCATGTCTTCTTCGACCAGCGGGGAGACGATCTTCTTGCGGGGCAGGAAGAAGGCCGGGATGACTGTGATAGCGATCAGCACCACCGACACGATGAACGTGGTCGAGAATGCCTCGGCGGCAGCGTCGAAGGCGCTCGACGGAACTTGCGCCGGTGCGGCGCCGGCCTCGACGGCCTTCGCGTAACCCTCCGGGTCGGCGTTGGACGCAATGGCCAGTCCGCCGTCGGGTCGATTGGTCAGCAGCGTCGCCAGGATGACCGAGATGATCGCGGTGCCGACGGACGAGGCCGACTGCTGCACCACGTTCAGCAGGGTCGAGCCGTCGGGAACCTTGTTGTTGCGCAAGGTGGCCAGTGCCGAGGACATAATCGGCATCATGGTCATACCCATGCCCAGGCCCTGGATGAACAGTGCGATGCAGATCAGCCAGTACGAGGTGTCGGCCCCGAGGAACATGAAGGCGCCGAGTCCGACGAAGATCAGCACGATGCCGCTGAGTACGAACTTGCCCGGACCCATCTTGTCGGTGAGCTGACCGGCGATCGGCATGGTCAGCATCGCGCCGAGGCCCTGCGGGGCCAGCAGCAGACCGGCCATCAGAGTGGATTCGCCGCGCACGCCGATGAAGTACTGCGGGTAGAGCAGCGATGCGCCGAAGAAGGCGATCATGAAGAACGTCATGGTGATCACGGCGATCGTCAGGGTCTTGTTCTGGAACAGGCGCAGGTCCAGCAGCGGCCGCTCGGCACGCAGCGCATGCCAGATGAAGGCTGCGATGAGAACCAGACCGATGGCGACGGGAATCAACACGCCGGCATGGACGAAGGTTCGGTGTTCGGCGCTGGAGGAGATGCCGTACAGGAACAGTGCCAGACCCGGCGACAGCAGCAGCAGTCCCACCACGTCGATCTTCGCCGGGGAGGTCTCGGCGTCGTCGCGCAGCACGAACCACGCGTAGATGAAGGCGACCACACCGATGGGCACGTTGATCAGGAACACCCAGTGCCACGAGGCGATCTCGATCAGCCAGCCACCGAGGATCGGGCCACCGATCGGGCCGAGCAGCATCGGGATACCGAGGATGGCCATCACCGAACCGACGCGTTCCGGGCCGGCCGCCTTGGTCAGGATCATCATGCCGATGGGCATGAGCAGACCGCCGCCGAGGCCCTGGACCACGCGGAAGGCCACCAGCATGCCGATACTCGTCGCCATCGCGCACAGGGCGGAGCCGGCGACGAACAGCACCAGCGATGTCAGATAGACCTTCTTGGTCCCGAATTTGGCTGCGGCCCAACTGGAGATCGGGATCACCGCGGCGAGCGCCAGCGTGTAGCCGGTGGCCGTCCAGGCCGCGCCGGCCGCGTCGGTACCGAAGGTGGTCATGAAGGTGTTCTGCGCCACCGCGACAACGGTCACGTCGAGGATCGACATGATCGCGCCGAGCACGACGACACCCGCGACCATGATCACGTGGCGGTCGAGTTTAGTGTCCGGTGGTCCCTCGTGGAGGTGTCCGCCGGTCGAGGATGAAGACATGAAGAACTTTCCTGTCGATCGGATGAAGCCCGCGGGCTTCGGTAGTTGCTACCTGTGCTGGTCAGAGATGCTGGGCTGGTCAGAGATGCTGTGCGGGTGGGGAAACGACCGTCGGACCCGTCAGGGTGCGGGCGGACCGAGGTCGAAGTAGTCGACGGCGCTGTCGACTATCGGCCGTAGCGCGTTGAGTAGGTCGGTGCACACCGGCGCGGGTAGGCCGGCGACGAATCCGCGGACGAGTTCCTCTTTGACCGAGAGCTGTGAGTCCACGAACGCGCGACCCTCATCGGTGAGGGACACCCGCTTGACCCGTCGGTCGGCGCTGTCCTCACGGCGGTCGACCAGGTTGCTGACGACGAGTTTGTCGACGGTGCGTCCGGCCGCAGCCAGCGACAGGTGTACGTGCTCGGCCACCTCGTTGACCGACATCGGTTCGTCATGAGCGCCGAGCGCGAAGACGACCTTCAACTGCGAGAGCGTCAGATCGGAGGCGGCCAGCGAATCCATGGCCTGGCTTTTGCCCAGGCAGGCGAGGCGGTCGAGGAAGTCGATCAGCACCGCGGATGCGTCATCCACCGAAGGCGTGGCGGCGGGTGCTGAGGATTCGTTCACCGGAAAATAGTAACTCGAATGCAACTATTGATGGAAACGCAATTATTGGTGAGCTTGCACATATCCCATCGCGGCCTGTGACCGCCCCCACCGAGGCGGGGCCACAGGCGGGCCAAAGAACAAGCATAGGCTAGCCTAACAATCCATGTCCGAAGTTCTGGCCGCCCGCAGGCGGTGGAGGGTCGCCGCGCTCGTCGTGGCGGTGTCGTCGTTGATTGCGCCCGGGGTGATCGCGGTGAGCCCGTCGGCGGCCGATGTCCCGACGGTCCGTCCCCTGGGCGGCAACGTCTGGGAGATGGTTGTGCACTCGGCCGCGATGTCCCGCGATATCCCGCTGCACGTCATCCGGCCGCGGCACGACCCGGCCGGCGCCCCGACGCTGTATCTCCTCAACGGCGCAGGCGGTGGTGAGGACGGTGCGAACTGGCTCGACCAGACGGACCTGGCGGAGTTCTTCGCGGACAAGCACGTCAACGTCGTCATACCCAAACGCGGCATCGGCAGCTACTACACCGACTGGATCGGTCGTGACCCGAAGATCGGCAGGCCGAGATGGCAGACCTTTCTCACCCAGGAGTTGCCCGCAGTTGTCGATACCGCGCTGAACACCAACGGTCGCAATGCGATTGCCGGCTTGTCCATGTCGGCGACGTCGGTCTTCAATCTCGCCATCGCCGCGCCAGGTCTGTATCGCGCCGTCGCCTCCTACAGTGGATGCGCCCGCACGAGCACGCCAGAGGGGCAGGCCGCGGTGCGTGCAATCGTCCACACCGCCGCGGGGGCGAATGCCGATCACATGTGGGGACCGCCCGGGGCAGTGGCCTGGACGGCCAACGACCCCTACCTCAACGCGGCTCGGCTACGCGGCGTCGCGCTCTACATCTCCAGTGGCAGTGGCCGTGCCGGTGTCTACGACACACCGCGACATCAGGCGCCGGGTGCGCCGTCGGTGGAGAACCAGATCGTGGTCGGCGGGGCACTCGAAGCGGCCGCGCGCCACTGCACCGAGGACATGGCCCGCCGTCTGTCGGGGCTGGGAATCCCGGCGGTGGTCCATCTGCCCGCCACCGGCACGCACTCGTGGCGGTACTGGGAGGACGAACTGCATCGCTCATGGTCGGTGCTGAGCACGGGGCTGAGTCGATGACATCGGCCGCACCCATCCCAAATGCCGATTGCGCCGGTCCTGACCGATTCGCACGTGACCTGCCGTGCACGGCGGCCGCGCATTGGCGAGCGGCTGCCGTGGCGCGGGCCGACGAGGTCGCGGTGCGGACCCCCGATGAGTCGATCACCTTCGCGCAGTTGCTGGCCCGTGCCGACGAGCGCGCTGCCGCGGTCGCCGCCGCCGTCGGCGACCTCGGGTTGCCGGTGGCCGTCGACGTGGAATCGAACGTCGACTCGGTGGTCGCGATCCTCGCCGTGCTGTGTTCGGGACGGCCGGTGATCTTTCTCGATCCCTTTCTGCCTGCCGACCGGCGCGCACACATCCTGGAGCGGTCCGGGGCGCGACACCTGGCGTCGGCGGATCTCGCCGGATTGCCGGCCGCCGGGCGGCCGGCACCGGATCCGCTGCCCGGGGACCCATCGGTGATCATCTTCACCTCTGGGTCGACCGGTCGCCCGAAAGGCGTGGTGCACGCGCAGCGAAACTGGGTCAACCAGGCCGCCGACGGCCGGGCATTCCTTGGGTTCGGTGCGGGCGACCGGGCGGCGGTGCTCCTGCCGCTGAGCTTCGGCGCGGGCTTCGATGCACTGATCATGGGGCTGCTCAACGGGGTCACCCTGTTGCTGTGGGATGTGCGACGACGTACCACCGCCGGCTTGCGAGACTGGCTCGATCGCGAGGGCGCGACCACCGTGCACGCCACCCCATCGCTGTTCCGGTCGTGGCTGCCCGAACTCGGGACGGGCGGTGCGGTCGACTCCGTGCGGCTGCTGACCACCTGTGGAGAACCGGTACACCACGACGACGTCGCACTGATCCGGGCCACCTTGTCCCCGCGGGGTGTCTTCTGCAGTTGGTCGGGGTCGTCGGAGCTGGGAAACCTGGCCTTCAATCGATTCGACGCCGACCGGGCCCTACCCGTGGGTGCGGTGCCGGTCGGTACGCCGGCGACGGACAAGCGGGTGCGCATCATCGACGACACCGGTAACGAGTTGTCCACGGGGTTCACCGGCGAGATCGTGGTCGATTCGGCGCATCTGGCGTCGGGATATCACCGCGACCCGGAGCTGACCGCCAGCCGCTTCGAGTCGATCGCCGACGGACGGCGCCGATTGCGCACCGGCGACCTCGGGCGGTTCGACGACAGCGGGCAGCTTCACCTGATCGGTCGCCGTGACGATGCGGTCAAGATCCGTGGCTACCTGGTGGAGCCGGTCGAGGTCGAGGCGGCGATCCGAGCGCTGCCCTGGACCCGCGATGTCGTCGTCACCGCGGACCGCACTGCCGGCCGCCTCGCGGCATATGTGGCGGTGGATCCGCGGCGATGGGCGCCATCGCCGGCGCAAGTCCGTACCGCGCTGGCGAAAACCCTTGCCCCATGGATGATCCCGCGTGATGTGGTGATCCTCGACGAGTTGCCCCGCAATGAACGCGGCAAGGTGGATCGAGTCGCGTTGCCCCCACCCCCGGCACGTGATCTGGAGCCGGTGCGCGGGCCGACCGAGGCGACCCTGCTGCACATCTGGACCGACGTGCTCGGTCTGGACTCGATCGGACGCGACGAGGATTTCGTTGCGTTGGGCGGAGACTCGTTGGCCGCCGCACGGATGCTGACCGAGATCCGCGACCGCTGGCTGGTCGATATCCCGAGCGCAGATTTTGCCCAGGCGCCGACGATCGCGGCCACCGCCGAACTTCTCGACCAAGGGCACCGCGAACGCGCCGCGACGACCGCGGGGGCCACCCTGAGCAGGCTTCGCGACGGGGAAGGCACCCCGCTGTTCGTGGCGGCCGGTGCCGGATCGCCGGCGGCGAGCCTACTGCCGTTGGTGCATGAACTACGTTGCGGTGGAGCCGTATACGGGCTGCAGCCGCATGGCCTGGAGAATCGGGGACGTGCCGATCGCACCATCGCGGCGGCGGCCCGGCGGGCGGTGCGCGATGTCCTCACCGTCGCGCCGCAGGGGCCCTACCGGCTGGCGGGCTACTCCTACGGAGGGTTCGTGGCGCTGGAGGCGGCCTCGATCCTCGCATCGCGTGGTGCCGACGTCGAGGTGGTGCTGATCGACGCGCTCTTCGAACCAGAGCTTCGGGCCCGGGTTCGCGGTGAACGAGTCGTCGCGCGGACCGCCGACACCGACCGGCCCGCGCTGCCGGATCGGGGTGACGGTGCGACGGGCGGACCAGCGGGTACCGCTCCCGCGGTGGCATCGGGAGGCCAAAGATTGCCGGAACTCTGGACTCGGGCGGTGATGAAGACCCTGGTGGCGACCGCCGGCCTGTGGCGGCTGCCGACCACCCTGGCCTGGACCGTCTTCTGGGACCTGGGCCGGCAGATGATCCGGCGCCACCGGCCCACCGCACACGACGGGCCGGTCACGCTGATCATGGCCGAGACGAACCCCGACGACGAGACCACCTGGTCGAAGCTGGCCACCGGGAAGCTGACGCTCGTCCGGGTGGGCGGAGATCATCACTCGATGATGCGGGTGCCGCAGGTGTCGGCGACCGCGGCCGCGGTCGATGCCGCGCTGGGCGTCCGCCTCGGCGACCGATCGGAGCAGCGGTGAACAATCTTTCGGTGGTCGCGGTGATCGCGTCCTTCGAGCCCGCAGGCGATCTCCTCGAGGTGCTCGACCACGTATCGGCGCAGGTTGATTCGGTCGTCATCGTCGATGACGGATCGCCGTCGCTGGCGACCGACCCGACCGGAGCGGTCGCCGGGGTGCTCGACCGCTGCGCGGCCGCGGGCGCCACGGTGTTGCACACCTCGGAGAACCGCGGCATCGCCCACGCGCTCAATCAGGGCGTCCGGGTGGCGTTGGAGCGGGGTGCGGCTGCGGTGCTGACCCTCGACCAGGACACTCACCTCGAACCGGACTACATCGAACGGGTGGGCGACCACCTGGACCTGGCGTCCTCGGTCGGCATCCGCCGCGTACTCGCTTCACCCAGCCGGATCAACGAGGATGTGGCGCCGTTCTGGTTCGCCGAACGCGGACTCACGCTCGCGTTCGAACCCATCCAGTCCGGACTGGTGATCACCCGCGAGGTCTTCGACGAGGTCGGCCTGTTCGACGAAGGTTTGTTCATCGATTGCGTCGAAACCGAGTTCTACCTGCGTGCCCGTGCTCGTGGTGCACACGCGCTCGTCGTGCCCGGCACCGGGATTCGCCATCGTCTCGGACGGCGGGCCCGCTGGGTTCCACCCCGTCCACTGCGATGGCTGATCCGTGGCGGGGGTGCGGGCATCGAATTCTCCGAGGACGCACCGTTCCGGCATTACTACATCGCCCGCAACCGGATCGTCCTCTACCGGAAGTACTTCCGCACCGAACCGTTGTGGTGCGCGGTGTCGATCGCCAAGGACACGATCAGCCGCGGGCGCGCCATCCTCATCGGCACCCAGCGCCGATCGCGTATCTATCTCACCACCGCGGGATTGGCTGCCGGCCTTCGCGGCGACGTGGGTCGCATACCTGAACGAACGCGCCGTCGCGCGGAAGGGATCTCCAGTGTTCAATCGTAAGAAGGCGACTCCGCCGAGTGTGCGCAGGACGCCCGAACGGGAACTGCCACAGCTGGTCTCGGTGGTCATGCCGGTGCGCAATGTCGTCGACACGATCGGCGACCAGCTCGACGCTCTCAGCAAGCTGACCTACGAGCATCCCTTCGAGGTGATCATCGCCGACAACGGTTCCACCGACGGGTTGCGCGACTATCTCGAGAGCTATCCGCATCGGGAGCGGCTGCGTCTGCGCTGGGTGGATGCCTCGGCGACGAAGGGTGGGTCGTTCGCGCGCAATGTCGGGGTGGCCGCGGCCGATGGCGAGTTCATCGCGTTCTGCGATGGCGACGACTGCGTCTACCCGGACTGGCTGAGTGCGATGGTGGCGGTCGGTCGCTACAGTTCGCTGGTCAGCGGCGCGGTGGAGACCCACTCACTGAACTCGGCGCTGGTGCAGAGCTGGCGGCAGATGCTCGCACCGGAGATCCCGTATCACTTCCCGGGGTTCATGACGGTGGCCACCGGATGCAGCATCGGTGTCTGGAAGGACATGTTCGACGAGGTCGACGGATTCGACGTCTCCTACGACCGGGGCGCCGAGGACGCCGACTTCTCGTTCCGCGTGCAGTTGGCCGGGGGAGTGCACAACCATGCCGCTGGCGCCCTGACCGCCTACCGGCTGCGCGACACCCGGCGTGGCATCTGGGACCAATCGGTGATGTGCGGTGAAGGCGATGCGCGCCTGTACTCCGACTACCGCCGGTACGGCATGCCGCGCCGACCCTGGTACGCGACGGTCGATCTGATCCTGTACCTGGCCATCCGGAATCCGTTGCTGCCAACGTGGTTGACCCGGGTGCCCACCGGACGGTGGCTGTTCCAGGCGGGCAACTTCGTTGGCCGGATCCGGGGCAGCGTGCTACACAGCTGCTTCTACATCTGAGCGCTCAGCCGCGGGTCGCGGCGCGGCGGTACCCGCGCAGCGTGGGCAGGAAGAATGCGATCAGCAGCGCGGCCGACCATCCGGCGGTCCACTGTATCGGTCCGGCGACCGCGCCGCCGGTGGCCAGACCGGCGATCGCGTCGACCGCGCAGCTGAGCGGCTGATACTCGACGATCGGGCGCAGCCACGACGGATATGCCTGCGCCGGTACGAATCCGGTGTTGAAGAACATCGCGAGGTTGGTGGCTACCGCGGTCCATTCCACGATGTGGGAGTCGCGGGAGAGCAACGCCATCGCGGTCACCATCACCGAGAACGAGAGACCGAACATCAGGGTGACGCCGATGATCGCGAGGGCGCCGGGTATGCCTGTCTCGATGCGAAACCCGATGATCGTCCCGACGCCGAGTACCGCGGCGACCGTGACGACGATCCGAATCGCTTCGGCCGCAAGTCGGCCGACCATCGCCGACGCCCGATGGACGGGGAGCACCCACATTCGGGTGAGGAGTCCGGAGGTACGTTCGCGTCGCAACCCGAGGCCGCTGATGGACGCCCCGGACATCGCGCCGACCAGTGCCACCATCGGCACCATGCCGAAAACGCTGGAAGTACCGGTGTGTTCGCTCACCGAGCGATCGAGCACCAGCCAGAACAGCAGCACCATGAGCGACGGGAACAGCAGCGATTGAAGGAGCGTCGCCGGGTCTTTGGACCATTTGACGACGATGCGCTGGGCCTGCAACGCGGACCCGCGCAGGAGCGCCCGCGTCGTGCTCTCCGGCGTCCAGGCCGGCCGGGACGCAAAGGTGAGCGCGGTGTCGACGCCGGGGTGTGGTTGCGATCGGGTCATGGGTAGAGCCGCCGATGGATTTGGGTGTGGTGAGCCAGTGCGAGGAAGGCGACCGCGAGGGCGCCCAGCCAGATCAGTGCGGGTGTCGCGGTGGCCAGGGTCGGCTCACCGGCGGCCAATTCCCGCATGGTGGAGGCGAAATGCGAGATCGGTTGGTTGCGGGCGAAGGGCTGTGCCCACTCGGGGAAGCCCGACTCGGGGACGAAACCCGTCGAGAGGAGCCCCAGCACCAGCTGAGGTAGGGCGAGCAGTTGGGAGGTCGCCTCGGGTCCGCGGGTGAGGAGGCCTAGGGAGTCGGCGCCGATCGCGAGGACCAAGCCGACGCCGAGGGCGAAGCTCAGGAAGCCGAGGGTGTCGAGGAAGCCCCCGTCGAAGGAAAAGCCGAGTAGCGCACCGAAGATCAGTGCTGCGGTGACCGAGATGAACGAACGGATGGCCGAGGTGCTCATGCGGGCGGTGAGCGGGACGAGCGGCCGGACCGGCATCGATGCCAACCGTCGGTTCATCCCGCGCAGCTTGTCGAGGGTGGCGCGCTGTGCGGCCGCGACCGCGGTGAAGGCCACCGACTGCAGCACGATGATCGGCATCAGGAACTGGGCGTAGTCGATACCGCGGTCGGCCATGATGAGCCGCAGCGGGAGGTAGAAGCCCAGGGCGAAGACGATGGGCATGATCACCGCGATCATGAATTCACCCTCGTGGTGCGCGGATCGGACGGCGCGACCGGTCATCGTCACCCATTGGCGAACGAACGGCGCGCCGGTGGCGCCGACCATCGGGTCACGCAGGTCCGGCCAGGCCAGCCGGCGTGTGGTTCCGGTCGTCGTCATCGGTCGGAGTCCGCGGCGGGGATGTCCCCGGTGAGGGTCAGGAACACGTCGTCGAGCGAGGGATTGCGCAGACCCAGGTCGGCCAGGCCGATGCCGGCCGCCCGGGCGATGCCGATGACCTCGGCCATGGTGTCCACCCCGTCCGGTGCGGTCATCGTCACCGTCGTCGGGCCTGCGACGCCGACCCGGTGCTCGGGTCCGAGTTCGCGAGCGAGCAGGGTGCAGAGTTCGCCGGTGCGTCCGTCGTCGACGAGCACGGCCGCACAGTAGGTTCCGCCGACTTTCTGTTTGAGGGCGTCGGCCGACCCCTCGGCGACCACCTGCCCACGGTCGAGCACGATGATGTTGTCGCTGAGCCGGTCCGCCTCTTCGAGGTACTGGGTGGTGAGCAGTGTGGTGATGCCCTCCGCCTTGAGTGCTTCCACCAGCGACCACACGGCCTGTCTGCTGCGGGGGTCGAGGCCGGTGGTCGGTTCGTCGAGGAACACCACGGACGGTTCGACGAGGAGGCCACAGGCGATGTCGAGCCTGCGGCGCATGCCACCGGAGTAGGCGTAGACGGGCCGTTTGGCGGCGTAGGTCAGTTCGAAGAGTTCCAGCAGCTCGTCGGCGCGTGCCTGGGCGGCTCGTCGGCGCAGGCCGAGCATCCGGCCGAAGAAGATGAGGTTGTCACGCCCGCCGAGGGTTTCGTCGAGCGCGGCGTACTGCCCGGTCATCGAGATCGACTCGCGCACGCCGGCCGGGTTGTCGACGATGTCATGTCCGGCGACGACCGCAGATCCGGAATCGGGCTGTGTCAGTGTGCACAGCACGTCGACGAGTGTGGTCTTCCCCGCACCGTTGGGACCGAGGATGCCCAGCACGGTGCCACGTCCGACCTCGAAGCCGATGCCGCGCAGGGCGTGTACGTCGTCGAAGGATTTGTGCAGGTCGACGACCTGCACGGCGGGCTGGAAGCCGACGGTGGCGGGAGCGTTCAACAGTATTCCTCAGCTCGGCATCGTCGTGTCTGCGCACTGGTGTCGCGAGGGTGCTGGGCCCGATCTCCTGGACTAGGTAGCACTCCTAACGGAGAGGTTAGCCTGTGCTAAGTTAGGCAAGCCAATCCGATCTCGGTGCGGCCTGCTCACTGTAGACGATCGACCGCGCGCGAGCGTGATCGCATCGGACTCGCCGCGCTCACCGTCGACCTTCGAGGGGAGTGGGCTGAGCTGCCCGTTTCGCACTCGGGGCGCGACATGCGGACAGCATGCCGACCACCGCGCCCCGATCCGTCCAGAAGAGCTGAACTACATTGACGATCAACGAGATCCGCGCTGCGAACACCAGCGGTGTGACGGATGGCGAGGTCGCCGACCTCGTGGTGCCGTTCTCGGCAGCGCAGCGCAGCATCTGGTTCGCCCAGCAGTTGATGCCGCAGACCCCGATCTCGATCGCCCAATACGTCGACATCGCCGGCGAACTCGATGAGGATCTGCTGCGTACGGTCGGACGGCAGGTCGCCCGGGAATTCGGCACCGCGATGGTTCGTCTGCTACCCGCCGACGACCGGCTCGCCGCAGCCGCCGGTACGAGCGCGGGTGAGCCCGTTCAGTACTTCGACGACGCGCTGCGCGATGAGATGCTCGTACTCGACTTCCGTGGCCATCCCGATCCGGAGGCGGCCGCCCGGCGATGGATGGACGACGAGTTCCGGGCGCCGCTGGACCTGTTCGCCGACCGGCTGATCGAATCCGCGATCGTGCGAATCGCCGAGCAACGATGGTTCTGGTACACGCGGGTGCACCACATTTTGCTCGACGGCTACGGTGCGTCACGCTTCATCGAGCGCATGGTCGAGGTGTACAACGCCAACGCCGAAGGTGTGCCGGTACCGGCGACGCGCGCGGGGACGCTGGCGGACCTCTACGCCGACGACCTCACCTACCGATCGTCCACCCGCTTCGAGACCGACCGTCGACACTGGGCCGAACGAATGGCGGCCCTGCCCGACCCGATCCGGCTCGCCGATCCAACCGCCGGTGCGGGAGCCGGGTCGCGGACGGTGGGTGGCCCACTCGACGCGGACCTGTGCGCCGACGTCGAATCCTTTTGTGCCGAGCACCAGGTGACTGTCGCCGCGGTGGTCAGTGCGGCCGCCGCGCTGTACACCGGCCGGGCCGCGGGGCGCGACGACGTGGTGCTGAGCCTGCCGGTGTCGGCGCGCACCAACGCCGTGCTCCGCCGCTCGGGCGGCATGGTCTCCAACGTCGTGCCCATCCGATGCACGCTGGCGGCCGACACCACTGTGATCGGTCTGGTGCGTGCGGTGACAACCGAGTTGAGCGGTGCGCTGCGCCATCAGCGCTATCGCTTCGAGGACATGCTCCGGGACGGCGGCGCCGCGCCGATGGGAGCAAGCCGCGGATTCTTCGGGCCGGCCATCAACGTCATGGTCTTCCGTGACCAGGTGCGCCTGGGTGCGTGTACCGGGCACAGCTATATCCTCAGCACCGGCCCGACCGAGGACGTCGCCTTCACGGTGTACACGGGTGCGGGGCAACTGCGCATCGATCTCGAGGGCAACGCCGCGGCCTACCCGGACGTCGATCTGGCCGCCCACCGTGACCGCTTCCTCACCGTACTCGCCAATCTGGTGCGTGCGCAGGCGACATCGGCGGTGACCGGACTGCGAGCGCTCACCGATGACGAGTGGAGCCAACGGGTTCCGGCCCGCGGACCACAAGCCGCGCAGGCGATGCCGTTGCCGGATCTGCTCTACCGCGTCGCCGCGCGAACCCCGGAAGTCACCGCCCTGGTGGCCGATGAGGTGACGCTCGGCTACCGCGAACTGACCGAACGCATCTCGCGGTTGGCGCGGGTGCTGATCGGTGCCGGGGTGGGTCCGGGTGTCGGTGTCGCGACCCTGCTGCGGCGCGGCTTGAACTCGGTGACCGCCGAACTGGCCGTGCTGGCGGCCGGCGGATCGTTCGTGCCGATCGATCCGGCATCGCCCGCTGAACGGATCGACTACCTACTCACCGACAGCGCCGTGCGGGTGGGCATCACCGAACTCGCACACCTGTCCGGCGGTCACCTCGGCGGTACGCACACGGCCGACATCGCCTGGCTGGCCGTCGACGACGACGCGGTGCGGGCCGAGATGCGACACGCTGCCGCCGAACCGATCACCGACGCCGAGCGCATCCGGCCGCTGCGCATCGACGACGCGGCCTACCTGATCTACACCTCCGGATCCACCGGAATGCCCAAGGGGGTGGTGATCTCCCATCGCGGTTTGCCATCGTTCGCCCTCGAGCAGATCCGGCGCTACGGAGTCGGTCCCGGCGCGCGGACCTTACATTTCGCGTCACCGAGTTTCGACGCCGCGGTGCTGGAGCTGCTGCTCGCGCTGGCTTCCGGTGCGACTCTCGTGGTGGTGCCCCCCGACATCTACGGCGGTGCCGAACTGGCGTCGATCCTACGTGCGGAACGGATTTCCCATGCCTTCCTGACGCCGTCCGCGCTGGCCTCGGTGCCTGCCGACGACCTACCTGACCTGCACACGGTGATCGTCGGAGGCGAGGCGTGCCCGCCGGAACTCGTGAGCCGCTGGGCGCCCGGCCGCCGCATGTTCAACGCATACGGTCCGACCGAGGCCACCGTGATGGCGACGCTGGCCGGGCCGCTGCGGATTGCCGGGGAGGTGCCCGTCGGCAATCCGATCGCCGGTGCCACCGCGGTTGTTCTCGACCGCAGGCTGCAACCGGCGCCCCTCGGGGCGACCGGCGAACTGTATCTGGGTGGCGTGGGGGTCGGACTGGGCTATCACCGGCGGTACCCGCTCACCGCGTCGCGGTTCGTCGCCGATCCCTACGGGCTGCCCGGCGGCCGGCTCTACCGGACCGGCGACCTGGTGCGGTGGAACCATTCCGGGGAACTGGAATTTCGGGGCCGCGCGGACCGGCAGGTCAAGATCCGCGGCTTCCGCATCGAACTCGGGGAGATCGACGCGGTACTGGCCACGGTCGCGGGCGTCGAATTCGCGGTCACCGAGTTGTGCTCGACCGCTGCCGCGCAACGGATGTTGGTCGGCTACTACACCGGCACCGCCGACGTTGGGGACATTCGCGATCACATGCGGGCCGAACTGCCCGACCATCTGGTGCCCGGCGATTTCGTCCGGCTGGAAACCATCCCGCTGACCACCTCCGGAAAACTCGACCGTGCCGCGCTACCCGCCCCACAGGTGCGCACCGTCGGCTATGTGGCACCGGCCGATGCTGGTGAAACGTCGGTGGCGCATGCCTTCTCGATATGCGTGGGCGTGCCGTTCGATTCGGTGGGACGCGACGACGACTTCTTCGCCCTGGGCGGCAACTCGCTGACCGCCACCCGGTTGGTCACCCTGCTCGCCGAGGAGACAGGCACGCAAATGCCCGTCCGGTGGGTCTTCGAATCGCCGACCGTGCGCGAGCTCGCGCAGCGGCTGACCGAACCGGCGGCGCGCCCGATCCCGCCGCTGAGGCGTCGTGTGGGCGACGAACCGAACGACGTGCCGGTGTCGTCGCAGCAGGCCCGGATGTGGGCCGTCAATCAGATGGACAGCGCCTCGGCGATTTTCAACATCCCGCTGGCCCTGCGGTTGCGCGGGCGACTGCGATCGACGGCGCTGCTCGCGGCCATCACCGACGTCGTCGAACGTCACGACACGCTACGCACGATGTACCCGAACGGTCCGGACGGGCCGGTGCAGCAGGTACGTCCGGTCGGTGACGTCGACCTGTCCGGCATCCTCACCCCGGAGCAGGTCACCACCGGCGGCCTGGATGCCCGGATCGCCGAGCTGGCCACCACCGCTTTCGATGTCGCCACCCAGATACCCCTGGTCGTGCGTCTGTTGCGGATCGCCGACGACGATCACATCCTGATCTGCGTCGCCCATCACATCGCCGCCGACGGCTCGTCGACGGCACCGCTGGCCGCAGACCTCGCGCTCGCCTACCACGCCCGCATCCGCGGTCACGCTCCTGGCTGGGAACCGCTGCCGGTCGATTACCGGGACTACACCCGCTGGCATCGAGACCTGATGGGTGATGGCGCAGACGGTAATTCGCGGATGGCTGCACAACTGAACTATTGGCGCACCCAGCTCGCCGGGCTACCGGAATTGCTGACCTTGCCCACTGACCGCGCCCGGCAGGCCCGGGCAGGCGGACGCGGCGGTGAACTGCGCGCGGACCTCACACCTGCGCTCACCGCGCGTGTACGCGAGCTGGCCGCGACGACCGGGACGACGCCGTTCATGGTGGCGCACAGCGCCTTGGCACTGACCCTGGCCCGGCTCAGCGGCAGCACGGATATCTCGGTCGGCACACCGGTCGCCGGCCGCGGCCACCGTCACCTCACCCACCTCGTCGGCATGTTCGTCGGCACCGTCGTCTTGCGTACCCGGGTGCACCCCGATCAGCCGTTCACCGACTTCCTCGCGCAGGTTCGTGACACCGACCTGGCCGCCTTCGAACACGCCGACATCCCCTTCGATCGGTTGGTCGAGGAGATGGCGCCACGTCGCTCGGCGGCCCAGCATCCGCTGTTCCAGGTCGGCTTTTCCTATCAGAACCTCGGGTCGATGGGTTTCACCCTCGACGGCCTCGACGTCGAGGTGCTCGAACCCTCGCTCGGCGTGGCCAAATCGGATCTGCATCTGACGTTGCTGGAGGCAGAGCCTACGTCGGGAACGATGGAGCCGTCGATCCGGGTGCACTGGGACTACGACCGGGATCTGTTCGACCGCAGCACCATCGAACGATGGCACACCCTGTTCGTCGAGCTGCTGTCGGCGCTGCCCGAAGCCGGACCGCGCGCGGTCGGCGAACTGGCGCCGTCTGTCGGCACCGGGGTGCTGACCGGTCGTTCTTCCGGCCGCGCCGAGACCACCCTGACCGCGCTGCTGGAGGGTGCCTTCACCTGCTATGCCGATGAGATCGCACTCACCGTCGATGGTGGGGTCGGGCAACGCGTCGTCACCTATCGGGAGCTGGGGGACCGGGTCCATGCACTGGCGCATCGACTGATCGCAGCCGGGGTCGGGCCGGAAGTGCGCGTGGCCGTGGCCATTCGGCGCTCGACGCCGATGGTCGAGGCGGTGCTGGCCGTGTTGTGTGCGGGCGGCGTCTATATTCCGATCGACCCCGACGCCCCGCTCGAACGGAACCGGATGGTGCTCGGATCCGGTACGCCGTCGTTGCTCCTGGTGGCGTCGGAGGACGACACCCGGCTTGCCGGTCCGTCGCTCCCGGTACTCGATGTAACCGTAGCCACGGCGGTGTCCGCCGATTGTCGGCCGGTGACCGACGCCGACCGTGGCCTGCCGCTCCGGCCGGCGAATGCCGCCTACGTGATCTACACGTCGGGGTCGACGGGCACTCCCAAGGGCGTCGCCGTCTCGCATCGTGCGATCGCTGACCAACTCCGGTGGAAATCGGTGGCTTTCCCGGTCGGACCGGAGGACACCCTGGTCCTCAAGACCCCGTTGACCTTCGACCTCTCGGTGTGGGAACTGTTCTGGCCGCTGATCAACGGCGCCCGGCTCGTACTGGCCGAGCCCGTCGGACATCGCGATCCGCGCTACCTGGCGGAGCTGATGGCCCGTCACCGGGTGACCGCCGCGCATTTCGTGCCGAGCTTGCTCGATGCGCACCTGGAGGCCTGCCGTGACCTGGACGCACGCGATGACCTGGTCGGCCGTGGGGCCCGTCACGACCTGGGGCGCGTCCTGTGCATCGGTGAGACGCTCGGTTCGGCGACCGCGATGCGTGCTACGGACGTACTGGGCGCCACGGTGTTCAACCTGTACGGTCCGACTGAGGCCGCGGTGGGTATCACCGCCCATCGATGCGAAACCGACAGTTCGACAGGCGGATCCGTGCCGATCGGGAGGCCGGTCGACGACTGCGCGACGCTGATCCTCGACGCGCGCCTGCACCAGGTGCCGCGCGGCGTCGTCGGCGAACTCTATCTGCGCGGCGTGCAACTCGCGCGCGGCTACGCCGGACGTCCGGATCTGACCGCTGATCGGTTCGTCGCCGACCCGGACGGGGGCGGCGGCCGGCTCTATCGCACCGGCGACCTGGCCCGCATCACCGGGTCGGGGCAGCTGGAATTTATGGGACGCAACGACTTCCAGGTCAAGATCCGAGGCCAGCGGATCGAGCTCGGTGAGATCGAATCGGCGCTCGGACTCGACGAGCGCGTCGCCGCCGCCGTGGTTGCGGCACATGGGGAGAAGCTCATCGCCTATCTCGTACCTGCGGAACCAACCGCGGCCGCCAAGCCCGCCGGCTTCGACCCGGACGCGGTGCTGGACGACCTGCGTGCGCGGGTGCCCGCTGCCATGGTGCCCACCCAGGTCGTGGTGCTCGCCGAGCTGCCGCTCGGTATCCACGGCAAGGTCGACCGCAGGGCGTTGCCGAACCCGCCGCGACTCGAACGCGCGCACGTGGCGCCCCAGACCCCGACCGAGCGCACGCTGGTCGCCCTCCTCGACGAACTCATCGCCGCCCGGGGATCCGGGGAAACGGACTCACCGATCGGCCTGACCGACGACTTCTTCGATCTCGGTGGGAATTCCCTTCTCGCCGCGCGGCTCTCGGCACGCATCGCCGACACGCTCGGCGTGGAGCTACCGGTCCGCGCGGTCTTCGACACCCCCACGGTCGGGGCACTCGCAGACCGGATCGACGCGACGACCGCGGTCGGCGGTCGGCCGCAGATACTCGCCGCCGCCCGCCCGGCGGACCTGCCGCTGTCGCGCCCGCAGCGCCGGATGTGGCTACTCGAACAACTCGAACCGGAGACCGGCCGCTACAACCTGCCGCTGGCATTGCACGTCGACGGCGAGTTGGCCGCCGATGCACTGATCCGTGCGCTGCGCTACGTACTGGACCGACACGAGATCCTGCGCACCACCTACCCGGTGATCGGCGGTGTGCCCTACCAGCGGATCGTCACGACCGATGACGCCCTGGCCGACGCCGACATCGACCTCACCGCGCTCACCGGGCCGACGGTCGCACCGGAGGTCGGCATCGGTGAACTCGTCACCTCGGCCGCCGCGCAGGGATTCTCGCTGGGTGACCGAATTCCGCTGCGACTGCGACTGTTCCGGCTTTCGTCCGACCAGTACGTGCTGGTCCTCGTCGTCCATCACATCGCGGCCGACGGCTGGTCGATTCGGCTGCTCACGGCCGACCTTCTCGCCGGATACGCCGGGATCATGCCGCCCACCTCGCCGGCCGTGCAGTACGCCGACTATGCGCTGTGGCAGGCGCGGATGCTCGGCGATACCGAGGGCATCGATCGCCACCCGAGCATCAGCCGCCAGATGGAGTTCTGGCGCCGGACGCTGGCTGATCTCCCCGGACCACTGGAGTTGCCCGCCGACCGGGCGCGCTCGGCACATCCGACCCACCGCGGCGCCACGGTCGAGTTCGGATTCGACGCCGCGCTGGTCGCCGCGGTAGAAGCTGCCGCTCGGGCTCACCGGGCATCGGTGTTTCATGTCGTCCATGCCGCGCTCGCGATTACGCTCTCGCGGCTGACGGGTAGGACCGACATCGTCATCGGCACCCCGATGGCCGGCCGTAGCAGCGGCGCGCTCGATGACGTGGTCGGCATGTTCGTGGAGACCGTCGTCCTGCGCACCGACGTCGACCCAATGCGTACCGCGGCGGACTTTCTGGGCACCGTCCGCCGGGTCGATCTGGCGGCGCAGGCCAACGCCGAGATTCCCTTCGATGAGATCGTCGACGAATTCGAGGCCGATCGGGCGGGCGCCCATCACCCGATCTTCGGGGTGATGCTGGCCTTCGGCGACCCGGAGCCGGGGCTCCTGGCCGCGGGTGGGGTACGTGCCACCCCGGTGTCGATCGACACGGGAACGGCCCGCTTCGATCTCCATCTCACCGTCGACATGCCGCCGGTTCACGAACCCGGCCGCATGGTCGCCGCACGGTGGACCTACGCCACCGATCTGTTCGACCACGGCACGGTGGCCGGGTTCGCGGACATGCTCACCCGCGTGCTGCACACGATCGTCGAACACCCACGGATCCGTGTGCATGACGTCGACGTCCTCACCGTCGAGGAGCGGGCAACCTTGCTCGGCCGGTGGGCCGAGGCGGTCGCACGACCCGTCGATCCCTGCCTGCGGACCTTGCCGGATCTCTTGGCGGCCGGACGTTCCCGCAGCGCGACCGCAGTCATCGTGGACGCCGATGCCCGCGTCACCGTGCCCGACTTCGACCAGCGGGTGGCCCGGACCGCGCGTATGCTGATCGCCGCGGGCGTCGGCCCGGAGCGCACGGTCGCCGTCGCCGTCGCACGGTCCATCGACATGCTGGTTGCCATCCATGCGATCGTTGTCGCCGGCGGTGCCTACGTCCCGCTCGACCCGGCGCAGCCGCCCGCCCGCTTGGCCGACATGCTCGCCATCACCGAACCGGTGCTGATCTTCGGGGAGACGGAACTCGCCCGCGTCGTGCCCGAGGTCTATGCCGATCGTCTGCTCGACCCGGCGCAGGACTACCCCGATCACGACGACCGGGTCGTCAGTGACGCCGACCGCAGTGCGCCGCTGCTGCCGTCACATCCGGCGTATGTGCTGTTCACCTCCGGTTCGACGGGTGTCCCGAAGGCGGTCGCCGTCACCCATGAGGCGATCGTCAACCGGCTCGGCTGGATGCAGGACCGGCACCCGATCGGCGCCGGTGACGTGGTGCTGCAGAAGACGCCGGTCACCTTCGACGTCTCGGTCTGGGAGCTGTTCTGGCCGTTGATGACCGGAGCTCGTCTCGTACTGGCGGCGCCCGACGCGCACCGCGACCCGCGCGCCCTCGCACAGACGATCGCCGAGCAGCGGGTGTCGGTGATCCATTTCGTCCCCACCATGTTGGACGCCTTCCTCGCCGCGCCGGTCGCCGACGCCGACGTGGCGTCGTTGCGCCTGATGTTCACCAGTGGTGAGAGTTTGGGTGCGGGCACGGCTGCGGCAGTCGCCGCGCGTACGCGGGCCACGCTGCACAACCTGTACGGACCGACCGAGGCTGCCGTCGATGTGACGGCGATCGAGGTCGGCTCGGATGTCGTTGCCGCACCGCCGATCCCCATCGGGAGTCCCACCGCAGGCAACCAGGTGTACGTCCTCGACAGGCGCCTGCGGCCGGTGGCCCCCGGCGTCACCGGCGAGTTGTACCTCGGTGGTGTGCAACTGGCCCGCGGCTATCTCGGGCGTCCCGACCTCACCGCGAGCCGGTTCGTCGCCGCGCCGTGGGGCGGTTCGCAACGTCTGTATCGCACCGGCGATCTGGTTCGCTGGCGTCGGCCGCACGATATGCGTGACCCCGGACTGGTGCTGGATTACCTGGGACGCAGCGACTTCCAGGTCAAGATCCGTGGGCAACGGGTGGAACTCGGTGAGATCGAAGCGACGCTGGCCAGTCATCCCGCCGTGTCCTCGGCGATCGTCGTGCTGCATGACGATCCGCGATCCGGGGCGCAACTGGTGGCCCACGTCGTCGGGGCCGGTGCGCGGGATGGCGGAGTCGATGGGGCAGCGCTGCGCGCATTCGTCGCCGCCCGGCTACCCGACCACATGGTGCCCACCCATGTCCTGATCGCCGCCGCGCTCCCGGTGACCAGCAGTGGCAAGGTCGATCGGTCCGCACTGCCCGCTCCGGAGGCCTCCGCAGCCACCGACGGCCGCGCCGCCGAGACCGAAACCGAAGTGTTGGTGCTGCGCATCATCCGTGAACTGCTGGGTGAGCACGTCGGCATCGACGACGACTTCTTCACCGTGGGCGGCAACTCGCTGGTCGCCACCCGGGTGGTCGCCGCCATCGCGGAACAACTCGGTGTGTGGGTGCCGGTCCGCACGGTCTTCGACGGTCGGACCCCCGCGGCGTTGGCCGCCGCGGCCGCGGTCGCGGAGACACTGGACGTCGTCGAGGTGGCTCGCCCGGCGCAACTGCCGCTCGGCGCCGCCCAAACCCAGATGTGGCTGCACAACCGGATGAATCCGGAGTCCAGTGCCTTTGTGATCGTCGCGCCGGTCCGCCTCGGTGCTCGGCTCGATCGTCCGCTACTACGCATCGCCGTCGCCGATGTCCTTGCGCGGCACGAGATCCTGCGCACGGTCTATCCCGATTCGTCGGCGGGGCCGCGGCAGGACATCCTGGCGATGACCGACGTCGACGCCGACGCGCTGGTCCATGCGCCCGCCGACTCCTGTGTTGCCGACTCCTGTGTTGCCGATCGCTGTGCTGCCGATCGCTGTGCTGCCGACCGATTGGACGACGAGTTGCTGCGGGCCGCACTGGCGGCGCGATTCGACCTGACCGAAGACCTCCCGTTGCGGGTGTTCGTCGCGGACGACGACGTCGAGACGGTCGTCGTGCTGGCGGTGCACCACATCGCGGCCGACGGCTGGTCGCTGCGAGTCCTGGCCACCGACCTGCACCGTGCCTACACCGCGCGTGCGGCGGGACTCCCGCCCGACTGGACTCCGCTGCCACTGCAGTACGCCGACCATGTGTTGCGACGTGAGCGGCGCCTCGGCAGTCCCGACGATCCCCAGTCTGTCGTCGCTGCCCATGTCGAGTACTGGCGCACCCAGCTGGCTGATGCGCCGCGCAGCAGCGGTCCGGAACCCGACCTCGGCATCCAGGTCCCGGCGCAGGTGCACCACCTGCGCCTACCGGCCGACACCGCATCGGCGCTGCGCGCGATGGCCGCGGACGCCCAGGCCACGGTCTTCGCGGTGTTGCACGCGGCTCTCGCGGTCACCCTGAGCGCTTCCGGTGCAGGCCGGGACGTCGTGATCGGCACCCCGACGGCCGGCCGACTCGAAGCCGAGGTCGCCGATCTGGTCGGCATGTTCGTCTCGGTACTGCCCGTGCGGTCGGTGCTCGACCCGTATCGCGGTTTCGACGCGCTGGTGCGTTCCGTGCGCGACACCGTGGTCGCCGCACTGGAACACGGCGACATCGACGTCGAGGAGATCATCGATCACCTCGGCATCGAGCGGTCCGGATCTCGGCACCCGCTGATCGCGGTGACTCTGACGCTCGACGGTGACGATCACCCGGCCGGTGGACTCGGTGCGATGGGCACCGCCATCCGCCCCGACGTCCCGGTTGCCCGATTCGATGTGGAGTTCACCGTGGTCCCGACCGAGGACGGTGGCTTCGACATCGCCGTCGTGCACCGGCCGGAGGTCTACCACGGCGACACTGCCGCCGCGCTGCTGGCGCGGTTCGGCACCGTGCTGCGGCAGGTCGTTCGCCACCCCGAAGTTCCCTTGCGCGATCTCGATCTGATCACCGACGACGAGCGGGTTGCCCTGGCCGCCCTGTCCTCGCGGCGGCCGGCACCGGCGCCGCGGACATTGCACGAGATCTTCGACACTCCGGGTCATCGCCTGGTGGAGATTGCCGACGACGGCAGCCGGCGAGAGCTCGGCGCCGATGAGGTCGCGGCGCGGTCCAATCGGCTGGCCCGCCTCCTGCTGCGCCGCGGGGTAGGGCCGGAAACGGTTGTCGCGCTGTGCTTGCGGCGTTCGGCGGCGGCGGTCGTGGCGATGCGCGCGGTGGCCGCCACCGGAGCGGCCTTCGTGCCCGTCGACCCCGACTATCCGGCTGACCGTATCGGTCACATGCTCACCGACTCGGGCGCCGTCATCGTGGTGACCGACCTCGACGGTGACCGGCTACTGACCGAATTCGCCTCGTCGACGGTCGGTCTGGGTGACACCTTGATCGATGGATCGCCGGTCGTGATCGACGACGCGGCGGTGCGCGCCGAACTCGACGGCCTTTCCGCGGCCCCGATCGCGCCGGACGAACTGCCCGTCGCCCGTCACCCCGACCAACTGGCATATCTGATCTTCACCTCGGGTTCCACCGGGCGTCCCAAGGCCGTTGCGGTGACCCACCGCGGCGTGGCCGCCTTCGTGGCCGAGCAGCGTCGTCATGGCGTGGTCGCCGATGATCGCGTATTGCATTTCGCCTCTCCGAGTTTCGACGCCACGATCCTCGAACTGGTGCTGGCCGCCGCGGCCGGCGCCTGCACCGTCATCGCGCCGCGAACCATCTACGGGTCCGACGAACTGGCCGGGTTCCTCCGCCGCGAGTCGGTCACCTGCGCGTTCCTGACCCCGGCGGCCCTCGACACGATCGAGCTGGGGCCGGGGGGAGCGGACCCGCTGCCCGAGCTGCGGATGCTGATCGTCGGTGGTGACTCGTGTGCTCCCGCGACCGCTCGACGATGGATTGCCCTGGGCAAGCGCTTCTTCAACGCATACGGGCCCACGGAAGCCACCGTGATGGCAACCCTCGCGGGTCCGCTCACGGCGGTCGCCGGCGATACGGTGACGATCGGGACCCCGATCATCGGCGCCGGCCTGGCGATCGTCGACGACACCTTGCGCGCGACCCCGCCGGGGGTGGCGGGTGAATTGCAGATCAGCGGAGCCGGATTGGCCCGTGGCTATCATCGACGGCCGGGCCTGACCGCGTCGATGTTCGTGGCCGATCCGGACGGCCCACCTGGATCGCGGCGCTATCGTACCGGCGACCGGGTCACGACTGTGGCTGCCGATTCCTGCTCGCTGACCCACCTGGGTCGCACCGACCAGCAGCTCAAGATCCGCGGCCATCGGATCGAGGTCGGCGAGGTCGAGGCGGCGATCCGAACCCATCCGAGTGTCCGTGCGGCAGTGGTGACCGGCCGTCCCGGTCCGGATGGCACCCTCGCACTGATCGCCCACGTTGTCATCGACCCGGTTGTGATCGAATCGGGGGTGGGGACCGGCAGCGAGGTCGGTGCGGACGACGCCGGGCTGCTCCTGTTGCGGAACCATCTGCGCACCATGCTGCCTCCACACGCGGTACCGGCGGTGATCATGCCGGTCGAGGCGATCGGGCTGACCGCCGCAGGCAAGGTCGACCATCGCTCGTTGCCCGACCCGGTCTTCGTCACGGCCGGGTACGTAGCGCCGGTCACCGACACCGAACAACTGGTCGCCGAGGTCTTCGCCGACGTGCTCGGCGGTTCCCGTATCGGGCTGGTCGACGACTTCTTCGAGGCCGGCGGCAATTCGCTCACCGCCGCCCGCGCGGCCGCTCGAATCCGCTCGGCCAGTGGTCGGGACGTCTCGGTGCGTGATCTCTTCGATGCGCCGACCCCGGCGGCGCTGGCCGTCCGGGTGGCCGCGGCGTCCCCGGTGTGCGGACCGCTGCTGGGGCAATTGCCACGGCCCGAACGGATTCCGCTGTCGCCGGCGCAGCAGCGGATGTGGTTCCTCAACCGTCTGGACCCGAGCGCGCTGACCGAGAACATCCCGGTCGTGCTGCGCATCCGCGGGCACCTCGATGTCGGTGCGTTCGAGGCGGCACTCGCCGGTCTGGTGGACCGTCACGAGTCGTTGCGCACGATCTACCCCGACGGGGCGGACGGACCGCAGCAGGTCGTCCTGCCGGTGGCGCAGGCGGCCGTCGGCCTCGACGTCGCGACGGTCTCCGCCGACGAGGTGGACGAGCTGGTGCGGTCGTTGGTGCGCAGCACCTTCGACGTCACCGTGGCCGCGCCAATGCGTGCCCAGCTGATGACGATCACCGAATCGGGTGCGCAAGAACATGTCGTCGTGCTCGTGATGCATCACATCGGCGCCGACGGACTATCGGTCCGTATCCTCGCCGGTGAGCTGGCGGCCGACTATGGTGCGCGACTCGAGGGCGTCGAGGTGAACTGTCCGACACCGAGGGTGCAGTATGCGGACTTCGCGATCTGGCAGCGGGCCATGATCGACGATCCGGTCGGTGATGCGGCCGCGCAGCTGGAACGCCGGCGTCAGCGTCTCGACGGCGTGCCGCCGGTCGTCGACCTGCCGGTGGACCGACCCCGTCCGGCCCGGCGCAGTGGGCGCGGCGCCCGAGTCGACTTCGCCATCGACACCGGACTCCGTTCCCGGATGGACGATTTCGCCTTCCGTAACAATGCGACGCCGTTCATGGTCGCCCATACCGCGTTGGCTGTCCTACTCGGCCGTATCGGTGACAACCACGACGTGGTGATCGGGACGCCGGTCGCCGGTCGGGGCGAAGCCGACCTCGACACGGTGGTGGGCATGTTCGTGAACATGCTCGCATTGCGCACCACGATCGACGCCGGTGCCGACGCACTCGATGCGCTGGCGACGGTTCGCGACGCGTCGCTCGACGGGTTCGCCGATGCGCTGATCCCCTTCGACCGGGTCGTCGAGGAACTCGGCCTGCCGCGGTCGTCCGCGCACCACCCGGTGTTCCAGGTGGCCTTCTCGTTCCAGAACTTCGGCCCGATGACGATCACGCTGCCGGGTGTCGAGGTGACCGTCGACGACGACATCGAGCTCGCCGAATTCGACCTGCACCTGACACTCGCGGAGGATTCGGCCCCTGGGGCGACGGGGCTCGTCGGCCAGCTGGTCTATGCCACTGACCTTTTCGATGCCGAGACAGCCGCCGGTCTGGTCACGCGGTATGTTCGGGTCCTCGAGGGCATCCTGGCGACACCGCACACCGCGGTCGGCGATCTCGACATCCTCACCGTCGATGAACGAGCGCAGCTGACGTCGTCGGCGTCGGCACCGGTGTCGACTTCGGCTGGATTGGCCGACGGCTTCGCCGCCCAGGTGAGCCGGACACCCGACGCGCAGGCGATCGTCTGCGGCGATCAGATACTCACCTACCGGCAGTTCGCCGACCGGGTCGAGGCGCTGGCCGGGGTACTGCGTCGACAGGGGGTGGGGCCGGAGGACAGGGTGGCGATCACCGCCGCTCGCGGGATCGTCCAAGTCACCGCGATGTATGCCACCGCCGCCGTCGGGGCGGCCTATGTGCCGATCGACCTCACTGCTCGCGAGCGGGCCGCACAGATCGTGGCCACCGCCGACCCCGCCATCGTGGTGGGTGCCGGCGAGTGCGACCGCGACATCGTCGAGGTCTTCGGTACCCGGCGCTATCTCGATGCTGCCGACCCCGGTCTCGTGGCACTCGGCTCCGGCATCTGCGGCCCGGCCGGTGCGGACGAGCGGCTGCGGCACCCCGATCACTGTGCCTATGTCCTGTTCACCTCGGGTTCGACCGGAACTCCCAAGGGTGTCAGCGTGTCCCATGGCGCCGTCGGCGAACAGCTGCGGTGGATGCAGGAGCGCTATCGGATCGGACCGGATGACTCGGTGCTCGTCAAGACCTCACCCGGCTTCGACCTGTCGGTCTGGGAGTACTGGTGGCCACTACAGACCGGGGCGCGGATCGTACTGGGCGAGGAAGGGATCGAACGTGACGGTGCGGAACTGCTGCGGGTCTTCGAGGACCGGCGAATCACCGTGCTCCCCACCGTCCCGTCCGCACTGTCGATGCTGCTGGATGCCGGTCGGCTGCCGTCGACGCTGCGCACCGTCCTCTGTATCGGCGAGGAGTTGCCCGCCGAGCTGGTGACGCGACTCCGCGACGATGCGGTCACCGCGCCGGCGGTGCACAACCTGTACGGACCAACCGAATGTGCGGTCAGTGCTACCGGATTCGAGGTCGCCGGCCATGCCGGTACGCGGGTGCCGATCGGATCCGCGCAACCGTCGGTCACCACCCGTGTCCTCGACGCCCGACTGCACCCGGTTCCGCCGGGGGTGGCAGGCGAACTCTATCTCGGCGGTGTGCAGTTGGCCCGCGGCTACCACGGTGACCCGGCGCGCACGGCCGCGGCCTTCGTCGCCGACCCGGTGGATGGTTCACGGATGTACCGGACGGGAGATCTGGTGCGCCATAACCATGATGGCGATCTCGTCTATCTCGGGCGTACCGATCACCAGGTGCAGGTGCGCGGGTTCCGGGTCGAACCAGGTGAGATCGAGGCCGCGCTGCGGTGCTGTCGGGGCGTGGCCGACGCGGTGGTGATCGTGCTCGCCGACGACCGGCTCGTCGGCTACGTCACCGGCACTCAGACGCGGGCCGAGACCGTCGAACGCGAGGTCGCCACCCGGCTCCCGGGATATCTCCGCCCGCAGATCCAGGTTCTGGACGCGCTCCCGTACACCGCCAACGGCAAGGTGGACCGGGCCCGGCTGCCCGCACCACAGCAAACGCCTCGGACCTTCCTGGCGCCGGAGACCGAACTCGAAACCCTGACCGCGCGGATCGTCGCCGAGGTCACCGGCGCCACGCGGGTCGGCATGTCCGACAGCTTCTTCGACCTCGGCGGCAACTCGTTGTCGGCGACCCGGGTGTCGGCGCTGATGGAGTCCGAACTCGGTCACCGCGTGCCGGTGCGGCTGCTCTTCGACAGTGTCGACCTCGCCGACTTCGTCGCCGCCGTCGACGCACTGGGTGCCACCGGCGGTGCCGTCGAGGTGGGTGTGCCGCGACTGGTTCGCGCTGCCGACCCGATCCATCCGCCTCGCGATCCCCTGACCCCGCTGCCCCTGACCCCGCTGCCCCTGACCCCGCTGCCCCTGACCCCGCTGCCGGTGATCGCACCGCTGGCACCGGCGCAACGCCGGATCTGGGAGGAGGTCCGCGCCGGGCGCGGACAGGACTGGAATGTGCCGGTCGCGGTGCGCTTCGTCGGTGATCTCGACACCGAGGCGCTGGCCTCGGCCGTGCTCGACGTGCTCGACCGGCATGAGGCGCTGCGGACCTGCCATCGAGACCGTGGGCACGGCCCGGAGCTGGTCGTGTTGCCCACCTCCTCGCTCTCCCCGACGGTGCGCGCGGGGCTGACGCCGCGTCCGGTCGATGCCGATGAGGTCGGTGCCATCCTCACCGATCTGGCTTGGCGCAGAATCGATGTCGAACACTGGGCCCCGGTACAGCTGCACCTGTTGCGGATCGCCGACGACGTCCACGTGTTGCTGCTCGTCACTCATCACCTGAGTGTGGACGGCCAGTCGATGTCGGTGCTGGCACGAGACCTGCTGGGCGCCTTCGCAGCCCGCAGCGCGGGGGTGGCACCGCAGCTCGTCGAACCTGCCGTCCGGTTCTCCGACTACGCGCGGTGGCGCACCGCGATCCTCGGGCACGAGTCGGGGCGCACCGACGAATTCCGGCGTCAGCTCGACTACTGGCGCGGACTTCTCGATCCGGCCGGTGCATCCGACGACGACGGTGTCGGGATCGGTACGTATTTCTGTGCCGACCGGTCGTGGCAGGCCCCCGTCTGGGATTCGGCGGGAGACACGGTCACCTTCGACATCGGGGAATCGACGCATGCGGCGATCGATGCGCTGGCCAAGCGGTCGGGGGTGAGCGTGTTTGCGGTGTTGCAAGCGGCCTTCGCCGTCGTCCTGGCCGACCGGACCGGCGACCCGGATGTCCGCGTGGCGACCGCCAACGCGAACCGGCCGCAGGCGCAGCTCGACGGTGTGATCGGCAACTTCGCCGAGGATCTGCCGATGCGTCTGGATGCCGCGGACGAGCGGACCTTCGCCGAACTCGCCGGACAGGTGCAGCGACAGTTGTTCGACGGTCTCGCCCATCCCGATATCTCGCTTCCGGACTTCCTCGCCGAAACGGGACGAACCCGTGATGCCGCAGGCCCGATCGGGCATCCGCTGTTCGGCGGCACCCTCATCGTGCAGGAGGCACAGGTCGGGGCGACCGGGCTCGACGAATTCGACCTCGGTGCGGTCCGGATCGCCCGCGAACCCCTGGCGAATACCGTCGCCAAACACGAACTGGAGTTCACCATGCTGGAGATGCGCGCCGATCGGCCGGATGGGATTCGGGCGCCCGGCGGTATTCGGGGAACCCTGCTGTATCCGACGGCGATGTACGAGCGGACCACCGCATGCGAGGTCGTCGCGCGGCTGCTCGGGGTTCTGGACGCCGCGGTCGCCGCGGACGGAACCCTCACCGTGTCCGCGGCACGCACCGCGGCCGGTCACGCAGCGGTGACCGGGCAGGTGCGGTGATGGGACCCGGCGCGGTGCTGGGCGTCTCGGTCGTCATCGCCTACTACGCGGGCCTGCCCGACCTCGACGTCCAGCTGGCAGCGCTGGCGCGCCAGGACTACCGCGGCGAGTTTGAGGTGATCGTCAGTGACAACGAGGGCAGTCTCGGACTCCGTCGTCATCTCGACGAGCATCCACTCGTCGGGGCGCTCGGTCTGCGGTGGGTCGATTCCAGTGACATTCCCGGAACCTCACATGCACGCAATGTCGGGACCCGGAGCGCAGTACACGATTTCATCGTCTACTGCGATCAGGATGATGCGGTGCATCCGGGCTGGCTCCGCGCGATGGTCACCGCGGCGGCGACCGCCGACCTGATCGGTGGGCCGCTGGAACGGGAGACCCTCAACGACCCGGTCGTGGCGTCCTGGCGGGCGTTGCCCGACCCCACCGGCCCGGTGCTGCTCGGTCGCCATCTGCCGATGACCTTCGGCTGCAACCTGGGCATTCGCCGGGAGGTCTTCGACGCGGTGGGCGGCTGGGACGAGTCCTATCCGAATGCCGGTGGGGACGTCGAATTCTGCTGGCGGGTACAGACATCGGGGTACTCATTCGGTTTCGCACCCGACGCCATGGTCGCCTACCGGTACCGAACCGGCATCCGGGAAACCTTCGCGCAGGTCGTCGACTACGGCCAGGAGGAAGCGCGGGTCGCCAAACAGTATGGTGCGCCCGGGCGGCAATGGTGGTGGTTCGTGCTGCACGCCGGAGTGGTGGCCGGACTGTGTCCGGTGTGGCCATGGGCCTGGTCCCGGCGCCGCCGCGGCGAATGGGCCTGGGTCACCGGCAATCTGGTCGGACGCATCCGCGGCAGCATCAAGTATCGGGTGCTCTACTGGTGATCACCCGATACTCGATGTCCGACGGAAATCCGCCGGCTCAGCGGACGGTGGGTACGGCGGGGAGTACCCCACCGCGGGGAGCCGAGGAGCGGGGCGCCACGGTGGTCGGCGCCTGGTGCTTGGGTGTGCCGCCGTGCCGTGCGGTGCTCGTCGGCACCGGAGTCGCGGTGGGCGAACGCCGATGGACCTCGGCGCCCAGTCCGGTTCCCGACGTGTCGTCCTCGCGCAGACATAGGCTCCGCACCACATTGTGGAAGGTGACCAGCCCGTAGGTCAGCGGCAGCCCGAGAACCGCCGAGGCGATGCCGACCGGACTGATCGACGTGGTGATCCCCAGCTGGGTCATGACCGGCCCCTGCACCAGGCCGCCGATGTTGCTGAACAGATGCAGCGACAGCGCGTAGGCGTAGTAGATCCCGGTCAGCGACTTGGTGACAGTGAGGTCGGCCAGCGGCACGGTGGCGGCCAGATTGCCCTCCCGGGCGTTGTGACTCAGGCCGAGGATGATGTTTGCCGGCGCGCCACCGATGTAGGGCAGCTGCCCGGCGATCAGCGACGCCATCGCCTCGGTCGACGTGAAGTCGGACGGGTCCGCGGGAATCAGGTTGTGCGGGACCGGTGTCGAACGCATCACGCCGAGGATGCGCGCCTCCTCGGCGCGCAGCCGTTGCCTGCCCGCGGCGTCGGTGACGACACCGCGGGCGAAGGTGAAGGTGCGTGACACGATGCGCTGCAGCGACAGCGAGCCGATCGGTGCGCAACTCTCATTGTCGGCGAGGGCGACCTGGTCGGCGATATTCTGCAGGATCGGACTGACCGGCAGATGGTAGGAGACGTCGTCGGCGGCGCGTCCCGCCTGATCGAGTTCCTCATCGGTGACCCGCGCGACGCACTGGTTGAGCAGCGACCGGGCGGTGGTCTGATAGAGCTGCTGCAGGCCGGCGCGTCCGAAGAACATGGCGACGTCGAAGATCGAGTCGTAGGTGAGCGACCCGGCCAATGCGCCCAGTTGGGTGCCGGTCAGCGGGCTGCCCGGGATCGGGGCAACGGCATTGCCGAACTGGAGCGGGGCCAGGACGCCGGCGAAGGTGAGGAGCCAGGCGGTCTCTACCGCCTGAATCAGGGTGATGTTGCCGACCGGGATGGCCTCGTTGTGCTTACCGTCCCGAATCTTCAACAGCTGCACGACGATCCAGTGCGAGATCGGGGTGCGGTATTTGACGCCGGGATCGTCGGCGTCGGCACCCAGCGCGAACGGGCTGTCCGAGATCGCGAGTGTCGACACGTGGATCCGCTGCATGTCGGCCAGCGTCGCGTCGCGCTGCTGACGGGCGGCGGCGCGTAGCGACGCGGGCAGTGACGGGAGCAGGGAGTCGAAGATCGAGGTGAAAACCACCGATAGTGTGACGTATTCGCCGCTGACGCAGGTCGTCGTGGTGTCGCGGTCCCGAGGTGCGGGCAATAGTGACCGGTTCGATTCGCGGACCCGCGAAAGTCGGTCGTCGGTCGCCTCCGCAGTAGGTTTTGCGGGCGTGGCGACCACGACCGGAGTCGGGGCACTGGGCTGCGGGCCGGGGGCGGCAGACCCGGAAATGCTCGTCATCGCGACGGCGGTGGCGGCGCACACGGCGACCAGCGTCGCCGACATCAGCGGGCGCCGAGTTGCCGTCCCGCCGCGTCTGCGGACTCTCCGCGGTGATCGGACCGCCATCTGGCGCGGTCCGGTCGTATCGGCGTCGCCGACGCCGTCGGTGCTGTCATGTGCCGCGCGGTCATCCGCATGGTCGTGCCCGGTATGCACAGGTGCTGTTCCCTTGGTGATGCTGAACATGGCTTGTCTCACGGCGTGGGACCTGGCGGCGAACGGCCGTAGTTCCGGCCGTCGCCGAGTCGGTCTGCCGAGCGGAGATGACCAAGCGATGTCGAGGGACCCCCTCCCTCGCCAGAGAAGCATAGCCTTACTTAAGTTCAACCGGCCTTGAAGGTGGCCGAGGGCACAAGGCCGGCCGATCGCGACTTCTTCTGTCGCGTCCGGTTTCGCCGGCCGGTCCGGTCGGCTACCGTCGTGTCACGTGAGCAATGTCAAGGAAATCCCCGTGAATGCGCTCGACGGCAGCGCACTGAACCTCGCCGACTTCGCCGGGCCGCTACTCGTCGTCAACGTTGCGAGCAAATGTGGGCTGACCCCGCAATATTCGGGGCTCGAACAGATCGCCAAGGACTATGCCGACCGTGGCCTGACGGTCGTCGGAGTGCCGTGCAACCAGTTCATGGGGCAGGAACCGGGAACATCCGAGGAGATCGCCACCTTCTGCTCGACCACCTACGGTGTCACCTTCCCGCTGCTGGAGAAGGTCGACGTCAACGGAGATGACCGGCACCCGCTCTATGCCGCGCTGACCACCATCGCCGACGCCGACGGAGAAGCCGGCGACGTGCAGTGGAACTTCGAGAAGTTCGTCGTCGATGCCGAGGGCAAGGTCGTCACCCGCATCCGCCCGCGTACCGAACCGACCGACCCGTCGGTGATCGCAGCCATCGAGGCGGTCCTCTAGTCCGGTGCGCGCTGAGGCACACCGCCGCACCCGGTAAGGTGATCGCTGGTCACATCGGTGGAACGCGGTGCGGCCCGGCAACGTAGATGAGGAGCGGTACGCATGGCACGAGTGGTGGTCGACGTGATGCCGAAGGCCGAGATTCTCGACCCGCAAGGGCAGGCCATCGTCGGCGCCCTGGGTCGTCTCGGATTCAGTGGGGTCGCCGATGTGCGGCAGGGTAAGCGATTCGAACTCGAGGTCGACGGCTCGGTGGACGACAGCACACTCGAGCGCATCGCCGAGGAACTGCTCACCAACACCGTCATCGAGAACTTCAACGTCTCTCGGATCGCGGAGTAGAGCGCGGCGATGACAGCACGAATCGGGGTCATCACCTTTCCCGGCACCCTCGACGACGTCGACGCCGCCCGCGCGGTCCGACTCGCGGGGGCCGAGGCCGTGGCACTGTGGCACGGCGATGCAGACCTCAAAGGGGTCGACGCGGTCGTCGTGCCCGGCGGCTTCTCCTACGGCGACTATCTGCGGGCCGGTGCCATCGCACGCTTCGCGCCGGTGATGGGATCGGTCGTCGAGGCAGCGGGCAAGGGCATGCCGGTGCTGGGTATCTGCAACGGTTTCCAGGTGCTGTGCGAGGCCGGGCTGCTGCCCGGCGCACTCACCCGCAACGAGGGTCTACATTTCATCTGCCGCGATCAGTGGCTGCGCGTGGAATCGAATACCACTGCCTGGACCTCGCGCTACGAGCGTGGCGCGGAAATCCTCATCCCGCTGAAATCCGGGGAAGGCCGCTATGTGGCCTCACAGCGCAAACTCGAAGAACTCGAGGGCGAGGGCCGGATCGTGTTCACCTACGCCGGGGACAACCCGAACGGATCCAACCTCGACATCGCAGGAATCAGCAGCGCCGACGGCCGGATCGTCGGACTGATGCCGCATCCCGAACATGCGACCGAGGCACTCACCGGACCCAGCGACGACGGTCTCGGCCTGTTCTACTCGGCGATCGACGCGGTGCTGGCCTCGGCCTGATGACGTCGATCCTCTCCGCGAGGGTGGTCGGGCCACGTCGGCGCGATTGAGCAAGGGAATTCCCGTATGACGATCACGACCACCGCCACGGCGACCGGACTCGGGGCGTTCATCGACGCCTCCCCCTCACCGTTCCACGTCTGCGCGACCGTTGCCGCCGAACTTGAGAAGGCTGGATATCGGCGGCTGCACGAGAGTCAGACGTGGCAGGCCGACACCGCCGACGGCCGGTTCTACGTCATCCGCGGGGGATCACTGGTCGCATGGGAAACCGGGTCGGGCAACGGATTCCGCATCGTCGGTGGACACACCGACAGTCCCAATCTGCGGCTCAAGCAGCATCCGGACCGCGTCTCTGCCGGTGTGTCGATGGTTGCACTGGAACCCTACGGCGGCGCATGGCTCAACTCGTGGCTCGATCGCGACCTCGGCGTGTCCGGTCGTCTGGCCTACCGGTCGGGCAATAGCGTCGAACACACGCTGGTCCACGTCGCCGAGGCGGTACTCCGTGTCCCGCAGCTCGCGATCCATCTGTCGGCCGATCGCAAAGGGGTCGAACTGGACCCGCAGCGGCATGTCGACGGCATCTGGGGACTGGGCGACACGGTTCCCGACGTGCTGGGGTGGGTGGCCGGCTACGCCGGGATCGATCCTGACGCATTGCTCGGCTGGGAACTGATGACCCATGACATCGCGCCGAGCCGGCTGATCGGTGTCGATGAAAACCTGCTCAGTGCACCGCGTTTGGACAACCAGGGCACCTGCTACGCGGGATTGCGTGCCCTGCTCGACTCGGCGTCGGGGAGTCGTACCCGGATGCTGGCACTCTTCGACCACGAGGAGGTAGGCAGCGGCTCAGAACGCGGTGCGGCCTCGGATCTGCTGGCGACGATTTGTGAGCGTGTCGTGGCGGCACGCGGCGGTGACCGGGCGGATTACCTTGCCGCGATGGCGGATTCGATCTGCGTGTCGGGGGATATGGCGCACGCCACCCATCCGAACTATCCCGACCGGCACGAGCCTGGGCATCGGATCGCCATCAACGGCGGCCCGGTACTCAAGGTCAATCAGAACCTGCGGTACGCGTCGGACGCGGTGGGCGAGGCGGTCTTCGCACTCGCCTGCGAGCGGGCCGAGGTACCGATGCAGCGTTATACCCATCGTGCCGACCTGCCGTGCGGGTCGACGATCGGACCCATCACCGCGGCGCGGACCGGCCTATCGACCGTCGATGTCGGAGCTCCGCAGCTGGCCATGCACAGTGCTCGTGAACTCATGGGCGCCGACGATGTCGAGATGTATTCGGCTGCGCTGCAGGCGTTTCTGTCGGGGCCGTAGGGAGTCTGCGGCGCTCGCGACCGGCCCCGCCGCGCATCGGGATCAGTACGAGCGGGCGTACCCGAGCACGTCGTCGACGTAGGTCATCGAATTGTTGTAGCGCAGGATCGCGGTCACCCGCGAGGCGTCGGCACGGAGATCGAGATTACCGTCGCACAGGTAGCGGGCGGTGGTCAGCGCGGCGTCGTAGATGTTCTGCGGGTCGATCTTGCCGTCCCCGTTGCCGTCGGCGGCATAGTGCGACCAGGTCTGCGGCAGGAACTGCATCGGTCCGATCGCACGGTCGTAGCTGGTGTCACCGTCGAGTCGCCCGCCGTCGGTGTCGGCGATGACCTGATTTCCGGCGAGGGTGCCGTTGAGTGTCGGGCCGAAGATCGGCGATTTGAGTTCGCCGTTGTGGTCGACGTTGCCCTGGTCGGCATGATGGGATTCGACCCGGCCGATACCCGCGATGAGCTTCCAGTCGATACCGCAGCGCGGGGTGGTGCGCGCCATGATCTTCGCCGCCTTCTCGTAGGCGTCGTAGTTGCTGGCCGGGACGGCACCGGTCGTGACGCTCGCGGGACGGATCACCGGTGCCGGTGCGGGCGCCGGAGCCGGCGTAGGTGCGGGGGTGCGGGCCGCGGGTGGGGCCGCGATGGTGAATGCGGCCGGGGCGGCGACGACGGTGGCCGCGGGGGCCGGGGCGTCGGCGGTGTGCTGGACCGGGGCGATATGGGTCGCACCGGCGGCGGCCAGGATGCCGATCGGGGCGATCGCGGCGGCGCACAGTGACGTGCGGAAAACGCCGATCTTCGACTGCTTACGCAAAGGGATAACCTCACTCCCTGCTAGAGAACGAGGCCGACCGTACATGAATCCGTTAGCAGGCCGTTATTTTTCCGTTACCAACCGTGGTGGCTGGGTATGGGTATGCCGACATCGCACCAGGTGAACCCGCCGATCGCCGTGAGAATGTGAGTCGCGCCACAGAACTGCAGGTGGGGCTTGGATACCCGGTGTCGGGCTACGGGCCAGTCGATGGTCAGTTGGGACGCAGAACCGACAGCGTCGTGCCGCGTGCGGCGACCAGGAAGCCGTCGACGACACTGATCGAGCCGCCCAGATTCTGCTGCCACACAACGCCGCCGTCCGCTGCGAAGGCGGCGATGCGGCTGCCGTTGGACCCGATCAGCGTCGAGCCGCTCGACCCGACGCAACCGTAGTTGTCGATGTTGGCCTCGTGGTGTGCGGGCACCGGGGCCTCGCCGATACGACTGCCGTCGACGAGGTCGAGGGTCACCCGGGATCGATCGATACGGGGCACCGACAGCAGCGTCCCACAGGGTCGCGCACCGGCCTTGGACGCCTCCGGATCGTCTACCTTCCAGCTGTCGCCGCTGCGCGGGTCGATCACGACGTAGGTGCCGTGATCGGCGAGCACCGCGTTGTCGGCGGTCAGGGCCGGGCGCACCGAGGAACCGCGCAACAGGTGGGCGTTCGCGATGGTCGTGGACGGGGTGCCGGCGATCCGTCCGGCCGTGCTGATCGGATAGATCTCGACCCGCCGGGCGTCGGCCTGGTGGTATTCGACGGCGAGACCCGTCGGATAGGTGCGCATCGTGCAGGAAGTGCACGCGAGGGTGTCGGTGCCGTCCGTACGGTTGATCAGGTAGTAACTGCCGTCGACGGTCGCCACGATCACCGCGTGATCGGTGACCTCGACGCCACCGGTGCCGTTGACGTCGGCGGCGACCGCCGCGGCGAAACTGCGCGACCAGAGCGTACGGCCGGCCGGTGTCGACAGGGTGACACGGAATCCGGTGTCGTTGATCCGCAGGAAATTCGAGCCGACCCCGGCCACGCGAGCGGTGTCGTTACGGGGTGCGGACTCGGTGACGTTGCCGGCATCGTCGATGAGATAGAAGCCTTCGTCGAGACCTCCGTCTGCCGGGTTGGCCAACCGAACCGCGCAGCCCAATCGCCCCGAGGTGGTGAACGCGCAATCGCCGAGTCCGACGTCGAGCGGCCGCTGCCACAGCGGACGGCCGGTACTGCGGCTGATGGTGGTGAAGGCGCGGCCGAGTCCGATCGGGTAGGAGATCAGCCAGATGTCGTCGTCGGCCTCTTCGACGCGGATCGGACCACCGGTGTCGAGGTAACCGGGCAGGTCCGCGTCGGTCAGTGTCCACGCGTCCTCCGGCGCAGCCCGGTAGCTGCGCAACTGCCCGAAACCGTGGTCGGCGTTGCCCGCCGGCCGGTCGATCGCCAGTACCGCGCCGACGATGACCACCAGAACGACGGACAACATCCCGACGACGGTGCCGATCCCGAATGGTAGACGTCGGCGGAACTCGGCGGCGGACGACCGGATGGGCATGGGCAACAGTCAATCACTGACCGGACGTGGTCGCGCTGGCGGGAGTCACTCGGTGAGTGGGCCCGATTCGGCGAGGACCGTCGTCAGCGGCGTCGACGGACGTCCGCGGAGATCGGCCAGGCTTGTCGAGTCGGTGTTGAGTGCGCCCTGGGCGATACCGGCGTCGGAGTCGGCCAGCATCGCCGCGACCGGCTCCGGCAGGCCGGCAGAGCGCAGGGCCGAAGCATAGTCGGCTTCCGAAAGATCTTGGTAGCGGACAGGTTTGCCCGCGACGTCGGCGATGGCGGCGGCGATGTCCGAGGAACTCAGATGCTCGGAACCGCCGAGTTCGTAGATGGTGCCGCCGGTTCCGTCGATGAGCGCGACGGCGGCCGCATCCGCGTAGTCCGCGCGTGCCGCACCGGCCACAAGACCGTCGGCCGAGCTCCCGTAGAGCACACCGGAAGCCACCGCGGCGGGTGCGGACGGCACGTAGTTCTCCCAGTACCAGCCGTTGCGCAGAAGGATATGGTCGACGCCGGTCTCGGCCAGCAGACGCTCGGTGGCGAGATGTTCGCCCGCCAGCGACAACACAGACGTGTCGGCCTTCAGGATGCTCGTGTAGGCGATCAGCGGGACACCGACTCGCGTGGCCGCCGCGATCACGTTGGTGTGCTGGGTCAGCCGGGAACCGAGTTCGTTACCTGAGACCAGGAGGAGTCGATCCACACCGGCGAGCGCGGAATCGAGGCTGCTGGAGTCGTTGTAGTCGCCGATCCGGACCTCGACGCCCGCCGCGGCCAGCCGCTCGGCCCGCCCGCGATCACGGACGATGGCGACGATGTCGGCCGCATCGACGCCGCGGGCGATCAGGGCGTCGACGGCCGCACCGCCCAGACCTCCGGTCGCGCCGGTCACCGCATATGTGGTCATGGTTGCTCCTGAACGTCGCGGTTCGGCCCGGCGACCGATGACGCTGGTCGGCCCTGACCGGTGGGTGACTGTCTGTCCCTACGATCAGACACAACGGCACGGCCGCCCCGGTTGATTCCCGGTCGATTCGCCGTGGCGGTGGCCGACGTGACGTCAGCGCATGCGTGTGGTCAGAACAGCTGCCCCAGATAGAACTCTGCTCCCTGGTCGTCGACGCAGCGTGCGGTTATGCCGTATGGAGCGGTCTGCGGGGCGTCGAGAACCCGGCCACCGGCCGCGCGCACCCGTTCGACCGCGGCCCCCGCGTCGTCGGTGTTCCACATCGGCACCGCGACCGACGCCGTCGAGCCACCCGCGACGCCGACCTGTGGTCGCGCGTGGTCGACCTCCCACCCGTCGTCGACACGTCCGGGTCGGAAGGACCAACCGAGCACCCGCCCGTAGAAGTCGCGCAAGCGCGCGCTGTCCGGGGTGTGCACGGTGAGATAGGACAGTTCGCCGAGACCCCGGGGATGTTGGGCCGGGCGCGGCTCGTCGGCGGCGGGCACATAGACCGAGAAGGCGACGCCCTGTGGGTCGACCGCGTCGAGCACGCGAACACCGTCGCCGGCCAGGCTCACCTCGCCTGCCCGTCCGCCTGCGGCGAGGATCCCCGCCCGGGTCTCGGCGAAGTCTGCGACCGCGAACACGCAATAGACAGTGTTCACGCCGTAGCCGGAGGCGGTCGAAATACCGAGGCGGTGACCAAGATTGGTGACCTGTCGCAGCTGCGGATCATACCGCCAGCCGAGCACTGCGCCGTAGAAGCGGGCGGCGCGGTCGGCGTCGGGGGTCTGCAGTGACATATACGCGATGTCGCCGGGGTGGATTCGCTCGCCGTCGGGACGGGTCGCGCGACCCGACTGGGCGGCGAGCTCGGCGAGGGTGGGTCCGGTCAGCATCCAGCGGTGGCCGAACGGGTCGATGACGGTCGCCGTTCGATTGCCGTGTGTCTCATCGGGTTCGCGGGTCACGATGGCGCCGGAACGCCGCGCGGCGGCCAGTGCCGCATCGGTGTCGGCCACGCTGAGCAACAGGCTCACCGAGACCTGGCCCGGCTGCGGTGCGCGCAGGCCCAGATCGGCGAACTCGTCGGCGAGATAGACTACGCCGCCGCCCAATTCGAGTTCGGCGTGCCCGATCCGGCCGTCGCCCATCTGGATGGGCGCGCCACGCAGTCTGGCGCCGAGATTGGCTACGTACCAGTCGATCGCGGCCCGGCCGTCGCCGACCGTCAGATAGGGGAGCGCGCCGGGATGTTCGATCCGGCTGTCGGCGTGGGTATTCGGGGTGGGTGCGAGGTCGGGGGTCTCGGTCGGTGTGCTCATGACTGCTCCTTTCGGCAGCGTCGCGCCACGCTCCAGCCGGTCGCGCAAGGCGCGCGCGAACGCAGGATCGGGTGCGATCGGTAGCTCGGTGCCGGTGATGTCGACGGCACGCAGGATGTGCAGCGGATCGCCGGTCGCGTCGGGGAAGTCGTCGTGGCTCATGCGTGCCCTCCTCCCCGACTCGGTTGTGGTTGCTGGTCGGGATAGGCGGCCCGGAAGGCGCGCTTGGCCCTGGTGAGCAGCGCCTCGGTCGCGCCGTGGGTGCGGTCGAGGATCGTCGCGCAGTCGGCGACCGGCAGATCATCGACGTAGCGCAGGGTCAGTGCCGCTCGGTACATCGGCGCCAACCGGCTCATCGTGTATTCGGCCACGATGCGGTCGAGTTCGGCATCCCACCGGTCGACGGTCTGATCGGGCAGGTCGTCGGTGGGCAGCGGGGTGCGTTGCATCCGTCGCCAATGGTCGGCGAGTTTGTGCCGCGCGATGCCGATGAGCCATCCGGTTCCGGGCACCGAGGTGCCGTTGCGGGCGGCGTCCATGGCGGCCAGGAACGTCTCCGAGGTCACATCCTCGGCGACGGCCCGGTCGGTGCAGCGGCGAAGGACATAGCCGTAGACGACCGGCAGCGCGTCGTCATAACACGCCAGTAGGCTCGCGACCGGGTCCCCGTCCGGCTGTTCGTCACCACTCACGTACTCATCGTCGTTCGCGGTGCGCGGAATCCGACGCGTTCAGCTCAAGAATCTTCTCCGGGGCCGCTGGTCGGGGTGAAAACCCGACGTCGGGCGATGTCGGCGACCGCGTCGGCCACCGCAGCAGGCTGGTCGAGGGAGACGAAGGTTCGAGCGGATGGGACCAGGGTGAAGGTGGCGTCGGCGAAGGTGGCCGCGAGCCGCCGACCGTGGGTAGTGGTGAAACAGCGGTCGTCGGCGCCCCAGACGAAGGCGACCGGTCGCCGGACACGGCCCATCCTGCCGGTGACTGTATTCAGGTCGGCCGGATCGATGGTGCCGAGGAATGCGGTGATGTCGTCCCGGATGCGGGCGTCGGCGCGGGCCGGTTCGAAGAAGGATCGGGTGAACTCCGGGTCAGGGGAGTTGAGCAACAATCCCACGCCGAGCGGTGAATGCCGGATCAGTCGGGAATGCGCGGTCGCCGCGATCAGTGGCCGCACCGCGGCCCGGTTGCCCAGCAGTGCGAAGAGGAATCGGAACGGTTGCGGCGGGAACAGGTCGAAGCCGTCGCAGTTGGTGAAGACGAGCCGGCCGGCGAACTCGGGATCGGCGTCCACGGCGTACTGGGTGATCGCGCCGCCGGTGTCGTTGCTGACGACGGTCGCGTCGGTGAGGTCCAGAGCCGCGACGAACTCGCGGACCAGCGTGGCCGCCCCGCGTGGCGACCGGTCGTGGTCGGCACCCCAGGGGAGCCGGTGGGCGCCGAGCGGCAGGTCGGGAAGGTAGCAGCGGTGGCCGGCAGCGGCGAGCAACTCGGCGACCCTGCTCCACAGCCGGTGGTCGACGAGGAATCCGTGCACAAAGACCACCGGTGGATGTGCGGAGTCCGCGGGTCCCAGCGTCGTGTACTCGATGCTGCCGGACGGGAGATCGATACGAGTCGTGTCGCCGGGCGAGAGTGTGTGATTCGACATTTCGGCCACCTATCCTGAGGAGGAGGAAAACTTACGAACACCTTGTATGAAAGTTACGTGCAGACTGTATGGAAGTCAACCGTCGAACTCAGGCCGAACGCACCGCCGCCACCCGCGGTGCGTTGATCTCGGCCGGTCGCCGACTCTTCGGCGAACACGGATACGCCGACGTCGGCACCCAGGCGGTGGTCGACGCCGCCGGAGTCACCCGCGGCGCCCTCTATCACCAGTTCGGGGACAAGCAAGGGTTGTTCTCGGCCGTCTACGACGACGTCGAGCAGACGATGATCGCCGAGATCGGCGAGCGTATCGGTGGGCTGCTCGACACGGACCCGATCGGCGCGCTACGTGCGGCGACCGGCGTCGCGCTGGAGATCTTCGCCCAGCCCGAGGTGCAGCGCATCGGTCTCGTCGACGCCCCGGTAGTACTCGGCTGGAAGGAGTGGCGGGCGCGCGGTGAAGACTTCGGCTTCGCGCTCATCGAGGGGCTGCTTCGGGCGGCTGTCGACGCCGGGCAGATCGAGGACCAGCCGCTGCGGCCGATCGCCCATGTCGCGATCGGGGCCCTCGACGAGGCCGCGCTCTACGTGGCCGCGGCCGACGATCGCGACGTCGCCACCGTCGAGATGACGGTGGTGCTCAATCGGGTGATCGACGCCTTCCTCATTCGCTGAGAAGGCTCGTGTCCGGCCCGGTCGGGTCGGTATTCGGGTCCAGGTGGGGCGAATCGACCCGATCGGGCTGGTTTCGCTCTGGGCGTATTGGCCTGGGAACATTGCCTCTGCCTGGGCCGTTGTACCGGCACAACCCCCGTCGTGGCGGTATTCGCATCACCTCTGGTGCGACGTTAACTGCAGGTGCACTGACGACGACCTCTAGAGTGGAAGCAGGCTGGTCGTCGTCTATCGGCACACCACTTGCAGGGTGCGCGAACGTGACGGCCGGGGCGCTAGCAATGTGAGGGAGAACAATGTTCGAACGGTTCACCGACCGCGCACGCCGGGTTGTGGTTCTGGCCCAAGAAGAGGCGCGGATGCTCAACCACAACTACATCGGCACCGAGCACATCCTCCTCGGCCTCATCCACGAGGGTGAGGGCGTCGCCGCCAAGGCGCTGGAGTCGCTCGGGATCTCCCTGGAGGGCGTGCGCAGCCAGGTCGAGGAGATCATCGGTCAGGGGCAGCAGGCACCGTCGGGACACATCCCGTTCACCCCGCGCGCCAAGAAGGTCCTCGAGCTGTCGCTGCGTGAGGCGCTACAGCTCGGCCACAATTACATCGGCACCGAGCACATCCTCCTCGGCCTCATCCGCGAAGGTGAGGGCGTGGCCGCCCAGGTTCTGGTCAAGCTCGGCGCCGACCTCAACCGGGTTCGTCAGCAGGTCATCCAGCTGCTCTCCGGATATCAGGGCAAGGAGCCGCAGGAGGCCGGTACCGGTGGTCGTAGCAGCGAGGCGGGCACCCCGTCGACCTCGCTGGTTCTCGACCAGTTCGGCCGAAATCTGACCGCGGCGGCGAGCGAGGGCAAACTCGATCCCGTCATCGGGCGTGAAAAAGAGATCGAGCGGGTCATGCAGGTGCTGTCCCGCCGCACCAAGAACAACCCCGTCCTCATCGGTGAGCCCGGCGTCGGCAAGACCGCCGTCGTCGAGGGACTGGCGCAGGCGATCGTCAACGGCCAGGTGCCCGAGACGCTCAAGGACAAGCAGCTCTACACCCTCGACCTCGGGTCGCTGGTCGCGGGCAGCCGCTACCGCGGTGACTTCGAGGAACGCCTGAAGAAGGTCCTCAAGGAGATCAACACCCGCGGGGACATCATCCTGTTCATCGACGAGCTGCACACGCTCGTGGGTGCGGGTGCCGCCGAGGGCGCGATCGACGCGGCATCGATCCTCAAGCCGAAGCTGGCCCGCGGTGAACTGCAGACCATCGGCGCGACGACCCTCGACGAGTACCGCAAGTACATCGAGAAGGACGCCGCCCTGGAGCGTCGCTTCCAGCCCGTGCAGGTCGGCGAGCCGTCGGTGGAGCACACCATCGAGATCCTGAAGGGTCTGCGCGACCGCTACGAGAGCCACCACCGGGTGTCCATCACCGACGGTGCGCTGGTCGCCGCTGCCACGCTGGCCGACCGCTACATCAACGACCGGTTCCTGCCGGACAAGGCGATCGACCTCATCGACGAGGCGGGCGCGCGGATGCGCATCCGCCGCATGACCGCACCGCCAGACCTTCGCGAATTCGACGATCGCATCGCCGACGCGCGCAAGGAGAAGGAGTCCGCGATCGACGCGCAGGACTTCGAGAAGGCGGCCAGCCTGCGCGACAAGGAGAAGACTCTCGTCGCCGAGCGTGCTGAGCGTGAAAAGCAGTGGCGCAGTGGCGACATGGATGTCGTCGCCGAGGTCGACGACGAGCAGATCGCCGAGGTCCTCGGCAACTGGACCGGTATCCCGGTGTTCAAGCTCACCGAGGAGGAGACCACCCGTCTGCTCCGTATGGAGGATGAGCTGCACAAGCGGATCATCGGCCAGGAGGACGCCGTCAAGGCGGTCTCGAAGGCGATTCGCCGTACTCGTGCCGGCCTGAAGGATCCCAAGCGTCCGTCGGGCTCGTTCATCTTCGCCGGCCCGTCCGGCGTCGGTAAGACCGAGCTGTCGAAGGCGCTGGCCAACTTCCTGTTCGGCGAGGACGACGCGCTCATCCAGATCGACATGGGCGAGTTCCACGACCGTTTCACCGCGTCACGTCTGTTCGGTGCTCCTCCCGGCTACGTCGGCTACGAAGAGGGCGGTCAGCTCACCGAGAAGGTGCGCCGCAAGCCGTTCTCCGTGGTCCTGTTCGACGAGATCGAGAAGGCTCACTCGGAGATCTACAACACCCTGTTGCAGGTCCTCGAAGACGGCCGTCTCACCGACGGTCAGGGTCGCACTGTCGACTTCAAGAACACCGTGCTGATCTTCACTTCGAACCTCGGCACGAGTGACATATCGAAGGCCGTCGGGCTGGGCTTCAGCAAGGGCGACGACTCGCAGTCGAACTACGAGCGGATGAAGCTCAAGGTCAACGACGAGCTCAAGAAGCACTTCCGTCCCGAGTTCCTCAACCGTATCGACGACGTCATCGTGTTCCACCAGCTCACGCAGGACGAGATCATCCAGATGGTCGATCTGATGATCGCCCGCGTCGAGACGCAGCTGAAGAACAAGGATATGGCGCTCGAACTCACCGACCGCGCCAAGAACCTGCTGGCCAAGCGCGGCTTCGATCCGGTGCTGGGTGCACGTCCGCTGCGTCGCACCATCCAGCGTGAGATCGAGGATCAGCTGTCGGAGAAGATCCTGTTCAACGAGCTGACCGCCGGTCAGATCGTACTGGTCGACGTCGAGGGCTGGGACGGAGAGGGCGACGGCGAGGATGCCAAGTTCGTCTTCACCGGGTCCGCGAAGCCCCGTGAGGTCCCGGATGCTCCCGGTGAGCTCACCGAGGCGGCCGAGGGTAGTGGCGACTCCAACTGATCGTCGGCGGCGGGTCGGCGGGCCCGTCGCGTAACTCCCAGCGAGACAACCGAATACGCCTCAGTCGGGGGGGGGGGGGGGGGGGGGGGGGGCCCGGCCCCGGGGGGGGGGGGGGGCGCGGGGGGGGGGGCGGCGGGGGG
>NZ_JASXSH010000007.1 GCF_030315745.1 Gordonia heveisoli | reverse complement strand
CTATAGCAAGTACCTGAACGCCAAGGGGCAGACGCGATGGCGCGTGCAGTACCAGCGACCGGACCACACAGGCACATCCAAGCCAGGGTTCCTCACCAAAAAGGCTGCGGAGGACTGGTACTCCGACACTCACGGCGATATGCGTCGAGGGAAGCACGTCAGCGCGGCGGCGGGGCGCGTGAAGCTCGGCGAGCTTCACGACGACTGGATGGATACCAAGCTCCGTGCCAAGCCGAGCTGGCGCGAGCGACTGGACCAGCACTGGCGGCTCCACGTCGAGCCGGAGTGGGGCCATCGCGCCGTATCGTCCATCACCGAGACCGAGGTCCAGTCCTGGATCGCCCTGCTAACGGGCGTCCAGTCACCGTCGTCCATCGCGGACATCGTGGGCGTGCTGGTGGGCGTGCTCGACGTGGCGAAGGACCAGCGACGGATACATGAGAACCCCGCCCGAGGCCGCACGCTCCCCCGGCGCGAGCCCGTCGATCACGAGTACCTGACGCACGCCCAGGTGCACCAGCTCGCCGATGAGGTGAGCAAGTACCGCGAGATCGTCATGCTGCTCGCGTACACGGCCTGCGCTGGGGGGAGCTGGCCGCACTGAGGCCGCGTGACATAGACATCGAGCGGCGGCGTATCCAGATCACTCGGTCCGCGTCGAAGCGGAACAACACCTTCGACCTGGTGACACCAAAAACGTGGGAGCTAAGGTCGGTGGCGGTCCCCACGTCCGTGATGACGCTCCTGGTCCCGGTGGTCGAGGCTGCGCGGTCACCGAGCGCGCTGCTGTGGTCCCGCCCCGGTGACGGCAGCCCCCTGCGCCCGCCGACGACGACGAACTGGTTCGTCAAGGCTGTCTATCGACTGGCCCAGCCGGAGAAGGGCGAGGACGGCGAGTACGTCCGGGACGAGGATGACAAGCTCGTCTCCACGACGGACTTCCCGGTGATCTCGGCCCACCAGCTTCGGCACACGGCTGCGTCCCTGATGATCCGATCCGGGGCTCATATCAAGACCGTGCAGCGCCAGCTCGGGCACAAGAGCGCCGCCATGACCCTCGACAACTACGGGCACCTGTATGACGACGACCTGGACGAGGTGGCCTCACGGATGGACGCCGCGATCACTGGACAGACGGAGAACCCCTCCACGAATCCAGTTGAAATCCAGTTCGATGACCCCCGCCAGTTGGATCAGGAGAACGAAAAGTGCCCCTGACCTGCGGGCCAGGGGAACTTTTCCGAGTGGAGCTGCCGGGAATTGAACCCGGGTCCTCCGCCGCTTCAGTAGGGCTTCTCCGTGTGCAGTCCGCTCTGTCTCTACTTGGATCTCTCAGTCACGCGAACAAGCCGAGATGACGATCCCAGTCGCTGTTTGCTGTCCCGTCCTCCCCCGCGACCGACGAGGACGGTGAGTTCCCTGAGATGATGCCGGCATCCGGATTCGGGAACTCAATCCGGGCCGACAGACTAGCCTCGCTGATCAGGCAGCGAGTGCGTAGTCGCGCTGATTGGAATCGGCGCTTAATTGGTTGCTGCGACGCTTAACGGTGGTCTCTAGCCTGCACCGACACGCTTCCCCTACCTCGACGCACGTAGTCGAAACCGATCAGCCCCGAGGTGTCCGCCGGAAGTCCCGGACGGACCACTGACTATAACAGTCCCCGACGTGGAGATCATTCCCGTTTTCGTCAGGCGATCTCCGCGGTCGACGCCGACGCCAGCCCACGCAGTACCCCGCTCACCGCCGCCGGCTCCTCCCACGGTCCACAATGTCCCGTTACGAACTCGTGCAGGGCTGTGAGCTGGGGCAATCCGACGGCTATCGCCTGCGCACTCGCCACCGGGGTGATGCGATCGCGGCTGCCCGCGATGACTGCGGTCGGCACGGTCAGCGCCGCCGGGTCGATCGTCGCATCCATCCGCACCAGCAACGCACCGTAGCCGCCGCGCCCCCGCGCCGACGTCCCCGCGATGATCGTGTCCAGTTCGTAGGCCAGACGGGGGTCTGCGCCGGCCCCGATCGCCACCCGGGTGAGCAACAGCCGTCGCATCGGCAGCCGTCGCGGCATCGGCAGCCGGGCCGCAGGCAGCGCGGCGCGGGCCAGCCGACTGCGGGTACGCAACAGTGCGGTGGGACCACGCAGAAAATTGACGTTGTCGAGAATGTCGCCGGAGGTGGTGTTGACCAACGCTGCCGCCGACGCATACCGCTCAACCTCGTCGGGGTATCGCCGGGCCCACGCCAGGATCGCGATCCCACCCATCGAATGTCCGGCGATGACAGCTCGAGCGCCGGTGGGTACGGTCGCGGCCAGGACCGCGCTCAGATCGTCGGCGAGATGGTCGAGCGAATAGTTGCCCGCCCGCGGCGCCTCGCTGCGGCCGTGGCCGCGGTGATCATAGGAGACCACTCGGAAGTCACCGGCGAGGTCGGCGATCTGAAAACGCCAGAAGTCGGTCGCACACAGGATGCCGTGGACCAGCACGATGGTCGGGACGTCGTCGGCGCCGTGGACGGTCACCGCAAGGCGGGTGCCATCCGCCGATCGAACGTCGACGCTGCGACCCGGCGGCGGCACCGGAAGTACCTGGCCCTCTCCGCGCACGCGCCGAAAACTCCGCAGCTGTCCACCCCTGGCCATACATCCCCCGTCGTTCATATCCGGCTGCCGTTCATATCCGGCTGCCGTTCACATCCGGCTGCCGTTCACATTCCCTTGACGCGCCGTCCGACCTCGCGTTCGACCTCGCGTTGCGCGGTCCGCTTGGCGATGTCCTGTCGCTTGTCGTGCGCCTGCTTACCGCGGGCGAGCGCCAATTCGACCTTGACCCGGCCGTCGTTGAAATACATCGACAACGGCACCAGCGTCAGATTGCCGTCGCGGATCTTGCCGATCAGATTGTCGATCTCGCGCCGATGCAGCAGCAGTTTGCGCTTCCGTCGCACCGTGTGGTTGGTCCATGAACCGTTGCCGTACTCGGGGATGTGCAGCGCGTGCAACCACACCTCACCGTCGTCGACGGTCGCGAAGGCGTCGACCAGCGACGCCTTCCCGGCTCGCAGGCTCTTCACCTCGGTGCCGACCAGCGCGATTCCGGCCTCGTAGACATCGAGGATGGCATAGTTGTGCCGCGCCTTGCGATTGGTCGCAATCACTGTGCGGCCCTTTTCCTTCGGCATCGGCTCACCTCCTCGAATCTTCGATGCCCACTGGTCCCTGTGTTCTGTGCGCGATCACGGGATGCGCACACGCATATCACTCGCGGACGTACACCCGCAGAGTGATGTAGGCGGTGGCACCCGCCAATGCGATTCCGCCCAGAACCAGCCACGGCGACACGAACAGCACGTCGGAGTTCTCGATTCGGGCGAAGAAGCTCACACCGTACAGCTCGCGTAGCGCGTTGTCGAAGAAAAATCGCTTCGCCAGGAACAGGCTGCCGATGGCCAGCAGTGAGCCGAGGAAGGCCGCGACCACCGCCTCGAGCAGGAACGGCAGTTGGGTGTACCACCGGGTGGCGCCGACAAGCCGCATGATCGACACCTCGTCACGTCTGGTGAACGCGGCGATCTGCACCATGTTGATGATGAGCAACATCGCGGCGACGGCCAGCACCAACGCCACCGCGAAGGTCGCGTTGCGCGCGCCGTCGAGCACATTGAAGATGCGTTCCACGAGCTTTCGGTCGTCGCGGAACGCTTCGACACCCAGATCGGCTCGGCCACGATACTTGTCGGCGATCGTGTTGAACTTGCTCGCCTCCGACACCCGGACGCGCACCGACGCCTGCACCGTCTCCGGGCGGATGTTGTCGGCGAGATCGGGGTTGTTCTTGAAGATCTCCTTGGCCCGTTCGAAGGCCTCCTGGCGATCGATGTAGGTGACCGTGACACCCGGCTCGTTCTCCAGGCTCGCGCGCAACTGCGCGCATTCGCCGGTCTTGCAGGCGGGATCCTTGTCGGTGACCGCGTCGTTAATGTAGAACTCCATCTCGACGCGGTCGAGGAAGATCTTCTGACTCTTGTCCGCCATCTGGATGACCAGCAGGCCGCCGCCGAACATGCCGAGGGTGATCGCGGTGGTCAGGATCATCGCGATGGTCATGGTCAGGTTGCGGCGTAGGCCGTTGAGGACCTCGCTGATAATGAAGTTCGCTCGCATACTCGCCTGGAAATCCTTTTGGGGTCGTCGGTGCGTCGTTCGGGGGTGACCGCGGAGCGATCAGCCGATCCCGTACACGCCCTGCGGGTCGTTGCGGACCAGCCGCCCATTGTCGAACTCGAGAACCCGACGACGCATGGCGTCGACGATGTGCCGGTCATGCGTTGCCATCACGACGGTGGTGCCGCGACGGTTGACGCGGTCGAGCACGTCGACGATCTCCTCGCTGGTCTCGGGGTCGAGGTTTCCCGTCGGCTCGTCGGCGAGCAGCACCAGCGGGCGGTTGACGATGGCCCGCGCGATCGCGACACGCTGCATCTCACCGCCGGACAGCTCGTTGGGCATCCGGTCGTGTTTGCCTTCCAAGCCCACATACTCGAGGACTTCGGGCACCACGCGTTTGATCGTCGACTGCGGACGCCCGATCACTTCGAGGGCGAAGGCGACATTCTCGCCGACGGTCTTCTGCTGCAGCAGGCGGAAGTCCTGGAAGACGCAGCCGATGGACTGGCGCAGCTTGGGCACCATGCGTCCCTTGAGCTTGTTGACGTGGAACTCGCCGAGGTACACCTGCCCCGACGTCGGCTTGTCTTCCTTCAGCAGCAGACGAAAGAACGTCGACTTACCCGAGCCCGAAGGGCCGATGAGAAAGGCGAACTCCCCCTTGTCGACCTCAAGACTCAGATCTTTCAGAGCCGGTCGACTGGAGGCCTTGTACTGCATCGTGACGTTCTCCAGCGTGATCACGAGAAGCCAGTGTAACCACGGTGCCTGAGAGGTCGGCTCAGGCGCGTGCGGGGAGTTCCTTCACCGGGTGGTGTCCGTTTCGGGAGCGGTGGTGCGCGGTGCGCCACCAAGGCCCGGGATCGGGATCTCGACACTCGGAAATCCCGGTGGCAGCGGCAGCGTCGGGTTGGTGGAACTCGGCTGCGGCTGACCGGGCTGGTCGGTCTCCGACGTGGCAGGCGACTCCGAGGAGGCCGACGTCGACGGTGTCGACGATGTCGATCGCGATGCGGACGACTCCGGCGAAGATTCGGTTGGCTCGTAGAGCGGTACCGCGGTCGACGTCCGGGGCGCCGGCGCTCGGCTGCCGCCCGGCTCGTCGACGACCCCATAGCGCTGCGAGGTGTAGCCGTAGAGGATCGAGCAGGCGACAAAGGCCAGCGCGATGATCAGCGTGCTGGTCCGCATTCGGGTCTTCGGGACGTAGCGCCAACCGGCGGGCAGCCGCAATCGCGCCAACCGGCCCGACGCCGGTGGTTCGTCGGGGTCGGCGTTCGTGGGCTGCTTCGAGGTATCGCTCACGACTGCTCACCGGCCTTGCCGGAGTGGTCGGCCAGCGTTGCGGGCGGACCGGCCGCCGCCTGCACGACCCGGCCCGGCGCCACCGAGATGCCCTCGCGGGCCAGTGCACGCACGATGTTGATGCGCAAGGCACGGCTGACCTCGAACTGTTTGCCCGGGAGGGTCCTGGTGACCATCCGGATGGTCACCGAATCGAGCTCGAGGTCGATGACACCGAGCGGCACCGGCGCGTCGAGCAGCAGATCATGCCAGCGTTTGAGCTCGTAGAACTCCTTGCCGACCCGCACCAGCGTCTCGTTGACGACGCCGATGTCGGCTTCGGCGGGCACCGGCACGTCGACCACCGCACGCGCCCAGTCCTTGGACAGGTTGGTGGCTTTGACGATCTGCCCGTTCGGGACCGTGATGACCTCGCCGTCGCTGGTGCGCAGTTTGGTGACGCGGAGGGTGACATCCTCGACGGTTCCGTCGGCCAGCGAACCGCCGGTCACCGTCAGGCTGACCACATCGCCGTAGCCGTACTGTTTCTCGGCGACGACGAAGAAGCCGGCGAGAATGTCCTGCACGATGCGCTGCGCGCCGAAGCCGAGTGCGGCACCGATCACGGCGGACGGGCCGACCAGTGCGCTCATCTTGAACCCGAGCACCGACAGCGAATGGATGGTCACGACGATCGCGACCACCACGATGAGAGTCCAGGCGACCACGTCGACCAGCGCACGCCGATGTTTGGCGTCCTCTGTCTGCACGATGAGGTCGCTGTTGGAGAACTGGTCGTCGACGCGCGAGGCGTATTTGTTCGCACCCCAGCGGATCGCCCGGACGACCAGGACGGCCCCGAGGATCCAGATCAGGATCTCCAGACCGTCGGTCGCCAGGCGCACATAGAGACGGTCGAGCAATTGGACAGTCGGGTCCTGTGCATCGGCTGCCCAGGGCATGACGTCAGCTGTCGGCATCGGCCATCCGCCACCGAATAGCCGCTTCGATGAACTGGTCGATATCACCGTCGAGGATTGCGGTCGGGTTGTTGCTCTCCACGTTGGTGCGCAGGTCCTTGACCATCTGATACGGATGCAGGACGTAGGAGCGCATCTGGTTACCCCAGCTCGAACCGCTGTCACTCTTGAGGGCGTCGAGTTCGGCCCGCTCCTCCTGCCGCTTGCGCTCGAGCAGCTTGGCCTGCAGCACGCGCATCGCGGACGCCTTGTTCTGCAGCTGACTCTTCTCGTTCTGGCAGGTCACCACGATGCCCGTAGGCATATGGGTCAGGCGCACCGCGGAGTCGGTGGTGTTCACCGACTGGCCGCCGGGACCCGAGGAGCGGTAGACGTCGACCTTGATGTCGTTCTCGTCGATGTCGATGTGGTCGGTCGTCTCGACCACCGGCAGCACCTCGACCTCGGCGAACGACGTCTGGCGACGACCCTGATTGTCGAAGGGGCTGATCCGCACCAGCCGGTGGGTGCCCTGCTCGACGGACAGCGTGCCGTACATATACGGCGCCTTGACCGCGAAGGTCGCGCTCTTGAGGCCGGCTTCCTCGGCGTAGGAGGTGTCGTAGACCTCGACGCTGTAGCCGTGCTGTTCGGCCCATCGGATATACATCCGCATCAGCATCTGGGCCCAGTCGGCGGCGTCGACACCACCGGCGCCGGAGCGGATGTTGACCAGCGCGTCACGCTGGTCGTACTCGCCGGCGAGCATGGTCTTGACTTCCATCGCCTCGATGTCGGTGCGCAGCGACACGCGCTCGGCATCGGCGTCGGCGAGGGCCGCGGTCTGATCGTCGCCCTCTTCGGCTTCGGCGAGTTCGTAGAGAACCGGCAGATCGTCGAGGCGCTGGCGCAGTTCGGAGACCTTGCGGAACTCCGATTGGGCGTGCGACAGCTCGCTGGTCACCTGTTGGGCGTGGTCCTGGTCGTTCCACAGGTCCGGATCGGAGGCCTGCATCTCCAGTTCGTCGATACGACGACGCAGTTCATCGAGGTCGAGCACCTTCTCGACGGTCGTCAGGGTGGCGTCGAGGGCTTCGAGATCAGCGGTCACATCGGGATGCACGGTTATCCAGAGTAGGCGATCGGTACCGCAATGGCCGAAGCGCTGGAGTTGTCGGGTGCCGGGCGGGCTACTGGAGCGGTCCGAACTGGTCCCCCGCCGACGGCGGCGCCGACGGCAGCGCACCGAAGCGCCAGGTGGTCACGGCCTTGTTCGGCTTGTAGACGACGGGCAGGTCTTGGCCGACGTAGGGCGCCGGGTCGGCGCCGAGTACGAGGGTTCCGTACACCTCGGTTGGCATGGTCTCGGGCCCGACGATGGTGCCCGACAGGGTGCAGTATCGTTCACCGTTCTTGTCGACGGCGGAGTCGCCGCGGTCGCTGACCCCGGTCACGGTCAGCGTGCCCTGGACGAACTGCCCGATCTGACCGCCGCCGAGGGTGCCCGCGGTGCGCCCACGCTGGCGGGAGATGAGCATCGCCGCGAGCGCGGCGGCGAGCAGGATCACGAACACCAAGGTCAGCCACATGCGCTTCAGCCTACCGAGTGGTGTCCGGTTCGGGTCGGCTCATCGGCAGGACGCGGCGCCGCAGTACGCTCGACCAATGACCTCGGACGCCACCGGCCTGCACGTCGACCTGCAACTGGCCCTGTCACTGGCCGCGTCCGCCGACGAACTGACCATGGCCCGATTCGGGGCCGTCGACCTCAAGGTCGACGACAAACCCGACCTCACCCCGGTCTCCGACGCCGACTTGGCGTGCGAAACCATGCTGCGCGAACGTATCTCGGCGCAGCGTCCCGGCGACACGGTCCTCGGCGAGGAATTCGGCGGCGAGCAGGTACTCAGCGGGCGGCAGTGGGTCATCGACCCGATCGACGGCACCAAGAACTTCGTACGCGGCGTCCCGGTGTGGGCCACGCTCATCGCACTGCTCGTCGACGGCGTACCCGCCGTCGGCGTGGTGTCGGCGCCCGCATTGCGCCGAACCTGGTGGGCGGCAACGGGATATGGCGCACACACCACATTCGACGGCAATGAGCCACGACGCATCGAGGTGTCCGGCGTACGCGACCTGGACTCGGCGAGCCTCGCCTTCTCCAGTCTGTCCGGCTGGGCCGATCGGGGCATCCGCGACGAGTTCGTCGGCCTGACCGACGCCGTCTGGCGGGTCCGCGGCTACGGCGACTTCTTCAACTACTGTCTCGTCGCCGAGGGCGCGGTGGACATTGCGGCCGAACCCGAAGTGTCGCTGTGGGATCTGGCGCCGCTGGACATCCTGGTGCGCGAGGCCGGTGGCCGGTTCACCGCCCTCGACGGCACGCCTGGTCCGGCCGGCGGCAGCGCGGTCGCCACCAACGGCCCACTCCACGACGGCGTGCTCGCAGCTCTGGAGGCACCACAGGCCGACGCACCATCGGAATGACCTGGTCCGGATGACCGCAGCTCGAATGCGGATCTCCGCCCTGGAGTCTCGTGCCCACGGGAGGCACCTACCCGATCGGTCGGTCCCCGACTGTCCGACCGGGGCCTGATCCACCGATCGGCGGCGATCGAGGGCCGCCCCGTCCTACCGTTGGAGGGCGGCAACAACGTCGCCAACGGACGGAGTCCCCATGCCCGCCTTTCCCGGTCTCGGCCATGTCGCGATCACGGTTTCCGACCTGGCGGCCAGCACCGCCTGGTACGCGAAACTCTTCGACGCCCAACCCGTTCTCGACGAGGACGAGGAGTCGGGCAACTTCCACCACACCGTCTTCGCCCTCGACGGCGGCATGCTCTTCGGGCTGCACACCCATACCAACCCCGCGTCCCCGACACCGTTCGACGAACGTCGCGTCGGCCTCGACCACGTCGGTTTCGCCTGCGCCCCCGACCAGCTCGACGGCTGGGTGACGCGCCTGAACGAGCTGGGCATCTCGCATGGCGGAATCAAACATGCGCACTACGGGTCGGGTATCTCCTTCCGCGACCCGGACAACATCGCGCTGGAGTTCTTCGCACCGCCCCCGGCGTGAGTGACTGATCGACCTCGCTCGGCGAGTCAGCCCACCAGTGCGGGCAACCGCTTCCCGAGAAGTTCGGTCGCCTCGGCGATGATGGCGTCGACGACGTCGGCGACCGGAGCGATGTCGTGCACCAGTCCCTGTGATTGACCCGCCCACCACATGCCGCCGTCGAGATCGCCGCCGGCCAGGACTCGCGTCCGGCCTCGCTCCCCCGAGGCCAGGTCGGCGACATCGGCGAAGGTGGCATCTGGACGTGCGCTGATCTCGCGAATCTTCTCGGCCACCTCATTGCGGGCGACGCGAGCGGTATTGCGGAACTCGCGGAAGACCAGGACCGTGTCACGTTCACCGTTGGCGACGACCTGCTGCTTGACGTTGTCATGGATCGGTGCCTCGGTGGTGGCCATGAACCGGGTTCCCATATTGACTGCGCAGGCACCCAGGGCGAGTCCCGCCGCCAGCCCCGCCCCGGTGGCGAAGCCTCCCGAGGCGATCACCGGAATCGACAGTGCCGCAACGGCTGCGGGGATGAGAACCAGACCGGGCACGTCGTCCTCGCCAGGATGTCCGGCACATTCGAACCCGTCGATGCTGATGGCGTCGACGCCCTTGGCCTCGGCGGACAGGGCATGGCGAACGCTGGTCGCCTTGTGGATCACCTTGATCCCGGCCTGCTTGAAGTCGGGCAGGTGCGGCGCCGGACTCGAACCCGCGGTCTCGACGACCTTGACACCCGACTCCACGATCGCCGCCCGATATTCGTCGTAGGGCACCGGATTCCGGGTCGGCATGATCGTCAGGTTGACGCCGAACGGCTTGTCGGTGAGCTCCTTCGTGCGGGCGATCTCGGCGGCGAGCGCCTCCGGCGTCGGCTGGGTCAGCGCGGTGAGGAAGCCCAGGGCACCGGCATTCGCCACCGGGGCGATGAGTTCCGCAGTCCCCAGGCCGGTCATCCCGCCACACACCAGCGGGTGCGCGACGCCGAAGGTCTCGGTGAACGAATTGCTGATCATCTGCGCGTGCGCCTTTCGCCGGGGTGCGGGACAGCCCGATGATGGCAGCGCCGAAGCCTCGATGGTCGGCTCCGTCTCGGCCAGCGGACCACCGACGCGGTCTGGCAGGCTGGAGAACTCGCGCGCGGTGGCGCACAGTGGAGACATGCAGCTGACCCATTTCGGCCATTCCTGTGTGCTCGTCGAACTCGACGGGACCCGCATCCTGTTCGACCCGGGCACCTTCTCCCACGGATTCGACGGCATCGACGGGCTCGACGCCATCTTCATCACCCACCAGCATCCCGATCACTGTGATGTCGCGAAGCTGCCCGATCTGGTCGCCGGCAATCCGGACGCCGTGCTCTTCGCGGACCCACAGACCACCCGGCAGCTCAACGCCGATGACGTCGCCGGTACCTGGACCGCCGCGCACAGCGGGTCCGGTATCGAGGTGGGGTCGGTGACGGCCCGCTTCACCGGCGGACGACACGCGGTGATCCATCCGGAGATCCCGGTGGTCGACAACGTCGCCTACATCCTGGACACCGCCGAGCAGTCCGGCCGGTTCATGCATCCGGGCGATTCGTTCTACATCCCCTTCGAGAAGGTCGACGTGCTGGCGTTGCCGTCGGCCGCGCCGTGGATGAAGCTCAGCGAATCGGTCGACTACCTGCGCGCGATGGCACCGCGGGTGGCAGTACCTATTCACCAGGCCGTCCAGTCCGATGCCGGCACCAGCGTGCACTACGGCCGCCTCGCCGAGATGAAGGCCGCAGCAACCGAGTTCGTGGTGCTCGACGCGGAGTCGCAGACGACCGTCTGAGCTGGACCGCCCGTCAGGTGACAGCCGGGAACAGTCCCGACCCGACTGCGGCATCGACGATCCGGGCGGCCCCGTATACCAGCCAGATCACGGCCACCCCGATACCCACGCGGCCGAAGACGAGGTCGCGCATCCGGTCCAACGGCGCGCTCCGGCGCCGCGCCAGCGACCACACCGCGACGGCCACCGCGAGCAGCACCGTCAGGAGCGCGACCGGGCCGACGAGGTTGAAACCGACAGCGGCACCGACGTCACCGTGCATGAGGAACACCCAGCTGCGTGTCAGGCCGCAACCCGGACAGGGCAGGCCGGTCAGCCGGCGGAACGGACACAGTTCGGGTCCTGCTTGCACGGCCGCGGGACTGAGGACACACGCGACACCCACCGCGATCAGACCGGCCGCGGCCACCCCGACCGCCGCCCCGACGTGCACGCCGGTCTCCGACGATTCGGAAACCCGCAGGCCGGAGTGCTGATCGGGGGTCATCGACCCAGCCTAGCCAGCCATATTGGCGATCGTCCGAATGCCGGCGCGTGACAAAGTTCTTACCGAGGAGTAAGGTCTGGACTTACCGCCGAGTAAGGTGCTCGGCCATCTGAGCAGGCCCGACCCGGAGACACCCGGAGAACAGCTGGTGAACATGACAACCCACACCGAGCCCCGCGACACCTCCGCAGTGGGCAAGAACCCGCATCCCCGCAACTTCATCGGCACCGCGATGCGCGTGCTGTCGACGGTAACCGGTTCCGAGTTCGCCGAAAAATACCAGATCCGCGAACCGATCAACCGCATCGCCTACCAGGCGACCAAGACCGGCTTCCAGACCCTCGGCGCCGCCAACCGCGCCTTCAAGGCCGCCCAGGGCGGCGGGTCGGACAAGGCCAAGCGCCTCACCGCCACCCCCAAGGACTACTTCAACCTCACCCCCGACGACGAACAGCAGATGATCGCGGACACCGTCAAGGAGTTCGCCACCGAGATCCTGCGTCCGGCCGCCTATGACGCCGACGCCGCGGCCACCGCACCCGAGGAGATCCTCAAGCGTTCGGCCGAACTCGGCATCACCATGATCAACGTGCCCGAGGAGTTCGACGGCGCGGCCGCCGAGCGGGGCGTCGTTACCAACGCGCTCGTCGCCGAGGCGATGGCCTACGGCGACATGGGCCTGGCCCTGCCGCTGCTCGCACCGAGCGGCGTCGCGACCACGCTGACCAACTTCGCCAACGAGGCACAGCAAGCCACCTACCTGCCCGACTTCGCCGGCGAGAACGTCCCGCAGTCGGCGGTCGTCATCGCCGAACCCAAACCGCTCTTCGACGCCTTCACTCTGTCGACGAAGGCCACCCGGGTGCCCAGCGGCTACCGCCTGAACGGCGTGAAGTCCTTTGTGCCCGCGGCCGGTTCGTCCGAGCTGTTCATCGTCGGCGCCCAGCTCGACGGCAAACCCGCCCTGTTCATCGTCGAATCCGACTCCAAGGGTCTGATCGTCGAGGCCGACCCGGGTATGGGTGTGCGGGCCGCAGGTATGGGCCGACTGCTGCTGCAGGATGTCGCCGTGCCGTCGTCGGCACTGATCGGTGATGGAGACGGCGCCTTCGCCGCCTACCGGGATGTCGTCCGGCTGTCGCGACTGGGCTGGTCGGCACTGGCCGCCGGTACCGCAAAGGCCGTGCTGGACTACGTGATCCCCTACGTCAACGAGCGTGAGGCCTTCGGCGAGCCGATCTCCAACCGCCAGGCCGTGGCCTTCATGGTCGCGACCATCGCCACCGAGGTCGACTCGATCCGCCTGGTCACCCTCCGTGGCGCCGCCCGCGCCGAGCAGGGCCTGTCCTTCGCCCGGGAGGCGGCGCTGGCCCGCAAGCTGACCATCGACAAGGGCCTGCAGATCGGACTCGACGGTGTGCAGTTGCTCGGTGGACACGGATTCACCAAGGAACATCCGGTCGAGCGCTGGTACCGCGACCTGCGCGGCGCGGGAATCGGCGAAGGCATCGTCGTCCTCTGACGGCGCCGGAATACGGAGAACTCCTATGAGCATCAATCTCGAACTGCCCAAGAAACTTCGGGTCACCGTCGATCAGGCCCACCAGGCCGCGGCGGAGATCTTCCGGCCGATCTCGCGCAAATATGATCTGCGCGAACACGATTACCCGGTCGAACTCGACACCCTGGCCAGCCTGTACGACGGTCTCGCCGAGACCGGCCAAGCCGGTGCGGGCGCCGACGCCGGACGTGGTGCGGAGAAGAAGAACGCAGGCAAGCCAACCAAGCCCGAAGGCTCGGTGGCCAACGGCGGCAATATGCAGTCGGTCGTCAACGTGATCGAAACCTGCTGGGGCGACGTGGGTCTCATGCTGTCGATCCCCTACCAGGGACTGGGTAACGCGGCCATCGCCGCGGTCGCCACCGACGAACAGCTCGAACGCTTCGGCAAGGTGTGGGCCGCCATGGCCATCACCGAGCCGAGCTTCGGTTCGGACTCGGCCGCGGTCACCACCACCGCCACCCTCGACGGCGATGAGTACGTCATCAACGGCGAGAAGATCTTCGTCACCGCAGGTTCGCGCGCGAGCCACATCGTGGTGTGGGCGACCGTCGACAAGAGTCTGGGTCGCGCTGCGATCAAGAGCTTCGTGGTGCCGCGTGAGCACCCCGGTGTCGAAATCGCGCGTCTGGAGCACAAACTCGGTATCCGGGTCTCCGATACCGCGGTGATCCGCTTCGAGAACTGCCGCATTCCCAAGGACAACCTTCTCGGGTCGCCGGAGGTGGACACCAAGAAGGGCTTCGGCGGTGTCATGCAGACCTTCGACAACACCCGGCCGCTGGTGGCCGGGATGGCGGTGGGCGTGGCCCGCGCCGCACTCGAAGAGCTGCGCCGCATCCTCGAAGAGGCCGGCATCGAGATCGACTACGACCGTCCGGCCGCCGACCAGCATGCCGCTGCAGCCGAATTCATCCGGATGGAGGCCGATTTCGAGGCATCCTACCTGCACACCATGCGGGCCGCCTGGATGGCCGACAACAAGCAGCCGAACTCGCTGGAAGCCTCGATGTCGAAGGCGAAGGCCGGCCGCACCGTCACCGACGTCACCAACAAGGTGGTGGAGCTGACCGGCACGCTCGGCTACTCGGAGCGTCTGCTCATCGAGAAGTGGGCCCGCGACTCGAAGATCCTCGACATCTTCGAGGGCACCCAGCAGATCCAGCAGCTGATCATCGCCCGCCGTGTGCTCAACAAGAGCAGCGCCGAGCTGCGCTGAACATAGTTGGGGCTGAATCCAACTGGTCTGAATCCAAGACCGACCGCCGAGGGGCGCTGCGACACGGTCGCGGCGCCCCTCGTGTCAGCTCAGGCATTCCCAGGCGAACTCGACCAGCAGCATGTCGTGCCACTCCTCGCCCGCGGGTGCACGCCAGCCCAGGAGCTGTCCACGTTCGATACATGCCCGCGTAGTCCCGACCTTGGCAAAGAGGTCGGCGATCGTCCGCGCATGAGCCTTGTCGGCCGCAAAGCCGGCCAGGCCGACTCCGGCGGGGGTACTCCCCCGGACCCGCGCGATGATGGCGGGGTCGCTCAACACCGTATTGCGGGGCGGGGCAATTGCTGTCATCGCCGTCAGCCTGGCGGAATAGTCCGCGGGCAGCGTCGTGATGATCGGTGTCGCGCTGGAACTCCCCTCGCTGACCAGGCGCGACGACGTCATGCTGTGAAACGTCCGATTCCCGATCAGGTCGACATAGTTCCACCGCGGTCGTCCGCCGAGTATGAGCGAACTCAGACTCGGTTTGCCCGGGTCACGAAAGCTGTTGCCGCCTCCGGTCGCGACATAGGCGATCACCTGGCAGCTGGGAACCATCGAGGTGATCCGATCCAGCGACGACGCCAGTGTGCCGTACAGGCAGTCGTAGATCGCGGCGATGCGAAGCCGGTCGATGGGGAACAATCGTTTCATCACCGATCCGTGCAAGCCGAGGTATCCCGTGCTGAAGGCGCCGCCGACGACGATGTCGTAGTCGACGAGCCTGCCGAAATGCGCCGCAATCAACGCTTCGATGCTGGCAACCGTGATGCCGATACCCCACCGATTGTTCGCTCGCAGTGACTTCTTCTGTGACGTGTCGCGCGGATTGACGAAGTCGATCTTGTACTTCGGCTCGATGCCCGGGACCACGATGAGCATCGTCGGCTCGACCGCCCCGACCACCGCACCACACACTCCGTGACGGAAGTACTCGGTTCCGGTACCGAACAGGATCTTCACCGCCAGTCGCGGCTGTCCGGAGGCCCCCGGGATGATTCGTGCCGCCGAGGCGGAGAAGAAGGCCACATAGTTGACCATGTGGGTCCACCCGGCGATCGTGGTGTCCGGCTTGCCTTTCGCGTCGCGCCGATCGTGCGGCAACGGGTTGGCCACGGGTGCAGGCAACCTGGTCGTGGTGTGCCGGTTCGCAAATCCGGGGATGTGTGCTGTGGTCACCGTCGCCGTGTCCTGCCCCTTGGCGTTCAGCCCGATGACCGAGACAGGTCTGCTGACCGATGTCGTCGACCTGTCCGCCGCGAAGAACGCATCCGAGTTCAGTGCGCGGGGTGACGATCCGAGTCGTTCGTTGAGTGGATCCACAGCGCACTCATAGCTGCTTACCGGTGCGCGGGTCGTAGGTGACCTCGACCGCGGCGATCTGATCGGTGGGCAGGACTTCGATCCACTGATCAAAGAGTTCGAAGGGCGCCGCAGGCCGGAATCCGCCCTCCAGTGGGTCGAAGCCGGTTTCGAACACCTTCTCCGTTGCCAGTGTGTTGGTGATGTCGGCATTCGTCTTCTGCAGATCGGTAGCCAGAATCTGCAGCACCTCACGAACGGTTTTGCCCTGGTATTCCGCAGGGTCACCGGGCTGGACGGGATAGGGCATTCCCAGTCCCGCTTCCCCTTCCACATTCGCCTTGGCAAGCCAGTCCATGGCCTCCACTTCGTGTCCGGGCCGGATGGGAAGAACGGCCTTCACCCAGGCAGCGTTGAGGAACTGATTCCGGCGCTCATCACCGTCGATCTGAATCAGCCACCCCAGCGAGCTGCCCAGCGGGGCGGCCTGACTGTCGGAGGTGATCGGATAGTTGATCCGCCACTGCGCTGAGGCCGATCGATCGGCGGCGATCGCGTTGTTGCTCGCGGTATGTGAATACCAGCCCACGACGCTGTCCCCGGCGAGGACATCTGCGGATGGATTGTCCGGGTCCGGGACCTTGGGCACCGGAACATGCCCGACATTGTTCTCGGCGACCGGCGGTTTGGGGACGACGCCCGGGCGCCAGTAGTCCGGTGCCACGAAGTAGAGCATCTCGTCGACATCGAAGACCTGCCGCAGAAGTTCGGCGCCGAGATGCGGATCCTCGAAGAGTTTCAGATTCCGGATCAGACTGCCGTAGACGAGTTGACGCTCCTCCCACCGCAGGTCCTCCGGCGATCGCGACCGCACCTGGCTGATCGTCGTGACCCGGTCGCGGACGGCATCGACATACGCGCGGCGCTGCACGTCGGCGATCTTCTTCTCGTATTCGGCGAGATCACGCGCGTACTGCTCATGGACCGGATCGGTGGCCGGAGGCTGCCAGGTCAGGCTGAAGTCCAGCTGAATCGGACTCTTGTCCCCGGTATTGAGCCGATCGACGAACAAGGTGAACTTGCCGGAGGCCGGATCGGCGAGCGCGGGGTCATTCAGATCGAACGGCAACTGCGGGACGAAGGTGATGTTGCTGCCCTGACTCTTGGCCGACAGCAGCCGAACCGCCGAGAGCACATACCCGTTTCCCGGCGGCACCGGTGTGTACTGCCGGGAGGCCACGATGTGCCGCGCGTTGTCATGATCGCGGATGTTCGGCGCATTGTGGTCGTGAAACACGAACTCATGGTTGACTTCCGGAGGATCCTGCGTCCCGGGAAACTTGATGATCGGGAACGTATCGGTGAACTGCGTTGTCTGGACGACGAGCGGTGGCGGCGCGTCCGGCTTCTTGACCGATGTCGTGTCCGGCGCCGGCACCACGTCGATGAGTTCACCCAATCCCAGCGTGGCCCCCGGGTCGTCCATGAAGGTCTGCCAGCTCAGCCGGGTTCCGACATGCTGCATCTGTACACCGACCCTGCGCATCTTGCGGCGGAGTTCATAGTTGACCAACTGTGTTGTGGGATTGGATATCACGTAGCGCCGACTGGTCGTATCGGTGGTCTCGCTGACCGTGCGAAAGGTCGTTTTGAAGTTCCGGATGATCTCGCTGCTGACTTTCGCGCTCTGCGTCCGGCTGCGCTTATGCGTACTCTCCGAACTCTTCTTGGTCGCAGTGGCGACGCTGAAGCTGGCGGTGGCATCCGCGTGATAGAAGCCGGCGAACTTGCCGCCCGCCGTCGCGCTCGCGCCGAGCTTCGTGTCGGTCGCGTTCTCCTGCTTCACCGCATCCGCGAGGTCGTCCTGGTCGGTGAGTGTTTCCTCGGCCTTACGCGTGGACTGTTCGGATTGCTCCGCGAAGCGTTCGATCTGTGTCTTGCGAATGCTGCTCTCGACCAGTTCGACGGTGCCGCCCGGCGTGATCCACACGTGCCCGGACGGCGCGCCGAGAAATGTGTCGAACTCGAAGAAGTACTGCCGGAACAACTGAACCAGACCCACCGGCGACAGGAAGCCCTGCGCGGCCACCCCTTGGAGACCGTCGACCAGGGCACGCAGACTCGGAACCGTCAGCGAGGTGGCGGCTTCACCGAAAAAGGCATCGTCGGCGAAATCGGCTCGCGCCGTCAATCGCTCGGCGCGCTGGGTGCTGAGGCGCCCCAGCCATCCGGCCAACGGCTGGTAGACGCCGATCTCCTCGCTCGCGAACGGCAGCTGCCCGGCGAAGTCCATCGGCGGCATCGGCGGCGGAGTCGGCGCCGGACGCGGCGGACGATCCGGGATCGTCAAGGTCTGACCGGCGAAGATGAGGTCCGGATTGGCGATTCCGTTGGCCCGCGCGATGATCGGGAACAACGTCGGGTCGCCGTAGAAGCGCTGCGCAATACCGGACAACGTGTCACCGGTGACCACGGTGTAGGTCCGCCCTCCTGGCGCCCGGTCCGGAATCGTCAGCCGTGCACCGACTTCGATGTGATTCGGATCGGCGATCCCGTTGGCCTGGGCGATGATCGGAAACAACGACGCATCGCCATAGAAGCGTTGCGCAATGCTCGACAACGAATCCCCTGCCACGACTGTGTAGATGAATGCCATGAGTCGCTCCCGGTCGGTGAAGTCCTGGTCTTCGGCGAGACTTCGGTACCTTCAACCTAGGTACGCCGACATCGGAATTCGTGAGTAGCGCACTACCTGAGTGCCCGGTGGGCACCTACCCGATCGGGCGAAGGGCACGGTCGAGGCGGCTCACCACCACGCGAGCAACAGCCCCAGCGCACACGCCGCGACGCTACCCACGACCGAGACGGATACATACGCGAAGGCCGCCCGACGCCGAGACCGTTCGACCAGACGTACCGCCTCGAAGCTGGCTGTGCTGAATGTCGTATAGCCGCCGCAGAAGCCGGTGCCCAGCACAGCTTTCAGGTTTTCGGAAGTGCCGTGGAAGATGACCAGCCCCGCCAGCACGCCGATCACCAGCGATCCCGTGACATTGATCACCAAAGTGGCCCAAGGGAATCCGGCGGCCCGCCCGGTCCGTGCGAGCCGATGACTGACGACGCCGTCGAGGACGAACCGAGCCAGCGCACCAACCGCCCCGGCGATCATCACCGCGACGATCACGACACCGTCCCCGAACTGCGGACGAACCGTCCGCTCAGCGCGATGCCGAGCCAGGCCGCCAGTACGCCGGCGACCACGCTGCCGACCGCATATCCGATCGCGAGCCCGAACGCGTCGTCACGGCCGAGCAACGACACCTCCAACGCGAAGGTGCTGTACGTGGTGAAGGCCCCGCAGATCCCGGTGCCCGCGAAGACACGGGCGCGCAGCCACCAGCCCTCGTCGTTCCCGGCAGCGCCGAGGCCCTCCAGCAGCGCACCCAGCACGAAGGCACCGGCGACGTTGATCAGGAAGGTCGCCCACGGCCACTGCCCGGCCCCGGTCGGCCACAACTCCTCGATCCACGCGCGTAAACCGGTGCCGAGGAGACCTCCGGCGAATACCCACAGCAGGATCGTCGGACGCCGGTGGAGCGGAACCCGGGTGGCGGGGTCGGCATCGGTGTCGGGGTCGAAGGGCAGTTCTGGATGAGAGTCGCGATAACGGGGCCTCATATCCGTGCCCGCCGGTCGCCCGCTCCCATGTCCGGTGACCTTACCGGCAAAACGCCGGGCCCCGCGTCGGTAGGCCGGACCCACCGATTCCGCCGTCTACGATCACGCCATGATGAGCACTCGCGACCGGTGGACCGCCGCGGTCCTGGGCCTGTCAGCCGTGGTGGTCGGCGTCTTCCTGGTCTTCAAACCGTTCGCGTCGGTACCGGTGCTGGCCATCGGTGTCGGGCTCGGCTGTGGCGTTCTCGGTGTCCACGAGGCACTCCGCATCCGTGGTACTCGCACTCCGCTCCTGACCGCTGCCGCGGCCGCACTGTGGCTGATCGTCGGGGTCGCGTTGCTCGCGTGGCCGGGGGTGACCGTCTGGGTCATCGCGGTGGCCGCGGGAGTCGGCCTCATCGTGACCGGCGTCCTCGACCTCATCGGGGCGGTGCGCCGCGCAGGCGACAACCGGTTGCCCGACGCCCTGCTGGGGGCCGCCGCGATCGTCGCCGGGTCGGTGGCATTGTCGTGGCCTGATGTGACGATCTTCGTGGTGGCGGTCGTCGTCGGAATAAGGTTGCTGTGGTTCGGTTTCGGGCGTCTCACCGATGCCGTCCGGGGCCGCGCGCAGGGCGACGATCAGGTCCCCACCCGCGCGGACCGGGTCAGACGTACCATCCTCGCGGCGGTGGCCTTCGTCGCGGCCCTCGCGCTGGGAGCGGCTGGTGTCATCGCGCAGGTCAACACGCCGCGACCGGACGCCTTCTACGACGCCCCCGACGAAATTCCCGCCGAACCGGGGCACCTGCTGCGTGCGGAGAGCTTCGACCGACAGGTCCCCGACAATGCGCGGGCATGGCGGATCCTCTACACCTCCACCCGCGACGACGGTAGGCCCGCGCTGGCCAGCGCGCTCGTCGTCGCGCCGAAGACACCCGGCGCACAACCGCATCCGGTGATCGCGTGGGCGCACGGCACCACCGGCGTCGCCCGCGGTTGCGCTCCCTCCATCCTCGACGATCCGTTCACCGCGGGCGCGACGCCCGCGTTGCGGCAGGTCGTCGACGCCGGGTGGGTGCTGGTCGCCACCGACTACATCGGGCTGGGCACCGCGAGTCCGCACCCCTATCTCATCGGCCAGGGTGAGGGCCGATCGGTGCTCGACTCCGTCCGCGCGGCCCGCATGCTCACCGAACTGCGACTATCCGACAAGACGGTGGTGTGGGGGCATTCCCAGGGCGGCCATGCCGCATTGTGGACCGGCATCCTCGCCCCGACCTACGCACCCGATGTCCCGCTCGCTGGGGTGGCCGCGCTCGCCCCGGCCGCCAACCTGACCGGGCTGGTGGCCAGCCTGGAACAGATGACCGGCGGCGCCATCTTCGCCGCCTACGTGCTCGAAGCCTATCGGCAGGAATACCCCGACATCGGTTTCGACCTGGCCCGCGTCGCGGCGCGCCTGCCGTTGCGGGAGATGGCGGCCCGCTGTCTGGCCGAGCCGGAGGTGTTCGTCTCGATCGTGTCGTCGCTGATCGTCGGGAACCGGTTCTTCGCCGGCGACCCGACCCAGGGCGCGATGGGTCGACGCCTCGTCCAGAACATCCCGTCGGCGCCACTGTCGATGCCGGTATTCATCGGCCAGGGCGCCGACGACTCGCTGGTGACCCCGACTGCCCAGCGCGACTTCGTCTCCCGGCAGTGTGCGGCCGGGTCGGTGATCGACTACCGCACCTATCCCGGGCGCGGACACATCGACCTGGTTGCCGCCACCGACTCAGCACTGATCGGTGATCTGCTCGGCTGGACGGCCGACCGCTTCGCCGGCCGTCCGGCCGCGTCGACCTGCTGACCGAAAGTCGGGGAAACCGAAAGTAGGGGACGAGTTCCTCCCCGACTCTCGGGTTCTTCCCCTGGATACAACCAGGGGAAAGACCGAAACTCGGGGAAGAATCTTCTTCCCCGATTTTCGGTCGGGGCTCAGCCGCCGAGTTGTTTGGCGAGAGCCGTCAGGACGTCGGGGTCTTCGATGGTCGACGGCACGGTGTAGTCCTCGTTGTCGACGATCTGACGCATCGTCTTACGCAGGATCTTGCCCGAGCGGGTCTTCGGCAGCGCCCCGACGACGGTGACGTCGCGGAAGGTGGCGACCGCGCCGATCTCCTCACGCACCATCGCCACAAGTTCGGCACGCAGCGTGTCGGGTTCGATGTCGACGCCGGCCTTGAGCACGACGTAGCCGCTGGGGCGCTGGCCCTTGAGGTCGTCGTGGATGCCGATCACCGCGCATTCGGCGACCGCCGGGTGCGACGCGACCACGGCTTCGATGCTGCCGGTGGACAATCGGTGGCCGGCCACGTTGATCACATCGTCGGAGCGGCCGAGAACGAAGACGTACCCGTCGTCGTCGAGGTAGCCCGAGTCGCCGGTGAGGTAGTAGCCCGGGAATGCGTTGAGATACGAACTGCGGTAACGCTCCTCGTCGTTCCACAGGCCGGAGAGAGTCCCCGGGGGCAGCGGCAGCCCGATGACGATGTTGCCCTCCTCACCCGCGTCGAGCACCTTGCCCTCGGCATCGACGATGCCCACCCGGTAGCCGGGCACCGGGACAGTCGGCGAGCCCGCCTTGAGCGGCATCGGTTCGAGCCCACGAAGATTGGCGGCGATCGCCCATCCGGTCTCGGTCTGCCACCAATGGTCGACGACGGGCACCCCGAGCACCGAGCTCGCCCACCCGAAGGTATCCGGGTCCAAACGCTCACCGGCCGCGAAAAGGGTACGGAGAGTGGAGATGTCGTACTTCGCGAGTTCAGCGGCAGCCGGGTCGGCCTTACGGATGGCCCGGATCGCGGTCGGCGCCGTGAACAGGGCATTGACCTTGTGTTCGTCGATGATGCGCCAAAACGCTCCGGCGTCGGGAGTGCCGACCGGTTTGCCCTCGTACATCACCGTCGTGGCACCGACCAGCAGCGGGCCGTAAACGATGTAGGAGTGGCCGACGACCCATCCGACATCCGATGCGGTCCACCAGATGTCACCGGGCTTGATGTCGTAGATGTTGCTCATCGACCAGGTCAGCGCGACCGCATGCCCGCCGTTGTCGCGGACCACACCTTTGGGTTTCCCGGTGGTACCCGAGGTGTAGAGGATGTACAGCGGGTCGGGCGCCGCCACCGCCACCGGCGCGACCGGCTGGGCGGCTGCGACCTCGGTGCCCCAGTCCAGCCAACCGTCGTGGTCGGCGGCCGATCCGGGAATCTGTTCACGATCTTTGACGATGACCGTCGTCGGCGGTGACTGCGACAATTCGACCGCCTTGGCCACCATCGGCAGATACTCGATGGTGCGGCCAGGCTCCAGCCCGCCGGAGGCGGTGATCAGGGCGACCGGCCGTGCGTCGTCGATCCGGGTGGCCAGTTCCGGTGCGGCGAAGCCGCCGAAGACGACCGAATGCACGGCCCCGATGCGGGCGCAGGCGAGCATCGCGATCGCGGCCTCGGGGATCATCGGCATGTAGATGACGACACGATCGCCCTTGCCGACTCCACGCCCGGCGAGCACACCGGCGAATCGTGAAACCTCGTCGAGTAGCTCGGCATAGGTCAGGCGACGCTGCTGCCCCACCATCGCCGAGTCCCAGATCAGGGCGACACGGTCACCGTTGCCTGCCTCGACATGCCGGTCGAGCGCGTTGTGGCAGGTGTTGAGCGTGGCATCGGGGAACCAGCGGTAGAGCGGGGCCTGTGTGTCGTCGAGCGCGACGGTCGGCGCACTCTCCCAGTCGACGGCCCGTGCGGCGTCGAGCCAGAACCCGTCCTGGTCGTCGGCTGCCTGCGTGAACGCCTCGGCGTATCGCCCCATCGTCAATCCCTCTCGCTTCGCACCAGATCACGTCCAGGGTATCGATGTGATCGTTGCCACCGCGTTGGGTTGCGCCGACCGGTCGGTTTGTCACGCCGAACGGCCGATCCGGGCACGAGCATCGGGTTAACCGGCGCGTGCCGATTCCACCGTCGCGGTCACCTTGGTGAGGAATCCACGGATCAGGTCGAGTTCGGCTGCGGTGTAGTCGTCGGCGACGGCCAGCACGCCGCCGATCAGCTCACCGAAGAATTCCGCGCCGAGCCGTTCGGCATGGGCGGTGACCGACAACGCGACCCGACGCCGATCACCCTCGTCACGGGTGCGGTTGACCAGGTCGGCCCGCTCCATCCGGTCGAGCAGCGCGGTGGTCGAGGCACTGCTGAGACCCAATGCGGTCGCCAGTGCACCCGGCGATGCCGGTTCGCCGGAGCGGACGGTATCCAGCAACGCGACGAGCGCGCGTACGTCGGTGGCATGCATGTGGTGACGCGCAGCGAATTCGGCGCCGAACAGGTGGAGTGCGATCGTCAATCGCCGCAGGTCGTGGACGACGTCGTCGGAACGCTCACGGCCGGCTCGGGGTGCGGACATGAACTCATACTTCCACGCGACGCCTCGATGGCCTAGTCTCTCGATTATCGAATTACCAAATGGTGGAGGTAACCTGATGACCCTGTCTGACCAGGCACAGTTCGATCAGGCCTATGACGCACTGTTACAGCAGTGGCCGAACCGACAATCGCTCGACGTCACCACCGCGCACGGCACCACATGTGTGCACATCTGCACACCAGCGTCCGGCGCCGACGAGGTGCCGGTGGTGCTGCTATCCGGCGGCGGTGCGACCTCGACCGCATACACGCCGATCGTCGGCGCGCTCGCGGCACATCGGCGCGTCATCGGTGTCGACCTGATCTGCGACCTCGGGCGCAGCCGACCGGTCGCCGGCCGCCCCCACGACACCGCCGACCTCCTGAACTGGCTGGCCGCCGTCCTCGATGAACTCGGGGTCGAGCGGATCGATCTGGTCGGCCATTCCTACGGGGCGATGATCGCGTTGGCCTTCGCGCTCGGCAACCACCGCGACCGGGTTCGCAACCTTGTACTTCTCGATCCCAGTTCGTGTTTCGCCGGCATGCGGGCCGGATACCTGTGGCATGCGCTGCCGACGCTGCTCCGACCCTCCTCGGCCCGGCAACGCCGATTCCTGGCCTGGGAGACACAGCACGCCGACCTAACCGCCGCGGGTCTCGACGCCGACTGGGTGACGGTAGCCTGCGCAGGCGCGGCGCTGCCCACTCCCAAGCTCATCGTGCCCAAGCGCCCGAAGGCCGCGCAGTTGGGCGGACTGACCGCAGCGCTGACGGTGATCCTGGCCCCGCGCAGTCGAATTCACAATCCGGCGACCATCGCCGACCGGGTTCGTGCGTCGATTCCGGCGGCACGCGTGATCACCCTGACCGCAGGCAGCCATCACACGCTTCCGCTCGCCCCGGCGGACGAACTCGCCGACGCCCTATCGGCAGCACTCACCGCCGGGATGCAGCAGCAGCCCGATCAGTAGAGGATCTTGCGATAGTTGGCCTCGGCGTACCGTTCTTCGAGTGCCTGCTCGTCGGCCTCGGGCATCAGCCGTTTGGCGATCTGCGCGGTCGACGGCAGATCGTCGTCCGGCCACGACTCCGGTTTCCACAACTCCGACCGCATGAACGCCTTGGCGCAGTGGAAGAAGACCTGCTCGATGTCGATCTCCACCGCGAGGATCGGCCGCTTGCCCTTGACCGCGAGATCGTCGAAGTAGTCACCGTCGTCGACGATCCGCGCAGATCCGTTGATCCGCAGCGTGTCTCCCCGACCGGGGACGATGAAGACGGTGCCGACATGCGGGTGGGCCAGGATGTTGAGGTATCCGTCTACCCGCTTGTTGCCCGGCCGCTCCGGGATGGCGATGCGAGTGTCGTCGATGACATGCACGAGCGCCCCCGCCGGATCTCCCTTCGGCGACACGTCCACTCCCCCACGACCGTCGGCGGTCGCCAGGAACATCATCGGCGTCGACGCCAGCCACTCACGGTGGACGTCATACAGGTGGGACTTGACCTTCTTGATGACGAGGTCGACCGGCTCCCCGACGATCGCGCGCAACTGCTCGGCACTGGTGATCTCCACCGGTCCATGGTCGCACCCGGCCAAATCGTAGTCGACGAGATATCGGGCGTCCCGACGACGAAATGCACGAGGCCCGTCCGGATTCCGGACGGGCCTCGTGTCGTGGTAGCGGGGACAGGATTTGAACCTGCGACCTCTGGGTTATGAGCCCAGCGAGCTACCGAGCTGCTCCACCCCGCGTTGCAAGAGCAACGTTACACACCGGTGAACCCGCAGAGCAAATCCATTCACCTACCGCCACTGACCTGCGAAGATGCATGTGTCGCCGATCACTCACCTACCCCGACCTGCGGCCCGCCGATGAACATTCCGACACCGAACGGTCACGAACTGATGTGATTCAGCTCACACGCGGCGTAGACTCGGCGATACCAACGGCCCCGACGTTGTCGACCAGCGGTCGTTGTTCCCATCGGTCACCGAGGAGGGATCATGACAACCCACCGCGTACATCACCATGAAAGCCACGGCAATCACCCGATGAGTGTCGTCGCCTTCCTACTGTTCCTGGGCGGCTTCGCCATGGCCGCGCTCTGGCTGGTTTCGATGGCGTCCGGCGATACCGTCCCGGCAATCCTGTGCGGGCTGCTCATGGTCGCCGCCTTCACCAGCGCCGTCTCGATCTTCCGAACACTGATCCACCGGCACCATCACAGCCCGGTCATGCCCGACAACACCGACGTCGAGACTCGCCGCTACCTGAGCGAGTACCGGGGCTGATCGGCCCACGCCACCAACGATCCCCACAGGGGCATCCCCACAACACACATCCCCACAAAGAGACTTCCGCCGCGGTAGGTGAACTTCCCTACCGCGGCGGAATTCATCTCACGGGTACATCACATGATCTGCACGAGGCAGGTCAGCCTCCGGGCTGGACCGCCTCATACTGTGTGACAGCCTTTTTCAGCTCTGTCAGCGCCTTGCCGTAGGCCTCGACGTCACCGCTGGACTGCGCCTGGGCGAGATTCTTCAGCGCGGTGTCGAGCGCTTGCACCGCGGCGTCACGCGCCGGGTTGGTACCCGACGGCTGCGGCGTCGCCGGCGTCGGCGTGGGATTCGGGGTCGGATTCGGCGTCTGCCCGTCCGGCGTCGGAGGTGTGGGCACCCCCAGCGTCCCCGGCGTGATACCTGCGCCCCGCAAGGCCTCGGCAGTCGTTGTCGCGAAACCGATCCGGGCCGGACGATCACCGGCCTCGTAGCGCGTGATCACCCGGAACAGTCGCGGATACGCCTCGTCGGCCCGCGCCTGTGCATACATCGGCACCACATACAGAATGCCGTTGTCACCGACCGGAAGGGTCAGCAGATTGCCGAAGGTGACTGTCGCGTTCGCCTGCAGGTCACGTTGCGCCTGCGCGACACGACCGTCGGTCTTCATCGGGTTGAACGCCTGGATCGGACCCGATCGCTGATTGTTGCCCGGCAACTCACGCACGGTCATCTGACCGTAGTTCTCCGGATTCGACGACACCGTGACGTAGGCGCCCAGGATCGGGCGATTGAGCCGGTTGAGCACCGAGGTCAGCTGGAACGACGGATTCTTGTTCTGCGGATCGGCCGCGACGAAGTAGTACGGCGGCTGATCGAGACCGCGGGTGGCGGCATCGTCGTTGGTGGGATCCGGCGGCACCGACCACTTGTCGTTGCCCTGGAAGAACGTCTGCGGCGAATCGACGTGGTACTGCGTCAGCAGCGCCCGCTGGATCTTGAACAGATCCTCGGGATACCGGACATGTTCGCGCAGTGCCGGATTGGCGTCGAAATCGGCGCGGCTCTTGACCGTGCCCGGGAACACCTTCATCCAGGTCTTGAGCACCGGATCCTGAGTGTCGAACTGGTACAGCGTCACCTTGCCGGTGTAGGCATCCACGGTGGCCTTCACCGAGTTCCGCACATAGCCGACCGTCTTGTTCACCTGGCTGCGGCCGGTCTGCCCGGGATTCAGGTCCTGGGCGTCGGCGGTCGCGGTCGCCAGCGACGTCGGTTGTGAATACGGGAAGCTGTCGAGGGTGGTGTATCCGTCGACGATCCACTTGATCTGGCCGTCGATCACCGCCGGATAGGCCTTCGAGTCGACGGTCAGCCACGGCGCGACCTTCTTGACCCGGTCGCGGGGGTCGCGGTTGTACAGCAGCCGCGACGCCGAGTTGATCTCGCTGGACAGCAGGAAGTTACGTTCGGTGAACTTCACCGAATACAGCGCACGGGTGAACCAGTTGCCCAGCGAGACACCGGAGTCGGCGGTATAGGTGTAGCGCGCGCCGTCGTCGCTGCCGCCATCGAACTCGCGGGGCTGACCGTTCTCGGAACCGACGATCGCGTAATCCGGGTCGACCTTGGCGATCAACTCACCGAAGTAGATACGCGGCTGGTTGACCTTGATCGGCGCGGTGCGCTGGTGTTCGGCGTTACCGACATTGGTGGTGTCGGTGACGAAGTACACCGGGTCGCCGCCGCTGTCGATGTCGTTGTCGTCGCCCGATTCCCGGACCCGGTTGGCGGGGGCCGCCACGAAACCGTCACCGTGGGTGAAGACCAGATGCTTGTTCAGCCAGTTGGTCTGGTTACCCGAGTACTGGCTGGGGTCGAGCTCACGAACCGAGACGACGTAATCGCGCAACTGTCCGTCCACGCGATAGCGGTCCACGGCGAGCTGCGCCGGGAACCCGTAGAAGTTTCGGCGCTGCTGCTGCTGACGGAACGTCGGGGACACGACATTCGGATCGAGGATGCGGATGTTGTCCAGGGTGACCGTGTCCGCGTTCACCGTGTCCTGGGTGGCCGGTTTGGCCGTCCAGTCCCGCTGATAGGTGACCTTGTCGCCGCCGATCCCATACGCCTGGCGCGTGGCCGCGATGGATCGCTGGATATATTCGGCTTCCTTCTGGGCAGCATTCGGCTTGACCGAGAACTGCTCCATCGCGAGCGGCCAGCCGACACCGATGACCAGCGCCGAGAACACCATCAGCACCGTCGCCACGGCAGGCACCCGCAGGTCGCGCAGCACCACCCCGGCGAAGAAGGCCACCGCACAGATGATCGCGATCGACATCAGGATCAGCTTCGACGGCAGCACCGCGTTGATATCGGTGTATCCGGCGCCCGGGAAGATGTCCTGCTTGCGGTCACTGGAGAGCAGCGAATAGCGGTCGAACCAGTACGCGACGGCCTTGAGCAGCAGGAAGGTTCCGGCCAGGGCCGCCATCTGCACCCGCGCCGCGGTGGTCAGCGAGTTGCCACCGCCGCCCAGGCGGAGACCACCGAAGACGTAGTGGGTGACCAGATTTGCCAAGAAGGCGATCACCACGACGACGAACAGCAGGTTCAGCACGAACCGGTAGAACGGAACGTCGAAGGCGAAGAAGCCCATATCCATCCCGAACTGCGGATCTTTGTACCCGAAGTCGGTGCCGTGCAGGAACATCTGCACGGTCGCCCACGACCCCTGCGCCACCAGACCGGCGATCACACCGATGAGCAGTGCGGGCGCGATACCGAACCACCGCAGCTTGCCCATGATGACGGTGCGATAGCGGGCCAGCGGATCGTTGGGACCGCTGCTGGGCACGAACACCGGCCGCGAACGGTAGGCCATCGCCACCGCCCCGAAGATGATCAGCCCGACGACCAGCGTGGTGATCAAGAACAGGATGATGCGGGTCCAGGCGATGGTCGAGAACACCGACGAATAGCCGACGTCCCGGAACCACAACACATCCGTGGCGATCGACACCAGGCGCGGCCCAACGAGGAGCAGCACCAGCAACCCCACACCGAACCCGATGGCGATCTTGCTCTTGCGTGACAGTGTCGGCATACCTGCCGGCCCGCGGACGCTCACCTGACCCACTCTCCAAAAGTCCACAATCCGGACATGGCGAGTCGGGGTTACCCGGTCCGCCGTTCGGACCATTGCTCATCGATTTGTGCCCACTGTACTGGGCGAGGCTCGGCTTCTACCCTGCAGCAGCCAACGACCGCCGAGCCCATCCGGTTCCCGGAGGCGATCGGGGCGGGCTGGATCACCACCCGGTGCAGGAGGCAAGATGAGCCGAGTGAGCATCCAGGGGTTCTCTCAAGACGCACTCGGCGCGGCACTACGCGACATCATCGACCACACCGCGGACGCCGATGCCGGTTCCGACCGCACGGTATTCGCGCTGGTCTCGACCCGTCTGCTCGCCGAACTCGAACCAGGCGCGGTCGCCGAGGACGACACCTCCGAACTCAGTCCGATCCTGCAGGAGATCGACGACCTCGACGACTTCCTCGCCCGGGCAGCCTGGCCCGAGCAGGTGGTGGGGGCGGCGATCAGCATGGACATCGTCGTCGTGCCGCCCAAACCCGGGGAGCCCGGCACCCCCCGTCCGGCCCGACCCGAGGACGACGTCGACGACGCCGGTGATCGACGGAGTGCCCGGCTGGCGGTCGGCGTCCTGCGCGACGGTCCACGGCTGGCGGTGATGCGGCTCTACCCCGAGGCAGACGGTTCATCCGCCGACGACGGTGCCGCGGACGAACTGCTCACCCACCCCGAACTGGCCGTCGAACTCCGCGACGCGCTGGCCGCGACCTTCGCACCCGACATCTGAGTTCGGCCGCGCAACCTGGTCAGCAGTGCGGGACCTGGCCGCCCCTGGTGATGGTGTTCAGGGAATCCACCGCGCCGTTCAACGTCGACACCTTGACCAGTTCAAGGCCATCGGGCCGGTCGGAAGCAGCTTCGGCGCAGTTGCCCTCCGGCACCAGGAAGACGGTGGCCCCCGCGTCGCGAGCCGCCCGCGTCTTGTGGGTGATGCCACCGATCACGCCGACATCACCGTCCGGATCGATGGTCCCGGTTCCCGCGACGAACTTGCCGCCGGTCAGCTCACCGGTACTCAGCTTGTCCACGACCGCCAACGACATCATCAGACCGGCCGACGGCCCCCCGATGTCGCCCACCGTGAAGGTGATCTTCAACGCCGGGTCGGCGTTGCGCAGCGTCAGACCGATCCCCAGCTGCGGGGTGCCGTTCTCCCCGGTCGCGGCCGGGACCACGGTCACCGTCGTCGGGGTACCGCCCCGGATAACGTCCACGGCGACCGGCTTACCGGCCCCCGCACGTTTGAGGAGTTCCACCGCGGCCGCACGTTCATTGACCGGCGTCCCCGCCACCCGCACGATCTGGTCGTCGACGCGGAGCACCCCATCCGACGGGCCACCCTTGCTCACCGACCCGACGACCAGCTTGGTCTTACCGAGGAAATGCAGGGCCGCGAGCGTGGCGTTCTCCTCGGAACTGCTCATCAGTGCGGCGTTCTCACGATGGACGTCCTCGGTGGACCGATCCGACGGATACACCCGCTCACGCGGTTGCAGTGCGTAATCGCCCTGCACCCAGCGGCCGATCGCCTCGAACAGCGACAGTCCGTCGGAGACCGCGACGGTGGTCAGATTGAGATTGCCGGTCGTCGGATCGACCGGTGCTCCCTCGATCTGAATGACGGGCTTGGAGACAACCTTCCCGTCCGGCATCGCCACGTCGACGTCACCGAGGGTGTTGACGGTGGGTCCCGGTCCCATCGCGACGAAGGGCACCTGTGCCATCGTCCCCAGCAGAAGCAGCCCGATCAGCACCAGAGTGGTCACGCCGATGGTCGCGATCCGCCGGATATCGGCCTGCGATCTCATTCCGCTCACGATAGTGCACCGCAGCACCCCCGAGCGTGCTTCCCCGGCCGACGTCCCTGAGCCGACTACGCGCAAGGCGAACACTCGCCGGCCCCAGGGCCGGCGAATCGGACGGTAACCTGGAAGACATGAGTGACCTGCCCTTCGGCTTCTCGTCTTCCGATGACGACGACGACCGCCGCGACCAGTCCGATGCCGCCAAGAGCAACCCGGACGATGCCGCGCGTAACGATCCGGCCGGAGCTACCAACCCATTCGGATTCGCCTTGGGGCCAGAGGGATTCGGTGCATCCGGCTTCGACGCGTCGGGTTTCGACTCGGCCGCGCTCGGACAGATGTTCTCCCAGCTGGGCAGCATGCTCAGCGGCATGGGCGCCGGGATGAGCGGTGGCCGCGGCTCGGGTCCGGTCAACTACGACGTCGCCACCAACCTCGCGCGTCAGCATATCGGGTCGTTCACGCCGGTTCTCGACAAGGAGAACAGCGCGGTCGCCGACGCGGTACGGCTGGCCGACGTGTGGCTCGACGACGCCACCACCCTGCCGTCGGGTGTCTCGCAGGCGGTGGCGTGGACGCCGGTGCAATGGCTCGAACAATCCCTGCCGACCTGGAAGGGATTGTGCAATCCGGTGGCCGAGCAGCTCGCCCGCACCTGGCAGGACAATCTGCCCGCGGAGGCCGCGCAGTTCGCCGGCCCCATGTTGGGCATGTTGACCCAGATGAGCGGGATGGCCTTCGGTACCCAGCTGGGCCAGGGACTCGGACACCTCGCCAAAGAGGTGCTGACCTCCACCGACATCGGATTGCCACTCGCCCCCGAGGGCATCGCGGTCCTGCTGCCCGAGGCGATCGCGAAGTTCGCCGACGGCCTCGGCCAGCCGGCCCAGGAGATCATCGTCTTCCTGGCTGCCCGTGAGGCCGCCCATCTGCGGCTGTTCACCCACGTCGGCTGGCTGCGGCAACGTCTGCTGTCGACCGTCGAGGAGTATGCGCGCGGCATCAGCATCGACTTCTCCGGCATCGCCGAGCAGACCCAGAACATCGATCCGGCCGAACTGTTCTCCAACCCGGGGAAGCTGGAAGAACTGATCAGCTCGTCGGCCTCCTTCGAACCGACCACCACCCCCGAGCAGCAGGCGGCGCTCAAACGACTCGAAACACTGCTGGCACTCATCGAGGGCTGGGTCGAACATGTGGTGACCACCGCGCTCGGCGACCGGCTCCCGAGCACCGGCGCACTGACCGAGACCATGCGCAGGCGCCGCGCCACCGGAGGACCCGCCGAACAGACCTTCGCCACGCTCGTCGGACTCGAGCTGCGTCCTCGTAAGGTCCGCGAAGCCGCCGACCTGTGGAAGCGACTGCTCGACGCCTCCGATGTCGCCACCCGCGACCACATCTGGGATCACCCCGACCTGATGCCAGACGGCGAGGACATCGACGCCCCGGCCGCCTTCATCGACCGAGTGATCGGCGGGGACAGCGCATTCGACGATCCGATCGCCGCACTGGAGCGCACCCTTGCCGCCGAACGCGAGGGTGAGGACACCAAGCGGGATCACAAACAGTCGGATGAGACCGATCGCACGGGAACCGACCAGTCTGATGACGACAACGGCAAGACCGACGGCGAGCAAACCGACGGCCCTCGCTAGCGCCATCGCCGTGGTCTGTGGATAACTGCGACGATCCCCGATCGCGGTCCCGTTTTTCTGGCAGAGTTCGGCCATGGTGAGAACTCGCCCGTCGCCGATGATCACACCCGACACACCAATCCTGGTGCGGCCCAACAACAGTGTGCACATCGGAACCGACCCGGCACATAGCCTGATCGTCGACGTCGATCCCCGTGTGGCCGCCGCGCAGGTGGCCGATCTGCTGCGCGGTCTGCAACAGCCGTGCCGCCCCGACGAACTGACCCGGCGTGTCCAGGCCACCGGACTCAGCCGGGCCGACCTCGACGAGATCCTCGCCCGGCTGACGTCGCTGGGCCGTACCCGCACCAGCTCCGGCGGCACGCGCGGGCCGGTACCGCTGCGGGTCCACATCCACGGGCAGGGCCCACTGGCCGACCTGATCTCCACCTCCCTGTCGGACACCGGCGTCTGCACCCGGCGCACCGCCCGCCGCCCGCAGCCGGGCGCCATCGCATCGTGGCAGGCCAATCTGGTGCTCCTCACCGACTATCTAGTGCACGACCCGGCCGTCATCGACGGCCTGACCCGCGGGCGGATCCCGCATTTGCAGGTGCGCGTGCGGGACGGCGTCGGCATCGTCGGCCCACTCGTGCTACCGGGCCTGTCGAGTTGTCTGCGCTGTGCCGACCGGTACCGGACCGCACTCGATCCGGACTGGCCGTTGCTGGCGGCACAACTCATCCGCCGTCCCGGCGCCGCCTCGTCGGCGACCATCCGCGCCACCGCCGCGCTGGCCCACCTCCAGATCGAGCGTCTCGACGCCGCCCTGCGCGTCGTCGTCGACCACGGCCACCAGCCACTTCCCCAGCTGGTCGACCATGCCATCGAATTCGGTTCCGACCCGGTCCGGCTGGAAACCAAACACTGGCCGCCGCATCCACTGTGTGAATGCCGCCCGGTGGCCGAATATGAGGGTCCGTCATCTATTCTTGAGCCGGAAAGGATGCTATGACCGACATCACCCGGGGGCAGGGTCGGCGAAACGCGAAGCTGGCGTCTCTCCCCATCGGAATGGCTGGCCGTGCTGCTGCGGGTTTGGGCAAGCGAATGGTCGGCAAAGACAAAGACCAAGTCAACCAGGAGCTCTTGGAGAAGTCCGCCGAGCAGTTGTTCTCCGTCCTCGGTGAACTCAAGGGCGGCGCGATGAAAGTCGGCCAGGCCCTGTCCATCATGGAAGCGGCCATCCCCGACGAGTTCGGCGAACCCTTCCGCGAAGCCCTCACCAAGTTGCAGGCCGAAGCTCCGCCGATGGCGACCGACAAGGTTCACAAAGTCCTCGACCAGCAACTCGGCACACGCTGGCGGGAACGCTTTCAGGACTTCTCCGACACCCCGGCTGCGGCGGCGAGCATCGGCCAGGTTCACAAGGGCGTCTGGTCCGACGGCCGGACGGTGGCGGTGAAGGTGCAGTATCCGGGCGCCGACCACGCCCTCAAGGCCGACCTCAAGACGCTGTCGCGGATGTCGGGTCTGATGCAGAAGCTCTCTCCCGGAACCGATGTGAAGTCGATGATGGACGAACTCATCGACCGCACCGAGGCCGAACTCGACTATCTGGGCGAGGCCGAGAATCAGCGCGCATTCGCCAAGGCCTTCGACGGGGACCCGAACTTCCTCATCCCCAAGGTCGTCGCGAGTGCACCCAAGGTGGTTGTCTCCGAGTGGGTCAACGGCACGCCGCTGTCGAAGATCATCACCACCGGCGATCAGGCGACCCGCGACGATGCGGCCGCGAAAATGGCCGAGTTCGAAGTGAGTTCACCGTTTCGGGTCGGGCTCTTGCACGGCGACCCGCATCCGGGCAACTTCTTCATCGCCGACGACGGCCGGTTCGGTGTCCTCGACTTCGGCGCGGTCGGACACTACCCCGACGGTCTGCCACCCGAGACCGGACCGATCCTGCGGCTCGCGCGCGACAAGAAGTATCCCGAGCTCAAAGCGCTGATGGTCAAGGCCGATTTCATTCGCGCCTCCCACGCGGCGAAGGTGGCCCCCACCGATATCGAGGCCTACCTCAAGCCGTATGTGGATCCGCTGTACACCGAGTCGTTCCACTTCACCCGCAAATGGATGCAGCGGGCGGCGGGCAAGGCAACCGACGTGCGCGGTGATGTGTACAAGACGTCGCGAAATCTCAACGTACCCAAGCAGTTCGTCATGGTTTTCCGCGTGCTGGGCGGTTGTGTGGGGATCGCGTCACAGCTCGAGGCACATGCCCCCTACCGCGAGATCATGGAACGGTGGGTGCCCGGACTCGGCGACTGAATCCGCACCGACGACGACAGACCGGTCGTGCCCCGATGCTCGGGTCACGACCGGTCTGTTCTCAGGCCACATTCTTCCGCGGCCGTCCACGCGGCCGCTTGCGGGCGATGACCGCGCCTCGCTCGAGGATCTCGCCACCCCACACCCCCCAGGGCTCGGCGCGATCGATGGCTGCCTCCAGGCACTGACTGCGCAGGGGGCAGTCCAGGCACAACGCCTTGGCTCGCTCGAGGTCACGGGGATCATCGGCGAACCACAGATCGGCGTCGGCGACCTGGCAGGGCAGGTCGAGCCGGACGGACATCGAGCGGTCCGCCGTCATACACGATTCGAGTACGCATTCGACAGTCATTGCGGTCTCCACATCTGTTGGTTTTCTTCGGTCTTCGACCCGAAGTCCCTCGATGCGGAGCGGCGGCGGATGACAAGTCATCGCTGGGGATGACGGTTATCCGAACCGGTTCACGAAAAGAGGGCCACGGGTTCGCCTGCTGCGATTCGCCCGTGACCCTGAGTGGGGTGGAGAGGTAAGGAGTCGGTTACTCCGTACGCTCTTCGCGATACACGGGGAATCGCTGCGGCGCTCGCGCTACCGCGCTGGCCATATCGGCGGCATCTGCCAGGTCTGCGGCGCCGAGATGGAGGCCGGCCGGGCGGAGGGTCTTCGGGCGCTTCGCTGCTACCGCGATCCAGGAGCGGTTGCGACGAGAATGCGCTTCGATGACCGACACACGACATGGCGCTGCCATCGGCTTGGCGATCGGCTCGACCAGACGATGAATCTGGACGCCGCTCACTGCCTCGACCTTGGTGATTCCGTTCACTGTTCCGCTCCTTTCTGTCTCGAAGGTCCCGTTCCGACGGTTCCCGTGTATGTGGAGGATGAGCACATAGGTCTCACCCGCTGCTGACCTGAACAAGGGTAAATGTGCGTCCCGGGTTCGCACAACCTATTTTTGACCTGCGGTTTTGATGAGGCCTATCAATTCTTCGCCATACTCGGCCAGCTTCTGGGCACCGATGCCCGGAATCGACACCAGCCCGGCGTCGTCGGTGGGCCGCTGCTCGGCGAGGGCCAGCAACGTCTTGTCGGAGAAGATCACGAAGGCGGGCACCTTCTTCTCCGCCGACCGGTCCCGGCGCCAGTCCTTGAGTGCGACCAGCAGATCCTCGTCGAGATCGGACGGACAGTCCGCGCAGCGGCCCAGCAGGGTCGCCGTCGAATCCACCAGGCGGGAGCCACACACCCGGCACACCGGGCCGCGTCGAGGTTTGCGGGTCGGCGCCGCCTTCGACGCCGGCGAGTCGTCGGGGACCAGATCGTTGAGGAACCGAGACCGGCGCCGGGGACGTCCGCCCTCGTTTCGGGCCAGCGCCCACGACAGATGCAGATGTTCGCGGGCACGGGTCACCCCGACGTAGAACAGCCTGCGCTCCTCTTCGATCTCCTCCCACGAGGCCTTGATGGCCTGGCTGATCGGCACCGAACCATCGGTCAGCCCCACCAGGAAGACGGCGTCCCATTCCAGTCCCTTGGCCGCATGCAGCGACGACAGCGTCACCCCCTGCACGGTCGGTGGATGCCGGGACTGGGCCCGGCCGGCCAGTTCCCGGGACAGGTCGGCCAACGTCAGATCGGGGGCGGACGCGACGAGTTCATCGGTCAGCTCGGCGAGCGCGCGCAAGGACTGCCAGCGGCTGCGGGCCTGGGCGCCGGTCGGCTCCGTCTCGGTCATGCCGAGTTCGCCGAGCATGGCGCGCACCACGGTCGGGACGTCGGTGTCCGGCCGGATCTCGCGCCCGGCGATCGCGTTGAGCTGTTTCATCGCCTGCCGCACCTCGGTACGCGTGAAGAAGGCTTCCCCACCGCGCACCTGGTACGGGATGCCCGCCTCGGTCAACGCCTGTTCATAGTTCTCCGACTGGGCATTCACCCGGTACAACACCGCGATCTCGGCGGCAGGCACCCCGGCGTCGATGAGTGTGCTGATCTCGCCGACGATCGCGGTGGCCGCCGCCGGTTCGTCGGCGTACTCGGCGAAGACCGGTTCGGGACCGGCCGGCCGCTGCCCCACCAGGCGCAGCCGGGTGCCCGCGATCCGGCCGCGGGCCGCGCCGATCGCCCGGTTCGCCAGATCGACGACCTGCGGGGTCGAGCGATAGTCGCGTTCGAGCCGGACCACGGTGGCATCGGGAAAGCGCCTGCCGAAGTCGAGCAGATACGACGGCGTCGCGCCGGTGAAGGTGTAGATGGTCTGGTTGGCGTCGCCGACGACGGTCAGATCGTCGCGGTCGCCGAGCCAAGCGTTGAGCAACCCCTGCTGCACCGGCGTCACATCCTGGTATTCGTCGACCACGAAACAGCGATACCGTGACCGGAACTCTTCTGCGACACCGGGTTCGGCGACGAGGATCTGGGTCATGTAGATCAGCAGATCGTCGAAGTCGAGGAGCCGGTCGCCGTCTGCGGAGACCTTCGCGTCCTCGTAGTGGCCGTAGACCGCGGCCACCTGGGCCGGTGGCGCGGGAGTGTCGCGGGCCACCTTGGTGGCGACCTCGGCGTAGCGTTCGGGATCGATCAGCGACGCCTTCGCCCACTCGATCTCCGAGGCGAGGTCACGCAGGGTGTCGGTAGAGGTGTCCAATCCGGCGCGGCGCGCGGCGCGGGACACGATCGGGAACTTGTTGTCCAGCAGTTCCCACTGCGCACCGCCGAAGGCCCGCGGCCAGAAGTAGCGCAGCTGGCGAAGCGCCGCGGCGTGGAAGGTCTGCGCGGAGACCGCGCCACCGCCGCCGGCACCGCCGACCCCCAGTGACCGCAGTCGGGTACGCATCTCGCCCGCCGCCCGCGCGGTGAACGTGACCGCCAGGACCTGCCCCGGATTGACCTGACCGCTGTCGATCAGATGGGCGATACGCCGGGTGATCGTGCGGGTCTTGCCGGTTCCGGCGCCGGCCAGAACGCACACCGGGCCGCGCGGCGCCAGCACGGCGGCGCTCTGTTCGGGGTCGAGACCACCGGTGATCGAGTCGGCATCGGTAGGTGACGCGACGATGACATCTCTCGAATTCGGCACGCGTCCCACTATCGCATCCGGGTCCGACGAAGCCGTCCGACGGTTCGGCGCCGCCCGGTCTCAGCGACCCAGTTTGGCTTTGACGTCGGCGATCGACGGATTCGTGGCGGTGGTTCCGTCGGCGTAGAGGACAGTGGGCACGACATGGTTGCCACCGTTGACACTGCCGACGAACTCGGCGGCATCCGGGTTGAGTTCGATGTCGATCTCCTGCCATCCGATACCACTGCTACGCAGCGCGGTCTTCAGCCGCGCACAGTATCCGCACCACGAGGTGGTGTACATGGTCAGTTCGCCGGTCTCGGAGGTACGCGAGCCTGCTTCGTCATCGATCACGTTGCTCATGCCCCCCATAACACCACGTCGGTGATGAGTTGTTCCCGCGAGCAACTGTGATCCGCAACCCGGGCGACGATCCCGGACGCTCCGTTCAGCCCGCCCAGGCGGCGATCATCGTGCGCGCGATGGAGATGGATCCGGGCAGCCGCAGACGCGGTTCCTCGCCGGCGGCGGACGGTTGCGCCGTCTCGGCATCCGAACGTACCCAATCGCTGCCTGCGGCCAGCGCGGCGCGCACCTCGTCGCGGTGGAACCACTGCGCGTCACCGATCTCACCGTCGAGGAAGGCCAGCTCGTCGTCGGGGTTGCCGAGGGCGGCGAACCCCACCATCAGCGACCGTGGGAACGGCCACGGCTGGCTGCCCAGATACCGCGGTTCGGTGACGGTGATGCCGACCTCCTCGTGCACCTCCCGAATCACGCACTGCTCCAAGGACTCCCCCGGCTCGACAAAGCCGGCGAGCGTCGAGTACCAGCCGTCGGGCCAGACCGCCTGACGGCCGAGGAGGATGCGGTCGGCGCCGTCGTGGACGACGGTGATGATGGCCGGATCGGTCCGCGGGAACTCGTCCCGCCCGGACGCCACATGGCGGCGCACCCAACCGCCACGAGCGGGTACCGTCGCCGATCCGTCGAACGGGGAATGCCGGGCCGACGCGTGCCAGTTGAGGATGCCCAGTGCGGTCGCGAGGATGCCCGCCTCATCGGCCGACAGCCGGGCCGCACCGCGCCGCGCGTCGTCGGTGGGGCCGTCGATGTGGTCGACGCGACGCGTCCAGCGGTCGGTGTCGAGGACGCCGAGGAACACCGCATCCGCGGGCGGCTCGTCGGCGACGGTGGCCGCGTCCAGCCAGTGGAGCCCGCCGTTGCCATTCACCGGGTAGCGCCCGTCCGGGTCGACCAGCAGGACCTTCGCCGAGGTCCAGCCGGTCCGCATCCGGTCGGTGTCGTCGCGGATCTCGTCGGCCCGGTCGAAGACCGACCGGGACAGCAGCGGAGGTTCGGGCAGGATGAATCGGCCGCTCATTCCGGTGCCCCCTTACGGACATAGAGCAACCGGTCGCCGACCTCGATCTGCTCCACCTCGGCATCGCCGACGCGGCGCAGCACGCCGTTGCGCACCACACCGAGCACGATGTCGCGGGTATGGGCGGGCGACCCGCCGGACTCGCCGGGCTCGACCTCGCGTTCGGCGATCGCATAGCCGGCATCGGGGGTCAGCAGATCCTCGATCACCTCCACCACCGACGGGGTCATGGTGGCGATACCCAGCAGCCGACCGGCGGTCTCGGAGGAGACGACCACCGAGTTCGCGCCGGACTGCCGCATCAGATGGGTGTTCTCCGACTCCCGGATCGAGGCGACGATCTTTGCTCGTGGATTGATCTCCCGAGCGGTCAGGGTGGCCAGCACCGCGGTGTCGTCGCGGTTGGTGGCCACCACGATGCTCGTCGCGTGGGCCACCCCCGCCAGCCGCAACACATCGGATTTGGTGGCGTCGCCACGGACGGTCACCAATCCGTCGGCGGCGGCCGCCTCCAGAACGCTCGCATCGGCGTCGACGATCACGATCTCGGCAGGCTTGATGCCGTCGCCGATCATCGCGTCGACCGCGGTGCGGCCCTTGGTGCCGTACCCGATGACGACGGTGTGGTTGCGCACGCTGTTCCTCCAACGCTGGATCTTGAGCGCCTGCCGCGACCGTTCGGTCAGCACCTCCAGGGTGGTACCGATGAGGACGATCAGGAACAGCACGCGCAGCGGGGTGATGATGAGCAGGTTCAGGAGTCGGGCCGACGGACTCAACGGGGTGATGTCGCCGTATCCGGTGGTCGACAAGGTCACCGCCGAGTAGTACAGCGAGTCCAGGAAGGACAGCTGATCCTCTTGGACGTCGCGGTAGCCGTCGCGGTCGAGATAGACCAGCACCGCGGTGAAGAACAGGGCGATCACGGCGAATACGACACGCTTACCGATCGCCCAGCCGGGACTCTGCTGTAGTTCGGGAATCCGGATGATGCCGACCAATGCGTGGTCGGGACGTTCGGACAGTTCCTCGGACAGGAACCGGCGGCGCAGGCGATTACGCATGCGGCCGCCCGGCAACGGGCTGTTCGCTCACTAGGGCAATCTAACCCATTTGTCTCAGCGTGCCAGCTTCGCCGCGAGCGTGGCCTCATCGGGCAGCTTGTCGGCTTCGAGTGTCTGCCCGACGCGGACGTAGTGGAAGGCCGCCCGCACCCGCTCGACGGGCACCCCGGCCAGCTGCGCCCACGCGATCCGGTAGGCGGCGAGCTGGATGAACAGCGACTCCCGCTGTGCCGGTTCGGGCATCGCACCGGTCTTCCAGTCGACGACGATCCACGAGCCGTCCGCGTCGGGGAACACTGCATCGATCCGGCCGCGGACGACGATTCCGCCGATCACCGTCTCGAAGGGCACTTCAACCTCGGTCGGGCTGCGCGCCGCCCACGGTGAGGCCAGGAAGGACTCGCGCAACGTCTCCAGGTCGGCATCGGGCGCCGCGCTGGCATCCGCGGCTCCCGGCAGTTCGTCGATGTCGAGAAGCCGGGTGGCACCGAACCAGCGCTCCACCCAGGCGTGGAACGCGGTGCCGCGCCGAGCCGTCGGATTCGGCCGGAACGGTGTCGGCCGTCGCAGGCGACGCGCGAATTCCGCTTCGTCGGAATCTAATTCGACGAGCTGGCTGACCGACAGATGCGTCGGCAGCGCCTGCTCGACCAGCGCCTGGTTGCCCAGCCGATGTTCGGCGAGCAGCGCGGCCACCTCCGCCTCCCAGTCCGCGATCTCCTGTTCCTCGTCGGTGAGGACGGCCGGCGCCGATTCCTCGCCAGCAATCGCGGGATCTGTTGGTTCCTCGTCGAAGAGTGCCTGCACCTCGCGATCGGACAGCGCCGCCAGCACCAGACGTTCGGCGGCCGTGACCTGCTCGCGCCGTCCGGCGAGCGGGTCGGCGGGCCACATCACGCTCGCCACCTGATCGGCCAGCGGGTTGGTCACACCGTCCGCAGGATCGGGGGCCCGCACGTCGACGGTGAGTCCGGGTGCGTCGATGTCCGGATCGGCGACGGCGGCATCTACCGCTTCGAGGAGTTCGTCGAAGAAATCCGAGCCGCCCCGCGGCTTCTCCGCGCCCTCCGACCAGTAGTGTGCCGAGACCAGTAGATCCGAGCGCGCCCGGGTCAACGCGACATAGAGCAGCCGCCGGTCCTCCTCCAGACGGCGGGCGGCGATGTCGTCCTTGTGATCGGCGAGCGCCACCTCGAGCTGTTTGCGATCTGCAACTGTGGACACATCCAGCGGCGGGAACCCTTCGGTCGCCGACCCGTCCGCGGTATCGGCCCGTACGGCGAGATCGCCGCGCAGCTCGGCGGGCAGCTCACGCGCACTGCCCAGCCAGGTGGTGTCGGCCTTCGCACTCGGGAAGATGCCCCGGCACAGGTGGGCGATCGCCACCACATCCCACTCCAGACCTTTCGCCGCATGCACGGTCAGGATCTGCACCCGCTGCTCGGCCACCTCGATGCGACCGGGTTCCAAACCCTTCTCGATCGTCTCCGCGGTCTCCAGGAAGGCCAGCAGTCCCGGCAGATTCGCGCCCGGACGGTCGGCGTAGCGGCTCACATATTCGGCGAATGCGTCGAGATGTTCGCGGCCGGTGATGGTGCCACGCATCCGCCGGGCGCGGATCTGCGCCTCCACCCCTACCCCGATGGTGTTCTCGACGTCGGCGACGAGTTCGGGCAGTGGCTGACCGATCCGCCTGCGCAGTGATTCCAGCTGGGCGCCGAAGGCGCGGATCCGCGCGAATCCCGCCTTGCTGTAGTTCGACTCGTCGCCGGGGTCGATCACCGCGTCGGCGATTCCCGCCTGATCGACGATCTCGGTGGGCAGCACCGCATCGAGGGCCGCGTCGAGTTCGGCGCGGCTGGTCACGATGCCCCCGGCATCGATGACGGACTGCGCCGCCAGGTTCATCGCGCGACGCCACAGCGCGGCAAGGTCGGCCGCACCGAGGCGCCAGCGCGCACCGGTCAGCAGCCGCATCGCCGCGGTTCCGGCCATCGGGTCGGCCATCAGCCGCAGGGTGGCGACCACATCCTCGATCTCCGGCACATGCAGCAGTCCGCCGATACCGACGACCTCTGCGGGGATACCCCGACTCTCCAGCGCGGCGGCCAGCGGCGCCGAATCCTCGTTGCGGCGCACCAGGATCGCCGTCGTCGGCGGCGGTGTCCCCGCGGTCTCGGCGGCGCGCCAATGATCTTCGATCCGCGCCGCGATCCAATCCCGCTCGTCCAGTACCGTCTCGGTCAGCGCGAGCGTCGCCGTACCGGCCGGGGCGTCGGGACGAGTCCGCAGCACGCTGACCGGGATTCCTTTGCGCCGCAACTCCTCCGAGATGTGGTTGGCCAGGCGCAGTCCATTCTCGGCGTTCCGCCAGCTGGTCAGCAGTTCCAGCCGGTCGGCGGGCGAACCGTCCCGGCGCGGGAAATCCCGGGCGAAGCGTGGCAGATTGGCCGCCGACGCCCCGCGCCAGCCATAGATGGACTGGATCGGGTCACCGACCGCCGTCACCGCCACCGGTGGGCGATCGGCGGCCGGAGCTCCGCCGAACAGCGCCGACAACAGGATGCGCTGGGAGTGTCCGGTGTCCTGGTACTCGTCGAGCAGCACCGCGCGGAACGAACCACGTTCGGCCGCAACCACCTCCGGGTTGGTGGCGACCAGACGCGCGGCCAGCGACATCTGCGACCCGAAGTCGAGGACCGACTGCTCACGCATGGTGGCCGCGAGTGACCGCACCATCGGGACCAATTGGCGCCGCTCATCGATGACCTCACGCACCTTCAGCAGCGCCTGGGTCGGGGTGTCGCGCTGCCGGGGCCCCTTGGGCAAGGTCTCGACCATGTCGTAGAGTTCCGAACCCGCATCGGCCAGCGCATCGATGTCCACGAGGTGTTCGGAGATCTCACCGTAGAGTTTGAGCACCGCCTCGGTCACACTCGCCGGCATCTTCGACGTGTTCAGCTCGCCCGGCCAATTCGACACCAGCGAGAACGCCAACTGCCACAGCTCGGTCTCACTGAGCAGCGTCGAACTCGGTTCCACCGGCAGCAGCAGTCCGTAGTCGGCGATCAACCGACCCGCGTAGGCGTGATAGGTACTGACCTCGGGATCGGCACCACGCAGCCGCGCCATCAAGGTGCCGTCCGGATCCCAGTTGCGCAGGGCCGGTGACCCCGACAGCGTCGACAGCCTGCGGCGGATGCGGGCGCCCAGTTCGCTGGCCGCCTTACGCGTGAAGGTCAGGCCCAGGATCTCGTCGGGTGCCACGATCTGGTTGGCGACCAGCCAGACGACGCGGGCGGCCATCGTCTCGGTCTTCCCCGCCCCGGCGCCCGCCACCACGAGCATCGGTTCGATCGGACCTTCGATCACCGCAACCTGTTCCGGGGTCGGCGTGGGCAGCCCGAGCGCCGCGGCCACCGATGTGGCGCTGATCCGCGCCCGGGTCGTCGGGTCAGTCATCGGTCACCGCCTTACCGCGGATCTGGGTGGGGCAGCTCGCGGTCAGCGAACAGTGCACGCACCCCGGGTTGGGTGTCGCGGTGTAGTCGGGTCCGATGCTGGCGCGGGCCGCGTGCCGGACGATTCCGATCCACTCGTCGAGCAGCTCGGGTGTCAGCGGATCCTGCACCCGTTCGGCCGCACCGGAATTGCGGTTCGCCGAAGACACGTAGACCAGCCGTGCACCGCCTGCCTCGGCGGGGGCCCCGACGACCCCGCCGTGGGCGAGGGCCACCTGGTAGGCGGCCATCTGAGCGTGCTGTTCGGCGTCGGCCTTGGTGATCGGCGTCTTGGCGGTCTTGACGTCGATGACCACCGGCCGACCGTTCGCGTCCTGCTCGAGACGATCCACCCGGCCGCGCAGGCGGACGGCCGGATCGTCGCCGTCAGGCGCAATGGTGGCATCGACCGGCAATTCGACGCCGACCTCGGTCAGGTCGGCGCGCGAGAGTCGCAGCCAGTCCCGGAAATGGGTGAGCATGTCCTCGGCGCGTTGGAGTTCGCGTGCCGAATACCAGCCGACACCGGTGTCGACGCGATCCCAGATGCCACGCAACGCGGCGGTCACCTCGGCCGGATCGAGCTGACCGGCCACCGCCTGGACGAGGGTGTGCACGATACTGCCGGTAATCGCGGGGGTCCCGTCCCCGTCGCGTCCGCCGGAACGTTCGAGCAGCCAGCGCAACGAGCACTTGTTGAGTGCGTCGACCGTCGACGGCGACAGCACCACCGGACCACGGTCGGGGGTCCACAGCGCGGTGTCCGAACTCGGCGGGGCCAACCCGTACCAGTCCCGCGGGTGAGCCCCCGGGATATCCGAGTCGGCGAGTTGTGCGAGGAGTCTGGCCGCCGCGCGGGTGCGCGCGTCGGGTTCGGTGCCGTCCGGGTGGGCGGCGCCGTCGATCACCACCGAACGCAGTGTCGCGACGAGCGACGGCAGCGACAGCACCCGGTCCACCCCCGGATCCAGCGGCAGCATGTCCGCGGCGTCGTCGGCATCCTCGGAAGATCCGGCCGCCCCGGCGATCTCGGCGATGAACCGCGATGGGGAGGCATCACCGCTACCGTCCTCGACGGCCGTGACCAGCAACCGGCGCCGTGCTCTGGTGCAGGCGACGAGGAAGAGCCTGCGTTCGTCGGCGAGGGCGGTGGCACCGCGCGCGAGGGTATCCACCGCCTCCGGGTCGATTCCGTCGAGAAGGTCGACGAGCTGACCGGTCGCCAGCACCCCGCCACGGCTGCGCAACGACGGCCACAGCCCGTCGAGGACCCCCGCGACTGCCACCACATCCCATTCCCGTCCGGTCGCCGCGTGGGCGGAGAGCACCGTCACCGATTCCGCGGCCGCGCTCACCGCCCGCGAATCACGGGGAATGTGCAGCTGAGAAAGGTAGTCGACGAATCCGCCGGGCCCGGCGGCGGGCAGCGTGTCGGCGAAATTACCTGCTGCCTCGAACATCGCCATCACCGCGTCGAGATCGCGATCGGCCTGCTCGCCACCCGGTCCGCCCCGAATGGCCGCCGCCGCCCAGCGTCGTTCCAATCCGGTCGCCTGCCACGCCGACCACAGCGTCTCCTCGACACTGTGCCGCGACCGATGCGTCGCCATGGCTGCGGCGATCACGTCGAGCACCCTGATCAGCGGGGTGGCCTCGGTCTCGGTCAGCTTCTTTCGGTAGCGGTCGCCCACGTGCGGGTCGAGAATGGCCCGGCGCAGCGAACCCAGTGAATCCTGTTGCGCCGCTGCGTCGTCGGCCTCGTCTATGCGCCGGATCCCGCGCCGTAGCCGCCGCATCGCACCCGGATCGGCCGCACCGATCGGGCCGGACAACAGCGTGACGGTGTCCTCGACGGTGAAGGCGTCCCCGCCGCCGACCTCGTTGTCGCGGAGCGCCACCGCCCGCAGCACCAGCATGAGCGCGATGACGGCACGCTGCCGATGCAGCGGGAGATCGTTGGCCGGGGTCATCACCGGCACCCCCGCCGAGCGGAACGCCCGCCGCAGCGGCGGCAACGCCAGCGACACCGACCGCACCACCACCGCCATCTGCGACCACGGCACCCCTTCGAACAGATGCGCTCGCCGCAACAGATCGGCGATCGCAGTGGCCTCTTTCGCCGCCGAGGAGAACACCCGTACGTCGGCACCGCCGAAGAGGTCCGGTTCCTCGGGTTCGACGGGCAGCGGATACGGGTGCGGCCGCGCCCCCGGCAGCCGCGCCGAGATCGCCTGTCCCACGGTCGCGATCGTCGGGTGGCTGCGGAAGTTCTCCCGCAGCACGATGTCCTGGGACGAGCCCGTGGCCACCAGTTCGTCGGCGAAACGCGGACTCGCACCGCGGAACCCGAAGACGGACTGATCGGTGTCGGCGGCGATCAGGGTCGTCGTGGTGCCGGTCCCGATCAACCGCACCAACTGCGCCGCCTGGGGGTCGAGATGCTGCGCGTCGTCGACGAGCAGGTGGCGGATCCGGCGGCGTTGTGCGTCGAGCAGTTCCGGATCGAGGGCGAAGGCCGACAACGCCGACCCGACGAGTTCGGCGGCGTCCACCGCGGGCGCGGAGGCTCCCGGCGTCTGGAGTCCCACCGCCCCGCGCAACAGCATGTTCTGCTCGTACTGGGCGAACGCGTGTGCCGCGGCCACCCATTCCGGATGCCGGTGCCTGCGCCCGAGCGCCGCCAGTTCCTCCGGGCCAACACCACGTTCGGCGGCCCGCATCATCAGATCGCGAAGCGCCTGCGCGAAACCATTGGTGCCCAGGGCCGGCCGTAGGTGTTTGGGCCAATATTCGGCTCCGTCCTCGATGTCGCCTGCGAGCAGTTCACGCAACACCACGTCCTGCTCGGAACCGGTGATGAGCCGCGGGGGCGGGTTACCGTGCGCACTGGCCTGCAGCCGCAGGATCGCGAAGGCATAGGAGTGCACGGTCCGCACCAGCGGCTCACGCAACGCTCCCCCGAGTACTCGGCGTCCGCCGGTGGCCGCCGACAGCACGCGCCGGGTGATCTCCTCACGCAGGGCGATGGACGCGCGCCGATTGGCGGCCAGCACCAGGACCGATTCCGGGTCGACGTCGGGGTCGGTGAGGCGGGCGACCGCGGCAGCGACGATCAGTGCCGACTTGCCGCTGCCCGGACCGCCGTGCACGCGGATCGGCTGCCACGCCGACGTCGCGTCGGTACCGGTGGCTGCGCGTCCCGACGTGATTATCGCGGCCACTTCGGAGGGCCACTGCCGGTCGGCATCGGCGGCCCCGGACGCCGCGACCAGCCGCGCCCGCAGGGCGGTACCCCGCGGAACACCCGCCTGTCTGCGCCGAGATCCCGAAACCACGCCGTCCATGCAATCACGAACCACCGACAGTGCCACCGGACACCCGGCGCCCCTGGTCCCCGGACACCATGAGATGCGGCAGGATGGGTGGGTGACACCTGTGAACACCTACGTCTTCGGCGACACCGGGCCCGATCGCGCGCCGGTCACGATCCTGGCGTTGCACGGCCTCACCGGCCACGGCCGCCGGTGGGCCTCGCTCGCCGATCACCTGCCCGGCGTACGTATCGTCGCCCCCGACCTGCTCGGCCACGGGCGGTCGCCGTGGCGTCCGCCGTGGGGTGTCGACGACCACGTGCATGCACTGTCCACCGTGATCGACGAGCATGTGCCACAGGCGGATCGGCCGATCGTCGTCGTCGGGCACTCCTTCGGCGGGGCACTGGCCATCCATCTCGCACAGCGACGGCGCGACGACATCGCCGCACTGGTGCTGCTCGACCCGGCGCAGGGACTCGACGCCGAGTTCTGCCTCGAGGTCGCCACCGACAGCCTCGACCACTGGGACTACGCCGACGCCGACGCCGCCCGTGCCGCGAAACGGGCCGAGGGCTGGGCGGATGTGCCCGCACAGCGGCTGGAGGACGAGATCACCGACCACCTGATCCCCCGCCCCCACGGCCGGGTGGGCTGGCGGGTCAGTGCGCCGATGGCGGCTGCGGCGTGGAGCGAGATGGCGCGGCCCGCGGTGCTGCCGCCGCCGGGGCTGCCGACCCACATCGTCGTCGCCGACCGGGTCGATCCCCCGTTCGTGCGGCCGGCCTTCCTCGCCGCGTGCGCCGCCGAACGGGCCGACGAGGTCACCGTGACCCACGCCGACTGCGGTCACATGGTGCCCTTCGCCCAGCCCGAACTGGTCGCGTCGCTGATCCGGTCGGTGCTGTGAGCACCGCAGGGGTGCACTGATGGCCGCGGTGACCGACCACGATGTCGAACGCGTCCGCGCGCTGGTCGCGTCGATCCCCGCAGGCGAGGTCTCCACCTACGGTGACCTGGCGGCAGCCGCCGGATTATCCTCGCCACGGATCGTCGGGTGGATCATGCGCACCGACACCGCCGATCTGCCGTGGCACCGGGTGGTTCCCGCGAGCGGCAGACCGGCGCCGCACCTGGCCACCCGCCAACTCGAGCGCCTGCGCGCCGAGGGGGTACCGATCACCGACGGCCGGATCCGCTTGCGCGAGTGCCGAACCCAGCTCAGCTAGGCCACCTACCGCACCGTCGGGGTCGGGATCAGCGGCGCAGCAGTCGGACTGCGGCCTCACGGCGGTACGGACTGATCGCGGCCCGCATGCGGGTGACGATCAGATCGACGATGCGCGGATCGGCACCGAGCGGCGCCGCCACCACGTCGGCCCCGTAGGTCGACAGGCGCTCGTGGAACAGTCCGGGTGCCAGCAGGTAGCTGGCCACGACGACACGACGGCCGCCCCGCCCGGCTGCCTCGATCGCCTCGGGCACCGACGGGCGGGCCGTGGTGATGAACCCGACCTCGACCCGGCCACCAATCAGCGACTCCAGCTGCCGCGCCGCGAGATGCACCTGGCCGCAAGCGCTTTCGTCTGATGAACCGGCCGCGGCGAGCACCACCGCGTCACCCGGCTCCCAGCCTGCCTCGATCAGCCGCAGTCTGGCGACCGCGGCGATCGCCGGATCGGGTCCGAGCGCCCGGGTGACGATGGCGTCGGTACGTCCGCTGGCCAGCACGTGTTCGGGTAGATCCTTGCGCACGTGATACCCCGACGCCAAGAACGCCGGTACGAGCAGCGCGGGCCGATCGGTGTCGGCGATGACCTCACTCGGCGTCGGACCGAGTACGTCGACGAAGGCCGTCCGTGTCGTCCCCACCCGGCGACTGACCGCCTCGGCGATCTCGGCGATCACATCGAGCCCACGAGCGCTGCGCGTCCCGTGTGCCACGAGTACCGGGCTGACCTGACCCAGCCGATCCCCGAAGGGCAGCCGGACATCACTGGCGTATTCACTCATGTCCTGCACCCTTTCCGCCGTCCTCGTCGTTGTCCTCGGCGTCGTACTCCAGGTCGACGGCGAGCCGATAGCCGCGTTTGACCACGGTCTGGATCATCTTGGGATAGCCGAGTGCCGCCCGCAGGCGCGCCACCGCCACCTCCACCGCATGCGTATCGGAACTGTCGCCGGGCAATCCACCGAGCAGTTCCTGCCGGGACACGACCCGGCCCGGCACCCCGGCGAGGATCTTCAGCAGGATCATGCTGGTCGCCGACAAGTCCCGGACCTCACCGTCGACGATGACGGCCTGCCCGCGGATGGCGGTGTCGTGTCCGGCGACGCGGAGCGTCCGGCTGCGACGGGGAAGTTCGTCGGTGATCAGCCGGGCCAGTGCACCGAGCCGGAACCGCCGCGGGTAGATCACCGGGATCTGCAGCGCCTCAAGAGGACTCGCCGTCACCGACCCCACCGCCAGCACCGGTACCGCGGTCCGCAACGCGGACACGAACTGCGGCAGCTTGCCCAGTTCCTTGGCTCGGGTGAGGATCGCCGCCGCCGCCGGGGCGCTGGTGAAGGTGATCGCATCGAGATCGCCGCGCAGCACCGCCCAGATCATCTTGTCGATCGCGTCGACGTTGGGATGCATCCGCCAGCGGTACACCGGGATCGGAACCACCTCGGCGCCCGCGGCGCGTAGCACCGTGCAGAAGTCCGGCAGCGGTTCCCATTCGGAGGTCGCCCCGTGCAGTTGCACCGCGATCCGAACGCCCTCGACTCCCTCGGCCAGCAGCCGGTCGAGTACCTCGGAGGAGGATTCACTCTCCGGCGACCATTCCTCGCGCAGTCCGGCGGCCCGGATCGCCCCCTTGGCCTTGGGGCCGCGGGCGATCAGCCTGCTCTTGCCGAGCGCTTCGAGGACGGCCTCGGCATCGCCCCAGCCGTCGGCGGCCTCCACCCAGCCGCGGAAACCGATACCGGTGGTGGCGACCATGATCTGCGGCGGATCGGTGATGAGTTCCTCGGTCACCCGCTCCAACTCGGTGTCGTCCACCAGGGGCAGGATCCGGATGGTCGGCGCATGCATGACGTCGGCACCGCGCCGGGTGAGCAGCGCCGCGAATTCCTCGGCTCGCCGGGCGGCGGTCACGCCGATGGTGAACCCGGCCAGCGGCAGCGGGTCGGGTGACTGATCGGGCTGACGATCGGTGTCAGATTCGGTGGCCATCACGCGGGAACGAACACCTCGACGGTGTGGTCGACGAGCCGCACCGCATAGCTACCCGCGGTCATCGACTCGTCGTCGAGGCAGATGCCCGTCCGCAGGGAGAAGACCTGCTTGCCCAGCGGACTCGCGACGGTCGGCTCGCCACCACGGTCACCGGTCAGACCGCGAGAGAGCACCGCGGCGCGACCGAAGGGATCGACGTTGCCGATCGCGTACAGGCGCGACCGCCCCAGCGTTGCCTCCCGGTCGGTCTCGACGGCCGGAATCCGGAACAACGCCACCTGCACACCACCCGGTCCGAGGACCGCGACACCGCGGCCGACGACCAGGTCGTCGATCGTGCACGCGCGCACCCACGTCCCGGTGCTCTCCATCTCGTCACTCCCTACCGTCGCACTCGATGCCGTCACACTCATGTCGGCACCCCTTCCTTGTTCACCACACCGCTGTCCACGACACCGCTCGCGGCCACCGACCCGCCGGGCGCGGTACGCACCGTCGGAAGGTCGAGCAACACCGGAACCATCCGATCGGCCTCGGTGAACCGGATCGTCTCGTCGACCTCATCCGGCGCGTTGACGAACGACACGAACCGCTTGAGCTTCTCCTCGTCGGCCAGCACGGCCGCCCACTCGTCCTGGTAGCCATCCACATGGCGCTCCATCGCGGCCTCCAGATCTGCGGCGAGTCCGAGGCTGTCGTCACAGACCACCGCTTTCAGATGGTCCAGTCCGCCCTCCAGGGACTCCAGCCACGGGGCTGTGCGCTGCAGACGGTCGGCAGTGCGGATGTAGAACATCAGGTACCGATCAATGTAAGCGACCAGCGTTTCGTCATCCACTCCACTGGCCAGCAACTGCGCATGTTTGGGGCTCTGACCACCATTACCCGCCACATAGAGGTTCCAGCCGTGCTCGGTGGCGATCACACCGACATCCTTGCCGCGCGCCTCGGCACATTCGCGGGCACAGCCGGAGACGCCGAACTTGATCTTGTGCGGCGACCGCAGCCCGCGGTAGCGGGTCTCCAGCCGCACCGCCATGCCCACCGAGTCCTGGACGCCGTAGCGGCACCACGTCGACCCGACGCAGCTCTTCACCGTGCGCAGGCTCTTGCCGTAGGCCTGACCCGATTCCATGCCGGCGTCGACCAGTCGCCGCCAGATCTCCGGAAGCTGGTCGACACGTGCACCGAAGAGGTCGATGCGCTGACCACCGGTGACCTTGGTGTACAGCCCGAAATCGCGCGCGATCTCGCCGATGACGATCAGCTGCTCGCCGGTCACCTCACCGCCGGGCATGCGCGGCACCACCGAGTACGACCCGTTCTTCTGCAGATTCGCCAGGAAGTGATCGTTGGTGTCCTGCAGAGCGGCCTGCTCGCCGTCGAGGATGTGATCGCTGGAGGTCGAGGCGAGAATCGAGGCGACGGTCGGCTTGCAGATCTCGCAGCCCTGCCCGGTGCCGTAGCGGTCGATCAGCCCCGAGAAGGTGCGGATGCCGGTGACCGCGACGATCTCGAACAATTCGGCCCGGGACTGCGCGAAATGCTCACACAGTGATTTCGACAACTCGACGCCCGACGACTCCAGCAACGCCTTGATACTCGGCACACAGCCACCGCAGGTGGTGCCGGCGTTGGTGCAGCCCTTGATCGCGGCGATGTCGCACGATCCGTCGGCGATGGCCGAGCAGATGGTGCCCTTGGACACCCCATTGCAGGAGCAGATCTCGGCATCGTCGGGCAGCGCGTCGATGCCGACACCGGAACCGCCACTGCCGGCCGGGATGATCAGCGCCGCGGGGTCGCCGGGGATCTCCCGGCCGACCATCGGCTTGAGCATCGCGTAGGCCGACGCATCGCCGACGAGGATCCCGCCCAACAGCGTCTTGGCATCGTCGGACAGCACGATCTTGGCGTACTTTCCGGCCACCGGGTCGTGGTAGACGATCTCCAGCGCGTTCTCCGTCGTGCCCATCGCATCGCCGAAGCTGGCGACGTCGACGCCGAGCAGCTTGAGCTTGGTGGACAGGTCGGCGCCCGGGAAGACCGCGTCACCGCCGAGGAGACGGTCGGCGACCACCTCCGCGGTGCTGTAGCCGGGCGCCACCAGGCCATAGCAGACACCCTCGACCGCCGCGACCTCGCCGATGGCGAAGATGGCTTCGTCCTCGGTGGCGCCGCCGACATCGGTCAACACCCCGCCGCGCGGCCCGACCGGGAGTCCGGCGGCCCGTGCGAGTTCGTCACGCGGCCGGACACCGGCCGAGAAGACCACCAGCGCGGCGTCGATCTGCGAATCGTCGCTGAGCGTCACCGTCAGCCCGCCATCGGCGTTGTCGGCGATGCCCGCGGTGCCGACCCCGGTGTGCACATGCAGACCGAGGTCGGTGACCAGGTTGGCCAGCACCGACCCGCCGCCGTCGTCGACCTGCACCGGCATCAGCCGCGGGGCGAACTCGACGACGTGCGGGACCATACCCATCAGCTTGAGGGCGTTGGCCGCCTCCAGGCCGAGCAGACCACCGCCGACGACGACGCCATGTGCACCCGGGCCGGCCGCGGTTGCCGCCGTGCGGATGCCGTCGAGGTCGTCGAGCGTGCGATAGACGAAACACTTCTCGTTGTCGTGCCCGGGCACCGGCGGCACGAAGGCGTACGAACCGGTGGCCAGCACCAGTGCGTCATAAGCGATTTCGCGACCACTGCTGGTCACGACCCGCCGCCCGGCACGATCGATATCCGTCGCCCGCTCGGAAAGGTGCGTGGTTACCGCGGCGTCACCCGCGTAGGCGTTGCCCGCCAGTGCCAGCGAATCGCGTTCCCAGGCACCGACATAGGAGGACAGGCCGACTCGGTCGTATGCGGGGTCGGATTCCTCGCACACGATCTCGACACGCCAGGCGCCGGTGATGTCCCGCTCGCGCAGGGTCTGGACGAAACGGTGTCCCACCATGCCGTGGCCGACCACGACAACTGTTTTGGACTCGCTGGTCACTGGTTACTCCTTGATTGAGGACGGACGTCCGGGCTGACGGGCGGCGTCGTCTCGGACGGCTAGGCCAATGCCTTGTCGGTGGCACCGGGATCGGTGGTCGAGGTCGTGACGTCCTCGGCCTGCCCGGTCGTGACGGTCTCTTCGGTCATGCCGGACTGCTCGGTCTTACCGTCCGCAGCGACGACGGGAAGGTCGGTCGTCTCACCGACGACGATCTGGCGACGTGCGTAGAACCACCAGGTCACCACGGCGGCGAGGACGTAGAAGCTCATGAACACCCAGAAGGCGAGGGTGGCCGACTTGTTGGACTGGTAGCTGGCCCGCAGCACCAGGTTGATACCGACGCCACCCAGACCTCCTGCGGCTCCGGCGATTCCGATCAGTGCGCCGGACATGCTGCGGGACCACTTGGTCTTGGCGAGACTGGTCATGCCGGGCAGGAACTGCGCCTTGTGCTCCCAGATCGTCGGGATGATCTTGTACACCGAGCCGTTGGCGATACCGGAGATCAGGAACAGCAGGATGAAGCCGGTGATGAAAGCGGCCAGCACACCGCCGGTGATGACCTTGCCGTTGTTGTCGGCGATCGTGCCGGCGACCACCAGGATGGCCGAGGAGAAGATCATCGCGATGAAGCAGTACAGGGTGACCTTGCCGCCGCCGATGCGGTCGGCCAGCTTGCCGCCGTAGGGGCGGGCCAGCGACCCGAGCAGCGGTCCGATCCAGGCGATCTGGGCGGCGGCCAGCGCGGGCTTGCCCACCCCGGCCGAGGTGAAGCTGAGGTTGAGGACCTGGCTGAAGGCGAAACCGAAGCCGATGAACGAGCCGAAGGTGCCGACGTAGAGCAGGCAGATCAGCCAGGTGTCGCGGTGCCGCAGGCAGTCGAGCATGGCCTTGCCGCTGGAGGTCTGGTGATCGAGGTTGTCCATGTAGAGCGCCGCACCGACACCGGCGATCGCCAGCGCGAACAGGTAGACGGCACAGACGATCTCGGGGCTGTCCGCAGCCAGCCAGATGACCAGCAGACCGATCAGCTGGACGGCAGGCACCCCGATGTTGCCGCCGCCGGCGTTGAGGCCCAGGGCCCAGCCCTTCAGACGCTGCGGATAGAAGGCGTTGATATTGGTCATCGACGATGCGAAGTTGCCGCCACCGAAACCGGTGATCGCAGCCACCGCGAGGAACCAGCCGAAGCCGAACTCGCCCGGGTTCATCATCAGCATCATCGTCAGGCCGGTGGGGATGAGCAGGACTACCGCGGAGAAGATCGCCCAGTTGCGGCCACCGAAACGGGCCGTGGCCTGGGTGTAGGGAATGCGCAAACATGATCCGACGAAAGTCGCCGTCGCCGCGATGACGAACTTCTGATCTGCACTGATGCCGTACTCGGCACCCATGAACAGGGTCATCACCGAGAACAGTGACCAGACCGAGAAGCCGACATGTTCACAGATGACCGACCAGATCAGATTTCGCTTGGCGATCTTGTCGTTGCCCGCGTCCCACGCCTCCCGATCTTCGGGATCCCAGTCGGTGATCGTGTGGTCACGGGTGAGGTTCTTCTTCAGGTCTGAAAATGCGGATGCCATATGTGTTCCGGTCCCATGCTGTGGTTGTCGCCCGCCGGGCGGACGATGGAGCTGTAGAGGACACCGACGACAGCATTGTCGTGCGATTGGAACCAAAGTTAAGGACCGCGTGTTGCACGGGTTTGCACTCCGATGACCGCGTGGTCACGTTGTGCTCACATCGACACAGGCGATGTGTGAGAGGTTGTGGGATCGGCATCACACGACCCCGACCTGCGGTTATACGAGCAGGCGCACGATTTCGACGACTCGTTCCAGCCCAGGGAGTGCGCCCGCGGTGGACCTCGGGTGCAGGGCGTGCACAGCCAATCGAAACATCGTGGCCCGCAGCATCATCTGCGGCCACTCCGGCTGATCAGCCCATCGGTGCACCAGCCCCTCGTCGGCGCCGCCCCACGCGAGCGAGTCGACGACGGCCACCGCGGCCGCCCAGGACGCCGGCCGCCAGTACGGCACGATGTCGGTGATGCCGGGTGCCGCAGCACCGGCGAAAAGTACCGTACCGAAGAGATCACCGTGCACCACCTGGGACGGCAAGTCGACCGGTTTACGCAGGGTGCCAAGGGTTTTGATGATCTCGACGCTGCGCATGCCGTCCTCCGACGACGGCTCGGCCATCCCCGCACCGCGCGCCGACCGCAGCGGCACGTCCTCCCACGCGGCACGATCGGCGGCCGTGAAGACGTCGACGTCGGTATGCGGCGGGGCAGGCGGTTGCAGCAGAAAACGCGGCCGGTCGAGACCGGCGGTCGCCTCGTGCAGGCGGTCGGCGACGGCGACCACTTCGTCATGTCGTGGTTCCGGTGAACCCGCGATGTAGGTGTCCGCACGCCAACCCGACACCACGTACCGGCCATCGGTCGCACGGAATGGCCGTGCGATGCGTAGACCCTCGACGTAGAGCGACTCACGCACCGAGGCCGACCACGCGGCCCGCGCATGATCGGGCACCAAGGAGAGCACGACCTCACCCACCCGCCAGCCCCCGAGCCACGAATCCCCCATCGGGATCGGCGGGTGGGAGGTCAGCCCGAATGTGTTGAGCACATGCTCGGGCGGCTGCAGGGAAGCGTTCACAACTGCAGAGATTACCGAGCCGAACACCACGAACCCGGCAGCGACGCACGTCGCGGAAGCACCGACACTACCGCGACTGTGACACACGCCACCGGATAATCCCGGCGTCCGGTCGCCTCAGTAGACCGGCAGCGATTTGTCGACCTGGTTGGCCCACGCCGTCACGCCACCCTGCAAGTGGGTGGCGTCGGCGAAGCCGGCCCGTTTGAGCGCGGCCAGTGCCTCGGCGGATCGGACGCCGGTCTTGCAGTAGAGCACGGTCGGCCGGTCCTGCGGGATGTCGGCCAGCCCGGCTCCGGAGAGGATGTCGCCCTTGGGAATCAGGGTGGCGCCGTCGATGTGCACGATGTCCCATTCCACCGGTTCACGCACGTCGATCAGTGCCAGCTTCTCCCCGGCGTCGAGTTTGTCCTTGAGTTCCGCGGCGGTCAGCGTCGAATCCGCGGCCGCGGCGGCAGCGTCGGCGGAGACGACGCCGCAGAACTCCTCGTAGTCGATCAGCCCGGTGATCGATTCACCGTCGGGATCCTTGCGGATCCGGATGGTGCGGTAGGTCATGTCGAGGGCGTCGTAGACCATCAACCGGCCCAGCAGGGGTTCGCCGATGCCGCAGATCAGTTTGATGGCCTCGGTACCCATGATCGAGCCGATCGACGCGCACAGGATGCCCAGCACGCCGCCCTCGGCGCAGGAAGGCACCATTCCCGGTGGCGGCGCCTGCGGATACAGGTCGCGATAGTTGATACCCCGACCGTCGGGCGCGTCCTCCCAAAAGACCGACGCCTGGCCCTCGAAGCGGTAGATCGAACCCCAGACATACGGCTTGTGCGCCAGCACCGCGGCATCGTTGACGAGGTAGCGGGTGGCGAAGTTGTCGGTGCCGTCGAGGATCAGGTCGTAGGTGGAGAACAACTCCACCGCGCCTTCGGGCTCCAGACGCTGATCGTGGATGTTGACGGTGACGTACGGGTTGATCTCGTGGATCGAATCGCGGGCGCTCTCGGCCTTGGGCCGCCCGACGTCGGACTGTCCGTGGATCACCTGCCGCTGCAGATTGGACTCGTCGACGACGTCGAATTCGACGATGCCGATGGTGCCGACGCCGGCCGCGGCCAGATACAGCAGCGTCGGCGATCCCAGGCCACCTGCACCGATGACCAGCACGCGGGCGTTCTTCAGACGCTTCTGCCCGTCCATACCCACGTCGGGAATGATGAGGTGCCTGCTGTAGCGGGCGACCTCGTCATTGCTCAATTCCGCGGCCGGTTCCACCAGCGGCGGCAACGACCCAGTTGATGGCACCCTGTGCGACGACACGACCGCCTCCGTCTTCATCCATGATGGTCTGTCCGCGATGACCCGCGGCTTCTGGCTGCAACGACGACGCGGCGGCTGCCATTCCCCGGGCCCGACCCGACGTCGGTGTCCCGGAACTTAGTGCGCCGTCGGATACGGCCACGGATTCGGCCGGCACACGTAGTTCGGATTCGCCTTCATCTTGGGATCGAGCGCGACGATCTGACGATTGGCGACCCCGAAGGACTGCTGCATCATGATCGGCGCGAGCGACCCGTCTTCCTTACAGGGCTCGTGCGCCTCATAGCCGATGCCGTGCCCGACCTCGTGGTTGATCAGGTACTGCCGATAGGCCAGCCCGTCGCCCTCGTAGGAGGTCGCGCCACGCACCCACCTGGCCTCGTTGAGAACGACGCGCCCGTCCGGCGGATAGAAGCAGGAGGTCTCCAGCCGGATCTGGTAGCCGCACAGTTCGCGAGTGGTCGCGGTGGAGGTCAGCGACACCCGCAGGTCGGGTTCACCGGAATCGATCCGACGGAAGGACACCTTGCCGTCGCCGATCCAGCTGTGCCGGTTCGCCAGGGTGGTGTCGACCATGTGCGCGAAGGTCTTGTCACCACCGAAGTCGTTGGGGTTCAACCCATTCTCGACTTCGACGGTGTAGGTGTATTCCTGTCCGGTCCCGACGCGCGGGGACGTACCCTTCACGGCGTGAAAGACACGTTTGCCGGTCCGGGTGTATGGGCCGCCGTCCGGTAGCGCCCCGGCGGGCAGCGCGGCCTCCTGGATCTTCCCGGTCGGTACGCCGATCGGCCGGGTCTCCTTGGTGACGTCGGTGTTGCGCACGCCTTCGGGGTCGGTGTCCAGCGTCGCCGACGCCGTCGAACGGCTGTCGTGGACGGTCACCACGATCAGCACGATCGTCAGGATCACCAGGACCGGGATCGCGTAGGCCCGCCACCCGTAGGTGGTGACGAACCGGCCGAGCGCGGACTGCATCTTCCGGTTGGACGCAGCATTGCGGTCGGCCCGCGGCCGGCCGTTGTCGTCAGTCGGATCCCACCGCGCACGCAGTGGCTGATCCGGCCGAGGACGCCCCGACGATCTCGGGCCGACATCCCTGGTGTGTCCCTGTCCGTCCACCGGATCGGGGCCACCTTCCTCTGTGCGGCTCACGGATCAACTTTCTCACAGCGCACCGCAGATGCTGCGCAGGAAGGTCCTCCGAGTACGCTCAGACGCATGTCGACCACCGCCAATGCGTCCGCCCAGACCGGGCGAAGCACGCGCCTGCCCCGCAGCGCCCGACGCATGCAGCTGCTCGACGCGGCCAGCGAGATCTTCGTCGAACGCGGATACCACTCTGCGGGCATGGATGAGATCGCAGTACACGCCGGCGTCAGCAAACCTGTCCTGTACCAGCATTTTCCGTCGAAGCTCGACCTCTATATCGCCGTGGTCGACAGCCACTCGGAGAAGCTCGTCAGCGACGTCAACAACGCCCTGCGAACCACCACCGACAACCGTCAGCGCGTCCGTGCCGCGGTGCAGGCATTCTTCGATTTCATCGACCAGGACAACTCGGGTTATCGGCTGATCTTCTCCTCGGATGCGATGGATCCGGCGGTCGTCCGGCGCGTCGAGGGCGCCACCGAAGCGTGCGTCGACGCCGTCTACGGACTGGTGATGCACGATTCCGGTCTCGACCCCTACCGGTCACGCATGCTGGCCGCCGGGCTGGTCGGCGCCAGCCAGGTCAACGCCCGCTACTGGCTGGAGGCCAAGCGGCCGGTGGACAAGCAGGCCGCGGTGGACACCACCGTCGCACTGCTGTGGGGTGGTCTGGCCGGCGTGCCCAAGCAGGCGGCAGCCGAGGCCAGGGCAACCGCCGAACTCGACGGCTGACCCCCCACCCAGATATCACGACAAAACTGCGGCGACCCCACCTTTCCGGTGGGGTCGCCGCAGTTCTGCTCTCGCGTTTCTACGCTCGCGTTTCTACTCTGGGTGCCGGTCAGGAACCGAAACCGACCTTGCGGTTCTCGGACGCACCGACCTCGACATAGGCGATCTTCGTCACCGGCACGATGTAGCGCGCACCCTTCTCGTCGACGAGGGACAGCAGCTGCTGGCTTCCACCGAGGGCCGCCTCGACCGCCGCATAGGCCTTCTCACTGGTGAGGTCCGACGTAATGGTCAGCTCACGCGGGCTGTCGGTGATGCCGATCTTCACTTCAACGGACATTGGCCACCCTTCTCATTCGATCTCCGGTACCGATCGATCTTCGGAATCGACCCTGTCACCAAGGCTAGTGCAGCCCTCGCGACCCCCGACACCCGCTCCGCTGACAGCGAAAACAGGTGTCATAGGTGCACTCCCCGCCGTCGGCGATCACCCTTTGCGGCCTCACCATCGCGCCGGCGCCTCAGGGAGCAGTGGTCGTTCTCAGCCCAGACCCAGATCAGACATCCGTTGGGCGTGCCGGTCGGCGACTGCGTCGAAGAAGGTGGCGACCCCCTGCAACGACGTCGCACCCCGGAACAGCAGATCGGTGACCTCTTCCTCGGCGGCGAGAACCCACTGCGCGTGGGTGATCGCCTCACCGAGCAGGCGACGACCCCACAGCGTCAGCGGTGAGGCCAATTCCGGCCGCACGGCCAACGCGGCCCGGACCTGATCGCGAGCGAAATGCGAACTGTCGGTCGCCGCCATCACCTCCGCCACCAGCGCCTGCGCGTCGGCGGGAAGCACACCGGCCAACTCGGAGTAGAAGTCGGCGGCCAGCCCATCCCCCACATACGCCTTGACCAGCGCCTCCAGCCAGGTCTTGGGGGTCGTGACGTCGTGGTACTGGTCGAAGACCGAGCGATACCGGGTGACCGCCTCCGCCGGATCCATTCCCGCTGCCGACACCCGCTCGGCAAGTTTCTCGAAATGCGCGATCTCCGAGCCCGCCATCCGCGCGATCGCGACCTGACTCGGCACGTCGGGCGCCATCGCCGACTCGTCCATCAGGCGGTAGAACGCGGTGAATTCGCCTGCCAGCAGCACGGCGAAGAGTTTGACGATCGCCGGGTCATCCGGGTCGACGGTGAAAGGTTGGGGGGTCTCGGACGATGGCGTCGGGCTCGTCATGCACTGATCGTAGGCACCGCGCGCAGCCTTCACCAAGTGACCTCGAAACCTCGCCGCCGACACCACCGCAACGGCCGCGATGCAGGGCAAACAGCGACCACCAAGTACACTCGACACCGGTAGACCGGGCCACCGCCCGCCGCTCCGCCCTTCCGGCGGGAGCGCGCCGACGTGCGAGGCGACGCCCCGCGAGCGATTTCCCGCTCGCGCGCGGACGTCACCGATCCCGGCGACCGCGACATAGCGCGCGCACTTTCGAGCCATCTCGTCCGTGCCGGAGACAGTGCGTGCATGAGACGACAGGCCAGAAAGGCACATAACCGCACATGACTGATTCGACCGTGCAGACAACCAGCACCGACGACGTGCAGACCACCATCGTCGACGAGTCCCACACCTCCCCGACCTTCGCCGAACTGGGTGTCGACGACCGTATCGTCGCCGCCCTCGCCGAGGACGGTAAGACGCACACCTTCGCCATCCAGGAACTCACACTCCCGCTGGCGCTCAGCGGCGACGACCTGATCGGTCAGGCTCGCACCGGTATGGGCAAGACCTACGGCTTCGGCGTGCCCCTGCTGCACCGCCTCGCCAACGCCGAGGCCACCGGGCTGCGGGCACTCGACAACACTCCGCGAGCCCTGATCATCGTCCCGACCCGCGAACTGTGCCTGCAGGTACACGGCGACCTCGAGGTTGCCGCCAAGGGCGTCGGCATCACGCTGGCCGACGGCACCCCGCGAGATCTGAAGATCACCGCGATCTACGGCGGGCGGCCCTACGAGTCACAGATCGCCGAACTGCAGTCGGGCGTCGACGTCGTCGTCGGCACCCCGGGTCGACTACTCGACCTGGCCAACCAGGGACACCTGGTGCTCGGCAAAGTCGGGGTGCTGGTTCTCGACGAGGCAGACGAAATGCTCGACCTCGGCTTCCTGCCCGACATCGAGCGCATCATGGGCGCACTGCCCACCCCGCGGCAGACCATGCTGTTCTCGGCCACCATGCCGGGGCCGATCGTCACGCTGGCCCGCACCTTCCTGAACCGGCCGACGCACATCCGCGCCGAGCACGCCAACGACTCCGCGGTCCATGAGCGCACCACCCAGTACATCTTCCGCGCTCACGCACTGGACAAGGCCGAACTGGTCGCACGCGTCCTGCAGGCCGACGGTCGCGGCGCGACGATGATCTTCACCCGCACCAAGCGGACCGCACAGAAGGTCGCCGACGATCTCGCCGAGCGCGGCTTCTCCGTGGGTGCCGTGCACGGCGACCTCGGTCAGGTCGCTCGTGAGAAGGCGCTCAACAAGTTCCGCGAGGGCACCATCGACGTGCTGGTCGCCACCGACGTCGCCGCCCGCGGCATCGACATCGACGACGTCACCCACGTCATCAACTACCAGTGCCCCGAAGACGACAAGACCTATGTGCACCGGATCGGCCGTACCGGTCGCGCCGGCCGCACCGGCATCGCCATCACCCTGGTCGACTGGGACGAGCTGCACCGCTGGGAACTGATCAATTCCGCCCTGGGACTTGGCATCCCGGCACCGGAAGAGACCTACTCGACTTCCGAGCACCTGCGTGAGCAACTGTCCATCCCGGAGTCGGCGACCGGCCGCATCGTCGCCCCACGGCCCGAACGTGACGGGACGCGCGAAGAGCGCAAGCCGCGCGAACGCAACAGCACCCGCACCCGCACCCGCCGCCGCACGCGTGCCGGCAAGTCGGATGCGGGCACCGCACCCGCCGCGGACGCCCCGGCAGCGACCACCACCGCCGACGCCGGTGCCGCTACCGACAGCGACCAAGCCGCGGAGAACGGTGCGGGCAAGCCGCGTCGCCGCCGCCGTCGTCGTTCCGGCGCCAAACGCAGCGGTGACGGGCAGACCACCGACAATCAGGCCGCCGACACCGCGGCCGCCACCGCCGAATAGGCTCGGCGACACCAACCGCCAACCCGACCCCCTGACGACAGGTTCGCCGCTCCCGTGCCACGAGTCGCCCCGGAACGCCGCACCCGGCTCGATCTGACGATCACCGCGATCATCGTGGTGCTCGTCGTCGCAGTCGGCGTCCTGGCCTGGTATGTCAGCCCGGTCCGCCATACCGACAGCGCCCAGGCGGCGCACACACCACCGTCGGTGGACCCGGTGCGCACGATCCCGGCCGCGTTCCGGGCCGCCTGGCACGCCCACTCACCCGCCACCACCGTGCCGGCCGTCGGTGACGCCGTGGTGGTGACCGGCGACGGCGGCACCGTCATCGGCCGCGACCCGCGAACCGGGCGAGAGATCTGGAGCTACCGGCGCGACCTCGCGCTGTGTGCCACCGCCACCGCATGGCCGGGGAGCGTCGACTCGGTACTCGCCGTGTACCGCAATTCACGGGGATGCTCCGAGGTGACCGCCCTCGACGCCAAGACCGGCCGCCGGACGGCCGCCCGGTCCAGCGACGCCGACCCGACGCTGCGGCTGATCACCGACTCCGGCTACATCGTCGCCCAGGGGCCGACCCGGCTGGAAACCTGGGGATCCAACCTCGTGCGTGGCATCGAATACGGCCGCGTCGACGCACCCGTGAACCCCGACACCCAGCCGGGCCGGGCCGACTGCACGCTGTTCTCCTCGGCGGTCTCCGGCGACCGGGTGGCGGTCGTCGAACGCTGCGGCAACGAACCAGGCTTCCGGCTGACGGTGCTCGGCGCAGTCCTCGACGCCGAGGAACACGTCACCCAGTACGGTTCGTCGATCATCACCAACGGCGCCGTCGGAGCCGCACCGGTCATCATCGGCATGAGCAGCGAAGCGATCACCGTCTACGACGGCGGGGTCAACACCGTCACCCGCTCGGCGCCGACGATCCGTCGCTTCAACACCGACGGTGCGCCGTTGACCGCCAACGGAACGACCGTCGACGGGCTGCCGACACCGCCACCGTCTAGCTTTCCGCTGCGTAGCGAAACAGTCGTCAGCTATTGGACGGGCGTGTCAACGGTGGTGCTCGATGCCGATACCGGGGTCGCCCGCTATCAGGTACCCGGAGCTCTCGGTCCCGGCGCGATCATGGCCGGGCAGCTCCTCCTGCCGAGCCCGAGTGGAATCAGCGTCCGCGACCCGATGACCGGACGCGAACTGCGCACCATCCCCCTCACCCGCAGCGGCCCGGTGTCGGGACCGATCAGCCTGCGCGTCATCGGCGACATGGTCGTCGAAACCCGCGGCGGCGACGTGGAGACCTTCGTTCCCGCCTGATCAGATTGCGATCACACGTCCTCGAAAGTCCGGACCGGCTCGCCCGCCTCCCAGTGCTTCCACAGATTCTCGGCGAGTTCCCGATAGGCCGACGCACCCTTGTTCTTACGTCCCCGCATCACCGACGTACCCGATGCCGAGGCCTCCGCGAACCGGACGGTCCGCGGGATCGGCGGTGACAGCACCGGCAGGTCGTAGCGGTCGGCCACATCGGACAACACGTCGCGGCTATGGGTGGTGCGTGCGTCGAAGATCGTTGCGACCGCCCCCAGCATCGTCAGATTCGGGTTGGTGATCTGCTGCACCTCACGAACCGTCCGCAACAGTTGTCCGACTCCGCGATGAGCCAACGTCTCGCACTGCAGCGGCACGACCACCTCATCCGCGGCGGTCAGCCCGTTGAGCGTGAGCACCCCCAGCGACGGCGGGCAGTCGAGGAGGATGACGTCGTAATCCTGTGCCACCTCGGCCAGCGCACGCTTGAGTGCATACTCACGCCCGGGCCGCATCAGCAGCAGAGCCTCCGCCCCGGCGAGGTCGATGGTGGCAGGAAGGAGGGTGACGTTGTCCTCGGTGTCGAGGAGGACGTCGGCGATCTCCTCGTCGCCGAGCAGCACGTCGTGCACCGAGGTCTCCAGCTGATCGGGATCATGCCCCAGCGAAAAGGTCAGGCAGCCCTGCGGATCCAGGTCGACGACGAGAACCGACACATCGAGATCCGCGAGCGCGGCCCCGAGGGACTCCACGGTGGTGGTCTTGGCGACCCCACCCTTCTGATTGGCAATCGCGAGGGTGCGCGTCATGGGCACTACTGTACGGCCACCCCACCGCGCGTACGCGGTGTGCGTCGGGCAACACCGCGACTCAGCCGTCGGCACATTGCGACTCAGCCGTCGGCAACATTGCGACTCAGCCGTCGGCAACATTGCGACTCAACCGTCGGCGTCGATCTCGCCGGCCAGCCAATTGATCGCGGACGGACTGAACAGCACCCCGAGCACGGTCAGCGCAGCCAACCCGAGCGGCACCCCGAACACCGGCTGATGACTGGTGAACAGGTAGTAGGCCACCGGTAGCAACAGGATCTGGGCTACCAGCGCGATCGCGCGGCCCCAGCGGCGGCCGGCGATCAGCGCGAGTCCCCCGACCAGCACACCGCCACCGATGATGCCGAACCACGCCGCCGTGCCGTACCCACTGATCGCGGTCTCCCGATGCCCGGCCAGACCTCGCACCACCAGCACCAGGGCGGCGACGACCGCTATCAGTCCTTCGACCGCGGTAACCGCACCGGCGATCCGGATCGAGGTCGGCGGACGCGCCGGGATCTCGTCGTGGACCTCGCCGATCGGTTCCTTGCTCACCGCCCCAGCCTATGGGGTGCCGACCACGACGGTGCGGCCCACCCACCGCTGCCGACGGCGGCGGGGGGTGGGCGATGTGCGGCGAATCGGACGCGCCAATTATCCTCGGGTGTCGTGCGCGTCATGCTCATCGTCAATCCATTCGCCACCGCCACCTCACCGGCGGGCCGCGATGCACTCGTGCACACCCTCAGTGCCCACTTCCGGGTCGACGTCGAACACACCACCCACCGCGGCCACGCCGGCGAACTGGCGCGGCGTGCCGTCGACGAGGACTACGACGTCGTCATCGTGCACGGCGGCGACGGTTCGGTGAACGAGGCCACCAACGGACTCCTCGACACCCCCGCGGTCAGCGACCCGCACCGTCGGCGCCCGGCGCTCGCGGTCATCCCCGGCGGCAGCGCCAACGTCTTCGCCCGCACCCTCGGTATCGACCCCGACCCCCTGCAGGCCACCCAGCAGATCATCGGCCTCATCGACGGGGGTGTCCGGCGACGCATCGGCCTCGGCTACACCGCCGACCGCTGGTTCCTGTTCAACGCGGGTATGGGGATGGACGCGATCGTCGTGCACGCGATGGAGGACAAGCGGCATGCGGGTAAGGCCGCGACCCCGGCGCGCTATCTGTGGACCACGGTGAGCAGCTTCTTCAAGAACGCCGGCAGCTCGGCCACCTTCGACGTCCTGGTTCCCGACCATCCGGTCGTCGTCGGCGCCCGCTTCGGATTCGTCTCCAACACCAGTCCGTGGACCTATCTGGGGCGCCGGGAGATCCGCACCAACCCGACGACCGGCTTCGACTCCCGTCTCGGCGTCTTCGTCGCCACCTCGACCGGCGTGCTCCGCAATCTGCCGCTCGCGACCCGACTGCTCACCCAGGCCGACCCCAAGGCCAGACACCTCTTCCGCGAGGACGATGTGGCGTCGGTGGAGTTCCGCGCACAGGAACCGATCGACGTGCAGATGGACGGCGACTACATCGGCGCCTTCACCCACATCAGCTTCCATCACCGGGCCGACGCCCTCACAGTGATCGCTCCCCCGGTCGCCGCACCGGCCGACTGACCCGGCCCCCGACGATCAAGAACGCCGCGACCACGACATACGGCCCGGCCGCGACCGCGAACAGCGCAGCGGGATCACACCATCGCGATCCGAGCGCCCAGGCACCGAAGGCACCGACCGCCACCACTTCCTCACCGACACCGACGATCGAGCCGACGGTAGCCCGCGAGCGAGGCGACAGCCGGTCCTGCAGTGCGGCCTCGGTGACCACATGCGCCCAGGTGAACACGCCGAAGGCCATCGCCACCAGCAGCATCGCCGCCGGCCGCTCCCACACCGCCGCCGCAGCGAGCGCGAGCGCGCCGCCACCGAGCACCCCGCCGAACATCCGCGTGCCGGGTCGCCACCGGGCCGCCAGGCCACCGGCGACGACACCGACGTCGACGATCAGCATCAGCGCCGCAACCTCGGGCACAACACTGCCGGAAGACCTATTCGACTGAGTCAGAATCGATTCGGCGAGCAGTGGAAGGTACTCATCAAGGGCCGCAACCCAAGTGAGTGCCACCACCAGTCCGACCAACCACCGGACCGCAGCATCGGAGCGCACCACCCGACCACCGTCGCGGACGACCTGACGCCAACCACCCTCCGCCGTAACGGCGCCGACCGAATCGTCACCGACTGTGCGACAGTGACTTTCCGGCAGAAACGCAGCCGCGGTCGCCGATACGACACACGCGGCGACACTGGCCGCGCCGGCCGCCGCGTATCCACCCCAGGAGAGCAGTGGGGCAGCCGCGACCGTGCCGCCGAGGACGCCGACCGATTCCGCAGCCCGGATCCGGCCGGCGATCACCGGATACCGACCCGCCTGTCCGCATGCGGCAAGTTCGTCGTAGACCAGCGCCTGCGCCGACCCCGAACGCAGTGCGCCACCAACCCCCCACAGCACGAAGCCGGCCGCATATGCCGGCAGCGAGGGCCACCAGGTCCACAGCGCGAAGCCCGCTGCGGTGACGATCGGCGACGCGACGATCAGCCGTCGACGAGAGAAGCGGTCGGCAACCACCCCGGTGGGCAGTTCAGCCACGAACGCGGTGACCGACCAGACGACGAACAACGCCGAGATCTGTGTCGGCGAATATGACACCCCCGTAACCGTCGGGTCGGCGAACATGACCGCGTAGATCGGGTACAGCGGGATGAGGTCGGCGAAGAGCGCCGACGCCGTCGCGGCGAGCTGGAGCCGCGTGCCATCAGGTGAAGGTACAGATCAACATCGACGTCTCATACACTGAGCGTAACCCCGCCGACGGACCTCTTCCGGAGTTTATGCAGGCAGATCGATCACCTCTGCGGAAAATTCACTACCGCAAACCGGAAAGACGCGTAGAGTAGTACATCGGTGAGTGACCGACTACACGCACCCCCCGACCATGCGCCGCCGAACAGATGCTAGGCCAGCGACGTGATTTACCCCACGGTGACGGCCGAACCCATTGACTTCGGCTGAATTCGTGAAAGTATTCACAAGCAACAACGCGGAAACATTTGGTGCGGCCGCGTGAACGATCGGTTACAGCCAACACAAAACCAATTTGGGTCATCGAGTGGTGCGCGAAAGACGCACGTGAGGAGAAGTGCAATGGACTGGCGTCACAAGGCGATCTGTCGCGACGAGGATCCGGAACTGTTCTTCCCGGTGGGAACCAGTGGACCGGCCATCGCTCAGATCGCCGATGCGAAGCTCGTCTGCGCGCGGTGCCCCGTCACCGCCGAATGCCTGTCGTGGGCTTTGGAATCCGGACAGGACGCCGGCGTCTGGGGCGGCATGAGCGAGGATGAGCGTCGCGCCCTGAAGCGCCGCACCGCACGTACGCGTACCCGCAGCAGCGTCTAGCCGACGCCCGGTCGCCCACGCCCGGCGGCCGCATGAGGACCCGGCCAATCACGGCCGGGTCTTTTCATGTCCCGGTGTGTAGCGGAATCACCAGGCGCACTTGTGTACCGGAGCCTTCCGGCCGCGGCCCGATGGTCAGTTGACCGCCGAGCTCAATCGACACCAGCGTCGAGACGATCTGCAGCCCGAGATGCTCCGAGGTGGACAGATCGAAATCGGCGGGCAGGCCGGAACCGTTGTCGCAGACGGTGATCTGGAGATTGCGCACATCTCGTTCGGCGAGAATGTCGATCTGCGCGTCACTGCGGGTGCCGTCGAATCCGTGCTCGATGGCGTTCTGGATAAGTTCGGTGAGCACCATCACCAACGGCATCGCCGACTCGGCGGCGAGCACCCCTAATCGCTGAGCGTGACGAACCCGCACCGCGCCGTCACCGGAGGCCACGTCGACCAGGATCGGCACCAGCCGGTCCACCGCCTCGTCGAGATCGACCTCCTCGTCGACGCTGCCCGAGAGTAGTTCGTGCACCAGCGCGATGGAGGCGACGCGGCGAACGGCCTCGGTCAGCGCCTGCCGGGCGTCGGCGTTGGTCGTTCTACGCGCCTGCAGGCGGAGTAACGCCGACACGGACTGCAGATTGTTCTTCACCCGGTGATGGATTTCCCGGATAGTCGCGTCCTTACTGATCAGGGCACGGTCGCGACGTTTGACCTCGGTGACGTCACGGATGAGCACCACCGCACCCGACACCTGCGCGCGCGGCCGCAGCGGCACGGCACGAATCAACGCGGTCGCCCGGCGGGCGTCGACCTCCACTCGCATCCCGATGTCACGGTAGGGACCTTCGGGTGGCCGGCTCGCACCGGCGGCCGCATCGATCATCATCGCGACGTCCTCCGCCTCGAAGGCGTCGTTGAGGACCTGTTTGATCACCTCACCGAACCGGGTATTCGTCAGTTCCGCGGTCCAGCCCATCCGATGCAGCGCCGACAGCGCGTTCGGACTGGTGTAGGTCACCACGCCGGTGCCGTCGAGCCGGATGAAACCGTCACCGGCCCGCGGGGTCGACAGCCCTTGCGGATTGCCTTCCTCATGCGGGAACAGTCCATCGGTGACCATCTGACACAGATCGTCGGCGCAATCCTGATAGGCCCGTTCCAGGGGAGACGGCAACCGCGGATGGGTGAGATCGACTGCGCGCGTCAGCACGCCGACGATAGCCGCACCGAAGACGACCGGAACCGCCTCCCGACGGATCGCCATCGTCCCCTGCCAGGTCGGATCCTCGTCACGCAAGATCCGCGGCTCGCTGAACGCCCGGGCCACCAACGGTCGGGTAATCCCCGACGACATCGTCGCATCGACGACCGTCCCCACCTCATCGCTCGGGAACACCGTCGAGGCGGTGTTCGGGCGGCATTGGGCGACGGTCACGATCGCACCCGACTCGGTGCGCACCGACAGCAACAGATCAGCGAAGGACAGATCTGCGAGCAACTGCCACTCGGCCACCAGACGCTGCAGGTGCGCCGCCGCGGAGTCGGCGAGAGTGGTGTGTTCGGCGAGGAGATCGGCCAGGGTCGACATGAGCGCGAGAGCGACGTGTCGTCGGCGGGTCCGCGCTAGTGCTCGTAGACGGCGATGACGTCGCCGGCCTGGATCACGTCGCCGACCTTCACCTTGATCTCGGCGATGGTGCCCGGATCCTCGGCGAGTACCGGGATCTCCATCTTCATCGATTCCAGCAGCACCAGCTGGTCACCGACGGCGACCTGCTGTCCCGGGGTCGCACGGACCTCGAGCACGGTCGCGACGATTTCTGCAACGACGTCTTCTGCCATGCACATAAGTTAGCCCACCCCGGCGGCCCACGACGACGGCTGGGCACTACTCGCGGGTAGCGCCGCACCGGTGTACAAGCGCCCCACAACCGCACACCGATTCCCGGATCGGAACCCCGACGTGGGACAATGGATCGGTTACAACGTCAGACGAAGGAGATCCGTCATGGGTAAGCGCGGACGCAAGAAGCGTGCACGTAAGAAGAACGCTGCCAACCACGGCAAGCGCCCCAACTCCTGAGCTCCAAATCTCAGGCATGGTGGAACGCCCGGAGCGGTGACCGCCGATCTCATTCGAGGACCGGCGACCGCCCGGGCTTTTTCATACCCCGAAACCGGCCTGGATCAGGCTTCGGTGCCGTCGGCGTGGCGTCCGGCCTCACGCACGATCACCGTCTTGCGGATCTCCACCCGCAGCCGGTCACGCAGCCCGGCCGGTGCCTGCTCTCCGCCGCATTTGCGGTTGATGAGCGTTTTGAGCTGAGCCTCGATGCCGTAGTGCGCGAGGCAGGCGGGACAACCGTCGAGGTGCGCCCGCAACCGCTCCCGCGCGTCGGGGTCGCATTCGTTGTCCAGCAGCAACCACACGTCGGCGATGACGGCCGAACAATCGAGCTGGGTAAATTCCGGATCGATCTCGGCACTCATCGGGCCACCCCGGCATCCTGCGCGTCGGCGCCCTTGGCGGAACGGTTGAAACCCCGCTCGCGTGCGACGTCACCGAGCAACTCGCGTAGCTGGCGTCGGCCACGGTGCAATCGGGACATGACGGTGCCGATGGGGGTGTCCATGATCTCGGCGATCTCCTTGTAAGGAAGCCCTTCCACGTCGGCGTAGTACACGGCCATCCGGAAATCCTCGGGCAGCGCCTGCAGGGCCGCCTTGATCTCATCGTCCGGCAATGCGTCGAGGGCCTCGATCTCCGCCGACCGCAGACCCGTCGAGGTGTGCTCGGCCGTCGCGGCCAGCTGCCAGTCGGTGATCTCGTCGGTCGGGTACTGCGCCGGCTGCCGCTGCTTCTTGCGGTAGCCGTTGATATAGGTGTTCGTCAGGATGCGGTACAGCCACGCCTTGAGGTTGGTGCCCTCACGGAAGGACGCGAACGCGGTGAACGCCTTCACGTAGGTTTCCTGGACGAGATCCTCGGCATCGGCCGGATTCCGCGTCATCCGCAGGGCCGCCCCGTACATCTGGTCGAGCAGTGGCAGCGCGTCACGCTCGAACCGCTCGGTGAGCTGCTCGGGTGTCTCGTTCGGATCGGCTCGACGCGGCGCCGTGTGGTCGGTCGACTTGGGTTCGGCCACATCGATCCCTTCGGTGAGACGCGGTGCGGGCGCCACCGACAACGATGGTGATGTGAGGCGCACGCCGTCGGTCCAGTTTAGCGGGGTGGCCCAGTCCGCCGTCCCACCGACCGACATCTCGACTTTGGGGGAGGCGAGGGGACGCGACTCGCGCAGTGCGACATCCATCAAGGCGGCAACCATCGGGGATCTTTCCTCCTCGTCCTCACGTCGTACTGTCACAAGGTGCCAACAGCCCGACCGGGACAAATGTTCCCCGGCGTCGCCGGACAGGGGCCGCGTCACCGGCCCGAACGCCGATCGTGGCCTCCGGCAAGACCAGCGAAGGAGCGGAGAACACCTGATGTCAGCCACCCCGGCGATCGCCGCGCTCGAACGCGCCGGCATCGAACACACCGTGCACCGCTACACCCACGATCCGCGATCGGCGGCCTACGGTGACGAAGCCGTCGAGGCGCTCGCGCCGACGCTGGGGATCGGCGCGGATCAGATCTTCAAGACACTCGTGATCAGCCTGACCGGTGGCAGCCGAGCGCGTCCCCAGCTGGCTGTCGCCGTGCTGCCGGTCCCCACGCGGTTGTCGCTCAAGGCCGCCGCGGCCGCGTTGGGTGCGGCCAAAGCCGTCATGGCCGACGCCCGCGACGTCACCCGCAGCACCGGTTACGTCCTGGGCGGCGTGTCCCCGGTCGGGCAGAAGTCCGCATTGCCGACGGTCGTGGACTCCTCCGCGCTCGACCATCCGCTGGTGCTGTGCAGTGCGGGCCGCCGGGGTATGGAGATCGCCCTGTCCCCCGCCGACCTCATCACCGCCACCGGCGCGGTGACCGCAGCCATCTGCGCCTGAGCGCGACGACTGTCGGTGCGCTGGGGCAGCATGGATTCCATGTGCGGACGTTATGCGGTGACCACCGACCCGGCGAAGCTCGCGGCGGAGATCGACGCCGTCAACGAGGTGCCTCCCCCCGAACCCCCGGCCGATCGTGCGGACCAGACAGATCTGGACGCGCCGTCCCGCCCACCTGGCACCAACTACTCGCCTGGGACCAACTACTCACCTGGGACCAACTACAACGTGGCGCCGACCACCACCGTGATGACGGTGGTCAAACGCCATGACCACGACGACCCCACCACCGACCCGACCCTGCGGATACGGGCGATGCGCTGGGGGCTGGTGCCTGCGTGGGCCAAGGAAGTCGGCAAGGGGCCGCTGCTGTTCAACGCCCGCGCGGAGACCGTCGCGGAGAAGAGTTCGTTCCGATCCTCGGTGAAGTCGCGACGCTGCCTGGTCCCGATGGACGGCTGGTACGAGTGGAAGCCGGGCCCGCCCGACACCAAGGGCAAGCCAACCAAGATCCCGTACTTCATGTCGCCGGCCGACGGAACGCGGTTGTTCATGGCCGGTCTGTGGTCGGTGTGGCGCCCCAAGGATGCCCCCAAGGACACCGCTCCGCTGCTGAGCTGTTCGATCCTGACCACCGATGCGGTCGGCAAACTGACCGACGTGCACGACCGGATGCCGCTGATCATGCCGTTCGCCGAGTGGGATGCGTGGCTCGATCCCGACCAGCGCGCACCCGACGAATTGTTCTCCGCCCCGTCCCCGGCGATCGCCGACGCCATCGACATCCGCGAGGTGGCCCCGCTGGTGAACAGGGTCGCCAACAACGGACCCGAATTGCTCGATCCCGTCTGATCATCGGGTCGCCGACCGTCACACACCCAGGCGCGGGTCAGTCGGGGACGAGCACCGCGGCACCGTCGAAGCGGCCGTGCTTGAGATCGGCCAGCGCACGATCGGCCGCCGACAACGGGTAGGTATGGGTGGTGGCGCGGACCCCGTGTCGGGCCGCGAGATCGAGGAATTCGGTGCCGTCACGCCGCGTGTTGGCGGTCACCGAGCGGATCTCCTTCTCGTAGAACAGTTCCCGTTCGTAGTTCAGCGCGGGGATGTCGCTGAGGTGGATGCCCGCGATGGACAGCACACCGCCGCGGCGCAGCGCGCGCATCGCCACTGGCACCAACTCGCCGACGGGGGCGAAGGTGATGGCCGCGTCGAGGAGAACGGGCGGGGCGTCGTAGGCGTCACCGGCGCTGGTGGCGCCCAGCCGCAGGGCGAGACGTCGGGCGTCCGCGCCACGGGTGAGGACATGAACCTCGATCCCCTCGGCGATGGCCACCTGCGCACACAGGTGCGCGCTGCCACCGAATCCGTAGAGCCCCAGCCGCGGGGGCCGGTCCGGACCGTCGTCGGGTGGCCCGCCGCCGAGCAGTCCGGTCCGGCGCAGCGCGCGATATCCGATGATGCCGGCACACAGCAGCGGCGCCGCGGCGACATCATCGATCTCGTCGGGCAGGCGGTAGACGAAGTCGGCCGGCGCCACCGCATACTCGGCATATCCGCCGTCGGCGTCCCATCCGGTGTAACGGGATGCGGCACACAGGTTCTCCGCACCCCGACGACAGTCGTCGCAGTGGCCGCAGGTCCACCTCAGCCACGCAACGGCCACCCGGTCGCCTGCGCCGAAGCCATGTACCTGGTCGCCAGTGGCGACCACCTCTCCCACCACCTCGTGCCCCGGTGTCACCGAGTCCCGGTGGACCGCCAGATCCCCTTCGGCGACATGCAGATCGGTGCGGCACACCCCACATGCGCGCACCCGCACCAGGACTTCACCGGGTCCGGGTTCGGGGATCGGCTTGCTGACCGCGACCAGCGGCGCCGTGTCGATCGGGCCGGGCGCAGGCACCGCCCAGGCACGCATCCTCGCACCCATCAGGATCGGCTCGACCACAGGTCGTTCATCGGTAGGTATAGGCGTCGAGCGGGAAGGAGTTCATCTCCCGCAGCGTACGCAGCGTCGCGGTCGGCCGCAGCAGAGTAGCTTCACCGTGCTGATTGAAGTAGTAGCTGCGCGACCCGGAGCAGTTGCCGTCGTAGAAGACCGACGACTCCAGTTTGTGGGTCATGTCGTCGAGGAACTCGGTGTTGGCGGCGTCGGTCACCTCGAAGGTGTCCGCGCCGCGTCGTCGTACCTCACCGAACAGTCGCGCGATATGACGCATCTGCCCCTCGATGGTCGTGAAATACGACAGCCCGCTATAGGAGTAGGGGCTGTTGAGCGACAACATATTCGGGAACCGGGGCATGGTGATGCCCTCATAAGCCTGAAAGCGGCTCTCCCGCCACCACTGCCCGAGGTTGCGATCTTCCCGGCCGACGATCTCGAAGGCCGGGAAGTTCACATCCCACAGGTTGAACCCGGTGGCCAGCACGAGGGTGTCGATCTCGGCTTTGGTGCCGTCGGCGCAGACGATGCCGTCCGGCTCGACACGCACGATCGGCGAGGTCTGCAACCGCACGGAGGGCCGGTTGAAGCTGGCGAAGTAGGAATTGGAGAATGTCGGTCGCTTACAACCGAAGTCGTACTCGGGGGTGAGTTTACGGCGCGTCGCACGATCACGGACCTGGACACGCAGATGCGCCCGCGCCAGCAGCGCCGCCGCCTTGTTGCCGAGTTTGGCCTGACGGAAGTGCAGGACCCCGACGACCATCAGCATCTCCAGCATCGAGGTGTTCACGACGCGAGCAGCCCGCTGCGTCAGCGGGAACCGCCGGAACAGGGTGCGCACCGGTGGCGGGATCGGGAAGTCGACCTTCGGCACCACCCAGATCGGGGTGCGCTGGAAGACCGTCAATTCGTCTGCTCTGGACGCGATCTCCGGGATCAGCTGGACCGCGGTGGCACCGGTACCGATCACCGCGACGCGTCGTCCGGCGAAGTCGTAGCCGTCCTCCCATGCGGTGGTGTGCAGAATCCGCCCAGCGAAGGTGTCGATCCCGGGGAAGTCAGGGGTGTGCGGCTGGGAGAGAAAGCCGGTCGCGGTGACCAGATAGCGGGCGGTCCGGGTCTCACCGCCGGCGGTCGTCACCCGCCACAACCGTTGCTCGTCGTCCCAGTGCGCCGCGGTGACGGCGGTGTCGAACTCCATATGCCGCTTGAGGTCGTATTTGTCGGCGACATGTTCGGCATAACGCTTGAGTTCGGCCCCCGGCGCGAACAGCCGCGACCAGTTCGGGTTGGGCTCGAAGGAGTAGGAGTACGTCACCGACGCGATGTCGACGGCGAGGCCCGGGTAGTGGTTGACATGCCAGGTGCCACCGAGGTCGTCGCAGCGTTCGAGGATGGCGATGTCGTCGATACCCAGCCGCTTGAACGCGATTCCGGCGCCCATCCCGCCGAATCCCGCACCGACGATCAGCACCTGATGGTCGGGCTGCTCGTCGTCGCGGACTTGCGCCGATTCTTGTGCCATCGATTCTTGTGCCATCGATTCTTGTGCCAACGGCTCTTGTGCCAACGAGTCTTGTGTCAACTCGGTCATCGGTGCCTCCCCGACTCAAAGTATCCGTTACTGACTTGTACAGTAATCGCCGTCACAGTCAACACTCAAGCATTCCCATCACAACCTCACATTTCATGACTGCAATCTGTGAAATAGCGGTTACCCGATATGAAACCCGAGGTCGCACGGAGGTAATGCCCGACGCGGACAGTGATGAGCATGGACAAAGAACTCTTGGAGACCAGCCTCGCTCTCGTCGACCTCCCCGATGACGGGTTGACCGTTCGCTTCTACGACAAGCTCTTCGAACTCCACCCCGAGGTCGCACCGATGTTCGGCCGCGACACCCGGCAGCAGGCCTCGATGCTGCGCACCGCGGTGATCTCGGTCCTCGACCACCTCGACGACGCCGCCTGGCTCACCTCGACGCTGGGTTCCCTCGGCCGGCGCCATGCCGACTGGGGCGTCACCGAACCGATGTACGGCATCGTCGCCGAGGTCCTGGTCGCCACCATGGCCGAGATCGGTGCCGACGCCTGGACCGATGAGATGTCCGAGGCATGGACGCAGGCGCTCACAGCCGTCGCCGGTCTGATGCTCGCCGGCTACCCCGAATCCGCCGAGGGCGCGGCCTGAGCCGACACCACCGGTACTCGCCACCTGCCCAACCACCACCGACCCCAGCCCACCCATCCCGACCGGGAAGGAACCGGAAAGGAATAGCGGCGCCGCCCACAGACTTGGCATACAACGTGCCAATCACCACCGACGGACCCGACACCGGTCACACTTCCCCAGCCCGATCCGCCATGGCGCCCTTCGTCGCCGTCGTCTATGCCTTCGCCGTCGTCATGCTCGGCACGACGCTGCCCACCCCGCTGTACGCGATCTATGCGGGCGAACTCGACTTCGGGGTCACGACGACGACCGTCATCTTCGGTGTCTATGCGGCAGGCGTCATCTTCGCGCTCATCTGCTTCGGTCGGTGGTCCGATGTCATCGGGCGCCGGCCGCTCCTGCTCGCCGGCGCGATCCTGTCGGCGATCAGCGCGGTGATCTTCCTGACCGCCGGTCCGGTCTGGCAGTTGCTCGTCGGGCGGATCGTGTCCGGCCTGTCCGCGGGTATCTACACCGGCGCGGCCACCGCGGCCGTCATCGAACTGGCACCGCCGTCCTGGCAGCAGCGCGCACCTGCCATCGCCACCGCGGCCAATATCGGCGGCCTCGGCCTCGGCCCACTCATCGCCGGGGTGCTCGCCGAGTGGGGGCCTGCGCCGCTGCGCACCCCCTTCATCCTCGACATCGCGCTCGTGGCCCTCGCCTTCGTCGGGGTCTGGGTGCTCACCGAATCGGTCGACCGCCGACCGGGCGCCCGGTTGAGCGTTCAGCGGCTGTCGATCCCCGCCCCCGTCCGTGGCGTCTTCGCGCGTGCGGCCATCGCCGCCTTCGCGGGTTTCGCGGTGATGGGCACCTTCACCGGTGTGGCGCCGTCGTTCATCTCCCACATCATCGGCAACGACAGCCATGCCGTCGCCGGTCTGGTGGTCGGCCTACTGTTCGGCACCTCCGCCCTCACCCAGATCCTGACCCGGCGTATGCCCACCGAGTCGGCGCTGATCATCGGCTGCGGGGTCCTGGTCGTCGGCGTCGGCGTCATCATCGCCGGCCTGGTGGCCGCCTCCCTCGCGATCCTCATCGTCGGCGGCATCATCTGCGGTGTCGGGCAGGGTATGTCCTTCGCCAAGGGACTGGCAGCGGTCGTCGCGGCCTCCCCCGGTGACCGCCGCGCCGAGGTCACCTCGACCTATTTCGTCGTCGCCTACGTCGCCCTGTCGATCCCGATCATCGGTGAGGGCATCGCCGCGAGTCATTGGGGGCTACGCACCGCCGGGGTGGCGTTCAACATCGCGGTCGCGGCCCTCGCCGCAATCGCCCTGATCCTCACCGTGATCGCGGCACGGCGCGCCGACGAGGGGTGACACCCGGTGTCCTATAGCCCCTCGCGCGCAAGGAGTTCGACGAGGTGCGCGAAGCGGGCGTTACTCGCCAGATCCTCCACCAGCACGGCCGCACCGTCCGCGTCGGCCAGCGGGATACACCAGTTGGGATACTGGTCGGCGTCGGTGCCGGGCTGATTCTGGGTGCGCCGCTCCCCGACCGCATCGACCAGCGCGACGCCCAGCAGCGCCGACGGACTGCGGGCGATGAGCGCGTACAGCGCGTCGACGGTGGCCGGATCGTCCGGTGCCGCATCGGTGCCGAGTAGTCCCCGCGCACGGGCCAGTTCCAGGATGGCCTCGCGGTCGCGGGTGTCACGCGCACGCTCGGTCTCGATGTCGGACTCCAGCAGGCCCAACTCCGCGCGCAACGTGATGTGGTCACCGGCCAGGTAGCCCGCGGTCGGCGGCAAGTCGTGAGTGGTGACCGAGGTCAGGCACAGCGCCCGATAGTCCTCGGGCGGGATCGGTGCGAACGGTCCGTGTTCGAACCAGAGGATCGACGTGCCCAGAATCCCCCGCTCCCGCAGCGCATCCTGCACCGACCGCTCGAAGACGCCCAGATCCTCGCCGATGACGACCGCACCCGCACGCTGCGCTTCCAGTGCCAGGATGCCGATCAGCGCATCGTGGTCGTAGTGCACGTAGGCACCGTCGGCGGCCGACGCGCCGTCGGGAATCCACCACAGCCGGAACAGACCGAGGACGTGGTCGACGCGCAGCCCACCGGCATGCCGAAGGACGGTGCGCAGCATGTCGCGATAAGGCTCGTACCCGACATCGGCGAGTCGGCGCGGATGCCAGGGCGGCTGGCTCCAGTTCTGCCCCTGCTGATTGAACGCGTCGGGAGGCGCGCCCACACTGACCCCACCGGCCAGCACGTCACCGAGGGTCCAGGCGTCGGCCCCGTGGCGTGCCACCCCGACGGCGAGGTCGGCGATCACCCCGATGGACATGCCTGCCGCCAACGCCGCCTGCTGCGCTGCGGCCAGCTGTTCGTCGCAGATCCACTGCAACCACATGTGAAAGTCGATGCGACGCTTGTACTTCACCCGTTTGGCCTTGACAAAGTCCTGGTCGAGCAGCTGTCTGCGCCACTTCGGGTCGTCGGGTCCATAGCGTTCGGCGAGGGCACACCAGGTCGCGAATCGACGCAGCCCCTTACCTTCTCGATGCCGATAGGCCTCGAATGCGGCGGCCCGTTCGGCGGTCAGTGGAACGTCGAAGACGAGTTCGAGGCAGTCCATCTTGGCGCGAAAGGACTTGTCGCGTTTGATCCGTTTCGTCGAGGTGTTCTCGCGTAGGAATCCACGTTCGATCGCGGCGATCCGCTCACGCTGTTTCCGTCGCAACCCGGCCAACTCCGGGATGGCACCCATCCGGATGTAGAGCGGGTTGAGGAAGCGACGCGAGGTCGGCAGGTACGGCGAATTCTCCAGCGGCGGCGCCGGTTGCGCCGCATGCAGCGGATTGACCTGCACGAAGTCGGCGCCGTACGTACCACCGGCGATCTCCGCGATCTCACCCAGGTCGCCGAAGTCGCCGACGCCCCAGGAGCGCGCCGAGCGGATCGAGTAGAGCTGGATCGCCAGTCCCCACCGTCGTCGCGCGAGAAGTGCATCGGTGGTGTCCAGCCGCGCCGGGGTGACGATGAGCGGTGCGCTCGCCGCCGCCGCACTGCGCGGATTGAGCGCTTTGAGACGGTGATAGCCGGGTTCGAGGTCGGCGGGCACCGCGAAGGTCGCGCGGCCGACGAGTTCGCCGTCGATCTCCCTCGGCGCCACCCAGATGTCGAGTTGTTCGGCCGCGCGGATCTGACCGGATTCGGTCACCACGTAGACCTGGACCGGATCCCCGTGCGGCACATGGACGCTGAAACTCCCGCCACCTTCGGTTACCACGGTGACGACCGGCAGGAAGGCACGCCACTCCCGTTGGTCGGCGTCGGTGATCGCAGCTTCCACCGCCTCCGCAGAATTCGCGGTGACGCCGAGCGCGGCGAGTACCGCGACGATGGTGGACGCGGCGACGACATGTTCACGCTCGTCCGAGCCGATGTAGGTGGGGGCGATGCCCCAGCGATGTGCGAGTTCGGTCAGCCGGTCGTCCGGCCCGTCGACGCCGTTCACACCGCTATCGTCTCAGGGTTTGCCGGGTCCTGCCGGGTGGGCGCGAGGACGCCTGCTCAGGCGCGGGTGGCGCGCCCAGGTGATCTCGTCGACGGTGCGGCGAACCGGCGTCGTCGACGCCGCCACCGCCCGCGGTGTCGGGCGACGCTCCGGCACCGCCGATCGTCCGACCGCCGCCATGCTGGTGATCTGCCAGTGCGGCGGCACGGCGAACTCACTTTCGGCGCCCGCGCGATCGAATCCGCGGAACTGGTGCACGGACAGTCCCAGCGACTGTGCCTGCACCGTCAGATGCGCGACGGCCTGACCGAGGTCGTAGTGGGCGAATTCGGAGTAGTCGAAGTCGGTGTCCTCCACGAGGATCTGCGCGAGATTCGCGACGAGCAGCCCAGCCGCGGGCGCCCAGGCCCGGGTCCCGGCGCTCAGGTGCCCGACCAGTCTGGCGTGCACGGGATCACCGCGCCGCCCGACGATGAACGACCACGGCTGAGAGTTACCCGCCGACGGCGCACGCCGGGCCGCGTCGAGGAGGACGTCGACGGTGGCGTCACCGACCTCGTGTACGGGATCGAAGTCGGCGGTGCTGAACCGCCCGGCGAGCAGGGGATGCAAACCGGGACGTTCGGGGGCGCCGAGCCCGGCCAGGTCCAGATCGTGTGCGGTCATCGTCGAATGGCAACCGACGTCGGCCGGGAACCATTCCCGGTCTTGCTAGAAGTGCAGGTCGCGTTTGCGGATGGCGGCGGAGGCAGCGACGCTGATCGCCGCGGTCGCCACCAGATACCCGGCGGCCAGCCAGGGGGTGTCACCGCCCGCGCCGATGAGTGCTGTCAGGATGAGCGGGGTCAGGCCCGACGCGTAGATGCCGGAGAACTGATACACCACCGACAGCCCGGTGTAGCGGACATTCGTCGGGTAGAGGCTCGCGAAGAAGGTGCCCTGGGCGCCGTAGAACAGTGCATGGACCACACCGAAGACGAGGATGAGTCCGACGGTGAACCACACCAGATCCTCGGTGCCGAACAGCGCGAAGACCGGGTAGACGGAGATCCCGTAGGCCGCCATGCCGACCAGGTACACCCGCTGCGCACCGAAACGGTCGGTGAGCAGACCCGACACCGGCAGCAGCAGTGCCATCACCACCGCGGCGATACTCACCGCGACGAGGACCGACACCTTCGACATTCCCAGCGTCCCGGTCGCGTAGGCGATGGCGAATACACCCCAGGTGTTGAACGCCGAGCCCTCGCCCCACCGGGCCAGCAGCCCCAACACCGTGTTGCGGGTGTTCGGGGGCAGCACAACCTCTTTCAGCGGTGCCGCGGACTGCTCGGACAGTTCCTCGACCGCGGCGAAGGCAGGCGTCTCGTCGACCTTGAGCCGGACCGCGAAGCCGATGACCACGAGCACGATGCTGACGAGGAACGCGATCCGCCAGCCGTAGAGCAGGAACTGCCGCTCGTCGAAGACGACCTGCAGCAGCGCGAAAACCGCAGTGCCCAGGGCGAGTCCGAGCGCCAGGCCGATCTGGGGGATGGACCCGAACAATCCGCGTTTGCGTGCCGGGCTGTGTTCGACGGCCAGCAGCACCGCACCCGCCCATTCCCCACCGAGCGCGAAACCCTGCAGGACGCGCAGCAGTAGCAACAGCACCGGCGCGAGGATGCCGACGGTCGCCGCGGTCGGCAGCACACCCATCAGGGCGGTCGCCACCCCCATCAGCACCATCGTCAGGGCGAGGGTGCGTTTGCGGCCGATCCGATCGCCGATGTGCCCGAAGACGACGCCACCGATCGGGCGCACCACGAATCCGACGGCGAAGGTCGCGAACGACAGCAGCGTGCCCACGAAGGAACTCTGGTCGGGGAAGAAGATCTTGTTGAACACCAGGCTGGCGGCCGTGGCGTAGAGGAAGAAGTCGTACCACTCGATGGTGGTGCCCAGCAGACTCGCCGCGACGACGGTCCGCAGCCGCTTACGCCGCTCGTCGTCGGTCTCGACGACGGGGCCGGTAGGGCCGGCGGATGTCTCGAGGACGGGCGGGTCAAAAGTTGTCGTGGACACGAGTGCCAGACGTTAGCGCCGCTGACGACCTGCGCCCAGGGTCCGAATCGTGGTGATTGAAAGGCGGAGCATCGTCCACTCTTCCCGATTGAGCCAGATGGCCCCCTACCCGAAAATCACTCCCGGATTCAGCAACCCGTTCGGGTCGAAGGTGTCCTTCACTGACCGCATGACCGCCAGGTCGACATCGCTGCGACCCAGGTGCGTCCAGTCCGTCTTGGCGCGGCCGATGCCGTGCTCGGCGCTGATGCTGCCGCCGTGCGCGGTGACGATCGCAAAGACCTTCTCGGTCAACGCCCGTGTGTCGTCCTCGGCGACGTCGAGCAGGTTGACGTGGATGTTGCCGTCGCCGACGTGGCCGAAGAGGATCGGCCGACAGGGACGGGCGTCGTCGGCGGCGAGTGCCGACAGGTCGTCGAAGGCCTGCGGCAACGCGCGGATCGGTACGGACACATCGAGTTTGACCACCGGGGTGGCAGTCGAGCGCGCGATGGACTCGGTGTGGCTCTCTCGGATCGACCACAGCGCCCGCGCCGGGCCGGGTTCGAGTACCGCATCGGCGATGCCTGCCGCGGCGAGAAGGTCCACGACCGCCTGCTCGACGTCGCCGGTCCCGGACACCTCCACCAGGACGAGATAGGGCGCGGGTGTCGCCAGCGGCCGTCGATGTCCGTGAGAGTGCACGAGGTCCACTCCGGCCTCGGTCATGATCTCGGCCGCCTCGACGGTCAGACCGCGGTCGGTCGCGGTACCGATCAGTGCGATGGCGTCGGAGACCCAATCGAATCCGGCCACCGCGACGATCGTCTCGCGCAATGCGGGCACGAGCCGGAACAAGACGCCGGTGATGACGGCGAGGGTGCCCTCGCTGCCGGCCAGCAGACCCGGCAGGTCGTATCCGACATTGTCTTTGACCAGCGACGACCAGCGGCGCAGGATGCGCCCGTCGGCGAGCACGGCCTCGATGCCGAGTATCTGGGCGCGAGTGTTGCCGTGTCGGATCATCCGGATACCACCGGCGTTGGTGGCGACCACCCCACCCGCGGTCGCGCTCGCACGCGCAGCCAGGTCGACACCGAAGGCGAGTCCGGCGGCGGCCGCGGCCGCATCGACCGCCTCCACCGTGACGCCCGCCTGGACGCCGACACACCGTCCGATGGTGTCGACCTCCCCGATGTCGGTCATCCGGGTCGTCGACAGCAACAACGGACCCGCGGCCCCTCGTTCCGCACCGACGTCGGGGCCCGATGGCGGTATCGAGCCGCCGACCAGGCCGGTGTTGCCGCCCTGCACGCAGACCGGGACACATTCGGCCGCGCAGAGGGACATCACCGCGGCCACCTCGGCGGTGGTGCGCGGGCGGACCACCGCCGACGCCACTCCGGTGAACCTCCCGGTCCAGTCGGTCAGATAACCCGCGGTCTGGTCCGGGTCGGTCAGCACATGCTGGTCGCCGACGATGTCACGCAGTCGCGACAGCATCCGCGATCGGGGTGGAACCGTCGTCGAACTCGATGACACGGCGCACGGTGGACGCATCGGCGAGGGTGGACGCGATGACTGCGGCGACGTTGTCGCGACTGACCTCGCTCGCCGGATTACGTCGGCCTCCCACCGAGATCAGGCCGGTACCCGGCTCGTCGATCAGCCTGCTCGGACCCAGGATGGTCCACGACAGCGAGGAGGCGGCGAGATAGGTATCGGCGGCGGCCTTGGCCTCCGCATAGGCGTAGAAGGAATCCCCTTCCGGCACACCATGGTCGGGTCCGGCACCGAAGTAGGACACCATCACATACCGGTCGACGCCGACCGCCGCGGCCGCATCCATCGACCGGATCGCCGCATCGCGATCGACGGCATAGGTGCGGACCGGATTTCCGCCGCCCGCACCGGCCGACCACACGATCGCGTCATGCCCGGCGAGAACCTCACCGAGCGCGTCGACGGCAAGGTTCTCCACGTCGGCGATCACCGGCACCGCACCGGTGGCCGCGACGTCGGCGGCATGGTCGGGATTACGGATGATCCCGGTGACCTCGTTTCCCGCGGCGGTCAGGATCCGCGCCGCACGCAACGCGATCTTGCCGTGTCCACCGATGATCGCTATCCGTGACAACAGTTCTCCTTCGGTCAATCGTCGATGCCGTCGAGGTGCCCAGTCACACTTTGCTGCGACCGCGGACCAGCCCGACGATCCAGATGAGCAGGCAGGCACCCGCGAGGCAGGTGACGAAGCTGAAGATCCATCCACCGCCACCGACGTCAACCCCGAACAGTGCGAGCAGCCAGCCACCGATGAGGCCGCCGATCACGCCGACGACGATGTTGAGGATGATCCCCTGCTGCTCATCGGTCTTCATGATCTTCGAGGCGATCCAGCCGGCGAGCCCGCCGATGATGATCCAGCCGATGATGCTCAGTGACAGCATGATTCCTCCACTCGGACGAGATGTGTACCGATTCCAACGCTACGCGGCGACCTCCGGTCCGGACCGGAGTTACACCGCCGAGACGGACACGATTCCCACTCTGTGACATTACCGTTCGATTACTTAGTATCTAGCAACTAATAATCGGGCACATGCCTCCCGAGCGTTCGACAGCTACCGCCGACGCCGCGCTGGTCTACCACCGGCTGGCGCAGATCACCCGCGCGCTGCGTACCCGCGGCGGTCAGGGCGGCCTGACCGCCGGCGCAGCCGCGACCCTGTGGACCATCGTCAAACACTCACCGATCCGGCTGTCCGCACTCGCCCAACGCGAATCGGTGACCCCGCCGACGATGTCCCGCATCGTCGCCTCACTCGAGGAACAAGGCCTGGTCGAGCGGACCGTCGACCCCGACGACGCCCGCGCCCGGCTCTTCTCGGCGACCGAGGTCGGCGTCGAACTGATCGGGAACGCCCGGTCGGCCCGGGCATCGCTGGTCGCCGACGCCCTCGAGCGGCTCAGCGAGGCCGATCGCACCACCGTCGGCAAGGGGCTCGCCCTTCTCGCCGACGCCTTCGGGCTGGACGAGGCGTGCATCTACGACATACCGGCCGGGGACGCGCCAGCGGAGAAGACCGCAACCCCGGAAAAGACCGCAGCGGCTCCTTGAGCGCCGCAGGCAATCAGTACGGGACGCGCCAGAATCAATCGAACCAGGACGAGATGACAACGACACCCGCCTCCACCGCCACGGCTGCTGCCACCCACGACGACAGCTACAAGTGGATCGCCCTGTCCAATACGACACTCGGCATGCTGATCGCCACCATCAACTCGTCGATCGTGCTCATCGCACTGCCCGACATCTTCCGCGGCATCCACCTCAACCCACTGCTGCCGGAGAACACCAGCTACCTGCTGTGGATGATGATGGGTTTCCTGGTCGTCACCGCGGTGCTGGTGGTGAGCTTCGGCCGACTCGGCGACATGTTCGGCCGCGCCCGCATGTACAACCTGGGTTTCCTCATCTTCACCATCTCGTCGATCTTCCTGGCCATCACCTGGTTCGACGGCTCACCGGCCGCCATCTGGCTGATCTTCTGGCGTGTCGTCCAGGGCGTGGGCGGTGCATTCCTGATGGCGAACTCGTCGGCGATCCTCGCCGACGCCTTCCCCGCCCATCAACGCGGACTGGCACTGGGGATCAACGGCGTCGCCGCCATCGCCGGATCCTTCCTCGGCCTGCTGGTCGGCGGCATCCTCGCCCCCATCCACTGGCATCTGATCTTCCTGGTCTCGGTCCCCTTCGGCATCGTCGGCACCGTGTGGGCCTACCTCAAACTGCGCGATACCGGTGTCCGCACGCGCGCCAAGATGGATTGGTGGGGCAACGCGACCTTCGCCGTCGGCCTGGTCGCGGTTCTCGTCGGCATCACCTACGGCATCCAGCCATACGGCGACCACGCGATGGGATGGACGAGCCCGTCGGTGCTCACCTGCCTCATCGGCGGCACCCTGGTCCTGGCCGTCTTCGTGATGATCGAGACACGCGTCGAAAGCCCGCTGTTCAACCTGTCCCTGTTCGCCAACCGCTCTTTCACGTTCGGCAACGTCGCCAACCTGATGGCCTCGATCGGCCGCGGCGGTCTGCAGTTCATCCTGATCATCTGGCTGCAGGGCATCTGGCTGCCCCAGCACGGGTACAACTTCGAACAGACGCCGCTGTGGTCGGCCATCTACATGGTGCCGATGACGATCGGCTTCCTCCTCGTCGCACCGGTGTCGGGGGCGCTCTCCGACCGGCTGGGCACCAAGTGGTTCACCACCATCGGCATGCTCATCACCGCGGGCACCTTTGCCGCGCTGATCGCGATGCCGGTCGACTTCTCCTACCCCGCCTTCGCAGCGGTCCTGGCGCTCAACGGCATCGGTATGGGCCTGTTCTCCTCCCCCAACCGCGCCGAGGTGATCAACAGCCTGCCCGTCGACGCCCGCGGTTCCGGCTCGGGCATGATGACGACCTTCCAGAACGCGGCGATGGTGCTGTCCATCGGCGTGTTCTTCAGCCTGATGATCAGCGGCCTGTCCGCACATCTGCCGGACACCATGAACGCCGGACTGACCGCGCACGGAGTGCCGGCCGATCAGGCGGCGGAGGTCGCATCACTGCCGGCGGTGGCCGTGCTGTTCGCCGCGTTCCTCGGCTACAACCCGGTCAAGGAGTTGCTCGGCGATCACCTGTCAAGCGTGCCGCCGGCCGACCAACATGCCCTGACCGGACTCGACTTCTTCCCGCACCTGATCAGCGATCCGTTCGCCGACGGACTGTCCGCGGCGTTCACCTTCGCCATCGTCTGCTGCATCGTCGGCGCGATCGCGTCCGTGTTCACCAGCCCGAACAGGACCGCGCCGACCGGGCCGGCTGTCGCACCGGACCCGACCGGCGAGCCGCAGGCGGGCGCCGCGTCCCCACATGTCTCCGTCGGCGAGAATCTGGCCGCGGTGGCCGCCGAGTCCTCGGGCGAGTCGCCGAGTGAACTGATCGACTACAGCGGGTCACGGCGTCCCTGAACTGCGGGTCCCTGAACTGCGGGTCCCTGAACTGCGGGTCCCTCACCCACGTGCAGGGTCAGGGGCAGGTCACCTTCATCTCGAAGGGTTTGGTGAGCTGTTGGGTCGGGTTGGCGGGATCAATCCCGGTGAGCTGTCCGGTCAGCGTGTAGGTGCTGCCGTCCTTGGTCGCCGATGCGTTGGCGCCGGGCGCGGCCTTCGCATAGCCGTACAGGATGCCGTTGGTTGCGGCGATGCCGACCGACACCACCTCCGGGTTGTCACCCTCGGTGACCACCGCGCCGATCCCGGCGCGCCCGGTCTGCGATCCGACCGCGATGTTGACGTTGCCGCCGTTGCTCACACAGGCGACCTTGTTGTCGGTCAGCTGCACCGGTTCGCCACCGAGGCTCACCGACGCATCACCGCTGGCCGGTGAACCGCCGCTCGAATCGTTGTCATCGTCGGAACATCCCGCGACCGCGAATGCGATTCCCACCGCACCGATAACCGACACCGCTTGCATCATGCGCTTCATAGCCAACTCCACAGGTGAATCGGATCAGTCCCGCCGGGCGACGCGACCATGACGGAAAGTAGTCCGTCCACCTGCATCGATACCGCCGATTGGGCAATCAGACACCATCTTGAGATCAATAGCCCGCGCGGCGCGCCTATCCCGATCGCGAGCGCAACAGGGTGAACGCGCCGTAGGCGGCGAGTGCGATGAGAGCGATCCAGAACAGACCCTTCAGCAGCGGCACGATGATCGTCAACGCGAGGATGACGAGCACGATGATGCCGAGGATCTTCCAGAAACCGAGTCCGTTGGAGGTGTTCGTTGTCGTGGTCATGACTCCACTGTGAACCCGATCGCGACGTATTTCACCAGCCCAGAGCCGATCTCCGGCAAAGTTCAGGGTTCCCCCTGAGGCACCGGCCACCAGGTGTGCTGCGAGATCGGTGGATGCCAGGATGACCCCATGCCGATTCCCGAATTCATCCGTGATCTGCGCGCCCACATCGGCCACGCACCGCTCTGGCTGTCCGGGGTCAGCGCCGTCGTCACCAACGCCGACGACGAGATCCTGCTGACCCGTCGGGCCGACACCGGACAGTGGGCCGTGGTGTCCGGCATCCTCGAACCCGGCGAGGAACCCGCACCCGCCGCACTGCGCGAGATCGCCGAGGAAACCGGTATCCACGCCGAGATCATCCGCCTGACCAGCGTCGACGTCACCGGACCGATCGTCTACCCGAACGGCGACCAGACTCAATACCTCGACGTCTGCTTCCTCGCCCGGCATCTCGACGGCCAGGCGATCGTCGCCGACGACGAGAACACCGCCGTCGGCTGGTTCAGCCCGGATGCCCTTCCGGCCGACCTCGCCGACACCTCACGGCTGCGCATCGCCAAGGCCCTGCGCGCCGAACCCGAAGCCTGGTTCCGGCCCGCCTGAAACCCGGGGATGAACAACCCGTCCCCCACTTTCGGCACGATCCACCCCGCCACCGGCCGCGCAGGACGCAACGGGAGAAGATGGATTCATGAGGATCTCCCGACGGGCCGAACGCGTCGCCCCCTTCTACGCCATGGAGTTCGCGAAGAAGGCTGCCGCGCTGCAGCGGCAGGGGCATCACGTGATCACGCTGAACATCGGCGAACCCGACTTCGGGGCACCACCCGCATTCCTCGACGCCGCGCGCGAACTCACCGACGGACGTCCGCTCGCCTACACCGGTGCGCTGGGTCTACCGGAACTGCGCGCTGCGATCGCCGACTTCTATCAGCATCATTTCCGCGCGCAGGTGACACCGGACCGGATCGCGGTGACCTCAGGCGCGTCGGCCGCCCTGCTGCTGGCCTGTGCGGCGCTCGTCGATCCCGGTGACGGCGTGATCATCGGCGACCCCTCCTATCCGTGCAATCGCCAGTTCGCGGAGAGTTTCGGCGCGCAGGTGACCCTGGTCCCCACAACCGCCGACACCCGGTTCCAGCTGACTCCGCGCGCGGTCGCCGACCACTGGACCGCAACCACCCGCGGCGTCGTCGTGGCCACCCCCTCCAACCCGACCGGCACCTCGATGCCCTACGACGACCTGGTCGCCATGTGTGATCTCGTCGCCGAACGCGACGGCTGGGCGATCGTCGACGAGATCTATCTCGGCCTGTCCGATCCCGGCCCGGACGGGCATCCACCCCGCAGCGTGCTCGCAGATCCCGGTCCAGGAGCATCGAATGCCGTTGTCATCAACAGCTTTTCGAAATACTTCGGACTCACCGGGTGGCGGCTCGGCTGGTGTATCGTGCCACCCGACCTGGTCGACGTCCTCGAACGACTCGCCCAGAACTACTACGTCTGCCCGTCGACACCGGCACAACTGGCCGCATTGAGTTGCTTCACCCCGGAGTCGCTCGCCGTGACCGAACAGCGCCGGATCGAATTCGCCAACCGTCGCGAACTCGTCGTCGAGGGCCTGGCGAGTATCGGACTCGACGTCCCGGTGGTCCCCGACGGCGCCTTCTACGTCTATCTCGACGTGTCCTCGACCGGCCTGACGTCGGCCGAATTCTGCGACCGCGCGCTGCAGGAGGCACATGTCGCGCTGACACCCGGGAAGGATTTCGGCGTCCACGGCGCCGACCGGTATGTGCGACTGTCCTATGCCGCATCGACCGCCGAGCTCACCGAGGCGATCGACCGGCTGGGCACCTTCGTCGCGAGCACCCGCTGACGCCGACCGGATAGACGCCGACCACCCAAACGCCGACACCCAAACGCCGACCGGCGAGAGGAAATCAGATGTCCCCCAAGATCATTCACCCCGACCGAATCGCCGAGGCCGCCCAGTCGGCGTTGGACGCCGCAGTCACCGGCACCGACCGGGTACCGGGCGTCGTCGCCGGCATCACCACCGCCGCCTCGACCATCCATCTCGGCGCGGCGGGCCGCAACGCGATCGGCGCCGATACCCCCATCGGCACCGACGCCGTCTTCGGGATCTTCTCCACGACGAAGGCGCTCACCGCCACCGTCGCACTGCAACTCGCCGAACAGGGACACCTCGACCTCGACGCCCCGGCCCGCGACTACGCCCCCACCCTGGGCGATGTACAGGTCATCACCGGCTTCGACGACGACGGCGCCCCCCGCCTCCGACCGCCGGCGTCCCCGCCGACCACCCGCCAATTGCTCACGCATACCGCAGGTTTCGGCTACGCATTCTTCAACGCCACCTATCGTCGATACGCGAAGGCGGTCGGCGTGCCGCCGGTGGATCGCGCGACGATGGCCGCGCTGCGGACCCCGCTGCTCTTCGATCCCGGCACCCGCTGGGAGTACGGCGCCAACCTGGACTGGGTGGGTCTGGTCATCGAAGGGGTCACCGGACAGTGCCTGTCGGCGACCATGACCGAACGCCTGCTCGCCCCGCTCGGTATGTCCGACACCGGTTTCACCCTCACCGGGGACATGGGTGTGCGCCGCGCGATGATGCACACCCGCCGCGACGGCGAGCTCGTCGAACTGCCCGGCTGGGCGCAACCCGCCGAACCCGAGATCGACATGGGCGGACAGGGTTTGTACTCGACGGTCGGCGACTATCTGAAATTCATCCGGATGTGGCTGCGCGACGGAACTTCGGATTCGGGCATCCAGATCCTGTCGCCGCAGACCGTCGCGAACGCGGCCACCAACCAGATCGGCGATCTGCGCGTCACCAAGCTGCCCGGCGTCATTCCCGCCGTCTCCCATGACATCGAGATGTTTCCCGGCATCCCCAAGTCGTGGGGGTTGTCGTTCATGATCAATGAGGCCGACGCCCCCACCGGACGGCCCGCCGGTTCGCTCGGCTGGGCGGGGCTGGCCAACCTGTACTTCTGGATCGACCGGCGCAACGGGATCGGCGGATTCTGGGCGACGCAGGTATTCCCCTTCGGTGATCCCGGCGCCTTCGCCCATTACACCGACTACGAGTCCGCGGTCTACCGCGCTCTCGCCTGACTCGCGGCTCAACCAGGTAGCGTCGACCAGGTGCGTTTTGCAGAGCAACGGACCGCGCTGGCCAAGGCGGCCGCCCGCCTCGCCGCCGGTGGCCTGACCCACGGCAGCGGCGGCAATCTGTCGGTCCGCGCCGACGATCTGGTGATCCTGACACCGTCGGGCTGCGCACTGGAGACGGTGACCGCCGAACAGATGGTCGTCGTCGATCTCGACGGCCGCGTCGCCGAGCCGACCCCGTATCGTCCGACCTCTGAACTGCGTATCCACCTCGACATCTACCGCACCACCCCCGCCCGGGCAGTCGCTCACGCCCACCCGGTCGCGTCGATCGCGGTGGCCAACACGGCCGACGAACTCCCCGCGGTCCACTACACCGCGGCGATGCTCGGCGGTGCAATCCGGGTCGCCCCGTACGCCGTCTTCGGCAGCGACGAACTGCGTGACGCGGTCCGCGACGCACTCCGCGACCGGACCGCTGCCCTGATGCGCAATCACGGGTCGGTGGCCTACGGCGATACCCTCGACATCGCCTGCGCCCATCTCGAACTCGTCGACTGGCTGGCCCGCATTCACCTGGCCGCACCGGGCGGCGCCACCCTCGACGCCACTGCGCTCACCGAGGTCGTGCAGACTGCGCTCGCCCGCCACTACACCCCGTTCGGCCCCGAATCGACAACCCCAGCCGGGAGCGACCTATGAGACTGGTGACCTTCGGCGCGCATGTCCTCGACGTGCTCGCCCACCCCGTGGACACGATCCCCGACGGCCAGGGCGCGGCCCTCGTCGGGCAGATGCGGATGTCGGCGGCCGGACCGGCCGGTGGCACGGCGATCACGATGGCCAAACTCGGAGCCGAGGTGTTCACCGTCGGCGCGATCGGCGACGATGACGCCGGCACCGTGCTGACCACGGCGCTGAATCGGTTCGGCGTGGTCACCGACCATCTGCGGCGGGTCGAGGCGGCCACCTCGATGAGTGTGCTGCCGATCCGGTCCAACGGCGACCGGCCTGCGCTGCACATGCCCGGAGCGAACCTCGCCTACCCGCTGCCGGACGCCCCACTGGAGTTGTTCACCGGCGCCGACCACGTCCACCTCGGTGCCCCGGAACTGCTGAATCCGCCCGAACTCGCGCCGCTCCTCGACGACATCCGGGCAACGGGGACCACCATCTCCGCCGACCTGCTCGCCGACGGCGATCCCGGCGTCCTCGCCTGGCTGAGCCCGATCCTCGAGCATCTGGACTACCTGCTGCCCAACGCCGCCCAGGTGTACGGGCTGACCGCGCAGCCCGATCTGATCTCCGCGTGCCGCAGCCTCATCGACCTCGGTGTCGGCTGTGTCGCCGTCACCGACGGTGGCGACGGCGCCCACGTCGTCACCGCCGACGACGCCGAACACGCGCAGGCAACCGCGGTAGACGTCGTCGACACCAGCGGCTGCGGGGATGCCTTCTCCGCCGGTTTCCTGGTCGCCCGCGGACATGACCGGTCCCTCCTGGAGTCGGCCCGCATCGGCTGTGCGGTCGCGGGCATCGTCGCCGGTGGACTGGGCAGCGATCACGGCGACTTCACCTGGGGTGACGTCGCACCCGATCATCCGACCGCGGTGGTCTGACCCCGGTCATCCCGAACCCTTACCCAGTCCGACCACCAGGAGGAACCGTGGCCACCCCGATGTCCCGACGCGATCTCGACTTTCTGCTCTACGAGTGGCTGGACGTCGAGGCGTTGACCTCGCGCGAACGTTTCGCCGAACACTCCCGCGAGACCTTCGACGCCGTGCTGTCGCTGAGCGCCGATATCGCCACCAAGGTCTACGCTCCCGGCTACAAGATCGGCGACCAGCAGGAACCGTCGATGAATGCCGACGGCTCGGTGACATTGCCACCCGAAACCGCCGCCGCGGTACACGAATACCGCAAGGCCGGGCTGTTCGCCGCCTCCTTCGACGAGGAACTCGGCGGAATGCAACTGCCGACCACGGTCACCCAGGCGAGCAACGTGTGGTTCCAGGCCGCCAACGCGGGCGCGTCGTCCTACTCCTTCCTCACCATCGGCAACGCGAATCTGCTCGCCGCCTACGGCAGTCCCGAGCAGATCGACACCTGGGTTCGGCCACTCGTGGAAGGCCGCTGCTTCGGCACCATGTGCCTATCGGAACCGCAGGCCGGGTCGTCGCTGGCCGACATCACCACCAAGGCCGTCCCCGCCGGTGACGGCACCTATCGGGTCACCGGCACCAAGATGTGGATCTCGGCGGGCGAACACGATCTCGCGGAGAACATCGTCCATCTGGTGCTGGCCAAGGCCCCCGGCGGTGGACCCGGCGTGCGTGGCATCTCGCTGTTCATCGTGCCGAAGTTCCTGCCCGACGGCACCCGCAACGACGTCGCGCTCGTCGGCCTCAATCACAAGATGGGGCAGCGTGCCACGACCAACACCCTGCTCAACTTCGGCGACGGCACCCATTCCCCGGCAACCGAATCCGGTGCGGTCGGCTACCTCGTCGGCGAGGAGCACCGCGGCCTTTCCTACATGTTCCACATGATGAACGAGGCCCGCATCGGTGTCGGGATGCTGGCCACCGCGCTGGGCTATGCCGGCTATCAGGCGTCGCTGGAATATGCCAGGGTGCGCACTCAGGGACGCCCGGTCACGACCAAAGACCCGTCCGCGAAGCCGATCCCGATCATCGACCACCCGGACGTCCGGCGAATGCTGCTGGCGCAGAAGGCCTATGCCGAAGGCGGGCTGGCCCTCGGGCTGTACTGTTCGCGGCTGGTCGACGAGGCCGACACCACCACCGGACCCGATCACGACCGGGCCGCACTGCTCCTCGATGTGCTGACCCCGATCGCCAAGAGCTGGCCGTCGCAATGGTGTCTGGCCGCCAACGACCTCGCCATTCAGGTGCACGGCGGCTACGGATACACCCGCGAGTTCGACGTCGAGCAGCTCTACCGCGACAACCGGCTCAATCCGATCCACGAGGGCACCCACGGCATCCACGGTCTGGACCTGTTGGGCCGCAAGATGATCATGAACGACGGTGCCGGACTACGACTGCTCGCCGAGACGATCACGGCCACCGTCGTCGCAGGTGGCCAGGCCGGCGGCGCGGCGGCGGACTACGCCGCGAGTCTGCAGGCGATCCTGGACCGGCTCATCGAGACGACCACCGCGGCCTGGTCCGACGGCGATCCCACGACGGCACTGGCCAATGCCACCGCCTACCTGGAGGCCACCGGACATGTGGTGGTGGCCTGGTTGTGGCTGGCCCAGCTGCTGGCGGTCGGGGAGCACACCGGCAACTTCTACGACGGCAAACGTGCTGCGACACAGTATTTCTATCGCTACGAGCTGCCGAAGGTCGGACCGATGCTGGATCTGGTGTCGGCGCGCGACCGCACCACCCTCGACCTGAACCCCGATTGGCTCTGAGAGTCCTGGCAAGGGAGAGGACACCATGGTGATGACGCTGCGCGAACCCGCGCATCTGGTCGACTCGCGCGCGCGGACACTGTGGCGCATCCCTCCCCTGGTGGTCGGGATCCCGATCGTCGTCGCCGCGATCGTGATCGCCGCTGTCCTCGCGGACCTCCGCTGGCCGATGGTCGCCGTCGCGCTGCTCGCCGCGGCGGCCTGCGCCCTCGGCGCGGGTGTGGTCCCGCAGTGGCGCTACCGTTTTCACCGGTGGGAGGTCGGCGAGGAGGCCGTGTACACACAATCGGGATGGTTCACCCGGCACCGGGTGATCATCCCGATCGCGCGTATCCAGATCGTCGACACCGAGGCCGTACCGCTCGATCAGCTACTCGGACTCGCCACGCTGACCGTCACGACCGCATCCTCGGCGGGCACCGTCCGGATCGTCGGACTCGACGCCGAGGTGGCCCGGCGCGCCGCCGCCGACCTCACCGCGCGCACCCAGGCACATACCGGCGATGCGACCTGACGAGTGGCGGCGGCTGTCGCCGTGGATGATGGCGGTAAAACCGGTCGAGCAACTCCCCCAGCTCGTCCCGGTGCTGATCGCGCTGGTCTTCGCCGGTCAGGGTGCACCGTTGTTCAGCCTCGTCGCCACCGTCGTCATCGTGCCGATGGTCACGGTGGTGCCCTGGCTGACCACCCGCTACCAGGTCACCGACGAGCATGTGCGGGTCCGCAGCGGCCTGCTCACCCGGAAGGTCGCGACGGCCCGGCGCGACCGCATTCGCGGCGTCGACCTGACCGCCTCCCCAGTGCACCGGATCCTGCGGCTGCAGAAGGTCACGATCGGCACCGGCGGCGACAAGGGGTCGACGGTCGAACTCGCCGCCGTCCCCACCGCCGAGGCCCGGGTACTGCACGGTGAGCTGATGGCCGCCGGCGCGGCGGCAGGCCCGCGCCCCTCATACCCGGGCACCCCGTCGGAGTATCGGCCCACACCGCCACCGCCGGTACTCATCTCGCGCTTCGACACCTCCTGGTTGCGTTTCGCACCCTTCTCGGCGGCCGGCTTCGCGACCGCCGCCGCCGCGATCGGGCTCGCCACCCAGAGTGCCAACGAGGCAGGAGTGTTCGACCGTGGCGTGGGCGGCGCCGAACAAGTCGCCGACTCGGCGCGCGAGGTTCCCGTCGGACTGGTGGCCGCGATCGCGCTACTCGTCGTCCTGGCCATCGGCACCACCCTGTCGGTGGCCGGATATGTGTTCAGCTATTGGGGTTTCACCCTCAGCCGCCACGGCGACGGCACGCTGCGCACCGAACGCGGATTGCTGACCACCAACGCGGTCAGCTTCGACGAGGCGCGTATTCGCGGCGTGCACCTGCACGAGCCGCTGCTCATGCGGCCGGTGCGCGGCGCCCGGCTGCACGCCATCGCCACCGGATCGCACAAACATCCGATGCTGCTGCCACCCGCGCCGCGCGCCGAGGCGCTGCGGGTGGGCAACACCGTCGCCGGCGAGGGCGCCGAGCTGACCGCGCCGCTGGCCCGTCATCCGCGGGCGGCATTGCGGCGCAGACTGACCAGGGCGGCCTGGCCCGGTATCGCGATCGTCGCGGTGGCGATCGTCGCGGTGATCGCCGGAGCGTCCGCCTGGTTGCTGCCGCCAGCCGCGGTCCTCGCGGTGGCACTCTGCCTCGTCGGCATACCCCGATACCGCAACCTCGGCGGATTGCTCACCGCCCGGTCGGTGGTGATCGCGCCGCCGCGCGTCGCCCGACATCGCCAGGTCGTCGGGCGCGACGGGATCATCGGCTGGACCTCACGCACCTCCTGGTTCCAGCGCCGCGCGGGCGTGACCACCCTGACCGTTGCCACCGCCGCAGGCGCGCAGGGCTACGCCGCCGTGGACATCGACCCCGACGACGCGACCGCCCTCATCCGCTCCGTCAGCCCGACCTGGATCGGCGAGTTCCTCGTCGACCCGGACCACCCCGTCTACCCGAACCACGCTGGGACACCGGCCGACTGACACCTCCCGCCGGGATGTCCGAGTGGGACGGCCATGTGGGACGTTTGGCCGAATTCGTCTACCTGGCCCATTGTGACGTGGTACACATCACAGTCATAAGAGTCAGACCTGACCGGTTTGGGATGAGTCGAGGGGGACACTATGACCGAGCACGGCCGTCACACCACCAGCATTCGCAGCCGGGCAGATCACGACGGGGCAGATCAAGACGGGGCAGATCACGACGGGGCAGATCAAGACGGGGCAGATCAAGACGGGGCAGATCAAGACGGGGCAGGGCGCGAGAGCGGCCGTCCGAGTACCGGCGACGGGGTGGCTCGACGATCGGTGCTGACCGGAGCAGCGGCCGCCGCCGTCCTCGCCGGCTCCGCCGTCGCCCTGCCCGGTGTCGGGGTGCCGAGTGCGCGGGCAGTTCCCCCACCGCCACGCCGCCGACGGGACGTCGCGGTCTTCGGCGGCGGCATGGCCGGCCTGGCGACCGCCCACGAACTGGTCGAACGCGGCTTCGAGGTGACCGTCTACGAACCCGCCTACCTCGGCGGGAAGGCGCGCAGCCACGACGTCCCCGGTACCGCTCGGGGCGGCCGCAAGGCGCTACCCGGCGAACACGGCTTCCGCTTCTTTCCCGGCTGCTACCAGCACGTCACCGAATCGATGCAACGAATTCCGTTGTCCGGCGGGGGAAATGTCAAGGACCGCCACCTCGTCAACGTGGAGACTGCGGTGGTCGCCTTCGACGACGCAGGCTACGCACCTACTGTCGCACCCGCGTCGATCATGGGATTCGTCGAACATGCCGGCGCCATCGTCACCCTGGACAACCTCCGCAACGCATTGATGACCGGGCTGAAGTTCGTCGTCGATGTACCGCCGTGGGAGTTGGCCTACTTCGTCAACCGCGAGCTCATCATCGCGACCAGCTGTACCGAACGAAGGCTGGGCCAATGGGAGAACCAGTCCTGGATGCAGTTCGTGAAGGCGAAGGGCAAATCCCCGGCGTATCAACGCTATCTGGCCGGCGCCCTCACCCGCGCGCTGGTCGCCGCGAAATCCCACACCGCCTCCGCGCGCACCATCGGGCAGATCGGACTCGCGCTGGCGACCTCGGCCACCGGCCTGATCGGACACTACGACGCGGGCCTGGTCACCGGCGGCGTCGATCGGATTCTCAACGCGCCGACCAACCACGCCTGGATCGATCCGTGGGTGGCCTATCTGCGCGCGCGCGGCGTGCGGTTCGTGATGGGCGAAGGAGTGTCCAGCTTCCAGGTGTCCGGCCGTCAGATCACCGGCGCGACACTCGCATCGGGTCAGTCGGTGTCCGCGGACTGGTATGTCGCGGCGATGCCCCTCGACCGGCTGCGCCCGCTCCTCTCCCCGGATCTGTTGCGCGCCGACCCGTCCCTCGGTGGAATCCGCCGCCTGCAGGACGACTGGATGGTCGGAATCCAGTACTTCCTCAACCGCAAAACCGATCTGCCACCGGGCCATATCGCCGCACTCGGTACACCGTGGGCACTGACCGGCCTCTATCAGGCAGGCGCGTGGGGCGGGAATTTCGCCCGCACCTACGGCGACGGGAAGGTGCACGACGTGCTGTCCATCGACATCTCCGACTGGGAGAAGCCGGGCATCCTCTACGGCAAAACTGCCAAGCAGTGTTCGAAACAGGAAGTCGCGCGCGAGGTCTGGGCGCAGATGAGCCGCGCGATGAACTCCGGCGGCCGGCGGTTGCTGCGCCGCGAGGACATCGTCACCTGGTCACTCGATCCCGGCATCACCTGGTCGCCGACGATCGCCAACGCCACCCCGTTGATGGTCAACACCGCGGGCAGTCATCGGCATCGACCGACCGCCGACACCGCGCTAACCAACTTCTTCATCGGCGGTGACCACGTCCGCACCAACATCGACCTGGCAACCATGGAGGGCGCCAACGAATCCGGGCGTCGCGTGGCCAACGCGATCATCGCCGCATCCGGGTCGTCGGCGCAGCCTGCTCCGGTCTATCCATTGTGGGAGTTGCCGATGCTCGAACCCTTCAAGGCCAACGACCGCGACCGCTACCGGGCAGGGCTACCCCACTTCCTCGACTTCTGAGCGCCAGCACGAGTGCCGGACCAATGCGGGACAGTGCTTCTGCGAAAGGAACAGGCTTCTGCGGGAAAGGAACAGGCTTCTGCGAGGACACATGACGCATTCCGGACCGCACCGCTTACCATTCCCCCGGTGAGTACCGTGCCCGCCGGGAACGCCACCATCCGCACTGCTCGCCAGCAGCGCAGCGACGTGACCCGGACCACCGTGCTCGACGCCGCCATCCGTGTCCTCGTGGAACGCGGCTATGCGGGTGCGAGCACCGTGGCCATCCAGACCGAGGCTGGGGTCAGCCGCGGGCGGATGCTGCATCATTTCCCCAATCGCGACGCCCTGCTGATGGCCGCGGTCGGGCACCTCGCCCGCACCCGGATCGAGGAGTTGCCCGCGCAGGTGCGATGGCCCGACGACCCGGTCGAGCGGATCTCGATGGCCACCGACATCGGCTGGTCAACCTTCCACCAACCGTATTTCGTCGCGTCGATGGAACTCTGGATCGCGGCCCGCACCAATCCACGGTTGCAGGCGGCCCTGCTGCCCACCGAACGGGAGATCGGTCAGACCGTACGGCGGGCCGTCGCCGGCTTCCTCGGCCCGGAACTGACCTGGCGACCGCGCTACCCCGAGCTGTACCCGATTCTGCTGACCAGCATGCGCGGGACGGCGTCGACCTATCTCATCGACCGACGCGATCCCACCACGGACCCGATGCTCGACCTGTGGAAGTCGATGATCGCGACTTACCTGCTCGACTGACCGGCCAGCGCGTCGAGCAGGCGGTCCACAAAGGGGGTCTGTGCCGGGTTGAGTTTGCGGCGGGCCGTGTCCGGATCGCACCACTGCACGCGGTCGATCTCCGGAAAGGACTGCATCCGACCCGAGCGCGGCGGCCACATCATCTCGAAGGTGTTGGAGTGGACAGCCTCGGCGTCGAGGTCACCTTCCACACCGAAACCGTGCACCCGCTTGCCGCTCTTGAGCCGCACCTCACCGAGATCGAGATGGACGAGATCGAGATGGAGGGGGTCGAGACCGGGGTCGGCGATGTGCGTGCCGGTCTCCTCGGCGAACTCGCGGAGCGCGGTCGTCCACTCCGATTCCCCGGCCTCCACGAGTCCCTTCGGAACGGACCAGACCCCGTCATCCTTGGCCGCCCACAGCGGGCCACCGGGATGAGCGACGAGCACTTCGACGGTATCCGGTGCGCGCCGACGGTAGAGCAAGATGCCCGCACTCCTCCGACCGGTCGGCGCCATGGCTCCATCATCACCCGAAATCTGGCGTCGATCGGCTTATCGTGGAGGTATGTCGCCCAGCCCGGAGTACATCCCCGCCGAATCCACCGACGATCCCGACGTCCCGCACGACGAGCCGCATACGCCAGCCTTCGCCTTCGAGGACAGCCAGCCCATCGGCGAGACCGACCGGATCATCCGGGAGAAGGCCGTCTACGAGGCGGCCGGACACGGCAACGATCTCAACCGGGGACATGCCCTCGGCGGCAGCAGCGGGACGACCGAGGGCCAGTAGATCATCGTGGAGGTCCTCACCAGTCGGGTCCTGTTGCGCTCCGCCGACCCCGAACGCCTTCAGAACTTCTATCGCCATCAGCTGCGACTCGCGGTGGCCCGCGAATATCCGGGTGGCATCGTCTTTCACGCGGGCAACGGGCTGATCGAAGTCCCGGGCCATATGGATGCCGAGGTCGACGGCGCACCGTCGGCGGTCATCTGGCTGCAGGTCCGCGACGCCCACGCCACCGAGCGGGAGCTGCGCTCGGCCGGGGTGCGGATCGCCCGCGAGCCGATGACCGAGCCGTGGGGCCTGATCGAGATGCATGTGACGGACCCGGACGGGCGGCTGCTCATCGTCGTCGAGGTCCCCGGCGACCATCCGCTGCGTCTCGACAATCGGTGAGCGCCTCGTCGGCGCTCCCCACCGGCCATGAAAGACTGGTGCCCATGAGCACCTGGAGTGCCCCGGTCGCCGAGGGCCCCGTCGACGCGACGGTGGAATTGCCCGGTTCCAAGTCGATCACCAACCGCGCCCTGGTCCTGGCCGCGCTGGCGGACGGTCCGTCGACCGTGCGCGGCACGCTGCGCAGTCGCGACACCAACCTGATGCTGGACGCACTCGGCGCACTCGGCGTGGGGGTCCGCGTGGATCCGGCGCAGGACACCACCGTCTCGATCGAACCGGCTCCCCTGCACGGCACGGCCATCGACTGTGGACTGGCCGGCACGGTGATGCGCTTCCTGCCGCCGCTGGCCGCACTGGCGAACGGTCCGGTCACCTTCGACGGCGACGCGCAAGCTCGCCTCCGGCCGCAGACCACGATCCTCGATGCACTGCGCGAACTCGGTGTCGGCGTCAGTGGTGACGCATTGCCGTTCACCGTGGACGCCGTCGGCTCGGTCCGAGGCGGCGAGGTCACGATCGACGCATCCGGATCGTCGCAATTCGTGTCCGGACTACTACTCTCGGGCGCACGTTTCGACGACGGCCTGACGATCCGCCACGTCGGCCCGCCGGTGCCGAGCACCCCGCACGTCGACATGACCGTGGAGATGCTGGCGACGGCCGGCGTCACCGTGGACACGTCCGAACCGAATACCTGGCGCGTCGGTCCCGGCCCGATCCGGGCGGTGGACTGGACCGTCGAACCCGACCTGTCCAATGCGGCTGCTTTCCTGGCCGCGGCCGCCGTCACCGGCGGTGAGATCCGGGTCCCCTACTGGCCTGCCGTCACCACTCAACCCGGTGTGCAGATCGCCGATGTCCTGGCTGCGATGGGCGCAACGGTCGAACTGCTCGACGGCACGCTGTCGGTGCGCGGGCCGCGCACCTTGTCGGCGGTGTCGCTGGACCTGCGTGACATCGGCGAACTGACCCCGACCATCGCCGCGTTGTGCGCGCTGGCCGAGGGCACCTCCGAACTCAGCGGGATCGCGCACCTGCGGGGACACGAGACCGATCGGCTGGCCGCGCTGACCACCGAGATCACCCGGCTGGGCGGTGACTGCACCGAAACCGAGGACGGCCTGCGCATCACCGGCGGCGCGCTGCACGGCGGTCACTGGGAGTCCTACGCCGACCACCGGATGGCGACCGCAGGCGCGATCATCGGACTGGTCGTCGGCGATGTCACCGTCGACGACATCGAGACGACCGCCAAGACCCTGCCCGATTTCCCCGGGATGTGGGCCAGGATGCTGGGCCGTTCGTGAGCGGCACCCGACACCCGCGACGGCGCCGTTGAGCCGGCGGCCCCAGAGCTATGACGAATCCGATGTGCGGGTTCGTCCGGGTAAGGGCAGCCGTCCACGGACCAAGCAGCGGCCGACCCATGACGACGCTGCCGACGCCATGGTCGTGTCGGTGGACCGCGGCCGATGGGGCTGCGTGCTCGACGGCGACCCCGAACGCCGGGTGGTCGCGATGCGTGCCCGCGAACTGGGCCGCACGCCGATCGTGGTGGGGGACAAGGTCTCCGTCGTCGGCGATCTGTCCGGGCGGCCGGACACCCTCGCCCGTATCGTCCGGGTCGCCGAGCGGACCACCGTGCTGCGGCGCACCGCCGATGACACCGACCCGTATGAGCGGATCGTCGTCGCCAACGCCGACCAATTGCTGATCGTGACCGCGATGGCCGATCCGCCCCCACGCACCGGCTTCGTCGAGCGAGCCCTCGCGGCTGCTTATGTCGGCGGATTGTCGCCGATTTTGTGCCTGACGAAGTCCGATCTCGCCGACGCCACCGAGTTCGCCGCCGCTTTCGCCGATCTCGATCTGCCGATCGTCGCCGCCGGGCGCGACGATCCCCTCGACGCGGTATTGAGAATCCTGGACGGGCACCTCACCGCATTGATCGGCCACTCCGGGGTCGGGAAGTCGACGCTGGTCAATCGCCTTGTGCCCGAAGCGGATCGGGCGACCGGTGTGGTATCGGGTGTCGGCAAGGGACGTCACACCTCCACCCAGTCGGTCGCGCTGCCGCTGCCGGGCGATTCCCGGCCGCGCACCTGGGTGGTGGACACCCCGGGCATCCGCTCCTTCGGCCTCGCCCATGTCAGTGCCGACGACATCGTCCACGCCTTCGGCGATCTACGCGACGCGATCGAGAACTGCCCGCGCGGTTGCACTCATCTCGGCCCGCCCGCCGATCCCGAATGTGCCCTCGACGGACTCGACGGCCACTCGCACCGGCGGGCGATGGCTGTCCGCGGACTGCTCGCCGCGGTGAGCTCAGGGGCCGCGCCCACCGACGCCCCAGTTGCCGACACCCCAGCCCCCGACACCCCAGCCGACCCGGAAACCGACCCCGCCGGCTGAGCGGGGCGTGGTGGCACCCGCCATCGGCCACTGCCTCATGCTCCCCTCCGCATCTCCCAGGACATGTTGTACTCGGCGGCCAGGTTCATCGCCGCCAGCAGCACCGGAATGAGCCGTTCCAGCACACCAGTCCGGTGCGGGTCGGCAACCGTTGTGCCCAGCGCGATCTGGTGATGACAGATCCGTGCGTAGCGACGCAGCAACGGAGCGTTGGCGTGGGTACGGCGCATGAGTTCCTCCGGGGTCAACACACCCGGGCGGGCGGCGAACTCATCGGCCAGAACGGCGAGTCCGTCGGGTATCGCACCGTCGGGTGAGTCGTACTGTCCTTCGAGATCGGGATGCAATTGTTCGACGATGTCGACAGCACCCGCGCCGCAGAACAGGTTCCACGCGCGGATCGCAGCCATCAGGTTCGCCGGATGGTACGTGGAACATTCCAGTGCACGCACCGCGAAGACATGGTTCTTGGTGACGACGATCGACACATCCGGCCAACGCGACGAATGCTCGGCGACCACCGCACCGAGTAGGTCCATGTCGGGAATACCGTGCCCGACAACGGTGCAGAACTCCAGCCGCATCGCATCCGGCGACACCAGACACTTGGTGTACAAACCGTCCGCCGTCCAGAAGGAGATCACCCCGTTCTCGATCTCGACCTTCTCGGCGGTGACGGCCGCAAACGTCTGGCGCACCAACTCCAGGAGATGCCCGGCGTCATCGGGAACGATACCGGGAGAGGCGATTCCGCCGAGCGCGACAACTCCCTCCAGCTGATCGCCGGGGCGGGAGTGGTCGGTGTCCAGGACCGCGGGATGGCCGATCCCCCATACCTCGCGCAGGGCCCGCGTCGCGGCGGCGGCGAGTTCGTGAACGCCGCGCTTACCCGATTCCCGGATGTAGACGCCGGAGCGCAGGCGCCGCCAGCCGAGGCGCCCGAGTGCGGCCCGCTCGGCCCGGGCGACCGGCCCCTGCTCGGGCGGCCAGTACGCGGTGAGCGCGGCGCTCTCGACGGTTGCCCGCACCCGGCCCGAGCCGGTCACCGTGATGGTCAGTGCCGGGAAACCGACGCCGCCGGGCCGGGCGATCTCCACCGCCTCGCCACGGTGAAGCGCCGCGATGCGGATCGTCAGGGCGTCGGTGAAACTCGTCCAGGCCTCCGAACTGCTCTGTGCACCACCGCCGTCGCCCGTCGCACCACGTGCTGGATCGTCTGCTGCCATCTCGTCTCCCCGTGCCGTCGGCCATCGTCGATGACCTTGTGCCGCCCACCATAGGAAGGTGCCCTGACAGTCCGCGGGTGCCCGTCCCGGGTTGTCCACAGGCTCCCGGCCCCTGCGCCATGTCCGATTCGCAAACCCGCCCCGCGGCGCGGCCATGGATGCAACGATCGGTCTGAGCGACGGCCGTCCAGAGGCTGGGCGGACATGACTGAGGAGTTTCTCGATGCTGAGCACCATGCAGGACGCACCATTGTCCATCGCCCAGTTGCTGCGCCACGGCAGCACGGTCCATGCCGACGCCGAGGTCGTCACCTGGACTGGTACCGCGTCCCGCCGCCGCACGTTTGCCGAAGTCGGGCAGCGCTGCGCGGCACTCGCTCATGCACTCCGCGGCCTCGGTATCACCGGTGACGAACGGGTCGCGACCTTCATGTGGAACAACGCCGAACACCTCGAGGCGTACCTGGCGGTGCCGTCGATGGGTGCGGTGCTGCACACCCTCAACATCCGACTGTTCCCCGAACAGCTGATCCACGTCGCCAATCACGCCGAGGACCGGATCATCATCGTGGACCCGACCCTGCTCCCCCTGCTCAATCCGCAATTGGGAGCACTGACCACCGTCGAGCACATCATCGTCACCGGAGACTCGACAGACGGGGTGCAGGCCCCCGACGGAGTTCAGGTGCACGCGTACGAGACGCTGATCGCCGGGCAATCCACCGAATTCGACTGGCCGGCGACCGACGAACGGTCGGCAGCCGCGATGTGTTACACCTCCGGCACCACCGGTGACCCGAAAGGCGTTGCCTACTCCCATCGTTCGATCTACCTGCACTCGATGCAGGTGTGCATGACCGAGGGGCCCGCACTCAAACAGGGTGACCGCGCATTGGCGATCGTGCCCCAGTTCCACGCCATGTCGTGGGGGCTGCCGTATGCGGCGTTCATGATCGGCGCTTCCCTGATCATGCCCGATCGCTTCCTCCAACCCGAGCCGCTGGCCGCGCTCATCGCCGCCGAACGCCCGACCTTCTCCGCCGCGGTACCGACCATCTGGCAAGGGCTGCATCAGTATCTGGAACAGCATCCCCAGGACATCTCATCGATGAAGGAGGTGCTGATCGGCGGATCCGCGGTGCCGCCGTCACTCATGCACACCTTCGCCGACGATCACGGCATCCAGATCCTGCAGGGCTGGGGCATGACCGAGACGTCCCCACTGGGCGCGGTGGCGCGCCCGCCGGCGGGCACCGAGGGCGAGGAACGCTGGCGCTACCACTACACGCAGGGACGGTTCCCGGCATCGGTGCAGACACGGCTGGTCGACGACCTCGGCGACGAGGTGCCCAAGGACGGCAAGAGTATCGGCGAGTTGGAGATCCGTGGCCCGTGGATCACCGGCGCGTACTACGGCATCGACGCCGCCGACAAGTTCCACGACGGCTGGTTGCGCACCGGCGACGTCGGATCCATCACGCCCAACGGCTATCTCACACTCACCGACCGCACCAAGGACATCATCAAGTCGGGCGGCGAATGGATTTCGTCGGTCGACCTGGAGAACGCCGTCATGGCGCACCCCGACGTACTCGAGGCGGCGGTCATCGGCGTGCCCGACGCCAAGTGGGATGAGCGCCCCCTGGTTGCGGTCGTCCTTCGCGAAGGGTCCACCGCAGGCGTCGAAGATCTCCGGGAGTTCCTGTCCGACAAGGTCGCCAAGTGGCAGCTGCCGGAGAATTGGACGATGGTCAACGAGGTCCCGAAGACCAGCGTCGGCAAGTTCGACAAGAAGCGCCTGCGTTCCCAGTACCACGACGGCGATCTGTCGGTCACCCGGATCTGAGAGATCCAGTACTCGCCTTGCAATTCCCTCCGGCCCGACCTAGTATCGAACATACGTTCGATACTAGGTCGGGGGTGAGTTCATTGACAGGCGTCTCGTTCGACCCAGACCATGCCGGTGAGCTGTATGCGCAGTTGCACGTGCTCCTCGACCAGATCGACGCACTCGACACGACGCCGACCTCCGATGTCGGCGTGGCCCGGATCGCCACCGAACACGAGCGGGCCGCCCGGCGTATGGCGTCGATCGGGCACCGGCGGGTGATGGACGTATCCGACCGTGCCGCATACCGATCGGTCGGTGCCGCGTCGTTACGGCAGTTCATGGACGACCAGTTACGCATCACCGATATACGACGGCGCATGGAGCAGATGTCGGCCGTGTCGACGATGACGTCATTGCAGGGCGAGACACTGCCGCCACCGCGACCACATCTCGCGGAGGCGATGGCCCAGGGCGCCATCGGCCCCGGACACGTACAGGCGGTCCTGGACGTACTGAAGAAGATCCCGGCAGCCGTTCCCGCGGATATCCGGGACGCCGCCGAAGCCGAGATCGTCGGGCACGCACGGGACTACAACCCGAAGATCATCACCCAGCTGGGTGTTCGCCTCCTCGCCCACCTCGACCCGGACGGCTCGCTGACCGACGATCGCGACCGCGCACGCCGACGTGGAGTGTCACTCAACGATCAAGACCCGCAACTGATGTCAAAGATCAGCGGCCAGCTCAATCCACTCACCCGAGCCATGCTCGACACGGTGCTCGCCGCCTGGGCCGCGAAGGGTATGAACAATCCCGACGACGAAGCACCCCTACACGGATCCGCCGACGACATCTCCTCCGAAGAGCTGACCGAAGCCGCCGAACGCGATCAGCGCAGCACCGCGCAGCGCAATCACGACGCGCTCGCCGCACTGTTGCGTGCCGCTCTCGACGGTGGGCTGCTCGGCGCCTCCAACCACGGACTGCCACCGCACGTCATCGTGAAGATCACCGAGCACGAGTTGCACGAACGAGCCGGCATCGGTCGCACCGCAACCGGAACCGACCTGCCCATCAAGGATGTGATCGAACTGGCCGCGCGGGCACAGATGCACCTGGCCGTCTTCGCCGGTCACACCAACCAGCCTCTGTATCTCGGGACCGCCCGGCGATTGGCTTCGCGCGCACAACGATTCATGTTGTTCGCCCACCACGACGGCTGCACCTGCCCAGGCTGCACCGTGCCCGCCGTATTCGTGCAGATTCACCATGCCCTCGCCGACTGGGCCGACGGAGGCACCACCGACATCGACACACTGACCCCGGCGTGCGGACGCCACAACCGGATGGTCGGGCCAGAGCCGGGGCAGTACACCACCACGGTGATCACCGACGGCCCCGATGCCGGACGGACCGCCTGGACACTCAACAATCAAACCGGCGCGCCGGCAAATCCGGCTCGCATCAATAGGGCCCACGATCCCGGTGAACGGCTGAAACGTGCCCGCCGAAAACTCGATTCGCCAGGACCGGCCGAGAAGACCGAACCACCCCCACCCGACGATCTGCACGATCTGCACGATCGGCGGCTGATCGCGGCGGGCTGGCGCGTGAACCGCCTCCACCTACCCCAGAGCGCCTGAGGCGCAACTGCGGACACACCGGAGGACTACCAGTCGTAGGCGATGTCCCCCAACGGAATAGGCTGCGGATTGTCGTCCACCCAGGCGACGACCAACTCACTCAGTCGATACATCTGCGGTTTCGACGCCCGCCCGGCGCGCAGAGCTGACCAGACGACGTACCTCGGCACTGGTTGCGTCCGTTATCCGCCCTGTCGCGAGATGGCCCGGGACGGCATCGGCCATGTCACGAAAGTGGCTGTCCCAGTTCATCGCAGACAAGTCCAGGATCTCGTGCGACAGCTTGCCGCAGATCCGGATCACCTCACCCTGCACGGTGGCCGCAGGACCGTCGATCGGCACCAGTAGATGCCACAGCGCATCGAACTGCTGTCGCCAGCCGCCGGCCGGAACCTCGATCGGCGACTGCCCATCATGGATGCGCCGAGGCTCGACCGGAGTCACATCGAACAGCCGGTACAACGTGGCGAGTCCGGCCTCACAGTCGGACAAACGATCCGGCGCGATCGCCGCCCGGCCGAATTCGAAGCGTGCCCCGACCCTGGTCACCACCTCGGCCATCTCCGGAAATATGCTCGCGCCCGCGCCGATCAGCATGGTGGAAATCTGCGCTGCCCGTGTGATCGTCAGGTTTTCGGCACTGTTGATCGCGCACCTCAAGGGCGTCGTATCGAAACGGTCGAGCACATCGACGTCGGCGCCCGCGTCGATGAGGAGCCGAACCCCCGCCACATTGAGTGTCCGAGCCGCCTCGTGCAACGGCGTCCGCCCCCAGCCGTCGCGGAGATCCAGATCAACCCCCAGCGCGACGAAGGTCGCGAGTTGGCCCTGCCCGTTCGCTTTCGCATGCCGGTGGATCGGCGGGGCGCCCCACCGATCGGGTGCCGCCACGTCTGCACCCGCCTGCACAAGCCAGCGGACCAGGTCTTCCGGACATTCGACGAACCCTAACGCCGTCCGCCCGGTAGACGGGTCGACCGCGTCGAGACCTACACGATCGACGACCTCAGTCAGCGTTGCCAGGTCGCCGTCGACCAGCATCTCCGCAAAGTCCGCAGGCAACGTCCGGCGCCTACGCCGCCACATAATCCCCACCCCCAGCCGCGGCCGAGTCAGCGCCGGCGGCGACGTGCGCGCAGTTCGGCGATCGCCGTCTTGAGTCCGCGGGTGCGCGGCATCCCCGCGAAGCGTCGTTCCGAGGCGGTTTCCGGTGCGTCATCGGCGGTATCCCACAGAAGCTGATCGGGCAGCGCGAGCTTGTTGATGGTCCGCAGCGTCTGCAGATACTGCACCACGATCGACCCCGTCGTATACGGCAGGTCGTACTTCTCGCACAGCTCACGCACGCGAACGGAGATGTCGGCGTAGCGGTTGCTGGGCAGATCCGGGAACAGATGATGCTCGATCTGGTAGCAGAGGTTGCCCGACATCAGCGCCATCGCGGGACCGGCGTTGAAGTTCGCGGTACCCAACATCTGACGCAGATACCACTGTCCCTGAGTCTCGTTCTCCAACGATTCGACGGTGAACTTCTCCGCACCGTCGGGAAAATGCCCGCAGAAGATGACGACATACGCCCACAGATTGCGGACCAGATTGGCGGTCAGGTTCGCGGTCAAGGTGTGTGTGAAGTTCGGTCCGGTGAACGCCGGGAACAGGACATAGTCCTTGGCGACCTGCTTGCCGATCTTGCGCAGGAACTCCTTGACCTTGGGGACCGCCTCCTCCTTCGGGATCTCGCCTTTGATGACCTCTTTCAGATTGAGGTCATGCAGGCCGATACCCCATTCGAAGGTGGCCGCGAGCATCACGTTGAAGAACGGCTGCAAGATGCGCCGCGGCTCCCACGGTTCGTCTCGCGTCACGCGCAGGATCTTGTAGCCCACGTCGTGATCCATGCCGACGACGTTGGTGTACTTGTGATGGATGTAGTTGTGCGAGTGCTTCCAATGCGGCGACGCGCACACCATGTCCCACTCGTAGGTGGTCGAATGCACCTCGGGATCGTTCATCCAATCCCACTGGCCGTGCATCACATTGTGGCCGAGCTCCATGTTCTCGATGATCTTCGAGAGCGAGAGCGCCCCGGTGCCGAGTAGCCACAGCGACCGCTTGTTGCTGCCGAAGAGCGCCGCCCGACCGATCACCTCAAGGGTGCGGTGGGCGATGAGCGTACGACGCAGGTAGCGCACATCCCGAGGGCCGCGATCGGCTTCGATCTCGCGACGCAGCGCATCCAGCTCAGCGCCGAGCGCCTCGACGTCCGCCTCGGTGAGATGTGCGTACTCATTGATGTCAGTGATGGCCATTGCTACCCATTATGCCCGTCACCCGATAACACATACCGGCGAGGACCGACGACACCGGATCCCGCCGAGTGGACGGACCGCCGATCTCCTCCGGACACGCCTCAGGCCGCGCGATCGTCGCCCCCGACCACATCCCTACCGACCACAGTCCGCGCGACCACATCCCGGCCGGCACCGGCGCGCCCACCCCGACGTCGGCGCCCGAGCCCGGCGATGGCCGAGACCAGTCCACGACGACGGCCGGTGGCCGGATCGAGGGTCGAGTGCAGACGGCCATCATCGGGCAGCCCCTGCTTGAAGCGACGCTCGGACGCGGTCTCGGGCGCGTCGTCGGCGGTCGCACTCAGGTACTTGTTCGGCAACGACAGCTTGGCGATCGTGCGCCACGACTTCGCGTACTGCATCGGGAACGACCCGGTCGTGTAGGGCAGATCGTATTTCTCGCACAGGGCCTGCACCCGCACCGAGATCTCGCGCAGCCGGTTGCTCGGCAGGTCCGGGTAGATGTGGTGCTCGATCTGGAACGACAGGTTGCCGCTCAGGAAGGCCAGTACCGGTCCGGAACGGAAGTTGGCGCTGCCCAGCATCTGTCGCAGATACCACTGCGCCTGGGTCTCGCTGTCGATGTCCTGCTTGGTGAACTTCTCCGCACCGTCGGGGAAATGCCCACAGAAGATGACCGCGTTGCTCCACACGTTCCGAATGACGTTGGCGGTCGCATTGGCCGACGCCGCCTTACCGAAGGCACGCAGGTAACCGGTACGGCGACCGGTGGTCGCGGCGACCATCGCCGGGTAGACGACGTAGTCCTTGCCGGCTTGCTTACCGATCTTGGTGGCGACATCGCGCAGGTCACGGCGGAACTGCTCACGGTCTTCTTCGGTCCGGCGCTTCTTGCCCAACTCGAGGTGCTGCACCGCGACGCCGTACTGAAAGGCCAGCGCCAGCAGCGTGTTGTAGGCGAGATTGCCGAGGTTGAAAGGACGCCACCGCTGGTCACGCGTGACCCGAAGCAGGCCGTAGCCCACATCGTCGTCCATCCCCAGCACATTCGTGTACTTGTGATGGACATAGTTGTGGGTGTGCTTCCAATGCGCCGAGGGGTCGGTGTTGTCCCACTCCCAGGTCGACGAATGCACCTCGGGATCGTTCATCCAGTCCCACTGGCCATGCATGACGTTGTGGCCGAGCTCCATATTCTCGACGATCTTCGCCACACCCAGGGCGCCGGCGCCCGCCAGCCACAGCGGACGCTTCGTCGAACCGAAGATCAGGCCGCGTCCGACGAGTTCCAGTGCTCGCTGGAATCGGATCGTATTGCGCAGGTAGCGAGCGTCGCGCTCACCGCGGTCGGCCTCGATGTCGGCACGGATCGCATCGAGTTCGGCGCCGAGAGCCTCCACGTCGGAGGCAGACAGATGCGCATATTCGGGGATGTCGGTAATCGCCATCGTGGAGAGCTCCCTTTCGCCGCGTTCCGTTTCCTACGTTTCCGTAACTTACGCAAGCGTAGGTTGGTGCGCACCGACCTGTCCACCCGTTCCCCGAATCGCCCATGTGATCCACAACACTCTGCGGTACGGACCCAGAATTCCGGCGCTCGCGTGAATGCCGACGCCCGGTAGTCGAAGTCCGCCCGTCAGCGATCAGCGAGAAGTTCGTAACCGACGAGATCCTCGAAGACACCACCGGTACGGGCCGCGCTTTCCTGCACCCCGATCACGCGGAATCCGGCGGCACAGGCCAACGCCTTACTCCCGGCATTGCTGTCCGCGGCGAACATCGTCAGCCTGCGCAGCCCGAGCTCGCCGAAGCAGTGCGGCACCACCGCGCCGAAAGCCTCGCGCAGCACACCGCTCCCGCGGGCGTCGGGATGCGTATAGAAGCCCGCCTCAGCGCCGGTCACGTCGTCGATTCCGAAGATCGAGATGTCGCCGAGATACCGGTCGGTGTCCTTGTCGGCGACCGCCCAGGTACACGTCTCACCGCAGGCCGCCGTCCACCACTTGCGGGTCCGTTCGGCACCGGCATCGGCGAGGGTGAGCGGATCGGGCCGGCCGAAGAGGTACCGCCGCGAGATCGGGTCGTCGAGTGTTTCCCGGATCCGCGGGTCGTCCGCCTCGACCAATGGCCGGAGCCGGAATCGTTCGGTGCTGAACGTCGTGGCCCGCCACGTCGACTGCGGGCTACCGAGGTGCTCCGGTCGCAGGGTCCCCACCCAGGCATCGCGCAGTTGTTCGTGCCACGACAGCCCGTCCCGGATACGCGCCTGCAGGGTGAACCCACAGGCATGAGCGACGCGCAGACTCCCAAGATTGCCCTCGAACGCCCGCCACTCGACCACGCGCACACCGAGCACCTCGAACGCATGGCGCGCAACCATTTCCACGGCTCGACGCATCACGCCCCGGTCGCGAGCGGCGGGATGCAGGCCGAATCCGATACCCGCGCGCGGACCGTCGAGCCGCAGATCGACGTTACCGGCGAAGTGACCGTCGACCTCGATCGCCCAGCGCAGATCGCTGCGGCTGCGCCAGCCCGCAGGCACGGTCTCGAACACGAAGCGGCGCGCATCAGCCCGGCCATACGGATGCGGAATGGTGGTCCAACGCAGAGTGTCCGGGTCGGCGGCGAATTCGACGATCCGGTCGAGGTCGTCGAGTTCATGCGCTCGCAGCGTCACCACGCCGTCGGTCAGCACCGGGACTTCCCGCGGGAAGTCGAAGTCCCGTTCGTCCTCTGTCAGCCCGGCCGCGGTGGACATGTCGACCAGACTAATGGCCGATCCGCTTCCCTTCGACCCGATTTGGTCACACCGCAGCCCGCCGACGCCGGATCAGACGTCGAGCGTGCAATCTCCGGCCGCCGCGCTGATGCACGTCTGGATACGTTCGCCCTCGACATGTTCGACACCCGAACGAAGGTCGCGCACACACCCCTTGTCGACCATCACCACGCAGCTCTGGCAGATACCCATCCGGCAGCCGAACGGCATGATCACCCCGGCAGCCTCGCCCGCCTCCAACAGCGTGGTCGCGCCATCGATCTCGGCCGTCTTGCCGGTCCGGCCGAAGGTGACCGTACCGCCCTGCGCGCCGACCAGGCCGCGTTCGAGCGCGAACCGCTCGATATGCACCCGGTCCTCCAGACCGGCGTCGCGGTAGAGGTGATGGATCAGATCCAGGAATCCGCCGGGACCGCAGGCCCAGGCCGTCCGCTCGCGCCAGTCCGGGCACAGCTCGCCGATCCGCACGGGGTCGAGCTTGCCATCGGTGCGGGTGTGCTGCACATGCAAGTCGATCAGCCCGTCGGCCGCCATCTCCGCCAGTTCGTCGGCGAACAGCAGGTCGTCCGGCGTCGGGGTCGAGTGCAAAACCCGAATATCAGTGCGCTGCTTACGGTGTCGCATCATCCGTAGCATCGAGATGATCGGGGTGATACCACTGCCCGCGGTGACGAACAGAATCTTGGCCGGAACCGGGTCGGGCAACACGAACTCGCCCTGCGGCGCCGCCAGCCGGACCACGGTGCCCGGCTGCACACCGTTGACCAGGTGGCTGGACAGGAAACCCTCCGGCATCGCCTTCACGGTGATGTCGATGGTCTTGTCCGCGGAACTGGTGTGCGGCGTAGAGGTGAGCGAATAGGACCGCCATGTCCAGCGACCCTCCATCAGCACACCGATGCCGATGTATTGGCCGGGCGCGTAGTCGAAGGAGAAGCCCCAGCCCGGCCGGATGCGGATCGTCGCGGTGTCCTCGGTCTCGCGCTCCACCGCCACGACCTTGCCGCGCAGCTCCCGCGCCGACCACAGCGGATTGGCGAGATGAAGATAGTCGTCGGGCAACAGCGGGGTGGTGATCCGGGTCAGCGCTGCGCGCGCCCACTGCGCCCCTTTGCTCCGTGCCGCGACATCCGCGACCGGCGCCTCGAAACGCTCCAGGAATCCCATGCCGATACCGCCTCGTCTGCGCACCGGCAGCGCCCGTGCGGCCTGCCGTACCAACTCTCCGCAACGATAACCTACGGAACCGTAGGTTATCCAGACCCGCAGGTCAGTAGACCGACTGAGTCACAAGAGTTCTAACAAAAAGGGTAGTTCCTGCGTCGCATACCAGGCGAGGTCGAAATCCTCTATATCCCCGATCGCGAGCTCGGCGTCGAGATCACCCATGTCGGCCGCGTCGACCACCACGACGGCGGCGCGCACCTTGTCCTCCGCCTCGGCGATGTCGACGTGCACCGATGCGATCGCCGCCCGCGTCACCGGCGAGGACACCTTGACCACCGCATCATCGAGGTCGGGCCGCAACGTCACCTCATCCACATCTGCGGCGACCACCACCCGACGCGGCGGCAGGCGTGGGGTATCACCAGGCTTCGTGACCTCGGCGTCGGCAGCCAGGTCGGCCGCGGCGGCACGGTCGCCCGCCTCGGGCGCCTCACCGGCCAGCAGACGCAGCGACGCCCGCGCGGCCTCCCGCATCGCGACCTCGGCGAGTTCCTCGTCGTCCCCGGCCAGAAAGGACTCCCGCAACGCCGGGGTCAGCGCGAAGGCGGTACCCCCGATCGGCCGGAACTCGCCGGTCTCGTTGAGTTCCATCAGCATCGCCAGGGTCGCCGGTAGATACACCCTCATCGTGCCGCTCTCCTCATAGATATCCCGCACCCGCACCAGGGCTGATCCCCCGCCGGTGCTGCCGTCGACAACTGTACGCAGAAACCGCGTCGGCCCCTGGCGTCCGGCGCGTCCGGTCAGGAAGTCGTGAGTTCGTTGTAGGACTCCAGCACGTAGTCGGCCATCGCAGGCAGGTCAGCGATCACGCCGCGGTCGGCGACGAAACCGAAGTGCAGGTGGTCGTCGTAGTCGACGACACTGATCGCCAGCGCCCGCTGATCCACCAACACCGGCACCGTGTACAACTCCTCGACCGCGTGACCGGCGACATACCGGTCGGCGACCGGACCGTCGCCGATCGACACCGGCACGTTGAAGCCTCGGGTGTTCAGCGACCGGAAAGCCCGCGAACTCAGTTCCGGGAACGGCACAACGCCCAGTTCGGGAAACAGCGGTCGGGCCCCCATCGACACCCGGCGCGGGGATTGCGCGTAGCGATTCGCCAGACCAGCAACCTGCGCGAGCCGCACGGTCGGATTCGCTTCGCCCACCGGGAGGTCGGTGAGGAAGCTGGGCTTGCCGAGGCCGAACCAGCCCGGGTCGGCGACGATCAGGTCGACGCCCGGATCACGCGCACCGAGCGGGACGGCAGCGCGAACGGTGTCGCCTGCGGCCACCGGATCCACCGACAGAATCCATTTGCGCATGACACCGGTGATGATGGCCAGTTCGACGTCGTTGACGGTGCAGCCGAAACGGTCGGCCACCTTCGCGCACCCGCGGCGGGGCACCCGCGCTGCGGTGAACATCCGCGTCGACGTACTCCCCGAATTGAGTGGGCTCTGCGGGGCCGAGTCGGTCAATTGCTGCACCACACCGCCGACTCGACGGGCGGAGGTCTCCACCATCGAGCGAATCCCCGCGACGACACCGTTGCCGTTGACCATCGTGTCGACCAGGTCGCCCGGACGGGAGAACGCCTCGGCCATGGCGTCGATGAGCAGGCCGGTCCCCCGCACCGGTGGCCCCGGCATCCAGACGTCGTCGGGCAGCCGCGTCGCGTCGGGCACCTCGTCGCAGATCACCTGACTGATCTCGCGAACGTCGGAGATCTCCTCGTCGGCCAGCAGGCAGCGGTGGGATTTGGTCAGGATGGCCAGCTTGCCGTCCGCGAGGCCCTCGATCAGGTACATCTCCCACAGCGGACGGGTCCGGTCGAGCGGCCGCGACATGATGCGCGACACCAGATCGGCGAGATCGTCGGCAGTACCCGGTCGGGGCAGGCCGGAACGGCGGATGTGGAAGTTGATGTCGAAGTCGAGGTCGTCGGCCCACACCGGGCGGGCCAACCCCAACGTCACCTCGCGCACCACCTGCCGATAGCGCGGCGCCAGCTGCAGGCGATTCTCGACGAGGTCGACCAGTCCTGCGTAGTCCAGCGTCTGCCGGTCCGATGAATCCTGATCCGACGCATCCGGCCCGGCCGGGGAATGTGGGGTCGGCTCGAGAATCAACAATGCACCCAGATGCGTCGTCGAGTGCGACTCGTCCAGGAAGTAGAACATCGCGTCACGCGGAGACAGGCGATTGACCACGGAACCGATCCTAGTGCGCGTCGGCCCCATTCCAGGCCCGCATCACGCGAGCGTCACCTCGACGAGTTGCCAGCGATACTCCACCCTGCCCAACACCGGAGGTCGGGGCCAACCCGCCGCACCCGCGCGTCCGGAACGGCACCCCTCGTCGACGCGGACTCGGCGGGGCAGACATTCGATGCGGGCGGCGAAGGCCCGCACCCGCTCACCGGTGGTGTAGCTGCCGAACACTTCGGCGGCCGTGGCGTCACACAGTTGCACATGCACTCGCCGCAATGTGGTCACCGACAGTCCGCTGCCCCGAAAAGCGTTATGCCGCACCAATCCGGCCACCTGGTCGACCACCGCCGCCGACGCGGTGCCGGTGAGCTGACCGATACCCCGGCGCCCTTCGACCACCTCGAACAGCACGCGGCACGCCCCGATGGCGAAACAGTGGGCGTCACGAGCGGCCCCCGCCGTCGAGGAACGCCCCGGACCCGGCGACGTGGGCCCGCGAGGGGTCTCCGGTACCCGCCGCGCAGCGTCTGGCCCGCGCACCGATGCGGCCAGCGGCACCGGCACGCGCATACCTGCGGGATGTTCATACGGCGGCGCCGGCCGGACCCGGACTTTCGTGATCTCCATGTAGAACCGACGCAGCGCATCCCGATCCGGTTCCACTTTCGGCGATCACCGCAACGCCCGACGCCCGCGACAACGCCTGACGCCCACCGCCGGCGAACGGCGGTGGGCGTCAGGAGCGTGGATCGGGATTCGTCAGACCACGGCGACGGTCGCGGTCAGCGACGCTTCTTCTTCGCCTTCGGCGGCTTGGGTCCGCTCTGCCTGGTGCCGGCCCGGGCCGCGGCACGGCGTTCACGCCGAGTCGCCGACTCGGCGGCGCCGAGTTCTTCCTCGGCCGAGTGCACGACGCGTTCGCCCTGCTCGCCGGGACCGGAAAAGGTCATCGGCACCTCGCCGTCGGCTGCCCCGGACGCCCGCAGCGCGGCCGGGACCTTGGCCCGTTCCGCGGCGGCGGCCTCATCGGCGGCCGACGCGGCGGCCGCCGACCGGACCGCCTCCTTGAGCGCCGCGGCGGTCGGCAGGGGCGGCTGCTCGGCGGGCTGCTCGGTCTGCACCTGAGCGTTGAACAGGATGCTCAGCGTCTCTTCCTTGAGACCGTCGAGCATGCCGGTGAACATGTCAAAACCCTCACGCTGGTACTCCACCACCGGATCCCGCTGGGCCATCGAACGCAGGTGGATACCTTCACGCAGGTAGTCCATCTCGTAGAGGTGATCACGCCACTTACGATCGAGTACCGACAACAGGACGCTGCGCTCGAGTTGCCGCATGGCGCCCTCACCGGCCATCTCGTCGATGTCGGCCTCACGCTTCTCATAGACCCTGCGCGCGTCCTCGATCAGCGTGTCCTTCAGCTCTTCGGCGGAGATGTCGTCGCGCTCCCCGTATTCGGTCTCACCGACGACCTCCTTGGCGTCCAGATCGATCGGATACAGCGCGCGCAGCGCGGTCCACAACTCGTCGAGATCCCAGTCCTCGGCATAACCCTCGGCGGTCGCACCGTCGACATAGGCGCCGACGACGTCATCGACCATCTCCTTGACCTGGTCATGATGATCCTCACCCTCGAGGATCGTGCGGCGCTCGCCGTAGATGATCTTGCGCTGCTCGTTCATGACCTCGTCGTACTTGAGGACGTTCTTGCGGACCTCGAAGTTCTGCTGCTCGACCTGGGTCTGCGCGCTGCGGATGGCCTTGGTGACCATCTTCGCCTCGATCGGCACATCGTCGGGCAGATTCACCCGGTTCATGATCGCCTCGAGTGCGGCACCGTTGAACCGGCGCATGAGTTCGTCGCCGAGCGACAGGTAGAAGCGGGATTCGCCGGGATCGCCCTGACGGCCCGAACGGCCGCGCAACTGGTTGTCGATACGGCGCGACTCGTGACGTTCGGTGCCGAGCACATACAGGCCACCGGCCTCCTTGACCGCCTCGGCTTCCTCGGCAGCCTCGGTGCGGGCGAGGTCGATCGCCTCCTCCCACGCCGCCTCGTATTCGTCGGGCGTCTGCACCGGATCGAGACCGGCCTTGCGCAGCCGGGTGTCGGCGATGATGTCGGGGTTGCCGCCCAGCACGACGTCCGTGCCTCGACCGGCCATGTTGGTGGCGACAGTCACCGCGCCCAGCCGGCCCGCCTCGGCGATGATCTGCGCTTCCTGCTCGTGGAACTTTGCGTTCAGCACGTTGTGCGGAATGTCGCGCTTCTTCAGCTGACGCGACAAATACTCCGAACGCTCGACACTGGTCGTACCGATCAGTACCGGCTGCCCGAGCTCGTGCCGCTCGGTGATGTCGTCGACGACCGCGGCGAACTTCGCCTCCTCGGTCTTGTAGATCAAGTCGGTCTGGTCCTTGCGGACCATCGGACGGTTGGTCGGGATCGGCAGCACGCCGAGCTTGTAGATCTGGTCGAACTCGGCGGCCTCGGTCTCGGCCGTACCGGTCATTCCCGACAGCTTGTCGTAGAGGCGGAAATAGTTCTGCAGCGTGACGGTCGCCAAGGTCTGGTTCTCGGCCTTGATCTCGACATGTTCTTTGGCCTCGATGGCCTGGTGCAGGCCCTCGTTGAACCGGCGTCCGTCGAGCACACGGCCGGTGAACTCGTCGACGATGAGCACATCCCCGTTGCGGACGATGTAATCCTTGTCGCGCTGGAAGAGTTCCTTGACCTTGATCGCGTTGTTCAGGTAGCTGACCAGCGGCGAATTGGCCGCCTCGTACAGGTTGTCGATGCCGAGCTGATCCTCGACGAATTCGACACCGGCCTCGTGCACGCCGATGGTCTTCTTCTTGATGTCGACCTCGTAGTGGACGTCCCGCTCGAGCAGCGGGGCGATCCGCGCGAACTCGACGTACCACTTGCTCGATCCCTCGGCCGGGCCGGAGATGATCAGTGGCGTACGAGCCTCGTCGATGAGGATGGAGTCGACCTCGTCGACGATGGCGAAGTTGTGCCCACGCTGGACGAGGTCGTCGAGCGAATGCGCCATGTTGTCGCGCAGGTAGTCGAACCCGAACTCGTTGTTGGTGCCGTAGGTGATGTCGGCGGCATAGGCCTCCCGACGCTGGTCGGGGCTCTGCCCGGTCAGGATCACCGCGGTCTCCAGCCCGAGGAAGCGGTGCACGCGCCCCATCCACTCGGAGTCGCGCTTGGCGAGATAGTCGTTGACGGTCACCACATGCACGCCATCGCCCGACAGCGCGTTCAGATACGCGGGGAGCACACAGGTGAGGGTCTTGCCCTCACCTGTCTTCATCTCGGCGATGTTGCCGTAGTGCAGCGCCGCACCGCCCATGATCTGCACGTGGAAGTGTTTCTGGTCCAGGACGCGCCAGGCCGCCTCCCGGGCGACCGCAAAGGCCTCCGGCAGCAGTTCGTCGAGCGTCTCTCCGTCGGCAAGACGTTTCTTGAACTCGTCGGTCTTCGCACGTAGTTCGGCGTCGGAGAGCGCTTCGATCTCGTCGGACAGCGCCTCGACATGCGAAGCGATGGCGTCGAGTCGCTTGACCATGCGGCCTTCACCGACACGGAGCAGCTTGTTGAGCACTGGGCAATCCTCTTGGTTGTCGACACAGGGTTACCGGCTGCGACAGCCCCCGCTCTCCCGCGGTGACCGACAGACCTCTTGACATGGTACGGGCACAAACAACCAGGGGTTGCAGCCGGAGCCGCGAGCGGGGCGGCGACGGGCCGCGACTGCATCGCAGTCGCGGCCCGTTGTCGGGAGATGGGGCGGCCGGTCAGGCCAGCCGGATCAGCCCATAGTCGAAGGCGTGCCTGCGGTACACCACCGACGGTTTGTCTGTCTCCTTGTCGTGGAAGAGGAAGAAGTCGTGGCCGACGAGTTCCATCTCGTAGAGCGCGTCGTCCACGGTCATCGGGACCGCCGGATGCTCCTTGATACGCACCACCTGGCCGGGGGCGTAGTCGGCGACGCCGTCGTCATAGGTCTTCTCGGTGATCGCCGAGCGTCCGGGATCGCCGACGAATCCGTCGACCGACAACTGGTCCTCACGCAGCGGGGGCGCACCGATCTCGGTCGCCTCGGCCACCGAGATCGGCCTACGGGTGCCGTGGTGCACCCGCCGACGGTCTTTGACCCGACGCAGCCTCGCCTCGAGACGAGCCAACGTATTCTCAAGTGCGGCATAGAAATTCTCACCGCAGGCCTGCGCACGCACGATCGGCCCCTTGCCGGTCGCGGTGATCTCCACCTGCTGGCAGGCCTTGGCCTGCCGTCGGTTGCGTTCGTGATAGAGCTCGATGTCGAAGCGGTAGATCGACGGATCGAATCGTTCGAGACGGGCGAGTTTGTCGCCGACGTACACGCGATAGTGGTCAGGGATCTCGACGTTGCGACCGCTGAAGTTGAGGGCGGCATCGGGTTGAGCGGGATCTTCCGACTCAACGGTGCCGGGCGGGAGGACGAACGCGAACTCCGGATCGTAGGAGTCCTCGGAACCCTGCGAATCGGGGGAAGCCTGCGCATCGGGCAGGTCTGCGGCACGCACGTCGCCGACCTTGGACTCGCGCTGGCCTTTGCGGTGGATGACTGTCGACATTCAACTACCTCCTGGAAAGAACTCCCCGACCCCGATCGGTCTGCCGTGATCTTTTGTCGCACTGACAAATCCGTCGACATCGGGAAAAGTGGCCATGCCAACCGATGGCTGGCACCCAGTTGCAGGGGCATCACCTCCTCGCCGGCCGGTCCGCCTCTCGCGAGAACCCTGAAGTCGAGAACTCCGAGTCGAGATGAACTCCGAGTCGAGATCGACCTTGTAGTCGCGGGCAACCGGCTATACCCCCGACCGTAGCCGGAAGTTCGCCGCGCGGCCACGTTTCCACGCACCGCGCGCCGAGATATTCGATACAGGTCTTTGGTCCCCCGTGCTCGCGCGATTTCCCTGTGGACAGCCGTGCGCCGATCCCCCGGCCGGCGGCTACCGTCGGCAGCGATGGACGAGGACCGAGGACCACGCGCACTGTTGAGTGCCACCATGCGGGCGGGCGCCGACCTCGTCGTGCCAGTGACCTGTGGTGGTTGTGGGCGTGCCGGCCGACACTGGTGCGCCCGCTGTGCGCGCCGGTTGTCGGATACCCCGATCGAATGTGTCCCGCGCGTGTCTCCGCATGTGCCGGTGTGGGCGCTCGGACGCTACCGCGGACCGCACCGGCACGCAGTCATCGCGCTCAAGGAACACGGCAGGCGCGACCTCGCCGAACCACTCGGGCTCGCCCTGGCCCGCGCCATCACCACCCTCGCCCGGTGGGCCGAACTACCCGATGCCGCCCGGCTGCTCGTCGTCCCCGCCCCCACCCGACGTCTTGCCGCCCGGCGCCGCGGTGGCGACCCGGTGCTGACCATCGCTCGGCACGCGGCCGAGGCCCTCGGAGCCGGGGTACGGCTCCAGCCGACGTTGATGATCGCCGCCGGTACGCGCGATTCGGCAGGCCTCGACGCACGAGAACGGGCCCGTAACCTACGCGGTGCGGTACGGCCGAGCCCGTCGGCCCGAGCGCCGGGGGCGGACGATGTCACCATCGTCGTCGACGATGTGCTGACCACCGGGGCGACCGTCGCCGAATCGGTGCGGGTGCTCACCACAGGCGGTCACCGGGTGGCGGCCGCGGTGGTGATAGCCGTGGCGTGAGCGGCCGATGGTGAACCGATCCGCCCGGTCAGGGCAGCAGCGGGACCGCACCGGGGATCATCGCCGGTTCCACCTCGGTCCAGTACTGGTCGGGCTGGCCGTTGGTACTGCCCAATCGCAACACCCCACGCTGGTCGCCGACGTACACCGTCGTCGAATTCGCCGCGACCGCTCGCACCGGCGGAGACACGTTGCCGCTGAGCAATCCCACCGCGGGAGTGCCGTTGACGGACAGTTGCACAACCGGAGAATCCGGGGCTTCGCGCGCCACCATCAAAGTGGTCGACGACGCCCAGGCGATCGAGACCACACGATTGCCGATGTTGTAGGCGGCGATCCGTGGACTGGTCAACGACACCTGACCGTCGGCATTCATCGACACGACCGCGAAGACGACCTGCCCGGCAACCAGGAGCGCCGCTCGCACGCCGTCCGGCGCGATCTGCAGCTCGCCGATGTCGCCGCGCACGGCACCGGCGACCGCCGAGGTGTCGACCGGCACCATCGAGGTGCCCTGGCCGTCGCGCAGCCAGCGCATCGGCCGCCCGTCGACCACCGCCCACACCGTGTCCGGACCGGCGCCGAAGGACGGGCGGGTGATACTGCGCCCGGCGATCACCTCCGCGACGTCGCCGCCGTAGTCGCCGATGGACAACCGGTATCGAGGTGTGCGCCCGGGGACCCCCGACACCGCGGCGACGCGTGTGCCGTCGGCCGAGATGTCGGCCGAGACGACATCGCGTGCGACCCCCAGCGGCCCCGGAACCGGTGTCGTCGCGCTCTCCGCGACCGCGAGTAGCGCACCGCCACTGACGATGTCGAGACCGACCTCGGTGGCCGGTACGGCCGTCGGGTCGAGTGCACTGACGTCGGCCGTCTGCCACCCCGACGCCCGCTCGGCGACCAGCGGCGCGCCGTCGGCGTTGATCACATAGGGGCCGCTGACCTCGGCACCGGACAGGGTCCAGACGATCTGTGCGGCGAGCGTCGTCCGATCACGGTTGGACGGATTGCCGAGCCCGGTCAGCTCGATCCGGACACCGCCACCGGACAGCGGCGTCACCGGTCCGCGCAATGCTGTTCCCGGCGGGAGCGCGTTGCCCACCGCGCCGGCCAGGTCGGTCGACGGGCCGGCGATCAGCCGGTTGACCAGAACTGTCGGATCACTGTTCTCACCGGCGTACAGCCACCGCGGATCGGGCACCAGGTGCTGAGCAGCCCGATCGGCGAAGTACAGCGACACCGGTCGGTATGACGCCTCGAACTGATCACGGTCGACCATCGAGCCCCGCGGGAGCGCGCCGTCGATTCGCCACTGGCCGCGCACCCGCACCAGGCTGATGCTGGTTTCCACCCGACCGTCCGCGGGGATGAGCTGACCGTTGGCGTGCAGGGTGCCGTAGTTGTCGCCGATCACGCGCATCCGCACCACATCTTCGTTGCGCTGATCGACGAAAATGCTGATCTCGTCGAGAATCAGGGCATCACCGCGGTCGTCCCACAGCTTCGAGGACGCCGGTGTCAGGAATTTGCGGGCCGCGCGATGTCCCGACTTCGGGTCCGCGGTGGCCTTGAGGAAGGACCGGACCAACGCCTCGGGATCCATGTCGGATTGCGGTACCGGGACCGCGTCGGTCGGTCCCTCCCGCTGGAACGACTTGATCGGCTGCGGCGAGGAGTTGTTGGGGACCGCACCGCAACCGGCGACCAGCATCGCCACCACGACGATCACCCATCCGACACCGGTGATGCCGAAGGCGCCCCGTCGCGCTCGCGGCTCACACATCGTCGGCCCCTGTCGACGGAGACCCCGACCGCCCGGCGCGGGTACCGGGGTTGCGGGTGGCCGAACCGACCGGCTTGAGCGGCAGCGGTGAACCCAGCACCTTGTGTCCGCGTACCAGCGGCAACGTCAGCCGGAAGCAGGCTCCGTTGCCGGGTTCACCCCACGCCTCCAGCCTGCCCTGATGCAGACGTGCGTCCTCGATACTGATCGCCAGCCCGAGGCCGGTGCCACCCGAACGCCGGAATCGCGACGGATCCGAACGCCAGAACCGGTTGAACACCAACTTTTCCTCCCCCGGACGCAATCCGATGCCCTGATCGCGGACCGTCAGCGCGACGGCATCGCCGTCGGACCGCATCGTCAGCGTCACCGGTCGGCGTTCCCCGTGGTCGATGGCGTTGGCCAGCAGATTGCGCAGAATACGTTCGACGCGACGCGGGTCGATCTCGGCGATGACCGGCTCGTCGGGCAGGTCCAGCACCAGCTCGGTGCCGGTGTCTTCGGCCAGATGCCGGACGGTTGCGAGTGCTCCGTCGATCGGGATCCCCATATCCATCCGCTCGGCGGCCAGTTCGGCCATACCCGCGTCGTGGCGGGAAATCTCCAGCAATTCGTTGAGCAGTGTCTCGAACCGGTCGAGTTCCTTGTCCAACAGTTCCACCGACCGCTTGCGCACCGGGTCGAGATCTTCGCGGCCCTCGTAGAGAACGTCACTGGCCATCCGCACCGTGGTCAGCGGCGTACGCAGCTCGTGACTGACATCGGAGGTGAACTGACGCTGCAGACCACCGAACTCCTCGAGGTGGGTGATCTGTTTGGACAGGCTCTCGGCCATGTCGTTGAAGGACATCGCCAACCGGGCCATGTCGTCCTCGCCACGTACCGGCATCCGCTCCTTGAGCCGGCCGTCGGCGAAACGCACCGCGATCCGGGATGCCGACCGCACCGGCAGCACCACCTGCCGGGACACCAGCCAAGCGATCGCGGCGAGAAGGCCCAGCAGCACCACGCCACCGGTCAGCAGGGTGCCGCGCACCAGGTCGACGGTGTTCTGCTCGTTGGTCAGCGGGAACACCAGATACAGCTCAAGTCCCGACACCGACGCGTTGGTCGGCGACCCGATGATCAAGGCCGGCTGATGCCCACCTCGACCGTCGGAGACCGAGGTGTACTGATAGGCGACCTGTCCGCCCTGCACCATGTCGCGCAGCGTCGCGGGCACCTCGTCGATCGGCCCCACCCCGGACGCCGCAGACGCATTCGATCCGTTCAGCAGCAGCACCGTGTCGAAAGTGCCCACCGCACCAGAGCTCTGCGCCGAGTCGGCGTCCCGGTCGGTCAGTAACGACCGGGTCTGCCGTAGCCGATTCTGCACCGACATGTTCCGGTCGGCGGTGGACAGATCGCGTTCGACGGCGACGCGCGCACGATCGATCTCCTCGGTCGCGGCGGCGAGCTTGACGTCGAGCAGGCGATCGGTGATCTGACTGATCAGCACGAAACCCAGGATCAGGAGTACGACAAACGACAGCACCAACGTCGAGACCACGACGCGCAGCTGAAGAGATCGGCGCCAGATGTGGCCGAAACTCCGGCCGAGGGCGCCGGCCGCGCGGGTGAACCGTCCGAAGGTGCTGTTGACGCGTCGCCGAGATCGACCGATCACGGCGGGCCGGCCTTGTAGCCGACCCCCCTCACCGTGAGGACCACTTCGGGATTCTCCGGGTCGGTCTCGACCTTCGCCCGCAACCGCTGGACATGCACGTTGACGAGTCTAGTGTCCGCCGGATGCCGATAACCCCAGACCTGCTCCAACAGCACGTCGCGGGTGAAGACCTGGCGCGGCTTGCGCGCCAGCGCGACCAGCAGATCGAATTCGAGCGGGGTCAGCGAGATGGGCGCGCCGTCCCGGGTGACCTTGTGCGCGGGGACGTCGATCTCGACAGGTCCGATCGACAGCAGTTCGGCAGGCTCCTCGTCGGTCCGGCGCAGCCGGGCACGCACACGCGCCACGAGTTCCTTCGGCTTGAACGGCTTGACCATGTAATCGTCGGCACCCGATTCCAGGCCGAGGACGATATCGACGGTGTCGGACTTCGCGGTGAGCATCACGATCGGCACACCCGAATCTGCACGGAGCACCCGGCAGACGTCGATCCCGTTCATGCCGGGCAGCATCAGATCCAGCAGCACGAGGTCGGGCCGGATCTCACGGACCGCGCTCAACGCCTGCGTACCATCACCGACCACGAAGGGCTCGAAACCCTCACCGCGCAACACGATCGTCAGCATCTCGGCGAGAGCGGCGTCGTCGTCGACGACGAGAATGCGGGGCTTCATACCTCTTATGGTGACACTCCCGTGATCGAACCGTGGTGATCGACGCGCCCAGAGCTGCGGATGTCGAGCCTGCGGCAGGTCGCAACCACCCCCGTCGACCCGACGTGGATATGCTGCCCTGCGTGGGAGAGCTGATCGCGGTCGAAGGGCTCGACGGGGCGGGGAAGAACACTTTGGTGACCGGTCTCGTCGACCGGTGGCGTGGCGCGGGGGCGGTGGTGACGACGCTGACCTTCCCGCGTTACGGCGCCTCGGTCACCGCAGATCTGGCCGCCGAGGCCCTGCACGGTGAACACGGCGATCTGCGCGAGAGCGTGTACGGAATGGCCCTGTTGTTCGCCCTGGACCGGGCAGGCGCTGCCGCCGACATCGAAAAGGCCCGACACACAGCCGATGTGGTGATCCTCGATCGCTATGTGGCATCCAACGCCGCCTATAACGCCGCCCGACTCGGGCAGGACGCCGACGGCGAGATGACCCGGTGGGTCGCCGATCTGGAGTTCGGCCGCTTCGGCATGCCCGTCCCAGACCGTCAGGTCCTCCTCGGCGTCCCGGTGGAACTCGCGCGGGCGCGTGCCGCCGCGCGCGCCGAGGCCGACGCCGCACGGACGCGGGACTTCTACGAACGTGACGACGACCTACAGACCCGCGTCGACGCCGTCTACCGGCAACTCGCCGCACGTGGCTGGGCGTCACCGTGGATCGAGTTCGACGGCCACGACATCGCGGCACTGGCCGCCGATCTCCTGCCTGAATGACTGGCGGGGTGATGTACCCGAACAGCACGACTAGCCTGGAAGCGATGACTTTCGCGGAGGTGGAGCGATGACCTATCAACCCGGCCCAGGGGGCGGTATGACGCCCGGTGGGCAGCCGGGCGGATATCGACCGGCTCCGCGGCCTTATCCCCCGCAGTACCCCACCGCGCCACCGAACCCGGGCCACCGTGCACAACCCGGACCTGTTGCCAACCAACCGGATCCGCGTCTGACAGGTCAGTACCGACCGGGCACTCCCCCGGGCGGCGGCTACTACAGTGCAGGTGGATACGGTGCAGGCGGGTACGGCGGCGGTGGGTACGGTGGCGGTGGGTACGGTGGCGGTGGGTACGGTGCGCCACAACCTCCGCGCCGCAAGGGACCGAAGGTGGCCGCCGTCGTCGGCGGACTGCTGGCCATCGGCGCGATCGTCGCGGTCGTGGTGACACTGTTGGTGACCAACTCCGGGTCCTCGGACGACTCCACCGATACCGCCGCATCGTCGACGACCCCATCGAGCCTGTCCGACGACTCCAGCACCCTGACCTCGCCGTCGGACACCTACACCTATCCGTCCACGCCCGGCACCTACCCGACCGTGCCACCCGGCGGCAGCACCGACTCGATTGCCATCCGCCAGGCGCTGCAGAACTACGTCGATGCGATCAACTCTCGCGACATCACCCGCATCCGGGCCACCGTGTGCAGTGAGAACCGTACGCAGGCAAAGGCACCCACCCGCGAGGGCAACATGGTCATCGACGCGGTCCTCGCCCCGACGATCGACGGCAACTTCGCCAAGGCACGGGCCCTGGTGCATCTGGAGGCGGGCAGTCGCCGATCCGAGGCCGAGCCTGCCGACGTCCGGTTCCTCAAAGAGAACGACCAGTGGCTGTACTGCCAGGGGGCAGAACCCGACATCGGAACCTGACATCGGGACCTGACATCGGAACCTGACGTCTGAACCGAACTGCCGGAAAAGCGACAGCCGGGCCCGAACGGATGATTCCGTTCGGGCCCGGCTGTTCGTCAGTGCTGTGCGTCGGCGCTGTTTGTCAGCTCAGTACCGGTAGTGCTCGGGCTTGTACGGGCCGTCGACGTCGACGTTGATGTACTCGGCCTGCTCCTTGGTCAGCTTGGTGAGCGTGCCGCCGAGCGCCTCGACGTGGATGCGCGCAACCTTCTCGTCGAGGTGTTTGGGCAGACGGTAGACCTCGTTGTCGTATTCGTCGTTCTTGGTCCACAGTTCGATCTGGGCGATCACCTGGTTGGAGAAGCTGTTGCTCATCACGAACGACGGGTGACCGGTCGCGTTGCCGAGGTTGAGCAGACGGCCCTCGGACAGCACGATGATCGAGTTGCCGTTCTCGAAGATCCACTGATCGACCTGCGGCTTGACGTTGATGCGCTTGGCACCTGAACCCTCCAGGCCGGCCATGTCGATCTCGTTGTCGAAGTGACCGATGTTGCCCAGGATGGCCTGATTCTTCATCTGCCGCATATGTGCGAGCGTGATGATGCCCAGGTTTCCGGTCGAGGTGATGACGATGTCGGCGTTGCCGATCGCCTCCTCGACGGTCACCACGTCGTAGCCGTCCATCAGCGCCTGCAGCGCGTTGATCGGGTCGATCTCGGTGACCTGGACGCGTGCGCCCTGGCCGGCGAGCGACTCGGCGCAGCCCTTACCGACGTCGCCGTAACCGCAGATGAGGACCTTCTTGCCACCGATGAGGACATCGGTGCCGCGGTTGATGCCGTCGATGAGCGAGTGGCGGGTGCCGTACTTGTTGTCGAATTTGGACTTGGTGACCGAATCGTTGACATTGATCGCCGGGAAGGCGAGATCGCCGGCAGCCGCGAACTGGTACAGCCGCAGCACACCGGTGGTGGTCTCCTCGGTGACGCCCTGCACCGACTCCGAGATCGCCGACCACTTACCCTTGTCCGCCTCGAAGCTGTTACGCAGCAGTTCCAGGAAGACCTTGTATTCGGCGGAGTGGTCGTCGTCGGTGGGCGGAACGACGCCGGCCTTCTCGAATTCGGCGCCTCGCAGCACCAGCATGGTGGCGTCGCCACCGTCGTCGAGGATCATGTTGGCAGGCTCGCCCGGCCAGGTCAGCATCTGCTCGGCCGCCCACCAGTACTCCTCGAGCGTCTCACCCTTCCAGGCGAAGACCGGCACACCCTTGGGCTCGTCGATGGTGCCGTGCGGCCCGACGACGATCGCGGCCGCGGCGTGGTCCTGGGTGGAGAAGATGTTGCACGACGCCCAGCGGACCTCGGCGCCCAGCGAGACCAGGGTCTCGATGAGGACTGCGGTCTGCACGGTCATATGCAGCGATCCGGAGATCCGCGCCCCCTTGAGCGGCGCGACGTCGGCGTACTCGCGACGCAGTTCCATCAGACCGGGCATCTCGTGCTCGGCCAGCTCGATCTCCTTGCGGCCGAAGTCCGCGAGGGACAGGTCGGCGACCTTGTAGTCGATACCGTTGCGGTTGTCTGCCTGCGGTGTGGAGGCCGGCGCAGTCGTCATCTGATCCCCTTGTCATTCCCGTTGATCAAGTCATTCACGTTGATCAGTTCATTCACGCTGATTGGTCGTTCGCGTTCGTGTGGTGGGTGTCGTTCGCTGCCCAGCAGCACGCCATACGTTCGGACTAGAGGCTATCGGACCGCGAACATGACGCGGCACACACCACCGGTGTGGGGATAAGGGCAAGCTAATAATGCCTGGGTGTCAACTATCGTCGGCACCGGCGGCAGCCACCGTCGACGTAGAACCGCCGACCGCTTCGCGCTCCCGTTTCCCGACCATGGAATGACGCATGCCGTACAGGAAGTAGACGCACACCCCGATCACCATCCAGACCAGGAACCGAATCCAGGTCAGGGCACTGAGGTTCAGCATCAGCCACAGACAGGCGATGATCGCCAGCACCGGGATGATCGGCCCACCCGGCACGACGAACCCGCGTTTGAGGTCGGGCCGGGTGCGTCGCAGCACCATCAGACCACCGGCGACCACCACGAAGGCGAACAGGGTGCCGACATTGACCATCTCTTCGAGCCGGTTGATCGGGAAGAAGCCTGCGACGACCGCCACCACCACCCCGATCCCGATCTGCAGCCGATACGGTGTGCCATAACTGCGGTGGGTCCTGGCCAGCCGTCGCGGCAACAGCCCGTCGCGCGACATCGCGAACAGCACACGCGATTGACCGAGCATCAACACCATGACGACGGTGGTGAGACCGGCGAGCGCACCGATGGCGACGACACGTTCGACCCACTCCATCCCATTGATGCCGAAGACGTAGGCGAGGTTCTTCGGTTTGCCCTGCCACTCCCCTTCACCGGCCGCGGTGGACAACTCGGTGTACTTCGACATACCCGTCACCACGATGGTCACCGCGATGTAGAGAACGGTGACGATGATGAGTGAACCGAAAATGCCACGCGGGACGTCACGCTGCGGATTCTTGGTCTCCTCCGCCGTCGTCGCGACCACGTCGAAGCCGATGAACGCGAAGAAGACGATGGACGCGGCGGCGAGGACGCCATACCACCCATAGCTTTCCCCGCCCGATCCGGTCATCAGGGAGAACAACGAGGATTCGATACTGCCATCGGAATCGCCGCCGCCCTCCGCCTTCGGCACGAACGGCGAGTAGTTGTCGACTTTGATGTGGAAGGCGCCGACGACGATGATGAGCAGCACCACGGAGATCTTGATGGCGGTGATGACCGCCGACACTCCGGCCGACAGTTTCGTGCCGATCACCAGCAGGATGGTGAGCACGGCGATCACCGTGATCGCGCCCCAGTCGACGTCGATTCCACCGACGGTGACGATCCCGTTGACCCCGTCGCCGAACACATTCGTCAGATAGCTCGACCAGGCCTTCGCCACCACCGCCGCACCGACCGCGAACTCCAGGATCAGATCCCAGCCGAGAATCCACGCCAGGAACTCACCGAAGGTGGCGTATCCGAAGGTGTAGGCGCTGCCCGCGACCGGAACAGTCGACGCGAACTCGGCGTAACACAGGGCGGCCAGACCACAAGCGATCGCCGCGAGGACGAAGGACAGTGAGATCGCCGGCCCGGCCTTGTCACCGGCCTGACCCGCGGTGACCGAGAAAATACCTGCGCCGATGACCACCGAGACACCGAAGACCGTCAGGTCACGCCAGGTGAGATTCTTGCGGAGTTTGGTATCCGGCTCGTCGGTGTCGGCCAGCGATTGTTCGACGGATTTCGTCCGCGTCAACGGGTTTGCCATCAGACCTCCCGGCACTTCGTGGTCGGTCGTCGTGAGGACACCTCGATGAGCCTCGTGACGAATGCTCGATGCAGGGACGCTCGCCGGGTGTGACCACCCGAGGAAATCTCCCGATAGTGAACGCTAGCGAAACATCTCGACGACGACACCGGATCGGGCCGAAAGCCCTGCGCCGGCCCGCGTGTCGGCGGTGACCGACCGGCCTACGCGCTCGGTCCGCGGTCGATATCGGGTTCGAGGTAGATCACCCGCGCCTGCGGCAGCGCCGCCCGCACACGTCCTTCGGCGGCGTCGATGGTGTGCGCAATCGTCACCGCATCGGCCCCTGCCGGGATGGCGATCTTGGCCGCGACCAGCATCTCCTCCGGGCCCAGGTACTGGGTCTTCATATGGATGACGCGGTCGACCCCATCCGACTGCAGCGCCGTCAGCAGCGTCGCCTCTTCGTCCTCGGTAGCGCCCTCGCCGATGAGCAGACTCTTCATCTCCACGATCAGGATGATCGCGATGACACCGAGCAGCGCGCCGATGCACAGCGTGCCCACACCGTCCCACACCGCGTTCCCGGTCGCCATCGTCAGTCCGACACCACCGAGGGCGAGCACCAGACCGATGAGCGCACCGCTGTCCTCGAGCAGCACAACCGGCAGTTCCGGGCTACGAGAGTTGCGGATGAACCGCCACCAGCTGGCGCGCCCCTTCAACGGCTTGGACTCACGGAAGGCCGTCGCGAAGCTGTACCCCTCCAGACCGATGGCGACCACCAGGATGACGATCGCCACGATCGGCGAATCGAGACCGTGGTCGTCGGAATGTCGGATCTTCTCCACACCCTCGTAGATCGCGAACATCGAACCGAGGGTGAACAGCACCAGCGCCACGATGAACGAGTAGAAGTACCGGGTCCGGCCGTAGCCGAACGGATGTAGCTGATCGGCCTTGCGGCCAGCCTTCTTCTGCCCCAGCAGCAAGAGCCCCTGATTGGACGTATCGGCGACCGAATGCACCGCCTCGGCGATCATCGATGACGACCCGGTCACCAGGAAGCCGACGAACTTGGCGAGCGCGATGCCCGCATTCGCGAGCAGTGCCGCGACAATGGCCTTCTTCGATCCCTCTGCGGACACGTGCACCCTTCCGTGATGCCCGCCCACGACAGACCGGCTCTCAATCAAGAGACTGTAAAGGACTTGGGGGCAGGAGACTCGCCGACCCACGCCCCACGTGCCGGTTGGCACGCGGAGCGCGGGCCGGGTGTGGCTAGATGATCGATCGCATCGCCGCCCCGATAGTGCTGTCACGTTCGGCCATGATGCGGCTCGCGTTCTGCACACCACGTTTGAGTCCGTGCAGTTGTTCACGCGAGTTGGCGAAAATCTGGTCGAACCGTGCCTGCGCGTCGTCGTAGGCGAGTTTGGCGTCCTGCGAACTCCAGTTCTCGCCGAGCGAGGCGACCTGCTTCTTCAGTTGGGCGTTGAGCGTCTCGAGACGCTCGAACGAGGCGCCCAGGCCGCCGCTCAGGTCTCCGAGCGAGGCGAAGTCGTAACGGATGGGTTGTGACATGTGCACTGTCCCTTCGGTGTCGGGATCGGATGGGTTGAGATGAATTGGATTCGCGCGCGCCGTCCGGCTCAGATCGCGGTGGCGTTGCCGAGGGCGGTGGCCGCGCCCGCGTCCTCCTCCTCGTAGCCGGTGAACCCGGAATTGAGCTGGCTACGGATGGCGTCGAGCAGATTCGCCATCGTCAGCGCCGCCTTGTTCCAATCGGTGTGGGTACCGCCGAACGAGCCGGCCGCAGCGCCCGTCCAGCTGTCCAGACCGGTCGAGGCCTGCTGCGCGATGACCTTGATGACCTCCTGCATCTCGTCGACGGTCTTGCCGACCGATGCGGCGGTCGCGAGCCCCGCGTTGACGTCGACGGCGACGTGGGATCCGCCGCCGCCCGCGCCGATGCCGGGGAGATTCAATCCAGCAACCATGTTGGTTCCTCCTGTGTTTCGGCACCGACAGACGATGCCCCCTCAGGTACCCGTGGCGCGGATACCTCTGACCGTGATGCCCCACCGAGGTGGAGACCCCCGAACGCTCAGGCGAACCATCGTCCGTCGGGTAGGGTCTCGACGAGCAGCGCGACCGCCTGCCCGATGCGATGTCCCGAACCCGGCGACAAGGTGGTCCACACCTGACCGTCGAGAGCTTTGCCGGGGCCGGCGATCAACCGACCACGGTCGGTGTCGAAGATCGCGACGGCACCCGAAGACTGGGTGAGCGAACCATCGTCGTGTGCGACCGCAACGATCTCGGTACGCGCCCGGCACCCGCGCAGCGCCGCCGAGATCAGGGTCGCGTCGGCCGCACTCGCGCCCATCGCGTACAGCGCGTCGGTTGTCTCGACACCGGCGGCGCACCGCCCGAGCCGATCGATCAACGCCGCACTGGGATAGCTGAAACCACGTACCGGACAAGGCTTCTGGTCGACGAATCGGGAGCAGACCACAGCCGCCAACGCGCCGGTGTCGGCGACGTCGACGATTCGTATGTCGATCGTGTCCGCGACTCGGCTCGCCAGGACGTGCACTCCACCGCGGCGCGCGACGCACTGCCGGACCACACCGGCGTCGTTGTAGGTCCGCAATTCCAGCTCACGATCCGGCCGCGACAGCACATCGACGACGGTGCGCGTCCATGACGACGGCTCGTCGTCGGCGATCATCCCGGACCGCGCGATCAGCACGTCCGCGGCGGCTGCTGAGTCGGCCGTCGATGTATCCGGCGGGACAACGATGCCCTCGACGTCGAGGACGACCGGCCAGGTCTGCACGTCGAGTTGTTGTCCCAATCGCCGCAGCACCGCGACATCGAGTGTGCGCGGGGCATCCGGGGCGGTCGGGCTCGTCGTCATCGGTTGTCCTCCTGCCCGAGCAGCAAAGTCTCCGTGAAGTAGCGCGGGTCGACCACCGGCCCGATGACCGGACGATCGGAGACCGCCACCTCCGCCCAGGTCGATGGAACGTCGACGGCGGCGGACGCCTGCGCCGCATCCCCGGCACCGCGATCGGCGACCCGGATGCTGCGATCGGCACCGGCACCGGCACCCGCGCCCGTCGCACCGGGCGGCACGACAGGTGCGGCCGGATGCCCCTCGCCGCCTGCGGGTTCCGCCTCCGGCAGATGCGGAGGTGGGGTGGGGCTGGTGGCAGCGAGCCGCGTCGGCACATATGCCTGCTTCTGCACCGGCGTAGGCCGGTATCCGGCCACCCCGGCGGTCGTCGGCGCGTCGGGCGTCGTCCCCGGCTTCAGGTGGACGGAATCGGTCCGGTTCCGGGCCTCGGCCAGCCGAAGCGGCACGTCGGACGCGACGGCCGGCGCGCGTAGCGGCGAGTGCCACGGCGTCGCGGCCGGTTCGGTTGCCGTCTCGTACATGGACATCACCCGGGCAGCGCGCATCCGCTGCTGATGCAGGGCCCGCTCCACATGTGCAGCCGCGCCCCCGATCAGCGGGGCGACGGCCGATGCGGTGGCGACGAGATCGTGCAATGAATCGACGAGCTCGACCTCGGCGGTGTCGGGCATGCTCACCCGGGCAACCGCGGTGGCCGCCGCCTGAGCCTCAGCGTGGGCGGCGTTGCGTGCCGCAGCTGCGGCCGCATCGGCGAACCACCCGAGAAGTCCGGTCAATGCGTCGATAGCGGACTTCGCGTGCGGAGAATCCCACTGCACACCCAGCCGGCCGAGGACCGCACCGTAGTCGGCGCCGGCCCGCGCGAGTTCCTCCGACAGCATCGTCCATGCCTGCCCGGCTTCGGCGAGCGGGCCCGGCCCCCGACCATCGGTGAGATCGGCGGTGAGCTGACGGGTCGTACGTGCGTCCCAGACGACGCCGGTGAATCCGGTCATCTTCTCCTCCTAGGACTGATCTCGTGTATCGCACTGCGGCGGGCCGGGGTCGAGCGGTCACGGTGCAACGGCCGGGCGGCTCAGGCTCTTAAGCCCCGGGCTGCCGCCTCCTCGTCGGCCGCGAAGCCGTCCCCCTGTGCGCGCAACACCGCGGCGATCTTGCGCAGTTCGCGGATACCGGTCGCGGTGTCGGCACCAAATCGTCGAGCCACCTCGGTGAAGCTGTGTGCGGCGGCCACCGACACCTCGTCGCGCCCCGCGGGCTCGACCGGCAATGTGCGCCCCGCCCCGACGAGCGCCTGTTCCAGACGATGCACGATGACGTCGATGTCACCTGCCGCGGAAGCCAATTGCGCCGGATCCACTCGGAGTACGGAATCGTCCACGAGGCTCTCTTTCCTGAGTCGAGTTCTGGTTGTGGTTCTGGTTCTGGTTCTGCGGTACGCGATAAGTGATCGGAGTCAGATCGGCTCGCGGTCGGGGGCGACCACCACCGGAATCGGCGGGCCCAGCCGGAGTTCGATGTCGGGGGCGGGCGGGGCATCGTGGTCGTCGTCGCCGATGACGGCGGGCACCGACTCCGGTGTGGTCCCGACCAGGTGCTGTCCGTTGAGTTCACTGATCAGATAGTCCGGAATCGTGTGGTGCTCACCCGATCCACCGGTGCCGCGGACCGCGGCACCGGCGATCGGCGCCCCGCCCACCGGCATCGCCGTCGGCGTGGTGAGTGCACCGCGTGCGCCCGGCGGTACCGAGATCCCGGTCGATTCGACCGATGCGACGGTGGTGACGACATTCGGTTTGGCCGCACCGAGCGTGGCCGGCGCACCACCACCGGTCATGCCGAACGCGCCGACGCCCCCAGTACCGCCGGTGGCCATGGCCGCCCTGGTGCGCCCGTCTCGATCACCATCGGGGCCGACCGAATCCGCGTGGGCCCCACCATTGTGTGGCGCCGTGGCGGCGGGCCGAGGGCCGCCGAGTTCGAGCATCTTGGTCACCGGCGTCATCAGCGTGGCCGGTAGTTCGGTGGCTGTCGACAGCGCGGGCGAGACGGCGTCGAGTACCGCGCCGGCGAGGGCGAACGGCGATTGTCCGGGTGCGGGACTGGGTGCGCCCGGCATCTTCGTCACCGGAACCGGGGCGCCGTTGGTGGTCATCCGGGCCGTCGGACCCAGCAGCGCGGCCCGCGTCGCGGCGACCGCCGCCGTGGCCTCCGTCAGTCCGGTCGCGGCGAATCCCGATGCCATCGCCAGACCCGCCCCGACGGCGGGCGAACAGATCAGCGGGACGGCAGCACCCAGGATCGCCGCGACCGTCTTCGCGATGATCGCCTGCACCGCGGCCAGTCCCTGCCCCACGATCGCGGCGGCTGCGTTGATGTCGATATTCATCCCGCTGCCCTGTACCGAGAGGGCGGCACCATTGGCGCCCGCCTGCACCGTCTTCTGGGTGGCCCCGGCCGCGGCCTGCCCGCTCCACAGCTTGTCGCCGAGGTCCAGCGCCGCCTTCCCGGTCGCCAGCGCGGTGTCGAGCACCGTGGAGAGCGCGTCGAAGACAGCCGACGGATCGAATCCCCCGGCGCCGAGGTCACCGGTACCGAAACCTCCGAGTAGATCTGTCATCGGCTTGATCAGCTGATCGAGTGGTGGAATCTGGATCGGCGGTAGTCCCGGCAGAGGCGGCAGCGGCGGCAGGACCGGCAGCGGCGGCAGTCCGAATCCGGCGAGCACCTCGGCGACCGGCCGGTCCAGGATGGGACCCAGCGGCGTCGCCTCGATCATCTGCTGCACCGTCATGTCGGCGCACGACCGTGGGCCGGGCACCACCGGCGGCACACTCACAGGACCGAGCCGATGACGGCCGCACTGCCCGCATCGGTCACCTGGAAGTCGGCGAGCGCGCCGAGTGTCGAGGCGGCGGTGGCCGCGTGGACCATGGTCAGCTCCGCGACCGAAGCCAGATGATTGCCCTGGGCGGCGATGAAGGACGCCAGGAACTCCTGCCCGATCAGCCCGAAGACCGGGACCATCACCGCGGTGTTCGCCGCGGCGTTGATCGTCCCGGCAGCACCGATCGCGGTGGCGATCGACGCATGGGTCGCCGCAAAGGATTCGAGGACCTCGGGACTGGCGGAGACCCTGTCCCCACCGATCCCACCCGGCATCGTCTCGCTCATCGAAGATCCTCCCCATCTCGGTCGTCGCTGTGTGGATGTTCCCGGCCGGAAAGCAGTTGGCCGGGGATGGCGGGTGAGCGCGTGGCCAGCAACTCACCGAAGGTCTCGGTGAAGTTCTCGGTAGCCACCGCGACCTGCGCGAAGGCACGCTGCGCGGCCAGCGCGGCGGTGTTCACGATGTGCTCGCCGAGTTGCCGTGTGCCGAGATCGTTGGCGCCCGGCGCCAGCCACAACCCGACGAGCGCCCCAGCGGCATCCACTTCGGCGGTGACGAGGCCGTCCGGCGAACTCGTCCGCACCGAGATACCTTGCAGCGCTTCGTTGTACTCGTGGATTCGGTCCAGCTGCGCCTGTGCGCGCTCTTCGAGTTCGTCCATCGCCCAGCTCATTCGCTCCCCTGTCATCGGTTCGGAATCTTCTCGACTGCCGATCTAGCGAGGCGCGTCAGCCTCGGCGCAGCCACGACGCCGGCGCGTCGGCCGCGGCATCGTCGGCGTATTCGGTGCGTGCCAGATCGTCGGCTCGAGGCAGCGCCATGGTGTCGACGAGATCGCGATCGACGCCGGCCGCCAGTAGATCGGCGCGCAACGCCACCCCCGCCGACATCGCCGCTCGCCGGCACAGCCGGAGAACTTCGGTGGCCAGCACCGCCGGGTCCTTACGAAGTTCGGACGTCTCGATCCGCACTGCCAGCGGCAACCCCTGTGCCGTCGTCGTCACCGACACACCACCGGACCGGGACCGAGCATGCGCCGGCCGGTGCACTGCCTGCCACGGCCCATGATCGGGTTCGGCACCGGTGTCGGCGTCCTGTGCTGTGTTGGTCATATGTGCCCCCTCCACTCATATGACGCAGCCCGGCCCAGTTCGGATCCATCGACTTTTCGCGACGCATGAGATCGCCCCGCAGACCCCCCGATGACCCGCACCCGGCCACTGTCGGCAATCGGCGAGATGGAGCCAGATCTTGCCACAGGATCGTGACCCCCACCACACACTTGCGAACACTGCTCACCGGCGACACGTGCGGCCGCCTCGGGACCCGACCGGCAGCCACTCGACCGACACGACGCGTCGGCTTCGGTAGACTCCCTGCGAGGCTGTCGGCCTACGTCGCGGATTCCGTCTTCGGACACCGTCCGCGGCCACCGTCACACCGGCAGCAGCGACGATCCACAGGGGGATTTCCCGCGATGAGTCAAGACCATTCGGCTGCCGAAAGCACGACGACAAACACCGGTCCGGGACCGATCGAGCAGCCCACCCCGCCGCCGTGGCTTCAGTTCGCCTCGATGGAGGGTGGTGAGACCTCGATCGTGAATCCGAGCGGACCGACGCCGGACGCACCGGCGGCGCCTGCCCCGAACGGTCCGTCTGCCCCAGGCACCCGGTCGGGACCGATCGAACAGCCCGCGGCCCCGTTCGGATACTCCGACACCCCCGGATTCGGAACCCCGGGAGCCGATGCCCCCGCGCCGGAAGCGGCCGGCGCACCGCAGCAGTCCGGGCCGCATGAACACTTCGGTGCCGCCCAACCGGTCGGAGCACCACCTCACCTCGGCGCACCCCAGCAGTTCGGCGCACCGCAGGGCGAGCCCCAACAGTTCGGCAGCCCACCACAGTTCGGCGCACCCCAGCAGTTCGCCCAGCCCCAACAGTTCGGCGCACCCCAGCCCTATGGCCAGCCGGGGCCGGGCGGTCAGCCCGATCCTGCGTTCGTCGGCGGACCGGGCGTGCCCCCGCCTGGCGGCCCCCAGTTCGCCCCCGGCTACCCGGGACCCGGCGCCCAGCAGGGTCCCGGTCTCGACGAGGTCGCGCTGCTACGCAAGGCCCGCCGGGCACCCAGCCGCGGCTGGCGACGCGCCGTCCACACGCTGTCTGCGGGTGCGATCAACCCTGGTGAGTCCTCGGGCGACATCGAGTACCAGCGGCTCCTCGAACGGGTGAATCGACCGGTTCGCGGCGACTACCGGATTGCAGTGCTGTCACTGAAAGGTGGGGTCGGCAAGACCACCACCACCGTCGGGCTGGGCTCGACCTTCGCCTCCCTGCGCGGTGACCGGGTGATCGCGGTCGACGCCAACCCCGACCTCGGTACCCTCGCCCAGCGCGTACCGCAGCAGACCGCGTCGACGGTCCGGGATCTACTCGCCGATCAGAACGTCTACCGCTACTCCGATGTCCGCGCACACACCTCGCAGGCCCCGAGCCGATTGGAAGTCCTTGCTTCCGAACGTGATCCGGCGATGGCCGAGGCGTTCAGCGAGGAGGAGTACCGCGGTGTCGTGACCATCCTGCAGCGGTTCTACAACATCATCCTGACCGACTGCGGTACCGGTCTGAGCCACTCGGCGATGCGCGGTGTGCTGGACCTTGCGAACGCGATCATCCTCGTCAGTTCCCCCGCCCTCGACGGAGCCCGCAGCGCAGGCGCGACCCTGGACTGGCTGGAGGCGCACGGCTACGGACACCTGGTGTCACGCGCCGTCGTCGTCCTCAGCAGTTCACGTCCCGGTTCGTCGACCATCGACACCGATCAGCTCGGCCAGCACTTCCTCACGCGATGCCGGGCGGTCCACGCCGTTCCGTTCGACGATCACCTCGCCGAGGGCGCCGAAGTCGACCTCGACCTCGTCAGCAAGGGCGCCAAACGGGCACTCGTCGAACTCGCCGCGACCATCGCCGACGACTTCACCGGTCCGCCGATGCGCCAGGATCCGTTCTACGGCTGAACCGCCCGGCGTGACCGCCAGCGGCGCGCCAGGTGGATGAAGGTCGGCACCACGATCGTCAGCACCGATCCGATGATGAAGATCTCGATGTTGTCGCGGATCAGTGGCACATTGCCGAGGAAGTAGCCGAGGAGCACGATCCCGCACACCCACGCGAAGCTGCCCAGCACGCTGAAGAGGGTGAATACCCGGTAGGGCATGCCGCTGAACCCGGCGACGATCGGCGTCAGGGTTCGCACGATCCCGATGAAGCGACCGAAGAACACCGTGAGCGGGCCGAACCGGTCGAAGTAGGCGTGTGTGCGGTCCAGATATGCGGGGCCGATCGACGTCATCAGCTTTCCGTCGAGCACACCCCGCCCGAGCCTGCGGCCGATGAAATAGCCGCATTGGTCGCCGATGATCGCCGCGACCGGAATCGTGACGCACAGCAGCCACACCGGCGCGAACGGGTCGGGCTGGGCCGCGAACACCCCCGCGGTGAACAGCACCGAGTCCCCCGGGAACACGAAACCGATCAGCAGCCCCGTCTCGACGAAGATCAGGACGCAGAGTCCGATGAGTCCACCGGTGGCCAGAAACGAGTCGACGTCGAACGGGTTCATCGTCGTCCAGACTAGCCGCGCATCATCCGACCGATTCCGCCGTGCCCTGGGACATCGGAGCAGGTCGGGAGGAATTCACGCAATCGACATCGCAGGCTCGCCGGGCGGTCGCGTTAACTTGTTGCAACACAGCGCGCAAATCGTCCCAAGGTCGGGTTTACTCGCAGAGGAGAGCGGCGCCCGACCGCGACGATCCGCCCGCGTACACGACGCCGTGACGATTCGAGGAGACTTCCGTGCCGACCAGACGAGTGTCGACGACACCCACGGCCCCGATGCTGCGACCGGTCAACACCGACACCGAGATGCGCATCGAATACCACACCATCCACGGGTACCGGCGTGCATACCGGATCGCCGGAAGTGGTCCTGCTCTGCTGCTCATCCACGGCATCGGCGACAACTCATCGACCTGGAACGAGGTCATCCCCCTCCTCGCCCAGCACTACACGGTCATCGCGCCCGACCTGCTCGGACACGGTCGCTCGGACAAGCCGCGTGCGGACTACTCGGTCGCCGCCTTCGCCAACGGGATGCGTGATCTGCTGGTCGTTCTTGGCCACGCCAAGGTGACCGTCGTCGGGCATTCGCTGGGCGGCGGCGTGGCCATGCAGTTCTGCTATCAGTTCCCGCGTTTCGTCGACCGGCTGGTGCTGGTCGCGTCCGGTGGTGTGACCCGCGACGTCAATCCCGCGCTGCGTCTGATGTCGCTACCAGCGGTCAGTCAGGCGTTGTCGTTGCTACGGCTGCCCGGCGTCGTCCCTGGCCTCAAACTCGCCGCCAAGGCGATCGCCGGGTCACCGAACCCACCGGGACTTCCCGCGGCCTGGACCCCAAAGCACTATCTGAGGGATCACGACGACCTCGTGCGCGTGATCGCCGATCTCGCCGATCCGCACGCGCACGCCGCGTTCCTGCGCACCCTGCGCGCAGTGGTCGACTGGCGTGGACAGTCGGTGACCATGCTCGACCGCTGCTATCTGACCGAACGGCTACCCGTGCTCTTGGTGTGGGGTGACGAGGACAATGTCATCCCGCACGGTCACGCCGAGATCGCCCATGCCGCGATCCCCCACTCCGAGCTGGTGACCTTCCCCGCTTCCGGCCATTTCCCCTTCCACGACGACCCCGAGCGATTCTGTCGGGTCGTCATCGACTTCTTGAGCAGGCACGAGCCGATCGTCTTCGACCCGGTGAACTGGCGGCAGATGATGTCCGAAGGTCCGCATCTGGACAAGTTCGTCGGCGACGACCAGACCGTGGAGGCCGTGTTGGAAGCCTTCGAAGACGAGCGCAGCGCCACCTGACCCGGTGGCCGCAGCAATGATGCGGCCACCTCGACGAGGTCAACCGCCGCAGCACCCGCCGGTGGATTCCCGCACGTCCCTGGTGATCTCGTTACGCGCGGACAGTTCGGAGTAGGGCGGGTAGTCGACGCCGACCAGCGACAGGCCGCGTGCCTGTGCGACCGGCACCTTCGCGCTTCGTTCCGATTCACCCAGCAGCGCCGCACACCACTCGACGTCGCGTCGGCCGTCGCCGACGGTTGCCACCGCACCGACGAGTGAACGCACCATCGACCAGCAGAAGGCGTCGGCGGTGACCTGACCGACGAGCACACCGTCGTCGGGGTCGCGGGTCCAGGAGAAGCGCTGGAGGTCGCGAATCGTCGTCGCACCCTCACGTCGACGGCAGAAGGCGGCGAAGTCGTGCAGGCCGATCAGCACCGCCGACGCCGCGTTCATGGCGTCGACGTCCAGCGGTCGACGCCAGTCGGCCGTGGTGCGCGCCTGCGTCGGTTCGGCACCGAACCGGGCATCGGTCAGCCGGTAGCGATAGTGACGGCGCAGCGCCGAGAACCGCGCGTCGAAGTCGTCCGGGACGATCTCGACGGACTTCACCCGAACATCGTCGGGGCACATCTTCGACAGCCGGCCGACCAGCGTGGACGGATCGCCGCCGATCGACCGGGTCGCCAGTGCCATTCTCGGGACGACCGCGTGCGCGACCTGCCCGGTCGCGTGTACACCGGAGTCGGTGCGGCCGGCGACCGTCAACCGCACCGGCACCCGAAGGACCGTCGACAGCCTGGTCTCCAGTTCTTCGCACACCGTCCGCTGCCCGACCTGGCGGGCCCACCCCGCGAAGTCGGTGCCGTCGTAGCCGATGTCGAAGCGCAGACGACAGAACCCGCCGACACCGTCATCGGTGTCGGCGGGTTCGGTCATGAATCCGGGAATCAGTCGTCCGACTTCTTCTCGTCGGCCTCGGCGGCCGGGGCCTCGGTGGCTTCGGCGTCGGTGGCCTCGGCGTCGGTGGCCTCGGCGTCGGTGACCTCAGCCTCGACGACCTCGGTCTCCTCGGCGGCCGGAGCCTCGGCAGCGGCCTTCTGCGAGGCGGCAACGCGGGTGGCGCGGGTGGCCTCCGACGATGCGGTGCTCTCGCGCACCAGCTCGATCACTGCCATGGGGGCGTTGTCACCCTTGCGCGGCAGCGTCTTGATGATGCGGGTGTAGCCGCCGTTGCGATCGGCGAACGACGGGCCGATCTCCTCGAACAGGTCGTGCACGACGTCCTTGTCGCGGATCACCTTGAGCACCTCACGACGGTTGGCCAGCTTGCCGGCCTTGGCGTGGGTGATCAGCTTCTCGGCGTAGGGGCGCAGCCGCTTCGCCTTGGCTTCGGTGGTGGTGATGCGGCCATGCTCGAAGAGCGAGGTGGCGAGGTTCGCCAGCATCGCCTTCTGGTGGCTGGCCGACCCGCCGAGGCGGGCACCCTTGGTGGGCTTGGGCATTGTCTTCTCCTAGAAGAAACTCCCGATCACTCGATACGGAAGTCAGGGTTGGGCGACAGCCTTACAGCTGTTCGGTCTCTGCGAAATCCTCACCGGAATCGGCGTCGAAGGCAGCTTCTTCGGACCAGGTGCCGGTGGCCGGGTCGTAACCGGCGACCTGCGACGGGTCGAAGCTGGCCGGGCTGTCCTTGAGCGACAGTCCGAGCGCGTGCAGCTTGACCTTGACCTCGTCGATCGACTTCTGGCCGAAGTTGCGGATGTCGAGCAGATCCGACTCGGTCCGGGCAACCAACTCGCCGACGGTGTGCACACCCTCGCGCTTGAGGCAGTTGTAGGAACGAACGGTCAGCTCCAGATCCTCGATCGGCAGGCTGAACGACGCGATGTGGTCGGCCTCGGCCGGCGACGGTCCGATCTCGATGCCCTCGGCCTCGACGTTGAGCTCCCGGGCGAGCCCGAACAGCTCGACCAGGGTCTTGCCCGCCGACGCCAGTGCGTCACGCGCGCTGATCGAGTTCTTGGTCTCGACGTCGAGCACGAGCCGATCGAAGTCGGTGCGCTGCTCGACACGGGTGGCCTCGACCTTGTAGGTCACCTTGAGCACCGGCGAGTAGATCGAGTCGACCGGAATCCGGCCGATCTCGGCACCCGACGCCTTGTTCTGCACGGCCGGCACGTAGCCGCGGCCCCGCTCGACGACGAGCTCGATCTCGAGCTTGCCCTTGTCGTTGAGGGTCGCGATGTGCAGGTCGGGGTTGTGCACGGTGACACCGGCCGGGGGCACGATGTCGGCGCCGGTGACGGTGCCCGGACCCTGCTTGCGCACGTACATGGTGACCGGCTCGTCCTCTTCGGAGCTGACCACGAGGCCCTTGAGGTTCAGGATGATGTCGGTGACATCTTCCTTCACGCCGGGGACGGTGGTGAACTCGTGCAGGACACCGTCGATCCGGATGCTGGTGATGGCAGCGCCCGGGATCGAGCTGAGCAGGGTACGACGCAGCGAGTTGCCCAGGGTGTAGCCGAAGCCGGGTTCGAGCGGTTCGATGACGAACTTCGACCGGTTCTCGGCGATGATCTCCTCGGCAAGAGTGGGTCGCTGTGAGATGAGCATTTCGTGTTTCTCCTTGTGAAGCCCGCTATTTGACTTCGTGGAAGGTGACCGAACAGCTGGTTGCTGTCAGGCGTTTCTGCAGTGATCGCCTCACCCGGCCGAATCGGCCGGCACAGGGACCGGCCGATTCGGCGGGCAAGCGATACGGACTACTTCGAGTAGAACTCGACGATGAGCTGCTCGGTGAGCGGAACCTCGATCTGGGCACGCTCGGGCACCTGGTGCACGAGGATGCGCAGCGTCGACGGAACCACCTGCAGCCAACCCGGAACCGGACGATCGCCGACGAGCTCCTTGGCGATCTGGAACGGGACGGTCTGCAGCGACTTCGGCCGGACGTCGATGATGTCGTACTGGCTGACGCGGTAGCTGGGGACGTCCACGCGAACACCGTTGACGGTGAAGTGGCCGTGGGTGACCAGCTGACGGGCCTGACGACGGGTGCGGGCGATGCCCGACCGGTACACGACGTTGTCGAGACGGGTCTCGAGCAGCTTCAGCAGCTCGTCGCCGGTCTTGCCGCTGCGACGGTTCGCCTCTTCGTAGTAACGACGGAACTGCTTCTCCAGCACGCCGTAGGTGAAGCGAGCCTTCTGCTTCTCCTGCAGCTGCAGCAGGTATTCGCTCTCCTTGATCCGCGAACGGCCGTGCTGGCCGGGCGGGTAGGGGCGACGCTCGAACGCCTGGTCTCCGCCGATGAGATCGACGCGCAGACGACGGGACTTCTTGGTTGCGGGGCCGGTATAACGAGCCATTGTTCTAGTTCCTTACCTTCCCGCTAGACCCGGCGCCGCTTGGGCGGACGGCAGCCGTTGTGCGGCTGAGGGGTGACGTCGGAGATGGTGCCGACCTCCAGGCCGGCTGCCTGCAGGGAGCGGATCGCGGTCTCACGACCCGAACCCGGTCCCTTGACGAACACGTCGACCTTCTTGACGCCGTGCTCCTGGGCCTTGCGTGCAGCGTTCTCGGCCGCGAGCTGAGCCGCGAACGGGGTGCTCTTACGCGAGCCCTTGAAACCGACGTGGCCCGAGGACGCCCAGCTGATGATGTTTCCGCTGGGGTCGCTGATGGACACGATGGTGTTGTTGAACGTCGACTTGATGTGTGCGTGGCCGTGCGGGACGTTCTTCTTATCGCGACGGCGTGCGCCCTTCTTCGGGCCTGCGCTACGTGACTTCGGAGGCATTACTTCTTCTTCCCGGCGATGGTCTTCTTCGGGCCCTTACGAGTACGGGCATTGGTCTTGGTGCGCTGTCCGCGAACGGGCAGGCCACGACGATGGCGCAGACCCTGGTAGCAGCCGATCTCGATCTTGCGACGAATATCGGCCTGCACCTCGCGGCGGAGGTCACCCTCAACCTTCACCGAGGCCTCGATGTATTCACGCAGCTTTGCGACGTCTGCGTCGGTCAGATCCTTCGCGCGCAGGTCTGCGGACAGACCGGTACCCGCCAGGATTTCCTTGGAGGTGGTACGCCCAACTCCGTAGATGTAGGTCAGTGCGATCTCCAGCCGCTTCTCGCGGGGGAGATCCACACCAGCAACACGTGCCATGTGGCATTTCCTTCACTTTTCAGAGGTCTGCTCCCTGTCCGTCCCGGTCGCCACGCCATGCTGCGTGGGTCTTCGGGCTCCGGCCTCTGAACCGGAGGTGGGCGGCGACTCGTCTGTCTCCGCTGGTGCTGGGAGGGCTTCACAAATGTTCAGCTCTGTTTTCTATTCAGTTGTTCAATCACCAAGCGACCTGAGTCGGTGGATGATCAGCCCTGGCGCTGCTTGTGGCGCAGGTTCTCGCAGATCACCATGACCCGTCCGTTGCGGCGGATCACCTTGCACTTCTCGCAGATCGGCTTGACGCTCGGCTGAACCTTCACGTCAAATCTCTCCTGTTGTCGCCCACGCGCACGACGGCACGCCGCACCCGTGGGAGGCGGTTTGTTCCCCGGACGGATGCCCGGGGAAGCCCCGAACCTGCAGGTCCGGGAAGTTCACTCACTTGTAGCGGTACACGATCCGCCCACGACCGAGGTCGTAGGGCGAGAGTTCCACGACGACCCGGTCCTCGGGCAGGATGCGGATGTAGTGCTGCCGCATCTTGCCACTGATGTGGGCGAGAACCTTGTGTCCGTTCTCCAGCTCAATGCGAAACATCGCATTGGGCAGAGGTTCGACCACTCGACCCTCGACCTCGATGGCCCCGTCCTTCTTCGCCATGTCCTCCGCGATCCTGGCTGTCGGTCCGCGATCGGTTGATCGCGCCCGGCGGCCCGGTTGAATACGTGTTGCCCGGTACGAACCGGGCGCTGCCGTTACTGTGATGGTCACCGGTGTCGAACCGGGCCACCGGTGCCCGTCGGCCGACACCCACGTGAAGACACGCCGACGCCGACACGCAACGCGCACCGACGATCAATGTTACGCGAACTGGGAGAACAGTGCCAATCGCCTGCTGATGGGTCGACGCGGGCATTTCACCGCACCACTGTCGGGGCCACCGGCTGGCACACTGATCGCATGCGCGCCTTCCTGATCCGCACCGCATGCACCGGCTTCTCACTATGGATTGCGGCACTCATCGTGCCCGGCATCGACTTCGTCGGTGGCGACAACAACTGGGAGAAGCTGGGCATCGTGATCGTCGTCGCGGTGATCTTCGGACTGGTCAACGCGATCATCAAACCGATCGTGCAGCTGATCTCGATCCCGTTCTACATCCTCACCCTGGGCCTGATCCACATCGTCATCAACGCCTTCATGTTGGAGATCACCGCCTGGATCACCCGCAACACCACACACTGGGGGTTGGAGGTCGACGAATTCTGGTGGTCGGCGATCTTCGGCGCCATCGTGGTGTCCGTGGTCGGCTGGGGTCTCGCTCTGCTGATGAAGGAACCCATCGACTGAGTATCCGGTCAGGCACCGCAGCCAGTCAGACAAGCCGCCGAAGGAGACAGACCGGATGACCCGCGAGAACCTCACCACCCATCGTTCCCGACGTCACCGCCCGGCGGCGGTGCTCGTCGGACTGCTGGGGGCCGCGCTGCTCCTCGCGGGTTGTGGCGATGACGACGACCACGAGTCACCGGCCACGCCACGCACCGTCACCGTCGTCGGTTCCGGTCAGGTCAGCGGCACCCCCGACACCCTGCGCGCGACCATCGGTGTCGAGGCCTCCGGCCCCGATGTCAGCACCGCGCTCAACGAGGCGAGCACCAAGGTCCGCGCGGTCACCGACGCCGTCGTCGCGGCCGGGGTCGCACGGGCCGACATACAGACCCAGCAGGTGACCCTGTCGCCGCAATACACCTCCCCCGCGCCCGGCTCGTCGTCGGCGATCAGTGGCTATCAGGCCTCCAACACGATTCGTATCGTCATCCGCGACCTCAGCAAGGCGTCGAACATCCTGCGTGTGGCCGTCGACGCCGGCGGCGACAACACCCGGCTGAGCGGCGTGAGTTTCGCCATCGACGACAACTCGAAGCTGTTGGCCCAGGCCCGTACCGCCGCCTTCGGGGACGCCCGGTCACGCGCCGAGCAGTACGCCGAACTGGCCGACGACTCCCTCGGCAACGTGCTGTCGATCTCCGAATCCACCAGCGGCGACGAACAGCCCGCGCCGGCCTTCGACCGGGTCGCCGCCGCTCCGGTCCCCGTCGAGCCCGGTCAGCAGGAGGTGACCTTCACCGTGAAGGTCACCTACGCCCTGAACTGACCGCCCTGAACTGACCGCCCCGACCGAAAGTAGGGGACGAACGTTCCTCCCCTAGGTTTGCAAACCTCCCCGGGTTGCAACGCGGGGACGAACTGAAACCCGGGGACGAACCCGGCCCCGGCCCGTTTCGGTGGGGCGGATCAGGCTCCGATGACGGCGGCGAACTGCTCGACCGGCGTTGTCGAGCCGAGGACCTGGACGGCGACATGGTCGGCGCCGGCGGCCAGGTGGGCGTCGAGCGCGGCCCGGACGGTCGTCGCGTCACCATGGGCGACAAGCGCGTCGATGAGCGCGTCGCTGCCGCCGTTCTCGATGTCGGCGTCGGTGTAGCCCAGACGCTTGAGGTTGTTGGTGTAGTTGCGCAGGTGCAGATACGGCTGGTCGACAGGGGGCCGGCCGACGGCTCGCGCCGCCTCCGGATCGGTGTCGAGGACGACCTTGTGTTCCGGGGCCAGCAACACCCCGTCGCCGAGTACCTGACGCGCCACCGCAGTGTGCGCGGGCGGCGTCAGGTACGGATGCGCGCCCAGAGCCCGCTCGGCCGACAACGCCAGCATCCGCGGTCCCAGAGCCGCGAGGATCCGACGCTGCGCGGGCACGCCCTTCTCGTCGAGGACGTCGAGGTAGCCCGACACCCCGTCGTACGGCCTGGTGTACTCGGCGGTCGCCTCCGGATGTCCGGCACCGATGCCGAGATAGAACCGCCCCGGGAAGTCGGCTTCGAGCGCGAGGAAGTCGTCGGCGATGGCAGCCGCGTCGGTGTTCCAGATGTTCACGATGCCGGTCGCGACGGTGATGTCCTTGGTCGCCGCCAGCACCTTGCGGATCGGGCCGAGGTGCTTCGGCGAGCCACCCAGCCAAATGGCCCCGTAGCCCAGTTCCTCGACCTGCGCGACCTCCTCCGGCGAGAACTGGCCCCACCATCCCCAGACACCATGTGAACCGAATCGCTCGATGTGTTCGGCACGGTCGGCGGTATCGCTGGCACCGGCGGTCATGATCGTCTCCTTCGGAAGGGCTTGTGCGGTCTATCAGGTCAGCAGTCAATCAGGTCAGCAGTCGATCAGGTCAGCAGTCAATCAGATCGGCGGTCGGTCAGGTCGGCACTAGCCGACGGTCGGACCCCGGCCACCCCGTCGACGGTACCGATGCCGGAAACAGGGCCATCGACCACGACGGGCACAACAGCGGAATGCGCCACCGAATTCCGCCCGGACCCACGGTGATCGCAACCATCGTGAGCCGAACGTGCACCACGGTCTGCCCCAACCCGCGAGGCGCACAACAATACTTCGCCCTGCGCCAAACCATTGGACCGGGTCAGCTTTGTTGACACCGTGAGCTGATTGCCCGCCGGTCCCCGATCGACTCGCGTCGCACCGGCGCCGACCGCGAATGTCCGTCTCCCGAATATCTTTGCCACCGAAAGGCTTTCCATGAGTGTGCAACGCCAGCTCCATCTCAACGCCTTCATCTATCCGGCCGGCCACCATGAGGCAGCCTGGCGCCATCCGCGCACCCAACCGCACCGCATCTTCGACGCCGACTACTTCCAACAGATCGGGCGGGCCGCTGAAGCCGCGAAGTTCGACGCGGTGTTCTTCGCCGACGGTCCGGCACTGCGCACCGAAGCCGCCTACAACGCCGCGGGCCGGCTCGAGCCGATCACCCTGTTGACCGCCATCGCCCAGACCACCGAACGGATCGGTCTCATCGCGACCGCCTCCACCACCTATTACGAGCCGTACAACCTGGCCCGCCTGTTCTCCAGCCTCGACTTCCTGTCCAACGGGCGCGCGGGCTGGAACATCGTCACCACCGCCACCGACGCCGCCGCCGAGAACTTCGGGCTGAGTGCACATCCCGACCCGGCGGTGCGGTATCAGCGGGCGACCGAATTCGTCGAAGCCGCCACCCGCCTGTGGGATTCGTGGGAACACGACGCGATCCGTCTCGACCGCGAGGCGGGCATCTACGCCGACACCGATCGGATCCACCGGGCCGACTTCGTCGGCGAACACCTGTCGGTGCGCGGGGCCTTCACCGCGCCACGCTCGCCGCAGGGCCACCCGGTACTGGTCCAGGCCGGCGCCTCCGACGACGGGCGCGCCTTCGCATCCCGCTATGCCGAGGCCATCTTCACCGCACATCAGTCGATCGAGAACGCCCAAACCTTCTACGCCGACATCAAGTCCCGTGCACAAGCCCTGGGCCGCAACCCCGACCACGTCGTCATCCTCCCCGGCCTGAGCCCATTCATCGGCGGCACGGAGGCCGAGGCAAAGAACCTCGAACGCGAATTCAACGAACTGACGGTGCCCGACTACGGCATCCAACAGCTGTCCTCGCTGGCCGGGATCGACCTCTCCGCCGCTGAGCTCGACGCCCCGATCGACCCGGCGACCTTCGGTGACGCCGGCGACGTGGTCAACAACAAGCGCAGTCGCCGCCAGGTCGTCGCCGGAATCGTCGCACGCGACCGCCCGACCCTGCGTCAATTGCTGCACAGCCTGGCCGGGGCGCGCGGCCATCGTGTGTTCGCAGGCACGCCCGAGCAGATCGCCGACACCATCACCGAATGGTTCAGCCACGGCGCCGCCGACGGTTTCAACGTGATGCCGCCCTACTACCCGGGCGGACTCACCGACTTCACCGAGACCGTCGTCCCGATCCTGCAGCGGCGCGGCCTGTTCCGCACCGAGTACACCGGCACCACCCTGCGCGACCACTTCGGGCTGCCGCAGCCGGCCAACCAGTTCGCCACCCGCCGCGCATCCGCCCAGTACGCGAGTTGATCACCGTGGGCGGCGTCGCGTAACCGCCCCACCCCAGCGCTCCTCAACCCCACTGCTCCTCGACCCCCGACCGGCTGGCATCGTGGAGGAATGCGTGCCGTCGTCCAGCGAGTCACTGCCGGTCACGTCGTCGTCGACGACGAGGTCATCGCCCGACTCGACGTGTCCCACAGCCGGTTCGGACTCGTCGTCCTCGTCGGGGTGACCCACACCGACACCCCCGACGACGCGGCCAAGCTGGCCGACAAGATCTGGCGACTGCGGATCTTCGACGGCACCGACAGCGCGGATAACGGCAGCGCGGATAAAGGCAGCACGGATAACGGCAGCCGGGCCGAGCGCGCGGCCGCCGACATCGACGCGCCGATCCTGGTGATCAGCCAGTTCACGCTGTACGCCAACACCGCGAAAGGTCGTCGGCCGTCCTGGAACGCCGCGGCTCCCGGATCGATCGCCGAACCGCTGGTCGACGCCGTCGTCGGCGCCCTGCGCTCGGCCGGGGCGACGGTCGAGACCGGCCGCTTCGGTGCGGACATGAAAGTCCACCTGGTCAACGACGGACCGGTGACCATCCTGCTGGAGAGCTGACCGGGCCGAGTAACGCCGGTTAGTGGCCGCTACAGTTGGGCTGTGGGCCGCATCACCACACGACGACGCGTCGTCCGCATCCAGCGCGGTGCGGACCGTCATCGGCGCGCCGACGTCCTCGCCGTCGAGGAACCACTGGAGATCAGGGTCGGCGGGCAACGCCTGGCGGTCACCATGCGCACCCCCGGCAACGACTTCGAGCTCGTCGCCGGATTCCTTGTCGCCGAAGGCATCATCTCCGCCCGCGACCAGTTACTCGCCTCCCGCTACTGTGCGGGTGCAACCACCACCAGCGACACCCTCATCGCCGGGGCCAACACCTACAACGTCGTCGACACCACCCTCGCCGCCGGGGTGCCGGCGCCCGAGCCCAGGCGCAACTACACCATGACCAGCGCCTGCGGCGTGTGCGGCAAGGCCAGCATCGACGACGTCGTGGTCGCCTCGGACTTCGACATCGCCGACGATTCGGTACAGATCGATTCGGCGACGCTGCTGAGGCTGCCGGACGCGTTGCGGACCGGACAGGCCGTCTTCGACAAGACCGGCGGGTTGCATGCCGCGGCCCTCTTCGACGCCGACGGCGACATGCTGGTCCTGCGTGAGGATGTCGGCCGACACAATGCTGTCGACAAGGTCATCGGATGGGCACTGCTCAACGGCCGACTACCGCTTCGCGGACATATTCTGCAGGTGTCCGGGCGGGCCAGTTTCGAACTGGTGCAGAAGGCCACGATGGCAGGCGTTCCGCTGCTGTCCGCGGTCTCGGCACCGTCGTCACTCGCCGTCGAACTGGCCGAGGACCGTGGGATGACCCTCGCCGGCTTCGTTCGCGGGGATTCGATGGTGGTCTACACCCGCGATGACCGGATCGCCGACGACGATCCCGCCTGAATCAGGCCGGGCGAGCGGTCAGAATGCGCGGACCGTCGGCGGTGACCGCCACGGTGTGTTCCCAGTGCGCCGATCGCGAACCGTCGTCGGTGACGACGGTCCAGCCGTCGTCGAGTTCGGTCGTCTGGGTGGTGCCGAGGGTGAGCATCGGTTCGATCGCCAGCGTCGAACCGACCACGAGCAGCGGGCCGTGCCCAGGAGCGCCCTCATTCGAGAGGAACGGTTCCATATGCATCTCCCGACCGATGCCGTGGCCGCCGTAGCCGTCCACGATCCCGAACGGACGGCCGAACTCCTTCTCCGCGGCCCGTGTCCCGAGTTCGATCGCGTGCGAGATGTCGGTCAGTCGCGCACCGTCGATCATCGCGGCGATCCCCGCCTCCATGGACAACCGGGTCGCCTCGGACAACTCGGTGTCGGCCTGACTCAACGTCCCGACACCGAAGGTCCACGCCGAATCGCCGTGCCATCCGTCCAGGATCGCGCCGCAGTCGATGGATACCAGGTCACCTTCGGTGAGGACCACATCGGCGGACGGGATGCCATGCACCACAACGTCGTTGACCGAGCTACAGATCGACCCCGGAAACCCGTGATAGCCCTTGAACGACGGCACCGCACCGGCGGCGCGGATCACCGACTCGGCGACCTCGTCGAGGTCGGCGGTGCTGGCACCCACCACCGCCGCCTCGCGACAGGCGATGAGTGCCGCGCCGACCACCGCTCCCGCCGCGGCCATGGCATCGAGCTCTCCGGCGCTACGGAACGGAACCTTCTTACGACGACGGAACCCCATACCGGACAACAGCTTTGATCTCTGTGATCAGGCCACGCCGGCGCCGAGGGCGCTCAGCACGCGCTGATGTACGTCCTGGATGTCGCCGACCGCGCCGATCGTCTTGACCTGATCGCCGTAGTACTCCAGCAGCGGGGCGGTCTCGTTGGCGTACACCGACATCCGGTTGCGGATGACCTCTTCGGTGTCGTCGGCGCGACCACGGGCGAGCATCCGCTCGACCACGACGTCGGCGTCGACCTCGAAGGACAGCACGGCGTCGAGCGAACCGCCCAGCGCGGCCAGGATCTCGGCGAGAGCGTCGGCCTGCTCGGTCGACCGCGGGAAGCCGTCGAGGATGAATCCCTTCGCGGCATCCGGCTCGCCGACGCGGGCACGGACCATGTCGACGGTGATCTCGGACGGCACCAGGTTGCCGGCATCGAGATACTTCTTGGCCTCGATGCCGATTGCGGTTCCCTGAGAGATGTTCGCACGGAACAGGTCACCGGTGGAGATGTGGGGGATGCCGAGCGCTTCGCTCAGCAGTTCCGCCTGCGTACCCTTGCCTGCGCCGGGAGGACCGAGAATCACGAGTCTCACTTCAGGAACCCTTCGTACTTACGCTGCATCAGCTGACTGTTGACTTGCTTCATCGTGTCCAGACCCACGCCGACCATGATCAGCACGGCCGTACCCCCGAATGGCAGGTTCTGGGCTCCCCCACTGTTCCCGATGTCCAGGAACAAGTTCGGTAGTACGGCGATGATACCGAGATAGATCGAGCCGGGAAGCGTGATGCGGCTCAGTACATAACCGAGGTAGTCGGCGGTCGGTGCGCCCGGGCGGATGCCCGGGATGAACCCGCCGTACTTCTTCATGTCGTCGGCGCGCTCCTCCGGGTTGAAGGTCACCGCGACGTAGAAGTAGGTGAAGAAGATGATCATCAGGAAGTAGACCGCGATATACACCGGATTACTCGGGTCGGTCAGATACTTCGTGGCATAGGTCTGCCAGGTCGCCAGCTCTTCGCCCGGACCGGGTTTGGTGAGTTCGACGATCAGCTGCGGCAGATACAGCAGCGACGACGCGAAGATCACCGGGATGACGCCGGCCTGGTTGACCTTGAGCGGCAGATAGGTCGACGATCCGCCGTACATCTTGCGCCCGACCATGCGCTTGGCATACTGCACCGGGATTCGGCGCTGGCCCTGCTCGATGAACACGACACCGGCGATGATGATCAGTGCGGCGATGAGGACCAGGACGAACACCAGGGTGCCGCGACTGGTCAGGATGGTGCGGCCCTCGGCCGGGATACGCGCGGCGATACCGGCGAAGATGAGCAGCGACATGCCGTTACCGATGCCGCGTTCGGTGATCAACTCACCGAACCACATCACCAGGCAGGCACCCGCGGTCATGACGAGCACGATGATGATCTGACCCAGGATGTTGTCACTGGAGATGACGTCGCCGCTGGTCGAACATGTGCTCGGAAGTAGTTTGCCCCCGCTGGCGAGTGCCACGATGCCGGTCGACTGCAGCAACGCGAGCGCCACGGTCAGGTAGCGCGTGTACTGCGTCATCTTGGCCTGCCCGGACTGGCCTTCCTTGCGCAACTGCTCGAAGCGCGGGATGACCACGGTCAACAGCTGCACGATGATGCTCGCCGTGATGTAGGGCATGATGCCGATCGCGAACACCGACAGCTGCAGCAGTGCGCCGCCGGAGAACAGGTTGATCAGCGAATAGACGGTGTTGCTGTCGCCGCGCGAGATCTCGTCAAGACACGTCCGCACGGCCTTGTAGTCGACGCCGGGAGACGGGACCGTGGCACCAAGGCGGTAGAGGACGATGATGCCGATGACGAAGAGGATCTTCTTCCTCAGATCGGGCGTCCGGAAGGCCGCGATGAGGGGGGAAAGCACTAACTCCTCCTAGGAACGACCACGCGAGGTGCCGTCCGAGTTGTTTCGAACCCGGTCCCCCGTGTGTCGGCAATCGACGTTGATCGGATGCGACAGGACAACGCTTGAAACTCTAACAGTGCCCGACTAACCCACCACTCGGGTGGCAGCTCGACCGGCTGCCACCCGAGGGTGGGAAAGGTATGTCAGAGCTCGGTGACGCTGCCACCGGCAGCGGCGATCTTCTCCTTGGCCGACGCGGTGAACTTGTTGGCGGTGACGTTGACCGCCACCGACAGCTCACCGTCGCCGAGCACCTTGACCAGCTCGTTCTTGCGAACGGCGCCGGCGGCGACGAGCTCGTCGACGCCGATGGTGCCGCCCTGCGGGAACAGCTTGGCGATGTCACCGACGTTGACGACCTGGTACTCGACCCGGTTGCGGTTGGTGAAGCCCTTGAGCTTCGGCAGCCGCATGTGGATCGGCATCTGGCCGCCCTCGAAGCGTGCGGGGACGTTCTTGCGCGCCTTGGTGCCCTTGGTGCCGCGGCCTGCGGTCTTACCCTTGGAGCCCTCACCGCGACCCACGCGGGTCTTCTCGGTCTTCGCGCCCGGAGCGGGGCGAAGGTGATGGAGCTTGATGGTCATTACTTAACCTCTTCGACTGTCACGAGGTGCCGCACCACATTGATGAGGCCGCGGTTGACCGCGTTGTCCTCGCGGGTGACCGACTTGCGAATACCCTTCAGGCCGAGGGTCCGCAGGCTGTCACGCTGGTTCTGCTTGGTACCGACGGTGCCCTTGACCTGGGTGATCTTCAGTTCTGCCATGGTCGTTACGCTCCTTGACCCGCGCGCGCCCGCAGCATACCGGCGGGAGCGACATCCTCGATCGGCAGACCACGACGTGCGGCGACCTCTTCGGGACGCTGCAGCATCTTCAGCGCGGCCACCGTGGCGTGCACCACGTTGATCGCGTTGTCGCTGCCGAGGCTCTTGGCGAGGACGTCGTGGACGCCCGCGCATTCCAGCACGGCACGCACCGCGCCACCGGCGATGACACCGGTACCGGGGCTGGCCGGACGCAGCATCACGACGCCTGCCGCAGCCTCACCCTGAACCGGGTGGGTCACGGTGCCGCCGATCAGCGGGACGCGGAAGAAGTTCTTGCGAGCCTCTTCGACACCCTTCTGAATGGCCGCCGGAACTTCCTTGGCCTTGCCGTATCCGACGCCGACCATGCCCTGGCCGTCACCGACGACCACGAGGGCGGTGAAGGAGAACCGACGTCCACCCTTGACCACCTTCGACACGCGGTTGATGGTGACCACGCGCTCGAGCTGGTTGCGATCCTGGTCGCGGTCGCGGCCGCCACGATCGCGACGGTCGCCGCGTCCTCCGCGACGGTCGCCGCTGTTGTTGGCGTTGCTGTTGTCGTTACCGGCGGGTCCGTTTCCGCCGTCACGCTGACGTCCGGGCATCAGAGGTTCCCTCCGGTCATATGGGTGTAAATCGTGTTGGTGCTCATCAGAAGGCCAGGCCTCCCTCGCGGGCGGCATCGGCCAGCGCGGCGATACGGCCGTGGTAGTCCTTGCCACCACGGTCGAACACGACGGCCTCGACACCGGCTGCCTTGGCGCGGGCGGCGATCAGCTCGCCGACCTTGCGCGCCTGCGCGGACTTGTCGCCACCTGCGGCGCGCACGTCGGCCTCGATCGTCGACGCGGCGGCCAGCGTCTTGCCGGCCAGGTCGTCGATCAGCTGCACGTGGATGTGCCGGCTGCTGCGCTTGACGGCCAGACGGGGACGCTCGGGCGTGCCGCTGACCTTCTTGCGCAGACGGAAGTGACGGTTACCGGTCGCGGTGCGGCGACGCGTGGAGACGTCCTTGCCGACCGGCTTGCGCACGTTCTTGGTTGCTGTATCACTCATGGCTTACTTACCCGTCTTTCCGACCTTGCGACGGATCTGCTCACCCTCGTAGCGAATGCCCTTGCCCTTGTAGGGGTCCGGACGACGCAGGCGGCGGATGTTCGCCGAGATCTGGCCGACTTGCTGCTTGTCGATACCCGAGACCGAGAACTTGGTCGGGGACTCCACGGCGAAGGTGATGCCTTCGGGAGCCTCGATCGGCACGGGATGGCTGTAGCCGAGGGCGAACTCGAGGTCCTTACCCTTGGCCTGCACGCGGTAGCCGACACCGTAGATTTCCATCTTGGTGGTGTAGCCCTGCGTGACACCGATGACCAGGTTGTTGATAAGCGAGCGGCTCAGGCCGTGCAGTGCACGGCTACGACGCTCGTCGTTGGGCCGGGTCACGACCAAGGAGTTGTCCTCCGTGGCAACCGTGATCGGCTCCGACACGGTGAGCGAGAGCTCACCCTTGGGGCCCTTGACCCGCACGTCCTGGCCATCGACGGAGACGTCGACACCAGCGGGGATCTCGATGGGGTTCTTACCGATACGCGACATTGTCTACCCCTTCCTCACCAGACGTAGGCGAGGACTTCGCCGCCCACGCCCTGGTTGGCTGCCTGACGATCGGTGAGCAGACCGGACGACGTGGAGATGATGGCCACGCCGAGGCCGCCCAGGACCTTGGGCAGGTTGGTGGACTTCGCGTACACCCGCAGACCCGGCTTGGAGACGCGTCGCAGACCAGCGATGCTGCGCTCCCGGCTCGGGCCGTACTTCAGGGAGACGACGAGATTCTTGCCGACCTCGGCGTCTTCGACGCGGAAGTCGGTGATGTAACCCTCGCGCTTGAGGATCTCGGCGATGTTCACCTTGATCTTCGACGACGGCAGGGTCACCTCGTCGTGGTACGCCGAGTTGGCGTTACGCAGACGTGTCAAGAAGTCTGCGATCGGATCAGTCATGGTCATGGTTGACCGTCAACCTTTCTCGTAGCGGTTCCCATACAGCGCAAACGTGAGGAAAATTCACCTCTGACCTGCGGTGGGCCTTCCACGAAGTGGATGGTTTTCATAAGGTTCTCGCCGCCGATGCCCTTGGTTTTTCACCGGCACCGACGACTATTCAGTTATGGATGCGACGGCTCCGGCCATGGCCAAGGAGCACAGGCAACCGCTCTAGTGTAGAGAATTCGCTGGCCAGACCCAAATCCGTGCGGTCGGCGGGCAACCGCGCCCGGCGGCCAGGCCTGAGCTTCTCTTCCGTCGCGATCGCGCTGGAGTCAGGTCAGCTTCACATCGAAGCGCGAGGTCGGCACCACGTCGAGGTCGCGGTCGGCACCGAATCGCGCGACGCTGGCCAGCATCCGACTGATCCGAGACTCCAATTCGAGCGGATCACCGCCGCTGCCGTAGAAGGCGTGCACATCGCCGATGGCGGCCATCGGGAACAGTTCCTCGACGATCGCGTCCACTGTCGGGGTGTCGGGGGTGAGCGCACGCTCGACGATGTTCTGGTGGTAGCCGAAGGTCGCCTGGGTCTCGATGGCCACCCGCGTGTGATCCTCTAACCAGATGCGTAGCCATTCGGTGCGCGGGAGATCGGCCGGCCTGCGCAAGAAGGCCAGGTTGGCGAGTGCGTCGACCCGGGTCCCGTCGGCGGGAAGCGCCGGGTCGAGCGGCGCGCGGGTCGTGACCTCCCAGGCGGCCACGCGTTCGGCGCGGGCGGCCAGCACTGCCACCGCGGCGTCGGGCCGGGACGTCCAGACGCTGACCACCGCTTCGATCGGTGGATCGAGTTCGCTGATCCGCAGCCCGCCCGCGACGGTGGCGTCGGAGATGTTGAGCTGCACGCGGCGCGCACCCGCGTCACGCAGCGCGACGACGACGGCCGGATCGGACAATGATGCGGTGGCGCCCCAGGTGGCGACCATGATCTTCGAGTCCATGATCCACCGAACCTAATCCACGTGTCTCGCGCGCGTCGCTCATCGTGCGATGAGGGTGAAACGTTGGCGACGGCGGAACCGCGCCCGCCCGTCGGTCGTTGGTGTGACGAGGTTGATGCGCCGGTCGTCGGGCCCGCATACGCTCACCATGCAGAGGCAGTGACCGAATCGAGGACAGGACCGCGCAACCATGGGTGTGATCTCCAAACTCAAGGGCGAACTCGTCGACATCATCGAATGGTTCGATGATTCCCGCACAACCCTGGCCTGGCGGTTCCCGCGCTATCAGAACGAGATCAAGAACGGCGCCCAGCTCATCGTCCGCGAGGGTCAGCGTGCGGTCTTCGTCTATCGCGGGCAGATCGCCGATCAGTTCGGCCCCGGCAACTATCAGCTGACCACCGAGGCGCTGCCGATCATGTCGACGCTGCAGGGCTGGAAGCACGGCTTCAACAGCCCGTTCCGCAGCGAGGTCTACTTCATCAACACCCGACCGGTCACCGAACTGCGCTGGGGCACACCCAATCCGATCACGATCCGCGACCCTGATTTCAAACTCGTGCACGTGCGCGCCAACGGCATGTGCGTGGTCCGTGTCGCCGATCCGGAGATCTTCCTGCGTCAGATCATCGGCACCGACAGCACCGTGCAGGTCGACGAGATCGCCGAACTGTTGCGCCGCATCATCTCCCAGGCCTTCGCCGACATGGTCATCGAGACCAAGGTCGGTGTGCTGGATCTGCAGGGACGGGTCGGCGAACTGTCGGCCCGGCTGCGCGACTTCGTCGCCGACCGGGTCGACGACGAGTACGGCCTGGCCATCGACGACATCCTGCTCAACGTGTCGCTACCCGACGAGATCACCGCCGCCATCACCCGCGGCGTCGCGCGCGGTGTCGAGGAGCAGGGGTTCCTCAACCAGGTCGACGATATGCAGCGCTACCAACAGGGCAAGCTCGGCGAGGCGATGGTCGCCGGCGCCGCCAACCCCGGCGGCAGCAGCGTCGGGGACTTCCTCGGTGCGGGTATGGGGATGGCATTCGGCCAGCAGATGGGCGGCATGGTCGCGGGCGCACCGCAATCGGCGCAACCGCAGCAGCAGGCCCCGGCGCCGGCCGCGGCTCCCCCGCCGCTGCCGGGCGCGGTGACCTACCACGTCGACCAGAACGGTCAGGCGGGCGGACCGTTCACCGTCGCGCAGTTGCAGTCCTTCGTCGCCGCGGGCACCCTGACCCCGGCGACATTGGTCTGGTCCGCGGGTATGGCCGAATGGTCTGCCGCCGGGCAGGTGCCCGCCCTGACCGGCCTGTTCAGCTCGCCGCCGCCGCTGCCGCCCCGGCCCGGCGCCTGACCGACGTGAGCCGGCCGTCGCGATGAACACACCACACCTCCCGCCGCCCCTTCCAGATCCGGCACGGCCGGGTCCGGCACAGCCTGGTCCGCCGCCGCCTGGTCCGCCACCGCTGGGGCCGCAATCCCAGGATCAGTCGCCCCCGGGTTCGGCCCGCCCGCCGCATGTGGTGCCGCCCCGTGCCGCGGTGCCGTCACCACCGGATCCAGCCGATCCCGACCAGCGCCCCGGGCAGTATCACGTCACCGAGAAGACCCGCACCTTTCCGTGCGCGAACTGCGGAGACGGCCTGGAGTTCGACCCGGTGTCGGGAGCCCTGCGGTGCCCCAGCTGCAACAGTTCCCGGCCCATCGAACGCGATCCCCGCCGACAGGTCGGCGAGCACGACCTGCGCGATCCCCGCGTCGCCGCACTCGCCACCCCGCGCGGACTGCTGTCCCGCGACGATCCCGCGGCAGCCGACGAACACGAGGTCATCTGTCAGAATTGCGGCGGGCGCACGGTGTTCACCGGCACGCTCACCGCGACCCGCTGCCCGTACTGCGCGAGTTCCATCCAGCGCGACGATGTCCACCAGGCACCCGAGACCATCCCGGTGGACGGGGTGGTGCCCTTCGGGGTGGGCGACGATCAGGCCCGGGCCAATATCGAGGCCTGGATCAACTCGCGCTGGTTCGCGCCGTCGGAGTTCAAGAAGTATCGCCAGTTCGGCTCCTTCTCCAGCGTGTACTTCTCCTTCTTCGCCTACAGCGCGACCGCATACACCGACTATCACGGGCAGCGTGGCGACAACTACACCGTCACCGTCGGTTCCGGCGACAACCAGCACACCGAAACCCGCATTCGCTGGCGTTCGGCCAGCGGGCGCGTCGTCGACGACTTCCGCGATGTCCCCGCATTGGTGAACACCGGCGTCGACCCCGAACGCGTCGAACAGCTCAAGCCGTGGCCGATCGACCGGGCGCAGCCGTTCACCGGTGAATATCTCGCCGGACACCTCGCGCGCACCTACGACGTCGGACCCGAGGACGGTTTCGGCATCGCGCGTCGCGAGGAGATCGACCCGACGATCGAACACACGATCCGGCGTGACATCGGCGGCGATCACCAGCGGATCGCGTCCTCGACGTCGAGCTTCGACCCGCTGCGGTTCCGCTACCTGTTGATGCCCATCTGGTTGTTGACTGTCGTCTACGGCGGCAAGCCGTTCCAGGTGTACATCAACGGGGTCACCGGTGAGGTGCAGGGCGACCGCCCCTACAGCGCGGTCAAGATCGCCGCGGCCGTCATCACCGTCCTCACTCTCATCGCCCTCGTCGTCGTCGCGTATCGGATGTCGCAATGAAGATCCTGATCCTGCCCCTGCTCGTCGTCCTCCTGGCGCTGGTGATCGCTGTCGTCGTGTTCGGGGTGAAGCTGTTGCGGTCCTCACGTCAGCAGGCCCGGCAGGCGCGCGAGTTCGCTCCCGGGCAGGCGGCCGACGCCCCGTACGGATGGGGCCTCGGCCACACCCCCGAGGAACGGTTGTTCCGCCGTATCCGGGACACGACGGCCGCGCTGTCCGCAGCACCCGCCGCCGACGCCTATTTCATCGACGCGCGCGTACGCATCGAACTCGCCGCGCATGAGGTCTGCGGCCGGCTGCCGGGATTGTCGGCGCTGGGTCCGAATCGGCCCGCTGATCTGCTGACCCCGGTGCAAGCCTGGGCCGGGGAGCTGGACGCCGTTGTCGGGCAATTGCTGACCGGCACACCGGTTTCCGCGATCGACGTCGGCGGCCTGATCGCGCGTACACCCCTACGCACCCCGACTCCCCTGGTCTCACCACCCCTGCGCACACCGCCGAACACAGCTCTCGACCACGGCCCGGCGACGCCCGCCCCGGCAGCGCCCCGCACCGACCTCGAGGCCGAAACCGAGTAACCCGGGGCCGAGGCCGACGCTCCGCACCCGAGCCGCCGGTGGCGAGTGCGTCTGCCGGGCACCGAAATCCCCGGCGCACCCCGGCCCGCGGTGCGAAGCTGTAGGCATGGACACCACCCGCCTGCCCGACCTGGTCGACGCCCTGATCAACGACGCCCGTACCGCACACAGTGGACGAGCCGCACGCACGCTGCACGGCAGTTCCGCCCGGCATCTGCGCCAGACGGTGATCGCGCTGACCGACGGCACATCCCTGTCCGAGCACGACAGCCCACCCGAGGCGACGCTGCAGGTGCTCCGCGGTCACGTCACGATCACCGCAGGCTCCGATACCTGGGAGGGGGTCGCCGGCGATCTGGTCACCATCCCCGACGCCCGGCACGGGCTCACCGCGTTGTCGGATTCGGCCGTCCTGCTCACCGTTCTCGCCCACTGACGCGAACCCACCCGGCCCGATCCCTCCCCGCACGAAATCGCCGACGCGCGTCCGCACACCACCGCACCCACCAGCCCAGCATCCCGACGAACACCAGCATCCAGACCGCGAACGCGGCCCACGACTCCCACATGCCAACCGTTTCCAGCCACCGCGTGCCGCGGATGTGTCCCAGCTGACGACTGGCTTCGCCGTACATGCCGATCGGGAAGACCATCGACCACAGCGGCGTCCGGAATCGCCGGTTGTCCGCGTCGGCCGCATGCCAGATCATCAGGGCGACGAGCAGCGGCAGCAACCAGGTGGCGAACGACCACATCGCCATGCACACGCTGCCCACCACGTCGGGGTCGAGTAACCGCTGCTGGTCGCCGAGGCCGAGTACTTCCGCACCGGCCAGCACCGAGATCGCGCTCGAGCCCATGAAGACCCAGTAGGGCGCCACCTCGTCGGTGCGACGCAGCGGCACGGTCAGCAGCCGCGCCGCCACCAGCGCGCCGACGATGACCAGCTGCAACAGGCCGACGCACCAGCACAGTGCGGCCAGGACCGCCGCCGCATGCAGCTCCGCGGATTGCGCGACCGCCGCCGAGGACACCGCCACCGACTGGGTGGCGACCACCCAGAGGAACCAGGTGCCGTCGACGCGCGCCAGTCCCGACACTCGCGACGCCGACTCGGTCCCGTCGCCGACAGCCATCATCGCGATGACGATGACCCCATAGCCGAGCACCACCCACGACACCACCGCGATGACCGCGAAAATTGTCGCCGCCCACTCCACTTCCAGTGCCGCGCAGTGCGCCCCGAGCACTCCGGCGGCCGCGGTGAGAGCGAGGGCGGTGAACCCGGCGGCCCGCAGCTCGGTCAGCACGGCGCGACGTCCGATCATCCACCACAGGTTCCCGATCGCCAGCACGGCGAAGCCGAAGAGCGCCAGCCAAAACAGGATCAGCGATAGCCGGCTCGCACCGGTGTCGTCGAGCGCCGTCGAGACGATCCCGGTCGCCATCACGAAGGTGAACTGGACCGGGCGGGCATGAGGTATCCACCGGACGGAGCGATTCTCGACGACCACCGCCATCGCGTCATCGTAGGCCGCTGCGGCCGATCTCGAGCGAGGTACGCCTCGCCGGATCACCGCGCCGCACCCCGGGTCACCATGAGTCGTTGGGCCCGCGTTGGCCGATTGGCCACACGAATGCGCATACGTACTCGTATGGTGATCCCATGGCCCGCTCCGCTGAGGTTCAGGGTAGTGCTGCCACCGCCCTGCTGAATATCGGCCGGTTCTTCTCCCGATGGGATGAGAGCGAGGACGGCCGTGCGGTTTTCCGCGCCGGAGGCCGCGCCGGCGATGTGTTCTATCGCGACCGTTGGAGCCACGACAAGATCGTCCGCTCCACGCATGGCGTGAACTGCACCGGATCCTGTTCGTGGAAGGTCTATGTCAAAGACGGGATTATCACCTGGGAGACCCAGGAGACCGACTATCCCTCGGTCGGTCCGGACCGTCCCGAATATGAGCCGCGCGGATGCCCACGCGGCGCGGCGTTTTCGTGGTACACCTACTCCCCGACCCGGGTCCGCCACCCCTACGCCCGCGGAGTCCTGGTCGAGATGTACCGGGAAGCCAAAGCACGCCTGGGTGATCCGGTTCTCGCCTGGGCCGACGTCGTAGACGACCCGATCCGTCGCCGCGCCTATCAGCAGGCGCGCGGCAAGGGCGGCTTGATCCGGGTGAGCTGGGACGAGGCGATCGAGATGGCCGCCGCCGCCCACGTACACACGATCAAGACCCACGGCCCCGATCGTTGTGCAGGGTTCTCCCCGATCCCGGCGATGTCGATGGTGTCCCATTGTGTAGGTACACGCTTCATCCAGCTCATCGGCGGCGTCATGACGTCGTTCTACGACTGGTACGCCGACCTCCCGGTGGCCAGTCCGCAGATCTTCGGCGACCAGACCGATGTCCCGGAATCCGGCGACTGGTGGGATGCCGGCTACCTGATGATGTGGGGATCCAATGTCCCGGTGACCCGCACGCCGGACGCACACTGGATGGCCGAGGTGCGCTACCGCGGAACCAAGGTCGTCACGGTCAGCCCCGACTACGCCGACAACACCAAATTCGCCGACGAGTGGATGCCCGCGCAGGCGGGCACCGATGCCGCTCTCGCCATGGCGATGGGTCACGTGATCCTGTCCGAGTTCCACGTGCACCGCCGCACACCGTTTTTCGACGACTATGTGCGCACCTACTCCGACCTGCCCTTCCTCATCCGGCTCGACGAGCACACTGTGGACGGCGAAACCGGCTTCGTACCGGGCAAATTCCTGACCGCCGAAGATCTGGGCGCAGACCAGGCCGATCCCGCCGATCCCGACGCCGATCAGGCCGCGTGGAAGACGGTCCTCCTCGACGAATCGACCGGGGAGCCGGTGATCCCGAACGGCTCCATCGGATTTCGCTATGCGGACTCCGGTGAGGGCCGCTGGAATCTCGATCTCCACGGCGTCCGGCCGGCACTGACCCTGCTCGATGAGACGATCCCGGGCCGCCCCGATCCGCAGCTGCTGTTCCTGCCCAACTTCGACGCCCCGGACGGTAGCGGCACGGTCCTTCGACGCGGAGTACCGACCCGTCGCATCGGCGGGCATCTGGTGACCACGGTATTCGACCTGATGTCAGCGCAATACGGCGTCGCCCGCGACGGACTGCCCGGCGACTGGCCGACCGGATATGACGATCCCACCGCGCCGGGCACCCCAGCCTGGCAGGCCGAGATCACCGGGGTGCCCGCCGAGCAGGCCATCCGCATCGCCCGCGAATTCGCCACCAACGCCGAGGAGTCCGGCGGCCGCTCGATGATCATCATGGGTGCCGGTATCTGCCAGTGGTTCCACGGTGACACCACCTACCGGGCCATCCTGTCGCTGCTGCTGCTCACCGGGTCGATGGGCCGCAACGGCGGCGGGTGGGCCCACTATGTGGGACAGGAGAAATGCCGTCCGATCACCGGTTGGATATCGCTGGCCAACGCCCTCGACTGGTCGCGGCCGCCACGCACCACCCCGGGTACGTCCTACTGGTACATGCATACCGACCAGTGGCGTAACGACGGCTACTCGACGAGTTCGCTGTCGTCACCGCTGTCGCGCGGCAACCTCGACCATCGGCACACCGCCGACGCCATCGCCCAGTCCGCGCGGCTGGGATGGATGCCGTTCTATCCGCAGTTCTCGGCCAACCCGCTCGACGTCGCCGACGCGGCCGCCTCCGCCGTCGACGACGGCCGGGCCGCCGACGTCGCCGGCTACATCGCCGATCAACTCACCTCCGGGGGCTTGACCCCGGCCATCTCCGATATCGACGCACCGGAGAACTGGCCGCGCACGCTGGTGTTGTGGCGTTCGAATCTGCTCGGGTCCTCCGCCAAGGGCAACGAGTACTTTCTGCGCCACCTGCTGGGCACCCATCACAATGTGCTCGGCAGCGAGAATCCGCAGACGCCCCATCCCCGGGATGTGGTGTGGCACGACGAAGCTCCCGAGGGAAAGCTGGACCTGCTGCTGTCCGCCGATTTCCGGATGACGTCGACGACGCTGTTGTCCGACATCGTGCTGCCCGCCGCGACCTGGTACGAGAAACACGATCTGTCCTCCACGGATATGCACCCCTTCGTCCATGCGTTCTCCCCCGCCATCGATCCACCGTGGGAGGCCAAAACCGATTTCGCACTGTTTCATCTACTCGCACAGGAGTTCTCCCGCCAGGCGAAGACCCATCTGGGAACGCGGAAGGATCTTGTCAGCGTCCCGATGCAGCACGACACCCCGGGTGAGACCGCACAGCCGCATGGCCGGGTGAACGACTGGGCCGACGGCCATCCGGGAGTTCCCGGACAGAACATGCCGACCTTCACCCTGGTCGAACGCGACTACACCGCCATCGCCGACAAATTGGCCTCGGTCGGACCGCTGGCCGACCGACTCGGCTTCACCGTGAAGAATGTCACCTACGATCTGACCGACCAGATCACCAAGCTGGCCGAGAGCAACGGCGTGATGATGAGTGCCCCGGATCGGGGGGCCGGTGTGGTCGACGGCCGGCCTGCGATCGACACCGATGCCAAACTGGCCGAGGCGATCCTGACGTTCTCCGGCACCACCAACGGTGAGCTCGCGGTGCAGGGTTTCCAGAAGCTGCAGCAGCGGGTCGGATTCGAACTCGAAGACCTGGCTGCGGGTTCGGAGGAGAAGCGGATCCGGTTCGCCGATACGCAGAAGCAGCCGGTCCCGGTGATCACCTCTCCGGAATGGTCGGGATCGGAGACCGGGGGGCGCCGCTACGCCCCATTCACGGTGAATATCGAGCGGCTCAAACCATTTCACACCCTGACCGGCCGGATGCATTTCTATCTCGATCACGACTGGATGATCGACATCGGCGAATCCCTGCCGATCTACCGCCCGCCACTGGACATGAATCGTCTCTTCGGTGAACCGCGGCTCGGCCCCGACGGCGCCCAGCAGATCACCCTCAGATACCTGACGCCGCATTCGAAGTGGTCGATCCACTCGGAGTATCAGGACAACCTGTTCATGCTGTCGCTGTCACGGGGCGGTCCGACCGCCTGGCTCAGTCCGGAGGACGCGTCCGCCATCGATGTCGCCGACAACGACTGGATCGAATGCGTCAACGCCAATGGCGTGGTGGTGTGCCGGGCCATCGTCAGTCACCGCATGCCGGCCGGGGTGGTCTATGTCCATCACGCTTCCGAACGCACCATCGACGTTCCCAAGTCGGAGGCGACCGGGCGCCGCGGCGGCATTCACAATTCAGCTACCCGACTCTTGGTCAAACCGTCACATCTGATCGGCGGCTACGCCCAATTGTCCTACGCCTTCAACTATCTCGGCCCCACCGGCAATCAGCGCGACAACGTCGCGACGATCCGCAAGCGCAGCCAGGAGGTGACCTACTGATGCGGGTGATGGCACAGGTCGGCATGGTGATGAACCTCGACAAATGCATCGGTTGCCACACCTGTTCGGTGACCTGTAAGCAGGCCTGGACCAACCGGGCGGGCACCGAATACGTGTGGTTCAACAATGTGGAGACCCGACCGGGACAGGGCTATCCCCGTCGCTACGAGGATCAGGAACGGTGGCGCGGCGGCTGGCATCTCAACAAACGCGGCAAGCTCCGGCTGCGTACCGGTGGTCGGCTGCAGAAGCTGTTGACGATCTTCCACAGCCCGGTGCAACCCACCATCGACGACTACTACGAACCGTGGACCTACGACTATCAGACCCTCGTCGACGCCCCACTCGGCGACGACTTCCCCGTCGCCCGGCCCAAGTCGCTGCTCACCGGTGAGGACACCAAGGTCAGCTGGTCGGCCAACTGGGACGACAATCTGGGTGGCGCACCACAATACGGCGATCTCGACCCGATCGTGGCGAAGGTGCGGGCGGAGGCGGCCGAGAAGATCAAGTTCAGCTTCGAACAGACCTTCATGTTCTATCTGCCCCGGATCTGCGAACACTGCCTGAATCCATCCTGTATGGCCTCCTGTCCATCTGGTGCGATCTACAAGCGCAGCGAGGACGGCATCGTCCTCGTCGACCAAGACCGCTGCCGGGGCTGGCGTCAGTGCATCACCGGATGTCCGTACAAGAAGATCTATTTCAACCACAAGTCGGGTAAGGCCGAGAAGTGCACCCTCTGTTATCCGCGCATCGAGGTCGGACAGCCCACAGTCTGTTCGGAGACCTGCGTGGGCCGGCTGCGGTACCTCGGCATCTTCCTCTACGACGCCGATGCGGTCACCGACGCGGCGTCGACCCCCGACGAGAAGCAGCTGTACCAAGCACAATTGGACCTCCTGCTCGACCCGAACGATCCGCAGGTGATCGCCGCCGCTCGCGCCGACGGCATCCCCGACGACTGGCTGGATGCGGCGCGCCGGTCACCGATCTACGCACTGGCCAAGCAGTTCCGGGTAGCTCTCCCGCTACATCCCGAATATCGGACGATGCCGATGGTCTGGTACGTCCCGCCGCTGTCGCCGATCGTCGACCTGCTCAGCGAACAGGGTCACGACGCGGAGAATCACAGAAACCTGTTCGGAGCCATCGAGGCGCTGCGCATCCCGATCGAGTATCTGGCCGAACTGTTCACCGCCGGTGACACCGAGATCGTCGACGGGGTGCTGCGCAAGCTGGCCGCCATGCGTTCCTACATGCGCGACATCACGCTGGGGCGTGAACCGGATCCCGCAATCCCGGCATCGGTCGGGATGAGCGAGGAACAGATCTATCAGATGTACCGACTCATGGCGATCGCGAAATATGAAGAGCGCTACGTTATCCCGACCGCCCATCTGGAGCAGGCACACAACCTCGAGGAGACGGCCTGCTCCCTTGACTTCGACGGCGGGCCGGGCATGTTCGACTCGGCCGGTTTCGGCGAGGCGAGCGGCCGCCCGGCGCCGGTGTCGGTGGAGACCTTCCACGCGTTGCGGCAGCGGCAGACCTCGGATATCGCGGCCGGACCGGACAGCCTGGCCGGCCGCACCAATCTGCTCAACTGGGACGGCAACGGCGTACCCGCCGGCATGTTCCCCGACCGCGACGGACGACGATGAGGATGCGGAGCGGATTCGGGCGAAAGACCGGAACCCGCAACGATTTCCGGGTGACCTCGATGGCCGCGTCGTGGTGTCTGAGCTACCCCGCCGACGAGGTACTCGCTCGTCTACCGCTGATCCGAGACGCATTGGCCGAGCAATCCGGCCACCGAGCGGCACAACTGCTCGCGCCAGTGGTCGACGGCCTCCTCGGCACCGACCCGGAGCGACTGCGTCACGAATACGTCGACGTCTTCGACCTGTCCCGCAAACACACGCTGTACCTGACCTACTGGTCAGACGGCGACACCCGCCGGCGCGGCGCCGCCCTCGGCGAGTTCAAGACGCTCTACCGCGACAGCGGCTTCCTGGTCGACCTGCACGGCGAACTACCCGACCATCTACCCATCGTGCTGGAGTACTGCGCGGCCGTCCCCGATCAGGGTCGCGCACTGCTGGAAAAGCACCGTCCGGCACTCGAACTGATCCGGCTTTCCCTTCTCGAACGAGGAAGTCGATACGCCGGTGTGCTTGCCGCCGTCTGTGCGATGCTCCCCGGCGAGTCACCCGCCGACGCCGCATCGGCGATGGCGATGCGGACCACCATCCCCACCGAAGCCGTCGGACTCGAACCCTTCGATCCGCGACTACTGCCCTTACATCCGACCGGTGAGCGGAGGTGAGCTGACATGGACGTCTTCGCCTGGGGTGTGCTGCCGTATGTGACGTTGGGCCTGCTGATCGGCGGCACCGTCTGGCGCTACCGATACGACAAATTCGGCTGGACCACCCGATCCTCGGAACTCTACGAATCACGGTTGCTGCGGATAGCGTCGCCGCTGTTCCACTACGGCATCCTGGTCGTCGTCGTCGGTCATGCGATCGGCCTGGTGATCCCCCAGTCGTGGACCGACGCGGTCGGCGTCTCCGAGACCCTGTATCACTGGGGCGCAGGCGTATTCGGCATGATCGCAGCCATCGCCACCATCATCGGGGTCGCGCTGCTCATCTACCGGCGGCGCACCACCGGCCCGGTTTTCATGGCCACCACGGCAAACGACAAGATGATGTATCTGGTACTGGTCTGCGCACTGATCGCGGGCACCTTCATCACCTTGGTCGGGATGGCCGATCCGCACGGACCCGGCGTCAACTACCGAGAGACCGTCGGACCATGGTTCCGCTCGATCTTCCTGCTGCGCCCGGATATCGACGCGATGAACGACGCCCCGCTGCGCTTCCACGTCCACGTTCTGATCGGCATGCTGCTGTTCTGCCTGGTGCCCTTCACCCGGCTCGTCCACATCTTCACCGCGCCCGTGCACTATCTGTTCCGGCCCTACATCGTCTACCGCAGCCGCGACGCGCAACCCGCGCCGGGCAACCGGTCGACGCGTCGTGGATGGGCTCCCGTCGGAGTGAAGGATCGCGATCGATGACCACCACCGCGCCCACCGCCACGGTCCGCCCCGGGCAGGCACTCAACCTCTTCCTGGCCACGCTGGCCTTCTGCATCAGCTTCTGGGCGTGGAACATCATCGCGCCGTTGGGTGTGCGCTACACCGATCTCCTCGACCTCTCCTCGACGCAGAAGTCGGTACTCGTCGCCGTCCCGATCATCGTCGGATCGCTGGGCCGCATCATCACCGGCGCCCTCACCGACAGGTTCGGCGGCCGCCTGATGTTCCCGATCCTGCTGGTGCTCTCCGCCCCCTTCGTCGTGCTGGTCGCCGTCGCGGGCAACCTCGGGTCGTATCCGATGATGATCGTCGTCGGATTCTTCCTGGGTATCGCAGGCACCACCTTCGCCGTCGGCATTCCCTTCGTCAACGCCTGGTACGACAAATCCCGCCGCGGTTTCGCGACCGGCGTCTTCGGCGCCGGGATGGGCGGCACCGCCCTGTCGGCGTTCTTCACCCCGCGCTTCGTCAACTGGTTCGGCTACACCGCGACGCATGTCATCATCGCGGTCGCACTGATCGTCGTCGCGGTCGTGGTCTGGCTGTTCATGCGCGACGCGCCGGGCTGGGAGCCCAATCACGACCCGGTGGTCCCGAAACTGGTCGGTGCGGCCAAACTGCCCATCACCTGGCAGATGGGTTTCCTCTACGCGGCGACGTTCGGCGGTTTCGTGGCCTTCTCCACCTACCTACCGACCTATCTGAAGGACGTCTACGACTTCGGGCTGCAGGATGCCGGTACCCGCACGGCGGGATTCGCACTGGCCGCAGTCGTCGCCCGCCCGGTCGGCGGGATGTTGTCGGACCGATTCGGCGCCCGCATCATCACCGCGATCTCCTGTGCAGGCGCGGCCGTACTCGCGGTGTGGATGATCACCCAGCCCGGCCTGGAAATCCCCGCAGGCGTCGATTTCGTACTGATGGCAGTGTGCATGGGCCTCGGTGCCGGCGCCGTGTTCAGCTGGGTGGCCCAAGAGGCACCGGCCGAACGGGTGGGTTCGGTGACCGGCATCGTCGGCGCCGCGGGCGGCCTCGGCGGATTCTTCCCACCCCTGGTCATGGGCGCCACCTACGACGCCGACGCACACAGCTACACGATCGGCCTGGTGCTGCTGACCATCACCGCGGTCTGCGCGTTTCTGTTCACCCTGTTCGGCATCAAACGGCGCAAACCGGTACCGACCCCCTGAGCCGACACAGCGCCGCGGGTCCCGCATTTTTACCGGGATCAGTTTTGTCGGGGGTCCGTGGTCTCATGGACGCACCTTCGAACAAAGGAGCGAACCATGTCGGATCACGCAGCTGCGATGCTCGGCCTGCCCCGCTGGCACCCGAACCCGTACGTGCGCGCCTCCATCGAGGCCATCCGCCGTCATGGCCGGCAGATCACCGCGGTCGAGGTCACCTGTGACTGCCCGAACCCACCCTCCTGCGACCACCCGGACTGCTCCTTCTCCTATACCTCCGGCCTCACCCTGCACGACCTACCCGAACTGTCGGTGTATGGACTCGACGCCGTAACCGGCACCACGATGCTCGACGAGGTCGGCGCGCTGCTGCATCGCCAGGACTGGCGCACGCTGGTGACGGCCCAGGTCGAGATTCGTCTCCGTGGCATCGACGCCCCGGTCCGTCTGATCGAGCAGGTGGACAAGGATGAGCTACTCATGGCCAACCTCCTCTTTCCCGACGCCCCCGCCCTGCAGGTCGTCTGGACCGACGAGGACGGCCACTACCCGTGGGAGGACGCCTACACCTTGCTGCCGATGCATCAGCCCTTGCGAGGCGTCGCCGACCTCGACGCCCATGTCGTGCCGACACCCCGCGTCATCAGCGGTATATCGCCCAAACGACGTATCAGCAGCCACTGAGCTGCGCCTCAGATGAACCTAAGTCAGGTCCGATAGCCTCGCCCCAGTTGCGCTCACCCGTGGTGACCGGCTGCCGTGTATACCTACCCGTATACGCACCACATTCGTGCACTGCGTGCATCAGGAGGTTGTTGTGAGCTCATCCGACGGTCCGGTTCAGGTCAATCGCCGGTCGTTCCTCCTCGCGTTGGGGGCCGTCCCGCTCGCCGTCGCGCTGACCTCCTGCGACACCGCCGAGACACAACCGAAGCTGCTGGCCGGCCCGGACCTGTCCGGAGTCGATGCCGCCGTGCGCCCCCAGGACGACCTGTACCGGCACATCAACGGCACCTGGCTGCGCGACTACCGGCTGCCGCGTGACAAGACCTACTACGGCACCTTCTCCGAGGTGTCCGACCGTGTCCAGGAACAGCTGCGTGCGGTGATCGACGGCATCCGCACACCGGCGCCCGGTTCAGAGGGGCAACAGATCCGCGACCTTTACGACGCCCGCGTCGACGAGGCCACCCTCGACAAGCTGGGCATCGAACCGTTGCAGCCGATGTTCGACCGGATCGACGCCGCCACCACCAAAGCCGAACTGGCCAAGGTGATGGCGGGTCTGCCGATCGGCGGGATCATCGGTCTGGGCGTCGGGGTCGATCGCCACGACTCGAACGCGCACGTCCCGGTCATCGGCCAATCCGGCCTCGGCATGGGTGACCCCCAGTACTACCTCGAACCCGAATTTGCCTCCTATCTGTCGGCCTACGAGACCTTCCTCCGCAAGCTGGCGGCCGGGGCGTCGCTGGCCGATCCGAACGGCGCCGCCGACCGCACACTGCGGCTGGAGAAGCGTCTCGCACCTGCGTTCTGGGACAACGTCACCTCCCGTGACTCCGACGCCACCTACAACCCGATGACCTGGGCACAACTCAAGGCACTGGCCCCGACCTTCGACTGGGAGCCGTGGCTGGCCGGCAGCACCGACCGACCACGCGAACTGTTCGCCGACGTCGTGGTCGGCGAGCCGTCGTACATCACCGCGGCAGGCAAGGTGTGGACGACCACCGACATGCGCACGCTGCGCGACTGGCTCAAGCTCAGCGTCCTCGGCGAGTACGCCCGCTATCTGCACAAACCCCTGCGCGACACCAACTTCGCCTTCGTCCAGGCCACCAGCGGCCTGCAACAGCGCCCCGAGGTGTGGAAATCCGCGGTCGGCCTGGTGGACAACCAACTCGGCGAACAACTGGGCAAACTGTATGTGGCCCAATACTTCCCACCGGAGGCCAAAGAACAGGTCAAGCAGATGGTGGACAATCTGTTGTCCGCGTACCGGGTGAATTTCGAACGGTCATCATGGATGTCGGCCCCGACCCGGAGCGCCGCCGTCGCGAAACTGGACAAGATCACCGCCAACATCGGCTACCCGGACCACTGGGTCGACTACTCCGACCTCAAGATCACCCGCGGCCGACTCGTCGAATCCCTGTTGGCGATCAACGATTTCGAGGTCAAGCGAGCCTTCGGCAGACTCGGCCGACCGGTGGACAAGACCGAGTGGGGGATGTCTCCGCAGACGGTCAACGCCTACTACGACCGCACCTCGAACTCGATCAACTTCCCGGCCGCCTTCATGCAGCCCCCGTTCTTCGATGTCAACGCCACCGCCGCGGTGAACTACGGCGCGATCGGCGCGGTCATCGGACATGAGATCGGGCACGGCTTCGACGATCAGGGGTCGAAGTTCGATGGCGACGGCAACCGCACCGACTGGTGGACGAAAGACGACCAGGCCGCCTTCGAGGAGAAGACCCAACAACTCGTCGACCAGTACAACGTGCTCATCCCGCAGGGACTGCCCGCGTCCAGCCACGTCGACGGCCAACTCACCGTCGGCGAGAATCTGGCCGACCTGCGTGGCCTGCTGATCGCGCTGGCCGCCTACCGCACCGCCGAGGCCCACGCCGGCCGCCGTGAACCCGACTACACCCCGGTGTTCCAGTCCTGGGCGCGCAACTGGCGAGAGAAGCAGACCCCGCAGACCCTCGAACAGCAGATCGCCGGCGACTCCCACTCCCCCGGCGAGTTCCGCGCCAACCAAGTTGTCCGCAACGTGCCCGAGTACTACCTCGCCTTCGGGGTCCGGCCGTCGGACAAGATGTTCCTCGCCGAAGATCAGCGCGTCAGCCTATAGCAAACGGCCCCACCCTCGAATCGAGGATGGGGCCGTCGAAAGCTGGTGATTTCGTAGTACGAACCTGCGTTTTCCGCGGGTCCGTACTACAAAATCGCGCTTGTGGAAGTCAGCTCACCAGCTGGACTTCTGCACGCCCGGCAGCTCGCCGGCGTGTGCCATCTCGCGCAGGCACACACGGCACAGGCCGAACTTGCGGAACACCGAATGCGGACGACCGCACTTGTTGCACCGGGTGTAGGCCCGCACGGCGAACTTGGGCTTCTTGTTGGCCTTGTTGACCAGAGCCTTCTTTGCCATGTCAGTTGTCCTTCACGGAGTTGTCTTTGAACGGGAAGCCCAGGTGGCGCAGCAGCGCGCGGCCTTCTTCGTCCGTGGTGGCCGAGGTGACGACAGTGATGTCCATACCGCGCGGCCGGTCGATGTTGTCGATGTTGATCTCGTGGAACATCGACTGCTCGTTCAGACCGAAGGTGTAGTTGCCGTTGCCGTCGAACTGACGATCCGACAGACCGCGGAAGTCACGGATACGCGGCAGGGCGATCGACACCAGGCGGTCCAGGAACTCCCACATGCGGTCGCCGCGCAGCGTGGCGCGCGCACCGATCGGCATGCCCTCACGCAGCTTGAACTGCGCGATGGACTTGCGGGCCCGACGGATCTCGGGACGCTGACCGGTGATCAGCGCGAGGTCCTCGACGGCACCGTTGATCAGCTTGGCGTCGCGAGCGGCGTCGCCGACGCCCATGTTCACGACAACCTTGACGACGCCCGGGATCTGCATCACGTTGGCGTAATCGAACTCGGTGTTCAGGGCGTCCTTGATCTCCTCGCGGTAGCGAGTCTTCAGGCGCGGAACGACCTTGGTTTCGGTAGAGGTCATGTCAGATGTCCTTCCCGCTCTTACGCGAGACGCGGACCTTCTTGCCGGTCTCTTCGTCGACGCGGTAGCCGACGCGGGTCGGGTTGCCGTCGGAATCCACAACCATCACGTTCGAGACGTGGATGGGGGCTTCCTGGGTCACGATGCCGCCGGAGGAGGCACCGCGCTCGTTGGCCGACGCGGCGGTGTGCTTCTTGATTCGGTTGACGCCCTCGACGAGGACTCGCTGCTCCTGCGGGAAGGCCTGGATGACCTTGCCCTTGGCGCCCTTGTCCTTGCCCGAGATGACGATCACGGTGTCACCCTTGTGGATCTTCATGTCAGATCACCTCCGGTGCCAGCGACACGATCTTCATGAACTTCTTCTCGCGCAGCTCACGGCCGACCGGGCCGAAGATGCGGGTACCGCGGGGGTCGCTCTCACCCTTGAGGATGACGGCGGCGTTCTCGTCGAAACGGATGTAGCTGCCATCGGGGCGGCGGCGCTCCTTGGTGGTGCGCACGATGACGGCCTTGACGACCTCACCCTTCTTGACGTTGCCACCGGGGATGGCGTCCTTGACAGTGGCGACGATGACGTCACCAATGCCGGCGTAGCGCCGCGAGGAACCGCCGAGCACGCGGATGCACAAGATCTCCTTGGCACCGGTGTTGTCGGCGACTCGCAGGCGAGATTCCTGCTGAATCACTCGTTAGTCTCCTTGACCTGGCTCTGCAATGTACGGCGGATTTCCGACCCGACGCACACGGTCTGTCACCATCGAACACGCGCCTGCCTGGTCTTTTCCGTCGAAACGGGTCATCCCAGTGGGTTCGCGAGCCGATTCGCGACGCACTCGGCGCCGCAGGCAACCCCACAAGTGTAGGGGAATCCGCAGGTCGGAACCAAATCCATGCTGCGAGCCCACCCACTGCGACGACACCTACACTCGAACATCCATGGGTGGCGGCGCCACTGCATCCACGAGTGGCGGCGCCACTGCATCCACGAGTGGCGGCGCCACTGCATCCACGAGTGGCGGCGCCACTGCATCCACGAGTGGCGGCGCCACTGCATCCATGGGTGGCGGCGCCACTGCATCCATGGGTGGCGGCGCCACTTCGCCCTCGGCGAGGCGGTACCGTCACGCACACCGGCGCAATGACAACATGCCGGCGACGAGAGCGCCGCAGAGGCCAAGGGGTGGGTAGACGATGATCAGTCGACGATTCGGGCAGCGCCGCCCGACCGGGTCCGCACTGTCGGCGATCGCAACCATCGTCGCGACACTGATCGGCTCCGCACTCGTCGGCGCGGCGGTTGCCGCGCCTGCCACCGCATCCCCGTCCCCAGCATCCGAGATCACCGCGACCTATCACAAGGGTCCGCAGGAACTGACGCTGATCGTCTACTCGGCATCGATGGGGCGCTCCATCCCGATCACCGTCCTCACGCCGCGCGAACAACGTCGTCCCAGCCCGGTTCTCTACCTACTGAACGGCGCCGGCGGTGGCGAGGATTCGGCGACGTGGGATGCCCGCACCAACTATCGCAGCTATTTCGCGAATCAGAATGTGTACGTCGTGACCCCGATCGGGGGCGCGTTCTCCTATTACACCGACTGGCAACGCGACGATCCGGTCCTCGGCCGGAACAAATGGCAGACCTTCCTGACCCGCGAGTTGCCGCCCCTGATCGATGCGAAGTTCCCGACGACACGGGTCAACGCCATCGCCGGGATCTCGATGGCGGGCACCTCGGTGCTGAACCTGGCGATCGCCGCACCGCACCTCTATCGTTCGGTGGCCGCGTTCAGCGGCTGCGCACGCAGCAGTGACCCACTCGGCCAGCGCTACATCCAGCTCGTCGTCGGCGAGCGGGGTGGCGGCGACGTCGTCAACATGTGGGGACCGCTCGACGGCCCCGGCTGGCGCACCAACGACCCCTACCTGCACGCCGCCCGCTTGCGCGGCACGAAGGTCTACATGACCAGCGGGAACGGCCTTCCCGGCACTCACGAGCAACTCGACGACCGCAACGTCGAAGGCGATCCGCTCACCCTCGCCAATCAGGCAGTGGTGGGTGGCGGGATCGAGGCCGCCGTCGACGTGTGCACCCGCCAGATGGTCACGCGTATGCGTGAACTGGGCGTCGCGGTGCAGGTGAATTTCCGGCCCAGCGGCACACACTCGTGGGGCTACTGGCAGGACGATCTACACAACACCTGGCCACGGGTCGCCCGTGACCTTCGCTGACCCGACGAGCATCACCCGAGTGTCGGGGCTACCAGCGGTCGAGGCTGGTGTACCCGTCCTGCAGCGCTCGCGCGAACAGGTGCGTCTTGGTCGGGGCACCGCGGCCGACCGCGGAGTACTTCACGCGAATGCGGGCCAGGTGGGTACTGACCGTCGACGCCGAGATGAACAGTGCGGCAGCAGCTTCTTCCTTGGATTCCGCGGCCAGCCAGGCGAGTAACACCTCGATCTCGCGCGAGGACAGCTCCGGTCGTTGCGGCGCAGGCACATCCGGTTCCGCGAGACGGTAGTCCGCGATACGGGTGACGACGCCCTCGTGCGCATCGACTTCCTCCGCGAGACCAGTCGAGGTCCCGGTCCGGTGCATTCCCGCTGCTCGCGTCAGCGGAATGGATCCTGGTCGTCGGCTCACCTTCACAAGCATTCCTTTGCTCGCAGCGCGTCGCGGCGGCCGGCGGCCACCACGGTAGAACGTTGGTCGCACGTCCCCCGACGATCCCGCTTCCAGGCATTGAAGGCTAGGCAACCTCCGCCGGGAGCAGTAGACCCAGAACTGGGGACACATCCGTCCGCGTACGGATACTCGCTGTCGCGAGAATGCCCTCGACCAGCACAAATCCGCCACACCAGCCAGTTCTCACACTGATGAAAGCGCGGGTGTGAGACATATCTCGTGACCCGGTCGGTGCCGTACGACGCGTGTCGATCAACCATGACCACCCCGTCCGCCGCGATTGCCCGCACCACGGCCCGGCACCGGCAACCAGCCGTCCTCCACCGCCCGTTTGAACAGGTCGAGTTTTGTCCGGGTGGGCCGGCCCGCCGCCGCATACTTCTGCCGGATTCGTTTGAGGTACTCGTTGACCGTCTCCGCCGACACCCCGAGCGCCTCCCCGACACGGGCCGACGTCTCGCCGGACGCATAGAGGGCGAGGACCTTCTGCAACTGCGGAGACAGATCCACCGTGTAGAGGTCCGGATCGCCGTCGATCGCGGCGGCCCATTCGGTGGTCAGGACGGCACGCCCCTGCGATGCCGCCCGGATCGAGTCGATGATGACGGCCTCGTCGGCGGATTTGAGCACGATGCCGAGTACTCCGGCACGCGCAGCCGAGCGCAGTAGTGAGGGATCCTCACCCGAGGTGTACACCACCGTCGCGATGCCGTGCTCCGTCAACGTGGTGACGTTCTCGCGCGGCGTGGTGCCGTCGTCGAGGCGCAGATCGAGCAGGACAACATCGAGCCGACCACCGGCCAGCACCTCGGCCACCGTCGGCGCCGCACACACGAGGTCGATGTCGGCGACCGGCTCGAGCACCCGCTCGATACCCCAGATCGGTGAGCGATGGTCGTCGACCATCCCGACCCGCACCGAAACGCCCTCATTGCCGCCCATGGTGCACGAACCCCCTTGTCGTACTCATGCTTGTCGTACTCACGCGTGTCGTACTCATGCCTCGTCGTAACTCATGCCATTTCGCACTCAGCTTCTTCACAGCCGACGCTTTCCAGACTCTCAGTTACGGTAACCGACCCACCCGACAACTCTTGCCCCGCGAACGGTCGTTCGCGCAGCATCGGCGCACATTTGGCCACGGGTGTCCCCCGAACCGACGACACCGATCGATCCACACGCCGGCGACGACCGTGCCGACGCCCCCTTCCGGCCCACTACATTCCGTGCAAAACTGAAACAGGTTCTATTCCGGCGGTCGCTCGCCCGCATCCGCACCCGGCCCACCGCCCTACCCAAGAGGAGATCCCGTGAGCAATCCGTCGGCGCATCAGATTCTCGGCACCGAGGTCACGATGCCGGTGGAAATCCGCACGGCCCGCTGCTTCGTGGCAGGCTTCACGGCGGACCTGACCGCGGTCACCCGGGCCATCGATGCCGAGGCGGCCACCCCGGGCACCCTTCGCCCGTTGCGAATCCGCCCCGGCCGGACGATGTGCATGCTCGTCTTCGTCGATTACGTCGACGGCGATCTCGGACCGTACAACGAGTTCGGCATCTGTTTCCTGGTAGAGGATCCGACGCAGCCCCCGGCCTCGGCGCTGTCCGCATTCGGCAAACTCGCGCGCGGCGACGCCCGCGCACTAGTGCACCGGCTACCCGTCGACGGCGATTTCACGCTGGCCGCCGGACGTGGGATCTGGGGTTTCCCGAAGACACTGGCCGACTTCGACGTCGACCATGACGCCACCACCAAACACGGCCGCCTCAGCGTCGACGGTGCACTCGCGGTCGACCTGCGTGTGCGGCGCGGCCTCCCGGTTCCGAGTTCGGCGTCGGAAACCGTCCTCAACGCCTACTCGCAACTCGACGGCGTGCTGCGGATGACGCCGTGGCGATTGACGTCGACCACCGGTACCCGCACCCGCATCGGAGGTGCCGATCTGACGCTCGGCGACGGCGCCATCGCCGACGAGCTGCGCGCCCTGAAGCTCGGACGTCACGCGATGATGAGCAGTTCCGTCGATCACCTCACCATGTGCTTCGACGACGCCGTGGTCATCGACTGAACGCGACGCATCGACGAACGGGCACATCGCCGGTGCCGGCCGGACACGAGCGTCCGTCGAACGTGTGAACACCGACCGATCGGTAACGTCTCGCCGCCCCACGGAGAAATACTGGGAAAGCGCTCGGCCGAGGTCGGCGTACCCGGGGCACGACGACACCGATCTGCGCGACGTGCGGCGCAGACCATCTTCGGAGGCGGAATGCGGGCAAGGCTGGCCAGTGCAATCATCGTCGGATTGACAGCACTGGTGACGCTGGTGATCGCGGCCGGTCCGGCCACCGCCGTCCCCACCGACGAGACTCCCGTCGCCTCCCGCATCGTCTCCTCCACGACCCATGACCCGCAGTACGAAACCCTGTCGGTGTACTCGGCGTCGATGCGGAAGATCGTCAAGGTCGATGTCCTCCGGCCGCGTGATCCGTCGGCTACCGCACCCGTGCTGTATCTGCTCAACGGCGCGGGCGGCGGTTTCGGAACCGGCAACTGGGCCTCGCAGACCGACTATCGCCAGTTGTTCGCCGACCAGAACGTCTATGTGGTGACCCCGATCGGAGGCGCCTACTCGTACTACGCCGACTGGCTGCGTCCCGACCCCGTCCTGGGCGTAAACAAGTGGCAGACCTTCATGACACGCGAGCTGCCCCCGCTGATCGACGCGCATTACCCGGTCACCGGCGTCAACGGTCTGGCGGGCATCTCGATGGCCGGGACGTCGGTGTTCAATCTGGCCATCGCGGCTCCGCGGCTCTACCGGTCGGTGGCCGCGTTCAGCGGTTGTGCCCGCACCAGCGATCCGATCGGGCAGCTCTATATCCGCGCAGTTGTCGAGGGCCGCGGCGGCGGCGACACCACCAACATGTGGGGGCCGCCCACCGATCCTCGGTGGCGGGCCAACGACCCGTACCTGAACGCCGCCAGACTGCGGGGTATCAAGCTGTACATGACGTCGGGCAGTGGGCTGCCCGGGGCGCGCGACCGGATCGACGACCCCCGCATCGACGGCAAACCGCTGGTGCTGCTCGATCAGCTGGTCGTCGGCGGGGTCATCGAGGCTGGGGTCGACCAGTGCACCCGCCAGATGATCGATCGCCTGCATCAGCTGCACATCCCGGTAACCGCGACCATGCGGCCGGAGGGCACACACTCGTGGGTCTACTGGCAGGAGGACCTGCACCGGACATGGCCGTCGATGGCGCGTGATCTGGCCGGCTGATCCAGCCTGCCGATGGCTCCGGGGCAAGTCATCTTTCGCCGCAACCGGGGCGCCCTAGACTGGTCGGCAGAGGCGAGAACGGATGGTGGCCAGTGAGCAATCTCGATCCGGCACCGGATGAGATCGAATGTCGGTCGAGCACCGACCGGGTGATGGTCGACCGGCTGACACCGCGGGCGGTACCCCTCGGCGGACCGCGCGCGATGACGGTCCAGCGCACATTGCCCCAGCGTCGCCGGTCCCTGATCGGCGCCTGGTGTTTCGCCGACCATTACGGGCCCGACGATGTGTCGGCGACCGGCGGAATGGATGTGCCCCCGCACCCACACACCGGACTGGCGACGGTGAGCTGGCTGTTCGCCGGGGAGATCGAACATCGCGACACGATGGGCACCCACGCGCTGGTCCGGCCGGGTGAGCTGAACCTGATGACCGCCGGTCACGGTGTCGCGCACACCGAGGTGTCCACCGCGGACACCACCGTCCTGCACGGAGTGCAGCTGTGGGTCGCCCTACCGGCCGCAGCCGCGGATGTCGCGCCGGCCTTCGACCATTACCGGCCCGAGCCGGTACGGGTCGGACCGGTCACCGCACGGGTGTTTCTCGGCGAGCTGTTCGACTCGCGGTCGCCGGTACGCACCCACACACCACTGCTGGGGGCCGAACTACTCATCGAGGCCGGCGCCACGGCCGAGCTGACCGTTGATCCCACCTACGAACACGGTGTTCTCGTCGACGCCGGCACCATCGCCGTGACCGGCTCGGACACCGTGCTCGATCCCGCCGACCTGGGCTACCTCGGTACCGGCACCGACCGCATCACGCTGGTCAACACCGCGCCGACGCAGGCCCGGGTGGTGCTCCTCGGCGGTGAACCGTTGGGCGAGGAGATCATCATGTGGTGGAACTTCCTCGGACGCAGCCATGACGAAATCGCACAGTCACGCGCGGACTGGATGGCCCACAGCGACCGTTTCGGCCAGGTGCACGGCTATCAGGGTCCGGTCCAACATCTACCGGCTCCGGCGTTGCCCACAGTCCACCTACGGCCGCGGCGCAACGATCCCAGCTGATCCGCCTGCCTCCCGTTCGGTTACCTGCCGTTCGACAGCTCAGTGCGGCGCGCCCACCTCCGCGGACTGCCGGGACAGCAGCCGCGCGAAGGTGGCGATACCGGCTGATTCCGACGCCGTTCGCTGGTCGTCGGGCACGGCGCGAACGTTCGGGGAGGTGGCGGCGACAGGACCGGCCGGCGACGTCATCGGGACAAGCGCGACGAGTTCGGCCGCGGCCCGATCGATTCGATCGAGCAGGCCGCCCTCGACGGCCCGTGCGCCGTCCCCGTGCGCCCCATCCCCTTGCGCCCAATCCTCTTGAGCCGCATACACACCGGTCGGGACGACGACCGCGCGCAGGAACGCGAAGAGCGGACGCAGCGCATGGTCGAGGACCATCGAATGTCGCGGGCTTCCTCCGGTCGCCGCGATGATCACGGGTGTGCCGTCCATGGCCGCGCGGTCGAGCAGGTCGACGAAGGATTTGAACAGTCCGCTGTAGGAGCCGTTGAAGACCGGCGTCGCGACGATCAGCATGTCGGCCGCCTCGACATCGGCGACGGCCGGTGCCGCCGACCCGGTCGCGAATCCGGCGTTCATCGACCTCGCGATGTCCACCGCATGTTCGCGTAGGTCCACGACACTCAGCTCGACGTCCACCCGCCGCCTGCCGAGTTCGGCGACCACCGCGTCGACGGTCCGGTCCACCAGCATCCGCGTCGAGGACGGCTGGCCGAGTCCGGCGTTGACCGCCACGACCCGGAGTGCCCGCCCGGTCATGCGCCGACCGCCGCATCGGCATCGGCGTTGCGTGCGACCAGCGACTCGTGGGTCGGGGCATCGGGCACCGATGCGCCGCGACCGTCGGCGAACCCGGCGCGCAGATCGGGGAGTACCTCGCCCAGCAGGTCGAGCTGTTCGAGGACCGTCTTCAACGGCAGCCCGGCGTGGTCGACGAGGAACAGCTGACGCTGGTAGTCGCCGAAGCTGTCCCGGAAGCTGAGCGTCTTGTCGACGAACTCGGCCGGGCTCCCGACCGTGAGCGGGGTTTGGCTGCTGAATTCCTCCAGGGAGGGGCCGTGGCCGTACACCGGGGCGTTGTCGAAATACGGACGGAACTCCGATACCGCGTCCTGCGAGTTCTTCCGGATGAAGAACTGTCCGCCGAGTCCGACGATCGCCTGATCGGCGCTGCCGTGGCCGTAGTGTTCGAAGCGCTCACGGTAGAAGGCGATCAGCCGCTGGAAGTGTTCGGTCGGCCAGAAGATGTGGTTGGCGAAGAAGCCGTCGCCGTAGTACGCGGCTTGTTCGGCGATCTCCGGGCTACGGATCGACCCGTGCCATACGAAGGGGGCCACGCCGTCGAGTGGGCGCGGGGTGGAGGTGAAGGAGTTCAGCGGAGTGCGGAACTTGCCCTCCCAGTCGACGACCTCCTCGGTCCACAGCCGGTGCAGCAGGTGATAGTTCTCGATGGCCAGCGGGATCCCGTCGCGGATGTCCTTGCCGAACCACGGATACACCGGGCCGGTGTTGCCGCGGCCGAGCATGAGGTCGACGCGACCGTCGGCGAGGTGCTGCAGCATGGCGAAGTCCTCGGCGATCTTGACCGGATCGTTGGTGGTGATGAGGGTTGTCGCGGTGCTCAGCTGTAGTCGCTCGGTCTGCGCCGCGATGTAGGCCAGCGTGGTGGTCGGCGACGACGAGAAGAACGGCGGATTGTGGTGCTCACCGAGCGCGAAGACGTCCAATCCGATGTCCTCGGCCTTCTTCGCGATCTCGACGATCGCCTTGATGCGTTCCCCTTCAGTCGGAGTGATTCCGGTCGTAGGGTCGGTGGTGAGGTCGCTGACGCTGAAGATTCCGAACTGCATGTGAGCCGCCTCCTCGGGAGCTGAGTTCTGATACACCATGCATAACCGGACCACAGTCCGTTTCATTCCCGTGGTGGATCAACCCGAGATCCACTGAGTTAGTGTTGGCTTACCCAACTAGAGGAGTTCGCATGATGCTTCGCAAGCTCGCAGCCGTCGCCGTGGCAGGCGCCGCCGTGTTCGTGGTCGCAGGCTGCTCGGATACCGAGGAAGCCACCGACCGCGCGACCAGCGTCGCCAAATCCGTCGCGAGCGAGGTCTCGGCCGCCGCCACATCCGTCACCAGCAAGGTCGCCGGTGCGATCGACCGCCTGGACGTCCCGCAGGCACAGACGATTCTCACCACCGCCACCAATCCGTCGACCCCGGTGTCCGACCTCGACGCCGTCGTGGACGCCGACGCTGCCACCAAGGCGAAGCTCGCCGGTTTCAACAAGAGCGCCGCCGAGCACGGCTACACCTTCACCGTCACCGACGTGAAGGCGACGGGCGTGAACACGGCGAACGTCGACATCTCGGTGAAGAGTCCGCACATCCCCATGCCCGACGGCGCACCGATGACGCTGACCTACACGAAGGTCGACGGCACCTGGAAGCTGACCACGGAGTCCGCGAACAGTCTGATCGCCCAGGGCCGCTGACCCACGATCCCGACCCGCGACGGTCGTCGGCACCCGCCGACGACCGTCGTTCTCGCCACAACGACTTCGGCGGCCCGACCGTGAAGGTCGGACCGCCGAAGGTGATGTATCAGTCGTCGAACAGTGTCAGCTGACCGCCCGCAGACCGCCGCGCACCGCACCCTGTGCCGGCAGATCACGACCAAGCCACGAGACGATCTCCCCCAGCACGTTGCTGCGGTCGGCGTCGGACTCGATCGCGACGAGCGCGGGCACTGAGCACATGAGCGCGCCGTACAGCGCGGCGACACCGGACAAGCCGTTGGTACGCATGACATCGTCGTATGCATCGATGGTCGTCGACAGCGTGCCATAGGTGACCACGTCGTCGCCGAGCCGGACCGCCGTCAGCCGCGGCGTGACCGCCGCCTTGCGGTGAATGTCGTCAATGAGCTGAGCGTGCATACCGAACCCCCGGTCCTTGCCTTCATCTGCGTACGTCATAGCCGCCTCCCAGTCCGCATGACCTCGGCTAATGGCTCCAGTCTGCACCAAATCGGCGCTGCAGGAAACCATCGACATTAACTCCGTGAGAAAAACCACAGAAATCAAGCGGTATTGCGCCTTGACTACAGGCTATCCCGCGTGACTATTGGGATCAATGTGACCAGAGTTGTTGATGTGGAAGCGTTATCTCGGCGACGCCGTAACTCCACTCACGCAAGTGTCCATCGTGGAGCACTCACCCGGGTGACCGTTATTCGGCCTCGGGCGCGGGCTGCCCCGACGCACGCGCCGCCTGATCCGCCTCCATGGCGTCGATCAGACTCTTGGGCCGCAGGTCGGTCCAATTCGCCTCCACATACTCCAGACAGGCCGCCCGGCTGTCCTCACCGAAGACCTTCGTCCACCCCGCCGGGATGTCGGCGAAGGTCGGCCACAGCGAATGCTGATTCTCATCATTGACCAGCACAAAAAAGCGGCCGTCCTCATCATCAAACGGATTCGTCATTCGATGTCCTCATCTCTCACGGATAGCGTTGCCACTATGTTAGGGCACCCTCAATTGTGCCGGTAATCCGCCCATCACAGTCGCACCCTTCGGGGTGCGACGGACCGGTCACGGGCGGCTGTCGGCCTCCATCGCCTCGATCAGACTCGTCGGCCGCAGGTCGGTCCAATTCGCCTCCACATACTCCAGACAGGCCGCCCGGCTGTCCTCACCGAAGACCTTCGTCCACCCCGCCGGGATGTCGGCGAAGGTCGGCCACAGCGAATGCTGATTCTCATCATTGACCAGCACAAAAAAGCGGCCGTCCTCATCATCAAACGGATTCGTCATTCGATGTCCTCATTCTGTCGTGTTCGTCGTCGTCTTCGCTGTCGTTTGCGTCGTCATCCGTATTCGCGCTCGACCCTCTCCCGGTCACCGCTCATGAACCTCCCGCGGAAGAATCCTCGTCGAGCAACCCGTCGAGGACTGGGCCGATCACCGCGAGCGCATCCGCATCGGCCATCCCGAGGTGATGGGTGTCGACGTCGGTGTTGGTGATCGCACCGCCGACGAACGGCGTCCAGCGAGCCGCGATGACGCGCGGGTCGTCCTTGTCCGCGGTCGCGGTGAACACATGCAGGTCACCGCCGAAGGGTTCCGGTCGGTAACCGAGGACGACGTGAGCCGACGCATCGAAGCTCTCCATGATGCGTTCGACCTGCTCCTCCGCGAGCAGTCCCATCCCGGCGATCTGTTCCCGGATGATCGTGGTCAGCTCGGCAGCGGTGGCGGCATGGACGTCGTCGCCGAGATCGAACAGTTCGCGCCACCCACCGAGCAGGTCGGCCACCACCGAGCCGTCCGAGGCCTCGTCGGTGGTCTGCTCGTCGGCGGTCTGACCGACGGCGGTCTGCTCAACGGCGGTGGGGACCGCCGTGTCGGCGGCCGCCAGCTGTGCCAGTGCCCGATCGCGGGTCTCGTCCTCCTCTGGCGCGGCATCCATGATCGCGAGCAGCGCGACCTCCTCCCCCGCCGCCTCCAACTGCACGGCCATCGCGTGTGCGATGACGCCGCCGACCGACCATCCGAGCAGGTGGTAGGGGCCGGTCGGTTGCACCCTCCTGATCTCCTCGACGTACCGGCGGGCGAGGAGATGCGCGTCGGTGACCACCGGCTCCCCGGTGACCACATGCGGATCCTGCAGCCCGTAGATCGGCCGGTCGGCGAGGTAGGGCGCCAGCCCGCCGTAGAACCAGGCCAGGCCACCGGCCGGGTGGACGCAGAACAGCGGCGCCCGCCGGCCCTCGCTGCGCAGGGCGATCAGCACGTCGTCACCCAGTGCGTTGCCCTGCGCCACCCGATGAGCGATACCCGCGACGGTGGGATCGCTGAACAGCCACGCCAACTCGATGTCCACCGCATGACGTTCGCGCAGCCGCGCCACCACCCGGGTGGCCGCCAACGAGTTGCCGCCCAACCCGAAGAAGGACGCGGTGACGCCGACCTCGTCGACCCCGAGGACGTCGGCGAAGACCTCGGCGACGATGCGCTCGATCTCGGTGCGCGGTGCGACATAGGTGTCGGCGACCACCTCGGGGACGGGCAGTTCCCGCCGGTTCACCTTGCCCGCCGGGTTGAGCGGCATCTGGGGCAGCGTCATCCACACGTCGGGACGCATGTAGGCGGGCAGCGCGGCCGCGGCCACCGCGCCCGCGGTATCCACATCGACGTCGGCCGGGGCGAGATAGGCGACCAACCGCTGGCCTGCGGGCGTGGACGCCACCGCGACCGCGGCATGCACCACACCCGGCGCACCGCCCAGGACGGCCTCGATCTCGCCGAGCTCGATCCGCTGGCCGCGCAGCTTCACCTGGAAGTCGGTGCGGCCGAAGTACTCCAGCTCGCCGTCACGGTTCCAGCGCACCCGGTCGCCCGTGCGGTACAACCGTCCACCACCGCCGCGCGGATCGGCGACAAACCGTTCGGCGGTCAGATCCGGCCGGTTCGCATAGCCGCGGGCGATCTGCACACCACCGAGATACAACTCGCCGAGCACACCCGGTGGCACCGGCCGCAACCGGTCATCGAGCACATAGGTGGTGGTGCCGGCGACCGGTCGACCGATCGGGACGCCGCGCTCACCGGCCCGCACCTGATGTCGGGTCACGTCGACCGCCGCCTCGGTCGGACCATACAGATTGTGCAACCCGACGGCCGGTAACGCCGCGACGACGCTCTGTGCGGTGGTCGCGGTCAGTGCCTCGCCGGAGGTGAACATCAGGCGCAGTGATTCGAGCGTGGCCAGTCGTTCCGGACCGACCACGTCGACGAAGGCCGACAGCATCGACGGCACGAAATGCAGGACCGACACCTCCCGCTCGACGATGATCGCCGCGAGATAGTCGGGATCGCCGTGCCCGCCCGGTGCCGCGATGGCCAGTTCGGCGCCGACCATGAACGGCCACAACAACTCCCACACCGAAACGTCGAAGGTGACCGGGGTCTTCTGGAGGACGACGTCATGATCGTCGAGCCGGTAGTCGTCCTGCATCCAGGCCAACCGGTTGGCGATCGCCGCATGCGAGACGGTCACCCCCTTGGGCACGCCCGTCGATCCGGAGGTGAACAGCGTGTAGGCCGCATGGTCGCCCCGCAGCGGCGCGATCCGGTCGGCGTCGGTGATCGGCCCGGCCGATTCCGCAGGCCGATCCGCGTCGACCGTGAATACCGGCAGTTCGGCGTCGCCTGCGACATCCACCAGTGCCGTCGGACCGTCGCCGACGACCAGGATCGCCGCGACGTCGGCTGCCTCGATCATCGCCGCGATCCGGTTGGCCGGGGCATCGACGTCGATGGGTACGTAGGAGCCGCCGGCGGCGAGCACGGCGTGGATGGACACCAGCAGTTCCACCGAGCGCGGCTGGCACACGGCCACCGCGACATCCGGGCCGACGCCGGTGGCGATGAGTGCGCGGGCCAGTGTGAAGACCCTGGCCGAGAATTCGCGGTAGGACACCTGCCGGTCGCCGAAACTCAGGGCGGTCGCACGACCGCGTCCGGCGATCCGGGAACCGATGAGATCGGGCAGGAGCTGGGGTGCACCGGCGACCGCAGGTCCTTGTGTCCAGTCCCCGATCGTCGCCAGTTCGGCCGGCGAGGCCACCTCGATGTTTCCGACGGCGACGGCGGGAGTGGTGGTCACCGTGTCGAGTACCCGGATCAGCCGTTGTGCGAACAGCTCCATGGTGGATTCGTCGAACAGATCGGTGGCGTACACCACCGAACCCGCCCACGCCGCACCGGCTTCGGTGGCGTTGACGGTCACGGTCAGGTCCAGCTGGGCAGGCACCTCGGGTGGCGACAGTGGAGTCACCGACAGTCCGCCTGCCTCGATGGCAGGCAGATCGTTACCCGCTCGCCCCGCGACGGCGGCCTGATCGAAGGTCAGCATCACCTGGGCGAGCGGCGAGAATGCCTCCGACCGAGTCGGATTGAGATGCTCGACGAGGGTTTCGAAGGGGACGTCGGCGTTGACGAAGGCGTCCAGGTCGGTGTGCCGCACCTGATCGAGCAACTGCGCGAAGGTCATCGAGGGGTCCACCGACGTTCGCAGGACCAGCGTGTTGACGAACATGCCGATCAACTGGTCGAGGACCGGCTGCCCGCGCCCGGCAACCGGACTGGCGACGGCGATGTCGTCGGACGCCGACAATCGAGCCAGCAGCACGGTCAGGGCGGCGTGCACGACCATGAACGGCGTGGCGGAGGCCGCCGCGGCGATCTGCGCGACGCGGGCGGTGAGATCGTCGGGGATCTCGAAGGCGACCTGCGCCCCGCGATGGGTGGCCACCGGCGGACGCGGACGGTCGGTCGGCAGGTCCAGCACGTCCGGCAACCCCGACAACTGGCCGGTCCAGTAGGAGAGTTGCTGTCCCACCGGCGAATCCGGGTCATCACCGGTCCCCAGCACCCGATGCTGCCAGATCGCGAAGTCGGCGAACTGCACCGCAGGCGGCTCGAGCTGCGGTGCGGCACCGGCCGCCCGGGCGGTGTAGGCGGTGGACAGGTCGGCGATCAACGGCCCGAGCGACTGCCCGTCGGCGGCGATGTGGTGCAGCACGATGGCGAGCAGGTACTCGCCGTCGGCGATCGGGCACAGCCGAATCCGCAGCGGCCAAGTAGCGATCAGATCGAATCCGCTGGTCACCGCGGACTCGACGTCCGCCGCCGATTCGACCACCGCCCAATCGATCCCGTCGGCCACCTCGTCGACCGACCCGATCTGCTGGTTGGGCACCCCGCCGATGTCGCCGAACCTCGTGCGCAGGACTTCGTGGCGGATCACCACGTCGACCATGGCCGCGCGCAGGGCGTCGACGTCGAGTTGACCGGTCAGGCGCAGCACCGCGGGCAGGTTGTAGGTCGGGGCCTGCGGCTGCAGTCGGTTGATGAACCACATGCGCTGCTGCGCGAAGGACAGCGGGATCGGCTCGGGCCGTGGCGTATACGCCACGATCGGCGCACGTAGGTCGGTACCGGCACGTCCCCCGACGACGGCGAGCAGGTCGCGCACCGTCGGCGCGGCGAAGATGTCGCGCACGGAGACGTCGGTACCCAGTTGCTCACGCAGCCGGGCCGCCAGGCGCATCGCCGACAACGAACTGCCGCCGAAGTCGAAGAAGTCGGCGGTCACCGAGAACCGGTCGACGCCGATCACCTCGGCGAAGGCCGCGGCCGCTTCGGCCTCCGCGGCCGAGGCGGGTTCGACGAAGTCGTCGGTCCCCTCGAAGTCGGGTGCGGGCAGGGCACGCCGATCGAGTTTGCCCGCGGAGCTGAGAACGACGTCGTCGAGCAGTACCCAGACCGTCGGCCGCATATAGGCAGGCAAGGCGTGGGCCACCGACGTCTTGACCGCATCGACGTCGATGCCGGCGGGGGCCAGATACGCCACCAGATGGTCGGCGCCCGCGGTGGTCGACGCCACTGTCGCCGCCGCGTGGACGACGCCGGGGGCGGCGGCGAGGACGGCCTCGATCTCGCCGAGTTCGATCCGCTGGCCGCGCAGTTTGACCTGGAAGTCGGTGCGGCCCAGGTATTCGATGACCCCATCGGTCGTCCAGCGCACCAGGTCGCCGGTCCGGTACAGGCGCGTCCCCGCGGGCCCCTGCGGATCGGCGACGAACCGTTCCGCGCTGAGCCCGGGCGCCGCGGCATAACCGCGTGCCACCTGGACCCCGCCAAGATAGAGCTCGCCCGGGAATCCTGGTGGGACCGGCCGCAGCCGGCTGTCGAGGATACGGGTGACGGTGTTCCACACCGGCGCACCGATCGTCACCTGTTCGGCGTCGGTCACCTCCGCCCAGGACACCTCGACCGCCGCTTCGGTCGGCCCGAAGAGGTTATGGATCTCGACGCCGGGCAGGTTGGCGCGGGTCTTGGCCACCAGCGGGGCGGGCAGCGCCTCACCGGAGGCGAACAGCCGGCGCAGCGACGTCAGCCGGGCCAGGCGGTCCGGGGCGACGACGTCGAGGAACGCCGCGAGCATCGAGGGCACGAAGTGGACCGAGGTCGCCGCCGACGTCTCGATCAGGTCGGCGATGTAGTCGGGGTCGGCGTGTCCGCCCGGCTCGGCGACGACGATCGTCGCACCGCTCATCAACGGCGCGAACAGTTCCGGTACCGAGACGTCGAAGGTGTAGGGCGTCTTCTGGATGATGCGATCCCCCGGGCCCCATGGGAAGGCATCCAAACCCCACCACAGCCGGTTGGCGACCGCGGCATGCGAGACGGTGACACCCTTCGGCCGACCGGTCGAACCCGAGGTGAACAGTGTGTAGAGTGCCGAATCCGCTCGGGACGTGGGCAGTTCGACGTTCACCGATTCCCGGCCGTCATCGGTGTCGCCGCTCTCGTCGACGCACAGGACCGACAGCTGAGGGTCGAGCCCGGCCACCGCGTCGGGCACGCCTCCTGCACCGACTAGCACCAGACCGACACCGGCCGTGGCGACCATGTGTTGCACTCGCTCCGTCGGCGCGGCGGTGTCGATGGGTACGTACTGACCACCGGCGGCCGCCACGGCATGGACGGCGACGACCATCTCGACCGAACGGTCGAGGCAGATCGCGACCGCGTCCTCCGGGCGGACACCGTGGGAGACGAGGAGTCGTGCGAGGCGATCGACCTTCTGGCCGAACTCCCGGTAGGTGATCCGACGGTCGCCGTCGATTACCGCCACGGTGTCGCCTGCTGCAGCGATGCGATCCCGCACGGCCGGTACGACCAGCGCGCCGGTCGCGGCGACAGCCGGTCCGGCGGATAGTTCGTCGATGGCCGCGGCCTGCGCCGCCGACAGCACCGACACCTCCGCAGTCGCCTGGTCCGCCTGCGCGGCCAGCTGCCGCAGGATCTCTACCAGCGCATCGGCGAAGATCTCGATCTGCTTGTCGCCGAAGGCACTCGGCAGATACTTCAGCTTCACCGAGAGTCGTCCGTCGGCGACGCTGGTGAGCAGATTCAACGGGTAGTGAGTGGAGTCGAGCGACTGCACGCCGCGGATACCGAGACCGGTCCCGGCGGCGGCACCCGCACCGGTCAACGATTCGGTGTTCACCGGATAGGACTCGTGGACGAACAGCGTGTCGAAGCCGACCCGGCCCGCACCGATGGCGAGGATCTCGGAGAGCTCGAGGTGCTGATGGTCGAGCACCGCCACCTTGTCGGCCTGGACGCCGACGAGGAGTTGCGCGACGGTGGCCCGGGGATCGACGTCGACGACTGCGGGCAGTGTGTTGATGAACAAACCGACCATGGCGTCCACACCGTCGAGGTCGGCCGGTCGGCCGGACACGGTTTCCCCGAAGGTGACCACGCGATTCCCGCTGAGGCGCGACAGCAGGATCGCCCAACCCACCTGAAGCACGGTGGCCAGGGTCGCGCCGTGTGTCGACGCCAGGTCCTCGAGTGCGGCGGTCGCGGCCTGATCCAGCTGTACCGAATGATCCCGCGGCAACATCGCCGCACTGGCCTCGGCCCCTGGGGCGAGGAGTGTCGGTCCTTCCACCGGTTCGAGTACCCGTGTCCACGCACGATCGCCCTCGCTGGTGTCCAACCGCGACAGATAGCGCAGATAGTCGGCGAAATCTCCGGTGCCCGAACCGGTCTGGGCGGTGTAGGTGGCACCGGTCGCATACAGGGCGAGCAGGTCGGCGAGCACCAGCGGCCCCGACCAGCCGTCGAACAGGATGTGGTGGTTGGAGATCACCACCGACACCCCACCACCATGCCGAACCGCGACGACCCGCAACAGCGGTGGCGCATCGAGGTCGAAGTGGGTGATGCGCTCGGTGGCCTTGACCTCTTCCACGGTCGCGACACCGTCAGTATCGGCGGCATCGGCGTCGACGACCCGCCATGGCACCTGCACCCGGTCGGGTACCACGGCGACCACCGCACCCGACGGTACCCGGAGGAAGCCGCTACGCAGCGCACGATGGTGCCCGAGCAATTCGTCGGTGGCCCGCCGAAGCCGGTCGAGGTCGACCGAAGCATCGAGGTCGAGCACCGCCTGGGTCACATAGACGTCGACGGCCTCGTCGCCGGCGAGTTCGGCCTGGAAGAACAGTCCGCGCTGCAGCGGCGACAGCGGCCACACGTCGGCACCCGGGAAACGCCGCGCGAGTTCGTCGAGGTCGTCCTGGGTCACCGGGCTACCGGGCACATCCGACGGGGAAAGGCCCACCGTCGCACCGGTTGCCACCAGATCGGCCACCGAGCGGAGCTCGTCGGCGAACTGGTCGGCGATGGCCTGCGCGTCGGAGGAGGCCAGGCGTGCGGGCACGAACCGGAGGTCGGCGCTCAGCACCGGACCGTCAGGGCCTGCCCCGATCACCGCGTTGATGGTCAACTCCGACATCGCGGCCAGGTTCCCGTCGATCACCGCGGGCAGGAAGGGGGCGTCCGGGTCGGGCAACCAACCCCCCGGCTGCGTCGCCGGATCACCCTCGGCGACAGTCGCTTCGGGGCCGGCACCATCGGCGGCGGGCACATCTCCGGCCGGTGCCCGGTTGCCGAGGTAGTTGAACGCCACCGCGGGTAGCGGCCGATCTCCCAACGACGACGGCCCATCTCCGTACCGCAGCAGCCCGAAACCGATGCCGTTGTCCGGCTGTGTGACCCGTTCCTCCTTGGCCGCCTTGATCGCGTGCACGATGTCGGCGCCCGGATCGACGGCGAGCGGCGCGATCGTGGTGAACCAGCCGACGGTACGCGAGAGGTCGACGCGACGACCGTCGCGCCCGCCCGCGACGACCTCGTCGTAGCGGCCGTGTCCTTCCGACAGGACCGTCACGGCGCCGGAGTCCGCCCGGCCGGTGTCGATGCGCCACCGCGCGACCGCGCGTGCGAGCGCCCCCAGCAGCACGTCGGGTACGGCGGCGCCGAACGCCTGCGCCACCGGACCGGCCACGGCTCGGGTGACCGCCGATTCCACCTGGAGCACCACCGATTCGGTCTCGCGATAGCGCGCGGGTACGGTTTCGGCTTCGGTCGCCGCCCCGAGCCGCGACGACCAACGCGCCACCTCGCCGAGTCGCGCCGGGCGCCGGCTGTCGAGGGCGTGCGCCCATGCGCGCATGCTGGTCTGTTCCGGACGTGCCGACAGCGGCTGTCCGCCGCGGTGTTGCGCCCACACGGTGAGCAGATCCTCGATCAGGATCGGCCAGGACACGGCGTCGACGGACAGGTGGTGAATCGCCAGCAGCACGCGCCCGTCCCCGTCGACATCGGTCACCAGCACCGCTTGCACCACCACACCGGCCGACGGGTCCAGCCGTCGCGCCGCGTCCGCATGGGCGGCGCGCAGATCCTCGGCGAAATCCGCCTCACCCACCCGATGCGCGCTGCGTAGCGCGCGGACCGCGGACGGCGCGTCGAAAGTCGTGGGCGCGTGCAACGACCAGCCGGCCGGACCGGCGCGGAGCGCGGCGCTGAGCATCGGATGCGCGGCGACGACCGCCGTGAGGATCTCGGCGAGATCCTCGGTGTCGAGTCCGGTCGGCGCGGTCAGCACCATCGACTGGTTGAAGTCGGCGAAATCGGCCGGGGTCGCCGACGCCTCGGTCGCCATCCACGACACGATCGGCGGCAGGGACAGGAGGTCGACGGGTCCGTCGGCGGGTTCGGTCAGCCACGGCAATTGGGCCGAGGACTCCGCAACAGCCCGTGCCATACCACGAATCGTCTTGTGTTCGAATATCTCTCGTGGCGACAGCGACAACCCGATCGCCTTGGCTGCCGAGGCCAGCTGGATCGAGGAGATCGAGTCGCCGCCGAGCGCGAAGAAGGATTCGGTGACCCCGACCCGATCGCGGCCGAGGAGACCGGCCACGATCGTGGCCAGCGATTCCTCGACGGAAGTCGCCGGTTCGACCTCATCGGCGGTCGGTGCGGGTGCCGGGACGGGCAGGGCACGACGATCGAGTTTGCCGCCGGGGGTCAGCGGCAGTTCGTCGAGTACGACGATGTGATGGGGCACCATATGCCCGGCCAACCGTTGGGCGGCGGCCTGCGCCACGGTGTGGCCGTCGACCGCACCTACGACGTAGGCGACCAGTCGCGACCGGCCGGAGCCGTCGGTGATCCCGGTGACCACGGCGGCCTCGACACCCGGCTGCTGGACCAGCGCCGTTTCGATCTCACCGAGTTCCACACGCTGACCGTTGATCTTCACCTGATGGTCGGCACGTCCGGCGAACTCCAGTTCACCGGCCGAGTTGACCCGCACCAGGTCACCGGTGGCATACATCCGTGCACCGCCGCCCGCGAAGGGATCCGCGACGAAAGACCCTGCGGTCAGCGCGGGACGGCGCAGGTAGCCGCGCGCAAGTGCATCCGGGCTGCCCAGATACAGTTCGCCGACAACCCCGCTGGGAACCGGGTGCAGGCGCGAATCCAGCACGTAGGCGGCGAAGCCCCGCACCGGATGCCCGATGGTGATCGGGGCGCCAACCACGGACCGTCCCGTCGACGACCACACCGTCGCTTCCGACGGTCCGTAGAAGTTGAACATCCTTCGGCCAGGCGCGGTTTCGGCCGCGTCCCGCTGCGCCTCCGACCACCGCGCGACCAACTCCGGCGGGCACGCCTCACCACCGGTCACCAGATTGCGCAGCGACGTGCCGCGGTGGGGATCGACGGTGGCCAGCACCGTCGGGGTGATGAGCGTGTCGGTGACACGGTCACGTTCGAGGATCCGGCCCAGCGCGTCACCGGCATACTCCTGCGCGGGTGCGACGACCAGGGTGTGTCCCAGACCGATCGACCACAGCATCTCCAGGACCGAGGCGTCGAAACTCGGTGAGGCCACATGCAAGACCCGGGTATCAGGGGACTCCGCGGGGCGCCCGCTGATCTCGGCCAGGGCATCGACGAAACCGGCGATACCCCGGTTGGTCACCCCGACGGCCTTCGGCCTGCCGGTCGAACCGGACGTGTAGATCAGGTAGGCGAGCGAGTCGAGGCGGATCACACCGTGGCGATCGGCCGCGGCGATCGGTGACGCGTCCACCTCCCGGTCGGATGCCGAGGCAACGTCGATCCACTCACATCCCGAGTCCCCCAGCCGCGACCGGGTACCGGCGACCGTAACCCCGTGGCGCACGCCGGAGTCCGCGACCATGAAGTCGATGCGTTCCTGCGGATAGGACGGATCGATGGGAAGCCAGGCGGCACCGGCCTTCACCACACCGAAGACCGCCACGACCGAGTCGATGGAACGTTCCACACCCACCGCGACGATGTCGTCGGTGCGCACCCCGGCAGCCAGCAGCACCCGCGCGAGACGGTTGGTGCGAGCGCCGAACTCGCCGTAGGACACCGTCTCGCCGTCGCAGATCAGCGCCGGGTGCGCCGGTTCACGCGCAGCGGCGGCGAGCAGATCCACCAGCACCCGGGGGGTGCTGACGCCGCCGTCCGCCGCGGGGAGCGCGAGACCCGTCGAATTGCGACTCGGCGCCATCGCCATCAGCGCCGCATCGTCGACGACGTCGATGTCCCCGATCACCGTCGCCGGGTCGGCGACCATGGCGGTTAGCACCCGATGCCAGACGTCGGCGAACCGGTGCATCGTGTGTTCGTCGAACAGTGCGGTGGCGTACAGGAATTCAGCGCGCATCGCGGAATCGTCGGTACGGTCGAAGACACCGACGGTCAGGTCGAATTTCGCCACCGTGTGCAACGAGCCCAGCGATTGCGCTCCCAGCCCGCGCTCCTGCGCGTCACCGATCGGTCCGTGTGCCGTCGGCGCCGACTCGTGGGTGAAGGCGATCTGCACCAACGGCTGGTAGGACGTCGACCGCTCCGGGGCCAATTCGTCTACGAGGTCATCGAATTGGGTGTCGGCGTGCGCGAACGCATCGACGTCGACGTCGCGTACCGCGGCGACGAAATCGGCCACCGAGCGGCCCGGATCTGCGTCGGTGCGCAGCACGAGGGTATTGACGAACATCCCGACCATGTCCGCGAGCGCGGCGTCGGTGCGGCCGGCGATCGGCGCCCCGATCACCACGTCGGCCGTCGCGGCCAATCTCGACACGGTGATCGCGAGGACGGCGTGGGCCAGCATGAAGACGGTGACGTCGAGTTCCCGGGCGAGCTTCTCGAAGCCGATCGCGGTGGCGTCGTCGACGCGGACGCTGACGACCTCGCCGTGCTGGTCGATGACCGCGGGTCGCGGCCGGTCCATCGGCAGATCCGTCACCGGCGGCAGGTCGACGAGTTGCGCACGCCAGTAGGACATCTGGCGGCCGGCAGGCGTCGCCGGATCGTCGGTCTCGCCGAGGACCTCACGTCGCCACACGGCATAGTCGGCGTACTGTGCCGTCAGCGGTGTCGGGGTGGGCACGTCGACACCGGTCCGACGCAGGTAGGCGCCGAGCAGGTCTCGTTCGAACACCGGACCGGACTCACCGTCGAAGGCGATGTGGTGGACGGTGACGATGAGGTCGCAGTGGTGCGGAGATTCCGAGACCGCCACCCGGATGGGCAACTCCGAGCTGACATCGAAGCCGCGCAGCGCCCCGGCCCGCAGTTCGCGATCGTCGTCGACGACGACGAAGTCCAGCCGGTCACGGACCGAATCGAGATCCAGCACAAGCTGATACGGACCGGCGTCGTCGGAGGGATAGATCGTGCGCAAGACCTCGTGACGTTCGAGTACGTCGATGATCGCGGCCCGCAGTGCCCCGACGTCGAGACCACCGGTGATCCGCAAACCGAGCGGAATGTTGTACGCGGCCGATGCGGTGTCGAACTGGTTGATGAACCACATCCGCGACTGTGCGGTCGACAGCGGCAGCCGATCCGGCCGGGGCATCGGACGGAGCCGGGTGATGGTGCGATCCCGCCCAGACACGGCGCCTGCGAGGCCACGCACGGTCGGTGTGTCGAAGAGGTCGCGGACGCTCACGTCGACGTCGAGGACATCGGCCACCCGTGCCGCTACCCGCGTCGCCGACAACGAGTTGCCGCCGAGGTCGAAGAAGGACGCGGTCACCGAAATCTGCTCGGCCCCAAGGATCTCGGCGACGATGCCGGCAATCGCCACCTCGGCATCCGATTCTGCCGCGACGTGGTCGACGACCTCGATCTGCGGGGCGGGCAACTGCCGTCGGGCGACCTTGCCCGCACTGTTGAGAGGCATCTCGGCGAGCACGACCCATTGGGTGGGCCGCATGTACTCGGGCAGTGCGGTGGCCACTGTGGCCCGCACCTGATCGAGGTCCACATCCGCGGGCGAGACGTAGGCGACCAGTTGGGCGCCGCCCGCCAGTTCGGCGACGCCCGCGGCCGCATGGACAACGCCCGGCGCGGAGCCGACGACCGCCTCGATCTCACCGAGTTCGAGGCGTTGTCCGCGCAGCTTCACCTGAAAGTCGGTGCGCCCCAGGTATTCGATCTCGCCCTGCGGGTTCCAGCGCACCAGATCGCCGGTGCGGTAGAGCCGACCGCCGTCGTCGTCGAAGGGATCGGCGACGAAGCGTTCCGCGGTGAGTCCGCTGCGCGAGGCGTATCCCCGCGCCACCTGGACGCCACCGAGATAGAGTTCGCCGGGCACACCGACGGGGACCAGTTGCAGGCGTGAATCGAGGATGTATGTGGTGGTGCTCGG
>NZ_JASXSH010000065.1 GCF_030315745.1 Gordonia heveisoli | reverse complement strand
GCGCCCACGCCGCAGGCCACCGAACCACGCGAGGCTGACGCGACCCAACCCGACGACCCAGCCCGCACCGACGACACCAAAGAATTCCGCCACCGCCTCGACGACGCCATCTACACCTGGCAAAGCCGCAACGGATGGCGAGCAGTGCCACACACCATCGCCAACGCCCTCGCCGAACGCGTCATCCACGAGATGAGATCCGAACGACGCCAATGATCACCAACCAACCAGCCCCAACGACGAAACCGACGACGCCACACCCCA
>NZ_JASXSH010000064.1 GCF_030315745.1 Gordonia heveisoli | reverse complement strand
ATGCGCTGCCCACGCAACTTCACCTGGAAATCGGTACGACCCAAATACTCGATCTCACCCGCAACATTCCACCGAACCAGATCACCCGTCCGATACAGACGAGCACCCCCACCACACCGATCAGCAGCAAACGGATCGGCCACAAACCGCTCCGCCGACAACCCCGACTGCCCCGCATAACCACGAGCAACCTGCACACCACCCAGATACAACTCACCCGGCACACCCGCAGGCACCGGACGCAACCGCGAATCCAACACCCACGTCGACGTATTCCA
>NZ_JASXSH010000063.1 GCF_030315745.1 Gordonia heveisoli | reverse complement strand
AGGCTTTCGCCACGCCAGCCTGTCCGTGTGGCTGTGGTACGACAAGTTTTACGGCCTGTACTCCACAGTCGAACCACCCAACACCACCTACGTCTGGGCCGCCCCCTTCCCCGACCCCGACCCCGACCCGCAAGGCTGGCACGACTGGACCCCGCTCTCCCGCGACGTCGGCGGTATCGCCCTCTGCAGCATCTCCACCAACCCGACGGTCAAACCCGACCGACTTTTCTTCACCTACCGGCGCACCAGCCGAACACCACCCACCAACCAACACGGACCCCACCCCGCACCCACCACCAACGTCTTCGGCAGC
>NZ_JASXSH010000062.1 GCF_030315745.1 Gordonia heveisoli | reverse complement strand
TTCGATCACGAAAGTTCGTGCGCGAGTTGGACCGTCACGGTCTGGTCGGATCGATGGGCCAAGTCGGTGCGGCCGGTGACAACGCCGCCATGGAATCGTTCTTCGCGCTACTGCAGAAAAACGTCCTCGACCGCCGGCCCTGGGCGACCCGCGACGAGCTCCGGATCGCGATCGTGACGTGGATCGAACGCACCTACCACCGGCGCCGACGCCAGAACAGGCTCGGTCGGTTGACCCCGGTCGAGTACGAGGCCATCATGACCACACCAGCCACTCAGGCTGCGTGACCCGACCTGACCTGTCACCTGATCGTGCAGCAGTCCC
>NZ_JASXSH010000061.1 GCF_030315745.1 Gordonia heveisoli | reverse complement strand
TACTGCTCTCTGAGCATCCTATGAAGCCATTTGAACGTGACGGGGCGTTCGGGGAGCTTCGCCGTGGCTCGAGTGGTCAGCCCAAGATCAGCCATGGTCGCTTCGAGCCGCTCGAGGCCGTACTCCCCGGTTGCGTATAGTTCAAATGCTCTGCGCACCAACGGTGCTCGCTTGGGGTCAAGCTGCACAGTGTTGATCTGTCGGCCCTCATGCTCGACTCGAGCGTTCTGGTAGCCGAGCGGCGCTTTGCCTGTGGTGCCACCGTTGATCGCCTTGTGCTGGAGCTTGATACGAATATCTTCACCACTCAAACGATTCTGCACATCGTTGAAGATGTCAGTGACGGCCTCCATGGCGTCGGCATAGACACCATCACCGAAATCTTCACGTGCGGAGACGAGTCTGACGTTGAGCTTGTCCAG
>NZ_JASXSH010000060.1 GCF_030315745.1 Gordonia heveisoli | reverse complement strand
ACCAATCCGACAAATGCGGATGATCCTGATCATCGCATCGAGTATCTGACCTACCACCGTACGGGGACGCCGCCGCCGATTAATCAGCGTGGTCCGCGGCATGCGCCTACCGGGAACGTGTTCGGGCAGTGGTATGCGATCCGGGATGACTGGGATATTGACCAGGAGAACACGATGTGTAACTCCACGCCCATCAATCGGGATAGGACTCCGACTCCTGGTTGGCCGCTGCATGGGAATGATGATCTGTGAGCGGAAAGTGGTTCACGGCACCACTATTGGCAACCGTGGTGGTGGCCTGGGCGGGGGCCTGTTCGGGGCAGGGCGACCCGGCTCCGCCGTCGCCGGCTCCGTCGGCGGTGTCGGGGTATGAGCGTCCGACTAATGTGCATTGGGTTGACAATTGGAATCCGACGTCGGCTGTTGATTTGAACAGTGCCGATGGGACGTTTATT
>NZ_JASXSH010000006.1 GCF_030315745.1 Gordonia heveisoli | reverse complement strand
TTCTGTGAGTCACTTTGGCGGTAACTCATTGACCCCTACGCGATGGCCCACCCCAACAGGGACACCGACACGCTCCATGACGGCCTCACCTCAGCCCCGAAACCCCACCACCCCAGGGGACTTACCCTCCGAACTGCGCAGAGCCGTGCACCTACCCTCAGCACTCTGCTGGCCGCCGCCCCATGTTTTGCTCGCGGAGCTGCGCGCAGAGTTACTCCTCCAACCGGCGCGCCCTCCTTCGTGAGGTCGCAGCGATTCGGGATTCGATCGCAACGATTGGGAAGCGCAGTCATACCGTCGACGCGCTCCGTCGGCAGTTGGCGCACGCAGAATGGCACCTTGCGCGGTACGGCGGCCCCGAACACTGAAGGACTCGGGCTCGATACCGTCTAGCTCCACCTCGGATGCGAGGTGTAAGCCCTGGCCTGACGGGTTGCCTTTGGTCCTGCCCTGCTGCCCCAGTGCTCGGTCGATCGGCGCGGATCGGAGCGTCGGACTGGGCGCGCCCCAATCGGCAGGGCAAGATGTGGTTCGTCAGCGCCGAGCCGAGGGAGCCGCAACTGTGGGGTCGATCCACGAAGTCATTGACGCGTTCAGGCAAGCGCCGTCGAACTCGGAGCGCGGGACGAAGTTCGAGAAGCTGATGGTCCGCTACTTCGAACTGGACCCGATGCTCGCACAGCGCTACGAGACTGTGTGCCGATGGATCGACTGGGACGGCCGCGACGGCAAGCCGGACACAGGAATCGACCTCGTCGCCCGCGACCGCGCGACGGGTGAAATGACGGCGATCCAGTGCAAGTTCTATGAACCTGAACACCAACTGTCGAAGGGAGACATCGACAGCTTCTTCACCGCCCTCGGCAAAGCCCCGTTCACTCGCGGAATCATCATTTCCACCACCGACCGATGGGGCAAGAACGCCGAAGACGCCTTGGACGACCAGTCCAAACCTGTGCAGCGCATCGGACTCGATGTCCTGGCCGAATCCCCGATCGACTGGCAGATTGAGTGGGCAGACGACACCTTCACCGTCGGCGTCGAACAAATCGCCCGACACAAGCCCAAAGAGCATCAGCAAATCGCGATCGACAAGGTCTTCGTTGGCTTTGCCGCCGGCAATGATCGAGGCAAACTGATCATGGCCTGCGGCACCGGCAAGACCTTTACCGCACTCCAGATCGCCGAGCGTACCGCCACTGAGAACGGTGGTCGAGCGAGGATCGTGTTCTGCGTGCCATCGATCTCGCTGTTGTCCCAGACACTACGAGAGTGGACAGCGCAAGCCACGATGCCGGTGCGCGCGTTCGCCGTCTGCTCCGACCAGAAGGTCTCCCGAGCTGCCGAGGACTCTCGCGCCTACGACGTGGCTATCCCGGTCACCACCGACCCGAAGAAGCTGACCACAGCTCTCACTAGTGCAGACAACAGTGATGGCCTGACGGTTGTGTTCACCACATACCAGTCCCTGCCAGTCGTATCCGACGCCCAAGCCAACGGTCTGCCCGACTTTGATCTGGTGCTCTGCGACGAGGCGCACCGCACCACCGGCGTCACCCTCACCGGGGCCGATGAGTCGAACTTCGTCAAAGTTCACGACCCTGACTTCCTCAAATCGGCCCGGCGCCTGTACCTCACCGCTACCCCACGCATCTATGACCAGAAGCTCAAGGACAAGGCCGAGGAGCACTCGGCCGAAGTCGCGTCCATGGACAACGAGGAGCTCTTCGGGCCCGAGTTCCACCACCTCGGATTTGGCGAGGCCGTCGAGAAACTTCTGCTCACCGACTACAAGGTCCTGGTCCTGACTGTCGACCAGTCACTGGTCGCGGGCCCGATGCAGGAACAGCTCGCCGGCCCCGACAACGAACTGAGCCTCGACGACGCCACCCGCATTGTCGGCTGCTGGAACGGGCTAGCCAAACGCGCCGGCGCGGCCATCGACGGCTCCACATTCTCCCCCGGTGAGAACCCGATGCGTCGTGCCGTGGCCTTCGCCAGAGACATTGCGTCGTCGAAATCTGTTGCCAGCATGTTCCCCGCGGTGGTCGACGCCTACCGCGACACCCTCGACGACGAGGACGGTGACGACCCCGCCACCAACAACACCGACCTCTACTGCACCGTCGAGCACGTCGACGGCACCTACAACGCCCTGGAACGCACCTCACGGATCAACTGGCTCAAAGGCGTCAGCGCGCCGCTCTCGGACAACGAATGTCGCATCCTCACCAACGCGCGCTGCCTGTCCGAAGGCGTCGACGTGCCCGCCCTCGACGCCGTGCTGTTTCTCCACCCACGCAACTCGATCGTCGACGTCGTCCAGGCCGTCGGCCGAGTCATGCGCCTCTCCGAAGGCAAGGACTACGGCTACATCATCCTCCCGGTGGCCGTCCCTGCCGAGATGAGTCCATCAGAAGCGTTGCAGGACAACAAGAGATTCAAAGTCGTCTGGGAAGTTCTCAACGCGCTGCGATCCCACGACGAGCGATTCGACGCCCACGTCAACGCCATCAACCTCAACGCCACCGACACCAAGAAGCTCGGCACCGGCACCGACTCCCTGATGGGCGGTCACATCGGACCCACTGCGACCGACGAGACCGAGACAATCGGACCCTCCGGCGACTCTCAGTCCGCTGCTGCCGATGCCGACTTCACCTCCCAGCTGGCGCTGTTCTCGCTGTCGCAGTGGCGACAGGCGATCTTCGCCCGCATCGTCGATAAGGTCGGCACCCGCACCTACTGGGAAGACTGGGCCCACGACGTCGCCGACATCTCATCCGCACAGATAACACGCATCAAAGCAATTCTCGCCCAGGGTGATCCGGACATCGAGATCGAGTTCAGCAAGTTCGTCGACGGGCTGCGCGACAACCTCAACGACAGCATCAGCACCGAAGCCGCGATCAGCATGCTCTCCCAGCACCTGATCACCAAACCCGTTTTCGACGCACTGTTCAGTGAACACTACTTCGCATCCCACAATCCCGTATCGATTGTCATGCAACGCATGATCGACACCCTCGGCGACAGCGGTCTCGAATCTGAAACGGCTAGCCTGGACAGCTTCTACGACTCCGTGCGCCTACGTGCCTCCCAGGTCACCAGCGCCGAAGGCAAGCAGCGCATCATCGCCGACCTCTACGAACGCTTCTTCAAGATCGGATTCGCCAAGCAGGCAACCCAACTCGGTATCGTCTACACCCCGGTCCAGGTGGTCGACTGGATCCTGCACGCCGCCGACACTGTCTCCCGCGAGCACTTCGGCAAAGGACTGACCGACGACAACGTTCACATCCTTGACCCCTTTACCGGCACCGGCACTTTCCTCACGAGACTCATGCAGACTGGACTGGTCACTCCACATGATCTGGCGCGCAAGTACACTCAGGAGCTTCACGCCAACGAGATCATGCTGCTGGCCTACTACGTCGCGGCGGTCAACATCGAAGCCACGTACCACGCGCTTGCGGGCAAGGCCGACACCGCTGACTACCAGCCGTTTCCGGGCATCGTTCTCGCCGACACCTTTCAGATCAGCGAAGCTGACGACACCATGGATGCCGAGATGTTCCCGGCGAACAACGACCGCATCACCCGACAGCTCGGCACCAAGATCAACGTGATCGTCGGCAACCCGCCATATTCCGTGGGCCAGGACAGCGCCAACGACAACAACGCCAACATCAAATACCCCACCCTCGACGGCCATATCGAGACCACCTATGCCGCAAGGTCAACCGCTACCAACAAGAACAGCCTCTACGACTCCTACATCCGTGCATTCCGCTGGGCCACCAACCGGATAGGCGACCAAGGCATCGTCGCTTTCGTCTCGAACGGCGGCTGGATCGACGGCAACACCGCCGACGGCATGCGCCTAACGCTCGCCGCCGACTACAGCGATCTTTACGTCTACAACCTCCGCGGAAACGCTCGGACTGCCGGTGAGCTACGCAAAAAGGAGAAGGGCAACGTCTTCGGTAGCGGCGGACGGACGACAATCGCGATCTTCGTCGGCGTCAAAGACCCTAGCCATACCGGTCCCGCCACTATCCACTACCGCGACATCGGCGACTACCTGACCCGCGACGACAAACTCCGCATCCTCGACACCGACCCGCTACCTGTCATCGACTGGAACATCATCAGCCCCAACGCCGCAGGCGACTGGATCAACCAACGCGACGACACCTTCAGCACCTACCCCGCCATCGCCGACAAAGACGGGACGGGTCCTCGCATTTTCACCAGTTATTCCGGCGGCCTGAAGACGAACCGTGACTGGTGGTGCTACAACGTATCGAAGTCCGGGGTCGAAGGCAACATGCGGCGGATGATCGACTTCTACAACCAGCAGGTCTTCGATTTCGCGCAGACTAAACCGCCAACCGACCGCAAAGAACGCGCCAGAGCCGTGGACGACTTCATCGACAACGACCCCACGAAAATCAGCTGGAACGCGAGCACAAAACTAGACCTCGCACGCAACATCACCTACGAATTCCACAGCGACGCATTACGACTAGGAACCTACCGCCCGTTCGAAAAGCGATGGGTCTACTTCGACCGCAAACTTAATGAGCGCGCCTACCAGCTCCCTACCATCTTTCCGACACCACACCACACCAACATCGGGATACTTGTTCTTGCGCCCCGGGACGGAACGACGTTTGCGGTGACGGCCACGCGAGAACTGCCCGACCTATCATTCTTCACCTACACCGCTCAGTTCTTCCCGCGTTACACCTATCGCAAACCAGACCAAGACGCCGGGACACTGGACTTCTCGACGGGCGGTTCGGAGGTGGACGAGTGGGGCTACCAGCGCGTCGACAACATCACCGACGAGATCGCGTCCCTGTACAGGTCGAAGCTCGGCGATGACGTCAGCAAGGACGACATCTTCTACTTCGTTTACGGGCTCCTGCATTCGCCGACGTACCGCGTCACCTATGCCGCCGACCTCAAGAAGATGCTACCCCGCATCCCAACCCCGGACTCTCGTGCCGAGTTCGATGCATACGTCGAGGCTGGCCGACTACTTCTGAAACTGCACGCCGACTATGAAGATGCAGACCCCTTCCCACTGGATGTTTCGGTGAAGAAGGGCCATGACCCGGATGATCCCGACACCTGGCGCGTCCAGAAGATGAAGTGGCGCTCCAAGACTGACCACACCACAATCGTCTACAACCCGTGCGTGACCATCTCCGGAATCCCGGAGGAGGCCGAACGCTACCTCCTCGGCTCACGGACAGCTCTCGGCTGGATCATCGAGCGATACCAGGTCAAGACCGACAAGGACTCGAAGATCGTCAACGACCCCAACGACTGGTGCGACGAGCACGACGACCCGACCTACATCGTCGACTTGATCCGCAAGGTCACCACTGTCGCCGTCGAGACGATGAAGATCGTTGACGGGTTGCCTTGATGCCACCAATGTCTGCGCGGCGTCCAGAGCCAAGGGCGAGCATGGCTGTTTCAGCTGGCGCGCCGTCGAATGGCCGTCTCCTCCGGTCCGCAGCAGGATTGGCAACTGTCGGACGGCGGTGCTACGTTGGTGGCAATCGACCCCCTCCCAAGCCTCTCAGCGATGCTCAAATGGGAGGGGCCTTTTCTTTCCGAGGTAGGCAGTGAAGCCGTCGTTGTCGTGGGACGAGCAGGTCAGCCTGCTTGTCAGCCGCGGACTCGGCATCGACGATGAGCGTGAATGCGCAGAGTTCCTGTCTGTTCACAACTACTACCGGTTCTCGGGCTACATGAGGTACTTCCAGATTGCGCCGCATCATGGCGACGACAACTTCGTCCCCGGCACCACGCTCAGCCAGGTCCGGGCGCTCTACGACGCCGACCAAGTTCTACGCTCAGCACTCACCGAGCAGCTCACAACAGCCGAACTGCTCCTTCGCACCCACACGGCGCACGTCATCGCCAACGACCATGGGCCATGCGGGCACTACTTGCGGGCCGAGTTCCACTCGGATGCCAGTAACTCCGAACCGACGGTCGAGTCCTGCCTGCGAGACATCGAGCGGAGCCGGGAACGCCATATCCTGCGGTATGCCGTCCCCGGCGATCGAGTGCCCGACTTCGGCGAACTACCCGTGTGGTCGGCCGTCGAGGCCTGGTCGTTCGGGACGCTGTCGAAGTGCATCGAACGAGGTGCCCAGGGCTCCCTGGCAGACGCGGTAGCAACCAGTCTCGGCGTCGCCAAGGCTGGTTTTGCGTACCGAGTCCGGGCGTTGGTCTACATGCGCAACCGCTGCGCCCATCACAGCCGAATCTGGAACCACTCGATCATCGATGCCGGGCCCACCCCGAACAACGTCCGAGTCAAGGCCAAGCGTATTGCTGGGCAGTTCGGGCCCAGATCGGCACTCGACGTCATCGCCTCGCTCGATGACATCGTCGACCGCGGCAAGGCCGGATTGCGCATCCTTCCGAAGCTCGCGGAAGCCCACAAGCAACACGCCGATTTTTGGAGAGGCCTGTCGCACCCACAGAACCCCCAGGACCATCGTCGATAACAAACTACTCCAGTGAGGGATCACCTGCGGTCTGGGAGTGCTTGGTGCCTCAGAGGTTGGATTGGATTATTTCGGAACGTTCGTGTCGTTGCTTCCGAATGCCGAATCAGATGTCTCGCAAGATGTTCCTGGTGGAGATGCGCCAGAACGCCGCCCCAGGGTGGTCGATGACACGACGCACGGCGAGCATGTGGCGCCCGAGGATCAGCGCTTTGGCTTCCTTGGTGAGATTCGCACGGTGGTAGCACAGCACCCGGGCGCCACTGTCGCGGATCGCATCTGCTTCGTGGGCCACACGCGGGATTTTGAAGTTCTGCGTGAGCGCGATCCATCCGTGGCCGGCACTGTCTTTGATCCAGTCGACATCGTCGATGTTCTGGGCGCAATCTGCGCCGTACGCGTCGGCAAGCGTCACGTAGTCGATGTCGAAATGATTGAGGGCTCGACCGATGCCTTCGGGCACACACCTGTCGAGCAGGACGGTGGGGCGATTACGCGAACCGCGAGATCCAGAGGCGGCGCTCATTGATCGCATTCACCTCCTCCGTGCTTATGCCGTAGTCGCCCGCGATGTCTCGCGTATGTTCACCGGCCTCCAGAGATCCGAGTACGGCGAAGGCTGCGACACGAGAGCTGGGGAGTGATGGCCTGCCGGCATTGAACCGCGGGTCCATCACCAACGACACATCGTCGGTCAAGGGTATTCGGAAGGCGGTGGGGTCATCGTCATTATCAAGGTCGACCCGCGAAAGGTAGTCGGCGATGATCTCCTCGATAGGCTGCTGTCCATCCTCGACACGGAACAGATATCCACGATCCCGGCGGTATAGATCGATCCCGTCAGTGAACAACACTGGGCGTGCAAGAACGTAAGGGTCATCGAACTCGGACTGCAGCCCCTCGGCCACCCTGCGGAGCTTCTGCATCGGTACTCCCGACCGCCGCAACGTACGAAGCGACCAGGTCTCAACGACACCCACGAGTGGGAGTGTCGGCCATCCACTGCGGACGGCATCGACGCTGTGGACGATCGGCTTACTCTTCGCTCCTGCTCGCGTCCAGGATCGAACGGTGCCTGTCGGCATCTCGGCCAGCGTCGCCGCCTCGGCAGGAGTGCAGATCGCCGACGTGAAGCGGATGTCGCGAACCGCGGTCACCGCCATCATGGACCTCCTACCGCATAGTCGCGAGTCTGTATCCCGGAGCGACGACGTTAGCCGGTAACTCTATCGGCCGAATGCGGGAACTGGGACGACATCAGGTCGGTGACGTTTCATCGTTCGTGCGTACACGCCCACCACTGGCTTGCAGACGAGTTGGGCGGGAGGCTGGATCTAGGCTGTCGACCCCGGTGGCCGCCTGGTGTGAGGGTGATCCACGGTGCACCCCAATGGCAAGGGGTCGAACGGATGAACCATTGGGGAATGAGCAACGATTCCAGACTCAGTGGCGTCATTCCGCCAGCGTGGCGGAACCAGCGCGAACCCACCGGCACCGACACACCGACAGCGATAGATGCCTCCGCCGTGCTCATCCCTGTCGCGATCAACCGCCAGAACTGACGTTGCACCGCCCGTGAGGGCTGCGGCCGCCCGGGCGAACGTATCGCCGGCCGCAACGCACGATCAGCGCGCCACTGCCGACGAGCCCCCTCGGGGACATCGCTCGTCTTCTTGCTCCAGTCCGCCGTCACCATCGCGCACACCTCCAAGATCAAGGTGTTGCGTCGACCGGTTGAATCCACCCAATACCTGTCGCTGACCTATACCGATCGGCTGATCGAGTTGGGAGTCATTCCGTCGGTCGGCACTGTCGGCGACTCCTATGACAACGCCCTCGCCGAGAGCGTCAACGCGTCCTACAAGACCGAGCTGATCAGGCAGCGTCGGCCGTGGCGCACCGTCGAGCAGGTGGAGCTGGCCACCTGCGAATGGGTCTGGTGGTACAACCAACAACGTCTTCATGAAGCGCTCGACTATCAACCACCCACAGAGTTCGAGGCCACCCTCAACGGCGCCTCAGCTACCTGCGAGCCGGCCGTCCCGGCCCTCGCAACCACATAGGAACTAAACCTGGGGTACTTCAACCGAACCCGCGACTACCAACCACCACAACGACCCACACCCGATGAACCCCCACAAACGCAATAAGCCGCGACATCGTCTGTCAACGATGTCGCGACTCATCACAACTGTGGGCGAAGGGGGACTTGAACCCCCACGTCCCGAAGGACACTGGCACCTGAAGCCAGCGCGTCTGCCATTCCGCCACTCGCCCGTGACCGCCGATTTCTCGGCTGGCATGTTCGTTGATCTGGGTTCGATCAACGGACTGGAAGACGATAGCACGCGGCCGGCGAGGACAAGAAACCCGCAGGACAATCGGCTGAAACGGTGGTCGTGACCGGCGTCGCATCATCTGGACGGATGAACTGGAACCCGCGTCGACAGCTCCGACGTTGACCCTGCGAACCAACAAATACACTGTTGCGGCTGATGCAGGTGGTACAGCAGTTGCCTTGATGGCACGATGATTGCACATTGTCGCTATCATCAATCAAGGCCCGATGCACGGCGACACGCTCTAAGCCGCGAAAGGAGGTCACCGGGTGGGGATCCTGCAACGAATCGAGCGCAAGCTCGAAGGTGCCGTTGACGACGGCTTCGCGCGCGTTTTCGGTGGTGCTGTCGCGCCGCAAGAGATCGAGATCGGGCTGCAGCGCGAAGCGGAGGAGTCACTACAGAACCTCGGTGACGGCACTCTGCTCGTGGCCAACAGCTATACGCTGCTGTTCAGCCCATCCGATCATGACCACGTCGCGGCCGAATATGAGCTGAACCGTAAGACGTTCTCCAAACATTTGGGAAACTTCATCAAAGACAATGGATGGCAGACCTACGGCGAGGTCGTCGTAGAGTTCGAACAGTCATCGTCGTTGCACACGGGCATATTCCGTGCGCACGGCACGGTCAACCCGGACGCGGCGCCGCGTCCGGCGCCGGCCGGAGCGAACGGTCACCACCGTCCGCAGCAGCAGGCAAATGCCCCTCGACCAGCACAAGTAGGAGCCCCGAACATGACGCAGAATCCCGGATACGACCAGCGCCGGGGTCAAGACCCCGCGTACGGCCAGCAGGGTGGCTACGACCAGGGCGGCTACGACTACCAGCAGGGTGGTTACGAGCAGCAGGGTCAAGGCGGCTATGACCAGCAGGGTTACAGCCAGCAAGGTTACGACCAGCAGGGTTACAGCCAGCAGGGTTACGACCAGGGCTACCAGCAGGGCCAGGGTGGCTACGACCAGCAGGGCTACGGCCAGCAGTACGACCAAGGCGGCTACGGCCAGCAGCCCGCCGGCTATGACCAGCAGGGTTACAGCCAGCAAGGTTACGACCAGCAGGGCTACAGCCAGCAGGGTTACGACCAGGGCTACCAGCAGGGCCAGGGTGGCTACGACCAGCAGGGTTACGGCCAGCAGTACGACCAGGGTGGCTACGGCCAGCAGCCCGCCGGCTATGACCAGCAGGGCTACGGCCAGCAGCCCGCCTACGGTCAGCCGCAGGGCGGCTACGACCAGGGTTACGGCCGCGCACCGGCCGGCTACGCCCCGACGTCGATCACCCTGATGCTCGAGGACGGCAGCAACCGCACCTTCCAGCTGCACGAGGGCTCCAACGTCATCGGCCGTGGGCAGGACGCCCAGTTCCGGCTCCCCGACACCGGCGTCTCCCGTCGCCACGTCGAGATCCGCTGGGACGGCCAGACCGCCATGCTGACCGACCTCAACTCGACCAACGGCACCACGGTCAACGACGTCGCGGTCAACAGCTGGGAGCTCGCCGACGGCGATCGCATCCGCCTCGGCCACTCCGACATCACCGTCCGGTTCCGCTGACAGCACCCGGCATCACCGACCGAAGCGCACCAGATAGCGCTTCGGTCACGGTTGATACCGAACTGTCATATGTCCAATGACGGACACCGCGTTTTCTGCCCATAAGATTTCAGTCGGGTCTGCGACACGACTGGCGCCTGGGGCGGAAGCGAGTGGACCGTATGTGTGAGGCGCTGGAGGTGAACACGACATGCAGGGCTTGGTGCTGCAATTGACCCGATTCGGGTTCCTGATCCTGCTGTGGTTGTTCGTCTTCGCAGTGATCCGCACACTGCGCAACGACATCTCCACCGCCGGTGGCCTGCGTCTGCCGCGCTACTCCGGAGGCGGCGACAAGCGTCGACGCAGCCCCGGCGTCCGCGGCTCCGCGCGCTACCTGGTCGTCACCCACGGCGCACTCGCCAACACCCGGATCAGCCTGGGTAATCAGGCGGTGCTCATCGGCCGGGCCGACGACTCCACTCTCGTCCTCACCGACGACTACGCCTCCGAGCGGCACGCCCGCCTCACCCGCCGCGGCGACGACTGGTACGTCGAAGACCTCGGCTCCACCAACGGCACCTATCTCGATCGGTCGAAGGTGACCACACCGATCAAAGCGCCGATCAACACGCCGATCCGTATCGGCAAGACCGTGATCGAGTTACGCCCGTGACCCTTGTCCTGCGTTATTTCACGCGAAGCGACCGCGGCCTGGTCCGCTCCAACAACGAGGACTCGGCATTCGCCGGACATCGGCTCCTCGCCCTCGCTGACGGGATGGGCGGCCACGCCGCCGGTGAGGTCGCCAGCAGGCTCGTCATCGAAGCCCTGAGCGTCCTCGACGCCGACGAACCCGGCAACGACCTGCTCGGCGCCCTCGAAGAGGCCACCCGCATCGGCAACGAGGCGATCGCCGCCGAAGTCGAAGCGGCCCCCGAACTCGACGGCATGGGCACCACGCTCACCGCGATCCTGTTCTCCGGAAGCCGCATCGGCCTGTGCCACGTCGGCGACTCCCGCGGCTACATGTTCCGCGACGGACAGATCAGCCAGATCACCCGCGACGACACCTTTGTCCAGACCCTCGTCGACGAAGGGCGCATCACTCCCGAACAGGCACACACCCATCCGCAACGGTCACTGATCATGCGTGCCCTCACCGGCACCGAGGTCGAGCCGACACTGACCATGCGTGAGGCCCGCGCCGGGGACCGCTACCTGCTGTGCTCGGACGGACTGTCCGACGTCGTCACCGAAGACACCCTGGCCGAAACGCTCGGTTCCTACCCCAACCCGCAGGAATGCGCCGACCGGCTCATCGAACTCGCCCTGCGCGGCGGTGGCCCCGACAATGTCACCGTCGTCATCGGCGACGTGGTGGAGAACGAGGTCGGCCAGTCACGTCCCATCATGGGTGGCGCCGCCGACGGCAACGAGGACACCTACACCCCCGACCCCAAGACGGCCGCCGGCCGGGCCGCCGCGTTGCGGCCACCGCCACCGGAACCGGTCCGCTCGGCCATCCTCGACGCCGAACCCGCCCCACCCAAGAGCACCAAGGTGCGCAACTGGGTGATCGTCGGCATCATCGTCGCAATCATCATCGCCCTGGCGGCCGCCTTCCTGGTGTTTCGAGCCGTCGTGAAGAACAACTATTACGTCTCCGAATCCAACGGCGAGGTCGTCGTCTTCCAGGGATCGCCGGAATCCTTCGGCTTCTTCAGCATCAGCACCCCGGTCCAGCGGGTGTGCGTGGAAGACGTCACCACGGCGCCCACCCCGCGCTACACCTTCATCGACTACGACAGTCGTTGCGCGCGTGCACTCCAGGTCGCGGATCTGACGCCGGAGGGCAAAGAACACGTCTCGATGGTGTCCATCCGGAACGTCAAACAGCCCACCGCCGAGGACCGTGCACGCACCGAACTGCCGTTCCAATGCGATCCGGCCCCGACCGTGTCACCGACACCGACACCGTCGACCCAGGGTCGCGAGCAGACGGCCACCCCGGCACCCCGACCGGGCACGTCGGGCAACAGCTCCGAAACCAGCCAACCACCGTCGGAAGGCAATCCGACCCACCCGGGTAACGGATCGTCGCCGACCGTCGCGAGCTGCCGGCAGGTCTGATGAGTCAAGCCGCGCCCGCACCACATGCACCTCCGCGCCAACCGGATGAGCAGTCGGGACGCAATGTCGAATTGCTCCTGCTGACCTTCGCCATCGGGTTGGTGACCGTCGCCCTGCTCATCGTCCAGGCCGCCCAGGACCAGGGATTCTCCGTCGATCTGCTCAAGTACATCGGCGCGTACGTCGCCCTGTTCGGCTTCGCGCACGTCGTGATCCGCCGCTACGCGCCGCACGCCGATCCGGTGTTCCTGCCGATCGTCGCGGTCCTCAACGGCCTCGGGTTGGTGCTCATCCACCGGCTCGACCTGGGTACCGGCGACGGCGTCGCACCCGGCTCGGTGGAGATCAGCCACGACGCCGACCAGCAGCTGCTGTGGGCGACGCTGGGGATCGTCGCGTTCGCCGCGGTCCTGATCCTGATCCGAGATCACCGGACGTTGTCGCGTTACGCCTACACCCTCGGTCTGGGCGGTCTGATCTTCCTGGCGATCCCGGCGATCCTGCCCGCCGGATGGTCGACGATCAACGGGTCGAAGATCTGGATCCGGACCCCGCTGTTCAATATCCAGCCCGGCGAATTCTCCAAGATCCTGATCATCATCTTCACGGCCGCCTTCCTGGTATCGAAACGAGACCTGTTCACCACCGCGGGCAGGCACTTCCTGGGCATGGACCTGCCGCGCGGCCGCGACCTCGGACCGCTGCTGGCCGCGTGGGCGATCGCCATCGGCGTGCTCGCCTTCGAATCCGACCTGGGTACCTCGCTGCTCATCTTCTCGACGATGCTGACGATGCTCTACGTCGCGACCGAACGCGTCGGCTGGTTGATCATCGGCGTCACCCTGTTCGCCTTCGGCGCGGTCCTCGCCTACTCGCTGTTCAGCCACCTGCAACTGCGTGTGTCGGTGTGGCGCGATCCCTTCGCCGACTTCTACGGCGACGGCTACCAAATCGGTCAGAGCCTGTTCGGCCTCGCCACGGGCGGACTGTTCGGTACCGGCCTCGGCTCCGGCCGGCCCAATACCGTGCCGTTCGCCAACACCGACTTCATCATCGCCACGATCGGCGAGGAACTCGGCCTGGCCGGGCTGGCCGCGGTCCTGGTGCTATTCCTGGTGCTCGTCATCCGCGGTCTGCGCACCGGCATCGCGGTCCGCGACAGCTTCGGCAAACTGCTGGCCACCGGATTGTCGTTCACCCTGGCGATGCAGGTTTTCGTCGTCGTCGGCGGTGTCACCAAACTCATCCCGCTGACAGGTCTGACCACGCCGTTCGTGTCCTACGGCGGTTCGTCGCTGCTGGCCAACTACATTCTGCTGGCGTTACTCATCCGCATCTCCAACGCGGCGCGTGAACCCGATCCGAGTCGCCGACGCGGCGCGACCCGCTCGGTGGACACGATGCCGACGAAGGCGGTGCCGCGGATATGAACACACCGATCCGACGGGTCGCGGTCGCGGTCATGGTGATGATCGTCGCGCTGCTGGCCAACGCCACCTATGTGCAGGTGTTCAAGGCCGACGCGCTGCGCACCGACAGCCGCAACTCGCGCGTCCTCTTCGACGAGTTCTCCCGACAGCGCGGTCTCATCACCGCGGGCGGCACTGTCATCGCACGTTCCGTCGCCACCGGCGGCCGGTTCAAGTTCCAGCGCGAGTATCCGCGGGAGACGGCGGTGGCGTTCGCGCCGATCACCGGACGCTTCTCGTACATCTACCTGAACACGCAGCTCGAAGAGGCCGAGAACGCCATCCTCAACGGCTCCGACGATCGGCTCTTCGGTCAACGGTTCATGGATCTGCTGTCCGGTCGGGATCCGCGGGGCGGCAACGTCGTCACCACCATCGACCCCAAGCTGCAGACGGCGGCCTACAACGCGCTGATCAACGGGCCGTGCGACGGGCCGTGCCGCGGCGCGGTGGTCGCATTGCAGCCCAACACCGGCAAGATCCTCGCGATGGCCTCGACGCCGAGCTATGACCCGAATCTGCTGTCCACCCACGACGCCGAAGTCCAGCAGGCGAATTACGAACGGCTGTCGTCGAATCCGCGTGATCCGCTGCGCAACCGGTCGATCAACACGCTCTACCCGCCCGGCTCGACGTTCAAGGTGATCACCTCCGCTGCCGCCCTGCGCGACGGCATCTCCCCCGATATCCGGCTGACCGCGGCGTCGTCGATCACGCTGCCCGACACGACCACGCAGCTGCCGAACTACGGGGGCGAGACCTGCCCCGGTTCGTCAGGCGGAACCGTCTCATTGGAGACCGCGTTCAAGTACTCGTGCAACACCGCATTCGCCGACCTGGTCACCACGAAGATGAAGGATGCGTCCTCAGTGTTCACCGAGACCGCGCGGCTGTTCGGGATCGATCAGCCCGGCCCGGACATCCCGATGACCGTGGACGAATCGACTATCGGCGACGTCAGTTCACCCGACAAACTCGCCCAGGCGTCGATCGGCCAGCGTGACGTCAAGCTGACCCCGATGATGGCCGCGACCATCGCGGCGACCGTGGCCAACGGCGGAGTTCGGATGCGGCCCTATCTGGTCGATAAGCTACAGGCGGCGGACTTGCGGACCCTGAGCACGACCACGCCGTCGACGGTCAATCAGCCGATCAGCGCCGACCAGGCAGAGACACTGAAGAGGATGATGATCCTGTCCGAGCAAGAGACCTACGGTAGCGGGGGTCCGGTGTCGATCGCCTCGAAGACCGGCACCGCCGAAACCGGCAGCGCCACCGGCACGCCGCTGTCCTGGTACATCGCGTTCGGGCCGTCGTCGAATGCGGAGATCGCGGTGGCGGTGGTCGTCGAGAACGGGCAGTACGGTTCGGATTCGGTGGGTGGCACGGTCGCCGCGCCGATCGGACGGAAAGTGATCAACGCACTGGTTGGAGGTGGAGGACGATGACCTTGCAGAACGGCACGATCATCGCCGATCGCTACCGGCTCATGCGCCTGATCGCCACCGGCGGCATGGGTCAGGTGTGGGAAGCGCTCGACACCCGACTCAATCGTCGGGTCGCGGTCAAGGTCCTCAAGGCCGAGTACACCAACGACCCCGAGTTCATCGCCCGGTTCCGTGCCGAGGCGCAGACGACCGCGATGCTCAACAACCCCGGCATCGCCAACGTCTTCGACTACGGCGAGACCCCCGACCGGCAGGGTGGCGAGGCGCTGGCCTACCTGGTCATGGAACTCGTCGACGGTGAGCCGCTGAACGCTGTCATCTCCCGTCTGGGCAAGCTGTCGCTGACCAACACCCTGGACATGCTCGAGCAGACCGGTCGCGCGTTGCAGGCCGCACACAGCCAGGGTCTGGTGCATCGCGACGTCAAACCCGGCAACATCCTGATCACCCCGACCGGCCAGGTGAAGATCACCGACTTCGGTATCGCCAAGGCCGTCGATTCGGCACCGGTCACCCAGACCGGCATGGTGATGGGCACCGCCCAGTACATCTCCCCGGAGCAGGCCACCGGCGGTGAGGCGACCGCTGCGTCGGACGTCTACTCGCTCGGCGTCGTCGGGTACGAGGCGCTATCGGGCCGCCGACCCTTCCTCGGCGACGGTGCGATCACCGTGGCGATGAAACATATTCGTGAAACACCGCCCCCGCTGCCGGGCAATCTGCCTGCGGGAGTGCGCGAACTGATCGAGATCACGCTGGCCAAGGAGCCGCAGCAGCGTTACGCCAACGGCGGCGAGTTCGCCGATGCGGTCGCCGCGGTCCGGGCGGGCCGACGTCCCCCACGTCCGGGTACCGCCGGTGCTGCCGCTGCCGCCGGTGCGGCCGTCGGAGCAGGTGTCGCCGGGCGTACCGCAGCCACCCGCGTGGTGACCTCGGGGCAGACCTCGCGTCCCACCACGCCACCGCCGACGCAACCCCACGAGCCCGACGACGGGGGTTGGACGACCGGGCAGAAGGTGCTGGCCGGGATCGCGGGCGCACTGCTCGCCGGTGCCATCGGTCTCGCCGCGTACGGGCTGCTCGGCCGCGATTCGGGTTCCGCGGACACCCCCGCACCCCCGACGTCGACGACGATCACCGAAACCCAGACGACGACCGTCGCACCGCCGCAAACCACGGAGGAGACGACCACCACGACCACCACGCGGCGGCCGACCACCACCACGACCACCACGGAGTCCAGCGAACCGGAACCGCCGAGCAGCGAACCGCAGTCCGAGACGACCACCCCGCAGACCGACACGGGCGCGTCCACCGCACCCCCGTGGTTCACGTTGCCGAGCATCCCATGATGTCGACCCCACACCATCTCTCCGACCGCTACGAACTGGGCGAAACGCTCGGCTTCGGCGGTATGTCCGAGGTTCACTACGCCCGCGACCTGTTGTTGCACCGCGACGTCGCGGTCAAGGTGCTGCGCGCCGACCTCGCGCGTGACCCGTCCTTCTATCTGCGTTTCCGTCGCGAGGCGCAGAATGCGGCCAAACTCAACCACCCGACGATCGTCCAGGTCTTCGACACCGGCGAATCCGAGACCGAGGACGGCCGGCTGCCGTTCATCGTGATGGAGTACGTCGAGGGCGACACCCTGCGCGACATCCTGCGCGCCAACGGCCCGATCGCACCGCGGCAGGCGATGACGTGGATGGCCGACGTGGCTGCCGCGATGGACTTCTCCCACCGCAACGGGATCGTCCACCGGGACATGAAGCCCGCGAACGTGATGATCGACAAGTCCGGTGCGGTCAAGGTGATGGACTTCGGTATCGCGCGCGCGATGAGCGACACCAGCGCGACGATGACCCAGACGTCGGCGGTCATGGGCACCGCCCAGTACCTGTCACCCGAGCAGGCCCGGGGCATCAAGGTCGACCCGCGCAGTGACATCTATTCGATGGGCTGTGTGCTGTTCGAGCTGCTCACCGGGGAGCCGCCGTTCACCGGTGATTCGCCCGTCGCGGTGGCTCATCAGCATGTGCACGAAGATCCGCCGTGGCCGTCGGAGATCAACCCCGCCATCCCGCGGGAACTGGATTCGGTCGTCCTCAAGGCGATGAGCAAGAACAAGGAGAACCGCTACCAGTCGGCGGCGGATCTGCGTTCGGATCTGATCAAGGTGCTCGCCGGCGGCAAACCGTCGGCCCCGCTGTTGCTCTCCGACGAGGAGCGCACCGAATTCCTCGACAGCGGTCCACGCCGCGCGCTGCGCCTCGACGGCGGTGATCGGGATCCGGCCACCGGCGAGGCCGACGACCTCACCCCGATCCGTCGGCGATCCACCCCGCTGATCGTCGGGGCCCTCGCCGCAGTCCTGTTGCTGGTCGTCGCCCTAGTCCTGTTCTGGGCGCCGTGGAGTTCCGAGGACGCCCGGCAGGTTGCGGTGCCGACCGTCACCGGTCAATCGGAGCAGGACGCGCAGTCCGCGCTGGAGAAGGCGGGATTCAGCGTCAAGGTGATCGCGGAACCGAGTCTGACCGTCGAGCAGGGCCGCGCCACCCACACCACCCCTGGTGGCGACAACGTCACCGCCGCGGACGGATCGGAGATCACCCTCTACGTGTCGTCGGGTCCGCCGAAGGTGAAGATCCCCGACATCCGCGGCAAGACCGAAGCCGAGGCGGTCGCCGAACTCGACCGCCTCGGATTCACCAATCACAAAGTGACGCAAGTCGATTCGACGACCGAGCTGAAGGACAGGGTCGTCGAGACGGCGCCGATGATCGGTGTGGAGGCACCGGTGAACGGGGTCGTCGAGATTCGCATCGGCTCCGGCCCCCGGCTGGTGACGATCCCCAACCTGGTGGGTCTGACCGAGGATCAGGCACGGGTCCAGCTCGACCAGATCAAGCTGAAGGTGAGCACGACGGCGGTCGATTCCGACCTGCCCGCCGGTCAGGTCGTCCGGTCGACGCCGACCGACGGGGCGCAGGCCGAAGAGGGCAGCACCGTCGAACTCGCTATCTCGCGCGGCAACATGTTCGTGATGCCGAATCTGCGGGGCCTGACGCCCGCGCAGGCCGCCACCGAACTGGAGTCGGCCGGGTGGCAGCGCTCGACCCTGACGCGGACGACCCGCAACGTCGGATTGGGTAGCCCCGACGACGGGAAGGTCATCGGGCAGCAGCCGAGTGCGGGTTCGAAGGTGCGGAAGAACGGATCCATCACCATCGTCGTCGGCCAGACCAGCATCCTGCCGAACTGAGTGTCGGGGCCCCGGCGGACTGCCGGGGTCAGCCGATCGCGGAGGCCATCTCGTTCTCGAGAGCGACGACCCGATCTTCGGCGACGTCGACACCGCAGATGCGTAGCCAGTTGGCCAGCATGCGGTGACCGCCCTGGGTGAGGACGCTCTCCGGATGGAACTGCACGCCATGGATCGGCAGTTCGCGGTGCTGCATGGCCATCACGATGCCCGATTCGGTCCGCCCGGTGACGACGAGTTCATCGGGGATGGTCTCGGGTACGACCGTCAGTGAGTGATAGCGCGTCGCGGTGAACGGGTTCGGCAGCCCCTCGAGCACGCCGATGCCGTCGTGTTCGACCAGGGACGTCTTGCCGTGCAGCAACTCCGGTGCGCGGTCGACGGTGCCCCCGAAGCCGGCTCCGATGGCCTGGTGGCCCAGGCAGACGCCCAGCAACGGAATGCGGTCGGCGGCGGCGACCTGCACCATCGGCATCGTCGCGCCCGCTCGCTGGGGCGTGCCCGGTCCGGGGCTGAGCAGCACGCCGTCGAAGTCGGCGACCGACTCGCGCAACCGGTCGTCGGCGACCTGGGGGTCGTCGTTGCGCCACACCACTGCCTCGACCCCGAGCTGGCCCAGGTACTGGACCAGGTTGTAGACGAAGCTGTCGTAGTTGTCGATCACCAGGATGCGCGTCACCTCGACAAGATACCGCCGACGGCCGCAACGACTCGCATCGATTTCGCGGCGGGCCTTCCGGCAGGTGGCTGTGCCAGGGGTTCCGACACCGGCGACCTGGTGAGATACCGTAGTGACAGCGTCTGCGCACATAGCACGACGGCCCGCATCCGACCCGGGTGCATCACGGCCTGTACTGCGCGAAGGAATGACCGCCACGGCGGTGCACCACAACAGAGGAAGCCATGCCGAAGTCAAAAGTCCGGAAGAAGACCGACTACACGATCAACCCGGCCAGCCGCACGCCGGTCAAGGTCAAGGCCGGCCCGTCCAGCAGCATCTATGTCGGCGTCATGCTCGGCCTGATGATCTTCGGCCTGGCATGGCTGATCGTCTACTACCTGGCTGCCACCGAGAGCACCTATGGCGCCGAGGGCGAGCCGCTGCACTGGATGTACAACCTCAGCGCCTGGAACTTCCTCATCGGCTTCTCGTTCATGGTCGCCGGCCTGCTGATGACCATGCGGTGGCGTTGACCTGCACTTATCCCCGACCGACGGGTTATCCACAGAAACGAATCACATGTGTGTAATTCATCCCCACTGTGGAAATTACATGTGTGTAAGTAGTCCCCACTGTGAGTAAAGCCTGTGGATAACTCTGTTGGTGACGCTGTGAACAGGTGGGCGACGCCCATTCCGGCCGCCACCGCAGTGTGCGGTGGCGGCGTAGTGCTGCTGGTGGCGGCATGGTTGGCCGCACCCGACCGTGCGGGGGCGGTGATGATGGCGGTCGCCGGGGTACTGCTGCTGGGAGTCGGGGGCTATGCCCTCGCGATCCGGCCCCGCCTGGTGGTGGACAGCAACCCACCCCGACTGACCGTCCGCACGATCACCGGCACCCGCACCCATGATCGCGCGCAGGTCGCCCGCATCCGGCTGCTCTCGATGCGCCGGATCGGGCGTCGGGTGGGACAGCTGGAGATCGAGACCACGGTCGACGGCCAGTCGTCCGACGCCGACACCCACCTGACCGTCTTCGGCCGGTGGGATCTCGGTGCCGATCTGATCGATGTCGTCGACGAGCTCCGCCGGGCGGGATTCGTCGTCGAGGACGTCCGCGACTGAGCGGGATCACACGAGCGAGACCGACCGATCGGGGATGGTCAGCGCAGGATCATCGGGCCGTCGTAGAACATGCCCGCTCCGACGCCCAGTGCGAGCGCGACGACCAGCAGCGCGGCGAGCCCGACCCAGCCGATCCGGGCCGCTGCGGCGGCGGTGCGCTTCTCCGCCGGAATCATCTCGGGTAGGTAGAGCACCGCGGCGGTCGCGGCGATACCGAACAGCAGGCCACCGAGGTGGGCCATCAGCGAGACCCCGGGTAGCGAGATCGACAGCACGACGTTGAATCCGATCACGGCCAGCACCGGCGTCAGCGACGCCTTGGCCTTGATCAGGAAGACCAGCAACGCACCCATCAGGCCGTAGATGGCACCGGACGCACCGGCGGTGCGGACATTGTCGTCTTCGAAGAGCATCACGGCCGCGCTGCCGCCGAACAGCGCGATCAGGTAGACGGCGATGTACCGCCATGGACCGAGGACTCGTTCGAGGTCGCGGCCGATGATGTAGAGCGAGATCATGTTGACCGCGACATGCATCACGGAGAAGTGCAGGAATCCGGCGGTCAGGAGGCGCCAGTACTCGCCGTCGCCGACGATCCCGCGCACCAGGTCGCCGTCGATGAACAGCGGTGCGTCACCGGGTTCACTGAGCCCGGCCTGGGCGACGCAGAGCGCGAAGATGGCCAGGTTGATGGCGATCAGCGCGTAGGTGACGATCGGCGTGCGCGCCGCGAGCGTGGTGATACTCGGTCGCAGGTTGGCCGGGGATCGCTGTACCCCGTCGGCACGCAGGCAATCCACACAGTGCTGCCCCACCGCCGCCGGGTGGAGGCATTCCGGACACGCCGGCCGCCCACACCGGCTGCAGGACAGGCCGGTGGGGCGGTCGGAATGCCGGTAGCACACCGCCCGATAGGCGGTGTGCGGTTCGGTTGTCAGTTGACTTCGACCTTCTCGATGACGACCTCGTCGACCGGACGATCGGCGCGGTCGGTGGAGGTGGTGGCGATCGCGTCGACGACGGCCTGGGACGCGGCGTCGGTGACCTCACCGAAGATGGTGTGGCGTCGGTTCAGGTGCGGGGTCGGGCCGACGGTGATGAAGAACTGGGATCCGTTGGTGCCCGGGCCGGCGTTGGCCATCGCGAGCAGGTAGGGACGGTCGAACTGCAGTTCCGGGTGGAACTCGTCGGCGAACTGGTAGCCGGGGCCGCCGCGACCGGTGCCGGTCGGGTCGCCGCCCTGGATCATGAAGCCCTCGATGACGCGGTGGAAGACCGAGCCGTCGTAGAAGGGGCCGGTGTCGGTGCCCGCGGCGTTCTTCTGGCTGTAGTCCTTGCTGCCGTCGGCCAGGCCGACGAAGTTGGCCACGGTCTTGGGAGCGTGATTCGGGAACAGTTCGACGACGATGTCTCCGCGATTGGTCTTCAGGGTCGCGGTGGTTTTCGGGGTACTCATGGTCTCCATCCAACCATCCGATGCGGGGGTCGAGACAGGGCATCGCCGCACCTCGGCGCCGATCGTTTGTCATCGCAGGTCTGCGAGCTGGCATCACGTACCGGCGGCTGGCACTCTGGAGGCCATGCCCACGAAGTTTCTGTTCGCGATCATCGGTGCCGCAATCGCGGTCGCCGCAGCCGGTGGAGCCCTCTTCGCCCGCCGCAGCCGGCGTGAGACACCGCCCGTTTCGGCGACGGTGCCGCGCATCGAGGAGATCTCGGCCGGCTCATCGGCTACGACGCAGTCCCGGGCGTCCTGACCTGGCCGGAACGACGGCGCCTGCGCCCTTGTCGTGACTGCACGGGTAATTTGTAATGGTGACCTCCGACGACGAGCGCCCACAGGACCTGACCACCGGACCCAGCTCCGGTGACCGGGGACCCACCGATTCGTCGGGCGAGGGCCCAGCGGCCGGTGGCCCGCCTCCCTGGGAGCGCGCCCCGAAGGCCCCCAACACCTCACCCAATCCGATTCCCGGCAACACGGGATCCTTCGAGCGCCAGTCGACGCCGGCGGAGAGTCGGCCCGGTAGCTCCGGCCCGTCCGTTCTCGGACCGGCGGTCGCGGGCACGTGGGGTCCGGCTCCTACCGGTGGTGATTCCGGTGGCGGTGAGCGGCGTGGCAGCGCGCCGCGGCCCGACCCGGGGCCCGACCCGCGTCCCCCCGCTCGATCGGGGCCCCCGCCGGCCGGTCCACGCGTCCCGACGTCGGGTCCGCGTCCCGGTGGTGTGCCGCAGCGTCCCGGCGGTCCAGGTCCGGTACCGCCCGGTGCTCGTCCTCCGGCGGGTCCTCCCGGTCCGCGACCGGGCGGGCCACCCGGATCGGCAGGTGGTCCGGGTCCCGGTGGCCCGATGGCGGCCGGACCGCGACCCGGCCCGGCCCCCGCACCCGGTCCCCGACCTGGCGAACCCCGACAGCCTCGGCCAGAACCCTCCGACGCCCGACCGGCACCCGGAGCCGCACCGACACGTCGGGTTTCCGAGCCCCACGCAGCCGACGCGTCCGGTCGTCCGGAGCCGTTCTTCGCCGACGGCCCGGACGATTTCGAGCCGATGGCCGACCCCGCGCCACCTCGGCGGCGCGAACCCGGCCAGGATCGCGTTGCGGAGAAGCCACTCGCGTATTCCGCTGTCGCCGAACCTGTTTCGTCCGACCCTGACTACGATCCCGATTACGACCCTTATGACGACGCCGACGAGGAGGTTCCCGTGAGTCAGCCCGACATCGCCGCTCGGCGCCCCCGACCCGGAGATCGATCCCCGACCGTCACGTCCGCACAACCCCGGACCAACCGGATGGCGATCTGGGCACTGATCTGCTCGGTCGTCGGCTGCCTGTTCCCGGTCGGTATCGGCTTGGCCTTCAAGGCGCGGGCCGACATCCGGCGTCGGAACGAAGAAGGTGACGTCCTCGCGGTCGCCGCCCTGATCGTCGGGTTCCTCTATCTCGCGGTGATCGTCATCGGACTCATCGTCTACTGGTGGATCAAGAGCGGAAGCTGAGGTCCCCCGCCGACAGCCGGGCGATTTCGCCCGCGAGGTTGTCCCGCGCCCGATCCTCCCATCGCGCGATGCCGACCTTGGTGTGAAAGAGGTTGGGCTGATTGAGAAGTCGGCCGAGGACATCCGCCCGACCGGCGCAGTACAGGTCGTCGGGTACCGCCAGATACTCCTCGCGAACAGCACGGGCATAGGCCTGGTAGTCGGCCGGTTCGGCAGCCAGCACGGCGAGATCGGCGTCGCAGAGGGCGGCACCGTTGGGATCGTCGGCGCCCACGTGGTGCGTCGCGGTCAGCTCGACGAGTCGCACGACCTCGTCGACACACTTTCGCCCGGCCAGTTCCGCGGCCGCGAGTTGGGCCGATCGTCGTTCGTTGTCCGGACCCGGGATGTCGTAGACCGCGTCGTGATACCAGGTGGCCAGCACCACCGGTTCGTCGTCGAAAACGATTCCGGCCGAAGCTAATTCGTCCAGTCTCAGCAGCATGTACCGGAGATGGTCGATGGTGTGGTACCGCCGCTGTTCCTCGTTCCAGCGGCTGACGAGCCGACCCCGTCGAACGTCGTCCAGGTAGCGGCACGTCTCGATCGGGTCAGACATGGAATTCGCCCTTGGGCAGCCGGGCCCGGGCCGTGTCGGGCGGGCCGGTCGGCGAGTGGGTCACCGTCCAATTGTCCGGTAGTGCAGTGAAATCCATCCACCGTCCATGACCGAGGTAGAGGGAGTACAGGTGTTCGTCGGGGAAATTCCCCAGCCGCACAAAGTACTCGGCCGCACCGATGACGCCGTGGAACCAGCCGTCGTCGTCGGGATCGGCGACGAAATCGATCGGTGAGGCCAAGGCCGCCTCCAGATCTGCCACCTGCGCCGCTCGAAACACCATGCCTGCCCCCTCAGTCGTCGAATCGGACGGATTGCACGATGCGGGTCAGTGCCGCCCAATCAGGTGAACGCTGCGATGCGGTGGTCGCGCTCATCTGCAGCAGGTAGGCGACGTTACCGCGCTGATAGGCGACGTAACGGGTGACGGTGTACAGCCAGCCGTGGTCGCGATCGCGGTAACACCCTGATTGCAGGGCGGCGCCCTCGGTTCGCTCACTCACCGGCGCCCGATCCGCCCGCTGCTCCATCCAGTCGGGAAGAGCACGGGCGGAAGCGAATACGTCGTCGAAGAGCCCATTGACCTCCACGGTCGCATCGACGACGAATCGGGTCATCGCGACGAAGACGTTGTCGTGGAAGGTGCCGGTCGGCTCGTTGCGCACATACAGATCGAGGTAGCCCAGGTCAGCGCCGGACTCCTCACGCCGCCACTGGTTCCCGTCGATCTCGACGGTGACAGTCCCCGGAATCGTGCGCCGATCGACGACCCTGGCCTGCGCAACGGCCATCCGGTCCAGTCGCCGGTAAATCGTGTCGATCTCGGTCAATCGAACCATCCTCCGATCGTCTTCCCGACGCTTCCGCCGATCACTCCGCCGGCGAGGCCACCTATGAGCGCACCTGCCGCCACCCCGACCGGACCACCGAATGCACCTGCCATGGCACCGTACTCGGCACCGGCGACCATACCCGCGACGGCACCCGTTCCACTGCCGACGGCCTCCGGGACGCTCTCGGTTCCGGCCCGGACCTGATCGACACCGTCGTAGACCTCGTAGCCGACCGCCAGCGGCAATGCCGCCTTCCCGGCGATCTTGAGTGCGGTGCGGCCCAGGCCGGCACCGGCGTCACCGAGATCGGCCGGTGACAGGCTCGGCCCGGCTCTCGCCCTGATCTCCTCCGGGTCGGGTAGTACCGGCCGTTCGGGATCGACGCCGAGCCCGGCATTGACACTGCCCCGACTCGTCGACGACGAGCGCACGACATCTTCGATTGCCTGTTCCCTGGTGAGACCCTTGCGATTCATCTTGTCCTGGATGAGCTCGTCGAAGGTCTTGTTGGGGTCGGTGCGGTAGAGACCCTCGGCCGCTGCGCGGTCGGACATCAGTTCGCGCGCCTGCGTACGCAACTCGTTACGCAACTCGCAGCCGATGCGGGCCCGCTCCTCCATCGACAGGTCACTGTTCGCGAGCGACTGGTTGAACAGCTTGAGACGCCGTTCGCCCTCCAGGTAATAGTTGCGGGCTTCGACATCGGTCAACGAAGCCGGCGGATACTCCGGCATCCCCAAGGTGCCGAGGCCGTAGACCTCCTCGAGCCCGGGTATGAATCCGGTGATCGGAATCCGATCGATCGGGATCTCGCCGTCGGCACCCTCGATCGCCGCAGCCAGTTCATCGTCGGCGGCCTCGGCATTCTCCAGGATCTGGTTGACCCGAAGTTGCAGGGCGATCCGCTGACCTTCGCGCTTCTGGCTGTCCTCGACGGTCATCACGGTCTGCAGGATCGACCGGACCGTCCCGTCGTCGTCGATCGCGAACTTCTTGGCTGTCGCATCCGCGCGGACTTGCGCGAGCGCAGCCTTGATCGCCTGGATTTTGGCGGCGGCGGCCCGCGCTGCGGTGCCGATCCGTTCCGCCAATGCGCCGTGTGCGTCGAGATCGACCCGGGTTCGGCCCAGTGATCGTCTGGCCGCTGCGGCCGAGTCCCCATCCCAGGTTTCGAAGGTGTTGAGATTCTTCAGGTTTGCCGATTGATCCGCGCAGTGATTGCTCTGATCCACGCACACGTGGAAAACCGCCTCGATGTCGGCGACGTTCCAGCGATCGATGTCATCGAGTCCGATCACAGATCGCGCTGATCTGTGCTGGGGTCACCGTGGTGGCCCAGCGGGCGGTCGTATGCCTCGAAGCGATTCGCGCAGGTATGAAAGCTCGTCGAATGGTCATCGAGCCGATCGCAGACGCCCTGGGCCGATTGACGCATGGACGCCAGGCGCTCGCTCAACGCTCTGGCCGACCGACCCGACCAACCCGCCGATGCCGCCTCGATCTGCGCATGGCCGCCGGCGAAGGTCTCGGTGGCGTCGACCATCCACGTGTTGAGTTGATGTCCGCCGTACCTGAGCTCCCCCAGGTCGACTTTCAGGTGATCTCCCATCGCCTCCCCCATCGCCTCCCCCTTCGTCGGATACCAGTGGCTGACGATAGGTCAATGAGGCAGCGGCACAACACTCTTGCCGGATTAGTCGGCTTCGGAGGGCGCCATTCGTCCGGTTTGCCCGGCTCTGCGGTCGATCAACCGGTAGACCGCACCGACATACGGCGACGGCGATGGTTTCACGGGAAACCATCGCCGTCGCGCGGAGCCTCAGTGGACGAAGGCCGTCTCCGCATTCGGGTCGGCCTGCGGCGCGCGCAGCGGGTAGATGAGCGCGACGATGATGCCGCCGACGATGAAGATCCCGGATGCCCATGCGAAGGCGGCGTGGTAGCTCGCGAGTTCGGCACCCTGCTTCAGCGCCTGGAGTGTCGCCTCACTCGGCGGGCCGGTCAGCGGGTTGTCGGTGACGTAGCCGGTCGCCGCGGTGCCGGCGATACTCGACAACACCGAGACTCCGATCGAGCCACCAACCTGCTGTGCGGTGTTCACGGTGGCCGACGCGACACCCGCATCCTCTGCGTCGACGCCGTAGGTCGAGTACGCCATCGCGGTCGCGAAGACGGCACCGAGACCGAGGCCGCCGAGGATGAGGCTCGGCAGGATGCCGGTGACATAGGAGGTGTGCTCGTCGACGCGCATCAGCAGCAGGATGCCGATACCGGAGACGATCATTCCGCCACCGACGAGGAACCGGGGACCCACGCGCTGCACGGCATTGCCGAGCAGGGCGGCCGACGACGCCAGTGCGGCGACCATCGGCAGGAAGGCGACGCCGGTGACGACCGGGCTGTAGCCGAGCGTGGACTGTAGGTAGTAGGTCAGGAACAGGAACAGGCTGAACATGCCGACCGCGGCCACACCCATCACCAGATAGGACGCCCCGCGGATGCGGCTGGTCACCACACGCATCGGTAGCAGCGGATGCGCGACGCGGGTCTCGGCGAAGACGAAGGCCGCGAGCAGTGCCACGCCGACGCCGATGAAGGTCAGCGTCCAGGTGTCCGACCAGCCGTTGGTCTCCGAGTTCGCCAGGCCGTACACCAGGGCGAAGAGTCCGGCCGTGACGAGCGCGGTACCAGGCAGATCCAGCTTCGTGTGGCTGTCGGGCTTGCGGCTGGGGATGAGCTTGGCAGCTCCGACCAGGGCGACGGCGGCGAAGACCACGTTGACGTACAGGCACCAGTTCCAGCTGACGTATTCGGTCAGCACACCGCCCAGGAGCAGACCGGTGGCACCGCCCGCGCCGGAGATGGCGCCGTAGATGCCGAACGCCCGCGCGCGCTCGGCGCTACCGGCGAAGGTGACCGTGAGCAGCGACAGTGCGGCCGGCGCCAGCAGCGCACCGAAGACGCCCTGCAGGGCACGAGCGGCGATCAGCACCTCGAAGGTCGGGCTCCATCCGCCCAGCGCGGATGCGAGCGCGAAACCGGTGAGCCCGATCATGAAGCACTGCTTGCGGCCGAGGATGTCGTTGAGCCGTCCGCCCAGCAGCAAGAGGCCGCCGAAGGTCAGCGAGTAGGCCGTGACCACCCACTGCCTCAGTTCGTCGCTGAACCCGAGGTCGTCCTGGGCCGCGGGCAGGGCGATGTTCACGATCGTCGCGTCGAGCACGACCATCAGCTGTGCCAACGCCAGCACGACGAGGATCCACCATCGTCTGGCGTGGTGTTTGTCCTCGACCTCTGCGGTCGCGGCGTCGGGCCGGATGTCGGACGTGGTCATCGGAACTCCTCGGTGGGCGGTGTCGGTCGGGTCGTCACATACAAACGGAATGCTAGCTTCCGTTTAACTCTCGCTATAGTAGCAACCGGAATACCTAATTCCGCAAAGGACTGTGATGCAGGAAACACTCAAGACGGGCCGCGGTCTGCGCTCGGACGCCGCCCGCAACATCGAACGGATCACCGCCGCTGCGATGGCGGCCTTCGCCGAATGTGGTATCGAAGTCGCCATCTCCGACGTCGCCGAACGCGCAGGCGTCGGCGTGGGGACGGTGTACCGCCACTTCGGCGACAAGGACGGGCTGATCAAGGCACTCTTCGACGCCAAGGTGGTGGAGGTGACCGAGATGATCGAGACCGCACTGGACCGGGACACCCCCGAAGACGCCTTCATGAACGTCTGTATGGCCGCGGCCGAACTCTTCGCCGAGAACCGGGGGCTTCGGCAGCTGCTACTCGACGGGAGTGCCCCGACCACCGAGTACAGCCTGGCCGCCATCGACCGGCTCATCCCGGCGGTAGACGCCATCGTCGCCAACGCCCAGGCGGTCGGGTGGCTGCGAGAGTCCTTCTCCTCCAGTGATTTTCCAATGATGATGCTGGCCCTCGGCGCCGTCCGCGATGTCGGCGGGCGGGGCGCGCACCCGGAGATCTGGCGTCGGATCCTGCTGCTGATGATCGACGGTGTGCGACCGGATTCACGGGAGCCGTCCGATCTCCCCGTACCGCCTCCACTCACCTCCGACCAGACCACCGCACTGCTCGCGACCCAGGAGTGACCCGGCACGGCCACTGAGCCAGACCGCCCCGGACATCACGGGAATCGGCGTCGAATCGCGGTGATCAGCTGATCCGGATCGTCCTCGGGCACATAGTGGCCGGCCTGACCGACCTCGATGACCTCCAGGTCGGTGAACGCCTCGCGTAGCCGCGGCAGGCACATGCTCGGTGGAAAAACCTTGTCGCGCATCCCCCATACGGCGACGGCGGGCTTGTCGGCGAGTTGTCGTCGGACGTCGACGTCGAGCTGTGCGAGCAATGGTCGCGCCGCCCTGATCTCTCGTGGCATGACCACCAGGGCGCGCCGCGCCTGCGGCGTCGGCTGCACCGACCGGTAGTGATTCGCCTCTGCCTCGGTGAGATCCGGGCCGGCCGGACCCAACAGGAATTTCTCGACGAGGAAGTTGCCGTCCAGAATGCGGCGGCGCATCAATCGACTGCCCATGACCGCACTGAACGCCCGGTTCGGCCAGCGGTCGATGGGCCAGAAGGCTGTGTTGGACAGCACGATTCCGCGGATACGCGCAGCGCGCCGAACACCGACGCCGAGTCCGATCGGCCCGCCCCAGTCCTGTCCGACGATCACCACATTGTGCAGGCCCAGCGCATCGACGAACTCGCCCAGGACTGCGGTCTGCTCTGCCACCGTGTAGCCGAAGCCATCGGGGCGCGCCGACAGTCCGAAACCCGGATAGTCCACCGCGATGCACCGATAGTGATCACGGAGACCGGTGATCACGGTGCGATACAGGTAACTCCAGGTCGGAGCACCGTGACAGAACAACAAGCAGGGCCCCGAACCCTCGTCGAGGTAGTGCATCTGGCCGACCGACGAATCGAACCAGCGCGATGTGAACGGGTAGGTGGCCTGTTCGGGGATGAAGTCGATCATTTGCGGTCCTCTACATCTGTAGATTTGAGATGCCCACGACTCTACACCTGTAGTATCGGCTGGTGTCCACACCTGCAGAGGAGTCCGGCAGTCGGCGAGAGGTCATCGCCGAGAACGCCATCCGGCTGATCGCCCGGGATGGCGTGCGCTCGTTGACCCATCGCGCGGTCGATCGTGAGGCGCAGATCCCCGCCGGCTCGACCTCCTATTACGCCAAGACCCGTCGCGCACTCATCGAGCTCATCGTCGAACGCCTGGCAGCGCGATCCAGCGCCGATGCACAAGCCCTGGCGCAGATGCTGGGTGCCGCGACGGCCACACGACAGATATTCGGCGTCGGCGAGCTGTCCGGTCTGGTGGCGCAGCTGATCGAACGACTCAGCGCGCGCACCGAGGACATGCGGGCGCGGTACGCATTGCTCCTCGAACTCGACGACGAGCCTGCCTTGCGGGCAAAACTCACCGATCGCTCGCAAGTCCACAACCTCGCGAAGCAGGTCTCCGCGGAGGGTCTGTCCGGGGCCGGACTGCCGGTCTCCGACGCCCGTGTCGACGAACTCATCGCACTCGCCGACGCCCTGGTCTTCCAGCGCGTCGTGGTCGACGCCTCAACTCCGGTGGAAGCCATCCTCACCGCGTACCTCACCGGGATCGTCGACGTCGACTGATCCAACGCAGACGCGCCACTTCAACGACGAAGCGCCACTTGGAACCAGCGATTGCTGGTCGAAGTGGCGCTTGTGCGGGTGGTTCTTGGTGGTGGAGCCTAGGAGATTCGAACTCCTGACATCCGCCTTGCAAAGGCGGCGCTCTACCAACTGAGCTAAGGCCCCGTATCGAACCGAAATGGTCGACATGGGTGCGAATTCTGATGCTGACGCATCTGTCGCAGTGGGCCTAGGAGGACTTGAACCTCCGACCTCTTCGTTATCAGCGAAGCGCTCTAACCGCCTGAGCTATAGGCCCTTGAACCGAGAGGTGACATTACCCGACGACCCACCGAACTAACAAAACGGCTGGTCAGTCGAGGTCTGCGAGAGTCACCTCGGCACCACCGACGAGGTCGGCACAGATGTTGTAAATGTAGGAACCGATGGTCGCCAGCGCGGTGACGAGCACAGCGTTGATGGCACCGATGAGAGTGGCGATCCCGAAGACGGTCCCGCCGCTGATGATGTCCCCATCGGTCGACGAACCGTCCGCGGTCACCAGGGTGCCGAAGGAGTTGTTGACCTGCTCCCACACACCCATTCCGTCGAGCACGAGGTACAGGACGGCAATCGCGATCATCCACACGATGAAGCCGATCACCGACAGCACCGCGGCGATCTTGAAGGTCGCCCACGGGTCGATCCGGCGCACCTGCACGGACGCGCGCAACGGTCGGCCCGACGCGCGCACCTGAGTGGGCGCCGACCGGGCGGCGGTCGCCTTTTCCTCTGCGATCCGCTTGGCTTCGGCGGTGTGGTGGATCTCATCGAGATCGGGCAGTTGTTCGCTCGGCAGCCGATCGCGGTCGATATTGCTGGTCGGCGATTCGATGAACGGCTTCGGTTCCTCACGCGTCGCAGTCGCGGTCTGACCTCGCGGCGGGTTCTCCAGATTCGTCACCGGAGCCTGCCCACCGGGCTCGGCGGGCGCGCTGGTCACGATCCCCCGCGGCGGCGGGCCGGACTGCCGATTCCCCGGCACGGAATCCCGTGCCGGGGTCTCGATCCGCGTCGTCTTCGGTGACTCCTCGGCCGGCCCACGCTGCCACGGCGGGACCAGACCACCGACCGGCGTACCCGTCCCCAGCGTCGCACTGCCGGATCCGTTCACCGGTCCACCGCTGGACTTGGGGTTGTGGTCCTTGTCCGGCTCGTTAGGTGTGGTCAATGGAGTTCCCTCGCTCGGCGGTCGCTTTCGCTGCTCGCCGTCTCATCGGCAGCACGTCTCCCCCAGCCTAACCGTTGCGCACTTCACAATCGGCTCGACATGGCAGGAGAACCTGTCGCTCAGCTCTCGGCGTCGTCGGGTTCGTCGGCATTGCGTGCGATGGCGATGACGGTCGTGCCCTCATCGATATTCATCAGACGCACACCCTTGGTCTGCCGGCCCGCCTTACGTACCTGCTTGGCAGCGGTACGGATGACGCCGCCACCGGAGGTGATCGCGTACAGCTCGGTGTCATCATCGACGATCAGTGCACCGATCAGCTCACCGCGACGACGATCGTGGGCGATCGTCAGCACGCCCTTGCCGCCACGGCCCTGCACCGGGTAATCGTCCATCGCGGTGCGCTTGGCATAGCCACCCGACGTCGCGACCAACAGATACGTGCCGTCGACGACGACGTTGAGGCTGAGCAGCGTGTCGTCGGCGTTGAACCGCATACCCTGCACACCCGAGGTCTGCCTGCCCATCGGGCGCAGCGCCTCGTCGTCGGCATGGAACCGGATCGACTGGCCCTTCTGCGACACCAGCAGCAGATCGTCGTCGGCGCTGCACAACTGCGCCCCGACCAGCTCATCCTCACCGCGCAGGTTGATCGCCGCGATACCGCCGGAACGGTTGGAGTCGAAGTCCTCCAGACGCGACTTCTTCACCAGACCATTGCGAGTGGCCAGCACCAGATACGGCGCGTCCTGGTAGCTCTTGAGCTGAATGACCTGCGCGATCCGCTCCTCCGGCTGGAAGGCCAGCAGATTCGCGACGTGCTGGCCGCGCGCGGTGCGGTTGGCTTCAGGCAGCTCGTAGGCCTTGGCGCGGTAGACACGACCCTTGGTGGTGAAGAACAGGATCCAGTCGTGGGTCGAGCACACGAAGAAGTGCGCGACGATGTCGTCCTGCTTGAGTCCGGCCCCCTGCACCCCCTTACCGCCCCGACGCTGGCTGCGATACAGGTCGGTCTTGGTCCGCTTGGCGTAGCCGGTCTCGGTGATCGTGACGACGACGTCCTCGCGGGCGATCAGATCCTCGTCGGTGACGTCGCCATCGGCCGCGATGATCTTGGTGCGACGTTCGTCGCCGTACTTCTCGACGACCTCCTTGAGTTCGTCACGCACGATGGCGCGCTGCCGCTCCGGCTTCTCCAGGATGTCCTTCAGATCGGCGATGATCCGCTCGATCTCGTCCAACTCGTCGACGATCTTCTGACGTTCCAACGCCGACAGACGACGCAACTGCATCGCCAGGATGGCGTCCGCCTGGATCTCGTCGATGTCGAGCAGGTCCATCAACCCGGTGCGCGCGGCCTCGGTGTTGGCCGAGGCACGGATCAGCGCGATGACCTCGTCGAGGGCGTCGAGCGCCTTGACCAGACCGCGCAGGATGTGCGCGCGCTCCTCGGCCTTGCGCAACCGGTAGCGGGTACGGCGGACGATGACGTCGATCTGGTGGGCGACGTAATAGCGGATCATCTGGTCCAGGCGCAGCGTGCGCGGCACACCGTCGACGATGGACAGCATGTTGGCGCCGAAGCTGGTCTGCAGCTGGCTGTGCTTGTACAGGTTGTTCAGCACGACCTTGGCCACCGCGTCACGACGCAGCGTGACCACGATGCGCATACCGACACGGTCGGAGGACTGATCCTCAATTCGGCTGATGCCCTTGAGTTTTCCTTCGTTCACCTGCTCGGCGATCGACTGGATCAGGTTGTCCGGGTTGACCTGATAGGGCAACTCGGTGACCACCAGGGTGGTGGTGCCCTTGTTCTCCTCGATGTCGACGACACTGCGCATCCGGATGCTGCCGCGGCCGGTGGTGTACGCATCCCGGATTCCCTGGCTCCCGACAATCAGTCCGGCCGTGGGGAAATCGGGGCCCTTCACGTACTCCATACACGCGTTGAGGGTGGTCTCGTCGTCGGCCTCGGGATTCTCCAGAGCCCAGAACACCGCGTCGGCAACCTCGTTGAGGTTGTGCGGCGGGATGTTGGTGGCCATACCGACGGCGATACCGCCCGAACCGTTGATCAGCAGGTTCGGGATACGCGCAGGCAGCACCGTCGGTTCACTGGTCTTGCCGTCGTAGTTGGGGATGAAATCGACTGTCTCCTCGTCGATGTCACGCAACATCTCCATGGCCAGCGGTGTAAGCCGGGCTTCGGTGTAACGCATGGCGGCGGCGCCGTCGTTACCGCGGGAGCCGAAGTTGCCCTGCCCGTCGATGAGCGGGTAGCGCATCGACCACGGCTGCGCCAGACGCACCAGGGCGTCGTAGATCGCGGTGTCGCCGTGCGGGTGGTAGTTGCCCATCGTCTCGGCAACAGGCTTGGCGGACTTCACATATGAGCGGTCGGGGCGGAAACCTGCGTCGTAGGACGCGTACAGCAGACGACGGTGCACCGGCTTGAGACCGTCGCGCACCTCGGGCAGCGCACGGCCCACGATGACGCTCATCGCGTAGTCGATGTAACTCTTCTGCATCTCCTGGCCGAGATCGACCGGTTCGATGCGATCGCCTTCACCGCCGGCGGGCGGGAGCGTGGTGTCAGTCATGAGTTTCTTTCTCGCAGAGACCCGGTCGGCGGCGCCTGCCCGGGTTCAGACATACGGCAGGATCAGACATACGGCGGGGATCAGACATACGGCGGGGATCAGACGTCTAGGAAGCGAACATCTTTCGCGTTCCGGGCGATGAAGCTGCGGCGGGCCGCGACATCCTCACCCATCAGCACGGAGAAGAGTTCGTCCGCGGCGGCGGCGTCGTCGAGGGTGACCTGACGGAGCACACGAACCTCGGGATCCATGGTGGTCTCCCACAGCTCCTTGGCGTTCATCTCGCCGAGACCCTTGTAGCGCTGGATGCCGTCGTCGGTGTTGATCTTCCAGCCCTTGTCCTTGCCTGCCTCGAGCAGTCCGTCGCGCTCGCGGTCGGAGTAGGCGAATTCGGGTTCCCGCTTCTGCCACTTGAGCTTGTACAGCGGCGGCTGCGCCAGGTAGACGTGACCGTGCTCGATCAGCGGACGCATGAAGCGGAACAGGAGGGTGAGCAGCAGGGTCGAGATGTGCTGACCGTCGACATCGGCGTCGGCCATCAACACGATCTTGTGATACCGCAGCTTGGCGATGTCGAACTCATCGTGGATACCGGTACCGAAAGCCGTGATGATCGACTGGACCTCGGCGTTCTTGAGCACGCGGTCGATACGCGCCTTCTCGACGTTGATGATCTTTCCGCGCAACGGCAGGATCGCCTGATACATCGAGTCACGACCCGACTTCGCCGAACCACCCGCGGAGTCACCCTCCACGATGTAGACCTCGCACTTGGTCGGGTCGTTGCTGCGGCAATCGGCGAGCTTGCCGGGCAGACCGCCGATGTCGGTGGCGGTCTTGCGGCGTACCAGCTCACGCGCCTTGCGAGCGGCCATCCGCGCCTGTGCCGAGTCGACGGCCTTCTTCACGATCATCTTCGCCTCGGCCGGATTGGCCTCGAACCAGTGACCGAGGTGTTCGTTGCAGGTCTTCTGCACGAAGCTCTTGATCTCGGTGTTGCCCAGCTTGGTCTTGGTCTGACCCTCGAACTGTGGGTCGCCGACCTTCGCGGAGATGACCGCCGCGAGGCCCTCGCGAATATCGTCGCCGGTGAGCTTGCCGTCCTTCTCCTTGAGGAGCTTCTTGTCCAGCGCGTATTTGTTGACCGTGCTGGTCAACGCGGCGCGGAAGCCTTCCTCATGGGTGCCGCCCTCGTGGGTGTTGATGGTGTTGGCGAAGGTGTGCACCGATTCGGCGTAGCCGCTGTTCCACTGCATCGCGATCTCGACCTCGTGGCCGACACCCTTGGCACTGAAACCGATCACCGAGTTGTGAATCGCCTGTTTGGTCCGGTTGAGGTGCTTGATGTAGTCGACCAGACCGTCGGGGTAGTGATAGGTGCGCGTCTTCGGCTTGGACGCCTCGGTCTTCTTCTGTTCTTCGGTCTTGACCGCCTCGGCGGCCTCGGTCGGGCTCTCCTCGGTGGACTCGCCGTCGCTGTCGCCGGGCGGGGTCTCCGCGCGGGGGCGTTCGTCGGTGAGGGTGATGGTCAGACCCTTGTTCAGGAAGGCCATCTCCTGCAGACGCCGGGCGACGGTCTCGGCGCTGAACACGGTGGTCTCGAAGATCTCCGGGTCCGGCCAGAAGCGGACGGTGGTACCCGTCTTGCGGGTCGCATCGCCCTGGGCGAGCGGGCCGGGCTTCGCGTGATCGTAAGTCTGCTCCCAGTGGTAGCCGCCGTAGTTGATCTCGAGCTCGACCTTGGTGGAGAGCGCGTTCACCACGGAGATGCCGACGCCGTGCAGACCACCGGACACCGCGTAGGCATCCGAGTCGAACTTGCCACCGGCGTGCAGCTGGGTCATGACGACCTCGACCGTCGGGCTGCCGCTGGCGTGCATGTCAGTGGGGATACCGCGACCGTCGTCGACGACCTCGACGCCACCGTCGGCCAGGAGTTTGACCCCGACCTTCGACGCGTGACCGGCCATCGCTTCGTCGACCGAGTTGTCGACGACCTCCCAGATCAGGTGGTGCAGGCCGCGCTCGCCGGTGGAACCGATGTACATACCGGGCCGCTTGCGGACGGCTTCCAGACCTTCGAGGATGCTGATCGAATCGGCGCTGTACTCGCCGGACTTCTTCGGCGCACGAGCCTTGGATCCGCTGTCATTGGTGTCAGCCACGAGGTGCGTCCACTCCTGTTCTGCTTGAGACGGCACCGCAAGCGCAGGTACCGTCGACATGTCGGCACGAGCGGCCGCACCCACGTCCACACGCGCGCACGTCTACCGTGCGCGCGAACCGATTTCGGCGCCGCGACGACGGTGACGGTCACGGTGGGTGACGGTGGTGATTCCACCCCTGTCGGGACAACTCCACACAGTGTACTGCCTGACTCAACCAGAGACCGGCATCCAGGGCCGCTAACGCGCTCCCAGATCGATTTTTTCGCTTCTAACCCGGTCCGAATGTGGTCTGGGGATAAATCCGCCGTCAGCGGCGCGATTGACTGGCTTTCGTCGGAGGACTCTGGTAGGCGCCCCGTCGCGGTGATCAGCCGTAGGTGTCGCGCGGACCGCGACCGGAGATGTGACGGTCGCCCTTACGCCACGACGGCGCCTTCGGTCCGGTGATGCGCAGCGAGGTGACCATTCCGTCGCCCACCGCCGCGGCGATCTTCGCGAGGATCTGCGATTGCACATACCGCAGCTGGGTAGCCCACGCGGTCGACTCGGCCTGCACATGTAAAACGTTGTCACGCAACGTCACCGGCTGTGCGTGGGCGGCGATGTCGGCGCCGACGATCTGAGCCCACTGCCCGAACAGGGTGCCCTCACCGATCTTCGGCGACCACCCACGGTCCTTCGCGATACCACTGACCAGGCGTCCGAACGGCTGCGGATCGCGGACGTCAGGTCCCGAACCCGACCAGGTCCGCCGTTTGCGCGCGCCACTGGACGTACGCCGGACCGGCGACGCGCGACCGTGTCCGACGGATTTGCCGGACGCTCGAGCCGCCGCCCGCGCCTCCTCGAGGGCGCGACGTGCACGTTCATACCCGCCGAGCTGTTCAGGAGCACCGTCACCGGCACTGGTGGGGTCGGCCATCAGGGGGTTCCTTCCGCGTCGACCTCGGACGTCGGGACCTCAGGCACAGGCGACACGGACACGGGTGACACAGGGACAGACGACACGGGCACGGCCTCATTGTGCGCCGCACTCCCGACAATCACCGACCGACGACCATCGGCGTCGTCGATGACGTCGACGCCCACCCGGCGGCCGCCGATCTCGGCCGGAATTTCCTCGGCGACCGCCGCGGTGATCAGCAGTTGCTCGGTGTCGGCGGTGAAGGCAGCCAGCATCCGGCGTCGTGCCGCGTCCAGTTCGGCGAAGACATCATCGAGCATGATGACCGGCTCGATGCCCTCCGCCCGCGTCAACGCCACCGACCCCAATCGGAGCGCTAACGCCAATGACCATGATTCCCCATGGCTGGCAAAGCCTTTCGCGGTATCGGACCCCAAGACGATGTCCAGGTCGTCACGATGTGGACCAACCAGACTCATACCGCGCTCGATCTCACGGTCACGCAACTGCGCCAATCGCTCGAGCAGAACGGTGCCGATCTCGGCCGGTGTCGTCGCCGCGCCGGGTCCGATCACATCGGTGCCTGCGGCCGCCTTGTAATGCAAGGTGACCGGCCGCGAATGCGGCGCGATCGAGGCGTAGGAGTCGACGAAATGCGGTGTCAGCTCGGCGAGTATCCGCAGGCGGGCGGCGGTGACCTGCCCGCCGAGGTCGGCGAGCTGCTGATCCCACACATCCAGCGTGCTGATCACCGAGGCCGCCTGATCCCCGCCGCGCCGTAATGCGGCGGCGGCGGTCTTGAGGAGCGCCGAACGCTGCCGCAGGACGCGGTCGTAATCGCTGCGCGCCGCGACCAGCAGTGGTCCGCGCTGCGCGACGAGCTCGTCGAGGAAACGCCGCCTCTCCCCCGGCTCCCCCCGCACCAGCGCCAGATCTTCGGGGGCGAACAGGACCGTACGCAGAATGCCCAGGATCTCGCGCGCCCGACGGGGTGGTCCGCCGTTGATCGACGCCTTGTTGGCACCTTCGGCATTCACCCGCAGCTGCGCGGTCAATTCCCGGCCGGAGTTCTCCACCGTGGCGGTGACCAGCGCCGATGTCGCACCGGAATGGACCAGCGGCGCGTCGGCCGACACCCGGTGCGAACGCAAGGTCGCCAGATAGTAGAGCGCCTCGAGGATGTTGGTCTTGCCGAACCCGTTACGCCCGGTGAAGATCGTCGGCCCGGTGGTCAGCTCGAGGTCGGCCGACCGCCACGACCGGAAGTCGGACAGGTGCAGTTCTCGAACGAACACCGCGCCACGTCGTCAATCGCCTCGCGCGCCGGCTCAGCCGGGCAGGCGGACCGGCATCAACAGGTAGGTGAAGGCGCTGTCGGGTGCGACGAACGCACCGGACTCGTCTGGCACCGGCTGCTCACCGGACGCCGGGCGCAACACGGCAGGACGGCTCGGGGTCGTGAATCCGAAGTCGACCGAATCCGCGTTGATCGCCGACAGACCGTCCTGCAGGTAGCCAGGATTGAAGGCGATGGTCAGCGGCTCACCGTGGAAATCGACCGGCAGCTCTTCCTCGGCCTTGCCCGCCTCGTCGCCTCCCGCGGTCAGCAGGACCGAACCGTCACGGAATTCCATCCGAACCTGGGCGCCGCGCTCGGCGACGAGCGCAACACGCTTGATCGCCTCGATCAACGGAGCACTGTCGATCGTCGCGACCGCGGTGTGGCTGGCGGGCAGAAGCTGCCGGAACTTCGGGAACTCGGCGTCGAGCAGTCGGGTGGTGGTGCGCTTGGCCTGACCCAGGATGCCGAGGATGCCGTCGGAGCCGATGGCCGAACCCGCACCGAAGGCCAGCGACACCTCACCAGTGCCGTCTGCACCAGCCGTCTTCGCACTCTCGGAGAGAGTGCGGGCAGGCACGAGAACTGCGCCGGTGGTGTCAGGATCGGTGGGATCCCACTGAAGTTCGCGAACGGCGAGCCGGAAACGGTCGGTGGCGGCGAGCACCACGGTGTTGCCCTCGATCTCGACCCGGACGCCGGTCAGCATCGGCAGGGTGTCGTCCTTGCCTGCCGCGACGGCGACCTGGGAGATCGCCTCGGCGAACAGCTGACTCGGGATGGTGCCGGTGATCGATGGCACGTCCGGCAGCTGCGGGTAATCCTCGACCGGCATCGTGGGCAGGGAGAACTTGGCGCTGCCGCAGGTGATGGCGACGCGCGAACCGTCCAGGGAGACGTCGACGGGCTTGGCAGGCAGAGCCTTGGTGATATCGGCGAGCAGTCGGCCCGACACCAGCACCTGACCCGGCTCGGCAACCTCGGCACCGATGGTCTGCTGAGCGGAGACCTCGTAGTCGAATCCCGAAACTGTCAGCCCGGTGTCGGTGACGTTGAGAACAACACAACCCAGGACGGGAACCGGAGGCCGGGAAGGCAGGCTGCGGGCGACCCAGGCAACGGAATCGGAGAACTCGTCACGCGCGACACGAAACTTCATGCGGTCAAACAGCCCTTCTCTTGTTCGGGGACTCCCACTGTAGAGCGCACCCACCGGAGTGGGGGTCGTCGGGGCACAAGTCGTGTCATTTGGTTTGGCGGTCGGTCGACCCAGGTTCGGGCCCGCCCGAACCACTCTGTGCACAGGACCTTCTTAAAAGGAGATCTCTTTAGAGAGAAATTCTTCTCAGTAGTAGGGCCTGTGGAACCTGTGGATCCAACCGACATTCTCCCAGTGAAACGCGGTACGCGGCTGTGGATGGGCCGTGGAGTCTTCGTGGACCGAACCGGGTCGTGGTGTGGAATTGCAATTCTGTTCGGCGTCCGTCCACCTCCGGTGCACAAGTTGACCACAGTTCTCCCAAGGTTCATCCACATCGACTGGAGCGCGCTCGAGCGAGCGAATCACACGAATTCGGGGTACGACGAGACGCGCCAGGGTTCGTGATGAACCCTGGCGCGGTGGTTGAGAGTTTGGGGTTGAGAGTTTGGGCTTTGGGTGGCAGATCAGCCGGCGGCGCGCTGCTTGATCCGCGCGGTGAGTTCCTGGACATGGTCGTAGACCTTGCGGCGCTCGGCCATCTCCTTACGGATCTTGCGCTCGGCGTACATGACCGTCGTGTGGTCACGGTCGAAGGTCTCGCCGATCTTGGGCAGCGAGAGGTCGGTGAGCTCTCGGCACAGGTACATCGAGATCTGGCGGGCCTGGGCGATGGACCGCGTCTTGCCGGGACCGCGCAGTTCCTCGACGGAGATGTCGAAGTATTCGGCGGTGATGGCCAGGATGCTCGCCGCGCTGACCTCGAGGGTGCCCGAGTTGGGCAGCAGTGCCTGCAGAACGACGTCGGCGAGCGACTTGTCGAGTTCGGCGTTGTTGAGCGAGGCGAAGGCGGTCACCCGGATCAGCGCGCCCTCGAGTTCGCGGATGTTGCGCTCGATCTTCGACGCGATCAGCTCGAGCACGTCGTCGGGTACCGCGATGTTGTCCATCTGCGCCTTCTTGCGCAAGATCGCGATCCGGGTCTCCAGATCCGGTGGCTGAACGTCGGTGATCAGTCCCCACTCGAACCTGGTTCGTAGTCGATCCTCCAGTGTCGCAAGCTGTTTCGGCGGGCGATCGGAAGAGATGACGATCTGCTTCGAGGCGTTGTGCAAGGTGTTGAAGGTATGGAAGAACTCCTCCTGGATACCTTCTTTCCCGATCAGGAACTGGATGTCGTCGACGAGCAACACGTCGACGTCGCGGTACCGGCGTTTGAAGGCGACCCGGCGATCGTCACGCAGCGAGTTGATGAAGTCGTTGGTGAATTCCTCGGTCGAGACGTACTTGACGCGCATACCGGGGAACAGGCGTTGGGCGTAGTGACCGGCGGCATGCAGCAGATGCGTCTTGCCCAGACCGGATTCGCCCCAGATGAACAGTGGGTTGTAGGCGCGGGCCGGCGCCTCGGCCACGGCCACCGCCGAGGCGTGGGCGAATCGGTTGGACGCCCCGATGACGAAGGTGTCGAAGGTGTACTTCGGATTGAGGCTCGCGCTCGAGGCCGGCGGTGCGGTCGTCGGGCGCTCCGCGAAGTAGGAGGTCCAGTCGCCGGAATCGCCGCGCGGCCGTTCAGCGGGTAGGTCGGCGTCGCGTCCGGCGGTGCGGAAGGTATCGCTGCCTGCCGCGACGGACACCGGATCCGGCGGGATGGGAGCTTCGACGGGTTCGGGCTGGGCTTCGGTGGCATCGGGGGTGGCGATACGCACACCCAGATCGACCGGCTGCCCGAGGTGCTTGCTCAGTACCGACCGGATGGTGTCACGCAGATTGCGTTCGATCTGTTCCTGTACCAGCGGTGTGGGGACGGTCAGTAGCGCGAATCCCTCGGCCAGAGTGAGCGGCCGAACCAGCGACAACCATGCCTTCTGTTGGCGGGTGAGCGGTTCGTGATCGCGGGCCGCGTCGTCGTCGTTGAGTTCGGCGACGACCTGCTGCCACACCTCGCCGAAAGTGTCGCGGTCTGATGTCACGTTTGAAGGCCTCCTGCCGGGAAAAACTACCAGCGTTCATCGGCGGGGAGGCCGCCAGGCGCCGACCGAGCCGAGTTGTCCACACAGTTATCCACATCTGTGTACAGAAGGGAAGGACGATACTGAACGAGGTTCGTCGGGCACAATTCGTGAGTCGGCTCGAGGTCGACCACTGGAGGAGACGCTAGCAGAGGGTTGAGAGGTCAACTAGCCGATTGTCGATCCTTGACCCGCGATCCATTACCGCTATTTGGGGTGGGTATCGGAAAACCTCGGCGGACATCGGCGGTCGGGCCGGTCACCAGGCGCATTACCACAACAGATCGTCGGGCCCGCGTACCGAATCTGGCGCGTTTGATTTCCGGGGGCGACTATCAGTACTCTCGACTGGTCATCCAGGTTGCGGATTTGCGCGGTGACTCGCCGGTCTCGACGTTGTCGGGTCCGGTGGGGTGTACCAACCGATACCACCGACACCAGCTCGGCACCGCACCCGGATAAACCGAACCAACGACAATTGTGGGCTCACGTGCTGTCGACGTGCTCACACAGGGATACAAGGAGTCACCCGATGGCCAAGGGTAAGCGGACTTTCCAGCCGAACAACCGTCGTCGCGCACGCGTCCACGGCTTCCGTCTGCGTATGCGTACGCGCGCCGGCCGCGCGATCGTCAGCGCTCGTCGCACCAAGGGCCGCGCAAAGCTCACCGCCTGATCGTCGACCTGATGTCCGGGCCGTATCACTGGCCCGGACTCCTCAGCGATGACAGCGCCCTGCCATCGGATCTCGCGGAGGTCCGACTTTTCGCGCACGCTCAAACATGGCGTGCGGGTTTCGGCGCGCGATCTCGTCGTCTATGCGTCGGTATTGCCGACGTGGCCTGATGCGCGCGGTGTCCGCCAGGATGTGGCCACTACGGGTGGTCCCTGGCTGGGTCTGATCGTCAGTAAGGCGGTCGGTCCCGCGGTGACCCGCCATGCGGTCGCCCGGCGACTGCGCGCGGCCTTCACCGCGACCAAGAGTCTGTGTCCGACGCCGGAGACCTATGTGGTCGTCCGCGCTCATCGCAGCGCGGCCGAGCGCAGCAGTGACGAACTCGCCCGCCAGCTCGCGTCCGCCTTCGGTGATCCGCGGGTGATCAAGGCCGGTAGCCGGCCATGATCGACACGGCGCGGGACGCGGAACCCACGGTGGAACCCTCGGCAGAGGTGTCCGGCGGGTCCCGGGTCGTCGCCGCCGTTCGTCGTTTCCCGCGTCGCGCCCTGATCTTCGTGATCGAGCTGTATCGCATGTACGTGTCGCCGATGAGGCTGCCGACTTGTCGTTTCGAGCCGACTTGTTCGGCCTATGCCGTCGAAGCTCTCGAGCGGCACGGCGTCTTATACGGCGGGTGGTTGTCGATCTACCGCCTGCTCAAATGTGGACCATGGCACAAACCTGGCTACGACCCCGTCCCGGAGCAGGGTTTCGGGTGGCGTAGATCCTCCGACGGAAGTGAGGGGTAACCCACCCGTGCTCAACTTCATCTATTACCCGGTCTCCGGGATCATGTGGGTCTGGCATTGGCTGTTCGACCACATCACCCCGAATACGGCAGGCGGCGACGGTGTTGCGTGGGCGCTGTCGGTGGTGTTCCTCGTCTTCACCCTGCGCGCGATCCTATACAAGCCCTTCGTCAAGCAGATCCGCACGACGAAGAAGATGCAGGAGATCAATCCGCAGCTCCAGGCGATTCGAAAGAAGTACGCCAAGGACCGGGTCAAGATGACCGAGGAGATGCAGAAGCTGCAGAAGGAGCACAGCTTCAACCCGCTCCTCGGCTGCCTCCCGATGCTGCTGCAGATCCCGGTGTTCATCGGTCTGTTCCACGTGCTCCGCTCGTTCAACCGGATGGGACACGGACTCGGCAAACAGGGCATGTCCGCCGAGGAGACCCGGTCGACCGGCAACTACTTCTTCAGCACCGAACAGGTGCAGAACTTCCTCGACGCTCGCCTCTTCGGCGTGCCGCTGTCCTCGTTCATCACCGAGCCGCAGAACGAGTGGGTCGCGTACGTCAAGACGATGAATCCCGCGGCCATCGACTTCACTCGGATGAACATCGTCTACGTCGTGGTCCCGATGATGATCATCGCCTCGATCGCGACCCATATGAACTCGCGCGCATCGGTTGCCCGTCAGACCGCGGCTTCGCTGGAGAACCCGCAGACCCGCATGATGAACATGCTGGCGCTCTACATCTTCCCGTTGGGCATTCTCGTCACCGGTCCGTTCTTCCCGGTCGCCATCCTCCTGTACTGGATGAGTAACAACATCTGGACGTACGGACAGCAGCACCTGGTCTTCGGCATGATCGCCAAGGAAGAAGAGGCGGAGAAGCTCGCCAAGCAGGAGAAGCTGAAGGCGAACTCCCCCAAGCCGGGCCAGCGACCGGACCGCGCCAAGAAGAAGGCCCAGGCGTCGGCAGATGTGGTCGACGGGGAGGTCGTCGACGTAGATGATGCGGAGATCACCGAGGTGGTCGAGACCGCACCCGACACCAAGCCCAAACCCGGGCAGAAGCCGACGCCGAAGGGCGGGGCGGCCAAGAAGAGTCCTGGGACCAAGAACACGGGCAACAAGAACCCCGGCAACAAGAACGCCGGCAAGCGTGGCGGCGGCCGTCGCGGCGGACGGCACTAGTCCCCTCCCCCGCACACAAGAGACTTGTTCGATCAGCACAGAAGTTAGGTGGATGTGAGATGACTGCGGAGATTGCGACCGACGGTGATCGGGAGACCGAGACCGTCGTCGAGACCGACGCCCAGGAATTGCCGGCGGAGGCCGATGAGGTGACTACCCCGGCGGACGCTGCCCGGGATGATGCTCCTGCGGAGTCGGCCGAAGATGATTCGGACGATGACAGCGACGACGATGACAGCGACGACGACGAGGCGGATGAGGAGGATCGTCTCGTCGAAGAGGGTGAGATCGCCGGCGACTACCTCGAGCAGCTGCTCGACGTTCTCGACTTCGACGGTGACATCGACCTCGACGTGGATGGCGATCGCGCGGTCGTGAGCATCGACGGCGGCGACGATCTGGCGAAGCTGGTGGGTCGTCGTGGTGAGGTTCTCGACGCGCTGCAGGAACTGACTCGCCTCGCGGTACAGCAGGCGACCGGTGATCGTTCGCGGCTGATGCTCGACATCGCTCGCTGGCGCGCCGACCGTCGTGAGCGGCTGGCCCGTCTAGGCCGCGAGGTCGCCGAGCGGGTGCTGTCCTCCGGTGAGCGCGAGGCACTGGATCCGATGACCCCCTTCGAACGCAAGATCGTCCACGACGCGGTGGCCGGCGTTGACGGTGTGGTCAGCGAGAGCGAGGGTGCTGAACCCAAGCGGCGTGTGGTGGTCCTGCCCAGCGCTTGATCGATCGCCCAGCGTTTGATTGCTCCGGCGTTTGATTGCGCACTGTGAGAGACAACGCACTGTGAGAGAGAATCAGTGAAGGTCCCGGCTCAGGCCGGGGCCTTCACTGCTTTCTCGGGTGGGAATTACATCGGTGTGGTTTGGCTGCGTTTCACGTGAAACCGACTCCCGTACGACATGGACGAGCGTGTGTTTCACGTGAAACTTGCGCGGCGGGCCTGCTGTTCGGTGGTGTCGGTTTCACGTGAAACACTGGACTCCTACACCGTGACAGAGACGAATGGGAAGGCTGTTGGTGCCCGAACACCACGATGAAGACAACGTCCAGGCGGACGCTCCCCCGACCGTCGGTGATCACCCTGACCCTGCGCCTGATTGCGCTGTCGTTGTCTTCGGAGATCGACTTGACCTGGCTGTGGCCTATCACCGGATCCTGGCTACCGATGGCATCGACCATGGGTTGATGGGACCGCGGGAAATTCCGCGTCTGTGGGACCGGCACATTCTCAACTGTGCGGTGATCGCCGATGTGATCGAGCGCGACGAACGCGTTGTCGACATCGGTAGCGGTGCCGGCCTGCCGGGTATTCCGCTGGCCATCGCTCGACCCGACCTCCGGATCGTTCTGCTGGAGCCGCTGTTGCGGCGGAGTACTTTCCTGGAGCGAACGGTTGAGGCGTTGGGTCTCGATGTGCGGGTTCTACGCGGACGGGCGGAGGAGAAGGCTGTGTTGAGTGCCATCTCTGGTGCCGATGTCGTTACGTCACGTGCCGTTGCTCCACTGGAGCGTCTGAGCAAATGGTCGGCGCCGCTGGTTCGCGATGGTGGACGGATGGTGGCGATCAAGGGTTCGTCGGCAGCCGAGGAGATCGAGCGCGACGCCGCAGTGGTCGGCCGCTACGGCATCAGCGGGCTGCGGGTGCAGGTATGCGGCGTCGATGTCCTCCCCTCCCCCACCACGGTTGTGGTGGGTACCAAATCGGCGAGCGGTGGATCTGGTCGCGATCGTAGAAAGAAGCGGTGAGCAAAGTGGTATGGAGTCCGCGTAAGGCGCAGAATAGAAAGCGTGCTGCCGACATCGCCGGTGGCGGTCAGAGCGCCTCTCCCGACGCCGGGGGTGGAGCGAATACCACGAACGGCTATGAGGTCGGGCAAAGGAGTTCTGGGGTGGTCGACAACTCGGAGAGCGTGAAGCGAGATCAGAATGTTTCACGTGAAACCGGTCCCACCGGTTCGGTCGCCCAGCAGTTCGCCGACACTCCGATCGCCGCGGCCGCGGCACGGGCCAGTCAGGTGTTGACCCCAGGCGGCTCGGGACAACTCCCCCGCCCGGCGAGCGTTCGGATCATGACCGTCGCGAATCAGAAGGGTGGCGTCGGTAAGACCACTACCGCGGTGAACATCGCGGCCGGACTGGCCTTGCATGGATTGCGCGTGCTCGTCGTCGATCTGGACCCACAGGGCAACGCCAGTACCGCCCTGGGCATCGATCATCGAGCTCCCGATGTGGCTTCGGTGTACGAGCTTCTGCTCGGCGAAGTCACCCTGTCCGAGGCGATTCAGCAGAGCCCGAGCCAGGACGGCCTCTTCTGTGTCCCGGCGACGCTGGACCTGGCCGGTGCCGAAATCGAACTCGTGTCGCTGGTCGCTCGCGAGAATCGTCTCCGCAACGCCCTCAACGACGAGATCCTCGCCGAGTACGAGATCGACTACGTACTGATCGACTGTCCACCGTCGCTCGGCCTGTTGACGGTCAACGCGATGGTCGCCGCGCGGGAAGTGCTGATCCCGATCCAATGCGAGTACTACGCACTCGAGGGTGTCGGTCAGTTGCTCCGCAACATCGAGCTCGTGCAGGCGCACCTCAATCCGGCGCTGCATGTATCGACGATTCTTCTGACGATGTACGACGGACGTACCAAGCTGGCCGATCAGGTTGCCGACGAGGTGCGGCGCCACTTCGGCGACAAGGTGCTGAGCACGATCATCCCGCGCAGCGTCAAGGTTTCGGAGGCACCGGGCTACGCGATGACGATCATCGAATACGACCCCGGCTCGCGTGGCGCGATGAGCTACCTCGATGCCGCCCGTGAGCTCGCCCTCCGCTCCCCTGCCGCTGATGCGGCACAGGCCTGATTGTCGGCTATGCGCATGATGGATCCACACGTAGTGACGAACACCCCGGAGGGACGAGTATGAGCCAGCGCGATACCACGCAGCGTCGAGGTGGACTCGGTCGTGGATTGGCGGCCCTCATTCCCACGGGTCCCGCAGAGGATCTGGGTGGCCCCCGCCTCGGGTCGGCCGCAGCCGATGTGGTGATCGGCGGCAAAGCGCCCGCCAAGGCCGATGGTTTCACGGGAAACATCGCCGCGGGAAACGCTGCCGTGGACGCCACCACTGGCGCCGCATCAGCGGATGGTGACACCGCCGCATCCGGAACCCAGACGCTGTCGGCGGATGAGGTAGGGGCGGTCTACCGCGAGATTCCGCCCGCCGAGATCGAACCGAACCCCAACCAGCCGCGAACCGTCTTTGATGAAGAGGCCCTCGCCGAGCTGGTGCATTCGATCAAGGAATTCGGCCTCATGCAGCCGATCGTCGTGCGGCGACTGTCCGCGCCGACGGCCGCGGGTGCGCGCTATCAGCTCGTGATGGGTGAGCGCCGCTGGCGCGCGAGTCAGGAAGCCGGCCTCGAAGCGATCCCCGCGATCGTGCGTGAGACCGCGGATGGCGACATGCTGCGCGACGCTCTGCTGGAGAACATCCACCGCGCACAGCTCAATCCACTCGAAGAAGCGGCCGCATATCAGCAACTGCTCGACGAGTTCGGTGTCACCCATGAGGAGTTGGCGAACCGGCTGGGTAGGTCGCGCCCGCTCATCAGCAACATGATTCGTCTCCTGAAGTTGCCGATTCCGGTGCAGCGGCGCGTGGCCGCCGGAGTCCTGTCCGCCGGCCACGCGCGGGCGTTGCTCTCCCTGGAGACCGGAAGTGATGAGCAGGAGGCGCTGGCCGCGCGGATCGTCGCCGAAGGTCTGTCCGTCCGGGCGACCGAGGAGGCGGTGACCCTCGCCAATCGCGGCGATGGTCCGAGCGCCAAACAGCCGCCCGCGAAGCGCCGTCAGATGCAGATGCCCGGACTGCAGGATCTCGCTGAGCGCCTATCCGATCGCCTGGACACCAGGGTTACAGTCGGATTGGGCAAGCGAAAGGGCAAGATCGTGGTCGAGTTCGGGTCGGTAGATGATCTCGAGCGGATCGTCGGTCTGCTCGATCCGAGCAAGTGATCCGATAGGCACATCATGTCGGAGAATCCGCACCCCAGGGTCCACGCTCGTAATGTCACTGTGACAAAGAGCCGCCGTCGGGGTGTCGACGTTTCCGAATATTGTTGTGCCACAATGTCATTCGAAATCAGAAGCACGTCGAGTGGGTGTAGGTGACATGGGCGTCTCGATTTCGCGTCTCGATCTCGGATTCTTCGAGTCGTTGCCCCTGCACACCCGGCGGTGTGTCTTCTGGGAAGTCGATCCGGCAGTGTCGGGCCATACCTTCGAGAGCGAGTTCGACAAGGAGGCCTGGATCTCGGGACTCCTGCTGGATTGGGGTACCTGTGGGCAGGTCGCGATCGAGACGTCCACCCAGTCCGTGGTCGGTACCGCTTTCTATGCACCGCCGAACCGAGTTCCGCGGTCGCGTTCTTTCCCCACTTCCCCGGTAAGCCACGACGCGGTACTGCTGTCGAGTATCCGCACCGAGCCGGGCCACGAGGAGATCGCCGGTGTTCTCCTGGATGCGGTTCTCGGCGATCTCATCCGCCGCGGGGTTCGCGCGGTGGAATCATTCGGATTGGTCCGCGCCGGCGATGCGGGGTTCGGTGACATCAGCACGTGGACCGACGAATCCATCGTCGAGGTGGCGCGCGAGATCCTCGACGGCCCACAATCGGATCTGTGTACCAAATGCATGATCGATGCCGCGTTCCTGAAGGATTCAGCTTTCGACGTGGTGTCCAGTCATCCGCGGTTTCCCCGCTTTCGCCTCGAGCTTGACGAAGGTCTGAGCTGGAAATTCGAAGTGGAGAGCGCGTTGGAGAAGCTGGTGGTGATGGCGGCGCTCGATCTCACCGGTGCCGAGCGCGCCGCAGTACCAGTCGGATGTTCGACCCATCGGACAGTGACCGGTTCACACCGATAGCGTGCCTCGACGAGCCGTGTTCTGCGGTGGGCAGGCCACGGCGCCGCGCCACGGTTCAGTGTCTAGTGCGAGAGCTCTTCGGCGGCAAGTAGATCCGCGAAAGTGAAGCTGCCGGTTGGCTGATCGTCCTGGCCGAGGAGGTAGAGACGCTTGACGGCGATCAGGATGGCTTCGGCGATGACGTTGCGGTAGCTCGGATCCGCAAGCAGCGCACGGTCTTCCGGATTGGTGATATACCCGACGTCGATGAGTGCGACGGGCATCCGGGTGAGCCGCAAGATGTCCCAGGTGCGTTCATGGGTGCGGCAGTCGGTCAGCGGGGTGCGTGCGGCGACCTCGCGCTGGATGAAGCCGGCGAGGTTGCGTCCGATCGTCGAGAACGATCCGTGGCTGTTGCCGAAGTAGAACGACGCCACGCCTTTGGCCTGGGGGTTCTCATAGTGTCCGCAGCGCAGCGAGATCATCACATCGGCGTCGACCATGTTGGCGACGCGTGCACGTTCGTCGTCGGCGGGACGGCCGCGGCCGTCGTGGGATAGGAAGGTTTCCATTCCGGCCGCCGACATCCGGCCTTCGAGGCGGGAGGCGAGGTCCCAAAGCAGCGAAGATTCGGTTTCGGCGAGTTCACCGCTGGAGAGTTCGTGGAGGCCGCCGGTCCCCGGGTCGATGAGGATGCGTTTGCCGGATAGACGTGGGCCGAGGCGGCGGACGTGCTCTTCCTGACGGATGGCGTAGGGCGATCCCCCGGTGACGCGGGTGCCGAGTCGTTCTAGGGACCGCAGGGTTGCGGGGCCACAGATGCCATCGGCCGCCAAGCCATATTCGCTCTGATACAGGCAGACCGCGTTGTGGGTCGTTTCGCCGAAGGTTCCGTCGACCAGGTTGGTGTAGTAGCCCAGGTTCTGCAGGCGGTTCTGGAGTTCGGCGACATCATCGCCGACCATCGGCGCCGACAGTCGGTACAGCAGGACGCGCGCGCCGAGCTGGTAGGACGCCTCGCGCAACGAGCGGTAGGTGGCGGGGCCGACGATGCCGTCGACGATCAGTCCGCGTTCCTGCTGGAACGCGCGCACCGCATGATCGCACGCCTCGTCGAAGACTTCGTCCGGTGTTGCCCAGCCGTCGGTGGTGGTGATCAGGCCACGGGACGCGGGCGGGCGGGCGTCGGCGGTGAGGAGTCCACGACCGACCAGGATGGAGCGGATCTCGGCTACGGCCGACCCGTGGTCCCCCAGGCGGAACAATGGCATCTCGCGGTCTCCTCGTGGTTGTCAGGCTGCATTCTCTCAGTTGACTTCGACACCGCCAAATACTGGCGGTGTCGAAGTCCTGACCTGCAGGTTATGCGGCCCGACGGACGGGCGGAGCGGAAACTCAGGCGGTGGTGCCGACTACGGAGTCGAGTTCACGCAGCAGCTTGGCCTTGCCCGCGGCGCCGACGATCGTCTTGGTCGGCTGACCGTTCTCGAAGAGGATCATGGTCGGGATCGACATGATCTGGAAATCGCGCGCCGTCGCGGGGCTCTCGTCGACGTCCAGCTTGGCCACGGTGAGCTTGTCGCCGTGGTCACGGGCGATTTCCTCGAGGACGGGTGCCACCATCCGGCACGGTCCACACCAGGTCGCCCAGAAGTCCACCAGAACCGGCTTGTCGGAGCCGAGAACGGTGTCCTTGAACGTCGTGTCGTTCACCACAACGGTGTTTGCACCCATGTTGTCCTCCTTGTTGGACGTTTCGGTGCCTGAGCGGTGCCGTGCGGCGTGCGGTCAGGCGGTGGCGTCAGCGGTGGCCACGTCGGCCACCAGCTCGATGTCGGATTCTTGTTCGGCGAGCCAGCGCTCGGCGTCGATGGCGGCGGAACACCCGCTGCCTGCGGCGGTGATCGCCTGCCGGTAGGTGTGGTCGACGAGGTCGCCTGCGGCGAACACACCGGGCAGCGACGTGTAGGTGGTGCGACCCTGGACGAGGACGTAACCCTCGTCATCGAGGTCGACCTGGCCGCGGACGAGCTCGCTGCGCGGGTCATGACCGATGGCGACGAACATGCCGGTCACGTCGAGCTGACGGGCCTCACCGGTCCGGGTGTCTTCGAGCTGAAGACCACTGACCGAACTGTCGCCGAGCACCGAGCGGACGCCGGCGTTGGTGACGAAGTTGATCTTGTCGTTCGCGCGGGCCCGCTCGAGCATGATCTTCGAGGCGCGGAACTCTTCGCGACGGTGCACGAGGGTTACCGACTTGGCGAACTTGGTGAGGAAGGTCGCCTCTTCCATCGCCGAGTCGCCGCCGCCGATGACGGCGATGTCCTGGTCCTTGAAGAAGAAGCCGTCGCAGGTGGCGCAGGCCGAGACGCCACGTCCCAGGAGCTTCTGTTCACCGTCGACGCCGAGGTAGCGTGCGGCGGCTCCCATGGCGAGGATCACGGCGCGGGCGTAGTAGGTCTCTCCCCCGGCCTCGATCTCCTTGATCGGGCCGGTCAGGCGCACGGCGTCGACGTCTTCCATGCGCAGGTCCGCGCCGAACCGCAGTGCTTGTTCGCGCATCTCGTCCATGAGGGCAGGTCCCTGGATACCGTTCTGGAAGCCCGGGAAGTTCTCCACCTCGGTGGTGGTCATCAGCGCGCCGCCGAACTGGGTGCCTTCGAAGACGATCGGTGCGAGCTCAGCGCGGGCCGCGTAGACGGCTGCGGTGTATCCGGCAGGTCCCGATCCGATGATGATGATGTCGTGGATCTGCTGGGTCTCGGACTGGCTCAATTCTTCCTCCGTGCTCGACTTCGCGCGACAGACCCCGATGACAAGGTCGGTGTCACGGCTGCTTCAACACAAGGGTAAGCGGAGATGTTCCCGAAGCCATGCGCACCGTGCGCGGTGTGCACGGATTCGTGATGGTCAACCGGCGCCGACGATGGTTCTGGTGATGGTGGCGGGGTTCCCGGTGTCACAGTCGAGTCCGACGACGAGAGCGTCGAATCGGCCGGCGACACCCGTGGACAGCAGGATGATGGCCGCGGATTCGCCGTCGATGGCGATAGGGCCGGATCCGACGACGACCGCACTGTCGGAGACCCCGTTGGCCGCGACACATCGGCGGACGGCGGCCGCCGAGTCGAAGGGGGCGTTGTCGGTGCGTCCGAGAACGCGGAAGGCCGCGGCACGGTCAAGGGACACCGCCGCCGGCGACGATGGATCTGTCGGTATTGGGGCGGTGTCGTCGTCGTGACCGAGGGTGGAGGCCAGGCCGAGTCCGCCGATGATGAGGACGGCCGCTGCCGCCGCCGCGGTCAGCCACGCGGTGGACCGGCGAGGACGCTCGGCGGGAGCGCTGGGTGCCGACAGGCCCGCCAGGGTGTTCGCGGTCGCGAGATGAACCGCGTCAGGTGCCCCGACGATGTCGACCGGGGAATCCGCCAGGTCGGCCTGGGTGGCATCAAGAGCGGCCAGCACCGCCTGGGCGTCGGCATCGGCGGCGATGCGTACGCGCATGTGGGCGGCGACGTCCGATGCGAGCACCCCCGCATGCAGGTCTGCCAGCAGTTCAGTGGAATAGGGCGGCTCGGGTAGAGCCGCCGGATGCGGCGGAGTGTTGTGGGCTCCGGGCGGGATCATCGTCGTGAAGTCTTTCGGTCCGAGTGGTGGCGGGACGGCAAGCGGTAGTCGGTGGGCTGTCTACTAGGACGCACTGGACCTTGGTGCGGTTCCATTGTGATCGTCGGTCAGCACTCGCGGAGATGTCCGAGGACTTTCGCGAGTCGCAGGCGTCCGCGTGCGCAACGACTCTTGACCGTACCTTCGGCGACGCCGAGCAGTATCGCGGCGTCGGCTATCGAGTAGCCCTCGATGTCGACGGCGACGATGGCGGCGCGCTGCTTGGCCGGAAGTACATCCAACGCACGGCCGATGGACAGGGAAAGATCAACGGCGACAGTGTGATCGGTCGGATCTGCGAGTTCGGTGCCGACACGTTCCGGCAGTGGGACGGTTGGCCGGACACGGTTGCGGCGGATCCGGTCGAGTGACGCGTTGACCACGATGCGGTGTAACCAGCCGATGACCTTGGCATCCGAACGGTATTGACCGGCGGTCCGGTGGGCGTTGAGGAGCGCGTCCTGGACGGCGTCGTTGGCGTCTTCGGGGTTTCCGGTGGTGCGGTAGGCAATGGAATAGAGGTAGTTGAGGTGGCGGTGGACGAGGGCCGCGAAGGCGGTGGGGTCACCGGTGACGTGGTCGGCGAGGAGTTGCTCGTCGGTGCGCTCGTCGACGACGTGTAGCGGCCGTTTCCCCCGGGTCATGGGAGTGGAGATTAGTTGGTGCACCGCGGTTGCGTGGGGTGTTGTGCACAGGGCCAATTGTTCAAGTCAGCGAACCGGTGGTGTGGCGGTGGATTCGGTGCGAATCCACTTCTCGGGGAGCGTTGTGGGCTCGGCTGCAACCCGAGGGCCTTCGGCTGGCGGCCGAAGGCCCTCGGCGTCTCATTCTCCTGTCGCACAGCTGATCCTGCGCCCGAAGCCGGGCACAGGATCATCCGGATGTCCGGCTCAGACCTCGGTCGCCAACAGTTCGGCGAGGTGCTTGTCGATCTGCGGCAGGTAGGTCGGTGCGACACCGAACAGGCCAAGATGACCGAGGACGTCTTCGATCACCCGCAGCTGGCTACCGGGGATCAAGTCCTGCTCGGCAGCGCAGTCCCGCGGCGGGAACAACTGATCCTCATCGATCGGCATCACGAACGTCTTCGCGGTGATGCGGGCGAGTGCCGCGGCGAGGTCGCCGCCGGTATGCCGGGCGACGTCACCGCGTTGCCAGGCCCAGGACTGGGTGAGCAGATCATTCGGATCCATCGCAGTGAAGTACGGGTCGAGGAATCCCGCCAGGAAGGCCTCACGCGAGTCGAAGTCCAGTGCCCGCCAGACTTCTTGCTTCCAGAACTCGGTGGAGAATCCGACGACCGCCCAGATGTGCGCCTGCCTCCGCAGACCATCCTCGACATCCGTATTCGATTGGTATTCAACGCCGTTGAAGCCCGGGTCGGATTGAATCGCCTCCCGCATCGCCTCGGCGATGAGGAAGTCACCGGGCGTGTTCTGCGCGGTGCCCGCGATCGGAGCCGCACGGAGCACCTTGTCGGGGAAGCGGACGGCCCACTCATAGGTCTGTTGTGCACCCATCGAACCGCCGACGACGAGAGCGAGCCGGTCGATGCCGAAATGCTCACGGAGCAACCGCTCCTGGGCGACGACGTTGTCGCCGATCCGCACGTGGGGGAACTTGGACATCGAGATCGACTCATTCGGGCCGCCGGCGTTGTGCGGTGAGGTCGACAGACCACTGCCGATCTGGTCGACGCACACGATGAAGTACTTGTCCGGGTTGAGGGCGTGGTCAGGGCCGATGTAGACATCGCGCCAGATCTGGTGAGTACCCGAGTACCAGGTCGGGATGAGGATCGCGTTGTCCTTGGCGGCATTCAGGGTCCCGAAGGTGGCGACCGCGAGTTGGCAGTCGGGGATGGTGCCACCCTCTTCCAGTTGGAGCTCACCGACGCTGATCAGGTCGTAATCTCCGTGGAATTCGTGGCTGTAATAGGGATTCTCGATCATGAGAGAGCGCTCCTTTGCGCGGTTGTCCACAGATTGCGGGTTCACTCGAATCCGAAGCCGGTATACCCGGCCGCGGCGGCCTCGGTGGCCTTTTCGCGATACAGGCCGACGCCGCCGATGTAGGACAGGACCCGGCCGCGAGGCTTACCGGGTACGTTTGCGCCGTTGTACCAGGAGTTCGTCTTGGAGACGAGAGTCGCGTTGGCGGTTTCGTCGTGGTGGCGAACCCAGGCTTCCTCGCCCTCCGCGGTGGGTTCGATGATCGTGTAATCGTTGCGCCGCATGTGGTCGATGCAGTCGCTGATCCACTCCGTCTGCTGCTGCAGGCACGTCGTCATGTTGCACAGCGCGGCCGAGGGAGCGAGCGGGATCGCGGTCGTGAGCATATTCGGATAGCCGTGCACCATCAGACCCATCGTCGAGCGGATCTCCCGGCCCCAGTCCTGGGCGAGTGATCGCCCGCCGCGGCCACGGATATCGATGCGGGTCAAGGCGCCGGTGCCGGCATCGAATCCGGTGGCGAGGATGATGACGTCGACCTCATGGCGCGTGCCATCGGCCAGTTCGATGCCCTCCGGGACGATCCGAGCGATCGGGTTGTCCTTGACGCCGATCGCTTCGACGTTCGGGCGGTGATACTTCTCCAGGTATCCGCGTTCCAGCGGGACGCGGTGGGTGCCGAAGCCGTACTCGTCGGGTTTGGGAATGAGCAGATCGCAGAGTGCGGGATCTTGTAGACGTGCGCGCATCTTGTCCGCGACGAAAGCCGAGATCTCGTCGCTGACTTCCTTCTCGAAGAACATCTCACCGAAACCGGCCAACCACAGCTTGAGTGAGCCGTCGGCGTAGACCTCCTCCAGAATCGCCTGTCGCTTGTCGGCCGGAGTGGTCGCCCACTCGTGTACCCAGTCGTACTCGAAGCCGGAGAAGGTGTGCGGGACGGTATCGCGCAGCTCCTCGAATCTGCTGTGGTACCAGGCGACTTCGTCGGGACCGTAGTCGGGGTTGAGCATCGGCAGCGTGTACTGGGGTGTGCGGATGAAGACCTTGAGATGGTCCACCTCGTCGGCGATGGTCTGGATGACTTGAATTCCGGTGGCTCCGATGCCGATGACGGCGACCCGCTTACCCGCCACCTCCCCGCCGGATCGAGGCCACCGGGAGGTGTGAAAGATGTCGCCGGCGAAGGACTCCTGACCCTCGAACACCCTCTCCATCGGGGCCGAAAGCATGCCGGCACAGGTGACCAGGAACTGCGTGTCGATGATCTCGCCGTCGCCGGTTCGCACCGACCACCGTCCGGAATCCTCGTCGTAATGCGCACTTTCGATCACCGTCGAGAACTGGATGTCCTTGCGGAGGTCGAGGGTATCGGCGACATAGTGCAACCATTGTTCGATCTCGGGCTGTGCCGGGAACCTCTTGCTCCAACTCCAGCCCTTGTACAGCTCCTCCGAGAACATGTACTGGTAGATATAGGCCTCGGAGTCGAAACGTGCTCCGGGATAACGGTTCCAGTACCAGGTACCGCCGACGTCGGTGGCGGCGTCATAGGCGCGGACATGGAGTCCTTGCTTGCGGAGCTGATAGAGCTGATAGAGTCCGGCGACCCCGGCGCCGATGATCAGCGCGTCGAGTTCGGTGGCGGATCCAACGGCGCCGGCGTCGGGCGTGTCGGTGTCGGCGAATTTCTGAGTCATGATCTCGAATACCCTTCTGTGTGCCGATTTCACGGTGAGTTCATCGTTGTGTGCTGCGACACAGAAGGCGCGTCCCAAGATGGGACAAATGTGGGGAGTGGACTATCCGGTGATTCCGTAGCTTCGGATCTTCCGATAGAGACCGCTGCGGGAGATGCCGATCTGCGCGGCGGCCGCGGCCCGGTTGCCTGCGCACACCTGTAGCGCCCGGATGATGGTGTCGCGCTCGGCGATCTGGATCGGCGACAGGTTGCTCCGCTTGGCCGACGTCTGGCAATGCTGCGGCAGATCCTGCACCTCGATATCCCCGACGGGACGTGACCGGAGGGCGTGGATGAGGGCGGCGCGCAGCTCGGCGATGTTACCCGGCCATGTGTAGTTCGCCAGGATCCGTTGCGCCGCAACGGAGACGCGAACGTGTCGTCGTGGCGCGAGCTCACCGAGGAGCTGGTTGGTCACATGCACGAGGTCCTCGGTGCGGTAACGCAACGGGGGGATAGTCACCGACGCCCGGAACCGGGACAGCAGCTCGTCGGGCAGGCGGCAGTCATCGCCGTCGGAAACGGTTGCGGTGGCGGCGAATACGACCGGCGCGGACATCGACTCGACCCGGTCGATCAGTTGATCGAGGTTCGCCGAACCAGTCTCGTCGAGCCTGTCGATACCGCGGGCCACAATGAGCGTGGGCCGGTCGACACCCTCGGGGATCAGCTCGTCGAGGTCAGCTCCGCCCGGCCTTCCGAGGAGACTGGTGTCGATACACAGGGTGCTGGAACCCGCAGACGCCGAATGCTCTTCGGTACCGACCAGTTCTGGTCCAAATAGTTCTGGCCCGAATAATTCTGGCCCGAATAGTTCAGTGGCCAACGTGAACTTTCCGACACCCTGTTCACCGAAGACCAGCGTCGGTTCACCGCAGGCCAGTGCGTCGCGCAGCTGTTGGCAGGCACGCCGAAAGGTCGGCGACGTCGCCGCCGCAAGCCGTGCCGACGTACTGCCGCGAACTCCGGGGCGGAGGGTGTGCCTGGCCGCATATCTCGAACACGGATCGGGCGACCGGTGCTCGGGCGAGGAAGCGGCCAGATCGATTGTCGCGCCGGCGTCGACGATCGGCTCGGCGACAACCACCGTCCCGGCCGTCTGCACACCACCCACGATGCGGATACCGCGAAGGCGTACGGCGCGACCCGACGACAGAACCAGCGTATCGGCGATCCGGTCCCGGCCTGTCGTCACGAAACCGACGTGGTCGCGAATCGCGGCCTGCTCCTCGGCGGAGAACAGTGACTGGGCCGCGGCGTTGGCCATGCACATGGCGTCGGCAAACCCGAAAACCGCCTGGCGGTTGGTGGCGCGCGCGTCGGTGTGCAGATAGGTGTTGAAGAGAATCCGCTGTGCTTGGCCACGGTCGTCGAGCAGGTTGCGGCCGATGTCCTTGGCGGCGGCCTTGACCAGCGTGTGCATGAGCGGACTCCACGACTGAGCCACGGTGGACACGTCGAGGATGCCCTCGATCCGGCCGGTGATCGGATCGATGATGGGTGCGGCGGTACAGGCGAACGGCTGGAGCTGCTCGGAATAGTGCGCTGGCCCCACGATGGAGATCGACTGACCCGATTGGATCGCGGTGCCCACGCCATTGGTTCCCATGGTGTCCTCGGCGTAGCTGTACCCGGGCGCGAACTCGACGCGATCGACCATCCGCGCCACCTTGGTGCTCAGATCCACCCGCTTGATCATCCTGGCTCTGTTGTCACTGAGCGCGATGATCAGCGCGACGTCGGAGATGTCGGCGCCCAGCTGTTGGAGGACCGGATCAGCGCAGCGTACGAGACGTGACGAGGTGTCGATCTCGTCGCTGTAATGCGGCGACTGCCGTTCGATGTCGACACCCGCCGACCTACTCCGGATCCAGGACGCCGCGACGAGATCGGAGACGGCGCGCACGCCCGGTCGTTGCTCATCGCGGAGAAAGTCGGCGCGCGCAGCGGCCACCTCGAGGCTGTCGCGGTCACCGGACATCAGGGAAACCTCCGGTCGACGTTCCGTGCAGAGTGGCGACCCGTAGTGGTGTGACGGGAGACACATCACGATTGTGCTCGCTTCTGACGATCATTCCCACCGATAACGTGTCCCAAGTTGGCACATCCGCGCCCGTACTGCCGGGGTGCGCGGCCCAGACAGCACGAGTATTCCGAGTCGCATATAGTGCGGATGAGTATTCGCTCAAGTAAATTGCGGTCGGGGGGAACGAATGCCATATTTCGGGCTGATCATGCTTGCCGTCTTGGTCATCGCGTTGATCGACATCATCAACACCGACGAATCGTCGGTACGCGGGTTGCCGAAGTTCGGCTGGATCATCCTGGTGGTGCTGGTGCCACTGGTCGGTGCACTGCTGTGGCTGGCCATCGGACGGCCGACGGCCGACGACGCACCGCGGCCTCGGACGCGCAACGGCGCGGAGTTTCCTGAGTACGACCGGCCCGGACGATATGTGCCCGCCGATCCCGAGGCAGACCGGGAGTTCTTGCAGCAACTACGCGACCGCGCCGAGGAACAGCGCCGGATCGCACGTGAGCAGGAAGCACAACGTCGTCGCGACGCCGAGCAGGGCGAATCGACGGACTAGACCGTCGACGTGGTGGGTTGCCTAGATTGTCGCAATTCACGCCACGATGTCCGGTTGGTGAGTTGAACTCCAGGTGAGATCGGGTCTTGACTTCCCTACTAGCCAGTAAGAGGATTATGGCGCTGATCACCCGACCGGGGTTGATCGGCGCTCATCACATCGGTGCGTCGGGGGGATAGACGAGCGGCGCACCGATGTCAGGCCGAGTTGGGGGCAGGATGTCGAATTTGTGGCGGCGGGGCACAGTGCTGGCTGTGCTGGTCTCAGTGGTGGCACTGAGTGGCGGGGTCTCCCCCGCGCAGGCTGCACCGATCGGGCTGAACCCGATCCAGTGGACCAAGACCTACAACGCGCCGAAGCAGAAGTATGCGGGCGTGTCGGTGACCGCGAGTGTGCCGATCCGGATGTCCGACGGCACCGTCCTGCGCGCCGACGTCTATCGCCCGGCGGACCGGGCCGGCCGGTCGGCCGGCACGCGCCAAGAATCCCGTCATCGTCAACATGACGCCGTACAGCAAGCTGGTCAGCATGGTGGCGACCATCGGGTCGAATGTGCCCGGTCTGTCGAAGCCGGCCTTCGATCTGCTGGCCGGCATCAACCTGAGTGGCACCCCGATATCGGGTACCGAACGGCTACTCAAGGTCGCCAACGGCGGACTGCCCAGCGTCTTCGCCGTCGACCCCCAGTTGATCCGCAGCGGCTATACCCAGGTCGTCGTCGACGTCCGTGGAACCGGTGCATCGCAAGGTGTTTGGGATGTCTTCGGACCGCGTGAACAGAAGGACACGCTCGAGGTGCTGGAGTGGGCACGCACCCGCCCCTACTCCAACGGTGATCTGGGGATGTCGGGCTATTCATACTCGGCGATCAACCAACTGCAGGCGGCCTCGAAGCACCCGAAGGGTCTCAAGGCGATCTTCCCGGCCGCACCGATGACCGACATCGTCGCCGACGTCGTCGCTCCCGGATCGGGATACGGCGCGGGCTTCCTCGCGCTGTGGCTGTTCGCCGTGAACACGACCAAACTGATGCCCGACCTGCCGAGTCTCCTTCGCGGACAGTTCGATCCGGTGTGGTTGCGCGATCGGTTGCAGAACCCGGCGGTCTTCGTCCGAGAGTTCCTCCAGGGGCTGACCGCACCGAGTGTCCGGTCGCTGGACGGCCGTACCAAACAGATCGTGCAACTGGATTCGGCATATCGTCGAGCGCTGACCACCGACGCGGCCGCCGTCACGGTGCCCACCTTCGTCGTGGGCGGCTGGCAGGACCTGTTCACCAACATGGAGTGGCGGACCCTCGATCAGCTCAAGAGCGTGCCTGCGGCCCAGAAGAAGCTGATCATGAGCACCGGCCAGCACATGACCAACGGCTGGGACATGCGGGGCGTCGCCGGACAGCCGCCGTCAATGAGTGTCCTGCAACGCGCCTGGTTCGACAAGTGGATCAAGGGTGTCCGCAACCGCATCGACGAATACCCGTCGGCCACCAGCCACCAGCAGGGCGGACGCTGGGTGCAATCGAACACCTTCCCGCGCGCGGATCAGCAGCACCGCCGCCTGTACCTCAACTCCCGGCGCAGCGGTACCTCCCCCACCTCGGTGCGGGACGGATCGCTGACCGGTGGCGCACCCACCCAGCGCGCCAAGTGGACCGTTGCCCCGGGAATCACCACCCTCTGCTCCGGTGACACCAACCGCGACCAGATCGGCTTCCTGAGCTCATTCGACTTCTGCAGCAACGACAATCGGATCGCCGAACGCGGTGCACTGACCTTCACCTCCCGGCCGGTGCGGCAGGCGACGTCGATCAACGGACCGATCAACGTCCACCTGCGCACCCAGGTCGACGCGACCGACGGCTTCTACGCCGCCGTCGTCAGCGACGTCGCACCGGACGGTGCGTCCCGCGTCCTGACCACCGGGACCATGACCGTCTCCATCCGCAATCAGGTCGTCCCGGCGCTGTCGAGTTACGCACCCAACGGGGATGTCACCGATCCGATCTATGCACTCGACGCATTCAACCGCGACATGGTGAAACCCGGTGCGACGCAGTTCCTCGACATCGGGGCCCTGGGTACCGACGCACTGCTGGCACCGGGCCACCGGCTCCGTGTCAGCGTGTATGCCTTTAATGCACCGCGGGCGGTCAGCTTCGGGCCGGTCAGCCGCGACAGCGGACTCAAGCCAGAACACGTCCTGATCGATCCGGCCCAGCCGAGTTGGATCAGCGTGCCCAGCAATCGACCGATCGGCTGACGCCGGTAGTGGATGCGCCGCCCGCGGCGGGTGTGAAATGCGCCGCGGGCCGGACCGCGGAATAACGGTCCGGCGCCAGTAAACTGGGCACCACTATGACTGCGACGGCCGGCAAACGAGGGGCACTCGCCGGTGTCGTCGCAGTTCTGGCCGTCACGACGGCCTGCGGCACCTCGCCGCGACCGGAGGCCACTCCCCCATCCGCGGTCGCCACCCCGATCTCTGGGTCGGCGTCGTCGCAGACCATCACCCCGGTCGCGGTGCCTGCCCCCATCCCGTCGGGACCCCGACGATTCACCACCACCCGCGTCGCCTATCCGACCCGCGGGGTCGCCGATCCGGTGCAGAACTTCGCGGATCTCTATCTGCCGGTAGGAGATCACGCAGTGGCGACGGTGCCGCTGGTCCTCCTCATCCACGGTGGATCGTGGCGATCGGATATCGACCTGAACGACCTGCGCCATCTCGCGACCGACCTGGCCCGCCGCGGAGTTGCCGTCTACAACATCGAGTTCCGCCGGATCGGCACCGGTGGCGGCTGGCCGACGACCTTCACCGACGTCGCCGACGCCCTCGACGCGGTCAGCTCCTTGCGCAGCACCCATCCGCAACTCGACATCGACCGGGCAACGCTGGTCGGCCACAGCTCCGGGGCGCAGCTCGCGGCCTGGGCGGGAACCCGAAATAGGTTGGCGCCCAACGATATCGGTGGAAGGCCGCGGTTTCGCCCAGCCCGGATCGTCGCCATCTCGGGTCCGCTGGACCTGGTGCATGCGGTGCGGGACGGTAACGACCGGATCGTCAACATCCTCGGTGGCACCCCCGACGAGGTGGCCGACCGCTACCGGCAGGTCGACCCGGCGGCGACCATCGATCCGCTGATGCCGGTGATCGTGGTGCACGGCGACCGCGACCGGCTGGTGCCGATCGCCTGGTCACGCAGCTACGTCACCGTCGCGCGGCGAGCGGGAGCCCCGGTCGAGATGCTGGTGATTCCGGGTGGTGCGCACGGCATGCCGGCCCATCCACGGGCGATCGGATATCGGGAGATCGTCGAGTTGCTGGTGGATCCCAGCGGAGACACCCTCGGTCGATTGCAGCAGAGGTTTGCCCCGGGCAATCCGCCCGGCTGACAAGAAGCCCGGGGGTGGTTCAGTTGGTCATGCTGACCTGGTTGATCGCCACCCGGTAACCGCCGCCGACCGCGGGCGGTTCAGTGATCCACAGCAGAATGTGCTGGGCTTGCGGGGAGCCGCTGATTCGCAGCGTCGTCGACTGCTGATCGATTCTGCCAGAGCCGATCTCGGTGGTCTGGTCCAGATTGGTCGGCTGTGCGGTAGGCGAGGTCCGCACCGACACCTTGAAGCCTGGAGACGGGGTGCGGACGGTCACCGACGTGACCGACTGCGGATCGCCGAGGTCGAAGGACAATCCCAGGCCCTTCTTCAGGCCCGCGAAATTCGGGCCGAAATAGGAATCCGACTGCCACGGCGAACCAGTCCCGGCGAGCACGTTGCGCACCGTCGCCGAACTGTCACCGCTCTGCCCGGAGAAGTCGACCAGGCGCACTGCCGTCAGGGTGATGTCGGCTCCGGTCACCGGTGCCGGCGCCGGGGTTGCACCCGCTGCGGGCGGCGCCGAGGTGGTGGTGAGCAGCGAGTTGAGATCAGTCGCCGGGTCCTCCGATTTGAACATCCCCGACGCCCACACGATCACCGCGATGATCAGGAACAGCACAAGCATCGCGATGCCCACGAGCAGCCCGATGTTGCGCCTGCGCGGCGTCTCGTCATCGGCGTCCCCGGTCGTGCCTGCCCCGCTGGTGGCTGTTCGGGTCTTGGTCGGGGTGGCCCGTACCGGTGCCGGCCCGTCGACGTCGGTGATGGCGGGCAGCATGTCGGTCTGCAGATCGAGGACCGTCGCCTGATCGAGCACATGCTGCACGGTCGCGGCGGTCCGGATGCCCTTGCTGCCGTCGAGGGCGCGCGCGGCGACCGCAGAGATCTCGAAGGGGATCTCGGCGTCGACCTCACGCGGTTCCACCGGTGCACCGTCGCGGCCAGGATCGGCGATGGCGAGACCGCCGACCGGCGTGCGGGTGGCGGCAGTGGTCACCAGCTGGTGACCGGTCTCGGCGTCGAGGGGCCAGCGTTCGAGCAGCAGCGCATACAGCACGGCACCCAGTCCGCGGACGTCCGAGGCACGGTCGTCACCGGCGAGGGTCCCGGGGAAGGCGAGTACCGCGTTTCCGTCGTTGCTGATGCGGATACGGTCGGGATGATCGATCGACAGTGCGCCGCCCGCACGGTGTGCCATCTCGGCCGCGGCCGCGAGCGACCGGACGGCACGCGCGGCCCCGATCGCGGACGGCTCGGCCCGGGCCACGTCGGCGAGGGATGAACCGTTGACCCATTCGGTCACGACGATGCCACCCGACGACCCGCGGACCACGTCGAGGACGCGGGCCACACCGGCCGAGCTGAGCTGCCCGAGCTGAAGTGTCCGCGACAGCACCGCCTGCGGGCCGTGATCGGTGGCCTTGACCTCCGCGCCGTGTTCCAGCGGCGGCGCGAGCTGCTCCGCGTCGACGAAGGTCAGTGCGACCTGCCGGTCCAGATTGACGTCGAGGGCGCGCCAGAACTGTAGGCCACGGGTACCCCCGTGGTGATCCAGCAATCGATACCGCCCGCCGGCCACCGCCGCACCCGGCACCAGGCGCGGGCCACGGGGCCGGGATGCGTTGACCTGCTCGGTCGGGCGACCCGCTTGCGTTGCCGCCGAGGTGTTCTCGGGTTCGGGCGCGGATGCGGGCTGCTCGGCGTCGCGGGGAGCAGTGGTGCCGACATCGCTGTCACTCACGTGCCGGACTCCTTTCCGCCGATACCTGATGTCACGGGGTGCTCCAGCCGGGGGCGGAGCGGGTTGCAGGCGCGGTGCATCCCGGTTGCCGGTGACGCCACCGGAATGCACGGAATACGACTGCCAGGTAGCCGTGCCCCGATCGAAGCGGCGCACGAGCTGTACCTGACCAGAGTACGGGAGGGATTCGTCGGCGGTGATCCGCGGAAACTGAACCGTGATCGTCGGGGAACTCTCCGACTGCGGCGACGGCGGCGGGGCGAGCGCCGGGATGAACCGGCCGAGCACGCGGCGCACCGCGTTGCCGATCGCGACCACGTCGGGCACCTTGGCCGCGGCGAGCAGCGCATAGGTGACACCGAGCACCACCGCGGCGGTCAGGCCGAGGTACACGATCGAGCCGACCTTGCCGAATTCGCCGACCAGCCCGTCCAGTCCGGACCAGGTGGCGATCGCCCAGACCGCCAGCGCGACCCCCACCGACACCGCGATCGAGACGATGGTGGTGCGTTTGACGTCGACCAGATGCGCGTTGTGCAGCTTGTTGCGCAGCAGGTAATGGCCGACGACGGCGCCGACGAGATAGCCGAGTCCATTCGACAGTGCGAGCCAGCGCACCACCAGATCGGGATCGTCGAACAAGACCGGTCCCAGATACGAGGAGACCACCTTGATCACGGTGATGCCCAGCACCATCAGCGTCGGAGTCCAGGCGTCCTCGCGGGCATAGAACACCCGCAGCTGCACCAGCGTCATCGCGTACGGGATCAGGGTGAACGCACCCCAGGCCAGCACCGAGCCGAGTTGCCCGGCATCCTGTTCGCCGAACTTGCCGAAGTTGAAGATCGCGACACCAAGCGCCGGACCGAAGAACGTCATGTAGGCGACCGTCGGCACCAGCGCCACCATCGTCAGACGGGTCGCCAGCGACAGGTCGTCGACGACCGACTGCGTATCGTCGGCGGCCGCGTTGCGGGACAGGCGAGGCATGATCGCGGTCAGGATGGTGACGCCGAGGACGCCGTAGGGCAGCTGCAGCAACTGCCAGTGGGTGGCATACACGCTGATGCCGGAGTCGGTGGCCGACGACGCGATGCGGTAGGTGATCACCAGGCCGACCTGCAGGATCGCCACGTAGATGACGATCGCCAGGGCCATCGTGCCGAAACGCCGCAGCCGGTCGTCGATGCCGAAACGCCACTGCAGGCGCACCCCGGCCCGCTTCAGATACGGCAGCAGGACGCCGGCCTGCAACACCACGCCCAGGGTGGTGCCGATACCGAGAACCAGCAGCTGCGGATTGGTCATCCGCACCGGATTCAAGGTGATCTCGCCGGGCATCACGAAGTACAGCACCAGCGTGACGATCTGCACGATGTTGTTCAGCACCGGCGCCCAGGCACCCGGTTTGAACAACCCCTTCATGTTGAGGATCGCGATGAACAGGGCGGACAGGCCGTAGAACAGGATCTCCGGCAGCAGCAGATAGGCCAGCGCCGTGGTGAGTGGTCGGTTGACCTCGCCGTCGCCGACGTTGAGCAGGGTCAGCAGTGGGGCCGCGATCAGCGCGATGATCGTGGCGGCGCCGAGCACCGTCACCGTCAGAGTGAAGATCCGGTTGATGAAACCGGCACCACCGTCGTCGTCCTCGGCCTCGGCCCGCACCAGCACCGGGATGACGATGGCCGTCAGCACCGCACCCAGCACGACTTCGGCGATCATGTTCGGCAGCACATAGGCCGCCTGGAAGGCCGACGAGATCGCCGGGCCGAGCATCGCCAGCACCAGCACGGTGCGAATGAAGCCGGTGATACGGCTCGTCAGGGTGGCCAGCGCGATGGAGCCGCTGGTCCGCAGGATGCTCGCATCCGAGTCACGTGCCAGACCGGTCGACGAGTCGCCCTCTTTGAGGTCGATCGCCGTGCCGGGTGGCCGTTGGCCTCGTGGCGGCTGACTCATTCCTGCTGTCCCTGTTCCCGTTCTGTCCGATCTGACCGTGGACCTGCTTCACCATTGTGATGCACGGCTTGTGGATCACCGTATTCGTCGGAGTCTGTCTCCTCGTGCTGCAGGGTACGGCGGCGCGTCTGGTAGCTGCTCCCCGCGAGCAGTCGTTCCAGCTCATCGGGTTCGGGACGATCGGCGTCGGCCGGATCGGGCTGACCGCGGAATCGATGCCACAACCGGCGCGCGGTCAGCAGGACCAGTGCGGCGGCCGCGATGATGGTGATGATGAACAGCGGCTTACCGTAGGCGTTGGACCGCAACGACAGCGCTATCGGCTCCCCCAGTGACAGGCCGGTCGTCGTCGTCAGGGTGATCTTGACGGTCAGCGCCTCTGACGAGTTCGCATGCGTTGGCAACTGGATCTGGCGGGTGCCGTTCGCCGGGATCTCGATGACACCGAGATCGCCGATGTCGAGTTCGGCCGGTGCCGCGGCGGTGATCTTTACCCGGACGGGCAGTTCCAGGCCGTTGCGGACGACGAGCAGGATCGGACTGCGTTCGGACGCGAGGGTGTAGCGGGCACCGGGGTCGAGAATGGTCACCTGCGACCGCATCCGGCCGAGCGTCGACCCGACCGCTCGGACTCGTGTCCGCTGCTCGGCGGTGAGTTCGGCCCGGACCGCGGCACCCGCCTGGTCCGGGCTGCGGATGGCGCGCAGCAGATCCTCGCGCAACGGTGACAGGTAACGCTCGGGGGTGGCGGCGACATCCGCCGACCGGACCAGTGAACCCTGCAGCTGCCAGCTCACCTCCGTGGCGTCGGCGATGGCGCGGGTGGTGACCGGATCGAGGACAGAACCGGTCCGCTCGAGTGACGTCACTCCCGGTGGGCGTACAAACCTGGCCGAGGTCGATGCCCCGGGCAGCTCGTTGACCAGCGTCGACAGCGGGGTGGCGACCGCCGCGCCCGAGGACAGCAGAAGCCGGGCCGTGGTGAACAGTGCGCTCGCGTCGTCGGTGGTCGGCGACCAGTAGGTCGGCGGCATGAGCAGTTCACTGCGGCCGACCCGCGGTGAGTCGGGTGTCGAGGTGGGCTCGCGGCGTCCGGAGTCGGCGGGCGGGGCGGCGATGGCGGGATAGGCCATCGCCGCGAGTGCGGCCTGCCGACGGCTCAGTGGTGACTCGGCGGACAGATCGACGCGTTGCCCGACGGGGGTGATGGCGGGGGTGGACGGGGCAGTGCCCAGCCCGCCGAAGGCCGCGGTGATCGGGGCGTCGTAGGTCTGCACCCCCAGAGCGCCGACCTGATACATCCCCGACGGCGACGGACTGCGCGTCGGGTCGACGGAACCGGCGGTGAGTGCCACCGAGGTCACCCGACTGTCGGTCAGCACCTTGGCGCCGGCATCGTCGATGGCCCCGAGTGCCGGGATGGTGAGGTTGCGGACGCTGCGGACGCCGAGGATCGCATCCACCACGTCCGCCGGGGCGGTGAGCGCGGCCATGCTCAGGCCCGGGCTGTCGATCTGCGCCAGCGAGTTCAGGTCGGCCTGGGCGAAGGGCAGCGCCACGACGCACAGATTGGCCGCGATCCGGCGGAGGGTGGACAGCCAGTCGCCGGCCGCGTCCACCCCGGTGCCGTCGTAGGTGCCCGACTCGGGATTGCCGGGATCGTCGGAGACCTCATAGCCCAGCGACATGGCGCGAACGGTGACGAGCAGATCCGGGTCGATGGCCAGACAGAGTCCCTCGGTCACCTTGGTCGAGCTCGAGCTGTCGGCGCCGTCGAGTGCGGTCAGCAGATTGTGCAGGCGGCCACCGGGTGACAGCGACCGGGCCATGTTCTCGTTGGCCAGGCGAACCGGCTGGGTGTTGCCGCCGGGGATACCCGGCGACAGCTGCGGCGGTGCGGCCAGCGGGTACAGCAGGGTCATCCGTGCCGGACTGCTCAGGTTCGGCGACACCGAGCCGTCACGTCCGAGCCCGGGAATCCCGTCGCCGGTGCGTTCGGCATCGGTGCCCTCGTAGCCGTCGGCGCGGGTGGCGTCCGGCGGGAGGGACAGCACCGGCAACAGCGTGCGGGAGCCGGCGACCTGCGCGGTGGAGCCGTAATCCGGTATCCCGTTGACGTTCACCTGGACGGGATAGACGCCGGGGCGGGAGATCTCCAGTCCGGGGGTGCCCGATCGGTCGGCCCCCGACAACGGCAGATCGATCCGGAATCCGACCTGTGCGCCCGGCGCGAGTTCGGCGGTCAGTTCGCGAAACGGTGCGGCGATCGCGACCGGCGGATGCTCCTCGGTCAGGCTGGTGCGCAGCCCGGCCGCCGAGGTCACCGCGTCACCACGTTCGAGGCGGATCGTCAGGTCGTGGATGGTGCGGTCGCCGGTGTTGCGTACCTGACCGGTGAGAACCACGCGGGGCGTGCTCGTGCTGGTGACGATCGACGGCGTCATCGAATCGATGGTGATCGTCGCGAAACGTGCGGCCGGTGTGGTGTCCGGGGCGGTGGTCCCGGGGGTCGTCTCGGGGGCGGCGGTGGTCATTCCCGGTGACGCGAGCAGCAGCGTCAACACCACCGACGCCATCACCGCGGCGAGCCGACGACCGACCCGGCGGCGGTCAGGCATCACCGGTTGCCGAGCCACCGCCCGCGGGCCGTCGGGGCCGACGCCGACGCCGACGAGATCGCGCCGGGGGCGGCGTCTCGTTGCGGCGCTCATTGCGCGCGGCTGCGGCTTTCTCATACGCGTTGGGTTCGGTGCGAATGCTCATCGCCTCGGATTCCGCGAGGCGATGCGGATCGGCGGCGAGATCGGCGATCACGCCGCGGGCCATCCGGGCCAATCGCCGTTCGTCAGAGTACGTGAGCCTGCGGGGCAGTTCGTGTAGCGGCACCCACGCCACTTCGGTGACCTCGTAGTCGTCGTCGGACAGCTCACCGCCGATGCTGCGGAGGAGATAGTGGTGCACCGTCTTGTGGATCCGACGACCCTCACTGACGAACCAATAGTCGATCTTGCCCAGCGGCGCGACGACCGTGCCCTGGATGCCGGTCTCCTCGGCGACCTCGCGGATCGCGGTCTGCTCGGCGGTCTCCCCCGTCTCGATGTGACCCTTGGGCAGCGACCACATCATCCGGCCCCGACGATCGACCCGCCCGATGAGGGCGGCGGCGAGGTCGTCGACCGGCAGCCCGAGATCGGAGATCACCAATCCGCCGGCCGAGGTTTCGCGCACCGTGCGCAGCCGTTCACCACCGGGCCGCTCCGGACGTGGTGGGCGACGCCGGTTCTTCCCGGTGGGTTTGGCCGGCTGGGCCAGTCCGGTCTTGGTGATGGTCGCGGTCACCGACACCAGATCCGACGGTTTGGGCGCTGTCACCCGAGCGCGCGCCCGATCGGGGGCCACCGGCCCGTCGTCGTCGGTATGTGCGGACAGTGTGTCCGGCGCGGCGGCCGACTTCGGGGCCTGCTGCCGGGGACCCGGCCGCGGACCGGGTTTGGGTCCCGACGGCTTCTTCACCGACTTACCCGTCCCGGGCTTGCGGGCGTGGGCCATGTCGTTGGGGGTCGGGCCGGCGGACGGCTCCACGGCCGCCTGATCGGAACCGGCTACTGCCGCTGATGCCCCCTCTGACCTGCGACGACCTCGGCGCCGACGACCACGCCGGTTGCGTCGGCCACCGGTCGGAGACGGTTGCCCGGAATGCTGTCCACCCTCATGCGGACCGGCCGACGAGACGTCGCCGGCGACGTCTGAAGGATTGGTCGAGGAATTGGTGGACACCTTCACGATGCTAGCGGCTGGTCACCTGCAGTTTGCCCGGAGTCCTCGGGCGGTGAGTCGCGGGTGTGAACTGGACACCGGCTGCGGCCACCGCGGCGGTAGGGTGACATGCCGTGACAGACACTCCGCCCGATCGTCGTACCCGCTTGCTGGCCGCCGCCGCGGTCGCGCTGCACGCACTCGACGACGTCCTCGCGCCGCTGGGCGCCCTGTTCGAGGACGCCGGGCACGAGCTGTACCTCGTCGGCGGTTCGGTGCGCGACGCGGTGCTCGGCCGGCTCGGCAACGACCTGGACTTCACCACCGACGCCCGCCCCGAACAGATCACCGAACTCATCGCGGGGTGGGCGGACGCGGTGTGGGATGTCGGCATCGACTTCGGCACCGTCGGTCTGCGCAAGGGCGAGCATCTCATCGAGATCACCACCTATCGCGCCGACAGCTATGACCGTGTCGGCCGCAATCCCGAGGTGACCTTCGGGGACACGCTCGACGGCGACCTGATCCGCCGCGACTTCACCATCAACGCGATGGCCGTCCGCGTCGGTCGTACCGGTGCCGCGGAATTCTGTGATCCGCTGGATGGAATCACCGCTCTGCTGGCCGGCGTCATCGATACCCCGGGTGCACCGGAGGATTCCTTCAACGACGACCCGCTGCGGATGCTGCGTGCCGTGCGCTTCATCTCCCAGCTGGGTTTCCGACCTGTGCCCCGCGTCGTCGAGGCGATCAGCTCGATGGCCGACGAGATCGACCGGATCACCGCCGAGCGGGTCCGCGCCGAACTCGACAAGCTGATCTGCGGCCAGCATCCGATCGAGGCGATCGACGCGCTGGTCGAGACCGGGCTGGCGGATCGGATCCTGCCCGAGATCCCGGGTATGAGGCTCACCATCGACGAGCATCATCAGCACAAGGACGTGTACCAGCATTCGCTGACGGTGCTGCGGCAGGCGATCGACCTGGAGGAATCCGACCCCGACCTGGTGTTGCGCTGGGCGGCGCTGCTGCACGACATCGGCAAACCGGCGACACGTCGCCATGAGGGCGGCGGCGGGGTCAGCTTTCATCACCACGAGGTGGTGGGTGCGAAGATGGTCCGCAAACGGATGCGGGCGCTGAAGTATCCGAAGGCGATCGTGTCCGAGGTCGCCGATCTGGTGTACCTGCATCTGCGGTTTCACGGTTATGGTGACGGCGCCTGGACCGATTCGGCGGTGCGGCGCTACGTCACCGATGCCGGTCCCCTGCTCGACCGGCTGCACAAACTCGTGCGTGCCGACTGCACGACGCGCAACAAGAGGCGGGCGCGCCGGCTGCAGCAGAACTACGACGACCTCGAGCAGCGGATCGGCGAGCTGCAGGCCGCCGAGGATCTCGATCGCGTCCGGCCCGACCTCGACGGCAACGCCATCATGGAACTGCTCGGCCTGCCGCCGGGTCCGCTGGTCGGCGAGGCCTGGAAGCATCTCAAGGAGTTGCGTCTCGACCGTGGCCCGCTCAGCCGGGAGGAGGCCGAGGAGGCCCTACGGGAATGGTGGGCGGCCCGCGGCGCCTGACCGGTTGACGTGGGCCTGACCGGTTGACGTGGGTCTGACTGGTTCTCGCGGGCCTAGGTTGTCGGGGTCCGGCCCGGATCGGCGCCGGCGGGGACGAAGAAGTCCATGGACGCCGGGAGCACGTCGATGGTGATCGGGAGCAGCCCGACCAGATCGCCGTCGACCGAGACCCGGGCGGGCGGGTCGCAGTACAGTTCGATCTCTCGCCCGCGCAGCGTGTGCACCATCGGGTGGTGGACGTGTGCGCCGGTGAAGACCTTGGGGAAGACGCGGGCGAGGGTCATTCGGGCGAAGCGTGAGGGCCGGACCGCGAGGGTGATGTCGAGCAACCCGTCGGACACATCGGCGGCCGGGGTGATCAGCATGCCGCCGCCGTAGGAATTGGTGTTGCCGATGGCGGCGAAGACGAGGTCGTGTTCGAACTGCTCGTCGTCGACGCGTACCTGGTAGTGCCGTGAGCGAAGCCGGATCAGCTCCCGCAGGGCGGCGATGGTGTAACGGGATTGTCCACGCGGCCAACGCATGTCGATGGCACGTGCGGTGACCTCGGCGTCGAAGCCGGTCGCGGCGATCGTGGTGAACAACTCGGACCGGCCGTCGGGGAAGGTCAGCCGGCCGATGTCGATGGTGCGCCGGTGGCCGTGGATGGCCGCGGCGACCGCGCCTGCCACGTCGTCGACCGGGATGCCGAGATTGCGCGCGACGTCGTTACCGCTGCCCGCGGGAATGATGGCGAGGGGTTTCCCGGTTCCGTACGCGGCCTGGACGGCGAGACGCACAGTGCCGTCGCCGCCGACCACGACGAGGGCGTCGTTGGCGTCGGCAGCGGCGTCGGCAGCCATCCGGGCCGCCTCGTCGGCATTCGCGCCGACCAGCTTCTTGACGTCAATTCCGTTGCGGCGAAACACTTCTTCGGCTTCATCGCCGACGCGACGGCCGGTGCCGTGCCGGGAGAACGGATTGACCAGCAGGGTCACCGTGGCGGGGCCGGTGGATTCGAAATGGCCGTCTGGCCCGGGCTTCATGCGCTACAGTGTTACACATCATGCCAATCCGTAACGAGGAGATCGGGGATCTCGTTCTGGACGCCGCTCGCCGATGCCTCATTCGAGGCAACGGCGCCAAAGTGACGGTATCCGAGGTCGCCCGCGAAGCCGGATTCAGCCGGCCGACGGTCTATCGCCGTTGGCCGGACATCAACGAGATCTTCCGGGCGCTGCTGACGCGCGAGGTACTCGGCACCGTCGAACGGACCACCGGGATGAGCGACCGGGGCGTCGTGGTCATCGACGATCTACCGCAGATCGTGGTGCACTGCGTGGCCGCACTCCGCGAGAACGAGCTGATGCAGGTGCTCTGGACCGGCCGACGAGAATTCATGGCGCCCTACGTGTTCGACCGCCTGGGCACCTCCCAGCAGGGTGTACTCGCGGTGCTGGCCGATCTGATCGCGCAGGCGCAGGAGCACGGCCGGGCGCGGGCGGGCGATGCCAAGAAACAGGCCGCGATGGTCATGCTGATCGCCCAGTCCTTCCTGCAATCGGGTGTCCTCTTCGACGACATCCTCGCCGACGACTGGAAGGCCGAGCTGTATCGCCTGCTCGTCGGCTATCTGCGTCCGGGCGCGGGGGACAGGCTCGCCTGATGGCCATCTTGTCGGCGCAGACGCGACTCGACGGACTCGAACGGCTGGGCTCGGCTACCGAACCCCTCGATGTGCTGGTTATCGGTGGCGGAATCACCGGTGCCGGAGCGGCTTTGGATGCGGCATCGCGGGGGTTGCGCGTCGCCCTCGTCGATCGCGGCGACCTGGCGTCGGGTACGTCGCGATGGAGCAGCAAACTCGTACACGGCGGGTTGCGGTATCTGGCCCAGGGCGACCTGCGGATCGCGCGCGAGAGTGCCGTCGAACGCCATCACCTGATGACCACCATCGCCCCGCACCTGATCCGCCCATTGCGCCAGATCGTTCCCGACGTCGGTCCCCGACGACCGATCAGCCTCATCCGGATGGGTTTTCGGGCCGGTGACGTACTGCGGCGGACCGCCCGGACATCACCGCAGCTGCTGGCGCCGCCGATGCAGATGGCGGCGCTGGAAGTGCTCGGACACTGTCCGACGGTGCGGCGCGACGGCCTTCGCGGTGGAGTGGCCAACACCGACGGACAGCTCGTCGACGACGCGCGACTCGTCGTCGGCGTGGCCCGGACCGCAGCCGCCTACGGCGCGACGATCTGCACGTACACCCGGGCCACCGCGGTGGACGGTCGCGGCGCCACCCTGACCGATCTGCGTAGCGGGGAACGGCTGGAGGTCGCCGCCCGCGCGGTGATCAACGCGACCGGCGTCTGGGCGCCGCAGGTCGATCCCAATCTGGCATTACAACCAAGTCGCGGAACGCATCTCGTCTTCGATGCGGCCACCTTCGGGCATCCGACCGGCGCGCTGACCGTGCCGGTGGACGGGTCGCTGTCCCGCTTCGTCTTCGCGTTGCCCGCCCAACTCGGCCGCGTGTACGTCGGCCTCACCGACGTCGCCGAGAACGGACCGATCGTCGACGCCCCGCAACCCGACGACACCGAGATCGATTTTCTCCTCGACGCGATCAACGTCGGGCTGGCCCGGCCGGTTACGCGGGCCGACGTGCTGGGCACCTTCGCGGGTCTGCGTCCCCTCATCGACGTGGGTGGCCGACCCGGCGAGGACGGCGCCCTCGCCGACCTGTCCCGTAAGCATCAGGTGCAGATCACCGACGGCACGCTGATCAGCGCGGTCGGCGGGAAGCTGACCACATATCGGCGCCTCGCCCAGGACGCCGTCGACACCGCGGTCCGGGCCGCCGGACTGACTGCGGGTCGCTGTGTCACCACCTCGATTCCGCTGGTCGGGGCGGTGGGCGCCGAGCAATCGGATGTGCTGCTCGCCCAATACCCGTCTTTGGTCGCGCGATTCGGGGCGGAGGCGCAGGCGGTCCTCGACGCCGCCGAGGTCGTCGACCCGGGGCAGCCGCTGGCACCCGGCATCGACGTGCTGCGAGCAGAGGTGGAGTTCGCGCTCACCCACGAAGGGGCGCTGGATGCCGACGACATCCTGGACCGGCGTACCCGCCTCGGGTTGGTGGTCGCCGATGCCGAGCGTGCTCGTCCGGCTGTGGAACAGATCGTGGCCGAGGTCGCGCGACGGTAGTCGGCCCCGGTGTCAGGCGTGACGACGGGGCTCAGTAGCCCATGGTGCGTAGGGCATCGGCAACCCGGTCGAGGTCGTCGCGACGCAGGTCAAGATGGGGACTCAGCCGCAGGACAGATCCTTCACCGGCCAGCGGGGCACGCCAGGAATCGGCTGCCGTGACGAGGATGCCCAGGCCGAGGAGTTTGTCACGTGCGGCGGCGACGTCACTCGGCTGCCAGCCCGGTGGCGGAGCCAGGGTGACGATCGCCGACGGTTCGTCGATCGGCTCGAGCACCTCCCAGCTGGCGATGCCGTGCAGACGTTCACGGGTGGCCTGTCCGACCTTGGCGAGTTCCCGGAAGACACGCTGCTGTCCGGTCGCGTGCACCTCCGACACCGCCACACCCAGGCCCAGTCGGCCGGCGATGAAGGCTTCGGAACTGTCGATCTCGACATGTCGCAGGGCATCACGCCGGACGCCGACGAATCCGACGCCACGCGGGCCGGTCAGCCACTTGCGGCTGGTGCCGTAGATGATGTCGGCGCCGGTGACGGTGGGGACGTGCCCAACCGACTGGGCCATGTCCACGACGACGGGCACGCCGACCTGGTGGGCGATCTCGACGATCCGGGTGACCGGCTGCACGACCCCCGACATCGAGCCGATGTGGCAGATGTGGATGAAGTCGGGCTGCTCGAACTGCAGCATGTTCTCCAGCGCGTCGGTGTCGACGTGACCGTAGATGTCGCCGTCGGGCATCACCCGCACGGCGTAGCCACGGCGCTCGAATTCGACGAGGTTCGGCCCGAATTCGTTCTTGGCTACCCACACTGTGGAGGCGACCGGCAGACTCCAGTGGGTCAGCAGGGCGCGCAGGGATGCGCGGGCGCTTTCCCGGAAGGCGATCTCGTCGGCGGTGTGGCCCACGAGTGAAGCAAGATCCCTACGGTCACTGGCGATTTCGTCGGAGAGCTCGTCGGCGGCGACGTACGATCCGCGCTCGGACTCACGCCACAGATGGGCGGTGATCGCTTCGATGACGGCATCGGATGATCTGCCCGCGGATGCCGAGTCGAGATGAGCGAAGGCGGGTTCGACTCGGGCCGCGTGCCACTGTTCGCCGAGTTCGCTCACGTACATAGGGCATGAACCTACTCGATTCCGACTGCGGGCGAACCATCGGGCGAACGGCTGGATGGAACCGGGAACGGCTGCGCTGCGTCGAATAGGACATGGATCCGGTGATCGAGTACTTCTTCGGCCCGGGTGACGGGTCGAGGACGACGTGGCACAGTGCTGCCGACCTGGATATCGATGGTGACGGTGTGCGCGAGGCGGTCGCGCTGGACTTCGACGGGGATGGCCGGGCCGATGATGCGATGGTCGATATCGATGCTGACGGGGTGGCCGACATGAGCGCGCTCGACCTGGACGACGACGGTGTTTGCGAGGCCTTCTTCGGGGATTCCGGGGCTGGGTTGTGGGACCGGCCGCGCGCCGGGATCGGGGACCTGTCAGAGCGACTACCCCGGCCGTCTCCGCCACCACATCCGACATCACCACATCCGACGCCACCGCCACGTGTGCCGCTGGACCTCGATCGTGATGGGCGGCCGGAAGCCGAACTGGTGGGTCCGGCGGTCACCGGCCGGCTCGGCGGGCGGTTGTACGTCGACTCCGACGGCGACGGTGCGCACGATCAGGTGCTCGTGGATACCGACGGTGACGGCCGAGCCGATCTGGCGCTACGCCCCGGCGACCCGAGGTTCTGACGGGTCAGGCGGTTTCCACGGTGGGCTGGAGGTCGGCGGGCGGCCGTGGGCCGGTGGTGTGGAGGAACCGCACCACGACCACACCGAGCAGGTACAGCGCGACGCCCAGCACCACCAGGCCGGTGGCCCGGCCGTCGGTGGGGACGGCCAGCGCGGCAATCGTCAGCGCGCCGACGTAGGCGATGTTGAACACGGCATCCTGCACCGAGAACACCTGGCCGCGGACCATGTCGTCGATGTCGAGTTGCATGGCGACGTCGCCGCACAGTTTGGCCATCTGACCGATCAGCCCGAGGACCAGGGCGGCCGCGCAGATGACGGCCATGTTGAAGCTCAGCAGTGTCAGTTGGGCGGCCGCACCGACGATCAGCGCACCCATCAGGGTTGCCCGCCGGCCGAGGCGGTCTACCGAGATCGGGGTCAGGATGGCGGCGATCAGGGCACCCGCAGCGGTGAAGCCGACGACGACGCTGAGCTGGTCGACCCCGTTGTTGCCCGCGCCGCTGTGCCGGGCCATGACCAGGATCATCAGTGTGTTCATGCCGAACACCAGCCGGTGTGCACCGATCGCCGACAATGCACCTGCCACCGGACGGCAGCGCACTACCGCCCGGGCGCCGTGCAGCAGACCCACCGACACCGCGTGTAGCGCAGACCGGCCGGGATCGTCGGGTTCATCGGGTCCGAGTTCGAGTTGTCCGAAGCCGTGCGCGAGTAGTCCGGCGACGATCGCGATCACGATACCCGCGATCATGGTCAGGGCACTGCCGGTGTTGTCATCGCCGAAGACGGTCCGTAGCGCGAGGGTGACACCGATCCCGACGCTGAGCATCGCCCCGCCCAGAGTGGTGAACAGGGCGTTGATGCCGACGATTGCCTCGCGCGCCGCGACATGGGGAAGTCCGGCGGACAGGCCGGCCGCGACGAATCGACTCGCACCGGTCGCGGCGAGCGCACTGATCAGCACGACCGTATCCGGCGAACCGGCGGCGACCGAGATGGCGACGATGCCGATGATCGCGGCGCGCAGCAGGTTGGCGTACAGCAGCACGTTGCGGCGGTCCCAGTGGTCGAGCAGGGCTCCGGCGAACGGACCGATCAGTGAGTAGGGCAGCAGCAGCACCGCGAAGCCACCGGCGACGGCGAGTGGGTCGGCGTGCCGTTCGGGGTTGAACAGCACGGCGCCGACGAGGGCGGCTTGGAAGATACCGTCGGCGCCCTGGCTGGTCAGACGTACTGCGAGCAGACGACCGAGACCGGGGGAATGCCGGACTGAGCTGACGAAGGAACGCCAGTGGAGATGCGTGCCCGAAGGCGTGGTGCTCACCGATCCAGAGTACCGACATCCGGCTCGGGCGGCGTGCCATGATGGAGGTGTGGCCGGAGCAGAAGACGCAGACGATCCGACCCCCGACTCCCGCGCCGACGATGGACATCCGGCGGGGACCGGTGGTGGTGGACGCACGTCCGGCGCTGCCTGGCAGGAGGATTCGGCACGACGGGTTCGTGCAGGCACCGCGCTGATCTCCGCCACCGATCTACTCGACCCGAATTTTGCGCGGTCGATCATTTATGTCATCGAGCACAATGACGCGGGCAGTCTCGGAGTCGTCCTGAACCGGATGAGTCAGACCGCGGTGCACAATCTGCTGCCGCAGTGGACCGATCTGGCGGCGTCGCCACGCGCGTTGTTCGTCGGCGGTCCCGTGAAGCAGGATGCCGCGCTGTGTCTGGGGGTGGTGAAGCCGGGGGCCGACATCAGTGGCTTCAGCGCGCTCCGGCCGATCGACGGACGGGTCGTCCTCGTCGATCTCGATGCCGATCCCGAGGATTTCGCCGACGTTCTCGACGGCGTGCGCATCTTCGCCGGCTATGCCGGCTGGGGTATCGGGCAGCTCGACGACGAGATCGACCAGGGCAGCTGGATGCTGGCCTCGGCGTTGCCGCGCGATGTGCTGGCACCGCCGACGATCGACGTGTGGTCGGACATCGTGCGGCGCCAGCCGTGGCCGATACCGCTGCTCGCCACCCACCCGATCGACGTCTCGGTGAACTGACCGCCCAGATCTGCGAGATACGTGCATACGCTTGCCGACCGGCTGGTCGACCTCATCGCCTCGGTTCCATCGTGGGCGGTCTATCTGGTGGCCTGCGGCGTCGTCTACGTGGAGACCGCGACGCTGGTCGTCGGACTGATCATGCCCAGCGAGGCGGTCCTGGTGGCCGCAGGTGTCGCCGCGGCGGTCGGCCCGACCGATGTCGGTGGTCTACTCCCGGCGGCCATCATCGCCGCGATCGCCGGTGACCTCACCGGATATGAGATCGGCCGACGGTCGGGACCGCGCGTGATGGCGTCGGGTTTCGGGCGCCGAATCGGCGAGCATCGCTGGCAACGAGCCCGCGACCACGTCGACTCCGGTGGTTTCGTCGCCGTCGCAACCGGCCGCTGGATCGGTTTCGTGCGCACCGTGGTGCCGCCGGTGGCGGGGATGACCGGTATGCACCGCAGGCGGTTCGCCGCGGCCGATGTGGTCGGCACCGCGAGTTGGGCGTCGGCGGTGGTGTTACTCGGCTACTTCGCCGGTGCCGCGCTCGGTACGACGATCCTGTTCTACACCGGGGTGGCGGCCGCGTTGGGCGCGCTCGGCTGGTACGGAATCCGCTGGCTGCGCACCCGCGCCCGGACCTGCTGATTCCCGGCGGTGCGGCGTGCCGAGAGACGGGTGAATCAGCGCAGGCGGCGCAGTTGCAGCGTCACCGCGTAGGTACGCAGCAGCAGTTCGGGTGTCGGCACGTCGTCGGCGGGTGGTGCGAACAGCGTCAGACCCGCAGCCCGCATCGAGGTCAGTAGCTGTGCCAGTTCGCTGCGTACCGCGGCATCGCGGCCCGTCGTGCCACGTTCGATGGCACGGATCAGATGTCCTTGCAATGAGTCGACCAGCGCGGTGCCTGCGGAGGAGGGGATTGCTGCCCTGCTCGTCCCGGCCGGGCGTGGGTCCGAGGTGGCGGACGGTCCGGCGGGAGCGAAATGCAGTGCATCGACGACGACATCGTCCGGCGCGTCGGTCGGCGGGATGAGGCTGATCGGTTCCACCGCCAGATCGGTGCCGTTCGTCAGTCGCCCGACGACGAGGGTGCCCGGGCGCGGTGCCGGCAGGTGGCGCAGCCGCGCGACGGCATGGGCGGTCACATCCGAGTAGGGAAGCGTCGCATCCAGCGTTGCCCCGACGTCGTCGGCGAGCGTCCAGTGCAGTGTCTGCGTCACCTCGTCGAATTCCATCTCGCCGAAGTCGCTGGGCGCCATGACTGTCCATGCCTGGTTCGGGTCGGGCGGATCGAGCAGCGGCCGCCCGGTGTCGGCGCCCAGGTGCGCCCACCGCCGGATCGGGTGGAGTTGCGCGCGCATCGCGCCGATCTCGGTGACGGTGACCAGCGCAGTGGTCTCGGCGCCGCGCGACAATCGCCCGGAGTCGCTGACCCGGGCGTCGTGCAACGCGACGTGGGCGCCGGTGGCCGCCGACAGCGAGACGAGTCCGGGCCACACGGGGGATCGTCGGTGATAGATCGCGTCGGCGTCGAAGGTGTCGGGTGTGTGGCGCGGCCGGGCATCGCTGACGGTGAGGAACCGCTGATGTTCCGGCGCGTAGAAGGCGGCGGTCACACCCTGATAGCCCGACGCGGTGCGCCACGGGTAGCTGCCGAGACCGACGAGGTCGACGTCCCCGATCGCCAGGTAGGCGCCCCGTCCGACACCGCGGAGTCGTTCGGGCGCAGGCTCGCCGGCCGCGGCCAGCGCCGTCAGCAATGCCAGTGCGATCGAGAGATCTTCGGCGACATGGCTTTCCCCGGCCCCGGCGGTACGTGCCACGATCTGCGCGCAGTGATCGGCGATCCGCCGGAGCAGGGCAGCCAGGCGGAAGTGGTCGGCGGTCTGGGCCGAGATCGCCGCCGCCCGGAAGCGTGCGGTCATCGAGTCGGACACATGTGCGGTGCCCAGGGCGACGGTGTCGGACAGCAGGGTGCGGATCGACGCCCGTAGTCGAGCGTGATCGGCGCTCCGGCGTTCGCGCGCCGGGCTGCTCCGGGGTCCCGGGCCGCGCTGCGGTGGCGGACCGGCGCTGGGAAGATCCTCGGCCCGATCCGGCCGGCTGTCCGAAGCTGCGCCGACTGGGCCCGAATCAGTCTGTTCACCAAGGGATCCCAACCACAGTCCGGCGGTCACGATGTGCCGGCAGATCCCGATGGCCGGACAACTGCACGCCGCGCGGTCGGGGCCGCTCGCCGCCAAGGTGACTCGATGTTCGCCGACATCGATCGGCACCGACTCACCGGTCTGGCCAGCCAAGGTCGGGGTGTGTGCGCTCAGATCCTTGCGGCCGCGCCGGAGGAGACCCGGTGAGGCGAGGGTGGCCCACTGCTCGTCGGTGATCCGCGCGTACACAGTTGCCACAACCTGAGCGGTCACACCGAACTCGGAGCTCATGAGGTTGCCTCGACCAGCCAGTCGGCCAGTTGTCGGGGCGTGCAGGCCGCGATCTCCATCCCCTCGTCGGCCAGCCGCTGGGCCATCGCGCGGTCATAGTGGGGCACCGGTCGGCCGGGCGACTGCTCGGCGAGCGACGCGAGGCCCAGGGTCCGCACCCCGCCTTCGACGAGGGCGCCGACCGCGCGCACCAGTTCGGACGGTGGGCCGCCCTCGCAGAAGTCGGTGATCAGCACGACGATGGTCCGCGTCGGGTTCTCCACCAGCGTGGTGGCGTAGCGGACGGCCTGGCCGATATCGGTGCCGCCCCCGAGCTGCACCGACATCAGAACGGTGATCGGGTCGTCGGCGTGGGCGGAGAGATCGATGATCGACGTGTCGAAGACGATCAGTGCGGTCCGCAGATTCGGCAGCCCGGCGAGGATGGCGGCCAGGACGGCGCTGTGGATGACCGATTCGGCCATGCTGCCGCTCTGATCGATACAGATGATCACGTCCCAGGACAGTCGCCGGGCGTGGCGGTCGAAGAACCGCAGGTCGGTGGTCACCAACCGACGCCGGTTCGGGTCGTAATTCTTGAGGTTGCGCCGGATGGTGCCCTGCACATCGAAGTTCGCCGCGACCGGCAGAGGGGAGTGGGTGTATCCGCGCCGGGCGCCGGCCAGCACCCGCCGCACCTCGGGTTCGAGACGGCGGCGCAACTCGTCGACGACCTCGGTCACCATCCGCCGCAGTTGGGCGTCGACCGCTGCGGGGAGGGTGCGTCGCAGGGTGAGAAGCAGCGCCAGCAGCTCGGGACTCGGTGTGACGTCGCGCAGGACTCGCGGATCGGCCATCACCTCGGTCAGCCCGAACCGTTCGAGTGCGTGATGGACGATGACCTCGGAGACGTCGGGTGGGAAAAGGTCGTGAATCTCGCCGAGCCAGTGGGTGACCCGTGGATCGGATTGGTCACCGCCGCCAGGCCCGAGGTCGCCGCCGCCCGGCCCCGGGCCGCCGCCTGGTTGCTGTCCGCCGCCGTCGGCATCGAGGACACCGCGGCCGGCGTAGGCGCGTCCGTAGAGGAAATCCAGCGCCTGCGCTTGCCGTTCGATCGGCGAACCCTCCTGTGGTGCACCGAGTTGTGGCTGCGCGTAGCGCCCCAGCACCAGACGCCACCGGTCGATCTCGGTCATCCGGACACCACCCAGTCGGCGAGTCCGTCGGCCACCAGCAGCGCGTGGGCGCGCGCCGACCACGCCAGGTTCTCCGTCACCGTCGCCGCGTCGAGCGGAACCGCGGGGGCTAATGTCAGCGGATCGGTGATCCCCAACCGGCGGGCGATCACCGCGGCGACCCGATCGATCTCGGCCGGGGTCAGTTCGGCGAAGGCAAGTCGCAGACCGGGCAGGAAGGAGACAAACACCTCCGGTGCCCAGCCGGCCAGCAGATCACCGATCGCATCGACGAGATCATCGATCTGCCAGGCGATCTCACGAGCAGTTCGCAACACGCCGCGCAGGAAGTCCACCGCGGCACCGGGTTCGACGGTGCCGCTGAGCGCACCGGTGACCGCGGCCGCGGTCCGGGCGGCGTCCAGGCGACCCGACGAGTAGTCCAGCCCGGTGGCCGCCCCGCGGATCTGTGCGTCGGGATGATCGGTGCGCAGCGTCGTCACCAGATCCCAGAAACCGTCGACGTCGACCGGATCGTCGATCAGCGCGGGGTCGGCGACCACCTCGGCGAGCGTGCTGAGCGCTGAGACGACCTCGTCCGGCGGTTCGCCGGGCAGCGTCCGACCCAGGTAGATGGCTCGTTCGACGGCGGTGCGCAGCAGTGTCCCCAGACCGTCGAGACCGCCGGCCTCCAGTGGTTCGCGGGCATGGACGAGGAGTTCGAGGGTGCCGCATGCGCGGACAACGCCGATGAAGGACGCATCGCGCGCGAGTACCTGCGCCACCACGGTCAGGCATCGGTGTGCGTGGGCGTGTAAACCCAGCCGACAGGCCTGCATCAGCAGGCTGGTCGCGATCGTCGCGTCGTGTGCGCCGCCCGCGACGCTGAACCCCGACAGCAGTTCGTCGAAGCGGGCGGCGACGGCGTCGGGCAGAGTGTCTCCGTAGCGGGCGGCCTCCACGAGCGCCGACTCGGTGGTTGGGGACCAGCGGTAATCCCACCGCTCGCCGATCAGATGCAGATCGGTGCCACCGACGAAATCGGGACCGGCGACCGGTGTGGCGAACGGGATGTCCAGAGCGCACAGGCCGTGCAGTAATCGGCTCGTCCGACGATGACCGGCCGACCGGTAGATCGACAGTGTGACCTGGGCGGGGATCGGGGTGTCGACGGCGAGTCGGGCCCGGCGCAGCCGATCGAGGGTGTCGGCCACCAGCGGCGGCGCGGTGACCGTCGGCGGTAACACGCCGATCCGGGTGCCGGTGAGCACGCGGTGCGCGGCGGCGAGGATCGCGGTGCCCTCCAGGTCGGCGTCCCCCTTGATGAAGGTTGCGGTGATCCCGTCGAGCAGATCTGTGCGCAGCGGCGCGGCATGCCCACGGAGGTCAGCGAGGGCGAGGGTGTGCGCGAAGGCGTCGGCGAGGGTGGGCTGACCGACCGGACGGCCGAGCACCTCGAGGTCGGCGGCGATGTCGAGCAGCATCTCCAGAGTGGCTGCGACGCGCGGCGGATGGTCGGTGCTCCCGGACGGCTGTGCCGGCCCGGCAAGACCGTCGTGGATGCGTTGCTGCCAGGCGGGCGACGGTATTCCGGCGGCGTAGCCGCTGACCTTCTCCACCCGGTCGAAGGCGAAACGGATGACCGCGCACCGTTCGGCGGTCGCGGGTACCCGAGGTCGGGGCACGCCCGCGGCGACGAGGTCGGCCAGCACGACCGCATGGAAGCCGCCGACCACGACCAGGACCGGGCCGTCGCGTCCGGGTTCGGCGATCGCCTGACCGACGTGCCAGGCCATCTCCGCCTCGCGCGCGGTGGTGCCGTCGCGATCGAGCAATCCCGGTGTCGCCTCTGCATCGGCCCGGGCCAGCAGGCAGTACGCACTCATGCGGGCCAGGTGTTCGGCGAGATCGACGGCATCGGCATCGGCCTCGAAGAGGTGCTCCCACAGGTCATCGTGGTCTCGGCAGCCGAGTCGCTGTGCCAGGGCCGACAAGCGGTGGCTCATCGCCAGATGGTGTTCGTCGATGAGCGACGGAGCCGGCGCATCCGCACCGATGTGTTCGACCCGCAACTGCTCGCCGAAGTCGAGATCGATGAAGCGGGCCGGGATGTCGCGTGCGGCGGCCGTGCGCAGCGCGACCAGTTCGGGGGAGAAGTCGCAGAACGGATAGTAGGCGCCCCGGCGTGGGGTGTCGGGCCCGCGGCGGGCCGGATCGGTGTAGGCGTAGACGGCCAGCGGTGCTTGCGCGCGGGGGTCGACCAAATCGGCGATCAGCGGGGTGAACGATCGCGGTCCCTCCACCAGCACGACGGCCGGGCGGTGGAGATCCAGGGCACGACGCACCTGCAACGCACACGCCGGTGAATGGTGCCGGACCGGCACGATGACGAGATCATCGGTGACCAGCCCGGCAGCCGTTGCCCGCGCCGCGGACGCATCGATCAGCGCAGACATCGGTTCAGGCGGTGTGTTCGCGGTGGGCGGCCAGCGCAGCCGACCAGGCGTTGCCACGTTTCGCCCGACGACGGACGACGACGTCGAAATACTGGTCGAGCTTTGTGGCGTCGTCGGGGTTGTCCTTGAGGACGGTGCCGATCAGCTGCCGTGCGACATGATTGCCGTCCACCGCGCCGTCACCGAAATAGTGGGCGTCGAGGGCGGCGGCATAGCCGACCGCGACCGCCTCGGCCGCCGACATCACCGCGGCCGGCCTCTCCACCGCGACCCCATCGGCGGTGACGCCGGTACGCAGATCGTCGAAGACGTCGATCAGCAGCGCGACCACATCCTCGCCGAGACGCGTACCCACCCCGGCTTCGGTGAGGAGGGCCGCGGTCTGGCCGGTGATCAGCTCGGCCTGGAGCGCGCGATCACGGATCGGGGTCACCGTCTCGAAGTTGAAGCGACGCTTGAGCGCCGAGGACATCTCATGTACCCCGCGGTCGCGCAGGTTGGCGGTGGCGATGACGTTGAAACCGTTGCGGGCGAACAGAATCGCATCATCGTCGGGGAGTTCCGGGATATGTAGGGCCTTGTCGGAGAGCACCCCGATCAGTGCGTCGGAGATCTCCGGCTGGACCCGGGTGATCTCCTCGAAACGGCACAGGGTGCCGGTTTCCATCGCGGTGTACAGCGGACCGCGGACGAGCGCCCGCTGCGACGGACCCTCGGCCAGGAGCAGCGCGTAATTCCACGAATACGCGATCTTGTCCTCGGTGGTGCCGGTACTGCCCTGCACCACCTGTCCAGACGTACCGGAGATGGCGGCCGAGAGAAGTTCCGACAACATCGATTTGGCCGTCCCCGGTTCACCGGCGAGCAGCAATCCGCGATTGCTCATCAGGGTGACGATGCAGCGCTCCACGAGGGCGTTGTCGCCGTAGAACTTCGGTACCACTCCAGCGCTGCGGTCGCCGACGACGAAGCTGCGGACCGCCCGCGGGGACAACCGCCATCCCGGTGGCCGAGCGCCGGCATCCGCGGCCGCGAGGGCGGCCAGTTCCGTGGCGTATACCTGCTCGGCGGGGGCGCGGAGAACCGGTCCGGCGGGTCCGGGAACCTCGGTACTGCTCATGTGATGCGCACCTTTCCGCGCCAGTTCGGATCGTGGGCCCCCAGCGCCGCGACCGATGCGAGATCGCCGATCGACTCGCGCAGCAGCACTGCGGGGACGTCGCCGAAGCGTATCCAGCGACCGTTGCCGCCGTCGGAGACATCCGTGAAGTGCAGATGCGTCAGGGCGACGCTCAGGTTCTCCTCCGGGAGTGCGATGCCGGAGAAGCCGAGTACCACCTCGATACCCGAGCTGGGGAACCGTTTCACATAGGAGGTGACGATGCCGCCGTCGCCGGTCGGGCCGCGGAGATACCCGCGCCGGGTCGTCGCGGCACGCAGCGTGAAGGCGTCGAGCAGATAGCCCTCATAGCCGTCGTAGGAGGTGGCCGCGTCGGAGACGTCATCGATGGCGATGGGTTCGCCAAGCTGGTCGAACAGCGGATCTACCTCATAGTCGACGAGGTGGGTGCGCCAGGCGGTCACCGCGGCCGGGGCCAGCGCGCCGGGGTGGACCAGGCTGATGGTGGCCTCCGCCTGGAGCTGCACCTCCTCGTCGTCGGCGTCGGTCAGCGATCCGTCGTCGAGGGGTCGGAAGGCGATCGGGTGCTCATCACCGGCCACGGCGAGCCAGATGAGCCGACCGGCCAACTGCCCGACGATCGGATGCGGCCGCAGGTAGGTGCTCCATTCGACGACCGACCAGCGTCGTTCGGTGCACATCGCCTCGTAGAGGCGATCCCGCTGTGCGACCACGGTGGTCTTGACGGCCTTGCGGGCGGCGGTGAGCCGCCGCTTCGACGCGGCCACCGCCTCGGGATCGTCGGTGGCGCGCGGTGCGGGCAGCGACTTGACCGGTTTGCCGTCCGGGTTGAACAGCGCGAGGGTGAGACCCGGTCCGATGCGCGCGCTGAACTCGCGCGGCCCGTAGTCCAGGAGCAACCGGCCGCCCGTGGAGAACCCACCGTCGGGCACGGTCCGGTCCGCCAGCTGGTCGGGAGTCCAGCCCCGCCGTTGCGCCAGCGCGCGGACCTGCATACCGGCGACCTCCTGGATACCGCGCGTGCGGAACCGCGTGGAGATCGCCAGCAGGGTCTGCACGGCGTTGTCGGCGTCCACCCAGCTCAGCATCGCCAGCAGGGCTTTGCACTGGGCGGCGGCCAGACCGTAGTTGGTGCGGATGTAGTGTTCGGCGATCGGGGCCGCGTTGTCCGTGCAGCATGACGCGCAGATCGCCAGTACTCCTTTGGTTTTGATACTTCCGACGACCAGCCAGGTGTCGAGGAGATGGTCACCCAGGCGCGCTCGGTCGGTGGCGTCGAACAGCGCGCAGTAGTAGCGCAGTGCGACGGTGGGTTCCGGATCCTTCAGTCGGACCGCGGTACCGAGCAGCCAGCGAAGTGTCTCGACGGGGACGGGTTCGCCATCATCGGCCCAGCGTACGGGCGGCAGTGCACCGACGTCGAGCCAGTCCAGGCCAGGTGGCCCGCCCTTGCGCGCGGCTTTGGCGACCTGCGCCGCCAGAGTGACCCTATTGAGGTACACGTCGGGGGAACGTCCCAGGGCGGCAAGGGCATTCAGCTGAGCTTGTAGGACACGTTCGGTACGTTCGGTGGCGTACGCACTTTCGATGACCTCGACGTCGGGGGAATCTGCCCCGGCGGCTCCGATCCGGCCCAACCACGTCGCGGCGACCGCGCGGGTGTCGGCCGCCGGATCACAGACCGCGGTGTGGATGCGGCCGATGCGGTCAGCAGGAACATCGAAGCCGTTGGGCACCAGCACATCCTGGGCGGTGACACGGGTGCGCGACGACGATCCGAGCGCGATCCGAAACAGGGTGTCGGTGAGGTCGGCGGGTAGCGCGGGCAACGTGGCGAAGGCGCGGAAAGGTGCGGTCGGATCGGCGGAGTAGGACGTATCGTCGGCCAGCGCCGCGACAAACCGATCACGGTTGGCGGCCGCGAACGGGGCGACATCGGCGGCCGGCCAGTCGTGGCCCAGTCGTTTCCAGGACATGCGGTAGGCGTCGACGAGGAGATCGGCACCGGGCAGACCCATGGTGTCGAGCAATAGTTGCAGGTGGGCAAGGTCGAAACCGGGCCGGTCGGCGTGGCCGGCCTCGATCGCCTCCACCGCAGCGGTACTCAGCGCAGCGCCGCTGGGGATGCGCAGCAGGTTCATGAACTGCAGGGTGATGAGTGTGGCGGTCGGTGTCATATCGGGGCAGCGCCACAATGCGGTGAGTGCCGGGACGATCGCGTCCTGCGCCTGGTAGGGCAACAGGTCGCGGAAGCGTCGGTCGGTGGCCGGTCGTCGGCCGCTGGTGAGCGCCCGGACCAGGTCGGCGTCGGCGTCGGGATGGCCGATGTCACGGACGAACCGCGTTATCGCATCGCGCAGGCTCGGGGTGATCTCGATGCGCCATTCGGCCGGTGTGCCAGTGCGTGTACCCGTGGTGTCCGAGAGAGTGTCGGCGTCGGTCGGCAGCTGGGTGACGCGGTGGGCCCATTCGCGCGCGAGCGCCTTCGCGGCGGCGGACGTGGCGCGGGCGGCGAAGTCGATCGCCCAGCGTCGGTCGTCGGGGGTGGGGCCGAGTTTCCAGATCGCCCGCAGCGCACGGATCTGGGTACTGCTGTCACCCTCGTTGGCCGCCCGTTTGAGGGATTCGATCATCGCATCAGCGGGGCACCGGGTGGCCGACTTCTCCGCGGCCACGGCCGTGGTCACCGACGTGCCGACCAGGGCGGCGGTGATGACGTCGGCGAAGGGCGCCAACGCGGCGTCGGCGAGACCGTCGAACAACTCCAGCAGTACCGTGCGGGCCTTGGCTGGTTGTCGGGCCGCCAGCGCGGCGAGGACCTCGCTGTCCGCGGCGACCGCCACCTCGAAGTCGGGCAGATCGCGAATGATGTTGCGAATACCGGTCAGTCCCGCGTAGCGAAATGTGGTGTCGTAGGAGAACACCGCCTCGAGCAGTTCGCCCGGGCGGCCACCGCCGGCGACCACGATCGCATCGAGGGTGGCCAGGTGGACCGGGAGCGGCCCGGATGAGGCGAATCCGGCCCGATGCCGGAAACACTTGGCGATGTCGTCGATCAACCGTTCGGCGCCGTGGTCCCCTGCGACGGGTGTCAGCGTGGGTGGCGACGCCCGATAGCCGGTGAGGACCTGTGCCCAGCGTCGGGCGACGATCGGGGTGACCTGATCGAGGAGTGCATAGGCCCGGTGCCGGAGGTCGGGGACGGTGTCGTTCAGGTACGACGACGACCACCAGCCGCCGTGAGCGCGGGCGATCGCGGCCGCGACTTCGGGATCGGTGCCGGTGCGCAACTGGTCGGCCACCCGATCGGCGATGGCCTGCCGCTCGTCCGGGTCGGCGATGGCGGGGTCGGTGGCGATGGACCGGCGGAGGGCGGCGATGAACTCACGATCGGCGGTAGTCGGCGTCGTGCGGTCGGCTCGCCGGAACAAAGCCATACCCGTCTCGTCCCCTCTGCTTCCATCGTGCAAGCCCACTGTAGTGACGGGCCCCGACAACCGGCCGTGATGTCAGTCGGTCGACTCGTCGAGCTCGCGGGCGTAGCGCGCCGACAGCCACGAACACAGAATCAGCTGGATCTGATGAAAGATCATCAGCGGCAACACGATCAGACCGACGACCGATCCGGAGAACAGCACGGTGGCCATCGGCAGGCCGGTTGCCAGGCTCTTCTTGGTGCCACAGAACTGGATGGCGATGGTGTCGGCGCGGTCGAAGCCGAGGCGCTGAGGTAGCCAGCGGGTCACGAAGAGCATCACGATCACCAACAGCAGCGAGATGATCGCGACGGCGATGACGTCGGCGGCACTCACCAGCGACCAGATGCCCTCACGCACACCCTCGCTGAAGGCGACGTAGACGACGAGCACGATCGCGCTGCGATCGGCGTATTTGGTGGGCGCGGCGTGCCTGCTGAAGAACGGTCCCACCCACGGCCGCGCGATCTGGCCGACGATGAACGGCACCAGGATCTGGGCCACGATCTTCAACACCGACGACGCGTCGATGTGGATGTCGCCCGCGGTACTCATCAGCGCGACCACCAGCAGCGGCGTCAGGAACACGCCGAGGATGTTCGACGTCGACGCGCTGACGATGGCGCCGGCCACGTTGCCGCGCGCGATCGAGGTGAAGGCGATCGAGGACTGAACGGTCGACGGAACCAGACACAGAAACAGCAGACCTGCGTACAGATCGTCGCCGACGAGTGGTTCGGCGATCGGCCGAAGTGCCAGGCCGATCAACGGGAACGCGACAAAGGTGAAGGCCAGGATCGTCAGGTGCAAACGCCAGTGTCGGAGTCCGTCGAGGGCCTCCCGCGGATGCAGGCGGGTGCCGTAGAGGAAGAACAGCGCACCGATCGCGATCGTGACGACCCAGTCCAGTATGTCGGCCGTGGCGCCCTCGGCGGGCAGGAAGGCGGCGATGACGACGGCGGCCAGGATCGATAGGACAAAGCCGTCGATCGGGGATCGTTGCAGCAGCCTGCGGAAGAAGTCGATGATCGGCACCGGCTCGCGGGCCTCAGGCCTGCGCGGTTTCGGTGGTGCACATACCGCGCAGCGAGCACGCCCCACAGCTGCTGGTGCCACAGTCGGCCGCGGGGTCGTCGTGCGGTGCGGCGCATCCGGCGTCGGCCCCAGAAGTGGTGCCCCCAGAAGTGGTGCCCCCAGAAGTGCTGGCCGCAGGCGCGTCGTGCGCGTGATCGTCACCGCCGGAACAGCACCCGCAGCCCCCGTCGGCCGACTCGGCCGGGATGGTGGCGGCCGCGCGGACACCGAGTCCGCTCACCACACCGACGACGGCCAGTGCGGCGGTCAGGGCGACGACGGCGCACAGCAGTGAAAACCAGCCGGAGATCGCGACGGTGAGCACCGCGCCGAGGACCAGGATGAGGCTCGCGCCCAGTAGACCGGGACCGGCGACCCGGTTGGCCAGGGTGAAGCCGGCTGCGGAACGCATCGTCTCGTCGGCGCGCACACCGATCCAGCGATTGCGTTGCAGGCGGCCGGTCAGCCCGAGGATGCCGGTCGTCGACCACACCACGGCCAGGACGATCAGCAGCGATGCGATAACGATGGACAGCACACTCACGGTCACAACCATACGACCGTCGCCGTCACCTGGCCGAATTGCGGTCCACCACCCAGCGCTGCGCGGTGGCCGGAACCACCTGCGAGACCCTTCTGTGATCTGTGCAACCTTCGTGTTACCGTTCGGTAGTTTCTCAGGTTCTTATCAGTGGGGGGTTCGAAATGAGACGAGGTCGCCTCGCGCGCTTGTCCTCGAAACGCATGGTCATCGGAGTGGGGTCGGTGCTGACCGCGCTGACGCTGGTCGTGACACCGGCGACGGTCGGCGCGTCACCACGTGTGGATGCGGGCGCGCAGGGCGTCGGGTGGGCGCGGACGCACGACGGTCCGCAGCAATATCCGGGTGTCGCGGTCCAGTGGAATGTGCCGATCCGGATGAGCGACGGCACCGTGTTGCGCGGCAACATCTACCGGCCCGCCGATCGTGCGCAGCGTCCGATCGCGAAGAAGACGCCGGTCATCCTCAATCTGACGCCTTACACCAAGATGGTCACCTCGCTCGCCGTGGCGACCCTGCAGAACCCGGTCCTCGAGCCGTATCTCAAGCAGATCCTCAACGCCATTCAGCTCGGCGGCACCCCGCTGTCGGGATTCGACCAGCTCATCGGTGCTGCCCGGGACGGCGGCGTCCGCAACTTCGCCGTCGACACCGCACTCGTCCGCAGCGGCTACACGCAGGTCGTCGTCGACGTCCGCGGTACCGGCTGGTCGCAGGGCCGATGGAACGTCTTCCAGTCGCGTGAGCAACAGGACTCGGTCGAGGTGATCGACTGGGCCGCCAAGCAATCGTGGTCGGACGGCCGGGTCGGCATGTCCGGCGTGTCCTACTCGGGCATCAACCAGATCCAGGCGGCCAACAAGCGGCCCAAGGCGCTCAAGGCGATCTTCCCGGTGGAACCGGGTGGCGATCTGATCCGCGACATCGTCGCCCCCGGCGGCGCACTCGGTGTCGGCTTCCTGCCGATGTGGCTGACCCTGGTCAACACCACCAAGATGATCCCGAACGTGGCGTCGATGTTGAACGGCACCTTCGACTGGAAATGGCTCGCCGACCGAGTCGCCGACCCGGTGACCTTCTTCCCGCAGCTGTTCGCCGCGCTGCTCACCCCCGACATCCCGTCGGTACCCAAGGAGCTCAAGGAACTGCTGGAGGACGGCACCGAGCCGCGCGAGTCCTGGCAGGCCCGGGCCGAGCAGATCAACGTCCCGACCTTCATCTACGGCGGCTGGTTCGACCTGTTCACCAACAGCGAGGTGCGGATGTTCAACAAGATCCCGCTACCCGCAGGCCAGAAGCAGCTGCTGATGGGCGACGGCTACCACCTCACCATCGGTGGCGGACAGGGCGGCGTGGGTCGCCCGCCGCGGCTGGATGTGTTGCAACGCGCCTGGTTCGACAAGTGGATCAAGGGCATCGACAACGGCATCGAGACCTACGGTCCGGCCACGCTCAAGCAGGTCGGTGATCGGTGGATCCGGGCCCAGCAGTTCCCCCGCGCAGGTATGGAACGCCAGCGGCTGTACCTGACCGATCGTCGTAGCGGTACCGCCGCCCACGCCGTCCGCGACGGTGGGTTGTCGACCGGCAAACCGAATTCGCGGGCACGGTTCACCGTCGCCCCGAACCTGTGGACGCTCTGCTCGCGGGATGCGACCCAGCAGATGGCCGGCGCGCTGGCGATCTTCCCGTTCTGCTCCGACAACGCCTGGATCTCCGAACACGGCGCGTTGAGCTTCACCACCGCACCGGTGCGGAGCACACGGTCGGTCTCGGGCTACAGCAACCTACGCCTGAACGCGGTCATGGACGCCACCGACGGCTACTACACGGCGACCCTCAACGACGTCGCTCCCGACGGCACGTCGAAGGTGATCAGCTCCGGCCAGATCATGGCGTCGCTGCGGGCCATCGATCCGGCACAGTCGACCTTCGCCGCCAACGGCGACGTGATCGACCCGTTCTACAAGCTGACGCTGTCGTCCCGACAGCGGGTGACGCCGGGACGTCCGGTCACCCTCGACATCGGTCTACTGCCGACCGAGGCGCTCATCCGGGCCGGACACCGGCTGCGCATCGACGTCTTCGCGTCGAATTTCCCGCGCGGACTCCAGTTGCGGCCGCTGCTGAACGAATCGCAGCTGCGTCCCATCCACATCCAGCTGGATCCGAATCAGCCCAGCTTCGTCAACATTCCGCTGTCGGAGCCGCTGCCCTGACGGAGCGATAACCGAGGCGGCAAGGGCCTCGTGATACCGATGACCGGCCTCGGCGAGAGTTTCGCCGAGGCCGGTCGCAATCGGTGACCCGGGCGCCGGTCGGCCCTAGCGTCGGCGGCGAAAGCCCGACCCATCCGGGTGGGCCCGACACACCGGAGTACCGCGATGACCCAAGCCACCACCCGCCTCAACGATGTCGACCTGGACGCCGTCACCGGACTGGTGGACGCGATCAACGACGACCCAGGCAAGGCGCAGACCACCTGGGCCGCCCACGTGCGCTGGGACTCCGCGTTCGCATCGTCGGCGCGCATCCGGAACTTCGATCCGATCCGCTCCGACGAACCCGCCGCGCTCGGCGGCGGCGACACCGGCCCGAATCCGGTCGAACAGCTGCTCGGCGCACTCGGCAACTGCCTGACGGTCGGCTACATCGCCAACGCGAGCGTTGCCGGGATCGCGATCGACGACCTGCGCATCGACCTGAAAGGCGACCTGGACCTGCGGGTCTTCCTCGGGCTCGCGGAGGGGCACGCCGGTTTCGAGTCGATCACCGCGACCGTGCATCTCACGTCCTCGGCCGCGCCCGAACAGATCGACGAACTGCACACCAAGGTGCTGGCCTCCTCGCCGGTGGGTCACACGCTGTCGCACGCAGTGCCGGTGAACATCGAGCTGGCCGCACCACCGCGCGGGTGAGGGACCGGCTGGATCGGCCGAAACACGACGATTTACGCTGGTCGGGTGACTTCAGCTGATTCGGACCGCAACCGTTACACCGCCGACGTGGCCGGTGAGATCGAGCAGCGGTGGCAGCAGACGTGGACCGAACAGGGCGCCTTCGAGGCGCCGAATCCGGTCGGACCGCTCGCCGGTGACCTGAGCGCGTTCGACGGTAGCGGCGCGGACGCCGCGGACAAGCTGTTCGTCCAGGACATGTTCCCGTATCCCTCGGGCGCGGGCCTGCACGTCGGGCATCCGCTGGGTTTCATCGCCAGCGACGTCTACGCGCGCTACCAGCGGATGACCGGCGCCAACGTGCTGCACACCATGGGCTTCGACTCCTTCGGCCTGCCTGCCGAGCAGTACGCCGTGCAGACCGGTACCCATCCGCGTACCACCACCGAGGCGAATATCGAGCGCTATCTCGGTCAGATCCGACGCCTGGGACTCGGCCACGACGAACGCCGTCGTGTCGCCACCACCGACGTCGACTTCTATCGCTGGACCCAGTGGATCTTCCTGCAGATCTACAACGCCTGGTATGACGTCGATCGGCAGAAGGCGCGTCGGATCTCCGAACTGGTCGAGGAGTTCGCCGCCGGGACCCGTCCGGTGCCGGGTGGTCGGGTCTGGGCAGAGCTGGACGCGGCGGAACGGACCGCGATCATCGACGATCACCGCCTGGTCTACCAGAGTGATTCGCTGGTCAACTGGTGCCCGGGTCTGGGCACCGTGCTGGCCAACGAGGAGGTCACCGCCGACGGCCGCAGCGATCGCGGCAACTTCCCGGTGTTCCGTAAACATTTGCGGCAGTGGATGATGCGCATCACCGCCTACTCCGACCGGCTGCTCGACGATCTGGAGCTGCTGGATTGGCCGGAGAAGGTCAAGACCATGCAGCGCAACTGGATCGGGCGTTCGCGGGGTGCCCGTGTCGACTTCGCCGCGGCCGGTACCGACGCCACCATCGAGGTGTTCACCACCCGTCCGGATACCTTGTTCGGCGCCACTTACATGGTGCTGGCCCCCGAACACGAGTTGGTCGACGTGCTGACCGTGGCGGAGTGGCCCGCGGGCACCGACGAGCGCTGGAAGGGTGGCGCGTCGTCGCCGGCTGAGGCGATCAAGAGCTACCGCGCGGGTATCGCGGCGAAGTCGGATCTGGAGCGGCAGGAGAACAAGGAGAAGACCGGCGTCTTCACCGGCACCTTCGCCGTCAATCCGGTGAACGGTGAGTCGATTCCGGTGTTCATCGCCGACTATGTGCTGATGGGGTACGGCACCGGTGCCATCATGGCGGTGCCTGCGCACGACCTGCGCGACTACGAGTTCGCGACCGTGTTCGGACTGCCGATCGTCGAGGTCATCGGTTCCGAGCAGGGCGTAGCGACCGAGGCTTACGTCGGTGACGGGCCCGCGGTGAACTCCGGCTTCCTCGACGGTCTGCCGGTCGACGACGCCAAGACCGCCATGATCGACTGGCTGGAATCGCAGGGCAAGGGTTCGGGCACCATCCAGTACAAGCTGCGGGACTGGCTGTTCGCCCGACAGCGCTACTGGGGTGAACCGTTCCCGATCGTGTACGACGAGCAGGGGCAGGCCCACGCTCTGCCGGAATCGATGCTGCCGGTGGAACTTCCGGAGGTCGACGACTACGCACCGGTGTCTTTCGACCCCGACGACGCCGACAGCGAGCCGTCGCCGCCGCTGGCCAAGGCCACCGATTGGGTGACCGTCGAACTCGACCTGGGTGACGGCCCGAAGACCTACACCCGCGACACCAACGTCATGCCGCAGTGGGCGGGTAGTTCCTGGTATCAGCTGCGCTACATCGACCCGACCGACGAGCAGGAGTTCGTCGCGAAGGAGAATGAGGCGTACTGGATGGGCCCGCGTCCGGCATTGCACGGCCCGAACGATCCCGGTGGACTGGATCTGTACATCGGTGGTGTGGAGCATGCGGTGCTGCACCTGCTGTACTCGCGGTTCTGGCACAAGGTGCTCTTCGACCTCGGCTATGTGACCAGCCGGGAGCCGTATCGAAAGCTGTTCAACCAGGGCATGATCCAGGCGTATGCCTACACCGACGCGCGCGGCGTCTACGTTCCCGCCGAAGAGGTCGTCGAACGGGACGGCGAGTTCTTCTATCAGGATCAGCCGGTCAATCAGGAATACGGCAAGATGGGCAAGTCGCTGAAGAATTCGGTGGCGCCCGACGACATCTGCCGCGATTACGGGGCCGACACCTTGCGCGTCTACGAGATGTTCATGGGTCCGCTCGATCAGTCGCGACCGTGGGCCACCAAGGACGTCGTCGGCGCGCAGCGGTTCCTGCAGCGGGTGTGGCGACTGGTGGTGGACGAGGAGACCGGGGGTCCCCGGGTCGTCGACGTGGCGGCGTCCGACGACGCGAAGAAGCTGCTACACAAGACGATTGCCGGTGTTCGCGAAGACTTTGCCGCGCTCCGCAACAACACGGCGGTGGCGAAGCTGACCGAACTCACCAATCACCTCACCAAGTTCTACGGTGACGGTGCGCCGCGCGAGATCGTCGAACCGCTGGTGCTGATGCTGGCGCCGCTGGCCCCACATATCGCCGAGGAACTGTGGCACCGGCTCGGTCACGACGCCCTCCTGGTGCGTGGGCCGTTCCCGGTCGCCGACGAGGCGTGGCTGGTCGAGGACACCGTCGAGATCCCGATCCAGGTCAAGGGCAAGGTGCGCAGTCGTATTCAGGTGGCGGCGGACGCGGACGAGGCAACGATCCGGGCCGCGGCCCTGGCCGACGAGAAGATCGCGGCGCTGCTCGACGGTGAACCGCGCAAGGTGATCGTCGTTCCGGGCCGGATGGTCAACGTCGTTCCCTGACCGATCGTCGTGGCGTGCGAGCTGATCGGCCGTGCGTCGGCGGTACGGTGCATGCGCTCATCCACGACGACGTGGGGGGGGGGGGGGGGGGGGGGGGGGGGGGGGGCCCCCCCCCCCCCCCACGCCCGGTATCAGGGAGAGGCGACGGTCAGTTGTTGACTACGGTCGCGTTCTCGAGCTTGCCGGTGTCGGTGACGTCGCTGACCAGGATGGCGCGACTGCACAGGGCCGGCAGCGGCGGGAAAGCCGTGCCATTGCAGCTGAACGTGATGCCGGGTGCTGCGGGCAGCGGGACATCGGTGGCCTGCTTGAAGGCGTCGGCGACAGCCTTCGGGGTTACCGGACCGGTCAGCGACTTGCCGACCTCACCGAGCGCGACCATGACCTGGTAACCCATGTACGCCAGGCCGGCCGGATCGGTGTTCGGGGCGTACTTGGCGATCACCGAGCGGTAGAGCACGACACTGGGATCATCGGAACCGATGGCGACGGTGGTGAACGCCTTACCGCCGGCAACCGCGTCCGCGCCGACTGCCTCGACGACCTTGTGGTCGAGGCAGGCCGAGATCAGGTACTTCGCGACGTCCGGAGCGGCGGTCTGCAGCACCTTCAGCGCACTGATGCACTGACGGCCGTCACCGAGGATCGACACCGCACCCGGCTTGCCGGCCAACGCGGCCTGGATCTGCGGGGTGGGATCGGCGACACTCAGCGGAATCGTGACGACGTCGAGTTCGACCCCGGCCCGCTTGAACAGCATCCCGCCGAGGGCCTTCAGCGCGGCACCCGCGTCGCCGGTGTCGCCGACGAGTACGGTCACCTTCTTGACGCCGTCGCGCGCAGCGACCTGCGCCTGACCGCCGAGCGCCGCGACGATGCCGCCGGACAGCATGAACGAGTTGGGTGCCGCCATCTCCGCCTGCGAGACCGGCGCCTGCGCGATGTAGGGGATGCCCGCGCCGGTGACGATCGGTAGCATCACCGCACCCTGCGCACCCATCGGGCTGACGACCGCGGCAACCTTCGCCGCCACCATCTGCTGCGCACACTTGGTGGCCGACGTCGGCTCCTCGTGCTGCTTGCAGACGACGAGTTCGACCTTGTGCCCACCGATACCGCCGGCGTTGTTGTTCAGGTACTGGACCGCGGCCTCACCGCCCTCGCGCACCGACGGGACATCGACCGCGCCGCCCTCCGCGCTGATGAAGCCGATCTTGATCGGCTCACCGGTGGCCGGATTGTTCGGCAGTTCGGTCGTCGAGCCTGCATTGGCGGTGACGTCGTTGTCACTGCTGTCATCGGCGCAGGCGGTCAGTCCGCCCAGTGCGAGCATTCCGGCCGCCCCGACGATGGTCACCGACCGCAGGACCCGCTTCAGGCGAGATGATGTGTGCACGTTTTTCCCTTCGAGCTCTGTGACACAACTGATCCGCAAATACCTTGCTGACCAGCAAATAAGTCGAACTGAAGTGTCAACAGTAAGAGGCACTGTAGAACCTTCTGTGAGCAAGATAACGTCGCTTGTGCGCCGATGGGTCGGTTTCGCGATTTTTGCGGGAGATCCGGCGCCGACGGGCAGGGTGCAGGCACCGAAGACGAAACCGTGCGGGCATCGGACACGGCTACGCGGGCCGCCAGATGGGCGGTCGTCCACGTAGGGTCGGATACGTCCGGAGCCGTGCCGGGCACGGATGACAGGGAGATACAGACGATGACGACGGCCAGGACCGCGAACGGTGCGGCAGCGAAGAAGACGGCAGGTGAGAAGCCGCGGCGCAAGCGGGGCGCCAACGCGCGCCTCGCCCGCGGTTCGCTGACCGCGGCCGATATCGTCACCGCCGCCTTCGAGGTCGCCAACGAGGTGTCGCTGGCCGATTTCAGCATGCCGATGCTCGCCAAACACCTCGACGTCGGCGTGACGAGTCTCTACTGGCATTTCCGCAAGAAAGAAGACCTGCTCGATGCGATGACCGACGAGGCCTACAGCTACTACCACGACACGACCCCCTTCGACGGAGTCGACAGCTGGCAGGATGCCCTGCGCCGCCACTTCAATGCGATCCGTCGCATCCTGCGTGGTCGTCCCGTACTCGTCGAGCTGATCCTGCTGCGCTCCCGGCGTGATCGGCTCAACGCCCAATCACAGCCCGCCACCGCCGATCTCGTCGACTCGGTGGTGTCGGCGATGGTCGAGGTCGGCTTTGCGATCGACGACGCCCTGGAGATCTATCTCGCGCTCATGGCGCACGTCTGTGGCGCCGCGATGGTCGACTACCAGGAGATGTTCAGCACCTATTCCGGCGGTGCTCCCGGACGCGGAACCGGCGATCGCGTACCGATTCCACTGTTCACCGATCTGGCGGGCAAGGGCCACGAGATCACCAACGTCGAGGACATGGCCTTCGACTTCGGTTTCGAGGCAATGATCTCCGCGGCCGAGCGTAGGCTGACCGTATGAGTGGCCCGGACTGCTGCGGCACGCCTACCGGCGCCCCTCCGGACAACGCCTCGGATGGGTACGCCGCCCCCTTCAGCGATGCCGAAGCCGCAGCAGTACAAGCGTTCTCCGCAGATCTGGGCCTGCCGGGCATCATCGATGTGCACACCCATTTCATGCCCCGTCGGGTGATGGACAAGGTGTGGGCCTATTTCGATTCGGCGGGTCCGCTCCTCGGGCGCGAATGGCCCGTCACCTATCGTGCCGACGAACAGGCCCGCATCGACGCACTTCGGGCGTTCGGTGTTCGCGCCTATTCGTCACTGGTGTATCCACACAAGGCCGACATGGCTGAATGGCTCAACGGGTGGGCGGCGGATTTCGCCGCCGCACATGACGACTGCCTGCACACCGCAACGTTCTACCCCGAGCCGTCGGCTCCGGCCTACGTCGGCCGGGCCATCGCCGCCGGAACCCGAATCTTCAAATGCCATATCCAGGTCGGCGACTTCTCCGCACTCGACTCGATGCTCGACGGCGTGTGGGCCCAGCTGGCCGACGTTGGTACGCCGATCGTCATTCATTGCGGCTCCGGCCCCGCTCCCGGAAACTACACCGGCCCGGAGCCGATTGCGGCTCTCCTGCAACGCTTTCCGTCCCTACATCTGATCGTCGCACATATGGGCACCCCCGAGTACGCGGAGTTCCTCGACCTCGCCGAGCGTTTCGACAACGTCGCACTGGATACGACGATGTCGTTCACCGACTTCTCCGAGGCGAGCGCCCCGTTCCCGGTCGAGTTGCGGCCGAGGCTGGCCGCGCTCGGGGACAAAGTGCTCTTCGGCAGCGACTTCCCGAATATCCCGTACACCTACACGCACGCCGTCGAAGCGCTGGTCCGTCTCGATCTCGGCGCCGATTGGCTGCGGAATGTGCTCTACCACAATGCGGCACAGCTGTTCGGTGTCGGCATCTGATCAGCAGACCCGGCCGCCGATGACCCTGATGGTCACCGACACCGACCCCGGATCGTCGAGCACCGCGGCATAGGGGCGATCGGCGACGATGAGGTCGCCGGGCTGCCCGACCGCGATGCGGCGCGCAGCTCCGGCCGGGGCACCGATCGGGGTGCGGTGCCGGGCGAGCGCCTGCGCCACCGTGATCCGTTCCGCCGACGCGCCGACCCGTCGTCCCGACGCGGTGCGGCGGTCGACGGCCGCAGCGATGGTGGTCCACGGGTTCAGTGGTCCGTAGGGGGCATCGCTGCTCAGCGCGACGGGAACCCCGGCGTCGATCAGGCTGCCGCAGCGATACAGATCATCGTGGTCGGCGGGGGCGGTGCCGGCCAGGAAGTCGTCGCCGCGGTCGGCGAGGAAACCCGGCTGGGTCACGACGGTCAGGCCTCGCCGGGCCAGGTCGGCGACAGCATCGGCGGGAATCATGCCGCCATGTTCGATACGATCACCGCGGCGCGTCCCGGCGATGTCGAAGGCGGCCAGTAGCAACGCCAGCGCGACCCGGCTGACGCAGTGCACGGCGACCGCCCGGCCGGCGTCGTGGGATGCCGCGACGGCGTGTGCGAGTTCGTCGAGGCCGGGTAGCGATGAGTCGCCGATGACGATCTTGACCGGGCCCACCGTGATCCGCGGATGGTCGATCCGTACCTCGGATCCGGCCCCCAACAACTGCACGCGCCCACTGATCTCGCCGCGGTCCACCGCGTCGACCACGGCGGCGACCGCCCGGTCGTCGAGATCGGGGGTGGCGTCGGTGACCTCGACGATCCCCAGCTGACGCAAGCGATCGCCGACACCGGTGAGAGCGGGAAAACCGGTGTCGGGTAACCGCTCCCGCAGCCAGTCGTCGGCCCGCCAGACCCGTCCGGTTGGGTAGCCCGCGTCGTCGCGTTCGATGCCGGGATGGCGGGCGGCGGCCAGGCCGCACTGCGCCACGGCACGGCTGTTGAGCATCCACATCGCACCGCTGCGGTGCTGAATACGCACGGGCCGTGCCGATTCGAGCGCGTCGATGCGCTTCGCGGTGAGGTCCCCGGAAACCGACTCGACGTAGCCGGTGCCCCGGATCCATCCCACACCGTCCGGACGCGCAGCCCTCAGCGCGGCACCGAGCTGTCCGGCGTCGGCGACCGCTGGAGGGCCACACCGCACCGAGGCGTCCGCGACCGCGAGGGCGAAGAGATGGAGGTGATGATCGCTGAATCCGGGCAGCACCGCACGGCCCCCGGCGTCCACGACCGGCGCACCGCCGGAATCGAGGTTCTCGGCGATCTCGGTGATGACGGCCGTCTCGTCGTGGGACTCGACGCGGATCTGTAGATGCCGATCCGATCCGGTGTCGGCACCGACCACGACCACACCCGCTCCCATTCCCGCATCCTAGCCAGCACACCTGGTACTTGTGGTTTCGTCACCGATGTCCGGTGGCGCACCCCGACCCGGGAGAGCAGATGGCCACCGATCCGCGTATCGAGGACTGGGCGCGGTCGGGCCTGGCCGCGGTGACCGGGCGGTCCGACGGTCCGCCCGACCTCTCACGCGCCCCGGTCCTCGCGCAGGCCCGAGCCCGCCTGACCGCCTTCGCCACCGCATTCGGCGGAGATGGCACCGATCTCGGCGACGTGGATGCCGCCGAACTCCTCGCGGGCCGTGCCGGGTTGACCGGCCATCGCCGACGCGGGCAGATCTCCGTGGGCGGAGCGTGCCGGCTGATCCGCGCCGCCGACGGATGGTTCGCCTTGTCGCTGGCCCGCAATGACGATCTGGCGCTCGTACCCGCGTTGCTCGGCGGGGACGTCGACGGCGACCCATGGCGGGCCGTCGTAGCCGACTCCCGGCACCGGCCCGCCGCGCAGGTCGTCGACCGGGCACGGCTCCTCGGCCTGCCTGCGGCCGTTCGAGGTGAGACCGCGCCGCGCGCGCCGGAGGTGCGCAGCCGGGGTGAGCGAGCCGCGAGTCCGCCGATGTCGCAGATCCTCGTCGCCGATCTCTCCTCGCTATGGGCCGGCCCGCTGTGCAGCCGTCTGCTGAGCCGTGCCGGGGCCACCGTCGTCAAGGTCGAGAGCCCGCACCGACCGGACGGCACCCGCCGCGGCGAGTCACGCTTCTACGACTGGATGAACGCCGGAAAGCTCTCGTACGCACTCGACTTCCACACCGACCGGGATCATCTCGCCCAGCTGATCGGTGTCGCCGATGTCGTCATCGAGGGCTCCCGGCCGCGCGCTCTGCGGGCGTTGGGGCTGTCCGCAGATCAACTCTCGCCGCGACCCGGTCAGGTGTGGGTACGACTGACGGCCCACGGGTCCCGACCGCCGGGCGACGAGTGGATCGGTTTCGGCGACGACGCTGCCGTCGCAGGTGGCCTGGTCGCCGACACCCCCACCGGCCCGACATTCTGCGGCGACGCCATCGCCGACCCGCTCACCGGCATCGAGGCCGCGGCCAGTGTCGCCGCGGCTCTCGGTAACGGCGGCGGGGTTACCGTCGACATCGCACTCGCACACGTCGCCGCGACATATGCGGCGCTCACCCCTGTTTCGGCCGAACGCGCCAGTGGGGATACCGCGGTCGCCGAACCGCAGCCGCCTGTGGGTGTGGGCGGCGTCCCACGGGCATCCGAACTGGGCGCCGACAACGTCGAGGTACGCCGGCTCGTCGCCGCACGGTGCTGACTACAGCACCTGCGACAGGAACGCGCGCAGCCGCTCGGACTTGGCGTCGGTGAAGATCTGTTCCGGCTCACCGGTTTCCACGACCGCACCGTGGTCCATGAACAGCACGTTGTCGGAAACATTGCGGGCATAACCCATCTCGTGGGTGACGACGACCATCGTCATCCCCTGTCCGGCGAGGTCGGCCATCAACGCCAGCACCCCCTTGACCAGTTCGGGATCCAGCGCAGACGTCGCCTCGTCGAAGAACATCACCTGCGGCGCCATCGCGAGCGCACGTGCGATCGCCACCCGCTGCTGCTGGCCACCGGACAGATTCCCGGGGCGAGCGTCCGCCTTGTTGACCAGCCCGACGATCGCCAGCTGTTCTAGCGCCAGTGCCCGCGCCTGCTCCTTGTTCAGCCCACGCAGTTTGCGCGGCCCGAGGGCGATGTTCTCCGCAACCGTCATATGTGGGAACAGGTTGAACTGCTGGAAGACCATCCCGATCCGGCGCCGCAACTCGTCGGGGTTGTCCGTCAGCACCGAACGCCCGTCGAGCAGAATGTCCCCGGCGTCGGGTTCGTGCAGCCGGTTGAGTACGCGCAGCAGCGTCGATTTGCCCGACCCCGACGGTCCGATCACCGACGTCGTCGTTCCGGCATTCACCTGGATGTCGACCCCGCGCAGCACATGGTGCTTGCCGAAGGACAGGTGCAGTCCGCTACCCGTCAGCGACACCGCGGGCAGCCCGTCGCTGATTCGCGGGGAGTCGATCCCTCTGGTGTTGATGTCCGACACGGCTATCCCTTCTCCACGGCGGTGACGGGCAGCGGGTCATCCTCGATGGTCGAGGGTCGGCCGGTACGCAACCGTTTGTCGATGTAGTTGACCAGGTGGGTCAGTGGAATGGTCAGCGCCAGGTACACGATGCCCGCCGCGACCAGCGGCGACAGGTTACCGGTCTGGGCGTTGAGATCCCGGCCGACGGCGAACAGTTCACGTTGGCTGGCCAGCAGACCCAGGAAGTAGATCAGCGAACTGTCCTTGATGAGACTGATGAACTGATTCATCAAGGCGGGCAACACCCGTCGTACGCCCTGCGGGACGATGACCAGCCACATCGACTGCCGGTAGGACAGGCCGATGGCACGCGAGGCCTCCATCTGGCCGTCGTCGACGCTCTGAATGCCCGACCGGAAGATCTCGCCGATATAGGCCGCGGCCAGCAGCGCCAGCGCAATCGCACCAAGCCAGTACGGGTTCCCGTTGGTGAGGTCCTTGACCACCGGCCCGATACCGAGTCCGATGATCAGGATGATCACGACCGCTGGGAGACCGCGGAAGATGTCGGTGTAGATCCGTGCCGGCCAGCGCAGCCAGCGGGTCCGCGAGATACCCGCGACCGCCAGCAGCATGCCCAGGATGGTGCCCAGGATGCCGGATACCAGCGACAGGATCAGCGTGTTGACCAGTCCGGTCTTGATCAGATCGGGGAAGGAATCCTTGTACAGCCCCCAGTCGAAGAAGGTGTCCCCCAGCTTCTGCAGGGTGCTCTTCTCGTCGGCGGCCTCGGCGGGTCCGCCGCCGTTCGCGGCGTTGGCCGCGGCGATCGCGGCGATGTCGGGCAGCTGCGGGGCCGGCGCGGCCTTGCTCCCCGGCTTCCAGCCCTGTGGGAGTTCCCGCGGTACCCAGTCGGTGTACAGCCGCGAGTAAGTTCCGTCGGCGATGATCGCGTCCAGCCCGGAGTTCAGCGCCGCCACCAGACGCGGCTTGTTCTTGGCGACTGCCCAACCGACGAAATTGTTGACGCTGAAGGTGTTCTCGATGATCGTCGCGCCACCGTCGGCGACCGCACCTTCGGCCTGCTGCGACGGGGCGACCCAGGCATCGATCAAGCCGCTCTTGAGGTTGGCGTATGCCGTGGCGTAGTCGGGGAACTTGACCGGATCCAGCTTCAGCGTGTTGACCACGTAATCGTCCTGGACGGTGCCCTGTACGACGCCGATGCGCGTCGAGGCGGACAGCGCGCCGAAGCCCTTGATCGGGCTGCCGTGCGCGACGACCAGCGAGAAGTAGCCGAAGTCGTAGCCGTTGGTGAAGTCGACGGTCCGACGGCGTTCGTCGGTGGTGGTGATCGACGACGAGCCGACGTCGAACCGGTCGTTGGCGACCTGTGCCAGCAGACCCGAGAACTCGGTGCCGGCGAACTCGATCCGCAGCCCGAGCTTGGCGGCGATCGCCTTGAGAAGTTCATTGTCGAAGCCGGTGAAGCTGCCGGCACTGTTGAGGCAGATGCTGGGCCCGGCGTCGGACAAGGTGCCCACCGAGATCGTGCCGGGGACGTTCAGTTCCAGCGAGCCCGTGTCAATCTGGTCGACCGGCGTCGTCGTCGGGGTGGTGTAGCGGTCCTCCCCGCCCTGGGCGGCCGCGGCCAGGTTCACCGGCGCGGCCGAGGCCGACTCGATCCCCGGCGGCGAACAGCTATCCGACGACGACGTGCTGCCATCGCCGCAGGCGGTGAGCATACCGACGAGAACGAACAGCACCGCAAAAGCAACGATGGTGATGGACCGGGGCGTACGCGCGGGCACCGAACCCGCGCCCGATGATCTTCTGGTCACTAAGGAACACTAACGAGTACTGCGACTTCGCAGGCAAACATTCCACGCGTCACACCAATAAACCCTGGTGGACATCTACCTCACGGTGTAGTGCCGACGGTCATCCGATCTGCCCGGGCGATGACCCGATGTCAGTGGCGTGCGGCGATGCGCGCCTGCACCTCGGGCCGGCGCAGCGGCGGGACGGTCTTGGGTGGCTGTCGACGGTCCGGCAGCGCGTCGAGGAGGACCCTGGTGGCGGCCGTGACCGCCGCCACCGCGGCTTCGAAGGCTTCCTCGTTGGCCGCCGATGGGTGCCGCACACCACTGACCTTGCGCACATACTGCCGCGCGGCCGCCTCCACCTCCTCACCGGTGGCGGGCGGTTCGAGGCCTCGTAGTTCGGTTATGTTGCGGCACATCCGGCACTCCTTCAGATCGGGCGGCCCTGGGGGCGCCCGGTCACTCGGCGATCTTGACGACTGCCTTGCCCAGGATCCGCCCCTCGGCGAGATCGGTCAACGCCTGCGGCAGCTGATCGAGGGTGTAGGTCTGATTGACCAGGGGCACCAGACCCGCCTCGATCATCTCGGTGAGCTCGTCATGCAGCAGAGCAGGCAGGTCGGGGTGGGTGCGCACATACTCACCCCATGCCGCGCCGACCACGGCGATGTTGCGGAACAGGACCCGGTTGAGCTTGACCGTCGGGATACCACCCGCTGCGAATCCGATGACCACGTAGCGGCCGTCCGGCGCGACCTGCCGCAACGCCTCGTCGAAGACCTCACCACCGGACGGATCGATCATCACGTCGACACCTTCGGGCGCGACCTCCTTGAGCTTGGCGCCCCAGCCCTCTTCGAGTTGCACGATCTCGTCGGCACCAGCCTCCCGGAGTAGCTCTTCGGCGCCGGTGCGGTGCACGATCGCGATCACCTTGGCCCCCATCGCCTTGGCGACGGCGATCGACGCGGTGCCCACACCACCGGCGGCACCCAGCACGCCGACGATCTCGCCCGGCGCGGTCTGTGCACGCACCTTCAGCGCGAACAGCGCGGTCTGGTAGTTGATGCCCATTGCGGCACCCTGGTCGAAGGTCAGACCTGCCGGTAGCGGCAGGAGTTGCTCGGGTGCCGCTGCGACCTGCTCGGCGAATCCGCCGACGATCGAGGCCACCAGCACCTTGTCGCCCACCGCGACCGATGCGCCCGCGGAGGCGCTGCGCACCACACCGGCCACCTCGGTACCCGGCGTGAACGGCGTCGGCACGCGCAGCTGATATTTGCCCTGACTCATCAGCAGATCCGGGAAACACACGCCACAGGACTTGATGTCGACGACCACCTGTCCCTCGGCCGGGACCGGATCGGGCAGGTCGGTCAGTTCGAGGGCGGAGGGTCCGGTTTCAGCGGTGAGCACCTGAGCTTTCATGGGGCCAACCCTACTCGGCACAGATCGAACGTTCGTACGGTTCGACGCGCACCGGTGGGCGCCGACGTCGGGCACCGTTTCGATCGAGATGACACGAGGCGCGGACGGCTCCGGGGCCCCTCGCGCGCGCCCACCGGTTCCTCATGTGTGTCCCGGGTCACCCATTCGATAGGATCGGCGGCATGAGCGCATCGCAGACCTCGACCACCGGCGGACTCACCACCGAGCGACTCGCCGCCGCCGAAGCCGCACCCGGATTCATGCCGCTCGACGAGGCGATGACGCTGTTCGAGATCGCCGAAGGAATTTTGGCACAAACGGATTCGGTCGGACTGGGTATCGAGATCGGCACCTATTGCGGCAAGTCGACGGTCTTTCTCGGATCCGCGGCCGCACCACTGGGCGCCACCATCGTCACCGTCGACCACCATCGAGGTTCCGAAGAGCATCAGCCGGGCTGGGAATACCATGATCCCGAGCTCGTCGACCCGCACGCAGGCACGCTGGACACGTCGGCGCGCTTCCGCCGCACCATCTTCGAAGCCGACCTGGAACGAACCGTGATCGGCGTGCTGGCCCCGTCCACCGTCGCCGCACGAATCTGGGGATCCCCCGCCGACTTCGTCTTCATCGACGGCGGTCACAGCATGCAGGCAGCACAGAACGACCTCGACGGCTGGGCGCCGTGGGTTCGCGTCGGTGGGGCACTGCTGATCCACGACGTCTTCCCCGATCCGGCCGACGGCGGCCGCCCGCCCTACGAGATCTATTGCCAGGCACTGGCTACCGGTCAATTCGTCGAGGTGCGCGCCGAAGGTTCGCTGCGGGTGCTCGAACGGATCTCCGGCGAAGTGGGCGAACGACTGGTCCAGGCATCGGCCTGATCAGCCGATCCCGGCGTCAGGGCTGCGCCAGCGCGCGCACCTTCCCGAGGATGTCGGGGTACCGCTGCAGGTGCGCACCGCCGTTGAGATCGATTGCGGCACCGGTCATCCAACCGGCATCCGCGGAGGCGAGGAAGGCGACCGTGGCGGCGACGTCGTCGGGTTGCCCGACCCGTCCCAGTGGGGTGTTCTCCAGATATTCCTCGGTCAGCCCGGGAATGAAGGACAGCGGCTCGGTCAGCGGGGTCTGAACGAGACCCGGCGACACCGCATTGACCCGCACGCCACGTTCGGCCAGTTCCAGCGCCGCAACCTCGACCAACATCAGCACACCGGCCTTCGCCGCGCAGTAGGCGGCCATCCCGGTTCCGGGCTGACGTCCGTTTAGTGAAGCGATCATCGTGATACTTCCCCCGTCGGCGATGTGCCGACCGGCATGTTTGAGCACCAGGAAGCTACCCGTGAGGCAGATGTCGACCGTCGTCTGCCAACCGGCCAGTTCCAGTTCGGTGATCGCTCCCGGAATGGACAGTCCGGCACAATTGACCACGGCCCGCAGGTCCTCGATACCGGCGAAACCCGTTGTCACCGACCCCTCGTCGGTGACATCGAGATGAATCGCACGGCCATCGAGTTCGGCGGCCACGGTGCCGGCGGCCTCGTCGTTGATATCGGCGATGACCAGGTCGAAACCCGACGCGCGCAGGCGTCGAGCCGACGCCAGCCCGATTCCCGACGCCCCGCCGACCACGACCGCCACCCCCGGCGACGATGTGCTCACGAGCCGAGATGCCTTGTCAGGAAGGACAGCTGGTGGGTCACGGCCGCTTCGAACCAGTCGTTGGGTTCGAAGACGTCGAAGTGATCGCACGGGTAGTGACGAACCTCGGCGTGCGCCCTGAAGGCCGCCTTCGCCGCCGCGTGCGGCGGTGCCCCCCGGTCGTAGTCGGCGATCTGGACCAGCACCTTGCCACGAATACGATCGCCGTGCTGATCGGCACGGAAGCCACCGACCTCGGTGGTGACGGCCGCGTCGACCTCGTTGCGCCACGACGGTCCGGCGATCGCGGTGTAGCTCTCGTAGAAACCGGGTGCGGTCAACGCTCCGCGCTCCCCTGGTCTGCCGACCACCGGCATCATGATCGGGCGCCGGCCGAGCTTGCCACCGATCGCGCTCGACATCCCGCGGACCGCGGACCGCGCCATCGCACCCGCACCGGTCTGCGGGTAGGCGTGTTTACCCGCGGCCAGCCCGTTGACCAGCGGCACCATGGCGATCACGGCACGAATGTCGTCGCGGTCGACGGCGACGTTGAGCGCATGACCGCCCGACTGCGACACCCCCCAGACGATGATGCGCCCGGGATCGACACCGGGTTGCTTCTTCGCAGCCTCGATCGCCGCGCGATAGTCCTGAGCCTGCGCCTGCATCGAAATGTGCTGGCGTGGAATCCCTCCGGACATGCCGAAGCCGCGGTAGTCGAAGGCGAAGGCGGCCAGACCCGCGGCCGCGAACCGTCGCGCGAAGGCATCCAGGCCGGAATCCTTGGTCCCGGCAAAGCCATGTGCGAGGACGACGACCGGCCGTCCCGCGTCGGTTGCGAACGGCGAGATGTCACAGCCCGGATAGAACCAGGCTGCACACTCCGTACCGCCCGAATCGAAGGTCACATCGGCACGCGTCTGCGTCGTCGTCACTGCATTCCCCCCGTGGTCATCTCTTCCGGCGCCAGTCCTCCTGTTGCGGCGGCAGATTCGACGATCGCATCGTCGGCGCTTTCCACCTCGGCCCAGCGTGGTGGCCCCTGTGCTGCGGCCCGCCGGGCGCCCGCGGGGATCTCTTTGACCCGCAGATTGTGTTCATACAGATAGTGGTCGAGCTGCTGGGTGTGCCGCGGACGATCGAGCATATGCCCGGTGTAGAACTCGGTGTCGTCGGCGATCGTCTGATGCATCTGCTCGAGCGACGGCAGTCGGTAGCGGCCGATGGCATAGGCACCGATCAGCCTGGCCTGGCATTCGACGAACGGGAACAGCGTCGGGGTTGCCTGCGCGAAGCCCGCGAAGACCACATCGTCGATACCCGGATAGAACATCCGCTTGTACAGGTCGATGCGATTGTCGGGGGCGCTGATGAAGTTCTCGTCGAAGAACGGGAAGGCGATGTTGTACCCGGTGGCATAGATGACGATGTCGAAATCGTCGGAGGTGCCGTCCTCGAAATAGGCCGTGTCACCGTCGAATCGGTCGATATTGGGTTTCGGTATGACGTCGCCGGACCCCAGCCGCAGTGGCAGTTCGACCGACTGCGTCGGGTGTGCCTCGAAGAATTTGTGATTCGGGGTCGGCAGGCCGAAGTCCTCCGGACGCCCAGCCGTCACCGGCTGCATGACCTGCATGAACTTGCGCTGCCAGGAGAACGGGATATAGGGCGAGGTGTGATAGTAGCGGTCGGCCGGCTTCCCGGCGAAGTACTTCGGGACGATCCACGCACCGGACCGGGTCGACAGGGTGAGCTTGTTCTCCAGCGCCTTCGACGACAGTTCGACGGCGATGTCGGCGGCACTGTTCCCCAGCCCCACCACCAGGATTCGTTTCCCGGTGAAGTCATGGGGGGTCTTCGGATCGATGTAATGGTGGGCGTGCATCGTGGTGCCGTTGAACTGGCCGGGAAACTCCGGCTCCCGCGGATCCCAGTGGTGACCGTTCGCGACGACCAGGAGATCGAATCGTCGCCGTTCTCCGCGTTGGGTTTCCAGTTCCCAGCCGCCACCGGGCAACCGCTCGGCATGCACCACCCCGTTGGTGAACTCGATGTTCTCCAACAGCCCGAAGGCCTCCGCGTAGTCGTCGAGATACTTCTTGATCTCGGTGTGGTGCGGGAAGTCCGGATATTCGTCGGGCATCGGGAAGTCCCGGAAGGACAGCTGATGTTTGGAGGTGTCGATGTGTAGCGAACGGTAGGCGCTGCTGTGCCCGTTCGGATTCCCGAAAGCCCAGTTGCCGCCGATGCGGTCGGAACTCTCGAAACACGTATACGTCACTCCGTAATCGGCGAGCATCTTGCCTGCGGTCAGGCCACTGATGCCGGCGCCGATGATCGCCACCGTCGGTGAACTCATCCAAACTCCCATGAGGTAGACACAATCTTCATTCTGTCTACACGACGCGACACGGCGTTGTATACAGATTCAGAGAACTGTCTAGTCGCGGTGCGATGATTGGACGTGATCAGCGAGAGGCGACCGACGACATGACCCAGACGACACCAGAGACCGTATCCGAACGGCTCTTGATCGCCACCGAGAAGCTACTGGCGGACAAGGGCATTCGGTCGACGACCATGCAGCAGGTTGCCGAGCTGGCAGGTGTGTCACGAGCGTGGCTCTATCGCCACTACCCCGACAAGCAGGCGATGATCGGAGCGACCATCGTCCGCCTCAACGAAGCATTCTGGAACGATGCCCGCATCGAACTCGACTCGATCCCCGACTTCGCCGGACAGCTCACCGCGGGCGTGCGGATCGGCCGGGGCGCCTACGACGACCCCGGCGCGCTACTGCTACGCCTACGAACGTCCGAACCCGAGGAGTTCGCCGCATGCGCCGGGGCGGGCGTCGCCGGACTCATTCCCGCCCTGGCACTGTTCTGGCGTCCGTACGTCGACGCCGCGGCCACACGCGGGGAGATCGACCCGGCGCACGACCTCGGCGAGGTGGCCGAATGGATCGCCCGCGTCGAGATCAGCCTGGGCACCGCACCCGGCGATGCCATCGACCCCGACGACGCAGCACAGGTACGACGCCACATCGACCGCTACGTGATGCCGGGATTGCGGACGCCACCCGCACCTTAGGCCCGAACCCGCCCCGCAGAAGGCAGGGGACGAACAGCGCCGCCAGGGTCAGACGACGGCGGGGGCGACGCCGAGCTTCCCGGCCAGCTTGGCCAGGTAGCCGGAGGCACGTTCGACGGTATCGTCGGGCAGGCCGTAGAGCACCTCCGTCACGCCGATCTCACGCCAGCGCTCCAGCTTCTCCGGTACCGGCTTGAAGTCCAGCACGACGATCTGCGGTTCACCCACACGACCCGCGTCGGCCCAGATGCGCTTGAGGAGTTCGACCGACCCCTCGATATCCTCTTCACCGGGGGTGGTGATCCATCCGTCGGCACTACGGGTGATCCACTTGAAGTTCTTCTCGTTGCCTGCCGCCCCGACCAGCGTCGGGATGCGGTCCTGGGTGGCGTTCGGCCAGGCCCAGCTGGGACCGAATTCTACGAATTCGCCGTGGTATTCGGCTTCTTCCTGAGTCCACAGCGCTCGCATGGCCTCCAGGTACTCGCGCAGCATGGTGCGACGACGCCCCGGCGGCACCTTGTGATCGGACAGTTCGTCGAGGTTCCAGCCGAACCCGACACCCAGCGTCAGCCGCCCATTGGAGATGTGGTCCAGCGTCGCAAGGGTTTTGGCGAGCGTGATGGGATCGGACTGCACCGGCAGCGCTACCGCGGTCGCCAGCCGGATCCGTTCGGTGACAGCAGCCGCCGCGGCCAGCGACGTCCACGGATCGAGCGTCCGGGTGTAGCGATCGTCCGGGAGCGAGGCGTCGCCGGTGCGCGGGTGGGCCGCGTCGCGTCGCGTGGGGATGTGCCCATGCTCGGGGACGTAGTACGAGGCGAAACCGGCCTGCTCGATCAATGGGGCCAGCACCTGCGGCTTGAGTCCGCGATCACTGGTGAACTGCACGATTCCGAATTCCATTGGGCCCTCCGTTGACGCCTTCCGGACATTTGACTGGACACTAGTCTAGTTGACGACGCCCGCGCAGGCCAGACCCTGGGATGCAAAACCACCACAAATGGACAGAACCACCGGCCTGCAACCGGTGGTTCTGTCCATTTGTGGTGGTTTTGGCGTGTTGGAGGTTCAGCCGACGCGAGCGCTCAACCGGTGCCGAACGTCGCGGAAGATGCCGTTGCCGACGCTGGTGCGGCTGACCGCATCCACGGCGAGTACGACGGCGGCCGAAGTCCAGCAACTCTTCTCCACCGGCCAGCGCTTACCATCCGCATAGACCAGCCCCGTCCAGTAGGAGCCGTCCGGATCCCGAAGGTGCTGAATAGATTTGATCAGTTCGATCGCGTCGGCGGTGTCGCCGAGCGCATCGAGCGCGAGTGCCAGTTCACTCGTCTCGGCGCCGGTCACCCAGGGCCGATGATCGACACAGCGGGTACCGAGTTCGGGCACCACGAAGTCGTTCCAGCGGGACGCGATCAGCTCCTGCCCCAGTTTGCCGCGCACCGCCCCACCGAGGACCGGGTAGTACCAATCCATCGAATGTTCCGACGGCGGAACGAAGATCTCGAACTCCTCACGCGCGACGTCGGCGCGGAGGGCGTCACCGAGGACGGTATGCGCCGCAACCCAGAGCGAGTCATCCTGATCCATCTCCGCCGCAATCCGGATGGCGCAGTCGAACGACTGAAAGATGCTGGCATTGCCGGTGATCTGCGCCTCGGAGAACATCGCCCCGGTGTGATGATCACCGCCCCAGCGGAATACGCCGTCGGACCGCTGGAAGCGCAAGACACATTCCATCGCCGACCACACCATCGGCCACATACGTTCCAAGAAGCGGAGGTCGCCGGTGATCATGTAGTGATGCCAGACGCCGACCGCGATATACGCGCAGAAATTGCTGTCCACGCCGTCGTCTTCGATGTGTCCGTTGACGATCCGGATCGGCCACGACCCGTCCGCACGCTGTGTCCGCCTCGACCATTCGTAGGCGGCCTGAGCCTCGGCGACGAAGCCGGTCACCGACAAGGCCATCGCCGATTCGATGTGATCCCACGGATCGGTTTGACCGCCGGGGAACCAGGGCAACGCCCCGGACTCCTCCTGCATGGCGGCGATGGCGGCACCGGTGGCGTGGATCTGCCCCGCGGAGACGACACCCGCTATCGCGGGGATCGCCGTCATGAAGACGCGGTGTCCGGCTTACGCAGGTACAGGGCGACCGACTTCCCGATGAAGGGGTTGAGCACCTGCTCGCCGACCCTGGTCAGCAGCGGCTTGCTCATCATGTCCCACACCAGCAACTGGTGGTACCCCTTGACCAGCAAGTTGTCGTTGTTCTCCACGCCGACAGCGCATTTGAGCCACCAATAGGGCGCGTGCAGTGCGTGGGCGTGATCGGTACCGGTGACCTCCAGGCCGGCGGCGCGCACCTTGCCCGCGAGTTCGGAGGCCTTGTAGATGCGAACGTGGCCACCTTCGACCTCGTGATACTCGTCGGAGAGCGCCCAGCACACCTTCTCCGGCCAGTAGCGCGGCACCGTTACCGCGGCCACGCCTCCGGGCTTGAGGATGCGCACCATCTCGGCGATGGCGGCCTCATCCGACGGGATGTGCTCCAGGATCTCCGACATCAGGACAACGTCGAAGGAGTCGTCGGCGTAGGGAAGCCGCAGCGCGTCACCCACCTCGGCCCGCGCCTTCGCCGACGCCGGCACATGCCCCTCGGCCATCATCGCGTCGAACATCTCCGCCACGTCGGACATGTCACTCTCCGACTGGTCGAAGGCGATCACGTCGGCGCCACGCCGGAACATCTCGAACGAGTGCCTACCCTGTCCCGCCCCGATGTCGATCGCCGTGGTGCCCGGACCAACTCCGAGCCGATCGAAATCCACTGTCAGCACTAGGAGTTCCCTTCCGTCGGCAGACCGGCCTTTGCCAGCACTGTCTCGTAGTGCGCCGCCGTCTTCGCGGCGACCGCGGCCCAGCTGTAGTTCTCCACCGCCCGACGACGGCCACCGTCGCCGATGCGGATTCGCAGTTGCGGGTCGTCGAGCAGCCGGCCGATAGCCTGCGCCAGACGTCCCGAATCGCGCGGCGGCACCAGCAGTGCCGCTTCTTCGTTCTCCCCCACCACTTCCGGGATCGCCCCAGCCCGGGTGGCGACCAGCGGGGTTCCGCAGCTCATCGCCTCCACCGCGGGCAGCGAGAACCCTTCATACAGCGACGGGACACAGGCCACCTCGGCCGAGGCGAGCAGTTGCCCCAGTTCCTCGTCGGTGAGCCCCGACCGCACCGAGACCCGGTCGGCGATCGCCAGATCGTCGATCATCTTGGCGGACGGACCATTCGGGTCGAGTTTGGACACGAGTACCAATTCGACGTCGCGCTCCGCACTGAGCTTGGCGACCGCCTCCAGGAGATAGGACACACCCTTGAGCGGAGCGTCGGCGCTGGCCACGCAGACGATGCGCCCGGGCACCCGCTCGACCGCCGGTGCGAAGACCTCGGTGTCGACGCCGAGCGGGATGGTGGTGATCCGGCCCGCCGGGATGTCGAAGGCCTTGCGGATGTCGACCTCGCTGCTGCGGGAAACGGTCAGGAGTTCGGGGATCCGTCGTGACACCCGGCCCTGCATGCGCAGGAAGGAATGCCAGCGCCAGGCGGAAATCTTGCGCCAGCCCTTGGCCGCTTTCACCGCCAAGGTCCGATCCCGCGTTATCGGATGGTGAATGGTGGCGATCAGCGGGAATCCGGCCTTCTGAATCTGCAGCAGACCGTAGCCGAGGCACTGGTTGTCGTGCACGATGTCGAAGTCGTCGCGACGGTCGGCGAGCAAACGGGCGACGCGCAGGCTGAAGGTGAGCGGTTCACCGAAGCTCGCCGTCCACATCGAGCCGACCTCGATGGCGTCGATCCAGTCGCGGTACTCGCTCAGCCGCGGCGTGCGGAACGGGTCCGGCTCGTCATAGAGCTCGAGGCTGGGCACCTTGGTGACGGTGACCCCGGCGTCGACGGCGGACTGATCGAGCTCGGGATACGGCCCGCCGGAGAAGATCTCCACCGAATGCCCGAGCAACGCCAGTTCCCGCGACAGATGGCGCACGTAGACGCCCTGTCCTCCGCAATGCGGTTTGCTGCGGTAGGACAGCAACGCGATCCGCACGGCTACTGCACCTGCCCGGCCGCCGCGGCCGCCTCGAAGTCGGCGATGCTGACGAACTTGAGGCGCTTGCGGCCCGCGGCTTTGCCCGCGGCCTTCTCGGCTGCGTCGATGGCCTTCCAGCCCGCCAGATCGATGCGGTGCGCGCCGCGATCGGCGACGATCGCCGCGACATCCTCACGCGAGACCGACGGATCCGACAGCGCCTCGCCGATGAAGTCGGCGAGCACCGATTCCGCGGTCTGCTGACCACACTGGCGGTTCATGCCGATACCGCCGGTGGCGCCACGCTTGATCCAGCCGGTGACGTAGAGGCCGCGCATGACCTCGCCGCCGGCCGCGTCCTGCACTCGGCCCTCGGTGTTGGGCACCACGCCGTGTCCTTCGTCGAAGGGCAGGTCGGTGACGGGGACACCGCGATATCCGATCGCGCGCAGCAACAACCCCGCCTCGATGTCGAACTGGTCGGTGGTCGGCGCAACCGACACCCGGTCACCGGCTGCCGCGTACTCGTTGCGCACGCAGGTGAGGCCGGTGACCTTGCCGTCCCCGGCGATCGCCAGCGGCGACGCCAGGAATTTGAACACGATGCGCTTGTTACCCGGTGTCGTCGGACGCTCGGCGAACTCACGTGCCAACCGGATCTTGGTCGCGATCGTCGAGTCGAGCGAATCGCTGTCCAGCGCGGCCTGCGTGGCGTCGTCGAGCACGAGGTCGGCGGGGTCGATGATGACGTCGACACCATCCACGTCGCCGAGTGCGAGGAACTCGCTGTTGGTGTAGGCGCCCTGTGCGACGCCACGGCGGGCCACCAGCACGACCTCCTTGACGTTCGACTCGCGCAGCTTCGCCAGTGCATGGTCGGCGATGTCGGTCGTGGCGAGCGCGTCGGGATCGCTGACCAGGATGCGCGCGACGTCGAGTGCGACGTTGCCGTTGCCGATCACCACCGCGCGCTCCGCGGACAGGTCGACGTCGAGATCGACGTAGTCGGGGTGCCCGTTGTACCAGGCCACGAATTCGGTGGCAGGCAGCGAACCGGGCAGGTCCTCGCCTTCCAGCCCCAGCCGCTTGTCGGTCGCGGCGCCGACGGCGTAGACGATCGCGTGGTAGCGACTGGTGAGCTCGTCGTGGCTGATGTGCTTGCCGACCTCGACATTGAGGAAGTACTGGAAGTTCTTCTTGTTCGCGATCGAAGCGAAGGTCTTCTCGACGCCCTTGGTGGCGGCGTGATCGGGCGCGACACCGGCGCGGACCAGGCCGTACGGAACCGGCAGCCGGTCGAACATGTCGACCTTGATCTGCGGTTTGCGGACGAGTTCCTCGGCCGCGTAGAAGGCAGCCGGACCGGCGCCGATGATCGCGACGTGCAGTTCCTTGTCCGGCAGCTGCGGACCCTTCTTGGGCGGGACGAGCCCACCGTCGACGTCGTGGTCCTTGTAGTAGTCGGCGTTGATCTGCAGGTAAGGTTCGTCCTGAGCCTCCAGCGAATCATCCGGGATGATCGCCTCGACCGGACACTCGTCGATGCACGCGCCACAATCGATGCAGGTTTCGGGATCGATGTAGAGCATTTCCGCCGTCAGGAACTCAGGCTCGTCAGGCGTCGGGTGAATGCAGTTCACCGGACACACGCTGACGCAACTGGCGTCGTTACAACATGGTCTGGTAATTACGTGCGCCATCTGCTGTTTCCTCGGAGTCCAACACGATGAACGTGTTCTAGTTTTCGGGCTGACTGTATCTTAACCGGAACCCCCACAGAGAAACGAGAAGGGATCCGCGTGAGTGCTCCAACTTCGGCGTCCAGCCCCGAATCACTCCCCGAACGCAAGGACGGGGCGCAGTACTTCGAAGCCGGATATCGGGTACGCACCGGTGATGTCGACCAACAGATGCGGGTCCGACTCGACTCCGTCGCACGGTATCTGCAAGACGTCGCCAACGACAACATCGAAGCGACGACATTCCATTCGTCGGATCCGTTCTGGATCGTGCGCAGAACCATCATCGACGTCATCCGCCCATTCTCCTGGCCCGCAGGCTTCACCGCAGAACGGTGGTGCGGAGCCTTGTCGACGCGCTGGACGAATATGCGGGTCCGGTTGCAGGCCGAACACGAGACCAACCGCTTCAATCCGGACCCGCGCAAGCCGGGTCTGATCGAGACCGAGGCCTTCTGGATCAACGTCAACGATCAGGGCATGCCGTCCCGCCTGTCGGATGACGCATTCGAGATGTTGTCGTCGATGAACGACGAGCATCGGCTGCGGTGGAAGGCGATGAACCCGGAGAAGGCGCCCGCACCCGCCGACGTCGCCCTGCCCGACCGCGAACACATCCTGCGCAGCACGGACTTCGACCCGTTCAAACATTTGAACAACGCCGCCTACCTGGAGGCGGTCGAAGACGAACTCGTCGACCATCCCGACCTGATCGCCGGACCGCACCGAGCGATCATCGAATACATCCGGCCCATCGTTCCCGGCACTCCCATCACCCTGCGCCGCCATCGCGACGAGGACGGGCTGATGGTGTGGTTCCTGATCCCCGACGCGGCCGGTGAGCCGGTGGTCGCGGCGACGGTGTCGGTACACGCCCGGCCGGAGTGACCACCGGGGCCGCCGGACCGGTTGCCGGGACTGCCGGCGCCGGGACGGCCGGTGTCGGGACGGCGGTTGTCGGGGTTACTGCCCGCCGTGCAGGACGAGTTCCATCAGCTTGGTCGCAGCGGCGCAGGAGTCCGTACCCGTCGAACCGCTCGACTCGACCCACCAGGTGTAGATGCCGCGACTGGGTGCCCGGGTGGTCACCCCGCATGATCCGGGCCGCTTCGGATTGACCTGGGTGAACGCCACCTGACTGGCCACCTTGATGTTCTCGGTCTGGTAGCCGAGCCGCTTCGCGACGTCCTTCTCCACGGTGTAGTCACCCCACTCGAACCAATTGAACGTCACGTTGACCAGCGCCGGACCGTTCACGATCCACCGGCAGATCGCACCGTTGAAGGTGCTGCGCGCCGATGTCCCGCCGACCGCCTTGGCGATCTCCGGTTCGGAGAGAATCGCGCACTCCAGGGTGAGCTTGTCGAACTCGTCGGTGTCGACGTTCCCGGTGTCGTCGCCACCGCCACCGGCGTCGGCGGAGACCGCCTGACCGTCGACGGTCCGGGCGCAGCCCACCGCACCGGCGAAGACCAGCAGCAGCGCGAGCAGCACCGCGAGCACGCGCCGGTTCATGACGCACGCTCGATCGACATGCGGGCGAGTTGCCGTGCGGAGTCACAGATCTGTTCGGTGGTGCGTTCGGATCCGGTTCCGGCGCTCACCGACCATTCGAAGAAGTCGGCGTCGAAGGCGATACCGATCTCGCAGATGCCGACGTCGGAGGCGATGAAGCCGTGGTGCCCGTTGATCTCGATGTCGGTGGTCGATTGGCGGGACAACTGCTCGGTGGCCCGCTCACGCCCGATCGGCGAGCCCCGATACCAGTTGAAGGAGGCCGTCGCGCCGGTGCGCGTGCCGTCGGTGTCCCATTCGCACACCGTGGAGTTGTTCACGGTGTTGACCAGCTGCCCGAAGGCGGTGATCTGGGAGACCTCGGCGGTCGTCACGCCGCCGCATTCACCGAAGAACGGTCCGGCGCCGGCACGACCGGGCGCCTGCGGTCCGGCCGGGGCCGCCGGATCCGCGGCCGGTTCATCCGAGGAGCAGCCCGCGATGAGCAGCGCGAGGATCGCGGTGAATGCGATGAGGAAGCCGCCACGCAACTGGTCGAGCCGGCGACGTTCCCGTTTGGTCGGCCGGCCCGCACCCCGATCACGTCGGGGTTGGCTGGCCAGGATCTCTCGGGGTGGCGGAGGTGGACTGCGGTCGATGAAGCATTCGGCGGCAGCCGGCGCGGACACGCGTTTGCTGATCAGCTTGGTCACCTCGACGATCCGCTCGTGGCCGTTGAGGCGGACCCGGACCTCGTCGCCCGGCACGATCGGCTGCGCAGCCTTCGCCGGGTTGCCGTTGACCCGAACGTGGCCACCGCGGCATGCCGCACCTGCTGCCGAGCGGGTCTTGGTCAGTCTGATGGCCCAGATCCAGGCATCGACACGCGTGGACACCCAGGGCCCTACTTCGCCCGCGTGAGCAGGTAGTACCCGCCACCGAGGACGACGATGGCGAGCAGGATCGCGACGAACGGATTCACCAACCACCAGGCGAGCGCGAAGACGACGATGGCGGGCGAGATCGCGACCAGACTCATCCCCGGATGCTGGCGGACGACCTGGACGACGGCTTTGCTCTTGGCCGGGTCGGTGGCCATGACATGCTCCTTCGTCGGGCGGGCTTCGATGGCCTCCACTGTAGCCATATCCGCAGTCCAGTCGGCCGAACAAACGCCTGCCGGTAGTTCATCCGGTGGATGGATGGTGGCGCTGACCGATCGACGCGTCGACGATCGACAGTGAGATGCCCCCGACGCGACGGGGTCGCGACGGGGGCATTCGATCCTGGATGGAACGGGTCAGTCGGTGCCCCCGTCGCTCGAGCCACCGTCGTTCGAGCCACCGTCGTTCGAGCCACCGTCGTTCGAGCCACCGTCGTTCGAGCTACCGTCGTGGTCCGAACTGTTGTCCGAGCCTGCGTCGTCCGAACTCTCGTCGGCGCTCTCGGTGCTGCCACCGGACTCGCTGCCCGAATCATCTGACTCACCACCGGTCTCGGTCGAGCCGTCGGGGGTTTCAGCGTCGGGGGTCTCAGCTTCTGGGGTCTCAGCTTCTGGCGTCTCGGCGACAGCCGACTCCGGCGCCCGGTGCCGCCCGACGTACTCCTCGGTGGGGGCCGCGTCGTCGCTCTGCTCGGCGACGCTGTCCTCGACGGGCGTGGCGAGTGTGCGCGCTTCCGGAGCCGGAGCACTCAACGTCGACGCCGGGTTCGAGGTGACGCCCAGCAGATCTCCGAACGGGATGTCGAAGTCGGGAATGTCGAAGACCGGCACAATCTGCGAGGTATCGAGTTCGCCTGCCTTGAAGACCGGGAAGCCCATGTAGTTCGGCCGGTCCGGGTCACCGTTGATGTCGACGGTGGGGAACAGCACCAGCTCCTGTCCGAGCCAACCGATGGTGACTTCTCTGGTGAATCCGTAGTCGCTGGTCAAGCGGAGGAAGTTGCCGCTGATGAGACTGTAGTCGCCACCGATGGACAGTCGCGCCAGGTCCGGGCTCAGGCTCAACGGCTGGCCACTCAACAGGTCGGAGATGATCTCACCGAACACCCCGGTCGGATCGTCGAGTAGCCCGAGCGGGTTGGTCAGGCCGAACTGGACCTCGTTGTTCACCGCATTCCAGCGGAAGTCGAAGGTGCCCAGCACATTTCCACACGCGCCAACACCTTCGGCATATGCGCCGGTCAGTCCGCCGTAGCAGCCGACGCTGCGCACCGCCGGGATGGAGCCGAGCGAGAGACCGGCCCCCGGGCCGATGGTGTTGTCACCGAGGATCGTCACCGGGATCTCGTCGGTGGTCCACGCATTGGCCATACCGACGAGCGCGAATGAGACGGCGGTGCGCCCGTCGCTGGCGCCCGCGGTGGCCACACTCACCGGAAGGTAGGCGATCGCAGTCGCCTGACCACCCTTGTGTGCGAGCGCGAACTGGAATCCGTCGCCGATCACCCGGGCGGTGCCCGTGGTCCCGGGCGGACCGGGGATCGGGATGCTGATGCCGCCGAGATCGTCCACCAGGGCGGCGGCAACGTCGTAAGCAGCCTTCGCCAGCAGGTACTGCGTGTTGGCCAAGTTGTATTTCGGATTCAGGATTCCGCCCTGATAGTCCGCCGGATTCGGCGCGACCGGCGGGTTGTTCAGGTAACCGGCGATCTCCTTGTAGAGCGCATCCTGCTCACCATCGGCATCCACGCGCGGGATCAGCTCCAACCGGTCGGGCATGACCAGAGCGATTCCGGTCCCGGTCGACATCGAGCAATCCGCGCCACCGCTGGTGGCACCTGTTGCGCACAGCTGGATTCGCATGCTCTGGGCCAGCCCCTGCGCCAAGCTGTTGTTGGCCAGCTGTCCGATGATCGACCCCAGCTGGCCCGCCGGGTTGTCGATCTCCGGGATCTCCAGCGCGTAGGCAGGCGCCGGACCCATGACCTGCCCGGCGCCGAGCGTCGCGACACCCGCGACCGCGACCGCCGCGGCGGCGACGCGGTGGCCGCGCTTGTCTTTGCGGTTCTTGCGTCGAGCTTCCTTCTCCGAACGCCGAATTGCATTGCGCGACAACTGGGTCATGCGTCCAACTTTCCTTAAAGCAACCTTAACGACCGCTAGTTAAGCATCGCGGATCGAAAATTGCATACACGTTGAGGAAAGCCGGGAGCCGGTGCGACGTGCACGAATGCTGGTCAACTGAACCACTTACCGCCAAGTAGGAGGTCGGTCGAATTATCAACTGCGGCTTAACAACCCACCCGAAAGATTTGATTAGCTCACCGAAGCATATCGATTGTGCTGCGTGTTTTGCCGCCCGCGGACCCCAACGGGCACACCCGCGCCACCACCGATGCCGCCTCCGGAAGCCATGTCGCGACCCGCCCATCCGGCGGGTCCAGACCTGTGTTCACGTCGAAAGCGATCCGACGCCGGGCCCCGCAATCACCGCAGCTGCCTGTCCACATCGTGGGATATGTCCGACCTCATGCACCGAGGCCGACCGGCTACCAGCGGTCGCGGTCGAGCTGTTCTCCCGCTTCGCCCGCATCGGCCGCACAGCCGAATCCGGTCACCCACCGGCCGTCGGAGAGTTCGACGCGGCCCAGCATCATCGGGGCAGGCAATGCCGCGAGGAAGGCACCGAGCGCGGCCGGTGACAGCCGCCAGAGCTCCCCGGCGATAGCACGTCCGGCATCGGGATCTCGGATCAGACCGGGTTTGGGTGGGACCGTGTCCAGGGCGACGAGCCGGTAGGCCTGCGCGGTCCGGATCTCGCCGGACCAACGCGCGCCACGGTCGGCCAGTTCATGGGTCAGCGGACCGCCCCGCATATGGGCGCCGAAGACCGCCAGGTCGACCGTCGGCGCCACCGACTCCACCCACGTCGACGACGATTCGGTTGCGGAGGTCCCCAAGAACCGGCGCCCGAGGTCGATGAGCACCGCGTCGGTATGCGCCCGGCCGACCAGCGTGATGCCGAAGGTCGCCCGGGTGCCGTCCCCCTCGTCGATCTCACCGGCAGGCAATGCCAGCCCGCACAGGTCGAAGAGATTGCAGAAATTGGTGTACGTCCCCATCCGTGAGTTCACCGCCACCGGGTCGGCCTGCACCTGCGCGATGGTCGGGTGCGCCGGGGCGGTGGGCAGCAGCAGGGCGGCGGCCTCGCCCCACTCACCCATCGCCTGGGCACGCAGGTCGGCCAGCCGGCGCCGGGCACGCAGCAGGTCGAGCGCACCGAACCGGTCGGCCGCCGAGATGATGCCCGCGACAGTCGGGTCCAGGCCCGCGGATTCGTCTGCGTCCGCGATGAAGTCGCCGACGGCGTCGGCACGTTCGGCGACCAGCGCATCGTCGTACAGCAGTTTGGCGGCAGCCAGGAACGGACTCAGATCGATGGTCTTGATGATCGCGCCCGCGGCTTCGGCACGCGACACCGCGTCGGCGAATGCGGCCCGCCAGTCGACGTCGAGCTCCGGTAGTTCGGCGGGTACCGCGATCACCGGCCGCTCCCCGGCCGCGAGCGCTACGTCGGTGGCGAATGGCCGCGGCCCCGGCGCGGTCGCCATCACGCCCATTGCCCGGTCCGCCACGTCCAGGTCGGCGGCCATGATGGTGACGGTGTCATAGCTGGCACAGGCAGGGACGACCCCGTCGGTGGAGATGGCGCCGACGGTCGGCTTGACCCCGACGATCCCTTGCAGCGCAGCGGGTATCCGGCCGGAGCCTGCGGTATCGGTGCCGATCGCGATGTCGGCGAAACCCAGGTCGACGGCGACCGCCGATCCCGAACTCGATCCGCCGGAGATCCGGTCGGGTCGTCGCGAGTTCCGCACCACCCCATAGGGACTGCGCGTGCCGACGAGACCGGTGGCGAACTGGTCGAGATTGGTCTTGCCAATCACCACCGCACCTGCGGCGACCAGAACCCGCACCGCCGCGGCGTCGGTATCGGGCGTGTAGGCGAAGCCGGGACAGGCGGCCGTCGTCGGCAGCCCGGCGACGTCGACGTTGTCCTTGACGGCGAGCAGCATCCCGGCGAGCACTCCCCCAGCGGCCAGCGATCGGGCATACTCCTCGGCGACCTCGGCTTGTGGCCGGATGGTGATGAACACCTCCGGTCGCTCGGTCAGGCGGGCGTAGATGTCGTCGATGCGGGTCATGCGACCTTCCCTTCGGTGTCGTCGGTCAGCGCACTGGATTGGTCAGCCGAACCTGTTGGGCTATTGGCGAATTCGCCGCGCATCGCCCAACGTCGGCGTTCTTCGGCCCGCGCGATCTCCATGGCCGACCGGGTCGCGGAGATGTCGTCGGCGTTGGCGTCGAGGAATCGCTGGTGGTCGGCGAGGGAGAAGGTGCCCTCGGTGATGCGCGTCGAGTCACCACGACCGGCCGCGACATCCGCACGCATGTCGAGCAGTTCGTCGGCCTCCACCGGATACCACCTGATCTGGTCGAAAAAGCGCAGCAGCCAAGGATGTTCGGGATCGAAACCGGGCGCGGGCAGCGGATGCCGATGATTCCACACCTGTGTCGTCCGGCCGACGAACTGGTATCCGCCCGGCCCCTCCATACCGTAGATGCACATGTACGCGCCGCCGATCCCCACCGCGTTCTCCGGGGTCCAGGTGCGGGCCGGGTTGTACTTGGTGGTGACCAGCCGATGCCGCGGGTCGAGCGGAACCGCCACCGGCGCACCGAGGTACACGTCGCCCAGACCCAGCACCAGGTAGCTCGCGTCGAAGACGGTGCGGTAGACGTCGTCGACCGAGTTCAGGCCGTTCATCCGCCGGATGAACTCGATGTTCCACGGGCACCACGGCGCATCCGACCGCACCCCGAGCATGTAGCGTTCGATGGCCTCGCGGGTCGAGGGATCGTCCCACGACAACGGCAGGTGAACGGTGCGACTGGGGACCACGAGGTCCTCGGCGGCTGGCAGCTGACTCTCACACTCGGTCAGCCACTCCAGCAACTGCGTCTGGTTCATCACGTCCGGATCGACCTTGACCTGCAAGGACCGGATCCCCGGGGTGAGATCGACCAGACCGCGCGGCCGCTCGCCGTCGATGCGTTCGCCGAGCGCATGCACCCGCGCCCGCAGCGCCAGATCGAGGCGCATGTCACCGTATTCGACGAGGATGTTGTCGTCACCACTGCGCCGATAGGTCACCGCGGTGGTGCCGTCTGCGGTGGTCGTGGTGGCAAGAATGCCGTTGTCGTCGTCACCGCCGGTGGACAGCACGTGGCCGAAGCTGGCCCGCCGCGCCAGGCCGAGCTCCGACGGTGACGCCGTCTGGGTGGCGCGCACCGGGACGAAGCGGATCGTGTCACCGGGCTTGAGCTGCCCCAACTTCCACCGCTGGGCGCTCACCACGGTCACCGGGCAGACGAATCCGCCCAGGCTCGGACCGTCGGGACCGAGGAGGATGGGCGTGTCGCCGGTGAAGTCCAATGCCCCGACCGAATACGCGTTGTCGTGGATGTTGGACGGGTGAAGTCCGGCCTCCCCGCCATCGGTGCGCGCCCATCGCGGCTGCGGGCCGACGAGCCGAACCCCGGTGCGGTCGGAGTTGAAATGCACTTCGTAATCGGCCTCGAATAGGTCGGCGATGTCCTCCTCGGTGAAGAACTCCGGGGCACCGTGCGGCCCCACCGTGACCGCCAGCTGCCACGCGTTGGTCAGTGCGGGCTGTTCCTCGGTGAGGATCCGCCGCGCCGGACCGGTGACCGATCCGGCGGTCGTCAGCTCGTCCCCGTCGGCGAGGGCACGCCCGTCGCGGCCGCCGAACCGACCCATTGTGAAGGTCGCCCGGCTACCCAGGTAGTCGGGGGCGTCGATGCCACCGGCCACCGCGACGTACACACGCATCCCCAACGTCCCGACGAACCCGATGTCGAGGGTCTCCCCGGCGTTCACCGTGACCGGAACCCACTGCGGCACCACCTTTCCGGCCACCCGGACGGTGACCGGGGCACCGGTCACCGCGACGACGGCCGGTTCGGCGAAGCTCAATGCCGGGCCGGCCAGGGTGATCTCCAGACCGGCCGCGTCGTCGGGGTTACCCACCGCGGCGTTGGCGAGCCGGAACGAGAGGTCGTCCATGGGTCCCGACGGTGGGACGCCGATCTTCCAGTAGCCGACGCGACCGGGCCAGTCCTGGATGGTGGTCATCGGACCGGATCGGAGCACGGAGATGGTGGCCATGGTGGTGGTCTCCTCGATGGTGGTGAGCGGCGAGACGGGTGGGGATCAGGCGGGGCGGGTCACGATGACGCGCACGGCCGTCGGGTCGAATCCGTTGCACGGGTTGTTGATCTGCGGGCAGTTGGAGATCAACACCAGGGTGTCGACCTCGGCGCGCAACGCCAGACGCTTTCCGGGCGCCGACAATCCGTCGACGATCCCGAGCGCGCCGTCGGGATCGACCGGGACGTTCATGAAGAAGTTGACGTTGCCGACCAGATCGGCCTTACCCAGCCCGTGTCGGCTGCCCTCGATGAGAAAGTTCTCCACGCAGGCATGCTGATGTTTCGTGTGATGGCCGTAGCGCAGTGTGTTGGATTCCTGCGAGCAGGCGCCGCCGACGGTGTCGTGGTTGCCGACCTCGTCGGCGACGATCGTCATCAGCGGGTTGGATTCCTGGTCGCGGATAACGGTGCCGGTGGTCAGGAAGATGTTGCCCTGCGCGGCGATCGTGGTCTGCGCCGAGTAACGAAGACGGTGATCGTGAGCGCCGTAGAACAGCGTGTCGACGGCTTGATTGCCGTACAGGTCGACGATGGTCAGGACGTCACCTGCGGCGACGACCCCCGACCAGGGGCCACGGTCGCCGACTTCGGCGTCGTAGACGACGGTGCCGGGCACGAGTGCGAGTTCGCCGGCCGGAGTAGCGGTGCGTGTGGTCATGGTGAATCTCCTTGGGATACGCAGATGGTCGGGTCGGCCGGTCACAGACGGGCTGCGGCCCAGACGTCCTCGGAGTTGGCGACGGCGCGCTGATACTCCGGATCGGCGTCGGCGACGCCGGCCAGCAGTGCATCGAGGTCGTTCTTCGCCTGCCAGGCAAGGACTTCGATGGAGGTGGTGTCGAAGGTCGGTGACGGGTCGAGCGGATGCGCGGTGTTGGCGATGGCGACGATGCACGGCAGATGCAGGAGCAGATCGACACTCTTCCCCGCACCGGCAGTGCCGATCGAGTTCAGCGAACCGTCGTCGGCGACCCGTACCCCGTGGAAGAAGGAGAGCGACGGGGCGACGTCGGTCGGGGTCAGACCGTGTTTGGCGGCGGCCAGCGTGAGCAGCTCACGTCCCGCGGGACTGGCGGAATGAACGTGTCCGTCACCATATTTCGCCGTATTGGCGGCGAGAGTGGTGGTACCGCACAGCGCGTCGTGGCGGGTCGAGTCGTCGGCGACCACGGTCGCCAACACCCGGCCCTGATCCGACAGCAGCGGATGTCCGGTCCCCACATACGCCTGCCACGGCACCTTCACCGTGTCGGCGACGTTGAGTCGCTCCCACGGGGCGTCGGCGCGCCACAGCAGTAGGTGGGCACAGGCCGCACCTGCCACGTCATGCAACCGAATCCGGGTACCGCGGGCGAGGACCTTGGCGGTGTAGCGCCCACCGGGGACGGTCTCGGCCCAGGTCAGCGTTGCCGGATCGACGCCTGCGGGCGGAGTCGGCCAGTTCGACGCGGGGACGACCGGCATCGAGTCGGTGATCGCCCTGGCCTGCGATCGGGCGTGGTCGCGAGCGCCCGCAGTGGTGCCCGTACTTGCTTCGACGGTGGTGCTCATCGTGAAACTCCTTGAGGTGGGGGTGGTTCGGTGCCGACGGTCGGCGGTCATTCGCCGACGGTGACCGGCTTCGGATGCTCTTTGCCGCGGGGGAAGCAGATGATGCCGACGACCACGGTCGCGACGATGCAGATCGGTCCGGCCCAGCGCAGGATCGGCATCTCACCCGCGGGGTCGAAGACCTCGGCGCGCGGCCAGGACAGATTGACGACCATCAGCGCGCCGTAGATCACCGCGAGCAGGTTGACGATGAATCCGAAGCGACCCAGCGAGAAGAGCTTGCGGCCCTCGGCGTCGGTGGTCACCGCGTTCGCCGCGCCCCGCGGCCAGCCCTGCAGGCGGCGGTAGAGCATCGGTCCGGTGACCGCCAGGTAGGCGAGATAGATCAGGATGATGCAGACGCTGGCCAGGGTTGCGAAGATCGCCGAGTTGCCGACGTTGACCACCAGGATGGCGATGCAGAGCACACCGATCAGGATGGCCGGCGCGATCGGTGTTCCGGTGCGGGAGTTGACATGTGCAAGCGTCTTGGAGAACGGCAGGCGGCCGTCGCGCGCCATCGAGAACATCAGCCGCGAGCAGGCGGTCTGGATCGCGAGCGTGCAGATGAGGATCGCCACCGCGACGTCGCAGAGCAGCACCTTGCCCCAGAAGCTGCCCAGCACCGAGTCGAGCACGTAGGGCAGACCGCCGGTCGCGAGCTGTTCATCCAGCGTCGGGGCCGCCATCAACGCGCCGAGCAGCATGAGACCACCGCCGATCGCCGAGACGGTCAGTGCCAGGCGGATGGTGCGCGGGGCGACGCGACGCGGATTGCGGGTCTCCTCGGCGAGTTCGCCTGCCGAACCGAAGCCGACCATCACATAGGCGGCCATCAGGCCCGAGACGATGAAAGCCCAGATGTAGCCCGGCTGCTGCCCGGGGATTCCGGTGTCGAAGACGACGTCGGGACCTCGCTTGGCGTGGGTGAACAGGGCCAGCACCACCGCGACGACGCCGACGAGTTCGCAGCAGACGCCGATGTTGTTGACGCGGCTCATCCATGACACCCCGACACAGTTGATGGCGGTCACCACGACGAGCAGGATCGAGCCGAGCAGCACCGCGTTGGCGGCACCGCTGGTGGAGGTCAGGGTCGGATCGTCGCCGATGATCTGGAAGCCCGACCACACCGACGGCAGCACGACCTGCAGTGCAATGGCCGCCGCGGCGGCGGTCACGATCTGGGCGATCATCATGAACCAGCCGCCGAACCAGCCGATGACCTCACCGCCGAGACGTCGTGACCACTGGTAGATAGCACCCGAGATCGGGTAGCGCGCGGCGATCTCGGCGAAACACAATGCAACCAGAAACTGGCCTGCGTAGACGATGGGCCAGGTCCAGAAGAAGGCCGGACCGCCGAAGCCGAAACCCAGACCGAAGAGCTGGAAGATCGTCGTCAGGATCGAGACGAAGGAGAAGCCGGCCGCGAAGGAGGCGAACTTGCCCAGCGATCGGTGTAACTGCTGGTCGTAGCCGAAGGCGGAGAGGTCGTCGGCGTCATGTCCGGTGGTCGGTGTCGGCTCGTCGGTGGATGCGGCCGGGCTCGTCGCGGGACGAGAATCGGTTGAGGTCATCGTTGGTGATTCCTAACTCGGTGGGGGCTCCCCGTTGAGCGGTTTACCTGTCGCTCGATAGATAACCGTCTCGCGATTTCTGTCGAATGACAGATTTGTTTCCGGACCGCAAACGCGTGCTACGGCTGTGTTACCGAAGGCTGGTCGGGGGCCGTCGCCGTCGATCACCCCCTTGTCAGGGCGGTCGCGAGGAGTGTTGCCACACAACAACTATCCGCAATCGGGGATACACTCGCAGCACACCACTCAGCAGAACTTCGATGAAGAAGGACTCGCATGACCACCCGATCCGGCGCCCGCCGGGCCCCCTCCGGCCCCGGGCGGCCACGCCTCGTCAAACCCAAACGCGATGCCGCCAGCGCCCGCGACGAGATCCTCGACGCCGCCGCCGAACTATTCACCCGGCAGGGTTTCACCGCCACCTCTACGCGCACCATCGCCGATGCGGTGGGCATCCGGCAGGCGTCGATCTACCACTACTTCGCCACCAAGGACGACATCCTCGTCGCACTCCTGGATACGACCGTCGCCGCCCCGCTCGACTTGGCGCGTAGCCTGCTCGCCGACGACCGGCCCGCACGCGACCGGCTCCTCGATCTCGCCCGATCAGATGTCACCCAACTCGCTGAGAGCCAATGGAACCTCGGCGCGCTTTACCTCCTACCCGAGGTCCACCAGGAGTCCTTCGCCGAATTCCGCACGGCACGAATCGAATTGGCAGAGATCTACGCATCCCTGGCGGCTGCCGCACTCGGCGATCCCGACGACAAGCGCAAGCTGTTGCCGTTCCGGCTCGTCGAATCGGCGATCATGATGCGCGGCGACGAGCAACGCGGCGAACTCACCGAGCACACCGCAGGCGACCTGGTCGACACGATCGTCGGGGCCATCGACAGCCTCCTGCGCGACAACCGCTGACCACCGGATCAGCGCGCTTCGGCCGCCGACGCCCGCAGCCGGGTCCCCGCCGTCTGAGTGCCTGCGCCGACCAGCCGCCATCCGACCGCCTCGGTCAGTCCCCACGGTGACATCCCGCTACTGACACTCTCGTGCTCGCCGATGACATAGGTCTCGTGCCAGATGCCCACGGATCCGGTTCCGGCGTACCGACCGGTGAATCTGCGCCACACCGCGAGATGCGGGGCGTCGCCGGCTGCGGCGAATCGTTGGATGTCGTCGGCGGACCGCCAGTAGGACACCAGCATCAGCGAGCGACCGACGTACAGGTGACCGGAGAGCATGCCCGCATCCGGATGCCTGTGGAGATGCCAGAGCATCCGGGGCATCGCCAGGAATACGGCCAGCCAGGCCCCCAACCGCCACGGCCGGGTGACGCGCATCCCGATGAGGAACATCGCGGTGCCCGGCGGTGGCGTCTGATTCGTGAAGCGGGCGGCAATAGCTTTCGACATCGCTGACCTCAGGGTTTGTTTAGTAACGGCGTTACAGAACGATGTTATGAAACAATCGGCGATGTGGCAAGACCCAAGGTGCACAACGACGAGCTCCGCGCCAGGCTGCTCGCCGAAGCGGTGGCGGCCGTCGAGAGCCGGGGCGTCGGGGTGCTGTCGGTCCGGGAGATCGCCCATGCGGCCGCCACATCGACGACCGCCGTGTACTCCCTTTTCGGCAACAAGGAGGGACTGGTCCGCGCGGTCCTCGTGCACGCCTTCGATTCCTTCGCCGCGCAACAGGCCGGCGGGGACGACCTCACCGCGCTCGGCACCGCGTATGTGGCCTGGGCACTGGAACATCCACGTCTCTACGAGCTGATGTTCACCGACGCACTGTCCAACGTCGAACCCACACCCGAATCCCAGGCCGCCGCCGCACGCGCCATCGCCCCGCTGCGCGACGGCGTACGGCAGGCCATCGAGGCCGGATTCTTCCGCCCCGCAGACGTCGACACCGTCGTAGCATCGCTGTGGGCCCAGGTCCACGGTATGGCAATGCTGCTGCTCGCCAACCACTTCCCCACCGGCGCCGACCCGGTCGCCGCCGCGATGGCGGTCATCGACGGCTGGCGCGCCACGCCACCATCGGCCGACCAGTCCGATTAGGGTGATTTCATGGCCGGCCGCAGTATGAGTTTCGACCCCATCGACGAAGCCCGGGACAACTGGTCCCGAGCCGGATGGGGTGATGTCGCCGAGGGCATGGTCGCCGTCACCTCGGTGATGCGAGCACATCAGATCCTGCTCGCCCGGGTCGAAGCGGCATTGCGGCCCTATGATCTGAGCTTCTCGCGCTTCGAACTCCTACGACTACTGGCGTTTTCGCGGCAGGGCGGGCTGCCGATCACCAAGGCCAGCGACCGCCTGCAGGTTCACGTCACCAGCGTCACCCACGCCATTCGGCGTCTCGAGGAGAACGGCCTGGTACGCCGGGTCCCCCACCCCACCGACGGCCGCACGACGCTCGTCGAACTCACCGATCTGGGGCGGTCGACCGTCGAAGACGCCACCACCACCCTCAACAACGAGGTCTTCGCCGACGTCGGGATGAGCGGGGCGCAGATCACCGGTCTCGTAGACGCCATCCAGTCACTGCGCCAGCACGCCGGGGATTTCTGAGGACGAAACCAATCACGGTGGCTCCTCTCCCGGTTTTCGGGAGAAAAGCCACCGTGATCGAGAGAACCGGCGCCTAGTGCAGCGAGGTGATGATCGCGCTGAAGTCCAGGTCGGAATGCTGCTCGGCGAAGCTGCGGTACAGCTGGGCGGCGTGGGTGCCCAGCGGTGCGCGGGCACCGGTGTCGGCGACTGCATCCATCGCCAGACCGAGGTCCTTGTTCATCAGCCCGGTGGCGAAGCCCGGCTTGTAGTCGTTGTTCGCCGGGGAGGTCGGTACCGGGCCGGGGACCGGGCAATTGGTCTGCACGGCCCAGCAATTGCCGGTCGCGCCGGTGATGACGTCGAACAGCGCCTGGTCGGAGAGACCCAGCTTCTCGGCCAGTACGAAGGCCTCGCCGACCGCGATCTGCTGCACGGCGAGCACCATGTTGTTGCAGACCTTCGCGGCCTGCCCGGCACCGGCGGCACCACAGTGGATGATTTTGCCCGCCATCGGTTCCAGCGTTCCGCGCGCCAGCGTGAAGGCTTCATCCTCACCGCCGACCATGAAGGCCAGGGTGCCGGCGGTCGCACCCTTCACCCCGCCGGAGACGGGTGCGTCGATCTGCGCGAACCCCGCTTCGTTGGCCAGCCGATGGATATCGCGGGCATCGGCGACCGAGATCGTGGAGCTGTCGATGAACAGGGCTCCCGTCGGGGTGGCGGGCAGGATGTCGGCGTAGAGACCCTTCACGATCTTGCCGCTGGGCAGCATGGTGATCACGACCTCAGCCGTGGCCACCGCTTCGACCGCGGCCGGAAAGGTGGTGATGCCGTTGGCCTGGGCCGTGGCAACCGCCTCGGGGACCGGGTCGAAGCCGTTCACGGTGTGTCCGGCCTTGACCAGGTTCGCGGCCATCGGACCGCCCATGTTGCCCAGTCCCAGAAAGGCGATCGTCGTCATTGTCGATACTCCTGTTTCTCAGTCTCTAGTTGTTGTGGCGGTTCATGATTCGCGGAAGCGGCTGGCAATGGACCGGCCGAGTACCACGCGCATGATCTCGTTCGTCCCCTCCAGGATGCGGTGCACTCGGAGATCGCGGACGATTTTCTCGATTCCGTACTCGCTCAGATACCCGTAGCCGCCATGCAACTGCAGCGCCTGATCGGCGACGGTGAAACAACTGTCGGTGACGTAGCGTTTGGCCATCGCGCACTGGTCGACCTTGTCGGGTGCATCGTTGTCGAGCGCCGTCGCCGCATATTCGAGCATCAGCTTGCTGGTCTGCAATGCGGTGGCCATTTCGGCCAGTGTGAACCGGATGGTCGGTTCGTCGACCAGGGCGGCCCCGAAGGCACGCCGCGAGGCCACATACTTCGCCGCCTTCTCGAAAGCCGCCTGCGCACCACCCAGCGACGACGCCGCGATGTTCAGCCGCCCGCCGTTGAGCCCGTTCATCGCGATACCGAAGCCGAGGCCCTCCTCGCCGCCCAGCAGCGCCGTGGCCGGCACCCGAACCTCGTCGAGAATGACCTGCGCGGTGGGCTGCGCATGCCAGCCCATCTTGTGCTCCTGCGCCCCGAAACTCAGTCCCGGAAGGTCCTTTTCGACCAGGAAGGTGGAGATACCCTTCGGGCCGGCGCCACCGGTGCGCGCCATGATCACGTACAGATCCGACGATCCCGCACCGGAGATGAACTGTTTGACGCCGGTGAGGACATAGTCGTCGCCGACGCGTTCGGCCCGCGTCGCCAGTGCGGCCGCATCCGAACCGGCGCCCGGCTCGGTGAGGCAATAGCTGGCGATCGTGTCGAAGGCGGCCAGCCGCGGCACCCAGTGCGCCCGCTGCTCGTCGGTGCCGTAGGCGTCGACCATCCAGGCACACATGTTGTGAATGGAGAGGAAGGAGGCGACCGCCGGGTCGGCGTAGGCCAGCTGGGCGAAGATGCGCACCCCGTCCAACCGGCGCAGCCCGCTACCGCCCACATCCTCGGAGCAGTAGATCGCACCCATGCCGAGCTGCGCGGCCTCGCGCAGCTCGGCAACCGGAAAGTGGTTGGACTCATCCCATTCCAGCGCGAAGGGGGCGAGCCGTTTGGCGGCGAAGGCCGCCGCCGTCTCCACGATCACCCGCTCGTCGGCATCCAATCCGGCATCGATACCGGCAAACGTCGTCATGGTGTGTCTCGACCGCCGATCAGTTCATCGTCGGGATGACGAACTCGGCGCCATCCTTGATACCCGACGGCCAGCGCGTGGTGACCGTCTTGGTCTTGGTGTAGAAGTTGATCGACGCCGGACCGTGCTGGTTGAGATCGCCGAAGCCGGACCGCTTCCAGCCACCAAAGGTGTAGTAGGCCACCGGAACCGGGATCGGGACGTTCACGCCGACCATGCCGACCTCGACGCGGGCGGTGAAGTCACGGGCAGCATCGCCGTCCTGGGTGAAGATGGCGACGCCGTTGCCGTACTGGTGATCGGAGGCGAGCGCGAGGGCCTCCTCGTAGTCGTGGGCACGCACGATCTGGAGCACCGGACCGAAGATCTCGTCGATGTAGACGGTCATGTCCTTGGTGACATGGTCGAACAGGGTGGGGCCGAGGTAGAAGCCACCCGAGATGTCCTCGTCGCCGAAGGTCTGCTCGTTGGCGCCACGCTCGCGGCCGTCGATGACCAGCTCGGCACCTTCCTCGACGCCCTTGGCGATGTAGCCACGGACACGATCGAGGGCGGCGGCGGTGACCAGTGGCCCATAGTCGGCCTTCGGGTCCAGGCTGTGGCCGACGCGCAAGGCGTTGACCCGATCGATCAGCTTGGCGCGCAACCGATCCGCGGTCTGCTCGCCGACCGGCACCGCGACGCTGATGGCCATGCAGCGCTCACCGGCGCTGCCGTAGCCCGCGCCGATCAGGGCATCGACGACCTGGTCCAGGTTGGCGTCGGGCATGATGATCATGTGGTTCTTGGCACCACCGAAGCACTGTGCGCGCTTGCTGTTCTTCGCCGAGTTCTCATAGATGTACTGCGCGATGTCGGAGCTGCCGACGAAGCCGAGCGCCTTGACGTCGGGGTGGTCGAGCAGGGCGTCGACCGACTCCTTGTCGCCGTGTACCACCTGGAAGACACCGTCGGGCAGACCCGCCTCGGTGAACAGTTCGGCCAGGCGCACCGGGACGGACGGATCGCGCTCGGACGGCTTGAGGATGAAAGCGTTGCCACAGGCCAGCGCGGGGCCGGCTTTCCACAGCGGGATCATCGCCGGGAAGTTGAACGGGGTGATACCGGCGACGACGCCGAGCGGCTGGCGGATCGAGTGGACATCGATGCCACTACCGGCGCCCTCGGTGAACTCACCCTTGATCAGGTGCGGGATGCCGATCGCGAACTCGATCACCTCCAGGCCACGCTGGATGTCGCCGAGCGCGTCGGGATGGGTCTTGCCGTGCTCCAGCGAGAGCATGGTGGCCAGTTCGTCGGCATTCTTATTGACCAGGTCGACGAAACGCATCAGCACGCGGGCGCGGCGCTGCGGATTCCACGCCGCCCACTCCACCTGCGCGGCCTTGGCCGTCTCGACGGCCGCCGCGACCTCATCGGTCGTGGCCAGCGGCACCCTCGACTGCACAGCACCGGTGCTCGGGTTGAACACGTCGGCGAATCGACCGCCCTCGGCAGGCACGCGCTTGCCGTTGAGGTAGTGCGGGATCGACGGGACGGAAACGTCTGCGGACACGGGAGATCACCTTGCAATCGGATCGGGGACTATGGCTTGTGTCACCCAATAGTAGGACATGCAAGTAATTTTGCAAGGACTTTGTCCCCTGGACCGGATTTGCCCTCGTAGGGCAGGGTGAGGGTACCCTCGCCCCTGATCTCTGACCACTGCATGTTCAGGGCCTTATCACGCTTCATCGAAAGGAGCCCCACCTTGTCGGTCGTTATTCTGTACGGCACTGAAACCGGCACCTCCGAGCTCGTCGCCGACGCGATCGCCGACGTCCTCCCCGCCGACCACGATCCCTCGGTCTACGACATGAGCGAGTTCGCAGTCGAGGACCTCAGCGCCGACGACTTCCTGATCGTCGTCTGTGCAACCTACGGTGAAGGCGAATTGCCGACCGGTGCTGCGCCTTTCGCGGAAGAACTCGACAGCGTGGAGCCCGATCTCGACGGCCTGCGGTTCGCCGTCTTCGGACTCGGCGACACCGTCTACGACGACACCTTCAACCGTGGCGGTGAGATCATCGCCGAAATGCTGACCAAGCGCGGCGCGGTTCAGGTCGGCGAACACGGCCGCCACGACGGCTCGTCGAGCATCAAGCCGACGGCGCAGGCCGAAGAATGGGCGGGCACCGTCGTCGCCGTCATCGAGGCCGAACAGGTCGCCGCGGGCTGACCCGACGACGAGAGATTCATCACAGCAGCCGTCTGACCCGATCGGGTCAGGCGGCTGACTGCTCTTCGGCGCACGCGGCCGATTCGGCCTCGATCTCCTCGCCGCGCACTGCGGACAGCTTCGCGAGTTCGACGACCGCCCGGATCATGACGGCCAGCACGATTCCGAGGAACAGTGCGGTCGGCACCGACACCGCCAGGCTCTCCCCCAGCAGCAGCACGCCGAGGACCATCGCGACCGCGGGTTCCATCACCGTCATCGACGGGAACGAGGTCTGTAGATCGCCTGCCCCGAACCCCTTCTGCTGGGCGACCACCGCGCACACCACCACCAGGACGAACAGATAGAGCTCCGGATTGGTCAGCGGCTTGAGGGTGGCTTCGGTGATCTGGTTGACCACAGCCTTGATGAGCAGCGCCGACACCCCGAACAGCGCGCCCGCGACCAGCCCGTAGAAGAGTGCCTTGTAATGCGACGACGTGATGCGCTCGGCGCAGTAGCCGAGGGCGAAGACACCGGCGACCAGCCCGCCGACAGTCCCCCACCACACCAGATCGTCGGCGCGACGATGAGTCGGGTCTGGGTGCGCGACCAGCAGGAAAGTCACCACACAGACCACCAGAACACCACCCCACGCCCACTCGACCGGTGCCGGATGCCGATGGTCGGCCCACGCCTCGAAGGGTAGGGCGAACAGCACGGCCAACACGATCAGCGGCTGGACCAGCAGGATCGTGCCGAGACCCAGTGCCGAGGCCTGCAGGGCGAATCCGGCCAGCGCGATCGCCGCCCCCAGCCACCAACCCGCCGTGACCGCGCCGCTGGCGCGTGAGGCGCGCTGCCGGAGCACGGTGCCACCTGCGATGAGCAGCGCGGCCAACACGGCCAGCAGCGCGGGAACCCAGGTATGCACGCTTACAGGCTACGGGCGCACCCGTGGGGACCGGCAACCGCAGTTGATCAACCGTTCGACATCGCACCGATGTCGCCCCGACGGTGTGGATCCCCCAACCTGTCGGTGGATCGACGTAGATTCTGACCATGCGATACCGGTCTGATCTGGAACGACTGACCACACTCGACGCCGCGACCATCGAACGGGCGTGTGCCGATCCGTCTGCCCTCCCCGGGCTGATCACCATCGCGGCCGATGAGAGCCTGGAGTTCGACATCCGGGCCGAGGAGGCCGAGGCCACCGGCGACGCGGACTACGCGGCATTCTGCGGACAGGAATCCGCGGCCTGGCGGGCGACCGTGACACTGTTGCGCACGATGGCGACCGCCGCGTCGATCCCCGCCGAACGGCGCAGTGCATGAGCGCGGCGGCAGGCGCCGATCATCGAGCGGTCGATGCCGCCGGGCGGCGGCTCGTGCTGTTGCGGCACGGCAAATCGGACTATCCGGCAGGTGTCGCCGATCATGGGCGTCCACTGGCCGAACGCGGTCGCCGTCAGGCCGCGCTGGCCGGGCGCTGGCTCGCGAATGAGGACATCCACGTCGACGCGGTGTTGTGCTCGACGTCGACGCGCACCCGGCAGACCCTCGACCGCACCGGCATCGACGCCCCGACCGTCTACCTCGACGACATCTATGGCGGCGGGCCGGCCCAGATCCTGGAGGCCATCCGGCTGCATGCGCCGGAACAGGCGCGCACCCTACTCGTCGTCGGACATGAACCCGGAATGCCAGACACCGCGCTGGCACTGGACCCAGCCGGAACCATCGACCGTTTCCCGACCAGTACCTACGCGGTCCTAGAGATCGGCGACGCGTGGTCGGAGTTGGGTCTGGCCGCAGTCGCCGACGCCCGGCTGATCGGTGTTCGCGTCCCGCGAGACTGACGGCGGGCGAACAGACGAGGGAGGCGAGGAATCGATGCTCGAACTGCTGACCGGAAGCGGCCTCGCGCTGGCCGCCGGGCTCAACGCCTACATACCGCTGATCGTGTTGGGTCTGGCCGGCCGCTACCTCGACTTCGTCGACCTGCCGTCGGCCGCGCAGTGGCTGTCCAACGGCTGGGTACTCGCGATTCTGACCGCACTGCTGGTGGTCGAGGTGATCGCCGACAAGATCCCGGTGGTCGACACCGTCAACGACTCCATCCAGACCGTGATCCGACCGACCGCAGGCGGCATCGCCTTCGGCACCGGCGCGGCGTCGGAGACGGCGGTGGTCACCGATCCGGCATCGTTCTTCAGCAGTTCTGCGTGGATCCCCATCGCTATCGGCGTGGTACTCGCCCTCGTCGTACACGGCACCAAGGCCCTCCTGCGGCCACCCGTCAACGCGGTCAGCGGTGGTGTCGGTGCGCCCGTGATGAGCAGCATCGAGGACGCGGGCAGCGTCGCATTGGCGTTGTTCGCCCTGCTGGCACCGGTTCTGGTGCTGGCGATGATCGTCGCTGTCGGCATCGCGGTGTGGCTCGGCTACCGTCGGCTGACCAGCCGCCGACACCGGCGCAGGACAGCGGTGACCTGACCGGACCGATCACGACGACCCACTAGGCTGACCGTTGTGTCCGTCCACAGTCAGGGATTCGTCCGCGTTGCGGGAGCCGTGCCGGTCGTCGCACTGGCCGATCCCGCCACCAACACCGACCGCACCATCGACCTGATGCGGCAGGCCGCCGCCGACGGTGCCGGCCTCGTCGTCTTCCCCGAACTCGGATTATGCGGCTATAGCGTCGACGACCTCGTGCAGCAGGACGCACTCCTCGACGCCTGCCGCGCCGGACTGGTCCGCATCATCGCCGCCAGTGCCGGGCTGCGGCCGCTGATCGCGGTCGGGCTGCCGCTGGTGGTCGGGGACGGACTGTTCAACTGCGCGGCCGTCATCCACGACGGCACCCTGCTCGGCGTCGCACCCAAGTCGTACGTGCCGAACTACCGCGAGTTCTACGAACAGCGCTACTTCTCGGCGGCCCGCGACGCCGTCGTCGATACCGTCATCATCGGCGACACCGAGGTCCCCTTCGGCAACGACCTCGTCTTCGAGGCACAGGACCTTCCCGGCTTCGCGCTGCACGTCGAGATCTGCGAGGACGGCTGGGTGCCGGTCCCACCGAGTACCTGGGCCGCACTCGGCGGCGCAACCGTCTTGGCCAACCTGTCCGGCAGTCCGGTCACCGTCGGCAAGGAGGGATACCGGAAGGCGTTGTGCACCAGCCATTCGGCCAAACTCGTCGCCGCCCACCTATACGTCGCGGCCGGCTACGGCGAGTCGACAACCGATCTCGCGTGGGATGCCGACGCCCTGATCAGTGAGAACGGCACCCTGCTGGCCCGCAGCGAACAGTTCGCGATGACCGACCAGATCATCAGCGCCGACGTCGATCTGGATCGCCTGCGCCAAGAGCGGATGCGCATGATCAGCCTGCGCGATCAGGCAGGCGACCATGGCGACCAGCTGAAATCGTTGCGGCGCATCCGGTTCAGCTTCGGTGAGCTGACCGACGACGACACCCTGCGCCGCGTGGTGCCCCGCTTCCCCTTCGTCCCGGCCGACTCGGCCGATCGCGACGAACGTTGCCGGGAAGTGCGCAACATCCAGGTCCAGGGTCTGGCCGCCCGGCTGCGCGCGACCGGGATCGACAAGATCGTCATCGGCGTATCCGGCGGTCTCGACTCCACCCTGGCCCTGCTGGTCGCGGTCGACGCCTTCGACCGGCTGGGGCTCCCGCGGACCAACATCCTGGCCTACACAATGCCCGGATTCGCCACCGGCACAGCCACGCTGCGACGCTCCCATGCGCTGATGGACTCACTCGGCGTCAACGGAACCGAACTCGACATCCGGCCGTCCTGCCTGCAGATGCTGGCCGATCTCAATCATCCGTTCAGCCACGGCGAACCGGTACACGATGTCACCTTCGAGAATGTGCAGGCAGGTGAACGCACGTCGAAGCTGTTCCGGCTGGCCAATCATCACGGTGGCATTGTCCTGGGCACCGGCGACCTGTCCGAGCTTGCCCTTGGCTGGTGCACCTACGGTGTCGGTGACCAGATGTCGCACTACAATGTGAACGGATCTGTCCCGAAAACCCTTATCCAGCACCTGATCCGGTGGATGATCGCGACCGGCGAGTACTCGGAGATCACCACCGCGACACTGGCCGAGATCCTCGACGACGTGATCACCCCCGAACTCGTACCGCCCGGCGAGGACGGCCGGGTCCAGAGCACCGAGGACACCGTCGGCCCCTACGAACTGCACGACTTCTTCCTCTACCACCTGACGCGCTTCGGCCACCGGCCCGGCAAGATCGCCTACCTCGCGCAGCAGGCGTGGGGTGACCGCACCCGCGGACCGTGGTCGGAGATGATCGCCGACGACCGGCGCAACGAGTACGACGCGCAGACCATCGACCACTGGCTTCAGGTGTTCCTGAAGCGCTTCATGGGCAACCAGTTCAAACGGACCGCGATGCCCAACGGCCCCAAGATCGGTTCGGGCGGTTCACTGTCGCCGCGCGGTGACTGGCGGTCGCCGTCGGATGCGTCGGCGCGGGTCTGGCTGGATGAGCTGGCCGGTCCCGATCGCGGGAACTGATCAGCGACGGTCGGCGGTCGCGGCGGCCAGCGCCGCGATGGCCGACCGCGTCCCAGACAGCAGCCTGCCCTGCGCCTCGGCGTCAAGCGCGGTACCCGCCCCGAGCACCGGGTCGTAGTCGATGCCGATGACGTCGGCGACCGATCCGGACACGACGTCGGTGAGCAGACTGTTCAGACCCGCCTGATCTGCGCTGGGAACCGGGCTGTTGATCACGACCACCGTGTGCTCCAGGACGCCGACCCGAGCCCACTCCGCGAAGATCATCCGGGCCCTGTTGAGCAGATCGGGTCGCGGACCGATCACGAGTACCGGAGTCAGATGCGGTAGCGGATCCTCGACCAGATCCGGTAGCAGCGTGAGTGCGTGCGCACCCGCGTCGACAACCGGGACGGCTCCGGAGTTCCACACTTGCACAACCGCTTCGGTGACCGGCGCACCGTCGGGTGCGATCCACAGCCCGGTGCCCGCACCCGTCCGCAACAGCTCCGGATCCCCACTACCGCGTAGACGGATCTCCAGGTCGCAGTCATTGCCGGATGCGTCGACCCACCATGATCCTTGACCGAGCGACGCTGCGGCGCGGCTTTCGGCCAGCAGCGCGGAGATGACCGATGTGCCGACACCCCCGGCGGTTCCGCAGACGATGACGGCATGTTCTGCTCGGGTGCGCGGGTCGCCCTGGCGTGCTTCGTTCATCGGTTCACGTGCCTTTCTCCCGAACCCACTGCATCGATCGATATCGGAACGCCGATCACTGCTGCCACCACGGAGCGGTCATCCGCGCGGCTTGATCGCGGTGATGTACATTCTGCCGTTCCGCTTCTCGGTGGTGATCAGCTGCGGGTAGACCACCGGCGCCGATCCCGGCGGAAATTCCGTCAGGTCCACCGCATAACGGTCGGGCCCGAGCTGCGTGATCTTGACGCAGTGCGTCGTGCCCGGCGGGATTTGGTCGATGTATGACTGCAGCGACGCCACATCGTTGGTTGCCTTGGGGGCCAACGGTTTCGCGGACCGCGCCGACCTCATCACATAGTAGGCGTAGTTGAAGGCCTTGATCACGCCCGCGCCGGAGGTCTGATCCCCCTGGTCGCGACCGGTGACCACCGAACCATCCACCGACGGGCAGGCATCGGCCGGCGGGGCCGCGGCGACCGACGGCGTGGTCGGCGCAGGTGGCGTGCTGGAGTCGTCTCCCCCACCCGCGACGACGATTCCGACGACGACCAACGCCACAACCGCCGCAGCCGCGACCAGCGCCGGGGGGCGGCGCCACCAGGGCAACGTCTCGTCGGGTGTGGCGCGTTGGGCGCGCATCTGCTTCTCGGCGCCGGCGAGGAACCCCTCCAGGTCGCCGGCGGGCCGTTCCGGTGGCGCCGACGCCGAGGTGACCGTGGGAATCTTCGAGGTCGCCGTGACATCGTCGGGGAGCCGGATGGGGCCGGACCCTCCCGGCACACGGATCGGACCGGATGTACCGCCCGGCACCCGGATCGGGCCAGAGATGCCGGGCGTGGGTGCCTGCGTCGAGCCGGGCACATGCGTGCGGCGAAGATGCGCAGCCAAGTCGGCGATCGGTGTGGTGGCGGCCGCCGACGACGCGGGCACGTCGTCAAACCACAGCGACGTATTGGACACCACCGGTCGATCCCCCACCCTTCCGCGTCTGGCCAACGCTCCTCCCATGGTTGCACGACTGCGGCGTCGGGCCGATATCCGGAGGTCGTGGAGCTATCGAATGCGATCCAGCTCACTGGCCGGGTGTGCGAGTCCAGCACGACCTTCGTACCGGATCGGGACTGGCCAAGGCCTCGGCAGTGCACCGCGAACAACGCCGTCCGCGTTCCGACGTCACCGGGCATCACCTATCCCCGGTCGTTCCGTCGGTACGACGTCGGTTCAGGACGATCGCCAACGCCAGCCGTGACTCGACGATCGAAATCGGCGGCGGTATGACTTCGGCGTAGTCGTATCGGTCGCTTGCCCCTGCCGGAGGTTCCCGGCCGGCTTCGCCAGAGTGTGCCGGACCGTGAATCCTGGTGCGCACCTGGCTCAGTCGTTGGTGGTAGATGCGCCCGACGTCGGGTAGCCGGTGAACCCGAGCCGGATTCGGCGGCGCCCCGGGTGAACCATTGCGCCGCCACCAGGTGCGACCGGCATCGGGGCCGGCCAGATGCACTCCGGTGGTGTAGTCGCCCGGCCGGTCGCTGACCATCCGATTGTGTTTTGGGCAGGCCGGGGCCAGTTCGGTGATGTCGGTGAGACCGCCTTTGGCGAAGTCGAGTTTGGAGTGATGCATCTCCACCTGCGTCGCGGGCTGGTCACAGCCCGGTGCGGAACAATATTCGCCGCCCGGCCGGGCGAAGGAGGCCAGGCGCTGTCCGGTGGAGGCGAAGCGTCGGCCGCGGCCGAGGAACAGGGGCACACCGGCGGCGTCGTCGAATACCGACAGCCACGGTTGTGCTTGCGCGGCCAGCCGGATCACGTCGGAGATCGGCAGCAACGAGCCGGTAGCCGTTACCCCGACACCGGCGTGGCGGCACAAATCCTCGAAGTCCACCTTGATGATCAGCTGCACAGGCAACCCACGATGCGTTTTCCCCAACAACCCGTCTTCGAGGACCGCCTTCAACAGGGCACGCAGCGCATCGTGGTTGCGTTGCGCCTGCGACCGAGCGTCCCGGTCGGCGGCGGCTTTGCGCGCTTCGGCGTCGGTATGCTCCTCCGCCCCCCACGGCGAGTCGGGATCGTCGGGGTTGTTGAGGCCGGGTTTGGCCCACGCCGCCAACGCAACTTCGAGCAGCCCACGGGTTTCCGGGTCCAGATGGCCGGTGAGCTTAGACATCTTGTCCACCCCCTGCCGGTTGAGCCAGAGGTTGCGGCGACGCTTGCGATCCCGATCGTTGACGAGGTCGCCGTCGGGATCGAGATGGGCGAGCAACCGGGCGCCCAACTGTCCGATCTCGGCCGGGGTGTGTTTGCCCGCCAACTCCGCGACGGTCTCTTGCGCGGCAAGCTTCCTGTCGTGCTCCACCGCGACCGGAATCGCGTCCAGCACATCCACGGCGGTGCGCACATGTGCATACCCCACCGCACCCTCGGCAAAGGCTGCGGCGAGCGCCGGATACTTTGCTTCGGCGGGCCTGCCGTCGAGCTGACGGAACTGCGCCGTGGCCTTCATCTGCGCTCGGCGTCGGCCCGGATCCGATACGCGCAGTTCGATATTCAGAAAGTTCGACAACGACCGGTACCCCATCGCGCGTGGCAGACCACGATCGGAGATCTCCACGAGTTGGCGATCGCCGGCATGGACGAGCCGATTCATCGCCTTCTCGTGCGCGCGCGCCACCTCTACCAGTTCCGCGTCGGTGCAGCGGGACAGATCCGTGGCGGCCAGCCGATCAATGAGGGCATGCAGGCTGGCCACCAATTCGGCAGCTTCCGAACGATTCTCGCCGGATTCGTACTCATCGTTCGGCTCTCCCACTGCGACTTTTCCCACTGCGACTTCTTCCACTGCAACCACCCCCTATTTCTCGAACACATGTTCGATACTACCGGAAGGAGGGCCACTCGGCAGGAAAACAGTCAGGTTGTGGATGACAGCGGCCGTGAGAGACCGGCGGCGCACCGCCGCCGACCAGTTCCCTGGTCAGTCGCAGGCGGCCAGCAGTTGTTTGAGCTGATCGTCGAAGGCGTCGGCGATGGCATCGGTGTCGGGGGTCTGATCGGCACAACCCACCACCCCGACATTGAGGTGTCCGTCGGCGGAGAACACAGTGATATTGAGTCCCAGGCCCTGGAATATCGGCCCCAGCGGGTACACCCCGGTCACCTTGGCCCCGAGGAAGTACATCGGATAGTTCGGCCCCGCGACATTCGAGATGAGGACGTTGAACACCGGCGGATGCAGCGTCGCCAGCTTGCGGTCACCGTAGAGCTTCATCAGCGTCGACATGGTGGTGCCCGGTGCGAACTGCGCCCATCCGCGCAGGATGTTCGCATCGATCTCGGCGTGGTGCTCCTTGGACTTGCGGCTCAGCTCGACCGTGCGCTCGATGCGCTCGGCCGCATCCTCGATGTCGGTCGGTAGGACGGTGAACATCCCGGTGACCTTGTTCGTGCCCTCGACCATCAGACTGGCGTCGTCGGCGTCGTGCACCGAAACCGGGATCATGCCGACCAGCGGCTGATCGGGAAGCTCACCACGTTCTTCCAGATACGTGCGCAACGCACCGCCGACGATGGCCAGCACCACGTCGTTGATCTTGACGCCGAAGTGATTCTTGACGCGCTTGACATCGTCGAGCGACAACTGACTGAGCGCGATGCTGCGATGCGGGGTGATGGGTCCGTTGAACCGGGTGCGCGGCGCGCGGAACGGCGCGGGCATCGCGGTGTCCTCCCGTGCCCGCCGCAGCCAGCCGATCGGGACGCCGACGGTCTGCGGGACCAGTTTCGCCATCGCGACCGGACGACCCAGAAGATAGTTGACCGCACCGGTGACCGCGATCGACGTCCGGGAGAACGGTCCGGCCGTCTCCCGCACCTTTTCCGGGTCCAGGTCGGGCGCCTCGGGTGTCAGCGTGCACAGCTGGGCGAGCATCTCGGCGCTGGTGACACCGTCGGTACCGGCGTGATGCATCCGCAGCATGGCGGTGATCCGGCCGCCGGAAACGCCCTCGATGATCCACAGCTCCCACAGCGGCTTGCCACGGTCGAGGGTCTGCCCGGCCAGGTGGCCGACCAGCTCGGTCACCTCCGCCGCCCCGCCCGGCGCCGGCACCGCGACCCGGTGAACGTGCCGTTCGATGTCGAAGTCCTCATCCTCGATCCACACCGGGTGATCGATGTTGAGAATCGAGTTGTCGAGTTTGCGGCGGAACGCGGGCATGCCGGCGATACGTCGTTTGAGCTCGTCGCGCATCTTGGTGAACGAGTAGCCACCGGGCACCGTCGACGGATCGATCTCGATCAACCCGATCACATGCATCAACTGCGACCTGGTCTCCAGATACAGGAACGACGCGTCCAGTCCGCTCAGTCGTTGCATGCCACCACTCCTCAATGAGTCCGTCCCGATCGCGGGACCCTTCCATCATGCCGCAGGAGTCAGCGGGAATCGCACTTTCTGCGCCCACCCGAGCGTCTGCACGAGGTCGATTCGGCGATATCGGACAAGCGGCGAGCTGGGACAGCGACCTCGCGGCGGCGGGTCGACGAATGCGGACTCAGCCCGACATCACGGCGCCGGAGGTATTACGACGATCTCGACACCGGTCACCTGGTTGTCGGCCAAGAGTTTCTTCATCGCATCAGCAGATCGCTGCTCGGCGAATACCCAGCGAACCGGGTGTTCGCCGGCCGCCGTTCGTGCCCGCCTCGCCCGTTCCACGAGGTCGTTGGTTCCTGCCCACTGCGGGTCGAAAGTGCCGTCGGGCAGCAGATGCGCGTCATATCCCGGCGCGGCCGCCACCAGCAGCGTCCCGTCAGGCTCCATCCCGTCGAACGGGAAGTCTCCCACCATGTAGACGAATCCCGAAGGCGCACCGGTGATCTGACTATTGTATGAACGCGCCGCGGGGGACCTCTTATACCCGCCCGGATACCAGTGTCCGGGTGCGGCGGTGGCGATCTGGCGGCCTCGCCCGACGGCCTCGATGATCACGTTGACGTCCTTCTCCACATGTGCCGCAATCGCGAAGTTGCTGTCCGCTTTGTAGCGGATCAACTCGGTGCGCGGGCTTGCGTAGACGAACGGGCACGACGAGACCCCGCGCCCGTTGATCGGCATCTCGATGGTGCGGGCACAGGTTCCCACCGGCACGCCGTTCACCGACATCGTGGACGTCTGACGGACGGTCACCGTGCCCCGGTCGGCGCCCTCCACCCTGTTGCCGAAGCTGTACTCCAGTAGGCAGTAGGTCGGCGCACAACTGGCGAGTCGGCCCGACGGCTTCGGAATGTCCACCATCGGCGCCGGCACCCGTGACAGCAGGTCCTTGAGGCCCTCTACCGTCGAATAGTAGGTCGTCACATCATGTTTGGTCGCCAAGGTGACCTTGAGCCGGGTGGTCGTCACGGGTTGTGTCCCACCGGCCCGACCGAGGGGGCCGGAAATCCCGACCAGGACCCCGTCCGGACCGAAGTCGAAGGTGTTCTCGCCCACGTGTATCGCCCGTCCGCCATCATCTCGGGCGTCACTGCTGACCTGCTGCGGGTCGAGGCGTGAGACCACCCGTGCGTCGGGGAGTTGCGCACCCTCCGTCGGCGGATCCGTGTCAGACTCGGCGAGTCGATCGTCCACCGAGCTGAGAGCGAGCCGCGAAGGCCGCAATGTCTGGCCTAGGTCGACGCCCAGGAAACCGCGCGGAACGAGAGCCCACTTGTCCGCGGCGGCGGCCGCGTCGACGCGGACCGTCTCCGACCGCGGCAGCGACATCCAGAACGATGCGCCGGCTTTGACGTAGGCGGCATCTCCGATCTGCAGATAGTCGAAAGTCTGGCCGTCGGCGGCGACCTGCCCCTGAACATCGCCGGCTGCGGTCACCACCAGATCACGCACCCGCGTCGTCGCGCCGCCGACGATGACGTCCCCGGTGTATCGGGCGCCTGGCGCGCCGGCGAGTGCGGTCGCCGCAGCGGCGACCTGCGCCTGGTCGCGGGTGGCCTGGTTGGCAATCCCGGATCCGTCATTCGACTGTGCGACGACGCCGGTCAGGACGAGCACGGATAAGACGACGAAGCCGATCAGCGAAGTGGCGAAGAACGCCAAGGCAGTACGCACGATTTCCTCCCCAACACACAGATACCGACGCATCCGGGTATCGGCGGGCAGATCTTCCCCCGCTGAGCAGCCCCCGCTGTGATCGGCAATACCCTTCCGTGTTGCTAACCTACATGCGGGTTCGAGGCCGCTGCACGGCGCGCTGTCATCAGGGGGATGGATACCGACACCGCGAGTGAACTCATCGGGGGGCGGATACCGGGACCTCTCGAAGGTGCTCGCCGCGTGCCGATACGGACGCGTTACGCGGGGCCATCGCCGACGGACTCGCGGCCGTCGCACCGACTGCACCCTCGACCATCCTGTTGCGTGAGCTCGGAGCAGCACGCCAGTTGGGCGCCCTGACGACCCTGCTGCCGGCATACACCGACTGGATGACGGATGGGCTCGACGGTCCGCTGCGACAGTCGATCCGCGCGCTCGTCGAGAGCGAGGCGATCCCCGCCGATTTGCTGGGGTTGGCGCAGATGGCCGGCGCCGCGCTGTCCGACAGGTCCGTTCCCGACGATGGACCCGATGTGGCCCTGCGGTTCTGAGGCGAGCGGGGCCGGGAAATGCGTTGCGACAACATCTTCCTCGATTCGATAGGCACCTATCTGCCGCAGTCGCGACCGTTGGACGATGTTCGCGCGGCCGGGCTGGTTGACGAACGTGAAGCGGCCGAGTGGCCGTGGACCGGGGTCGCCGAGGCCGGGGCGATCAGTCCACCGGATATGGCGGTACAGGCCGGTCGGGAAGCGATGCTGGTCAGCTCGGTGCCGACGCACTGTTTCCGAATGCTCATCCACGCGGGGAGTGTCTACCAGGGCAGCGTCATGTGGCCGTTGCACCACTACATCCAGCGCCACACGATCGGTGACACCGGTACCGCGCTGGAGATCCGTCAGGCGTGTAGTGGCGGGATAGCGGCATTGCAGCTCGCCGCTTCGGCGCTGACCGCACAGCGGGGTGCGGGTGCGGTGCTGGTGACCGGCGCCGACAACCACTATTGGTTCGACCGCTTCGATTGGCTGCGCCATCACCTGGCCCACAACAGATCGGTGGCGCTGTTGGGTGATGCGGGACATGGGATCGTCGTCACCAACACTGGCGGTTTCGCTTCGCTGGATTCGATTGCGACCGGTTCGGTCCCCGAGTTCGAGGAGGCGTTTCGGCTTCCGGGACAACAGTTTCCGGTGTCGACGTCACCGCCCACCCCCGATGAGGTCCGTGCGGTGACCGCGGCCGCGGGTCGGCATCCGCAGTGGCTGCGGGTACTCAGCTTCACCGCTGCCCGGACGGCGCTGGCGACCGCTCAGCAGGCCCTCGATGATGCCGGGGTGACCGCATCCGATGTCACCTACTACTTGCCGGGATTCATGGCGGGCGCAGGTATCGCCGACCTGATCACCCGTAGGCTCGGCGTTGCTGTTCCCGACGGTCTACAGGACTTCGGTCGTACCGTCGGGCATCTGTCGGTCAGCGACCACGCCATCGGCATCGCCCATCTCAGCGAACTCGGACTGCTGCGCCCCGGTGCGCGGCTACTGATCGGCGCTACCGGCTTCGCCGCATCAATGGCTTACGCGGTCATCACTATTCACGACCAACCACGCGCCCGGTTGGCGCGCCCAGTAAGGGTGCCCTGCGAATAGCGCTCGCGGACGGTTCCTACTCACGAGCGTGGAACTATTGCGAATTGGCCACCTCAGATCGCTGTCAGGCCGGCGCCAAAGCCCGCACCTGCTCCGCCCACCTTTTCGCCAAACCACAATTATCCACGCGACTATCATCATCATCAGAACCAATCCCCACAATAATCAAACCCGTCGAGGTCCCCCACGCCACATTACATTCCTCACTAAATTCATACCCCTTGATATGCAAAAAAATTGCACGCTTACCACCGACCGTGGTCTCGGAAATCCCGTAATATTTCGGGCTCGCCAACATCTGATCAAACGACGAGCGCGCCGAGATAACGTGACCACCGTACGTGCCGCTCGTCCACAACGGCGTGCCCCACTGACACGACACCGCAACCGGAGGTTGCGCGTCACAAAGCTCGGCCGGCGTCTCGAACTGCATCGACGCCGCCACCGAATCCGGCAACGACTTCGGATTCCACAACTGATCCACCGACACCGGATTCTCACTCATCGGCACCGTCAACGTCCCCTCCGGACCCACCACCGACCGCGACGACACCACCACCGACGACGACCCACCCGCCGACGAATCACCACCCCCACCACCAGAAACCATCACCACAGCCACCACCACCCCCACAACAACCAACACCGCCACCACCACAACCACCCACGGCCACCCCCGCCACGACCCACCCGACGGCGACCCAGACACACCACCACCCGACAGCCCACCAAACACCGGTGGCTGCAACCCATAACCCGCAACCTGACCCGGCCCAGACCACTGCTGACCACCCGACGGCGGCACCGCCCCAGACCACTGCTGACCACCCGACGGCGGTATCACCGGACCACTCACCACAAACCCCCTTCAGCCACCCCGACGCTCCCGAATCGCCGCGACCACGCGCCCAATCGAAGCATCCAGAACGGTCCGCATACCAGCAGCGTCAACAGACAGCCACCCTCTCTCGGACACCACGTAGCGACCATAGTCGGCGTAATCGGCCCCACACCACACGCGGCAACGCCGGGTCGAGTAGCCGCTCGACATCACGCCCATCGCGCACCTGCAGAAACCCCGACGACACACAGTCCGCGGACACGATCGGATGATCGGGCCGCTCAACCTCGTTCTCATCGAACAGCGAGCCGCCAACCCGCGCACCAGCATCCGCATCAACCAGCAGGTCACCCGCAGATGCGGTGGCCCGCACTGCCGGGAGCGCACCCACGATCGCCCTACCCAGATCCACCGCCGGAATCGCATAAACCTCGATCGGCCCCGATGCCGCAGGCAGGTCATCGCACCACTGCACCGCGACGAACCCGAAATCCTGGCGTCGCACCGCATTGATCCGAACCGACCGCCCAGCGGGATTGCGCTCCGGCGACGGATCGCCGGCCGCGGCCTCCACCCGCACACGTCGGGCTTACACACTCATCCAGACCGGACTGTCCGGAGGGGACCCCTTCGGCCGCGAAGCCGTGGATACACTGCTCGCAAGGATCGAGAACGACCGAGATCGCCTGGTCATTGAAGCGGCTGAGGAGGAACGCGAATACCGGCTCACCACAGGCGAGATCGGTATCGGCGATCTCGACGAGCAAGCACTTCGGCGGATTGTGGCGACCGATATCGCCACCGCCCTGGACAATGTCCTGGGCATGATCCGCACCGCCTGAGCCCTTCTCCGATGAGAGGTCAGCCGCTCTGGACAGGCATCCGATTCGCGAATTCGACGATTTGGCCGACCGTCATCTTCTCGAAGGTCGACACGATGACGATCACCGACAGTTCGTGCGCGGGATCGTCGGCGATCTTCAGCATCGCCCGGCCCTGCTCGGTGTCGACGACGCCGGTGCCGTGACTCCATCTGATCGGCTGCCCGGTCGGCGCGTAGGCGGTGAAGCTGCGGTTGACGGCGTCCTTGCTGGCGAACCAGAACACGCCGAAGGCGTTCCGGTAATTCGATGTCGCACAACGAATCCGCATCACCGTCTGCAGATCACCGGACCCGGTCTGCGACGGTCCGCGCTCGGACTCGGCACCGTTGAGCATCCAGACGCACTGCGCACCCTCCCAGGCGATCTCGTCGGGGGCCTGCGGCAACAGCACCGGATACTGCGCCATGAGTGGCGCATAGAGCCCCCATCCGGGGCCCGCGCTGACCTCGACGGGGGCACTGGGCGGGGAAACGATGCCGTGCCGAATCGCGAGCACTCGATAGATGTTCTTGCCCTCGGTGACGGTCGCGTCGATCCCGTGGGGCGCCGGGCCGCTGTAGACGACTCGATCACCACGCAGCAGTTGGTACGAATCGGCGTCGGCAACCGCATCCCACGTGGCCTCGACCTGCCCGGTCAACGCCTTCAATTGCAGGTTTTCCGGGGTTTCGGGGCCGTCCGCGCCGGTGACCGCTCGCGTGATGAGGTAACCCGCGACCAGGGCCACGACCGCGAGACCCGCAATGGCCGAGATCAGGAGCCAACGCGGGCGGCGCGACGCCCGAGCCGTCGGGCCCGCCGGATGGGTGATGGAGAAGTCGGACATCAGATCGGCAACCTCGCCAGCACTGCGGCCGCATCACGTGCGCTCCCACCGGGGACGGCCACCACCAGGTAGGTGCGATCACGGGGGCCCGCACCGAACGTGACGATCGCCGAACCACCCTCGGAGGCGGTGTCATCCAGATAGCGGGTCGCCGCATTGCCCTGCGCCGTCGTGTACGGCTCGGCCCGTAGCCGCCGGGTTGCCAACCGGGCACTCGCCGCAGCCTCGGTCGCGTCCGCGTAGCCGTAGATCTTCACCGAGTACACGTCGAGCCGGTCACTGCCGGGCTTTCGTTTGTGGCACAGCATCGACTTCTCGGTGGTGTCGAATGCGAGATTGCCTCCATCGCCCGAACAGGACAGTTCGTCGAAGCCGTTGGTGCTGAGCGGGCTCGTCGGCACCAGATCGGGGTACAGGTCCGCAATCCATTGCAGTCCGCGCCAGGTCAGGAACACCTTCACCGCGTCCGAGCGCAGCGAGAAATCCGATCCCGGGACCGAGTCACTGCGCGCGGCAACGGTATACGTGTAGCTACCGGGCAACGGGAGTGGTGCGCGGAAGCTGTTGCCCGCACCGGCGTAGATCTCGATGTCGTTCTGCTTCACCACATATGAGGTCGCGCCGTCGACACGATTCCAGGAGACCTCGACGTACTCGGTGGCCACCGTGACATCGGGACGATCCGGCGCCGCCAGATGTTTGGACGACCGCTGCACCACTGCGATACCCACCCCGAGCGCCGCCGCGACCAACACGACCACCGCGCCGATCGCGACAAGTCGACGGCCGGCGATGCGGGCGGCGGGCTGCGGATTCGCCGGCTGTACCCCGACGTTCGGCTGGGTGACCACCGGATATCCGGCCGAGGGCATCCGCGGGTTCGAGACGTGCGCACCCGGCGCCGCACCGGGACCGCCGCCGAAGGTTGCCGCCGGACCCGATTGCGAGGCGACCGAACGCAATACGTCGCCCTGAGACGCACCGGAGTAGGCGGGCCGGGCGGGCACCACACCCGGCCCTCCCCCAGGCCGTCCGGGACCACCGGCCGGCGACGAGGGCCGACGGCCGCCACCCGGTTTCACCGGTGGTGGGGGCGGTGTGGGCACCGGGCCGACCAGGGTGTTGCGCGAGTCGAAGGCAGCACCGAACGCCTCGGCGAAGTCGCCTGCGGTCTGGAAACGTCGCGCGGGGTCCTTGGCGATGGCGCGGATGAGCACAGCGTCCACCGCCGGCGGCAACGTCGGGTTGCGCAAGGTGGCCCGTGGCGGATCGTTGAACATATGCGCGGTCATCAGGCCGTGGAGCGAAGGCGCATCGAAGGGCGGTGTGCCGGTGAGCAATTCGAAGGCTGTCGCACCGAGTGAGTAGGTGTCGCTACGCGCGTCGACCCGCTTGCCCTCGATCTGTTCGGGCGACGAATACAGCATCGTGCCGACCGTCGTACCCGCGCCGGTCAGCGCGGTCACCTCGTCGAGCGCCTGGGCGATGCCGAAGTCGGTCAGTTTGATCGCCTCGGGTTTGAGCGGATCGGCGCCAGGTGTGACGAGGATGTTCGCCGGTTTGATGTCGCGGTGCATGATGCCGCGACGATGCGCGGCGTCGAGCCCGGCAGCGACGCCGTTGACGATCTGCACGACCAGCCGCGGATCGAGTGCCCCATGCTCCTCGATCAGCTGCCCGGCGTCGGTTCCCGCGACGAACTCCATCGCGATCCAGAGCCGTCCGTCGACGACGCCGCGGTCGAACACGGAGACGATATTCGGGTGATGAAGCGGGGCGACGATGTCGGCCTCCCGCTCGAACCGGGCCCGGAACACCGGATCGGCCCCGTGGGCGGATCGCAGGACCTTGATGGCGTCAGCACGCGGCAACCGGGGGTGGGCCGCCTGGTAGACCTCCCCCATACCGCCATGTCCGAGCATCCCGAGTACGCGGTATCCCGCGATCAGGTCCCCAACCTGGTACATGTTCCGATCGATCCTGACTGTGCTGCGCCGCAGGAGGTCACCCTCCGGGTCGGCTCGTCCGAAATGCTACCCATCCGCCCTCGTCCGGGGCGAAACTTGAACGAGCCGGAATCGCCCAGAAAACTAGAACACGTTCTACTATCGGGATATGGAACACCCCTTCTCAACGGCCGAACTCGAGACCGCATTCGCCGATTTCCAGCAGACCGTCGCCGAGATCGCGGTCAGCGGCGACTGGGATCGCTACGCCGACATGTTCACCCCCGACGCCGAGTACATCGAGCACGCCCTCGGCACCATGAACGGCCGGGAAGAGATCCGAGCCTGGATCTGGAAGACCATGACGGCATTCCCGGGCAGCCACATGACCGGCTTTCCCGCACTCTGGCACGTCGTCGACGCCCCGACCAGCCGCGTAATCTGCGAGGTCGACAATCCGATGCGCGACCCGGGCGACGGGTCGGCGATCACCGCGACCAACATCACCATCCTCACCTACGCGGGCGACGGCCTGTGGTCGCGGGAAGAGGACATCTACAACCCGCTGCGCTTCGGCATCGCCGCCATGCGGTGGTGTCGGCGCGCCGAGCAGGCGGGCACCCTCGACGAACCGGCGATGGAGTGGATGACCACCACCGGAGCCATGTTCGCGCGCGGTTGAGGCCGGCCCAGACGGTCCGCGACCGCCGCCTCACGCACGTGAACGCGACGACTCTCACACGCCACACCGCATCAACGCACCACCAAATAGGACGAAGAGGGCGTAACGTCGACCGCGGGGGTTACGACACCGTAGGCAGAGCGGGTGAGTCCGACGACGAACCCGGGACGTTCGGCGACTTGGGCAGGCAAGTCGGGTGACGTAGGCTGGCTGCTGTTTGGTCGAAGGTGCAGCAGGCAAACGCACCGCGCCGAGGCAGCCCGGGACCGTCGTCCCGCGAACGAGCCACGGGCCGTCAGGACATTTTCGACATACGCGAGCAACCCTTCGGAGGACATCAATGGCACGCGAGCTGACCCAACTCGAGCTCCTCAAAGAGCTGGAATCGGTCGCCGAGGACAACGTCAACCGGCACCTGAAGACCGCACGTGACTGGAACCCCCACGACTACGTCCCGTGGGACGAGGGCCAGAACTTCGCGGCCCTCGGCGGCGTGGACTACGACCCCGAGCAATCCAAGCTCGACGAGGTCGCCAAGGCCGCGATGATCACCAACCTGCTCACCGAGGACAACCTGCCCTCGTACCACCGGGTCATCGCAGACAACTTCTCCATGGATTCGGCCTGGGGCCACTGGGTCGGTCGCTGGACCGCCGAGGAGAACCGCCACGGCATCGTGATGCGCGACTACCTGGTCGTCACGCGCGGCGTCGACCCCGTCGCCCTCGAAGAGGCGCGCATGATCCACATGACCAACGGCTACGACCCGATGTTGGCCGCCGCCGGACGCGTCGACGAACTCGAAGATCACGCCGACGAGCTGGGCATCCTGCACTCGGTCGCCTACGTCACCTTCCAGGAGCTGGCCACCCGCGTCAGCCACCGCAACACCGGCAAGGCGTGCAACGACCCGATCGCCGACCGCATGCTGCAGCGCATCGCCGCCGACGAGAACCTGCACATGATCTTCTACCGCAACATCTGCGGCGCGGGTATGGACATCTCGCCCGATCAGACGCTGCGCGCGGTCACCGACATCGTCACCAACTTCCAGATGCCCGGCGCGGGCATGCCGAACTTCCGCCGCCACGGCGTCCTGATGGCCAAGCACGGCATCTACGACCTGCGCCAGCACCTCGAAGAGGTCGTCATGCCGGTCCTGCGCAAGTGGGACGTCTTCGGCCGCGACGACTTCACCGCGGAGGGCGAGAAGACCCGCGAGGAGCTCGCCACCTTCCTCGAGCAGTTGGAGAAGGACGCCACCCGCTTCGAGGAGATGCGCGATCGTTCGCTCGCCCGCGAGGCCAAGAAGCGAGAGCAGCAGGCGTCCTGAGTATCACGGCTTCTACCACCGCACCGGCGCCCGTCGAGGCTCGCCCCGCTCGCACCTCAGCGAGCAGCGTGAGTCCCGAGGGCGCCGGTTCGGCGTCTGTCGGGGCCCCGGCCCCGTTGCGGATCGGTTCGATCGAGCTGGCGAGTCCCGTCGTGCTCGCACCGATGGCCGGGGTCACCAACGTGGCCTTCCGCACCCTGTGCCGGGAACTGGAAGTCGCGCGGACCGGAACCGTTTCCGGGTTGTACGTCTGCGAGATGGTGACCGCGCGAGCGCTCGTCGAGCGGCACCCGGTCACCATGCACATGACCACGTTTGCGCCGGCGGAATCCCCGCGGTCGATGCAGCTCTACACCGTCGACCCGGAATACACCTATCAGGCCGCGAAGATGATCGTCGACGAGAACCTCGCCGACCACATCGACATGAACTTCGGCTGCCCGGTCCCCAAGGTGACCCGCAAGGGCGGCGGCTCGGCGATCCCCTACAAGCGCACGCTGTTCCGCAAGATCGTCGCGGCCGCGGTTGCAGCTACCGAGGGCACCGACATCCCGGTGACGGTCAAGTTCCGCATCGGCATCGACGACGAGCATCGCACCCACCTCGACGCCGGCCGGATCGCCGCCGAAGAGGGTGCGGCCGCCGTCGCATTGCACGCGCGCACAGCCTCGCAGCGCTATTCCGGTCAGGCCGATTGGGATGAGATCGCGCGGCTCAAAGAACACGTCACCGACGTACCGGTACTGGGCAACGGCGACATCTTCGAACCCGCGGACGCCGTCGCGATGATGCGACGGACCGGCTGCGACGGTGTGGTCATCGGCCGCGGCTGCCTCGGCCGGCCGTGGCTGTTCGCCGAACTCGCCGCCGAACTCAACGGGTTGCCCGCCCCGGCGGCGCCGAACCTCGGTGAGGTCGCCGAGATCATCGTGCGGCACTGCGAACTCCTCGTCGCCCATCACGGAGAGATGAAGGGCTGCCGCGAGATTCGCAAACATGTCGCCTGGTACCTGCGCGGCTTCCCGGCCGGTTCGGAGATCCGCAGCCGGATGTCGCTGGTGACCACCGTCGACGAATTGCGCGAACTGGTCGCCGAACTGCCCGCCGATGCACCATTCCCCCGCGACGGCCACGGGCCGCGCGGGCGTCAGGGTTCGCCGGCCAAGGTGGCGCTGCCCGACGGTTGGCTCGATGACCCGGATGAGGACGTCGTACCCGCGGGTGCCGAGATCATGCACTCTGGCGGCTAGCAATTCAACACTGGTGAATACCGGTCGCGACGGTTGTCACAACGCCTCCGGCTGAGACGGATTCTCAGGTGATGTCAGTACTATGTCCCGGAAGGTCCCGACCTGTCGGGTCCATCCGATGGTGCGTATCGCCGCGATCAGCCCCGGCCTGCGATACCGCGAGTTTCATGACCGGGGCGTGAGGGATCGCAGAAGTTGAGTCGACGCACATCGGGACCGGACGACGGTCCGGACGGCCCGGACTCGGGTGCGCAAGATCGGCGCTCCCGACGCGGCCGTCGTGCCGGCCGCGATCGTGACTCCAACGACTTCCGGGAGATGTTCGGCTCGGAGTCGGGACAGTCGGCCGCCGACGATCGCACTCCCCCGCCCACCGGCCAGCCAACGCCGGGCGCGCCCGCCACCCCATCGGCCGCCACACCCGACTCCCCGAAACCGACATCACCACGACCCGCCCAAAGTCCTGCCGCCCGCGGACCGAGAACACCGGATCCCAACGCCCGACGTGCACCCGGCGAGGGCAGCCTGCGTGAGCCCCGGGCCCAGGACCGGTACGTCCGCGGACGTACCCGGCTGACCGTCCGCGAGCTCATGGAGCAGATGAATGCGGAGGTCGGCGATGCGGGAGCGAGACAAGCTCCCCCGCCACCCCGGCCGACCGGCCGACCGACCCCCGACCGGGGAGTGCGCAATCGGCGCCAGCCCCCGCCCGACGATCGTCCGACGTCGGTATTCCGCTTCGACAACGACGCGACGCAGAAGATACCGACCATCTCCGGCGACGATGCCCCGCCGGTCGACCTGTCCGATCGCACCACTGCCCGGCGCGTCACCGAGGAATCCCGCGCCCAGGAATCGCATGCGCCGATCACCCCGCTGTCGGCGACCGCACCAGCGGAGGCGGCACCCGAGACCGACCTCGAAACCTCTGCCCCGCTGCAGCGCACCCCGGATCTGACGACCGCGCTCGCGCAGCGGTCGAGTCCGCAACGCCATCCCGAGAGTGCCGCCGACCGACGCCGCGGCATCGCCCGTGGCGCGAAGATCACCGGCCGCGTCCTGGTGGCCCTGGCCTGCGTGATGGCGCTGGTGGGCACCGGTTACGTGTGGGGCGCGATGAAGGTCTGGGACGGCAACTGGCGCAACGTCGACGCCGTCAACCCCGACGACGAGAACATCCGCAACAAGGACGCCCAGTACGGCGACGAGACCTACCTGATCGTCGGCACCGACAGCCGCAGCGGCCAGAACGGCAAAATCGGCGCCGGCGACGCGACGAGCGTCGAGGGCATCCGCTCCGACACGGTCCTACTGGTGAACGTGCCTGCCAACCGCAGCCGTGTGGTGGCCGTGTCCTTCCCGCGTGACCTGCAGGTCGATCGCCCGACGTGCCGATCGTGGGACAGCAACAATCGCAACTACGGCGACGAGCTGTCGGCCGAGAGCAGCGTCAAACTGAACAGCGTCTACGCCTTCGGCGGGCCGGAATGCCTGGTGCGGGTGCTGACCGCGATGAGCGGCCTCAACATCAACCACTTCATCTCGATGGACTTCAACGGCTTCGCACAGGTCGTGCGCGCCATCGGCGGTGTCGAGGTCTGCTCGACCGTCCCGCTCTACGACTATGAGCTCGGTCAGATCCTGGCCAAGGCGGGCAAGAAGAAGCTGAACGGCAAACGCGCTCTCAACTATGTGCGCGCCCGCAACATCGCCTCCGAGGGCAACGGCGACTACGGCCGGATCAAAAGACAGCAGCTGTTCATGTCGTCGCTTCTGCGATCGACCCTGTCCGGCAACATCCTGTCCAGCCCAGGCAGACTGAATTCGCTGGTCAACACGTTCATCGAGAACAGCATCGTGGACAACGTGAACACCCAGTCGCTGCTGGATCTGGCGAAGTCGATGCAGGGTATGGACGCGGGCCGGGTCACCTTCCTCACCGTCCCCACCTCCGGGACGAGTCAGGACGGCCAGAACAACGAGATCCCGCGCACCGAGGACATCGACGCGATCTTCAACGCGATCATCGACGACGAGCCGCTCCCCCAAGAACATCCGGCGAAGCGCAAGAAGAAGTCGTCGGCGAAACCGAGCGAATCACCGTCGACCCCGGCGGCACCGGCCGGGCCGCGTACGGTCACCGCGACCGCGCAGAACCCGTACAACGTCGAGATGCGGGTCCTCAACGGCACCAGCCAGAGTGGCCTGGCCACCCAGGTGTCGGAGTCCTTCATCGCCAACGGCTTCGAGGTCACCGGCGTGGCCGACGCCTCAGAACAGCGGTCCGACACCGTCGTGCGCTACGGCCCCGGTCAGGAGGATTCGGCGGCGACCGTCGCCAAGATGATCCCTGGGGCGAGCATCCAGCCCGATCACACGGTCCAGTCCGGTGTCGAGGTGATCATCGGCAGCAACTACGGCGGCGGGCTGGACTCGGCGCCCGAGGTCGGCGGCACCCTGTCGGTGACCGAGCTGCCCGCGTCGACGTCGCCGACCCGACTGCCGAACGACCTCGCCGTCACCAACGCCGGCGACACGACCTGTAGCTGAGCCACGTCCGGCCGGCCCACCGACGTGGCCTGGCCATAGCGGCGGACAGGCCACGTTCATGGCCCGTTCACCGTCAAGATGAGGCCCGGATCACTCGACGCAGTATCCTGGGTTCATGCGTACCGCGTATCAGGAGCAGCTGCACTCGCTCAACACGATTCTCGGCGAGATGTGTGAACTCGCCGGTGCCGCCATGGCACGTGCCACCCAGGCTCTGCTGCAGGCCGACCTCGCCATCGCCGAGGAGGTCATCGGCGACAACGACCGGATGAGCGAGATGACCGCACGGGCCGAGGAGCAGGCCTTCGCGCTACTGGCTCTGCAGGCACCGGTGGCCAGCGATCTCCGCGGAATCGTCAGCGGCTTCCAGATCGTCGCCGACGCCGACCGGATGGGCGCGTTGGCCCTGCATGTCGCCAAGGTCGCGCGTCGTCGGCATCCCGCCAAGGCCCTCCCCGAAGAGGTCAACGGCTACTTCGCCGAGATGGGCCGGTTGGCCGTCAAACTCGCCCACACCGCGCGCGAGGTGCTCGACACCCAGGATCCCAACGCCGCCCTGCGTCTGCAGGAGGACGACGATGCGATGGACGACCTGCACCGCCATCTGTTCACCGTGCTGATGGACCGCGAGTGGCAGCACGGCACCGCGGCCGCCGTCGATGTGACGCTGCTCGGCCGCTACTACGAGCGGTTCGCCGACCACGCCGTCCTCATCGGCCGCCGGGTGGTCTTCCAGGCGACAGGCAAGACCCCGGAGCAGTTCCAGCAGGTCTCCTGAGTCGGAGATCACGGCGCCCGACACGCTGTGTCGGGCGCCACCGGCTTCCAATAGCCTTGCCCGACAATGGTTTTCAGGTGGATTTAGCCGCGGCCTGAACGCATCGCCCAGCATTGGCGCATCACGATTTCACCACACAGTCATCAGCCGTTTAGGGTGGCGATTATGCGCCCGGATGACCAGTTCACCTCCCCGGAGACCGCGGTTGAACGCCATGGTCCCGGGCGCGCTCTCGATTCGTTGCGGCACCACAGAACCCCCAATCTCGGCACCTCGGCGTCCAACAATCCGGCGTCCAACAACCCAGCGACCGACTACAGAAAGTCCGGGGCCGATACGGACGCATACTTCCCGCATCGACCCCGGACTCTTGCCTATCTGGGCGCGACCGCCGCACTCAGCGCACTGCTGGTCGTCCTTCTGCTGACGCTCTGAGCGTGGCGATCAGCCGAAACGACCGGAGATGTAGTCCTCGGTCTCACGCTTGTTCGGGTTCGAGAACATCGTCTCGGTGTCGTTGATCTCGACCAGTTGTCCGGGCTGACCGACGGCTTCGAGATTGAAGAACGCCGTCTGGTCGCTGACACGGGCCGCCTGCTGCATGTTGTGAGTGACGATCACGATGGTGTACTCCTTCTTGAGCTCACCCATCAGGTCCTCGATCGCGAGTGTCGAGATCGGATCGAGCGCCGAACACGGCTCATCCATCAGCAGCACGTCCGGGGACACCGCGATCGCCCGCGCGATGCACAGACGCTGCTGCTGACCGCCGGACAGACCGCCACCGGGCTTGTCCAGGCGATCCTTGACCTCATCCCACAGGTTGGCGCCACGCAGGCTGCGTTCGGCGACCTCGTCGAGTTCAGCCTTGTTGCGCACGCCCTGCAGCTTGAGGCCGGCGACCACATTGTCGCGGATCGACATCGTCGGGAACGGGTTGGGACGCTGGAAGACCATGCCGATCGTCGAGCGCACGCTCACCGGATCGATGCCCTTGCCATAGATATCCTCACCGTCGAGGGCCACCCGGCCGGTCGCATAGGCACCCGGGGTGACCTCGTGCATCCGGTTCAGGGTTCGCAGCACGGTCGATTTGCCGCAGCCCGACGGCCCGATGAAAGCGGTGATGCAGCGCGGAGGGACTTCGAGGGTCACATCCTTCACAGCGTGGAAGTCGCCGTAATAGACGTTCAGGTCTTTGATGTCGAGGCGCTTGGCCATGGCAGATCCGTTTCTTGCGAAGAGGTCAGAAGGACTTGGGGGCGAACAGCCGGGAGATCAGCTTGGCGCCGAAATAGATGATCGCGACGAGGATGACCAAGGTCAGGGCCGCGCCCCACACCTTGTCGAAGGCGTCGGTGCCGTTGTTGTACTGGGTCCACATCATCAGCGGCAACGATTGCTGGTTGCCCTCGAAGGGATTCCAGTTCATCGCCCGGGTGGCTCCGACGAGGATCAGCACCGGGGCCGATTCACCCATCACGCGGGCGATGGCCAGCATCACGCCGGTCACGATGCCCGACAACGCGGTCGGCAGGACGATCCGCATGATCGTCTTCCACTTGGGCACACCCAGCGCGTAGGACGCCTCCCGCAGATCCTGCGGCACGATCTTGAGCATCTCCTCGGTGGCCCGGATGACCAGCGGGAGCATCAGCAACACCAACGCGATCGACACGACGAACCCGGACCGCGGCAGCCCCAGGGTGGTGCGCCAGACCGCGTAGACGAACAGCGCGGCGACGATCGAGGGCACACCGGAGAGAATGTCGACCATAAAGGTGGTCAGCTTGGGGAACCAGGAATCCCGGTTGGCGTACTCGACGAGGTAGATGGCCACGAAGATGCCGATCGGAACGGCCATCACCGCCGCGAGCGCGGTCTGGATCAGGGTGCCGACGATGGCGTTCGCGGCGCCGCCGTTGGCCCCGGGTTCAGGCTGGGTCCACCAGTTGATGTCGAGGATCGGGCCCAGTCCGCGTGCCACCAGGGTGACGATCAGCCAGACCAGTGGCACGAACGCGATCAGCAGCGAGGCGATGACCAGGACGCGCACCGTCTTGTCGGTGACGCGACGACGACGGGAGAGGGGGATGAACCCGGACGGGACACGCTTGACGGGTTCGATGGTTGCGGCGTCGAGCGGCATGTCATGCCTTCTTTCCGGCGACCGAGCGGGCCGCCGCGTTCACGATGAAGGTCAGTACGAAGAGGGTGAGACCCGCGGCGATGTAGGCGCCCGTAGTGGCCGGCGAATCGAATTCGGCGGCGTCGCTGGCGATCTTGGTCGCGAAGGTCTGCCCGCTCTCCATCAGGTTGAAGTCGATCGGACCGACCTGGGACATGATCAACAGCAGGGCCATCGTCTCACCGAGCGCGCGGCCGAGGCCGAGCATCGCGCCGCTGATGTAGCCGGACATACCGAAGGGCAGCACGGCCAGCCGGACCACCTCGAATTTGGTGGCCCCCAGCGCCAATGCCGCCTCACGATGGCCGACGGGGGTCTGGGTGAAGACCTCACGGGTCACCGCGGTGATGATCGGCAGGATCATCACCGCCAGCACGATGCCCGCGGTCAGCATGGTGCCGCCGGTGGACATGTTGATGCGGTTCGTCGGTTCCTGGAAGAACGGCAGGAAGCCGAGATTGTCGACCAGCCAGCGATTGACCGGCACCATCGCCGGGCCGAGCACCAGGATGCCCCAGAGTCCGTAGACGATCGACGGGATCGCGGCGAGCAGGTCGACGGTGTAACCGACGGGTCCGACCAGACGTTTCGGCGCGTACTCGGTGATGAACACCGAGATGCCGAGTGCGACGGGCATCGCGATCAGCAGTGCGATCGCCGACACCAGGACCGTCGTGTAGAAGAATTGTGGGATACCGAAGGCCAGTTCACCCTGCGTCCGCCAGGTGCCGGTGTAGGTGAAGAAGTTCTCGGTGTTGTCCATGAGCGACGGGATCGCCTGTGCCAGCAGGAATGCTGCGATCAGCGCGATCACGACGGTCACGGCGAAGCCGGACCCGACCGCCAGCGAACGGAAGATCTGGTCGGCCAAGCGGTGGTGTCCGCCACTCGTCAGGTTGCTGGTGGACGGTTCGGTGGGTGATGATCCCGACGCCGACGGGCCGGTACCCGTGGGCACGTGGCCGGTATCGTCGCGGCTGGTCGAGGTCATACGCCCCTCAATTGATTCGGCTCTGGTCACCGGGGCTTTCCTGCCATCTGGTGGACACATCAGTGTCGTCGGTCAGTGTCTCAACCACGAACGCGGAACCGCAAACGCTGCGGCTCCGCGCTCGTGACATCTACGGGTGGTCCCGATCAGGCGTTGCCGCCGCCGTTGCCGGTCAGCGCGTCGATGGTCCCCTGCAGGGTGCTCTTGTACCCGGCGGGCAGCGGCACGTAGCCGAGTTCGGCGAGGCCGGCCTGTCCGTCGTTGAGGATCTTGGTGAAGGCATCCTTCAGCGCGGCGCTGGTGTCACTGTTCTCATAGCCTGCCGAGCAGACGATCGAGTACGGGGTCAGCACCAGCGGGTAGGCGCCCGGAGCCTTCGAGGCGAACAGGGCGTCGCTGTCGACGACGAGGTCCTTGCTGCCGGGGGTCTTGAAGGTGATCGCGTCGAGCGCCTTACCGGCCGATTCGGCGGTCAGGGCGACCGGGCCGGAGCCGAAGTTGAGCTTCGCCACGCCCAGCTTGTACTGCGTCGCGAAGCCCCACTCGACGTAGGTGACAGTGCCCTTGGCCTGCTGCACGGCCTGGGCGACGCCCGTCGACTTGGCCGCACCCGAACCCTGTCCGAGGAAGGTCTTGCCCGCACCGAGGGTCCACGCCGCCGGCGCGGACTTGCTCAGGAACTTCTGGAAGTTGTCGGTGGTACCTGAGCTGTCGCTGCGGTGCACCGGCTCGATCGCGAGTGCCGGAAGGTCGACGCCCGGGTTCAGCGCGACGATCTTCGGGTCATTCCACGTGGTGATCTTCTTGGTGAAGATGTCGGCGACCACGGTGGGGGTCAGGGTCAGGTTGTCGATGCCCGGCAGGTTGTAGGCGATGGCGACCGGACCGACGACGAGAGGCAGGTGCCATGCGTCGTTACCCGCACAGCGGGTCTTGGCCTTGGCCGCCTCTTCGGGCTTCAGCGGCGAATCGGAGCCGGCGAAGTCGACGTCGGCGTTGAGGAACTTCTTGATGCCGTCGCCGGAACCGCTGCCGGTGTAGTCGAGGGTGACGTCGCCGCCTTCGGCCAGCAGGTCACTGAAGTGCTGCATCGCCTTCTGCTGCGCGGTGGAGCCCTCGCCGGTGATGTTCTTGGTCTCGTCGCTGCTGCACGCCGAGGTGGCCAGGGCGACGGCGGCAATGGTGGAGATCGCCGCGATGGTGGGGGTCCGCTTGAGTTTCACCTGAGGGAGTGCCTTTCGTATCGGGTGTCGCATGTCGGGTTTGCGACCACGCCCGGTCTGTCGGATCTGAAACTAGGTGGCACGGATGGACTGGTCCCCTACGCGTGGTGAACGAGAGGTGAATTGGATGCGCCCGACCGGGGCCGATCGTCGGCAATTAGGATAGGCAAAGCTCATACAGTTGGGAGTGCCTCCGTGGACACGGTCACCACACGTCATCAGGTCGTCATCCTCGGGGCCGGACCGGCCGGACTGACCCTGGCCCGCATGCTCAGTCTGCAGAACGTCGACGCGATCGTGGTCGAGACAAGGACTGAGGACTACGTACGCGAACGTGTCCGGGCCGGGGTCATCGAACAGTCGACGGTCGACGTACTCACCGAACTCGGCGTCGCCGACCGTCTGCATCGTGAGGCGCTGCGCCACGATGGCTTCTACCTCCGCCTGGACGAACAGACCCACCACCTCGACTTCCACGCGCTGACCGGCCGCAACGCCTTCGTCTACGGCCAGGCCGAGATCGTCGCCGACCTCATCGACGCGCGGCGCGGCGACGGCGCACCGATGGTCTTCGGCGCCTCCGATGTCGCGGTCACCGGGGTGGATTCGGCCACCCCGGTGGTCGAATACACCCAAGCGGGGCGCCGGCATCGGGTCCAGGCCGACTTCATCGCGGGCTGCGACGGATCGCACGGCATCACCCCGACCCTGATGCCCGCCGACACCCAGGTGATGACGCGGACGCATCCGTTCGCCTGGCTCGGCATCCTGGCCCGCACCGCCCCGACCACCGCGGAGGGGATGTACTGCGCGCATCCGGACGGATTGTCGGTCCACAGCATGCGCGGCACCCAGATCACCCGCCAGTACCTGCAGGTACCGGCCGACACGACCCTCGACGACTGGCCCGACGAGCGCATCTGGTCCGAACTGCGACGTCGCAGCCGGTCGAGCGACCATCCGGAGCTGGAGACCGGCGAGATCTTCGACCGCAGCCTTGCGCCGCTGCGCAGCGTGGTGACGACGCCGATGCAGTTCGGCTCGCTGTTTCTGCTCGGCGACGCGGCACATATCGTCCCCCCGACCGGCGCCAAGGGCCTCAACCTGGCGATCTCCGATGCCTGCGTGCTCTCCCACGCATTGGGCCACTATTACGGCCATCGCGACCGGACCCATCTGGAGTCCTACGGCGAGACGGCACTTCCCCGCATCTGGCAGGCACAGCTGTTCTCCTGGACGTTGACCACGACCCTTCACCGCTTCGACGACAATCCCTACAGCTGGGAGCTGCGGCGAGCCCGGATGCGCCGGTGGATCGACTCCGAGGCCGAGCAGCGCGCACTCGGCGAGGTCTACCTCGGACTGCCGTTCCCGACACCGTGGCGTCCGGAGTGATCGGCGACGATCACCCCGGCCACCCGGCTGTCGCCGGGCGGCAGGTCCCCGAGGTCGACGCCGAGGTCGGCGTCGAGCACCGCCCTCGCCGACGCGGCGTCGAGCAGGCTCTCGGTTCGGTCGTCGGAGTCGCTGGCGTCGGAGTCGGCGAGGGCGGGACCAGCCGCCGCGGGCGCCCGAAGGATGCGATAGCGGTCGGGGTGATCGGATCCGGCGAGCGTCGTGCGCCGGCCGTCGCGCACCAGGGTGGCGATCAGCGATCCGGTGAAGCGGGCCTGCGGCGAGGTGCTGTGCCACCAGGCCATCGCCTCGAAGTCGGCGAGTTGACGAACTGTCGACTCGAGCCGGTAGCAACCCTGCCCGGCCTGAATGTCGAGCATCGCGTTGTCATCGAGATTGATTGTCCGACAGACCATCTCACCACCGAATCCGACGTCGACGAGCAACCGTCCACCCGCGTCGTCCACCAGCACGGCCATATGCCCGAGCGGCGGGCCGGGTCGGCCCCCGACGATCACCCGGGCGCCGATGGCCGCGGCGTCGAAGCCGAGGGCGCGCAGCGCGAGCAGCAGCAGGCCGTTGAGCTGGTAGCAGATCCCGCCACGACGTCGACCGAGGAGATCGGCGACGATCTGCGACGGTGCGACGGTGACCGGGATGCCGCGATGGATGTCGAGGTTCTCGAACGGTATCGCCGCATATTGCGCACGGGCGATGCGCTCGATCACGTGTGCCCGGTCGGCGTGTCCGGCCACCGGCGTCTGCGCCGAGATCTCGGTCGCGAGTCCGATCCGTGTCAGGTAGTCCTCGATCGGGAAAGTCATCTCACTCCATCGCCGAGCCGGTCCGGTCGCCAGCCCATTAGAAGGATAGGCTAACCTGATTAGCGATCACCCACTTGCCTGCTCCGAAAGCGCGAGAGCCATCTCGTCACGTAAGAGCGCAACAAGTCTCGGAGCGCATATGTTACCTGGCGAAACCGCATGCGGACGTGGCCTGTCGGGCAAAGAACTCCGCCTGGGACGGTTGTTCTCATCCCCGTCCGGACGCGCCCTCATCGTGCCCATCGACCATTCGGTGACCCTCGGCCCCCTTGGTCGCCACGATCACGCCGACCGCACCGCCGCGACCCTCGCGACCGCAGGCGCGGACGCCATCGTCGTACACAAGGGTCGCGCACGCACCATCGCCGCGCATCGCTTCGGGCGACTCGGCCTGGTCGTCCACCTGTCGGCGGGAACCAGCATGGCACTCGACGACACCAGCAAGGTCCTGGTCAGTTCGGTGGAGGAAGCACTGTGCCTGGGCGCCGACGCGGTCAGCGTGCACGTGAACGTCGGGTCGCCATCCGAACCGCAGCAATTGGCCGACCTCGGGGCGACCGCGCACGCGTGCGACCGCCTCGGCATGCCGCTGCTCGCCATGATGTACGCGCGCGGCCCCGCGATCGCCGAATCCCGATCCGTCCGGACGCTGGCCCACCTCGCCGCGATCGCCACCGACCTCGGTGCCGACGTGGTCAAGGTCGACTACAGCGGCGACCCGGCCGCGATGGCCGAGGTGGTCGGCTCGTGTCCGTTGCCGGTGCTGGCCGCCGGTGGCCCGACCGCGCCCGACGACGACGCCGCGATCGCCTTCGGTATCGAGGTCAGCCGGTCGGGAGTCGCAGGCCTCAGTTTCGGCAGGCAGATCTTCGGCGCCCACGAACCCGAACGAGTCGCCCGCGCCCTCGCCGATCACCTACACGGGCTGACCACTCCGCCGCGAAACGACACTCCCGCACTCGAATTCGCCTGAACCTGGCTGCCGTACCAGCACCCATACCGCTTCACCAGTCAACACCGAGGATGACATCGCCATGAGCACCAACCAGATCGTTACCGACGACATCGACCCGATCGTCGGGGCACCCGAGAGCACCGACGCCGTCGAACGTGGCAGCCACTTCGCCTGGATCGATACCCGGGGCGTCGCAGGCGAGCAGGTCGCCGCCGTGGTCGCCGCCGCCATTCATCACCGCATCGACGGCATCGTCTCCGACGATCTGAGCCTCCTCGGCGATCTACCCCCGACCGTCCGCCAGATCTACGCCGGCCCCGCCGAACTCCTCGACGGTCAGGTGGACCTCGCCCTGCGCGACCACGGTCTGGCACCCGACGCGGATCTGCGCACCACCGAAACAGGTGTGCACGTCGTCGTCTCCGACGCCGACACCCTACGAGACGCCTGCGTCGCCGTACGCGAGGTTGCGTGGACGGTCCTCACCTTCACCGACCCCACCAAGATCCCCCTCGAGATCGTCATCGCCGCCGCGGAGAACTCCGGCGGACGCACGGTGACCGTCGTCAACGACATCGAGGACGCCGAAATCGTCAAACTGGTCCTCGAGCACGGCTCCGACGGCCTGCTCCTGACCCCCCGCAACGCCGACGACGTGACCACCCTGGCGGAGGTCATCAAACCGACTGCCAGCAGCCTCGAACTCACCGAACTGACCGTCACCAAAGTCGAGCACATCGGCATGGGCGAACGCGCCTGCATCGACACCTGCTCGCTGCTGGAGAAGGACGAAGGCTGCCTGATCGGCTCATTCTCGACGGGAATGTTCCTGTCCTGCAGCGAGACCCATCCGCTGCCGTATATGCCGACCCGGCCGTTCCGCTGGAACGCCGGCGCCGTGCACTCCTATGTGCTGACCCCGGGCAACCGCACCCGCTATGTCAGTGAACTCGCGGCAGGCCAGCCCATCCTGGCCATCCGCAGCACCGGCGAGGTACGCGAGGTCCGCATCGGCCGGGTGAAGATCGAACGGCGCCCGCTGATCTCGGTCACCGCCGCCGCGCCCGACGGTCGTACCGTCAACGTGATCGCGCAGGACGACTGGCATGTGCGACTGCTCGGCCCCGGCGGTTCGGTCAACAACGTCACCGAACTCAAGCCCGGCGACCTGCTGCTCGGCCACGTCCCCAGCGAATCCCGCCACGTCGGCCTGCCCATCACCGAGTTCTGCGACGAACGGTGACCGGCCGCGACCCCGGAACCGGCCCCGAGGTCCTGTGGTACATCAACCCCGCCGACGGCGAGGTCCCCTGGGAACCCGACCATCGCTTCGAACCCACCTTCGCCGCGCTCCGACACCAGGCTCGCACCCTGGACGAGTTGGGCTTCTACGGTGCGTTGACCACTGCGCGCGAGGCGATCTCGCTGGTCGCCGATACCGAGAGCCTCCGGTTTCTGGTCCCGGAGTATCCCGGCGTCAAGCCGCCCGTGCTGATGGCCGAGGAAGCCCAGGTATTCGACCAGTATTCCGGTGGCCGACTCATCTACAACCAGGTCAACGGCGCCGACGCGGTACTGCATCGGTACGGACAGTTCTCCTCGAAGGCACAGCGCTACCGGCTGTCGGCCGAATACTGGTCGGCCGTCAAACGGCTCTACGCCGACGACCCCGAACCTTACGACGGCGAATTCTTCAGTTACGGACCGCGTTACAAACCCGCCATCCCCGGGCCGCGGCAACCCGGCGGCATCCAGGTGTGGGGCACCGGGGCATCCCCGGAAGGCATCGCCCACGCCGCAGACGTCCTCGACGTCTATCTGTCGTTCATGTCCGGCCCGGCCACGCTGGCCGCCCTGTTCGACCGGGTTCGGTCGGCGGCCGCCGACCGCGGACGCGAACTACGCTTCGGCGTGCTGGCCAGCGTGATCGTCCGTGACACCGACGACGAGGCGTGGAACCGCTTCGAATGGCAACTCGCCCACACCCGCCCGGAAACCGTGCTGGCGACCGCCGACCGCAATCTGCGCAGCTTCGGATATCCGGGGCTGGCCGAGATCAGCAGCGAGGACCCGCTCGTCCAGGGACGTATCGACGCCCTGCGCGCCGGCCGGATTCCGGGCCGGGAACTCCTCGAGTTCGCCCCGAATATGGCTGCGGGACTGACCACCTGGACCTCCGCCGAACCGCCGTTCGACCTGGCGGGCAAAGGTACTGGCACCTATTTCGTGGGCAGCGCCGACAATGTTGCCGCGGCGATGAATCAGGTTGCCGAACAGGCCGGGATCGACATCTGGATCCTGTCCGGATGGCCGCTGGCCGCTGAGGCCCGTCGGGTCGCGGATCTGCTGCTGCCGCGGCTGACGCACCGGCGGGCGGCGACACCGACACCCTGAGCCGAGCGGCGACCCTAGGCGCGCCCGTATGCGACGTCGACCGCGTAGCGGGTGAACCCGAGACGCTCATAGGTGTGCAGCGCGGCGGTATTGTCGCCCTCCACATAGAGATTGACCTCCCGCCGGCCCGAGTCGGCGAGATGATGCAAGCCGGCGAGCGTCAGCAGTCGGCCGAGGCCACGCCCCTGCGCGGCCGGATCGACACCGACGATGTAGACCTCACCGAGGTCCTCATCGTGTGTCTTGGTCCAGTGGAAGCCCAGCAAACGATCGGGGTCGGCGGCGTCGAAGGCCAGGAACAACCCGGCCGGGTCGAACCAGGGGGCCGCCACCCGCTCGGCGATCTGGGCCGGTGACCATCCGCCCTGCTCGGGATGCCAGTCGAAGGCGGCATTGTTCACCCGCAGGATCTCCGCGTCGTCGGCGTCACCGGCGTAGGTGCGCACCACCATCGACGGATCGACCACGAGTTCGGGCAGTTCGGGTGCCCCGTTCCCGAGTCCGCGGCGCAGTTGTAGCAGCTCACGTAACCGCATCAATCCGAGGGAGGAGGCCAGCGCCACCGCGCCCGGCAGATCCCCGTGCGCCCATATCCGAGGCTCCGGACCACCGGGCGCCGACAGCTCGGCTGCGGTGACGAAAGCCGCTGTCACCAACGCTTTTCCGTGACCCAGGCGGCGGGACGCCGGGTCGACGACGGCCTCGATCATCGTCGCCTCGCCGTCGCGGCCGGGCACGATGTTGGCGTATCCCGCCGCGGAGACGACATGCGTCACCGCCGGAGCGAGGCTGTCGACAGCGGCCACGGCCTGCTCCGACAGCGGTGAAACACCATCGGCGACAGTCGCATCCGCGATGATGCGGCGGACCCGCGCGACGTCGGCGGACTCCAGCCGGTCGGCGACGATCGGTCCGGCGGTATCAGTTCCCATTGCTGGCGGTGAACTCCTGGTCGAAGGAATCCGGCCCGTCGACATCGTCGAAATCGTCACCGGCGGAAAGACCGTCGGCAGCAGCTTCGGCACCGGGGCCGGCCGGCGTCTCGCCGCCGGCGTTCGCCCCGGCCCCGCGACCACGACTGGGCCGGACCGCCTTGTAGCCGACGTTTCGGACCGTACCGATCAGCGACTCGTGTTCGCTGCCGAGTTTCGCGCGCAGACGTCGCACGTGGACGTCGACCGTGCGGGTACCGCCGAAGAAGTCATATCCCCACACCTCCTGGAGCAGTTGTGCGCGGGTGAAGACACGTCCGGCGTTCTGCGCCAGATACTTCAGCAGCTCGAACTCCTTGTAGGTGAGGTCCAGCGGACGGCCACGCAGCCGGGCGGTGTACGTGCCCTCATCGATCACCAGTTCCCCGAGGGTGACCTTGCCGGAAGCCTCCTCGGCGCTCACCCCGCGGGTCCGCACCAGCAGCAGCCGGAGTCGGGCGTCGAGTTCGGCAGGGCCGGTAGCCGGCAGCAGGAATTCGTCGATACCCCAGTCGGCGTTGACCGCCACCAGACCGCCCTCGGTCAGCACCGCCGCGACCGGTACCGCCGAACCGGTACTACCCAAGAGACGACAAAGGCCGCGCGCGGCGGCCAGGTCTGTGCGTGCATCGACGATCGCTACGTCGGAGTTACCCGCTTCCATGAGCGAGGACACCTCCGTCGGCGCGACCCGCACGGTATGCGGGAGCAGCGACAGCGACGGCAGCACTGCTTCCGGGTTCGGATCGGCTGTCAACAGAAGAAGATCCATCAGCCACTCCGATCTATCCATGGTTCCCAGGCCGGTTCCTCGATGGAACCGGCAGCGGTCGATCGTCGCCGTGCGAGACTCCTCGACGAGTGACCACCCCCGCCACCCGTCGGCCCACCGTATTTGTTTACGGTGCCTTACCGACGTGTGCGCGATAGGTGACAGAATAGCGCCATTGGCGAGTTTCGCTGTTAACAAGGCAGGTGCATCCGTGAGCGAACCGGACCAGCCGGTCAGCTCTCGACGGTCATTGCGAGTGCGCCGGACCATGGTCGTGACCGCGATCGGCGCGGTGGTGGCGCTGCTCGTCGCCACCCTCGTCGACTTCGCGGTCGCCGCCCGCAGCGAGTTCCAGATGTCGCGTGCGATCGCCGCCTCCCCCCGGGTCACCATCGACCCCGAGGTGACGCTGCAGGGTTTTCCGTTCCTCACCCACGCTGCCCAGGGCGAGTTCACCGGCGCGATCATCGCCGCCCGCGACGTTCCACTGCCCGGATGTGCCGGACTCGGTGGCTGCCGCGGCGAACTCGGGGCGACGCTGGGCGCCCTGCGAGTGCAGAGCAGCCGGTTCGCCCCGGACGACGTCGTGGACACCGACTCGGTGTCGGCGTACACCAAACTCGACGCGGTCACCGTGGCCCGCTACCTACGAATCACCGACCTCACCGTCTCCACCCCCGCGCCCGACGGCAAGGCCGGTGGCGGCGGACCACAGGACGGCGCTCCCAGCCGCTCGTCGGGGGTGGTATTCACCGGCACCGTCGCCCTCCCGCCGTCCGCGGGAGATGATCCGCAGCATCCGCCCTCGGCATCGGCCTTCGATGGCCCGAAAGCGCGGGTGAGCGTGTCGGTCGACCTACTGGTCGTCGATGGACGCCTGGTGATACGGGCCACCGACTTCTACACCGGCCCCGAACGCCACGCCGACGACGACGTCCCCCCGGAGATGCGGTCGGCGGTGCTGGCCCGCTTCTCGCTCGAACTGCCAACGATCCCGCTGCCCTGGGGACTGGCGCCACAGCGCGCCGAGAGCCTGGGCGGCGACCTGCTGCTGCGGGCCGATACCGGCCGCTCCCACTTGCGCCTCGACGAGTTCTGAACCCCGAACAGCACGGACGCCCGGATACGCCCCCACGGGTTCGAAGCACACTCCGTCGCTGTTGTACCCTCGTGGCATGCAACAGCGCCGTGAGTTGATGCTCACCCGCCGCCGGGCGATCGACTTCTGTCGAGTCGCCAACTGTTGCTGTCGCATGCACCGCTGACGGTGACGCTCCGACCCCCGCGGTCCGCGTGATCCGTCGATGACGGCCGGTGCTCTCATTGGCGTCGACGTGCCCTTCCGGTCCCGTCACGGCCGCTCATCTCGCCATCCCCAGGGACATCGTCTCCCGGCATGTCCCACCGCTTCACACCCCGGTTCGGCAATCCGCCGCAACCTTCGAAACCCCGCACACAAGAACCCGCAGAAATGCATGGGAGGGAATCACCATGGCACGTTCGGACGTCCTGGTCAGCACCGATTGGGCTGAGCAGAATCTGAAGACCGACAACGTCGTATTCGTCGAGGTCGACGAGGACACCTCGGCCTACGACGGCGGCCACATCGAGGGCGCCATCAAGCTCGACTGGCGCAAGGATCTGCAGGATCCGGTCCGCCGCGACTTCGTCGACGCCGAGCAGTTCTCGGCACTGCTCTCCGAGCGCGGCATCGCCAACGACAACCAGGTCATCCTGTACGGCGGCAACAACAACTGGTTCGCGGCCTACGCCTACTGGTACTTCAAGCTGTACGGCCACAACGACGTCAAGCTCCTCGACGGCGGCCGCAAGAAGTGGGAACTCGACGGACGCCCGCTGTCCACCGAGACCGTGACCCGCCCGGCCACCGACTACAAGGCAGGCGAGCCGGACGTCTCGATCCGCGCCTTCCGCGACGAGGTCGTCGACGCCATCGGCAACAAGAACCTGGTCGACGTGCGTAGCCCCGACGAGTTCAGCGGCAAGATCCTGGCCCCGGCCCACCTGCCGCAGGAACAGAGCCAGGTTGCCGGCCACATCCCCGGCGCGATCAACGTGCCGTGGAGCAAGGCTGCCAACGAGGACGGCACCTTCCGCAGCGACGAGGAACTCGCCGCGCTGTACGCCGAGGCCGGCCTCGACGGCGAGAAGGAGACCATCGCCTACTGCCGCATCGGTGAGCGTTCCAGCCACACCTGGTTCGTGCTGCAGGAACTCCTCGGCCACCAGAATGTCAAGAACTACGACGGCAGCTGGACCGAATACGGTTCGCTGGTCGGCGTCCCGGTTGAGCTCGGAGAAGGAAAGTAACTATGTGTGCTGCACCCAAACAGGGTCAGAAACTGCCCGCAGGTGTTGACGTCGAGAAGGAAACCGTCCTGACCGGACAGGTCACCGACGGTGCGGGCAACCCCGTTGGCGGCGCCTTCGTGCGTCTGCTGGATTCGACCGGTGAGTTCACCGCCGAGGTCGTCGCCAGCCCCACCGGCGACTTCCGGTTCTTCGCCGCCCCCGGCACCTGGACGCTGCGTGCGCTCAGCGCCGTGGGCAACGGTGAGACCACCGTCAGCCCCGAGGGCCCGGGCGTGCACGAGCACGACATCGCCGTCAGCAAGTGATGCGCTAGTCGCACCCATGCCTATGAAGGGGTCCGGTCGCCGCGAGGTGATCGGGCCCCTTCGTCGCATTTCCGGCGTCCGTGATCGGGCACGCTGTGATTCAGACGGCAATCCCACCCGCGATGCGTACCGCGCAACGATGCGGCGGTAAGATCATCCCCGTGGTCCTCTTCTTCGAAATTCTGCTGGGCGCTGCGTCCGTCCTGATCCTGTGGTTCGCGATCTACACCCTGTACCGCCTGGTCAACGACGAGTCGTGAGCACCGACCCCGGCGCTGACGCCGGCGGCGTGACACCCGGACGGCACCGGTCCGGCGACGAGGCGATCGGCCAGGCCGAGGCGCGCGCCGTCGAATCCGGCAGCCGGGAACGTAATCTCCCCACCTGGGACGATCTTCCGCTGGCCGCCGACACCGCCAACCTGCGACTGGGTGCCGACCTGCACCCGGGCCTCCTCGGACTGCTGCCCATGGTCGGCGTGTGGCGCGGTGAGGGCGAGGCGAACGACCCCGAGACCGGGGAGGATTACCTCTTCTCCCAGCAGATCGTCGTCGGACACGACGGTCAGAACTTCCTCACCTGGGAGGCACGGTCCTGGGTGATCGACGCCGACGCCAACTTCGTGCGCCCCGACCTGCGTGAGTCCGGTTTCTGGCGGATCAGCGAGGACGACAGCATCGAACTGCTCGTCGCACATGCCGAGGGGTCGATCGAACTCTTCTACGGCACCCCGCTGAACCAGACCGCCTGGGAGCTCGCCACCGACGTCGTCATCAAGACCGAATCGGGTAAACGCACCGGCGGCGCGAAGCGGCTGTACGGTCTCGTCGAGGACGGCGACCTCGCCTACGTCGAGGAACGCGTCGACTCCGACGGCGATCTCATCCCGCGTCTGTCGGCGAAACTTCGTCGCCACGTCGGCTGACCGACCGCGCTCGGCGACGACCGATCAGCTGCCGCCACGGCGTGCGCGTCGGCGATCCGACCACGCCAGGTACAGATTCCGTTTCGGCACCGCCGTATAGACCACCGAGCCGAGCATGACCACGATCGACCCGTAGCGGGTGGCGAGGCCGGGACGGCCCGGCCACCCCGGATGGATGGTCCCCGACGCCGACATATACGGCGGACGGCCCGGTGAACCACCGGTCCGCGGACCGAGAATCGAGAACACCTGGCCGGTGGCCGCAGTCGCATCGAGGGCGAAGGTGGCCTTGGTCCCCGGCGGCAGCTCGGTCAGATTCCCGCCGTCCTCGTGCCCACCACGTTGCTCGTCGCGCGCCGGGCTACGACTGACCGCCACCCAGCTGTCACCGCTGTTGCGCACGGTCAGCGTCGACGCGCCGGTCCGGTACTGGAACGACACCCCGGCGTCGTCGGCGTCGAGATGATCCGAACGGGTGTAGCCGCCGGTGTAGTCGGCACTCCACGGGGTCAGATATCGCTGGTCGAGGAATTCCCGGCGGTTCGGGATCGGCAGCGTCGTGGGCATCGCCCGACCGCCCCGCATCCAGAGTGCACCGAAGATGACCGGCCGCCCGGCCGCCCGCGGCCGCTGAACGTAGCAGAGCAGGTCCACCGGCGGCAACGGCGCCGACTCCCCCGGCCCGATCACCACCAGATCGAGGGGGCCGTCGACACCGAGCGTGAGCACCCCCACCGACTCGTCGCCGCGGTTGTGCACGGTCGCGGTTCCGTCGGCGACGGTGTGATAGATCCCGGCCGCATGTGGATCGGCGAAGTCGAGGTCGGGTATCTGCTCGTCGTCGGCGCACCCGAAGTCAGGATCGCCCGGCTTCCAGAAGTCGTCGTCGGGGTCGATACCGGCCATGTCGACCGACCCGGCGGTGGGCGCGTCCACGGTGAAGTGCACGTCGTCGTCGACGCGGATCTCCCCCACCAGCACCGGCCGTCCGCCGACGCGCGGAGTCTGCAGGATGTGATAGCTCGCCTCCGGAACCGTCACCGCGGCACCCGCCGCGATGAAACTGAACTCGCTGCCGCGGGTGTCGGGCATCCGGGGTACGGAGAGGACACCGAGATCGGCGTCGCCACGATTGAGCAGGGTGAGACGTCCCGTACCGGACCCCGAGTAGGTGAGGCCGTGTACGTTGCCACGGATCCACCGCGACGCACCGTCGTCGGTCCACTCCCGATCCCCCGGCAACAGGAACTGTTCATAACCGCAGCCCGATCGGATGGCCGGCTGACCCGAGTGGTGTGGCCGGCCGATGCGCGACACCCCGCGAGCGCGTCGTGGGTGCAGTGGCTGCGCAGCTGTGGTGCTCATCGTCATCTCCCGCGTCTGCTCGGTCCTCGTGTCCGTTCGGCACCGTCTGGGTCGCTGGATGTCCTCAGCGTTGTGCGAACTGATTCGATTTCACGCCGGTTCGCGCGGTGATTCACGAGTAGTGCACTACGCGACCTGGGTGACCCGTAGACGACGACGGCCCCCGCACCACCCGAAATCGGGCTGCACCGACCGGACGGGGTCGGGGTGCGGGGGCCGGGTGACCACCAGGGATTCGCGTGACGCCGGGCGCCGGGGCGAAACCCACGGTTGTCAGCGTCAGCGGATGGTCACCTCACGTGTCCGTTTGTCAATCAACTTCAGACCACCTCCTTTCGTGTGTACCGGCGAAACTACGCCGCCCACCGAGCAGGGTGCAACGGATTTATCGTCGGATCACGGTGTCGGGGTCGGAACACTCGCACCGGGTAGCGGCACCGCAGGCGGAAGCGTCGGCGACTGCGGGGTTCCCGGGCGGGGCGTCGGCGACCCGGGCGGGGTGGCCAGTCCGGGAGCCGGACGCGCGTTCGGCGGCACGGTCTCGCTGACGTCGATCTTGCTGCGGAAGGAATCATCGGTGATGACCTCGATGCCGTTCACCAGCCAGACGTCGCCGTCCTTCTCCATCGCGTACTGCACGCGACTCGGATTGACGCTGACTAGTTCCTTGTTGCCGCCGCGGGTGACGGACTGATTCAGGAACAGCAGCACCGTCGAGGTGGTGCGGGTATTGGTGACGACGCCCGCGTCCTGCATGGTGACCTCGGAGACGACACCCTGCTTACGGACTTCCGCAGCCAGGTTGTTGTCGCGGACCAGGGTGGCGTACTCCGGCTTGGCTGCGCCGGTCAGGATCGCCATCGACGAATCCACGTGTGCGGTGACGTTCTCCGGGTTGAAGCCGAACATCGTTGTCGCATAACGCTTTGCCGCTTCCAGCGATTCGCCGCGTGCGTTCTCGGTCTGCCTGCCGTCCCAGTACCGGTAGCCCAGGACACCGGTGGCGACCAGTCCGGCCACCACCAGCACGGCCAAGGTGGCGGCGAGCAGTCGTCGTGTGGTCCTTCCCATCACGCCACCCACTCGAAGTTCGTCATCTTGAGATCACCGTTCATCCGGGTCATGTCCACCCGCCACCGAAAGGTGCGTACCTCCGTCGGCACCGAACCGTCCTGGGACGACTGGCGCCAGCCGAAGACCATGATCACCGATCCCTCGTCGGGTTCGGCCTTGGTGACCGCCTGGGAGATCACCGACGTCTTGGTCTCCACCTTCGAGTCCCGCACGAGCGTCACGACCTGCTGGATCGAATCCTGCAGCTGCTCTTTCACCTTGCCGCTGGTGTCATTCTGGACGGTCCGGAGCGCATCGTCGACGGTGGCCGGATTCATGCTGGTGAGGTTGACGATGACCTGCGAGGCGAAGTTCGCGTACTCGGCACGCAGGTCGTCGAGATCCTTCTGCCGGGAGATCCCGACCGCGAACAACGTCGAGGCGACGATGCAGGCGATCAGCACGACGACGGCGAGCGCACCGACCAGCGCCCTACGCCGCGAACCACCGCGCGCGCCCCGGTAGCGAACCCGGCCAGACGCGGTGGCGCGCCCCGAGTCACCGGTCTTGCCGTCCGCCGCACCCGATGCGGAACGGCGTCGGCGTCGTTCGCGATAACTGACGGTGCGCTCGACCTCGCTGGGATCGGGCTCGACGACGGCGGCGGTGTTGTCGTCGTCGGAGTCCGTGTCGGCAGCGGTCTCGTCGTCGGTGTCGAGGTCGAGGTCGAGGTCGGTGAACTCGTCGGCCTCCGCGGCGATGGTCTCCGCCGAACCGGTGGACCCGGACTCGATCGGCTCGTCGGTCACATCCCCGTCAGCGATGTCCCCCTCGGCGACGTGTTCGTCGGCGAGCGTGTCCTCCGATGCGGTCGCCGACCGCGACGTGCCACGTGTGGCCTGCGGTCCCCGCCGCATCGGTGCCCGGCGAACCGGCGCGCGACGGGCGGGTCGTGTCCGGTCCCGGGCGGCGGTGTCCGGCGCGGTACGGTCGTCGGCCTTCGTGCTGTCGGCCTTCGAGGTCTCGGCCTTCTTGCTCTCGGCCTTCCTGCTCTCGGGCACCGTCCCCACGGTGTCGGTATCGGGCGTCACGGGTGGACCGTGCTGCTGATCAGACTCTGCCATGTTTGGCCCTGTCCTTGCGATTGGCTTCCGGACCCGGCGTTGTAGGTCTTGCCGTCAGGACCGATGAAATCGCCGGAGACCGGGTCGTATGTGGTTGCGTACACCGCGGGAGCCGGATTGTGGTCCTGCGGAGTGCCTGGCGTCACAGTACCGGAGGGCTGCGCGCCCCACTTCAGCCCGTACGGGAGCCCCTCCTGGAACGGATCGACCGAACCGGGGAGCGGTTTGTAGCCGGTGCGGCACTCGGCCGGCGTCGGCGCCCGTCGCCCGGGGAACTCCACACACGGATAGTTGCGGGCACCTCGGACGGCCAGATTCGAGTTCTGTGGTACCCGGCACAGCATGCCCGCGGGCAGTTCCCGCGGCGTCTGGGCCGACGGCCACCGCCACTGCTCCTTCGGCAGGAAGCCGATGTTGCACGGCGGGCGGTCCTGGAATCCGAGGGAGAAGTTCACATTCGGACCGTAGGTCTGAGTACCTGAATTGACCGCGGTCACCAGCGCCGAGATCAACCGGGGATAGAGCACCAGGATCTGACGCATATTCGGCAGATACACCGCCTGGGTGTGGGCGACCACGCCGAGATTGGACACCAGCAACTGGTACGACGCGTTCATCGACGAGAACAGTTGCTGGCTGTCGTCGAGCACGCCGGGACCCTTGGACAGCAGATCGGTGATCTCCGGCCGGTTCGCGCGCAACTGGTCGGTGAACGTGGTGACGTCGCCGGTCCAGCTGCGGATCGCGTCGGCGGTCACCGACTGGGTACGCAGCAGCGGGGCGCCCTGGTCGATGAGCGCCATCGTCGTCGCGGTGTTCTTGTTGGCCTCCCCGACGAACAGCGTCATCGAGTCGAGCAACCGCTGTAGCGATTCGGCGGTGCCGTTGAACGCGACGAAGGCCTCGTCCATCAGCGATCGCAACCGGGTGTCGCCGATCTTCTGCAACAGGGTGTCGGCCTGGTCGAGCATGGTGGAGATCTCGACCGGCACCTGGTCGGTGTAGACCGTCGCACCGTCGCCAAGGTCGCCGGTGGGTCCGCCCTCGACCGGTGTGAACTCGACGAACTGTTCGCCGATCGCGGAGACGCTGCGTACCGATGCCTGGGAGGAGGCGGGGATGTCGGCGCCGTTGTCGATGTTGAGTTCGGCGACGACACCGTCGTCGGTGAGACTCACCGAACCCACCTTGCCGACGTTGACTCCGCGGAAGCTGACGTTGGCGTTCTCATAGAGACCACCACTGGTCGGAAGATGCAGGTCGACCCGATAGCTTCCGACGCCGAACATCGACGGGATCCGGATGTAGAAGATGGCCATCACCGCGATCGCGATCACCGTCACGATCGAGAAGATGATCAGCTGCATGCGGACGAATCCGGTGATCTTCATCGGCCACCGCCTCGGGGTGTCGTCGGATCAGGCGTGTGATGCCGCGGTGTCGCCCCGGCCGGGAGCATGCCCGGCGCGGGCACCGGATCGGCGGTATCCCGCGGTCGTTCACCGCCCGGCTTGAGTGGCGACAGGAAGGGATCGAGACCCCGGGCCGCCGCCCCGGCCCGTCGACCGAGCACACCTTCGGGGCCGGTCAGTCCGATACTCGCGAACATGCTCTTGTTCAGACGAGCGAACGTCAGGTCCAGCACCAGGTCGGAGTTGACGTAGTCACCCTTGACCAGCTTGCGGATCGACGGCTCGTAGAACGGGAAGGTCAGCAGGATGTTGAGCGACTGCGACAACGCGGGACCCGTCGCGGCCAGCTGTTCCAGCGCGGGCCGCAGGTTGTGTGCGAACGCCTTGATGTCGTCGGTGTTCGCATCGAGGACGTCGTTGGCCGTCGTGGACAGCTTCGCCGCCGCGGCCAGCGCGTCGGTGAGCGGCTTACGCTGATCGACCAACAGCTGAAGAATCCGCGGACTCGCCTGCAAAGCGTTCTCGATGGTCGCCGACTGCTCGTTCATCGACCGGGAGAGCCGGTCGAGGCCCTCGGTGGCCCGGATGATGTCGGCCTTCTGGTCGTTGAGTTCGCCGACGAGCGTGTTCAGCTGCGGGATCAGGTTCCGGATCGACGTCTGGTGCCCGGAGAAGATGTCGTTCATCTCGTGCACGATGTCGCCCATCTGGCTCAGCCCGCCACCGTTGAGCACCACCGACAACGAGCTCAGCACCTGCTCGGTCGTCGGGTAGGTACAGAGGGCGACGTCCTGCGCGACATTGATGTCGGCGACCAGCGGGGTGTCGGTGGGCGCCTTGATCTGAGGCTGTTCCGGACACTGCGTCAGCGGAATCTCCTCGCCCGCCTTCATCATCTGGCCGGTGGGTTCGGCGGGCTGGACGATCTGCAGATGCATCGACCCGAGCACACTGGTCATGCCGACCATCACATGCGATCCCTGCGGGACCATCGTGCCCTTCTTGAGCCGGATGGTGACCTGGGCGTTCCAGTCCTTCACCTCGATGTCGCCGACGCTGCCGACGGTCGAGTCGTCGATGTAGACCGGCGCGTTGTTCACCAGTCCTGCCGCGGTCGGGATGATCGCGGTGATCTGATACGCACCGTCGCCGGTGCCCTCGGCGCCGGGCACCGGGACCGAACCCGGTCCGTCGTAGCCGCAGCCGGCCACCACCAGCGACATGGTGACGGCCAGGGTGGCCAGTGTTGCTCCGCGCCGGCGCAGTCGCGTCCGGTCAGACGTCCTCGTTCGTATCATCCGCGCGGCTCCCAGGGGACGAGGAGATCCTTGAGCGGCGAATTGCCGTTGGCTCGGCGGGCCTCGGCGTCGACGCGATCGACGCTGGCCTTGGAGCGGGCCTTCACACTCGCGTTCTGGTAGACGATCTGGTCGGTGTTGGCGTTCTTACCCGACACCGGATTCGCCAGGAACGGCGGATAGTTCATCACCAGGTTGGACAGCATCGGCGAGAGCACGTCGACGCATTTGTCCACGTCGGCTCGGGAGATCTCCGGACTGTCGTTGGCATCCATCGTGCCGCAGAGCAGGGTGATCAGGTTGGTGCCCATACCCAGCCCGAACACACCCGACAACGACCCCGACAACGGGTTGTAGATGTTGAAGAAGTTGGCGAGCTGGTTCGGTGCCGAATGCAGCAGTCCACGCAGCTGCTCGTCCTTGTTGGCGACGATCCGCAGCACATTGCCCAGCTGACCGGCGGACGCGTTGATCGCGTCTCCGTTCCGCTTGATGAACTTCTGCACGTCGGTCATCGTCGTGTCGAGTTCGTGCAGGGCGTCGTTGAGTTCGTCGGTGTTGTCGGCGAGCACCGACGAGACCGAGGCGATGCGGCCGTTGAACTGCACGAGCTGCTCGTGGCTCTGCGAGAGCACATCGGTGAGCTTCTGCAGGTTCTGCACGGTCGAGAAGAGGTCGCCGCGACCGGCGGCCAGGGTGCCGATCACCTTCGACATCTCGGTGATCGACTGGTTGATCGCCGCGCCGTTGCCGGACAGGTTCTTGTCGAAGACCTGGATGGCCTCGACGGCGGCACCGTCGTTGCCGTCCTCCGGTCCCAACGACTTGGTCAACTTGGTCAGCTGCGCCTTGATGTCGTCCCACTCCATCGGTACGGCGGTGCGTTCCATCGGGATGGTCGCACCGTCATCCATCGTGGGGCCGGTCTCATAGACCGGGGTGAGCTGGACGAAACGTCCCGACACCAGGCTCTGCGCGACGACGACGGCTTTCGCGGTCGCCGGGATCTCGACGTTCCGATCGACCTGCAGCACGATCTTGACGTCCCCACGGCGCGGGGTGATCTCGGTGACCTTGCCGACGTTCACCCCGAGAACGCGTACCGGGTCGCCTTTGTAGAGGCTGCCCGCGGACGGGAAGTAGGCGGTGATCGTCTTGGTCGTGGCGCGGTTGTACACGGTGTAGCCGACCGCGACGAGGGCCACCGCCAGGACAGCGGCGATCCCGGCCAGGATCAGGCGGCGTTTGGCGCTCATCTCATCCTCCTGGCTGGTTCGGGATCGGGGTCGGGTAGGTCGGGGCGGGCGGTTTGGGTCGCGGCGGTTCGCTCCCGTACGGTGCGGCCGGACCCCAGTTGTGCGGCAGGATCGGGTTGCCCGACCGCATCAGCAGCTTCCACAGCTGCGGATACTTGCGCTGCAATGCCGCCATGAACATCGCGGTGTAGTCGCCGAAGGCGCTCACGCCGACCAGGGAGTCGAAGTTCGGTCCCGACGCCACCGCCTCGCCGAGGGTGTTGGCGAACGGTCCGAGCCGGTCGATGGTCTTCTTCAGATCCACTTCCTTGTCGATGAAGATCTGCGTGAGCCGGTTGAACTTCTCCAGCACCGGCTTGAGCTGTTCGTTGTTCTCGGTGATGAACCCGCTCAACTGACGGGACACGTCCCGCAGCCCGGTGATCAGCTGGGCCAACGCGGCCCGGCGCATCTGCACCTCGCCGAGTAGCGAGTTGGCATCGATGAGCAGCCGATTGATCTGCTGATTGCGGTCGCCGACGATCCGGCTGACCTGGTTGGCCTTGGAGAGCAGGGTGCGCAGTTCGTTGTCGCGGTCGGCGACCGCCTTCGACAGCCGAGCGACACCGTTGACCGCACCCTGCACCTGGCTGGGGGTGTCGGAGAAGGTCACCGACAGCACGCGCAGCGCCTGGTTGAGCTGGTCGGTGTCGGTTTCCTCGATCGTCGAACTGGCGCCTTCGAGCGCGTCCTGCAGCGAATACGGGGAGATCGTCTGGCCCACCGGGATCGAGTCGCCGGGCTTGAGGCGTTCGCCACCGTTGGGGATGAGGGTCAGGTTGCGTCGACCCAGGACGGTCTCGGTCTTGATGGCCGCCTGCGACTGGTTGCCGATCTCGACGGTGTCCTGCATCCGGAACCCGACCTTGACCTTTTTGCCCTGGTCGGTGTCGGCGAGTTCGATCGATTCGATGGTGCCGACATTGATGCCTGCCACCGACACGATGTCACCGGTGACCAGCCCGCCCGCGTCGTCGAAGTAGGCCGAATAGGTGCTGATGGGTGACAGGAACGGCAGCTTGTCCATCTGCATCGCGGTGATGACCACCATCGAGGTGACCACGATGCCGATGACCCCGATCTGCACCCGCGTCCGGCCACCGCGTTTGGTTTCCCGGGCGATGTCGGCCTGATCGGATTCGGTGCGCCGGCTGCTGAAGAATCCTCCGAATGGCAAGCTCATCAGGTTGCACACCTTCCGCCGGCCTTGGACTTGTTCCCCATCAGGTCGGCCGCGGTGAAGAACACCTGCGTGCCGTTCGGTCCGGAGAAGAGCAGTCGGATGCGGCAGAAGTAGATCTGCAACCAGGCACCGTAGCTGCCCAGGTTGGACAGGGTCAGATAGTCCTCGGGCAACCGCGAGATCAGCTGCCGGATGAAGGGTTCGGCCTTCAGGAGCTCTTCGGAGGTCGTGCCGGTCGCGGCGATCGTCCGTTTCAGGTCCGGACGGGTCGCCGAGAGCAGGTCGGACAGGCCGTTGGTGACCTTCGCGGTCTGGGTCAGGGCGTTGCCGATGGTGCCGCGCTGCGACGCCAGACCACTGACCAGCTGCTGCAACAGGTCGACGCTGGTGTCGAGGCCCTGCCGGTCACCGTCGATGGTCCCGAGCGTCCGGTTGAGATTGTCGATGACCGAGCCGATGAGCTGATCACGATCGGCGAGCGAGTTGGTGAATTGGGCGGTGTTGCTCAGCAGCTGGGTCAACCCGGCGCCCTGCCCCTGGAACACCGAGATCAGCGACGAGGTGAGCTCGTTGGCCTCCTCGGCGTTCAGGGTGCGGAACAGCGGTTTGAAACCACCGACCAGCTTGTCCAGGTCGAGTGCAGGCTGGGTCTGCTCGATGGGGATATGCGCGCCGTCGGACAGGGTTTTTGCGGTGTCCCCCGACCCGCGCTGCAATTCCAGGTAGCGGTCGCCGGTCAGGTTCTCGTACCGGACCATGGCGCGCACGCTGGCGGGCAGCACGTACTTCTGGTCGACGCTGAATCCGATCTCGGCCTGATTGTCCCGGGTCAGTTCCACGCTGTTGACCGATCCGACCTCGACACCGGCGATCTTGACCTTGCTGCCGGATTTGATGGCCGATGCACTGGCGAAGGTGGCGGTGTAGTCATTGGACGATCCCGGGCGGTAGCGGCTGAACACCACCACCAGGCCGACGAAGACCAGCAGCATGACAACGGCGAAGGCACCCAGTTTGATCGCGGTCGCCCGGAACGCGCGTGCTCTGTTATCCACGTGGCGGCTCCGTGAACAGGAGTTGGAATAGCTTCTGCGAATTCACTTTCGGCCTGGTCCTCGGGTGATATGGGTTGTTCGCGTTGTCCGCGACGTAGAACTTGGTGTGCTCGTTCGACGACGGGTCACTGAGATTGCCTGCACAGGTCGGCGGTCCCTCGCCGCGCACCTGCGGGAGGTCGTACGGGTAGGTGTAGGGGTCCTTGCCGGGCAGGATGCTCGCGTCGAGCATCAGGTTGCCGTTGCGTTCGCCGAGGAACGGCCGAGCCGCCTCCGCCGCGACCGCGGTGGTGGTGATGAAACATTTGATGCCCGGGGCGTTGTAGCCCAGCAGCCGGGCGACCGGACCGATGTCGGTGAGCGCGTTGATCAGCGTCCGTTTGGTCGGCGCGATGACGCCGTCGATGGTGTTGGCCATCCCCGTCGCATTGATGAGCAGCGCGTCGAAGTTGCTGGTGTTGTCGACCAGGGTGTTACCGACGACGGTGAAGTTGTCGACGGTCCGCATCAGATCGGGCATGGCGTCGGCGTAGACGTTGGTGACCGTGGCCGCCTGCCGCAGTAACTGCGACAGCTGGCGCTGATGTTTGTTGGTGGTCGTGACCAGGCTGTTCAACTGGTCGAGTGCGGTACCGATGGCGGCACCCTGCCCGGCCAGCGCGGTGTTGAGGGCACCCAGCGTCGCGTTCAGCTTGTCCGGCTGCAACTGCGCCAGGACGCCGACCAATTGCTGGTACACGGTGTTCAGTTCGACGACGACGTGCTGGGCGTGGATGACCCGAGTGGTGTCCAGACTGCCTTCGGGGCCGGTGGTTGGCACGTTCAGGTTGACGGCCTTGGCTCCGAAGATGGTGTTGGACTTGATGTCGGCGGTGACATTGCCGGGGATTTTGTCCATCTGTCCGGAGTCGATGGCCAGCGTGAGAACGGCCTGACCGTCCTCCTCGGAGATCTCCGAGACGCGGCCGACCTCGACGCCGCGCAGCTTGACCTTGGCGTCGGGGTTCATCACGAGGCCGGCGCGTGGCGCGTAGAGGGTGACCTTGTCGGTGCTGGCGAAGAGGTCGAGGAACTGCGCCGACGCCCCGATCACGATGGCCAGCAACAACCCGACCATGGTGACGGCCGCGAGTCGACGGGTGGTCCTCGTCCGTTCCTGTTTGCGTGTCATGGCCTCATCCCGCCAGGTTGAAGTGGCCGTCGGCGCCGTAGATGGCGAGCGAGGTCAGCAGTGTGATGACGACGACGACGACCAGCGAGGCCCGCACCGCGTTGCCGACCGCGACGCCCACGCCGACCGGACCGCCGGAGGCGTTGAAGCCGTAGTAGGTGTGGATGAGCATGACCGCCACCGCCATACAGATGGCCTGCACGAAGGACCACAGGATGTCCGACGGGATCAGGAAGGTGTTGAAGTAGTGGTCGTAGACGCCCGACGACTGTCCGTACAGGAATACCGTGGCGAAGCGGCTGGCCAGGAAGGAGGCCAGCGACGCCAGCGCGTACAGCGGGATGATCGCGATCAGCCCGGCGACGATCCGGGTGCTGACCAGATACGGGATCGAGGAGATCGCCATCGTCTCCAGCGCATCGATCTCCTCGCTGACCCGCATCGCGCCCAATTGTGCCGTCGCACCGGCACCGATCGTGGCGGCCAGGGCGATACCAGAGATGACCGGCACCGCGATGCGCACGTTGATGAACGCGGAGAAGAAGCCGGTGAGCGCCTCGACGCCGATGTTGGCCAGCGAACTGTAGCCCTGCACGGCGATGGTGCCGCCGGTGAAGAGCGTCAGGAAGCCGACGACGACGACCGTTCCGCCGATCATCGCCAGCGCGCCGGTCCCCATGGAGATCTCGGCGATGAGCCGCAGCGTCTCCTTCTTGTAGTGCTTGAGGGCACGGGGGATGGCGACGATGCTGTCCCAGTAGAACAGGGCCTGATCGCCGAGCTGATCCCAGTCCTGGCCTGCGCGTTTGACCGCGACGCGCGCCGTGCGAAGTCGGGTGGTGAAGGGAAGGACCATGTGCTCAGCCTGCCGTTGCCTTGAGACCGACCGCGGTCACCACCACGTTCACGACGAACAGCGCCATGAAAGAGTAGACGACGGTTTCGTTGACGGCGTCGCCGACACCTTTGGCGCCACCTTTGACATTGAGCCCCTGGTAGCAGCCGACCATACCCGCGAACAGGCCGAACAGGGCGGCTTTGACCATCGAGATCATCAGCTCGCCGAAGCCGGTGAGCAGGGTGAGGTTGGCGATGAACGCACCCGGATTCACGTCCTGCAGGTAGACGGAGAAGATGAAGCCGCCGCCGATGCCGATGGTGCACACCAGGCTGTTGAGCAGGAGTGCGACGCCGGTCGAGGCGATGATGCGCGGAACGACGAGCCGGTGGATGGGGTTGATGCCGAGCACCTTCATCGCGTCGATCTCTTCGCGGATGGTGCGGGCACCGAGGTCGGCGCAGATGGCCGTCGCGCCGGCACCGGCGACGATGAGCACGGTGACGATCGGGCCGATCTGGGTGATGGTGCCCAACGCGGCACCCGCCCCCGACAGGTCCTGCGCACCGATCTCGCGCAGCAGGATGTTGAGGGTGAAACTCACCAGCACGGTGAACGGAATCGCGACCAGCAGCGTCGGCACCATCGAGACTCGCGCGATCGCCCACGACTGTTCAACGGTTTCGCGCCATTGGAACGGACGCTTGAACAACTCACGCGCGGAATCGACACCGAGTGCTACGAAGTCCCCGATCCCCCCGAGTGGGGTCGCAAGCCTTCCCAACATCAGCACTCCTCCCCTTTGGACACCGCGAAATTACCACTCGGTCTCAGGTCCGATTGGTCAGTTGACCAACGAGCTGGCAGAGAAACTCCGACCCGGCTCACGGTTGGCGAAGTAGCTGGTCAGCGCCTTCGACAAATCATCTGATTGCCATGCGTCACCGTCCGCGGTGAAGACCTCGTCGACCGTCGGAGCGGCCATCAGGGTGACCTGCGGACCGTAGACGACGAACACCTGCCCGGTGACATCTTCGGAGTCGGGTCCGGCGAGGTAATTGACCAGCCGCACCACGTGTTCGGGTGACAGCGGATCGACCCCGTCGGTAGGCGCGTCGCCGAAGACGTCGGCCGTCATCCCGGTACGCGCACGCGGGCAGATCGCATTCGCCCGGACGCCGTATCGCTTGAGCGCACGGGAGGCCGACAGCGTCAGGGCGGTGATACCCGCCTTGGCCGCGCCGTAGTTGGCCTGCCCCTCGGGTCCGAGCAGACCCGCCTCGGACGAGGTGTTGATCAACCGCCCGTAGACCGGCCCCCCGGCCGCCTTCGACGCCGCCCGCCAGTGTGCTGCGGCGTTGCGGTTGAGCAGGAAATGTCCGCGCAGGTGAACCCGGATCACCAGATCCCAGTCGTCGTCGGTCATGTTGAACAACATCTTGTCACGGACGACACCGGCATTGCTCATGACGATGTCGAGGCCTCCGAGCCGATCGGTGGCGGTCGACATGATCGCGGTGGCGGTGGCCGCGTCGGAGATGTCTCCGGGCACGGCGACCGCGGTGCCGCCCGCATCGGTGATCGTGTCGATCACGTCGCTGGCATCGAGCGCCCCGGCCAGATCATTGACGATGACGCTCGCGCCCTCGGCGGCGAGGCCGATGGCCTCCGCCCGACCCAGTCCGGCACCCGCACCGGTAACGACGGCGACGCGACCCTGTAGCGATTGACCCACCCGAATTCCCTTCTGAGCTGAAACTAGAACCTGTTCTAGCATGTTTATTACCCGGATGGAAAGAAACGAGCGAATCACCCGCGATCAGTCGTCGACTATCGACAATGCTGACTTCGGGCAGTTGGCGACGACCTGACGCAGTTCCTCTTCGCGGCCCGCGGGCACCTCTTCCTGAAGAATGACCAGGTAGTCGTCATCGTCGAGGTCGAAGACGTCAGGGGCCATCCCGACGCAGATCGCATTGGACTCGCACAGGTCGAAATCTGCCTTGATACGCATGACAAGTAACTCCTCGATGACTGGCCAACCGGTTGACGGGCTGTGTACAACAGGCTAGAACGTGTTTCAGAACCTGAGGATACCGGCCCTGGTGGACACTTGACCAGATCGACCCGGATCCGAGGCTCCCAACTCCATCAAAGCCCCCTGCAGAAGAGTTCGCATCAAGGATGCGACCGGCAGCCGACAACGGAGCGCTCCATGCGTATCGCCTACACCGACCAACAGGCCGAACTGCGGCGCGAACTGCGTGCCTACTTCGCGGCTCTGATGACCGACGAGCGCCGTGCCGCACTTCAGGGCGGCGACGGCGAGCTCGGCGAAGGCGACGCCTACCGCGATGTCGTCGCGCAGATGGGCGCCGACGGCTGGCTCGCGCTCGGCTGGCCGACCGAGTTCGGCGGCCAGAACCGGTCGATGATGGATCAGCTGATCTTCACCGACGAGGCGGCGATCGCCGGTGCGCCGGTCCCGTTCCTCACGATCAACTCGGTCGCCCCCACGATCATGAACTACGGCAGCGACGAACAGAAGGCGTTCTTCCTGCCGAAGATCGCGGCCGGCCGGTTGCACTTCTCCATCGGCTACTCGGAGCCGGGTGCCGGTACCGACCTGGCCGCGCTGCGCACCACCGCGGTCCGCGACGGCGACGAGTACGTGATCAACGGTCAGAAGATGTGGACATCGCTGGTCGCCTACGCCGACTACATCTGGCTGGCGTGCCGCACCGATCCGTCGAGCCTGACCGACGAGGGTCGGGCGCGCGGTCTCAAGAAGCATCACGGCATCTCGGTGCTCATCGTGCCCGCCGATGCCGAGGGATTCAGCTATACCCCGGTGCACACCATGTCCGGCGTCGACACCAGCGCCACCTACTACCAGGATGTGCGGGTGCCGACCTCGGCCGTCGTCGGCGAAGAGGGCGGCGGCTGGCCCTTGGTGACCAACCAGCTCAACAACGAGCGTGTCGCCCTGTGTAGCGCGGCCCCGATCCAGACCGCGCTGCGCGAGACCATCGAGTGGGCGCAGCACACCAAGACCGGCGACGGCGCTCGCGTCATCGACGCGGGATGGGTGCAGGCCAACCTTGCCCGCGTGCACGCCAAGGTCGAGTTCCTCAAGCTGATCAACTGGAAGATCGCCTCACAGGCGGCGTCCGGGCAGGCCCCGAGCCCCGCCGATGCCTCGGCCACCAAGGTGTTCGGAACCGAATTCGCCACCGAGGCCTACCGACTGCTCATGGAGATCCTGGGACCGGCCGCCACGCTGCGCGCCGGCAGTCCGGGCGCTCAGCTGCGTGGCCGCCTGGAACGCTACCAGCGCACCTCCCTGATCCTCACCTTCGGCGGCGGCACCAACGAGGTGCAGCGCGACATCATCTCGATGCTCGCCCTCGGCCTCCCCCCGCAGCGACGTTGACCGGCTCGGAGTCATAGCTCATCCCGCCCGCTCAAACCCAGCGAAAAGAAGCGCACATCATGGATTTCTCCCTTCCCGAATCGGCTTCCGACGTCCGCGGCCTGACCCGCGACATCGCCACCAAGATCAGCACCGACGACCGCGTCGCCGAACTGGAGTCGGCGTCCGCACCGATCGACGCCGACCTGTGGCGCGAACTCGGCACGGCCGGTCTGCTCGGACTCGAACTGAGCGCCGAATCGGTCGGCGACGCCGGCGGCGACCTGTCGGCCATCGAGAACTGCGGTGTCGCAGAGGAACTCGGCCGAGTCCTGGCCCGGGTCCCCTTCGGGCCACACGCGGTGGTCGCGTTGCCGGTGATCGCATCGACGGCCGCACCCGAGCTGGCCGATCGTGTGCTCACGTCGGCCGCAGCCGGTCAGACGGTACTGACCGTCGCCTTCGAGGAAGAGCTCGGACCCGATCTCCTGAGCCCGACCACAACCATCACCGGCGGTGACGCACCATCGCTGCGCGGCACCAAACTCAACGTCCCCTATGGTGCGGCCGCCGACGCCTTTGTGGTGTCGGCGAGCGGACCCGACGGCGCGGTGGCGGTCGTCGTCTTCGCCGACGATCCGGGAGTTCGTGTCACGCCGACTATCTCGACGGGCCTCGTCCCCACCGCCGCAGTCGACTTCGACGATGTGGTGCTGCCCGCCGGACGCATCCTCAGCGGTGGCGCGACGACCGTCGGCGTCGTCGCCGACCGGATCACCTTGGCAATCTGCGCGGAACAGACCGGAATCGTGGGCCGGGCATTGGAGCTCACCGCCCAGTACGCGCGTGAGCGGGAACAGTTCGGCCGGGCGATCGGTTCCTTCCAGGCGGTCGCCCAGCGGCTGGCCGACGGGTACATCGACGCCCAGGGCCTCGCTCTGACGACCACCCAGGCGGCCTGGCTCCTGGCCACCGCGGCCGAGGCCGACAGTGGGATCACCGACGCCGAGGTGCACACCGCGATCGCAACCGCCAAATTCTGGGCCGCCGATGCCGGACACCGGGTGGCCCACACCACCGTTCACGTACACGGCGGCGTCGGCCTCGACACCACCCACCCGGTGCATCGATACTTCCTGCGCGCCAAACAGAATGAGTTCACCTTCGGACCTGCGACGGCCGCCCTGCGTGCTATCGGCGTCACCCTCGCCGACACTCCGGCCTGACGCGTGGACACCCATGTGGCGAGTGTCGACCACCGCACCGCCGCAACCAGACCGGCGACTGCCGACACCCTGGCCGAGTTGCTGCGCTCACTGTCCGCGGCCGGCGATCGCGGGGTGCATCACGACGACCACTTCGTCTGCTGGAGTGAGCATCTGACGGAGTCCGCCCGACGCGGCAACGCTCTACGCGCGCACCTGCCCGCGGATGCGCCGCCGCATGTGGGGGTGCTGATGGAGAACACCGCCGAGTTCAGCCTCCTGCTCGGTGCCGCCGCCCTGGGCGCGTTCGTGCTCGTCGGCCTCAACACCACGCGACGGGGTGCCGCACTCGCCACCGACATCGCCACCGCGGATTGTCAGATCGTCCTGACCCACCGGCCGACCCGCCATCTGCTCGACGAACTCGACCCGGAATCGCTCGACGGCGTCCGGGTGCTCGACGTCGACGGCATCGAGTATGCCGGGATGCTGGTCGACATCGATTGCCGCGAACCGGATTTCGGTCCGATATCCCCCGACGACCTGATGATGCTGATCTTCACCTCCGGCACCACCGGCGATCCGAAGGCGGTGCGCTGCACGCAACGCAAGTTCGCCGCGAGCGGCCGGATGCTGGCCGACCGGTTCGGCATCGACCACACCGATGTCGTCTATCTGTCGATGCCGATGTTCCATTCGAACGCGGTTATCGCCGGCTGGTCGGTGGCCCTGGCAGGCGGCGCTTCTGTCGTGGTGCGCCAACGATTCTCGGCGAGCGGATTTCTGCCCGACGTACGCCGGTACGGGGTCACCTTCGCCAACTACGTCGGCAAACCGCTGCACTACATCCTGGCCACCCCGCCGTCCCCGGACGACGCCGACAACTCGTTGCGCATCATGTACGGCAACGAGGCGTCGGCGACCGACCGGGAACGGTTTGCAGCCCGCTTCGGCTGCCGTGTCGTCGACGGTTTCGGTTCCACCGAGGGCGGTGTCGCCATCACACGCACACCTGACACCCCACCGTCTGCACTCGGGCCACTCCGGCCACCGACGGCCATCGTGGACCCGGAGACGGGCACGCCGGTGTCCGTCGGCGAGGTCGGCGAGATCGTCAACGCCTCAGGGCCGGGCCTGTTCTCGGGGTACTACGACGACGAGGCCGCCACCGCCGACCGGATGCGCGGCGGCGTCTACCACACCGGCGATCTCGGCTGGGTCGACGACGCGGGCTACCTCCATTTCGCGGGCAGGCTCGGTGATTGGCTGCGCGTCGACGGCGAGAACCTGGGCACCAGCCCGATCGAACGAATCCTGCTGCGCCACCCACAGATCGAACAGGCCGCCGTCTACGGTGTGCCGGTGGAGATCGGCGACGAGATCGAGGCAGTCCTCGTGGTGTCCGACGATCTCGATCCCGAACGCTTCGCCGACTTCCTCACCGCACAGCCCGATCTCGGCCCCAAACAGTGGCCGCATCGTGTCCGCTTCGTCGGGGAGATGCCGACCACGGCGACCCACAAGATCGTCAAACGTGCGCTGCGCGAGGGCGACCCGGAGCCGCAATGGCGGCGCGTCGGACGTGCCTACCACCGTTGCCGATCCTGACTCGGCCGGAAACCGAAACGGCGTCGGCGGCAGTAGAAATTGCCGCCGACGCCGTTTGGGTCGTATCAGATCGGATCAGGGAACGATGACGTAGTAGTTCAGTCCGTATGCAAGCGGCACACGCACCGGGTTATGCAGCTGGTAAGTCCCAACACCGAATAGCGCCAGACCGGACCCGACATGCACATCATGCACCAGGCGTTGCCCACGCTTAGGACCAAAGCTGGCCGGCCAGAAGGCAAACCAGGCGTAGCCTCGGGAGCTATTCATGCCATGACCGACGAGGAATCGGCAGTGCGGATCCTTGCGCCAGCTGGCCCCCTCGCCGGTAAAGCCGAAAGATGTCAGCGTCACACGTACGTACCCACGCTTGTGTGGCGTCGCCGTCAGTCCAACGTGCATGGCGCCGTGACAATTGGCATGATCACCGAAGGTACCGAAGTCGTCACCCAGACCCGACCATTTCGGGAGCTGTTGCGCGGGTGCGGCGGCGCCAGCACCCGCCCCCATCGACACACCGACACACACCAACACCGCGGTGAACATCACCAATAGTGAGCGCTTGAGCCTGGCCATTTCAATCTCCTCTTAGTTGGCAACAATTCCACCGCGACGCCAAACAGGCAACGGCGTAGGCAATTTCGTCGTCAGGGGACGATGGTGTAGTAATTCACGCCGTACGAGAGCGGTACACGCACCGGATTGTGCAGCTGGAAAGTCCCGATCCCGAAGACCGCCAGGCCCGAGCCGACACGCACGTCATGCATCACCCGCTGCCCACGCTTGGGACCGAAGCTGGCCGGCCAGAAAGCCCACCGCTCCAAACCCAAGGAACTACGCATGGCGTGCCCGACGAGGAAGCGGCAATGCGGATCTTTCCGCCAGCCGGGCCCGTCACCGATGAATCCGAAGGAGGTTAGCGACACGCGCACATAGCCCGGCTTGTGCGGGGTGGCATACAGGTCGATATGCATGGCGCCCCGGCAATTCGCATGATCTCCGACGGTGCCGAAATTGTCACTGAGTCCGGTGGACTTCCAGAGCGGTCGCAACGGCGAAGCTTCACCGGCACCCGCACCCATCGACACACCGATACACGCCAACATCGCGGTGAACATCACCAATAGTGAGCGCTTGCGCCTGGCCATTTCAATCTCCTCGTAGTTGGCAACAATTCCGCCGCGACGCCAAACAGGCAACGGCGTAGGCAATTTCGTCGTCAGGGGACGATGACGTAGTAGTTGATCCCGTAGGACTGTGGAACAGGCAACCGGCTCTTGAGCTGGTAGGTGGCAGCCGAGAGAACCACCAGTCCCGACCCGGTCCGCACGTCATGCACGACCCGCTGGCCGGGCTTGCGTCCAAAGCTGGCCGGGAAGAGCTTGTAAACGGCGTACCCACCCGAGCCCGTGAAAGCAACACCCACACGCATTCGGCAGTTCGGGTCACGCCGCCAGCCCGCGCCGTTGCCTGTGAAACCCAGCGACGTGAAGGTGGCGCGCACAACGCCGCGCTTATGCGGAACCCCTGTCAATCCCACCCGCAGCGCACCGTGACACCCCGCATGATCGCCGAAGGTACCGAAGTCATCGGTGAACAGGTTGGACCATCGGGGCAGCTGCTGTGGAGCGGCATCACCGGCCCCCGCGCCGGCCGTGAGTCCAGCGCCCAACAAGACCCCACTGATCACTACGAGGATCGCTCGCTTGATGTGCAACATGTGTATCTCCTTGTGAAAGAACGGCGGCAAGGCCACGAAGCCCTCCGCGACGGTCCGCGGCCTTTGTTCCGGCCGCGAATGGGTCATTGCGGTATTCAACACTCGGGATCAGGGGACGATCGTCACGTAGGTCAGCCCGTAGGAGAGCGGGATCCGCGCCGGATTGTGCAGCTGGTAGGTCCCGACCCCGAATTGCACTAGTCCAGAACCGACGCGCACATCACGTACCACCCGCTGCCCCCGCTTCGGGCCGAAGCTGGTCGGCCAGAGACACCGTGGCAGTTCGCGTGATCACCAACGGTGCCGAAATTGTCGCCCAGACTCGACCACTTCGGCAGCTGCCGCGGAGGGGCTGGTTCGCTATGTCCGGCGCCCAGCGTGACACCGATGCTGACCAGCATCACCGTCAATATCAACAGCATCGTGCGCTTGAGAGTTGTCAGTTCAGAACTCTTGCACTTGCCGACGGTCCGCCACCCGGGAATGCGCGGACCGGGATCAGGGAACGATGACGTAGTAGTTGATCCCGTAGGACTGGGGAACCCGGACTGGGTTGTGGAGCTGGTACGTCGCGATCCCGAAGAGCGCCAATCCCGAACCGACACGGACGTCGTGAACCGCCCGCTGCCCTCGCTTCGGGCCGAAGCTCGCGGGCCAGAAGTCAAAGCGGCCATAGCCGAGGGAACTGTCCATCGCATGTCCGACCAGGATCCGGCAGTTCGGATCCTTCCGCCAGCTTCGCCCTTCACCGGTGAAGCCGAACGAGGTCAGCATCACCCGGACCCACCCAGGCTTGTGCGGCGTGGCAGTGAGCCCCACATTGAGGGCTCCGTGGCAGTTGGCGTGATCGCCGTACGTGCCGAAACTGTCGCCAAGTCCCGTCACCCTCAGTAGTTGCCTCGGGGCGGCCTCCCCGGCGCCCGCCCCGATCGAGAGGCCGGCACCGACGAGCACGGTGGTGATCATGAGTAGCAATGTGCGCTTCAGAGTTGTCAACGTCGATCTCCCTTTGGTTTCGAGACGAAGCGTGCAGATTCGCAGTGGCCCGCATCCAGCCTGCACGGTCGAGCTACCCGCGACGACGAATATCAGGCGCGATGCTTACCCGGGGCCGATGCCTCGGTGGGCCAGGTGATGTCGCCGCCGGGGATGAGGTTCTTGATGGTGTCCGACTGGGCGCGCGTCCAGGCACGTCCGGCGTCGACGATGCCGGAGCCGGCAACGCGGGCCTGTTCGGCCGACCAGCCCAACGTCGACGCGCCGACCGAGATCTTGACGTCGCCGCGGGCGGTGACCACATAATCCACGGCGGGCAGCCCGGCCGCACGCGCGGCCGGGGCGGGCAGGTGGTACTCGAACTGGTTGGGTCCGTGCGGATCCGGCAGAGAATGACGCGGGCCTTGCTGCCACGGCGCCTGCGGGTTCGCGCCCGGATCGCCCGCACCGAGGGTGTATGCAATCGTGCCGCCGATCGCACCACCGATGATCGCGCCGCCTGCTGCGCCGGCAACCCCGCCCACGGCACCACCGACGAACGGACCGGCCACCGTACCGATAAGCGTGCCGTAGGTCGCCGCGAAAGGAAGCACACCGACAATCGCGGGCCCCGTGTACGAACTTGCGAACGACGCCACACCCGCACCGATCAACGCACCGGCCGGGAGACCGACCAGAGCACCGACGACCGCGCCGGGGACCAGACCGGCCGCGGCGCCGGCTGTTCCGCCGATGGCGACACCGATAATGGTCGCCGCCGCACGACGGCTGGCCTCGTCCTTGGGCACACCCGCAGCGATCAGGTTCTGGGCGATCTTCGCCTCACCGTAGGCCGCCCACGCATTGAGCGAGTTGACGTCGCGCTTGTTCACACCCGGCGGAATGTCGGTGATGAAGTTGCCCACGCGGATCTTGTTGACCGGCGGAGCAATCGGCCGAACCGGAGCGGCCGGCCCGATGTTGTTCGCACGCGACCCCGGGTTGTAAGCATTGTCGTACTGCGGCTGCGGGGTGTAGGGCTGATACGGCGCCTCGACCGGCGGGCCCGGGATCGATCCCGGTCCGGGGATCTCCGACGGCTCGCTGTAGTTGATCGGCGCATCCGATCCCGGCCCCTGGCTTCCGCCGGGATTGGTGCCACCCTGCTGCGGGACGGACTCACCGGGATTGGTGCCACCCTGCTGCGGCACCGCGAAGGCGCTACCTGCGCCGGCGGCGATGGAGGCGGCCAGCATGGCCGAGGCGATGGACAGCAGCGGCGCGCTCGGGCCGCGCCGGGATTCGTGGCGGTGGCGTCCGCGGTTATCGGTCGACGTCATGTCAACGCCCTCTCTCGTGCACATTCGATGGTTCGAGCGCGAGAAAGATCGCAGATTGCGCGTCACCGGCAGATCGCCGACGACACCGTCCCCCCTGGACATCCCCCGCCCACGACGATCCCGACGAAGTCGCCGGTGATGCGTCGAAACTGAGAAGGATGTTAACAAGCCCGTGGCCCACCAGCGACACCACACCCCGACGAACGGGAAAGTCCCGGGCACCTGGCGGTACCCGGGACTTATGTGGTTGGACGACTTGTGTGGTTGGGCTCAGAGGGTGGCGTCGAGACGTTTGACCGCCTCGTTGTACTCCGCGACCATCCCCGCGATCATGTCCGCAACCGGCACGATGTCGTTGCAGCGGCCGACGATCTGACCGGCCGGCATGGCCACGACACCGGGATCGTCGGCCTGCGAGATCCGGCTGTGAGCCTCGGCGACGAGCAGATTCTGCAGCGGCATCGGCAGCGGCTCCGGGGCGTCGGGCGCATCCCACGCGTCGGTCCACTTGGTTTTGAGCAGGCGCGCCGGCTTACCCGAGTAGATCCGACGACGCACGGTGTCGCGCGAGGTCGCCGCGAGCAGGGCCCGCTGCACGGTGGTCGGACCGTCGTCGCCCTCGGTCTTGCCCAGCTGATATTCGGCGGCGGTGAGCCAGTAGGTGCCCATCCACACGCCCTGCGCGCCGAGGGCCAGGGCCGCCGCGATCTGGCGTCCGCTGCCGACGCCACCGGCGGCGAGCACCGGCGCGGTGTCGCCGACCGCGTCGACGAGTTCGGGCCACAAGATCATCGAGGTGACCTCGCCGGTGTGGCCGCCACCCTCATAGCCCTGGGCGATGACGATGTCCACCCCCGCCGCGACATGGTGCAGCGCATGCTCTTTCGCGCCCGCCAGGGCGGCGACGAGGACACCGTTGTCGTGGGCGGTGGCGATCACGTCGTCGGGCGGCGAACCGAGAGCGTTGGCGATCAGCTTGATCTGCCCGTACTTGCGGCGATGTTCCATAGCCACGTCGACGTGTGATCGCGCCACCGAATGCAGCCACCCCAGCACCCCGGCGTCGACCCGGTCACCCCCGGGCAGCGGCGGCACGCCCAGGTCGTCGAGGGTCCGTTCGACGAAGGCCCGGTGTTCGGGCGGGATCATCGAATCCAGATCGACCTTGGACCCCTCGGTCGGGATCTTGGCGGGCATGACGACGTCCACGCCGAACGGTTTTCCGTCGGTGTTCTCGTGCATCCATTCGAGGACCTCGTCGAGTTCGTCCGGCTCGTTGAAGCGGACGCACCCGAGCACGCCGAGACCTCCGGCCCGGCTGATCGCGGCGGCGACGTCCTGGCTCGGAGTGAACCCGAAGATCGGGTATTCGATGCCAAACCGGTCGGCCAGTTCGGTGCGCATGGTCAGCTCTTCTCCGGCGCCGAATGCGCCTCGTCAGCGGGATGTTCCTGGGTGATCGCCGCACCCCAGCGGTAGTCGGGTTTACCCGCGGGCGATCGCTTGATCTCGTCGACGAACCAGACGCTGCGCGGGCATTTGTATCCCGCGAGTTCCTTGCGCGCGACGTCGTTGAGTTCGGCGAGGGACGGCCGGGCACCGTCGCGGGTCGCGATGACCGCTCCGACACGCTGACCCCATCGGTCGTCGGCCACCCCGACGACCACGGTGTCGAAGACGTCGGGATGGGCCTTCAGCGCGCCCTCGACCTCTTCCGGGAACACCTTCTCGCCGCCGGTGTTGATCGACACCGAGCCGCGGCCGAGCATGGTGATGTTGCCGTCGGCCTCCAGCTGCGCAAAGTCGCCGGGCAGCGAGTAGCGAATCCCGTTGAACTCCTTGAAGGTTTGCGCCGACTTCACCGGATCGTTGTGATAGTGCAGCGGAATGTGACCGCTGCGGGCCAACACGCCGATCTCGCCACTACCCGGCTCCACCGGAGTGCCGTCCTCGCGAAGCACGTGGGTCTCACTGTCCGCCTTGACCCGCGGACCGCCCGAATGGGGCGAATCCTTCGTGACCACACCGAGGCCGCCGTAGCCGGTCTCCGACGACCCGATGGCGTCGATGATGATCGCGTTCGGGAAGTGATCGAGGAACTCCGATTTGACGCTCGGCGAGAACAGCGCCGCCGACGACGCGACGGTGACGACGCTGCTCAAGTCGTGGTCGACACCTTCGGCCAGGGCTTCGACCATCGGCCGCCCCATGGCGTCGCCGGTGATGAAGACGACGTTGACGCCATGGCGGGCGACGATCTCCCAGGTGCCGCGGCCACTGAATTCCGGGTAGACGATGGCTTTGCCACCGGCGAACAGCGACTGGAAGATCGCCCACTGTGAGCCGCCGTGGATGAACGGTGGGATCGGGAAGCGCACCAGCTGGCCACCCTCGGAACCGTCGCGGGCAAGCTTCCACTCGTCGGTGATCGGCTCGCTGTTGAACCAGTCGATGCCGCCGCCGAGGACACGCCAGATGTCCTCCTGGCGCCACACCACACCCTTGGGCTTGCCGGTGGTGCCGCCGGTATAGAGCATGTACAGGTCGTCGCTGGAGCGATCCTCGAAGTCGCGTTCGGCTGAGGAGTCGGCGATGGCATCCTCATATCGGATCGAGTCGCCGTAGCCGGTGCACGCGAGTTCGCTGTCCGTCCCGTCCTCGATGACGATCCGGGAACGCAGCTCGGGCGATTTCGGCAACGTGTTGCAGACGCGTTCGCAGTACTGGCGCTCATGGATGAGCGCCACCATCCCCGAGTCGACGAAGATGTGTTCGAGTTCGGCTTCGACGTAGCGGTAGTTGACGTTGACCATCACCGCGCGCGCCTTGAAGATGGCGATCATCGATTCGACAGCCTCGATGGTGTTTCTGCTGTACAGACCCACCCGGTCCCCCGGCTTCACACCGAGTTCGCGTAGCTTGTGCGCTATCGCGTTCGCACGCGCCTCCAATTGCGCATAGGTTCGTGTCTCTTCCCCCGACTCCAACGCCGTCCGTTCCGGCATCAGGTCGACCGCATGCTCGATCAAGTCGGCAATCGTGTAGGCCATGGCATCAAAATTAGAACGTGTTATCGTTTCGAGCAAGCAGCAATCTCCGACAATTTTTCGCGAGGGACGACGATGACCACTGTTGCCGATTCACATCCCGGAACCGACAAGGCGCCCGAATGCCTCGTCGAGAAGCGCGGCCACATCCTGATCGTCACCATGAACCGCCCCGAAGCACGTAACGCGCTGTCGGCGGAAATGATGCGGATCATGGTCGAGGCGTGGGATCAGGTCGACACCGACCCCGACATCCGGGTCGCGATCCTGACCGGCGCGGGCGGCGCGTTCTGCGCCGGGATGGACCTCAAGACGATGAACAAGAACGCCCCCGGCGACACCGTCGACAAGGGTTCCTGGAATCCGGCCAGCCTGCCCGCCCTGCTCAAGGGACGCAGACTGACCAAGCCGCTCATCGCCGCCGTGGAAGGACCCGCCATCGCCGGCGGCACCGAGATCCTGCAGGGCACCGACATTCGAGTCGCCGGCAGGAGCGCGAAATTCGGTGTCGCCGAGGCTCGCTGGGGTCTGTTCCCGCTCGGCGGCAGCGCCGTCCGGCTGCCCCGGCAGATCCCCTACACGATCGCCGCCGATCTTCTGCTCACCGGTCGGCATGTCACCGCGGATGAGGCGAAGGAGTACGGCCTCATCGGTCACGTCGTCGAGGACGGCGGCGCGCTGGACAAGGCCATCGACATCGCCGAAGCCATCGCCGCCAACGGCCCCCTCGCGGTGCAGGCCATCCTGAAGACCATCCGCGACACCGAGGGGATGCACGAACTCGAGGCTTTCGAGCTGGAATCCAAGCTCGGCATCGCGGTGTTCAAGAGCAAGGACGCGAAGATCGGCCCCAAGGCATTCGCCAACAAGGAGAAGCCGGTCTTCACCGGCGAATAGCCCCGTTTCCGGAAAGTCGCATCACTTGGTGACTTTCCGGTAACGATCCCCGTCGTCCATACTCATCAGGACGGCCTCGGAATGTTGAGGCCTGGCGATACGGGGGCCGACGACGGTGACAGGTAAGCAGAACACCCGCGAACAGGCAGGTTCGGGGCCGCTTCCGCGCACCCTGTTCCGCGGATTCGGTATCCATAACAGCTGGTCAGGGCAGAAGTTCCCGCATCCTGGTCGGCGTCGGCCGATCATCGGCGACGTCCAGGTGTCCGACCCACGCAACCCCATCCTGAGCATCCTGCGGCTCGGCGCCGAACTCGGCGGAATCTACGAACTGAAAGTCTTTCGCCAGAAGTTCGTCTTCGTCGCCTCCGCCGATCTCACCGCGGAACTGTGCGATGAGACACGATTCTGCAAGACCCTTCCGCCGGCGATCGGAGCACTGCGCGAATATGGCGGCGACGGACTGTTCACCGCATATAACGACGAACCCAACTGGCAGCTGGCGCACGATCTGCTGATGCCCGCGTTCGCCCGCGCGTCGATGCAGCGCTACCACGACATCATGCTGACCACCTCCCAGGAACTCATCGACTACTGGGACCGCCTACCCGAGCAGCGCGTGGACATCACCCGGGACATGACCAAACTGGCGATGGAGACGTTGAGCCGGGCGGCCTTCAGCCACGACTTCGGATCCTTCACCAGCGAGCGGCCGCATCCGTTCGTCGGTGCGATGGTGCGCGCCCTGGAGACCGGCCGCAGACGGGGTGGTCTACGCGCCGCACCCGGCGGAAAACTGTTGGGCAACTATCTGACCCGACGTATCGCCGACGACCACGACTACGCCAATGCGCTCATCGACGAACTGGTCGCCGAGCGCATCGAGGACACCTCACAGCACGACCTGCTCGGCATCATGCTCAACGTCCGGCACCCGGAATCCGGGGAACGTCTGACCCCCCTCAACATTCGGTACCAGATTCTCACCTTCCTGGTTGCCGGTCACGAAACCACGGCGGGCGCACTGTCTTTCGCGCTCTACTTCCTCTCCGAGAACCCCGACTGCCTGGCTCTCGCCCAGCAGGAGACCGACGAGATCCTCGGCGACGACCCCGATGCCGAACCCACCTACGAGCAGGTCGCAAAGTTTCGGTACATCCGCCGGTGCCTCGACGAGTCACTCCGACTGTGGCCGACCGTGCCCGCCTTCTCGCGGCGTCCGGTCAGCGACACCGTACTCGGCGGCCGCTATCCGATGCGCACCTCCGACTGGGCGCTGATCATGCTCGGCCAGGTACATCGGGACCCGGCGGTGTGGGAAGATCCCGAGACCTTCGATCCCGACCGGTTCCTGCCAGACGAGATCAAGAAGCGACCCGCACACAGCTACAAACCCTTCGGCACCGGGATGCGCGCCTGTATCGGACGTCAGTTCGCACTCCACGAGTCGGTCCTGGTGCTGGCACGGCTCATCCACCGCTACGACCTGACCCCCGACCCGGATTACGTACTGCGAGTTCACGAGCGCCTCACCATGGTGCCCGGCAAACTGCACCTGACCCTGACCCACCGCGTGCCGGGGGCGGGCCGACGTCCACCGGCCGATCACGACGCACCGCCCGCGGAGTAGGGCCGGCCGTCCCTCACACGAGGGCGGCGATCCGTCCGATCATGTCGGGGTCACGTGCGGTGAGCATCAGCATCGTGACACCGGCCGCCTCCCACTCCTTGATCTGCTGGCGCACCTGGTCCTCGGTACCGATGATCATGGTCTCGCGCACCATCTCGTCGGGTACCGCGGCCAATGCCTCCGCCTTCTTACCCGCCTGGAACAGGGCGACGATCTCGTCGACCGCGTCGCCATATCCCATGCGCCGGTACAGCTCCGCGTGAAAGTTCTTCTCCTTGGCGCCCATCCCGCCGACATACAGTGCGGTGGACGGCCGGTAGGCATCGATGACGGACGCGACATCGTCGGTGACCACCACCTGAGCGGTCGCCGCCACCTCGAAGTCCGCACGCGAGCGCCGCGCACCCGGCCGGGCGAATCCTTCGTCGAGCCAGGCGTTGTACTGATCGGCGAGTTGCAGACTGAAGAAGATGGCCAGCCAGCCGTCGGCGATCTCGGCGGTCTGGGCGACGTTCTTGGGTCCCTCCGCACCCAGCCAGATCGGGACGTCCGAACGAAGCGGATGGGTGATCGGTTTGAGTGATTTGCCCAGCCCGGTCGATCCCGGCGCCTCGGCCGGATACGGAAGCGGGTAGTGCACACCGGCATTCGACACCGGCGCCTGCCGCGCGAGGACATCCCGGACGACCTGCACGTACTCACGGGTGCGCGCCAGCGGCTTGGCGAACGGTTCGCCGTACCACCCCTCGACGACCTGCGGCCCGGATACCCCCAGTCCGATGATGTGCCGCCCGCCGGACAGATGGTCCAGGGTCAGTGCGGCCATCGCCAGCGAGGTCGGCGGTCGTGCGGACAACTGCGCGACGGCCGTACCGAGCCGAATGTGTTCGGTGGCCGCACCCCACCACGACAGCGGCGTGTAGGCGTCCGACCCCCACGATTCGGCGGTGAACACCGCGTCGAATCCGTGGGTCTCCGCCGCCGCGATCAGTTCCGACGCATTCGCGATCGGCCCCGATCCCCAGTACCCCAGTTGCAGCCCGAGCTTCACATCTACCCCTTCGCCGGCGTGTGTCGCGGGCAGCTGAGCCCGTCCGTGAACACACTTCTTGTGCCCAATACTAGAACGTGTTCTACTCGAAGTGTGAGCATCACCGCATCCACATCGGGTGGCCCGGCTTCTCCGGTGGCCCCAGTCCCCGAACCCGCGTCGGACATCCTGACCGCGGCCCTGACCAATTCCTTCGACTACACCCGTTCCCTCGGACCGGTGTTGAGCCAGTTCGCCCTCGCGCTGCGCGCGGGCCGCATCGTGGGATCGAAGAGCAGCGACGGCACGGTGAGCGTCCCGCCGGTCGAGTTCGATCCCCGCACCGGTGCGCAGACGACCGAGATCGTCGACGTCGCCGCTGTCGGCACCGTGTCGACGTGGAGTTGGCAAGCCGAACCCGTTGTGGGACAGCCCCTCGATCGCCCCTTCGCCTGGGCGCTGATCACCCTCGACGGCGCGGATACCGCCCTGCTGCACGCCGTCGCCGCCGACAGTGCCGACGACCTGACCACCGGGCTACGCGTCCACGCGGTCTGGAAGGCCGCCCGCACCGGCCGGATCGATGACATCGCCTATTTCGCACCCGGCGATGGCACCGAGGACGCCCCGGCCAACACCGCCGAGAACCCCGAGGGCACCGACGTCGTCATCACCACCCCGGTCGCCACCGTGATCACGCATTCGGCCACCGAGGCCGAATCCGTCTACCTACGTGGACTGAAAGACGGCAAGCTGATCGGTTCCCGCATCGGCGGTGGCGTGGACGCCGATCGCGTCTACTTCCCGCCGCGCGGGGTGAGCCCGGCCGACGGCTCTCGTGCCATCGAGTACGTGGAACTCGCCGACACCGGCATCGTCACCACCTTCTGCATCGTCAACGTGCCGTTCCAGGGTCAGCGGATCAAGCCGCCCTACGTCGCGGCCTACGTACTGCTCGACGGCGCCGACATCACCTTCTTGCACCTCATCCTCGACTGTGCGGCCGCCGACGTCCGAATGGGTATGCGTGTCAAGGCCGTCTGGATGCCCGAGGACGAACGCGAGTACTCCATCGGCAGCATCAGCCACTTCGCGCCGACCGGAGAGCCGGACGCCGACTACGAGACCTACCGAGCCCACCTGTGACAAAGGACCACCTCTGATGGCACTTCCCCGGATCGCGATCATCGGCTTCGCGCACAGCCCCAACGTCGCGGGCACACACGGCACCACCAACGGTGTCGAGATGTTGATCCCCTGCTTCGACAAGCTCTACGCCGAACTCGGCATCGCCCGCACCGACATCGAGTTCTGGTGCAGCGGATCGTCGGACTACCTTGCCGGCCGCGCATTCTCGTTCATCTCGGCGGTCGACTCGATCGGCGCGATGCCGCCGATCAACGAGTCCCATGTCGAGATGGACGGCGCCTGGGCCCTGTACGAGGCGTGGGTCAAGATCGCCACCGGCGAAGTCGATCTCGCCCTCGCCTACGGTTTCGGCAAGGCGACCGCAGGCAATTCCGACCAGACACTCACCCTGCAGACCGATCCGTACACCGTGGCACCGCTGCGGCCGGGGGCAAGCGCACTCGCGGCCCTGCAGGCCCGTGCCGGTCTCGACGCCGGCGTGTGGACCGAGGCAGACATGGCCGCCGTCGCGGCACGCACCACCGGCGCATCGGTCGACGAACTTCTCGCCGCCGACTATGTCGCGAATCCGCTTCGCGCACATGACATCGCACCGTACACCGACGCGGCAGCCGCCGTCGTCATCGCCAGCGAACGCCGGGCCCGGGAACTGGTCGCCAATCCGGCCTTCATCACCGGGTGGGACCACCGGATCGACAGCCCGAACTTCGGGGCCCGGGACCTGACCGTCTCCCCGTCGACCGCTCTCGCCGGCGACACCGCGTTCGGCGACCGCAGCCGGGCCGTCGACGTCGCCGAGATCGCCGCGCCGTTCACCCATCAGGAACTGATCGTGCGCAACGCACTGCGCCTGCCGGATTCGGTGCGCATCAACCCGTCCGGCGGCACCCTCGCCGGCAACTCGCTGTTCTCGACGGGACTGCAGCGGGTCGGGTACGCCGCCAACGAGATCCTCACCGGTAACGCGGGCTCGGCGCTCGCCCACGCCACCAGCGGCCCGCTGCTGCAGCAGAACATGGTCGTGACCCTGTCCGATACCACTGCGGGAGACGAGAACTGATGGCACTCAAGAATCGCGCGGCCGTCCTGGGCACCGGCCAGACGAAGTATGTGGCCAAACGACATGACGTCACCATGGCAGGCATGTGCCGCGAGGCAATCGACGCCGCACTGACCGACGCCCGCGTATCCATCGACGACATCGACGCCATCGTCATCGGCAAAGCTCCCGACCTGTTCGAGGGATCGATGATGCCCGAGCTGGCGATGGCCGAGGCGATCGGCGCCGTCGGCAAGCGAATGATCCGCGTGCACACCGCGGGTTCCGTCGGCGGTTCGACCGCCAACGTCGCCGCGTCGCTCGTGTCGGCCGGGGTGCACCGCCGGGTTCTCGCCGTCGCCTGGGAAAAGCAGTCCGAGTCGAATGCCATGTGGGCACTGTCGATTCCGGTCCCGTTCACCAAGCCGGTGGGTGCCGGGGCGGGCGGCTTCTTCGCCCCGCATGTGCGGGCCTACATCCGCCAGTCCGACGCACCCGAACACATCGGCGCGATGGTCGCGGCCAAGGACCGCCGCAACGGCGCCCGTAATCCGTTGGCCCACCTGCATCAGCCGGATCAGACCGTCGAATCGGTGATGAAGTCACAGATGCTGTGGGACCCGATCCGCTACGACGAGACCTGCCCGTCGTCGGATGGTGCCTGCGCGGTCGTCATCGGCGACGAGCAGGCCGCCGATGACAGTGCGGCGGCGGGCAATCCGGTCGCCTGGATCCACGCCACCGCGATGCGCACCGAGCCGCTGGCCTACGCCCACCGCAACGTGGTCAACCCGCAAGCCGGCCGGGATGCGGCGGCCGCACTCTGGAAGGCAGGCGGCATCAGCAACCCGCTGGACGAGATCGACGTCGCCGAGGTGTACGTACCGTTCTCGTGGTTCGAGCCGATGTGGCTGGAGAACCTCGGTTTCGCGCCCGAGGGCACGGGCTGGAAGCTGACCGAGGCGGGCGAGACCGAGATCGGCGGCCGAATCCCCTTCAACCCCTCCGGTGGTGTCCTGTCGTCGAATCCGATCGGCGCGTCGGGCATGATCCGCTTCGCCGAGGCGGCGATTCAGGTCACCGGCAAGGCAGGCGACCACCAGGTTCGCGACGCCCGCAAGGCCCTCGGTCACGCCTATGGCGGTGGGTCGCAGTACTTCTCGATGTGGCTCGTCGGCGCGGACAAACCACAGCACTGACCGGGGACCGAAAGTAGGGGACGAACCCCCGCACCGAAAGTAGGGGACGAACCCCCGCACCGAAAGTAGGGGACGAAACTTCGTCCCCTACTTTTCGTTTCTTCCCCGAGAAGCTTCTCGGGGAAGAAACCACACCCAGGGGAAGAACTGACCAAGCGCGCCGTCCACACCTGTGGATCGTCGTCGGCGTTCGCGATGAAGATGGCCGACGATCGGACGATGACCGAGCCCGACGACTTCGACTTCCGCGTGGCGACACCCGCCGGCCGACTCATCCTGCGTCGCGAGGTGATCCGGCAGGGCGGCACGGACGCCGAGATCCGCGCCGCCCTTCGCCACAACCTCGTCGAACGCGTCTGGTGGGGTTCCTACGTCCCGACCGCCCGCCCCGACCCCGACGATCCGTTCGGCGACGCGACCAGCCGATACCGCCGGATGATCGACGCCGCGGTGCGCACCGGCGGGGCGTCGCGATATCTCAGCCACCAGTCGGCCGCGGCCGTGCTCGACATCCCGCTGCTACAGCCCGATCTGTCGACGGTCCATTTCGTGTCGCGTCGTTCGGGACGCACGTCCCCCGGACTCGTCATCCATCAGACGCCGATCCCGGACTCCCAACTCACCACGGTCGGCGGCATGACGGTGACCGGCATCGGCCGTACCGTCTGTGACGTCGCCCGGTCCGGTACCCTGCGTCAGGCGGTTTGCGCACTCGACGCCGGGCTGTACGCGGCACGGTGCCGTGGGGTTCCGGTCGACCTCGCCGAGATCGCGGCGAGCCTACGTCGTCAGCATGGTGTCGACACGCTGCGCGTCGCCCTGGGATTCGCCACCGACCAGTCGGAGAGCGTGGGCGAGTCCCTGAGCCGTCAGGTGCTGGCGGAGACGCACATCGTCCCCGAACCCGAACTGCAGGTGGAGATCATCGTCGCCGACGGATCGGTGAAACGCGGTGACTTCGGGTGGCGCGACCGCACCGGACGCCTCCGTGTGGTCGGTGAGTTCGACGGGAGGACCAAATATCGACGACAATCGGCCGCGAGCGGATATCGCGACGCCGACGACGTCGTCTACGACGAGAAGCTGCGCGAGGACGAGATCCGCGATTGCGGGATCGTCGTCGTCCGCTGGACCTGGGCCGAACTTCGGGACCCGGACGCCCTCGCCGCGAAGGTCCTGCGCGCGCTGCGTCGCGCCGGCATTGCCTGTTAGGCGCCGCAGCCACTCTTCCCCTACTTCCCGACTCATCCCCCAGAAGTTCGTCGGGGACGAATCCGAAAGTCGGGGAAGAAGGTTCGTCCCCTACTTTCGGGACTCGGGGAGGGCACACGCCGCCCCGTCAGACATTCCGGTCGGGCGGACGCCGAGCGCCTGATTGAGCCGCGCCCGCTGGTTTTCCCACGCGATCGTCGCGGCGAGTTCGGCGATCTGGGTGTCGGACAGATGTGCGGCGAGACGGGTTCGCACGTCGGCGAGATCGTCCCCGACGGCCGGGGTGAGGGTCATCACCTCGGCGAACTCGAGGACGAGCTTCTCCGGCTCGGAGTAGGCGGGGCTGTCACGGTAGACCGGCAGATCACGCAGCTGCGCTTCGCCGATACCGCCGTGGACCGCCAGTGCCGAACCGATGTCCAGGCAGTATTCGCAGTTGATCAGTCCCGCGGTCTTCAGCTCGGCGAGTTCCTTCAACCGAGGGTCGAGACGGTTGCTGAAGAGTAGTGCGAACTCGTAGAACCCGTTGGCCGCCAACAGCAGCGGCCGGCGGATGAGCCAGCGATACAGGTCGACTCGATTGCGCTTCGCGGCGGCGAAGACCTTGATGAAGGCCAGGATTCGACGTGCGGCTCTCATGCTCATTGCCCTTTCGATGGGTTGTGTCCGAACTCGGGCCGGGCCGCATAGGCGACGACGACCGGTATCGCCGCGCCGACGACCAGCACCGCGACATTGACGACGTTCTCGGCGGCGGTCAGCGCATCGGCCGGGTGGAGCGCGTGAAAGACCGAGTGCGGCACCGCGAACACGATCAGGCAGATGGAAGCCACGAAGACCAGCGGCCGCAGCCCCCAGATCGCGGCGATCAGCACCAACACCCCGGTGGCCAGGAATCCCGACCCGGTATCGCTGACCAGATGATGGTTGAACGGCGGTTCGGCCGCCACCAGCATCGGCCCGAGACCGGGGAAATGGTCGAAGAAGTGCTGGGGTGCCGACACTGCCCACAGCCCGGTGACCACCTGTGGAATTCCCACCACGACCAGCAACAGCCGGGCCCAGCCCGGCGCGAGGGCACGATCAGCACCCGACGCCGGCGGTGTCCCGACCACGGTGGCCTCACCTAATTCGTCCGTCATACCCGGTCTTCGGCGCCACCCTTGCGGCCGTAACGCCAACCGATCGCAAATGTGACCAGCGCCATAATCGCCGCCAGGCCGGTTGCCCCGTGCAGGGTGGCGCCCCACGCGAAGGTGCCGACCTCGTGCAGCCCGCGTCCACCCAGGATGAGACCGAACGGCACACCGACGATGATCCCGACCGGCAGCCATCGGACCCGCGTCGCCGCGACCAGCACAGCCGACCCGACGGCCAGGAAGGCCAGCCCACCGTCGACCATCGCGTGTTCGTTGAACGGCTCGCCCAGATTGGACGAGATCCACTCCCCCGCAACCATGTTGCCGATGCCATGCACCAGGAAGAAGAACCCGAGTACAGCTGCGGCCAGTCTCGCCCATCGCCAGCGGCGCGCTCGTGCCGACCGCGTCCCGGCCTCGATCCGGGCGTCGATCCTGGCGTGGGTGGCCGCGGACGGATCCGGACGTAGCGCGTTGGCCAGCCACAGCAACTGCGGATCGGTCCCGGTCGACGGCACTCCAGTCAGCATCGCCGAGATCTGGTCGTCGAGCCGGTTGGCCGCAGCCAGGTCGGCATCGCCCGGGGCGGCTTCCGCGTCGAAATCACGTGCATTCATCGCGACATCACCTCCCTGAGCTTGCCCACTCCTCGATACACCAGCATGCGCGCGGCCGTCGGGGTGATACCCATCGCCGCGCCGATCTGCTCCGATGTCATCGACGTCCCGAAGCGCAGCGCGACCGCCTCTCGTTCACGTGGACTGAGGGCGCCCAGATGTCTGCGCACGGTGTCCACGTCGTCGCGACGCAGGGCCATCGACTCGGGGTCGTCGGACTCGGAAACAGCTTCGGGCGCTGCCGATTCGACCGATTCCACCGGCACCTCACGGCTGCGCGTCGTCCACCAGTCCGCGATCCGATGACGGGCGATCCCGACCAGCCACCCGCCGACACTCCCCCGGTCGGGATCGAACCGTTCCCAGGAACGCATCGCCGCCGCGAACACGTCGGCGGTCAGGTCGTCGGCGTCGGCATCGGAGGGTAGCCGGGTGCGCACGTAGCGCCAGATCGGCGCCACATGTTCGCGATAGACCTCGGAGAACGGCTGTGTCACCATCCACCTTTCGCCTCGGCGCCCCCGTCGGGGTGGCGACGGCGCATCAAAGCAGAAATCCACCCCGATCTCCCGCACCCACCCCGACCGTGGTCGGGATGACTGACAGGAGATGGGGTGGAGTCTAGTGTTGCTCGCCTCAAGCCGGACGCAGGGAGTTCATCGTCTTCTCGACCTCCCAGAACGCCCGCAGCGCGACCATCTTGCCGTCGACATCGGCACGATAGGTGAACACGCCCTCCGCCTCGGAGATGTGACCGCCGATGTGGGTGACGATCTTGCCCACATAGGCGACCTCATCGCCGCAGATGATCTCGGAGTCGAAGACGAAGTCGATCTTCTGGGTGTTCGCGATCGAGACATCCCAGAACGCGGAGATCTGGTCGATGCCGTGATGCCCCTTGCCCTCCGGGTCGAACATCGACGGACCGACCGGGTCTTCGACGCTGCCGTCCGCGGCGAAGTTGGCCAGCCAGGCCTCCTTGTCGCGGGCGATCACCGCCGCACGGGACCGACGACCCGCGATGACCGCGGGATGGTTATCCCGGTCGATGTTCAGATACGGCAGAGCTTTCGGATCGGCCGTCACCGGCGTCACCGGTTTCCGTAGTCGACGCGCAGTTCCTTGACGCCGTTGATCCAGCCGTGGCGCAGACGACGCGGTTCTTCCAGACGCGTGATGTCGGGAACGATGTCGGCCAGCGCGTTGAACATCAGGTTGATCTCCATGCGGGCCAGGTTGGCGCCGACGCAGAAGTGTGCGCCGTTGCCACCGAATCCGACGTGCGGGTTGGGGTCACGCAAGATGTCGAATTCGAAGGGATTCTCGAAGACGTCCTCGTCGTAGTTGGCCGACCCGTAGAACAGGCCGACGCGCTGCCCCTGCTTGATGTCGACCCCGCCGATCTGAGTGTCGCGCTTGGCCGTCCGCTGGAAGCAGTTGACCGGGGTCGCCCAGCGGACGATCTCGTCGACGGCCGTCGCCGGACGCTCCTTCTTGAACAGTTCCCACTGGTCCGGGTGCTCCAGGAAGGCATTCATGCCGTGGCTGATCGCGTTGCGGGTGGTCTCGTTACCCGCGACGGTCAGCAGGATGAAGAAGTACCCGAACTCGATCTCGTCGAGGCTCTGGCCATCGATATCCGCGTTGACCAGCGTGGTCACGATGTCGTCGGCCGGGCACTTGCGACGCGCCTCGGCCATGTTGTAGCCGTAACCAAGGATCTCGGCGGACGCCATCTGCGGATCGGCGGTGAACTCCGGGTCGTCGGCGTTCATCATCGAGTTCGACCAGTCGAAGAGCTTGGTGCGGTCCTCTTCGGGCACCCCGAGCAGGTCGGCGATCGCCAGCAGGGGCAGGTCGACGGCAACCTGGTGGACAAAGTCACCGGAACCGGAGTCGGCCGCCTGCTGCACGATCTTGCGTGCCGCCTCGTCGAGCTTCTCCTCCAGGCCGTGAACGGCCTTAGGGGTGAACGCCTTCGAGACGAGCTTGCGCAGACGGGTGTGCTCCGGCGGGTCGTGGTTGATCAGCAGGGCCTTGGTGACGTCGATCTGGTCCTGCGTCATCTCGTCGTCGAAACGCATGATGACGCCGTTGGCGTTGGTTTCCCAGTCGTCGTTGTTCTTGGAGATCTCACGGATGTCCGCGTGCTTGGAGATCACCCAATAGCCGCCGTCGTGGAAGCCACCGCCCTTACCCGGCTGCTGGGCGTTCCACCAGACGGGCGCGGTCTTACGCAGTTCCGCGAATTCCTTGACCGGAATACCCTGTTCGAGCAGGTCCGGACTGGTGAAGTCCCACCCCTCCTGCTCCATGAACGGACACTTGCCGGCACTGCCGACCGGGGCGCTTTGGGCCTGGGTCACGTCACACCACCTCGCTGTGAGATCTCGCAATGAGATTAGAACCTGTTTCAATAGTCATTGAAGCACACTGTGACGTGGATGACACACCTCGGTGAGAACTTGTTTCAGAAGTTGTCTCACGAAGGGCTTTGACCTGGCCTTCCGCGACAGATACTTCCCGAAACTCGTTCCGCGACAGACCGTCAGCCAACCCCTGGATGCCCACTTTCGGACGCCATCGACCGATCGAGGACCGGCTGGCGACCGGCCGACATAGACGTAAACGAGAACATGTTCTAGCTTGAGATCACGGGTGTGCCACAGGTGGCGACACCAACGGACAGCGACGCCCCGGGATCGGATCGATCCACCCCTGGCGTGGCGACATCGACTAAGGAGTGGACATGGGTGTACCGGTGATCGTGGAAGCCGTTCGTACGCCGATCGGGAAGCGCGGCGGCTGGTTGTCGGGACTGCATGCCGAAGAACTGCTCGGCCTGACCCAACGCGGCCTCATCGAGAAGGCCGGTATCGACCCGGCACTTGTGGAGCAGGCCATCGGCGGCTGCGTCACCCAGGCCGGCGCCCAGGCAGGCAACATCACGCGCAAGGCGTGGCTGTCGGCCGGACTTCCCGACCACACCGGCGCCACCACCATCGACTGCCAGTGCGGCTCGGCCCAGCAGGCCAACCACCTGATCGCGGGCCTCATCGCCACCGACGCGATCGACGTCGGCATCGCCTGTGGCGTCGAGACCATGTCGCAGGTCGCTCTCGGCGCCAACGTCGGCACCGAAGCCGGTCCCTACCACGCGGATTCGTGGGATGTGGACATGCCCAACCAGTTCGAGGCGGCCGAGCGGATCGCACGGCGACGCGGGATCACCCGCGCCGACATCGACGAACTCGGCGTGCGAAGCCAGCAGCGCGCCCGACAGGCCTGGGACGAAGGACGTTTCGACCGCGAGGTGCTGGCCGTCAAGGCCCCCGAACGCACCAAAGACGGCCAGCCGACCGGCAACATCCTCGACGTCAGCCGCGACCAGGGCCTGCGCGACACCACACTCGACTCGCTCGGCGCACTCAAGCCGGTCATCGAGGGCGGCATCCACACCGCGGGCACCTCGTCGCAGATCTCCGACGGCTCGGCCGCGATCCTACTCATGGACGAGGCCAAGGCACGGGCGCTCGGTCTGACTCCCCGCGCGCGCATCAAAACACAGGCGCTCGTCGGCGCCGAACCGCACTATCACCTCGACGGCCCGGTGCAGGCCACCGAACGGGTCCTCGCACGCGCGGGAATGTCGTTGTCCGACATCGATCTCGTCGAGATCAACGAGGCCTTCGCGTCGGTGGTGCTGAGCTGGGCACGTGTGCACAACGCCGACATGGACAAGGTCAACGTCAACGGCGGCGCCATCGCACTCGGACATCCGGTGGGTAGCACCGGATCCCGCCTGATCACCACCGCGCTGCACGAACTGGAGCGCACCGACGGTCAGACCGCCCTCATCACCATGTGCGCAGGCGGCGCGATGGCCACCGGCACCATCATCGAACGCATCTGAGTAGGCTGACCCGACATGGATGCCAACAACCGTCCGGCCCAGCTGGATTCGCCCCTGGTCGCGAAGATCATCAAGGTCGGCTCGCGCGCCAACACCGCGCTCTATCGAGCCACCAAGGGACGGATCGGCGGCACCTGGCGGGTTGGTGCCGCGATGCGCAAACCGACCCCGGTCTGTCTGCTCACCACCATCGGCCGCAAGTCGGGTAAGCCACGCACCGCACCACTGCTCTACCTGCGTCGCGGCGACGGCTTCGTCGTCGTCGCGTCGCAGGGTGGCCTGCCATCACATCCGGCCTGGTATCTCAACCTCCGCGACCATCCGGAGGTCGAAATCCAGGTCGGTGGTGAGACATTCGCTCTCACCGCCCGAACCGCGTCCGACGCCGAACGCGACGAACTGTGGCCCCGGTTGGTCGAGATGTACGCCGACTTCGACACTTACGCGGCCTGGACGGACCGGACGATCCCGGTCGTCATCTGCGATCCTCGTTGAGCCCGAATCGCCGATCCACCCTGAGTAGCCGACTCCGGCAACGACCACTCGTCCCCTAGTTTCGCGTTCGTCCCCGAGGTGCAACTGGGGGACGAACGCAAATGTCGGGGAGGAACTTCGTCCCCTACTTTCGGCCGGCCAGTTCGCGGATCGCGGCACCACACCAGACGTCCAGGAATCGCCGACGATCGGCTCCAGTACGGGGCGGTGACCCGGCGTCGAGGAGCATCGACTGCAAGGCCCGCAACACGATCTCGGCGACGATATCCAGCTCGGCCTCACCGAAACCCTCACCGCCCCAGTCGACATCGAGCCGATCGACCATCGAGCGAGCGAACTGCCGCCCCATTTCCGAGGTGATCTCACCGACCACCGGCAGGCTCACATGTCCAGGCCGGAACAGCAGGCCGACGTAATTGTCGGCGGCCAACTCCTCCAGCACACCGGCAATGCCGTCGACGATGGCGACATCCGGCGCAGTGATGCCGCGCAGGCGATCGGCCATCCGGTTGAGCAGTCCGTCGACCGCATCCAACGCGGTGGCGGCCAGCAGTTCATCGGTGCCGGCGAAGTAGCGGTACACCGTCTGGCGGGTGACCCCCAATGCCCGGGCGACGTCGGCGAGGCTCGTGGAGACCCCGCGCGCATCGATGGTCGTGCGCGTCGCGGCGAGGATTCTCGCCACCGCCTCGTCGTCGGTGACCGGTGGCCGGCCACCCCAGCCATGTGTGCGCATCAGCGCATCCCCAGGCATCTGGCAGTGGTCGAATCCATAGGTGAACACCCTACTTCACCTGCGCATTCACCCCTCCGAGGCCGACGTCGGCCGCTTGTCTACCGCACGGTAACCGCCTCTGATTAGGACTTTCCTCCCTTGACCATACAACCAACTTATAGTTGTATGGTGTGGTGATCGGGCACACATTCGTGCGCCCTGGATGCAGCACAACGAAGGATGTCGCGATGACAGCTCCCACCGACGTATGTCCATTCAGCAAGGGGTTCGATTTCACCGACCCCGATCTGCTCGAACGCGGCATGCCGATCCAGGAATTCGCCGAACTGCGGAAGACCGCCCCGGTGTGGTGGAACGCCCAGGTACCCGGCACGGGTGGCGGCTTCCACGACGGCGGATTCTGGGTCATCACCAAACATGCCGACATCCGCGACATCTCCAAGAACAGCCAGTTGTGGTCGACGAACGCCAACGGCGCCATCATCCGACTCCCCGAGTACGTCACCGCCGATCAGATCGAGTTCACCAAGGCCCTGCTGATCAACCACGATCCGCCCGAGCACACCCGTCTGCGCAAGATCGTCTCGCGCATCTTCACCCCGAAGTCCGTCAACTCGCTGCACGACAAACTCCTCGCCTCCGCCAAGCAGATCGTCGCCGACGCGGCCGCCAAAGACACCGGCAACTTCGTCGATGACGTCGCGATTCACCTTCCGCTGCAAGCGATTCTGGATCTGATCGGTGTGCCGGACGCCGATCGTGCACGCATTCACGAGCTCGTCGACGCGATCATCAACAGCGACGACCCGGACCAGACGATCGACCCGGCGACCGCGAATGCCGAACTTCTCGGCTACGCATATGCGATGGCCGAGGAGCGCCGCAAGAACCCGACCGACGACATCACCACCACCCTCATCGAGGCCGACATCGACGGCGAAGGCCTCACCGAGATCGAGTTCGGCTTCTTCGTCATCCTGCTGATCACCGCGGGCAACGAAACCACCCGCAACGCCACCACCCACGGGATGAACGCCTTCTTCGACAATCCCGCGCAATGGGAGCTCTACAAGAAGGAACGGCCGTCGACCACCGTCGACGAGATCCTGCGGTGGGCGACTCCGGTGCACGCCTTCCAGCGAACCGCCCTCGCAGACACCCGCATCGGGGACGTGGACATCGCCAAGGGACAGCGCGTCGGACTGTTCTACAGCTCGGCCAACTACGACGAGGACGTCTTCGCGAACCCCTTCGAGTTCGACATCACCCGAGATCCCAACCCGCACCTGGCCTTCGGCGGGAACGGCGCCCATTTCTGCATCGGGGCGAATCTGGCACGGTTGGAACTCAACCTCATCTTCAACGCGATCGCCGACACCTTGCCGGACATCTCCCGCATCAGCGAGATGCGTCGGGTTCGGTCGGGGTGGCTCAACGGCGTCAAAGAGCTTGGCGTCAGCTACTCCGGCGGCTGCCCGGTCGCCTGAGGACAGGCCGTTCGCGGCGCCCGTCCGCGACGAGCCATCAGCAAGAGCCCGCCCTCACCAGGTGAACTACCTGGTGAGGGCGGGCTCTTCGCGATCGAGACCCGGTCGGCCTCAGCCGACGCCGCGGTCGTTGCCCGCCCAGTACTGGGCCCGCAGCGCCTTCTTGTCCGGCTTACCGAGCGCGGTCAGCGGCAGCGACTCGGCGAAGATGACCTGTTTGGGCGACTGCACCGCCCCCTTCCGCTCCTTCACCGACTGCTGGATGGCCGCGCTCACCGCGGCCTTCGCCTCATCCGAGGTATCGGCGTCGGCGCGCAACACGACGATTGCGGTGACGGCCTCTCCCCACTTGTCGTCGGGTACGCCGATGACACCCACCTGGCCGACCGAAGGATGTTCGGCCACCACATCTTCCACCTCACGCGGGAAGACATTGAACCCCCCGGTGACGATCATGTCCTTGGTGCGATCCACGATGTACCAGAAGCCGTCCTCGTCCTCGCGGGCGACGTCACCGGTTCGCAGCCAGCCATCACGGAAGGTCTCGGCGGTCTGTTCGGGTAGACCCCAATAGCCACCCGCGAGCAGCGGGCCCGCGACGCAGATCTCACCCGGCTCGCCCTTGGCCACCGGCTTGTCGTCGGGGCCGAGGAGTGCGGTTCGCAGGAAGGCCGACGGTCGACCACAGCTACTCAGGCGACGGGGGTCCTCGCCGGGCCCCGGGTGATCGTCCTTGGCCAGGTAGCTGATGACCATCGGCGCCTCGGACTGGCCGTAGTACTGCGCGAAGATCGGCCCCAGGCGTTCGATGGCCTCGGCCAGGCGGACCGGATTAATCGGCGACGCACCGTAATACACCGTCTCCAGGGAGGACAGGTCACGCGTGCGGGAGTCGGGGTGATCGAGCAGCGCGTAGAGCATCGACGGCACCAGCATGGTCGCCGTGATCTTCTCCTCCTCGATCGTCCGCAGCACCTCGGCCGGGTCGAATTTCGACAGCACGACCAGCTGCCCGCCCTTGATCAGGGTCGGCACGAAGAACGCCGCACCCGCATGCGACAGCGGGGTGCAGAGCAGGAACTTCGGGTGTTCCGGCCATTCCCATTCGGCGAGCTGGATCTGGGTCATCGTGGCCATGGCGCGGGCCGTGCCGATCACGCCCTTGGGCTTGCCGGTGGTGCCGCCGGTGTAGGTGATCGACACCGTGTGGTCCGGTGAGAGTTGTGCGGCCACAAGCGGCTTGGGCTGATACTGGGCTGCCTCGGCGATGACGTCGCGGCCGGCGCCCGCCAGTTCCTCGGGGACCGGCCCCAGGGTCAGGATCTGCTTGAGACTGTCGACGCGCTCGAGTAGGGCCACGGCCCGTTCGACGAACATCGGCACCGGATCGATGACGAGGGTGGTGACACCCGCGTCGGAGAGGACATAGGCGTGATCATCGAGCGAACCGAGCGGGTGCAGCGCGGTGCGGCGCCAGCCCTGCGATTGTCCGGCGCCGATCACCAACAGGACCTCGGGACGGTTGAGCGCGAGCAGGCCGACCGCGGCCCCCGACCCCGAACCGAGCCCCTCAAAGGCTTGCACGTAGCGGCTGATGGCGTCGGCCATCTCGCCGCCGGTGAGTTCGGTGTCGCCGAGCACCAGCACCTTGCGCTTGGCGTGCCGACGCAGTGCCGCCACCATGAGGTCCCCCATGTGCGTGCCGCCGCGCAGCGGATCGAATTCGGTCGTCTGCAACTGTTCGTCCGTCATGCACTCAGACTAGGACGTGTTCCAGAATTGCGAAAGCATCCCGCCATTCCATGCGTCTTTACATGGGTTTTACCCCGACAACGACGCGAGCACCAATGGTGAACACGTTCTAACTTTCCCCACAAGTGGCGATTCGGGCGCGTCGGTGAATTTCGCGCGAGCCTACCTGCGAGTAGTGACTTAGGATCGCACTCATGACTGATCTCGACCTCGCCACCACCCGCCGCGACATCACCGACGCCCTGCTCACCGCACTCGAGCGTCGCCACGAGGTTCTCGACACCATCGTCGACGCGGACAACCACGCGGACGCCGCGTCCGCGATCGCCGCGTTACTCGACAAGTCACAGCTCGGCGCCGAGGCCATCCTGGACATGAAGCTCAAGCAGCTCACCAAGGACGAACGCCGCAAGAACCAGGCCGAGCTCGATGATCTGAACACCGAGCTGACCTTCACGCTGGCCGAGCGACCCGCCAGCAGCGGCGACACCCTCGACCTGCGCCCCTTCGACGCCGACGCCGACGCCGACCTCTTCGCGGTCCGTACCGACGAACTCGGAGTCGCGGGCGACGGATCGGGCGCTCCGGCAACCGAACTGTCCGAGGAACTGTCCCAGGCGGCCGCCCGCGTCGACAACGAGGAGGCCGTCTGGCTCGTCGCCGTCGAAGGTCCGGCGAAGGTCGGTTTCGTCTTCGGTGAACTCACGCACGGCGAGGTGGATGTCCGGATCTGGATCCACCCCGACCACCGCAAGCACGGTTTCGGCACTGCCGCGCTACGCAAGTCCCGTACCGAGATGGCCGCGTACTTCCCCGGCGTGCCGATGGTCGTGCGAGCACCGAGCGCCTGACGCACCCAGCACGACAAAAGACGACAGCCACCGGGTCGCTCCCGGTGGCTGTCGTCTATCCCGCTGGGGTTTCGCTCAGTGCCGACGCCGGGGAAACCCGAAGCGCGCGACGATCTTCCGAATGCGGTCGGTCTCGTCGACGACGAAGGTCTCCGACACCGGGGCGGCAAGTCGCAACACCGACGGCCGCACATGGACGAAGTACCGGGTGACGACGGTGTGCCCGTCGACCTCGGCGACGAACCCGCTCACCCGGGTGATCAACCGAAACTGCGGGCCGCGCGCCAGGCTGCGCGCGATATGCGCACCGCTGCGGCCGGTCTTGACGCCGAGTTCGATGCGCGTGCACTCCGGATGCAACGACACCCCACTCGGATCGTGACTGACCAGCGCGTCGACATAAGCCCTGGCCACCGCGATCCGACCGGCCGCACGATCAGCGGTCACCGGGCCCCGTACACGGGCACCGGCGCCGGCGTCTTGGCGAGGATGTCGGCCACGGCGGCCCCCACCTCCGCGGGCTCCCAGCGGGCACCCTTGTCCTGCTCGGCGCTTCGCTGCCAGCCGTCGAGGGCGGTGATGCGGCCACCTTCGACCTCGAAGACGCGACCGTTGACCTCACCGGCACCCGGTGAGGCGAGCCAGACCACCAGCGGTGAGATGTTCGCCGGATTCATCGCGTCGAAGGAACCGTCGGCCGGTGCCGCCATCTGTTCGGCCATCTCCCCGCCCGCGCCCATGGTCATCTGGGTGCGCGCGGCCGGCGCGATCGCGTTGACCGTCACGCCGTAGCCGCCGAGTTCGGCCGCGGCCTGAATCGTCAGGCCGAGGATCCCGGCCTTGGCAGCCACATAGTTGCCCTGCCCGACCGAGCCGAACAGCCCGGCACCCGACGAGGTGTTGACGATGCGAGCCTGCCGCGCGCGGCCGGCCTTGGCCTCACCCCGCCAGTAGGCGCCGGCATGCCGCAGCGTCACGAAATGCCCCTTGAGGTGCACCCGCACCACCGAATCCCATTCGTCCTCGCCGAGTGACAACAGCATGCGATCCCGCACGAAACCGGCGTTGTTGACCAGGATGTCGAGTCCGCCGAAGGTGTCGAGTGCGGTCTGCACCAGGGCACCGCCGTCGGCCCAGTCCGCCACATCGCCGACGGCAGCCACCGCCTGACCACCGGCCGCCGTGATCTCCTCGACGACTGCGTTCGCCGAATCCGCCGCATAATCGTTGACGACGACCTTCGCCCCGTCTGCCGCGAAGGCCAGCGCATGCGAGCGCCCGATGCCCTGTCCGGCGCCGGTCACGATCGCGACGCGCCCCTCATTCAACTTCTCGCCCAACGTCTTTCCTCTCCAGCGTGAGTTCTTACTCAATCCAGTGCGATGTTCAGGTGGCACCCGACGTCACCGCGCGGCGGCCCGTCAGGCCGACACGCCGGTACCGACGGTGTCGCTACTCGCGGCGTTGTGTGCGGTGTCGCTGTTGACCGTGGCCGCGTCCAGGAACGCCGGCCGCTCGCCGCCGCCGTGCACGGTCAGCGTCGAACCGGTGATGTAACCGGCCAGCGGCGACAGGAGGAATGCAACCGCATTCCCGACGTCGACCGGGGTGGCCATCCGGCCCATCGGGATGGTCGCACCGACGGCGGCGATACCCGCGTCGTCGCCATAGTGCAGATGCGCCTGTTCGGTCTCCACCGGCCCGGCGACCACCGAGTTGACACGTACCCGCGGCGCCCATTCGACGGCCAGCGATCCCATCAGGTTGTCCAGTCCGGCCTTGGCCGCGCCGTAGGCGGAGGTGCCCGGAGAGGGCCGATGCCCGCTGACGCTGGAGACGTTGACGATCGCACCCCCGCCATCCTGTTGCTGCATCACCGCGTTGGCATGCCGTGCGACGGCCAACGGCGCGAGCAGGTTGAGGTCGACGATCTTGCTGGTGAAACGTGCCGATGCATCGGCGGCCAGCGCGAACGGCGACCCGCCTGCGTTGTTGACAACACCGTCGAGGCGGCCGAGTTCGCCGAGAATCCGCTCGATCATGGCCGCGACCGCGGTGTCGTCACGCACGTCGCAGGAGATGAACAGATGCGCGGCCAAATCGTCGGGAATCGAGTCGGGATGGCGTCCGCAGATGACCGGCCGAGCACCCAGCGAGGCCAGCACCCGGGTGATCCCGGCTCCGACCCCGCGGGCACCTCCGGTCACCAGGACGACCCGTCCACCCAGCCCGACGTCCACCTGCGACTCCGTACTCATGGGTGCTACCCTACCAAACAACCAAGCACTTGCTTGGTTCTGCGTGCGAGCCGGAGTCCCCGGCATTGCCACGCGGATCCGACGAGAGGAGCACGGGTGCCGATCACCACCACACGCACCGCATCCGGGATCGTGACGGTGACCGTCGACTATCCCCCGGTCAACGCACTGCCATCGGCGGCATGGTTCGAACTCGCCGATGCCATCACCACGGCCGGCGAGGACACCGACACCCACGTGGTGATCCTGCGCGCGGAGGGACGCGGCTTCAATGCCGGCGTCGACATCAAGGAGATGCAGGCGACCGAGGGATTCGATGCCCTGATCGGCGCCAACCGCGGTTGCGCCGCCGCATTCTCCGCCGTCTACGACTGCGCGGTGCCGGTGATCGTCGCCGTCAACGGATTCTGCGTCGGCGGCGGCATCGGCCTGGTCGGCAATGCCGACGTCATCGTCGCCTCCGACGACGCGATCTTCGGGCTGCCCGAGGTGGATCGCGGGGCCCTCGGCGCGGCAACGCATCTCGCCCGGCTGGTGCCTCAGCACATGATGCGCACGCTGTACTACACCGCGCAGAATGTGACCGCGCAGCAGCTCGAACACTTCGGCTCGGTGTACCGGGTGGTACCGCGTGAACAGTTGCTGGACACCGCACTCGAAGTCGCCGAGCAGATCGCGGTCAAGGACACCCGGGTGATCCGCGCCGCGAAGGAGGCCATCAACCACATCGATCCGGTCGACGTGAAGGCCAGTTACCGCCTCGAGCAGGGTTTCACCTTCGAACTCAACCTCGCCGGGGTCGCCGATGAGCATCGCGATGCCTTCGTCGCCACCGGCAAGCCCCGCAGCAGTGCGGCCAACAGCCATGGAGGAAACGCCTGAGATGACCAGCACCGACAAGACCAGCACCCTCGACGAGGTCATCGGCGAACTGCGCGACGGGATGACCATCGGCATCGGCGGCTGGGGTTCCCGGCGCAAGCCGATGGCCTTGGTCCGGGCACTCGCCCGTTCGGACGTCTCCGACCTGACGATCGTGACCTACGGTGGCCCAGACCTCGGATTGCTTTGTGCCGCAGGCAAGGTCCGGCGCGCCTACTACGGCTTCGTCTCGCTCGACTCGGCGCCCTTCTACGACCCCTGGTTCGCCCACGCTCGCACCACCGGCGCCATCGAGGTACGCGAGATGGACGAGGGCATGGTCAAGTGCGGTCTGGAGGCGGCCGCGGCTCGGGTGCCGTTCCTGCCCATTCGCGCAGGCCTCGGTTCCGACGTCCTCAACTTCTGGGAGGGCGAGCTCAAGACCGTCGAATCCCCGTATCCGGATCCCGACGGGCGCACCCAGACCCTGATCGCGATGCCCGCACTCCGGCTCGACGCGGCCTTCGTGCACCTCGATCTGGCCGACAACCGCGGCAATGCCGCCTACACCGGCATCGACCCGTACTTCGACAATCTCTACTGCGCGGCCGCCGATCGCCGCTACCTGGAGACCGACCAGCTCGTCTCCACCGAGGTGCTGGTGAAATCGGTTCCGCACCAGCGACTTCTGCTCAACAGGATGGATGTCGATCGGGTGGTGCACACCCCCAACGGTGCGCACTTCACCTTCGCCGGACCCGGCGCCGGGAGCGCAGCGAGCGGGCCGAATGTGACCGGCGCCGGGAGCGCAGCGAGCGGGCCGCATGTTACCGGCGCCGATGCGGCCTCCGGATACGCGCGCGACGAGAAGTTCCAGCAGTTCTATGTGGAATCGGCCAAGGACCCCGAGGCGTGGGCGGCCTTCTCCCGCCGCTTCCTCGAGGTCGACGAGGAAACCTATCAGCGCGAGGTCACCGCCTGGCGCAGTGAACAGGAGGACGCCAAGTGACCACCTCAACAGCCGCGTCGGTGGATATCACCCGCGCCGAATACTGCGTCATCGGCTGTGCGGACATCTTCGCCGGTGCCGGTGAGATTCTCGCCTCCCCGATGGCCCCGACGCCGCTTCTCGGCGCGCGCCTGGCGCGGCTCACCTCCGAACCCGATCTGCTCATCACCGACGGCGAGGCACTGATCTTCGCCGAGACCCCGGCGATCGGGAAGACCGGCCCCATCGAGGGCTGGCTGCCGTTCTCGCGGGTGTTCGACGTGGTCGCCTCCGGCCGTCGGCATGTGGTCATGGGCGCCAACCAGATCGACCGGTTCGGCAATCAGAACCTCTCCGCTTTCGGTCCGCTCCAGCAGCCGACGCGGCAGATGTTCGGATCGCGTGGCGCCCCGGGAAACACCATCAATCACCCGACCAGCTATTGGGTTGCGCGCCATACGGCGCGGGTCTTCACCGACACCGTGGACATCGTCTGCGGCGTCGGATACGACAAGGTGGATCCGGACAACCCGGCTTTCGACGACGTCGACATCCACCGGGTGGTCACCAACCTCGGCGTGTTCGACTTCGGCGGCCCGGACCATACGATGCGTGCACTGTCGCTGCATCCGGGGGTCACCGCCGACGAGGTCGCAGAGAACACCTCCTTCGAGGTGGCCGGACTCACCGATGCCCCCGAGACCCGTCGTCCCACCGAAGAAGAACTCACCCTCATTCGAGATGTCCTCGACCCCAAGGGTGTTCGCAACAAGGAAGTCCGATGACCGGCTCCGCACAACCGACACCGGCGCGCGCCGCGGGACTGTCGACGAAGTTCACCGAGCTCGTCGGCATCGAGTATCCGATCGTGCAGACCGGCATGGGCTGGGTTTCCGGTCCCGCGCTCACCTCGGCCACCTCCAACGCGGGCGGGCTGGGCATCCTCGCATCCGCGACGATGACCTATCCCGAACTCGAAGCCGCCGTCGCGAAGACCAAGTCACTGACCGACAAACCCTTCGGGGTGAACATCCGCGCAGATGCCACCGATGCGGGCGAACGGATCGACCTGCTGATCCGTGAAGGTGTGAAGGTTGCCTCGTTCGCGCTGGCACCCAAGAAGGATCTGATCGCCAAGCTCAAAGAGCATGGGGTGGTGGTCGTTCCGTCGATCGGCGCGGCCAAACACGCGGTCAAGGTCGCATCCTGGGGCGCCGATGCGGTGATCGTGCAGGGCGGTGAGGGCGGCGGACACACCGGTCCGGTGGCCACCACCCTGCTGTTGCCGTCGGTGCTGGATGCCCTGGCCGCCAACGGTTCGGACATGCCGGTCGTCGCCGCGGGCGGCTTCTTCGACGGTCGCGGCCTGGCCGCCGCGCTGGCCTACGGTGCCGAGGGCGTGGCGATGGGAACCCGGTTCCTGCTCACCGCCGACAGTGCGGTACCGGATTCGGTCAAGCAGGAGTACCTCACCCGAACCCTCAACGACACGGTCGTATCGGTGAAGGTCGACGGTATGCCCCACCGCGTCCTGCGCACCCCGCTGGTCGAGGCTCTGGAGAGCGGTAGTCCGACAAAGGCGTTGGTCGCCGCCGCACGCAACGCCAACGAGTTCAAGCAGCTCACCGGAATGCGCTGGACGACCATGGTGCGTGACGGCCTGGCGATGAAGCGCTCTGGCGAACGGTCGTGGCAGCAGATCATCATGGCGGGCAACACTCCGATGCTGTTGCGCGCCGGGCTCGTCGAGGGCGATACCCGGGCCGGCGTGCTGGCCTCGGGTCAGGTTGTCGGCATGATCGAGGATCTCCCGACCTGCGACGCGCTGATCCAATCCATCATGGGCCAGGCCCACGAACGATTGAAGACGCTGGGCGCGCTCGGCTGAGACCTCCGGCGCGGGTGTCCTCCCCGGACGACACCCGCGTCGGAACTCATGTCCCGGCGATCTCGGCGTGATCGGTGCGCAGGTTCTTCTTCAGAATCTTGCCGCTGGGATTCTTGGGTAACGCGTCGGCGAAGACGACGTATTTCGGACGCTTGTAGCCGGCGAGAATTCCGGCCAGATGCGTCTCGACCTGTTCCTCGGTCAGCTCGACATCCACTTTGGGCACGATGACCGCGGTGACCGCCTCGATCCACTTCGGGTGGGGCACACCGAAAACCGCCACCTCGGCGACACCGTCGAGTCGGTAGATGGCCTCCTCGACCTCACGGGAGGCCACATTCTCGCCGCCGGTCTTGATCATGTCCTTCTTGCGGTCGACGACCGATAGATAGCCGTCGGCGTCGATGATGCCGAGGTCACCGGAGTGGAACCAGCCATCGGCGAACGCGGCGGCCGTCTTCTCCTCGTCGTTGTAGTAGCCCAGGCAGGCGTGCGGGCTGCGGTGCACGATCTCGCCCACCTCCCCGGTCGGTACCGGATTGTTGTCATCGTCGACGACGATGGTCTCCACGTTCAGGGCCGCCCGCCCCGCCGAACCGGCTCGCTCGATCTGCTCGTCTGGACCGAGAATCGTTGCCAGTGGTGACATCTCGGTCTGACCGTAGAAGTTCCACAGCGAAACGTCGGGGAGTCGGCGAGACATCTCGTGCAGCACTTCCACCGGCATCGCCGAGGCACCGTAGTAGCCCTTGCGCAACGTGGAGAGGTCACGGGTGTCGAAGTCGGGGTGGCGAAGCAGCGAAATCCACACCGTCGGTGGGCAGAACAGCTTGGTGACCCCATGCTTCTCGATGGTGGCGAGCACGGTGACCGGGTCCGGTCCGGGCAGGATGATGCTGGTGGCTCCGAGATAGACATCCACCGACAGGAAACAGTCGAGCTGTGCGCAGTGGAACAGCGGCAGCGAATGGATCTCGATGTCGTCGGCGCTCATCCCGCCGTCGACGATGCAGGACACGTATTGACTGATCAGCGACTTCGAGGACAGCAGAACGCCTTTGGGGCGCGATTCGGTCCCTGAGGTGTACATCAGGCGCAGCGGGTCGTCGTCGGCGACGAGCACGGTGGGCTCGGTGGCGTCACCGGTGAGCATCCATTCGTCGGCGTTGCGCCAGTCCGCCGGGACGTCGGTGCCGGACATCGGGAGGTAGGCGCGCACCGTGGCCGCACCGGCAGACGCGGCCACCGCCTCGGCCACGGTCGGGGTGAGGGCATCCTCGGCGACGACGACCTTCGCCCCGGAATGGTCGAGGATGTAGGCGATTTCGGTCGGACCGAGACCGAAGTTGACCGGCACCAGGATGACGCCGAGGCGAGCTGTCGCGAAGTTGAGCACCGCGTACTGCCAGTTGTTGTGACTCACCAGCGCCAACCGGTCGCCCTTGCGCAGACCGAGTCCGCTGAGCGCGTTTGCACAGCGGTTCACGGCGGCGTCGAATTCGGCGAAGGTGAGGGTTCGGTCTCCGTTGATCAGCGCGACCTTGTCCCCCACCCGCCGCGCGGTGCGTCGGAGGAGGTCACCGATGGTGTGCCGGCGGGCGGTCGCGATCGTGGTCGCGGTGGTCGTGTGCATCTGCGCTGTCATTGCGTCCGGTCATCCTCATATCGTGCCCCCGCATCGTGTTAACCAGATCACACTAGCAACGCATGGTTGAGCCTCGGCGACGGCCTGTGATCGTATGGCTGGAGGGCCGATGTTTATTTTCGCGTCGAATCCCGACGACGTTGTCGGCCCCGAGGAGGCGTGATGCACACGATCGAGGTCACCGGCCATCGTCAGCGAGAGGCCTGGACTGCCAAGGAGTTTCCGCCGGTCGAGGAGGTCCGCCCGGGCTTGTGGTCGATTCCCGTCCCCATCCCGGACAACCCGCTTCGCTACATCCTCGTCTATGTCTTCGTACTGCCCGACGGCGTCGCCCTGATCGACACCGGGTGGAATGCCGAGAGTTCGTGGGATGCCCTGGTCGCCGGTCTGCACGTCACCGGCCACGACATCGCCGACGTGAAACACGTGTCGATCACCCACCTGCACCCCGACCACTTCGGGTTGGTGCCCCGGCTGCTCGAACACGTCGACCCGGTCATCGCGATGCACCGCAACGACGCCCTCCACCTGCGATATTGCTCTCCCACCGAGATCGACCGGCAGATCGAGGTGGATGCCGCCGAACTCGCCTACCTCGGCGCACCGCCCGACGACCCGGCCGAATCGGGTATCCGCTGGTTCACCAGGATGCCCGACGGGCGCGACGTCGACGTCGAACTCGAACACGACCAGCCACTGAATCTGCCCGGCTGGAATCTGCGAGCGCTGTGGACGCCGGGACATACGGCGGGTCATCTGTGCTTCGCCGACGACGATGCCGGGGTGGTCCTCACCGGCGACCATCTGCTGCCCAGGATCAGCCCCAATGTGTCGACCAACGGCTTCCAGGCGGCGGATCCGCTGGCCGACTACCTGGTGTCGCTCGCGCATACTGAGAAGCTCGGAGACCTCGAAGCGCTGCCGTCGCACGAGTATCGCTTCCGCGGGTTGTCGAATCGCGTCACCCACCTGCTCGAACACCACGAGGACCGGCTCACCGAGATCACCGAGGCCATCCGGATACACCCGGAGAGCACGCCGTGGGAGATCACGCGATCGGTGACCTGGTCACGGCCCTTCTCCGACCTACCGAAGAATCTGGCCTATATGGCCCTGCGCGAAACCAACGCACATCTGATCGTCCTGGAGTCGCGCGGTGCGATCGTCGCCGCCGAGGGCACCCCGGTCCGCTGGTCGGTCGCCCCTCCCCCGATTTCGTAGTACGACACCGCGATTACCGCGGTTCGTACTACGACATCGCGGCGGCGATCACCGCCCGAAGACGGTCACGTCGGCGGCGGCCGGTGAAGATGATTCCTTCCAGCGTGATCAGCAGCCGATCTGCCGCGGCGGCGGGATCCACTGCTCCGCGTGAGCGCATCAGCTCCTCGGCGGCCGACGCCGAGAAGAAGCAGTTCGCCAACGAAGTCACCACCGCATCGGGCAGGGTCGGGTCCCCGATGAGGGCGAGTCGGGCACGAACGTCACGGATCCGGTCGGTGAGGAGTTCCTCGACGTAGTCGGTGATGACCTCGACCGGATCACCCGCCGCATCGGCGTCGGCCGGAACGAATCGGCGTCGGAACGAGTCCTGCGAGATTGCCACGAGGTGGTCGGCGGCCGCCGCGATCAGCGATTCGCGGGTTCGGAAGTAGTAGGACGTCGATCCGCGCGGGAGTTCGAGGTGGCGGTCGATGCCCTGGTGGGTGACGGCGTGATTGCCACCGGTCGCCGCCAGGTCCAGCGCTGCATCACAGATCACCGGACGACGATTTGGTCGAGGCATAGCTCACATCCTACCGAAACTCTACGATGATAGAGTTTCGGCATGAGGTCACCGTTCCGGCACCGCACCGCCACACCACCGGCCCTATCACCCGATATGTTCGAGAATGCCGCCCGCCGAGAGGGTTTCGATCTCGACTCGAGCCAGCTCGAGGCCGCGCGAACGCTCGCCGACGACGCCACATGGTGCTATCTCGTCGGCCCGCCCGGACGCGGCAAATCCTGGCTCCTCGACACCTACACGGCGGCACTGCCCGCCGGGATTCCGCTCCGACTGCACTGGCATGAATTCACCCGCGATCTGCATCGCTGCATCCGCACCGCGGGCAGCCTGCCCGCCGGACTGGCGCGATTGCTCGGATCACACACCGTGCTGTGCTTCGACGAGTTCGCGGTCGACGACCCCGCCGACGGCATCTTTGTCGACCGCCTGTTCGCGGCCGCGCGCGCGGCGCATGTGCGGCTGGTCGTGACCAGCAACGTGAGACCTCGCGAACTCATGCCCAACCCGCTGTTCCACGACGGATTCGCACCGACGATCCACCTGATCGAGAGAGAGTTCACGGTCGCCGAACTCGACGCCGGCGTGGACTACCGGACCGAGGCACACACGTCCTCGGGATTCTCGGCCGGACGGTGGATCGTCGGCGAACGGGAGACCGCGGATCGGCGTGCGGACGCCCTGGGTGAACACATCGACGTCAACGGTCGCCGCCTACGCGTCCTGCGGGCGGATGACGACGGGCTGGTCGTCGACTTCGGCGAGTTGTGCGGACGACCACTCGGCGCCACCGACTATCTGACACTCGCCGATCGGTACCGCCGCTGGACCGTCGTCGGGGTCACCGACCTCACCGACGCCGGAAGTGAACCGGCCCAACGCTTCCTGCATCTGGTCGACGTGCTCTACGACAACGACGTCGAGACGAGCTTCGAATCCCGGCTTCCGTTGGAGGACTTCGGGCGACGCGACCTGCTACCACCGCGATTGCTGAGCCGGCTAGGCCAACTGAACGTCGCACCCATCCCGATTTCGTAGTACGACACCGCGATTACCGCTGTCGTATTACGACATCGCGGCGGAGGGGCGCGGCAGGATCCCGTCCAGTACGACGGACAGGTACTGATCGGCGATCTTCTCGACGCTCATCGAACCGCCGGGCCGATACCAGCGCACCGCGACCCACACCGTGTCACGCATGAAGCGATAGACGAGCTCCACATCGAGGTCGGCACGAAACTCGCCATCGTCGACGCCCCGCTGCAGCACCGACTGCCAGAGCTGACGAAACTCGGTGTTCAGCTCACCGATATAGCCGAACCGCTCCTGGCCGGCCAGCCGTTTGGCCTCGTCCTGGTAGATTGCCACCGCATTGCGTTTGGCGTCGATCGACTCGAAGGACGCGATCACCAGCTCGCGCAGCGTCTGCGTCGCCGGCTGCCCGGCCGCCGCGATCTCGCGGTACCGGGCGAACAGATCGTCGAGGAAACCCCGCAGGATCTCGTCGACCATCGACTCCTTGGAGTCGAAGTGGTGATAGAGGCTGCCCGAGAGGATGCCGGCGGCATCGGCGATGTCGCGCACCGTGGTGGACCGCAGACCCTGCTCGGCGAACATGCGCCCCGCCGTGTCCAGCAGTTCGTCCCGGCGCGTTGATTGCGCATTGCGTGGTGGCACCACACCTCCTCGGATCGGACTTCACCCTAGCAAGCGCTTGGCCGGGACCGCAGTATGCGGTCCCGGCCAAGGGCAGATCGACGTCGGGGATCAGCCCAGACGTTTGCGCACCTTCTTGATGGCGCGCTTGTTCCAGAAGTTCCACATCTTGAGCTGGTTGTTGGTCATCTTGGTGTCGCGCGGACGGAACGGCGGCGACATCATCTCCGCCACCGACATCGGCATCTTCGAGAAGGCCACCGCACGCGCATGGCTGAAGGTGTCGAAACCGGTCTTGCCGTGATAGCCACCCATACCCGACCGGCCGACGCCGCCGAAGGGCAGTTCGGCACCGAACAGGTGCAGTGCGAAGTCGTTACCGTTGATCGAACCGCTGCGGGTGCTGTCGGCCAGCTTCTGGAAACGATCGTTGTCATCACCGGACCAGTACATGGTCAGCGGGTGCGGCGCACCGGTGATGTGGCTGATCGCCTCGGACAGATCGCGGTAGGGGTACACCGTGAGCACCGGGCCGAACACCTCGTCCTCGGTGATCTTCATACCCGCCTTGACCCCGGTCAGCAGCGTCGGCGGGATCTTGCGGCGATCGGCGTTCGGCAGTGGCTCCCCACCCGGGATGACCTGATGTTTGGTCGCGCCGAGCGAGACCGCATCGTCGATCAGGCCGACGATCCGGTCGTAGTTCTTCTGGTTGATCGTCGCGGTGAACTCGGGGTTGTCGTAGATCGTCGGGAAGTTCTCGGTCCAGCGGGCGATCACCTTGTCGGTGAACTCGCCGACCTTCGCCTCCGGAACAAAGACGTAGTCCGGGCACAGGCAGACCTGGCCACCGTTGACCATGCGGGCGTCGGCCAGCATCTTCGCGGCCTTGTCGATGTCGGCGTCGACGTCGACGACGGCCGGGTTCTTGCCACCGAGTTCCAGGGTGACCGGGATGAGGTTCTTCGCAGCCTCCTGCGCCACCGACGCACCGACCTCCGGCGAACCGGTGAAGAACATGTGGTCGACCTTCAGCTTCGCGAAATCGGAGCCACCGCCGTGCTTGCTGGTGACGATCGCGAACTCTTCGATGGAGAAGTAGTCGGGTGCATGCTTGGCGATGACCTCGGTGGTCTTCGCGGTGATCGACGACGGCCGCATCAGCACGCGGTTACCGGCGGCGAAGGCCGATCCGGCCGGAACGAACGTCAGCTGCAGCGGGAAGTTCCACGGTCCCATGATGCCGACGACGCCGAGCGGGTCATGACGCACGCGCTGCTTGAAGCCGAGCGCACTCTGCACCTTCGCGGTCTTGGTCTCGGCCATCCACTCCTTGACGCCGCGACGCTGATGGGTCAGGTCGATCATGCAGCCCACCACGTCGGCCGCGATCGACAGATCCCGCGGGCGTGAACCGTAGTCGGCGGTCAGCGCGGCCGCGATCTCCTCGGCATTGTCGAGCAGCAGCGCCCCGAGGCGGGTGATGCGGTCGATGCGGACGTCGGCACTGGGGATGCCGTCGCGTAGGAAGGCCGCACGCTGGATCTCGAGCAATTCGGTGAGGGTGTGCTCCTCCGACGAGACCCCGCGCGCCGGGGTCGTGGTGGTCGCCTCTGCGGGCTTGGTCATCGAGATCCTCCGATTGATCGCGTAGTGAACGGCACCGGAAACGGATCGCGGCGCGTGTGTCACCAATAGTATGCGTCAGATCACAGCGATGTGGCCACACCCGTTGTCAGAAGATGCCGAGTTGTGGTCCTGACCAGCATGTTCACCAGTCCCCCCGGTTGGCTCGCAGCGCCGCTCCGACTCCTCAGCCCCGACCCGGACAGCGATGCGGCGAGGCGGATGATCCGCCTCGCCGCATCCGGTCAGCCGGGGGGGGGGGGGGGGGGGGGGGGGGGGGGGGGGGGGGGGGGGGGGGGGGGGGGGGGG
>NZ_JASXSH010000059.1 GCF_030315745.1 Gordonia heveisoli | reverse complement strand
GGCTCTTCCTGATTGACGGTGCGTAGAACGGGTTCTCGCGACCACAAGATGTAGGCCCGGTTGTGGGTTGCGGGCTTCGGGGTGGGGCGGGGATTTGGGCGGGCCCTGGGGTGTGAAGATGAAAGCTCTCACACAACCATCCGAGCACCCACAGGACCCACCTTGCAGCGTAGCGCTATTGCCGACACGATTTGCCGCACCATCGAACTCGGCGTCACGATCACCGATGCCGCCCTCGACGCCGAGGGCCGCACCCACTTGTTCTGCCAGCTCCTGGACCCGAAGGCCGCCTGTCCTGCCTGCGGGGAGACGGGCCGGCTGCGCGATCACGTCGACCGCGACGTTGCAGATCTGCCGATCGTGGGCCATCCGACACGGCTGCACCTGAGGGTGCCGCGCTACACCTGCGACAACACCGACTGTCCCACCGCGATCTTTCGTGCCGACATTTCGGCGATCGTGGCGCCGCGCGCTGCGGTCACT
>NZ_JASXSH010000058.1 GCF_030315745.1 Gordonia heveisoli | reverse complement strand
GATCGCCTGGTGTCTGAAATGGCTGACCGTGCCCTTGACGTGCGCGTGTACAAGAACGGGAAGCTCATGCGCTCGGACACCGACCTGATCTCACCTGTCCTCGACAACTTCGGTGTCACCGACTCTGAGCGCGACGTACTCACCACCACGTTCTCGACCATGCGCGCGCTACACCGCAGCGGACGCAACCACATCTGGGGCTACTACGTGCGGAACCTGATCCGCCCGCTTTGGCTGTCAGAGTCAGCCAACCGCGTTGACGTGATGGTGGGCAACCCTCCCTGGTTGCGCTACTCGAAGATGACGGCGACCATGCAGGAAAGGTACAAGCACCTCGCCAAGCCCCGGAATCTCCTGACTGGTGGACTCGGCGCGTCGAGCCGGGACCTCTCCACACTCTTCGTCGTCCGCGCCGTCGAGCTGTACCTTCGCGCCAACGGACGGTTCGCCTTCGTCATGCCTCACGGAATCCTGACCCGCAAACCGCACACCGGATTTCGGACGGGT
>NZ_JASXSH010000057.1 GCF_030315745.1 Gordonia heveisoli | reverse complement strand
GGTTACTCAAGGCTGATTCCGAGGTGTCCGGCGAGGTAGGCCTCGACGGTTGAGTTGTTGGCGGAGATGATCTCGGTGTAACGGAGTCGGTCGCGGATCGGTGGTCGGTCCACGGTGTCTGCGGTGTCTTCGGTGTCTGTGGTGTTGGGGGTGTCGGCACGGTCGGGTGGACCGTGGATGGTGTCGCGTACCTGTGTGAGGTGTTGTGCGAAAAGGTGTTTGATGTCGGGGAGTCGGTGCACGCGTGCCGGGTTGGGTGGTGCGCCGGGTGCACTGTTGCGTCGCCACCAGGTGCGTCCGGCGTCGGGGCCGGTGTCGTGAACACCGGTGGTGTAGTCACCGATCCGGGAGCTGACCATCCGGTTGTGTTTGGGGCAGGTGGGGGTGAGTTCGGTGATATCGGTGTAGCCGCCGTGGGCGTAGTCGCGGCGCGAGTGATGCATTTCGACCTGGGTGGCGGGTTGATCGCAGCCGGGTGCCGAGCAGCATTCACCGTCGGGGCGGGCGAAAGACACCAGGCGTTGCGGGGTGGTG
>NZ_JASXSH010000056.1 GCF_030315745.1 Gordonia heveisoli | reverse complement strand
ACCGCCGCCGACCACTCGCCACAATCGCCACGGCCATCACCGTGCTCGCCGCCACCATCAGCTGCACCTCCGGGCCCGATGGCTCCGTCGCCGCACCGACGAGTGTCGCACCCATGGTCGAGGACTACCCGATCGTGTGGCTACCCACCCCTTACCTGGACCTCAACTCCCCCGACGGCACCTTCATCCGCGCCGCCTTCGAATCAAGCAACCGGCAGAAAAACCTCGGCAACGCCGCCTACTACCCAGGCTTTCGCCACGCCAGCCTGTCCGCATGGCTGTGGTACGGCCCCTACGACGGCCCGTACTCCACCTTCGGCGAACCACCCAACACCACCTACGTCTGGGCCGCCCCCTTCCCCGACCCCGACCCGCAAGGCAGACACGACTGGACCCCGCTCTCCCGCGACGTCGGCGGTATCGCCCTCTGCAGCATCTCCACCAACACGACGGTCAAACGCCACCGACTTTTCTTCACCTACCGGCGCACCGGCCGAACACCACCCACCAACCAACACGGACCCCACCCCGCACCCACCACCAACGTCTTCGGCAGT
>NZ_JASXSH010000055.1 GCF_030315745.1 Gordonia heveisoli | reverse complement strand
CGGCTTTCGCCACGCCAGCCTGTCCGTATGGCTGTGGTACGACAAGTTTTACGGCCTGTACTCCACAGTCGAACCACCCAACACCACCTACGTCTGGGCCGCCCCCTTCCCCGACCCCGACCCGCAAGGCAGACACGACTGGACACCGCTCTCCCGCGACGTCGGCGGTATCGCCCTCTGCAGCATCTCCACCAACCCGACGGTCAAACCCGACCGACTTTTCTTCACCTACCGGCGCACCAGCCGAACCCCACCCACCAACCAACACGGACCCCACCCCGCACCCACCACCAACGTCTTCGGCAGCTGGAAAGCCCTCGACTACATCCACACCACCCACCTCCGCGCCCAACGCTGCAACACCCCACCCCGCCCACTACCCGCACCCACCGGAAAATCTGTCCCCGGCTGGCCCAGCGCAAGCCAATGACACCAACGACACCAATGACCACACCCCTACCCGCCTACCTCCTCGCCGCATTACGCTCCCCACCCGGCACCACCGTCGATGACATCCTCAACCAGTTCCCCGACCTACGACGCGCTGCCACAGCCCGACCC
>NZ_JASXSH010000054.1 GCF_030315745.1 Gordonia heveisoli | reverse complement strand
CATCTGATTTGTGGTGCCGGAAGGCTCTGCTGGAAGGATGTACCCCGTGCCCAAGCCCTACCCCAAAGAGTTTCGCGACGACGTCGTTCGCGTCGCTCGAGGCCGAGAACCCGGCCACCAGTTGAAGCAGATCGCTGCCGACTTCGGGATCAGCGAGTCCTGCCTGGCGAACTGGCTCAAGCAGGCCGACGTCGAGGACGGCATCAAGCCCGGAACCACCGCGGGAGAGAACGCCGAGTTACGCGAGGCCCGCAAGCGGATCCGCCTGCTCGAGCAGGAGAACGAGGTCCTGCGCCGGGCCGCGGCCTACTTGTCGCAGGCGAACCTGCCGGGAAAAGGCTCTACCCGCTCGTGAAAGAGCTCGCCGAAGACGGGATCCCCGTCGCGGTGACGTGCCGGGTCCTCAAGCTCGCTCGCCAGCCCTACTACCGGTGGCTGGCCGGGCCGGTAATCGCCGGCGAACTCGCCGAGGCGTACCGGGCGAACGCGCTGTTCGATGCCCACCGCGACGATCCCGAGTTCGGATACCGGTTCCTCATCGACGAGGCCCGCAGCGGTGGTGAGGGTATGTGTGAGCGCACCGCCTGGCGGATCTGCCGCGATAACGCCTGGTGGTCGGTGTTCGGGAAGAAGCGTGGGAAGAACGGTAGGAAACCCGGGCCGTCCGTCCACGATGACCTGGTCGAGCGTGATTTCACCGCGGCGGAGCCGAACCGGCTGTGGCTGACGGACATTACCGAGCATCCGACCGCGGAGGGAAAGCTGTACATGTGCGCGATCAAAGACGCCTACTCGAACCGGATAGTTGGCTACTCGATCGACTCGAGGATGAGGTCCTCGCTCGCGGTCAATGCGCTGGCCAGTGCCGTCGCCCGGCGTGGCGTGGTGGCTGGTTGCATCGTCCACAGCGACAGGGGATCGCAAT
>NZ_JASXSH010000053.1 GCF_030315745.1 Gordonia heveisoli | reverse complement strand
CACCGGCACCCCGATGGGCACCGACGTCTCCCCCACACACACCCGATGCGCAGTCACATCCACCGCCGCCTCGGTCGGCCCATACAAATTATGCAGACCCAACTCCGGCAACCACCCCAACACCGACTGCGCCACCGACGCCGTCAACGCCTCACCCGAGGTGAACATCAACCGCAACCCCGACAACCCACCAACCCGATCACCCAACACATCGACAAACGCCGCCAACATCGACGGCACAAAATGCACCACCGATACCCGCTCACCGACCATCACCTCAGCCAAATACCCCGGATCACCATGCCGATCCGGCTCCGCAACCACCAACGACGCCCCCACCGTCAACGGCAAGAACAACTCCCACACCGAAACATCGAAAGTGACCGGCGTCTTCTGCAAGAAGACATCACTCTCCTTCACCGAATACCACTCCCGCATCCACTCCAGACGATTCACAATCGCCCGATGCGACACCGTCACACCCTTCGGCCTACCCGTCGACCCCGACGTGAACAACGTGTACGCAGCATCATCCGGACGGACCACCACCGGCGCGGAATCGTCGTCGGCTGCGACGGTGAGGGATTCGACCGGCGTCTCGGCATCGACCTGCAGCACCGTCAGCGGACGATCAAGGCCGTCGAAGACCTCTGCGGCCGTGTCATGGGCGTCGACGACCGCATGGCCGGCCCCGACCACCTCGGCCATGTAGCGGACCCGATCTATCGGGGTGTCGAGATCGACCGGCACATAGTGACCACCGGCCATCACCACCGCATGCACCGCCACCAGCAACTCCACCGAACGCGGAATCGCCACCAACACCGCAACATCCGGACCCACCCCGGCCGCCCGCAACCGCCGCGCCAGCTCGTTCACCCGAATACCGAACTCCGCGTAGCTGACCCGACGCGCACCGAAGATCAGCGCCACCGAATCCG
>NZ_JASXSH010000052.1 GCF_030315745.1 Gordonia heveisoli | reverse complement strand
GCGAAGCGTTTCCCCCGCCCGAAGAACAGGGGGATGGCGGTCGCGGTGTCGAACACCGCCAACCATGGATCGACTTGGGTGGCTAGCCGGATCACGTCGGCGATCGGGATGAGAGAGCCGCTGGCGGTGGTGGCCAGACCGGCCGCGCGTTGCAGGTCGGCCAGGTCGGCTTTGATGATCAACTGGATCGGCAGACCGCGATGGGTTTTACCGAGCATGCCGTCGGTGAGGACAGCTTTGAGTAGCGCCGAGAGGGCGTCGTGGTTGCGTTGGGCTTGGCTGCGGGTGTCGCGGTCGGCAGCGGCTTTCAACGTGTCGGGGTCGATGCCCTCGGGGGCACCGGTCGGTGAGGTGGGGTCGTCGGGATTGTTGAGACCGGGAGCCGCCCAGGCGGCGAGGACCACGTCGAGCATGCCACGTGTTTCCGGGTCGAGATGGCCGGTCACCTTCGACATGTGATCGGCGCTTTGCCGGTTGAGCCACAGGTTGCGGCGGCGTCGGCGATCACGGTCGTCGGTGAGGACACCGTCGGGGTCGAGGTGAGCCAAGACCCGGGCACCGAGGGTGGCGATCTCGGCGGGGGTGTGTTGACCGGCCAGGTCGGCCAGGGTGTGTTCGGCGGCCACCCTTTTGTCGTGGGCGACCGCGGTGGGGATGGTGTCGAGCACGTCGATCGCGGCCCGCAGGTGTGCCGGCCCCACCGCACCGGCCGCGAAATGTGCACCCAGGGTCGGATATTTTGGTTCTGAGAGTTGGCCGTCGAGTTGCCGTAGCCGGCTGGTGGCCGCGATCTGGGTCAGGCGTCGTCGTGGATCTGATACGCGCAGAGCGGTATTCAGAAAGTTTGGTAGCGACCGGTAGCCCATCGAGCGAGGAACCCCACGGTCGGAGATTTCCACGAGTTGACGGTCCCCGGCATAGGTCAACCGATTCAGTAGCCGTTCATGTTGTTGGGC
>NZ_JASXSH010000051.1 GCF_030315745.1 Gordonia heveisoli | reverse complement strand
GGCTCTTCCTGATTTAGAGTGCGTGGAGTCGTTCTGCGAGGCCGCCTGAGTGGATGAGTGACCGCAAGATGTAGTGGGTGAGGTTGCGGAAGCCGAGGGCAATGCCGCGGAGGTGTTCGAGGCGTCCGTTGATGGCTTCGACGGGTCCGTTGGAGGCGCCGGTGTCGAAGTAGGCCAGGATCTCCGCGCGTCGGGCCCACAAGGATCGGCCAAGTTGGGCCAGTTCGGCCAGCCCGGCCGGAACACCGGAATGAATCCGTTTGAGCAGCTTGTACATCGCGATCTTCCCTTCTCGCTTGTTCGGCTGACCGTAGGCGTCGATCAGCTCCTGATAGACGGCGTAGGTGACCGATACAGCCACATGTTCCTCACGAGCATCCAGGCCGGCGCGTAGGCGGGCTTTCTGCTTGTCGGTCAACAACGCGATACGCGTCAGCAACGGCCGACGGATACCGTAGAGCGGATCACCGGTGCGACCACGATGCCCGCACGTATCCTGTTGCACACGTTGCCGACACACGGTGAGTTTGTCCGCCGCCAGATACACGACATGGAACGGATCCATCACCGCGCGCGCCTTGAGGAGGGCCTCGGCGGTCGCGGTGCGGTAGCCGGAGAATCCGTCCATCGTGACCACCCGAATCCGGTCCCGAAATGCGTCGTCGCGGGCGTCGAGCCAGCCCTTCAACGCGGCTTTGGAGCGGCCGGGCACCATGTCCAACAATCGTGCAGACCCGGTGCCCTCGACCAGTGGCGTCAGGTCGACGAGCACAGTGACAAAACTCGAATCACCCTGACCGCGAACATGTTTCCACTTGTGTTCATCTACCCCGAGGACCCGCACACCGTCCAGGCGTGCCGGGGACGACGCCAGGGTGCGCGCTGCATCAAGAGCCAGGGTGTTGACGGTGTTCCACCCCAACCCGACCGATGCGGCGACGGCTTTCACGCTCATCTTGTCTAGAATCATCCGCCGCAGAATCCATGCGGTGGTGCGGCG
>NZ_JASXSH010000050.1 GCF_030315745.1 Gordonia heveisoli | reverse complement strand
GACAGTGCCCCGTGGGTTGGTGGACTTCGGATCCGGCGTGAGCTACGCGTTGTGATCAACGAGTCGTGGTGAATGTTAGGCGATTTGGCGTGGTGCGTCGACGGGTTCGGCGGCGTGGTGTTTGGCGGCGATGACCTTCTTGAGTTCGGCCATGCTGATGTCGGAGAGGTAGCGGCGGGTGACTTGCCACTCGTCGTGGGCCTCGATCACCACCGCGGTAGCCAACCGCAGGAACGCGGCAGGGTTGGGGAAGATCTCCACGACATCAGCGCGGCGCTTGATCTCCTTGTTGAGCCGTTCGATGGGATTATTCGACCAAATCTTTTGCCAATGCGCCTTCGGAAACGCGGTGAACGCGAGCACATCGGGTTTGGCCTCGGCCATCATCGCCGCCACCTTCGGAAACGATGAGTCCAGGGTGTCGGCGACCTGGTCCCATTGCGCGGCGACCTCGGCCGGTTCGGTGTGCGCGAAGATGGTTTTGACTGCCGCGGTGACCACTGGTGCCTGCTTGGTGGAGACCGCGCCGTGCAGGTTGCGCATGAAATGGACTCGGCAGCGTTGCCATGCTGATCCGGTGAACTGCTGGGCCACCGCGGCTTTCAACCCGGCATGGGCATCGGAGATGACCAGATGCACCCCGGACAGGCCGCGGGCCTTGAGCGAGGCCAAGAACTCACGCCAGAACTCGAACGACTCGCTATCGCCCACGGCGGTACCCAACACTTCGCGGGTGCCGTCCATCGACACCCCGGTCGCCACGACAAGGGCTTGGGATACGACATGAGCGCCGACCCGGACTTTGCAGAACGTGGCATCAGCGAACACGTACGGGAACTCTGTGTGGGTCAGTGGCCGCTCCCGGAATGCCGAGATCTCTTTATCGAGGCCGGCGCAGATGCGTGACACCTCCGATTTCGAGATCCCGGTCGAGACGCCGAGTGCGTTGACGAGGTCATCGACTGCTCGTGTGGAGACGCCGTGGACGTAGGCCTCCATCACCACCGCGTGCAGGGCTTTGTCGATGCGACGGCGCCGTTCCAGGAGCGAGGGGAAGAACGACCCGGCCCGAAGCTTGGGGATCTTCACTTCCACATCACCCGAGGTCGTCGACACGGTCTTGGTGCGGTGGCCGTTACGGTGAGTCGCGCGTTCCGCGGAACGCTCATAGCGGTG
>NZ_JASXSH010000005.1 GCF_030315745.1 Gordonia heveisoli | reverse complement strand
CATCACCACACGATCACCGCGACCCCAGCCGAGAGCACAACGCCGCCACCGAACCATTCGTCACCGACGACCAACTGCGGCAACGGTGGCGAAGCCTGGTCGGGCAACCCCATTTCGCCGACCACGAGCTCTGGTTCGTCTTCGTCGAGGACGGAAAGCGGCAAATGCTCCCGTTGCTCAACAGGATCGGCCTGCCGATACGCCCCGAGCGGGGTGTCGTCGAGTTGCTGATGACGCGACTGTCGGAGATCAGTATCGACGGCCCGGATGTCTCGGTGGCATTCCTCCTCACCCGCCCGGGCACCGACGGTCTCAGCGACACGGACCTGACCTGGGCCCGCATATTCGGCGATGCGGCCGACCGTCACGGTGTCGCGATCCATCCGATCCACCGCGCCAACAAAGCCGACCTCGTACGGGTACCCCGATCGCTGCCGCATGCGGCATGAGGGCGGTAGCGTGGCCGACGCCGGGCGGTGTGTCGACGGGCGGTGATATCGACGGGCGGTGACCAGGCGGGAGGAACCCACACGATGGCAGCGGTGTCGCGACTGTGTATCGATGCCGGACAGACCGGCACGCGTATCCGCACCCGGGCCGATGGTCGCGAGCAAGTCGGCATCCGTGACGGAATACGTACCGACCGGCCGATCCTGGACCAGCTCGCCGACCTGGTCGGCGAAGTGATCGCCTCGGCCGGGGCGTCGGTCCGTGAGATCGCCATCGGTTCGTCCGGACTCACTCCCGCACACGCCGACGCGGGTCGGCTGCTCACCTCACTCGCCGACCTCGACGTCGAGACCGTGGCACTCACGCACGACTCGGTGTCGGCCTACCTCGCCGCGAACCGCCTCGTCTTCGGCGTCGTGACTGCCGTCGGCACCGGAGTCGTCACCCTCGGCGTCGGTTCCGCCGGAGTCGCGCGGGTCGACGGTTGGGGTCACCTCTTCGGCGATGCCGGCAGCGCCTACTGGATCGGCCGGGCAGGTGTCGAGGCAGCGCTCCGCGACTTTGACGGCCGTGGTCCGACGACCGGATTACGCAGCGCGGCAATACAATCGTTCGGACCGCTCGACGAGCTGTACATGGCCGTGCAGACGGCGGCGGATCGCGTCTCGCGGGTGGCTGCCTTCGCCACCGCCGTCGCCGATCACGCCGAGGTCGGCGACGCAGTGGCGATATCGATCATCGATGATGCGGCCGCCGAGCTCGCGGCGTCGGCACTCACCGCGCTGCGCCGCAGCGGATACCGTCCAGGTGATCCCGCCCGGATGAGCTGGGCCGGAACGGTACTGGACCGCAACGAGCACCTTCGCAACGCCTTCGCGGACCGGATCACCGGGCGGGCACCGGGCGTCGAGATCGGTCCCGGACTCGGCGAACCACTCGACGGCGTCGAACTGACACTGGATCTGCCTGCCGGTCATCCACTGCACACCGAGGTGTCCTATGCCGACCGCCGATCGCTCAGCCCGCGGTGAACAAGGGCGATTCAGCGCCCAGATCGACTGTGCCGTAGAGATATTCGTCGTTCACCGTACTGATCGGCCGACCTCCGTCATAGGTCGGCACATAGGTCACCGGCCAGTCGATCTGCCCCGCGACCGAGACCTTCCGGGCGTCGCCGGAGGACACCTCGCGCAGCAGCCCGGCGATGTCACTCGGGGCGGTCCACCGCACGGATCCCGGCTGCGCGGCCCGATAGAGAGTCTGCCGACATCCCCTGCGATCTGCCGACGCATCGGGCTGTACCGACTGCGCGCAGAAGGCGAGGTAGTCCCGGACCGCGCGCTCGACGGCCGCCTCGCCTGCCACGCTCAGCCCGGCCACCAGCGTGACTGACATCGGCGCGTGCGGGCCGAGCGGGTAGTCCTCGGCGGTCGCAGCACGAGCGGTCAGGAACGTCTGCTGTGATCCCCACGCCCACGGCCCCGGGAACGCGAACAGGCGCTGGGCATTTCCGAGCGGAACCCCGAAGAATGTCGGCTCGATGACGTTGCCCCGGTCGAGCGCGATGTCGACCACACCGTCGGCGACCCACCATCGGGACCCCGACCGCAGGGTTCGGTAGTGGACATCGGCCTGCCGATCACCGAACCGATATTCGGCGTGGACGACATCGGGGCCCGCGTCCGCACCCGCACCACCGGAACCGGTGGCGGGCGGGATGATCCGGATATCCGTGATCGGGGCCGCCGCCTGTTGGCGGGCAAGCACCTCCCGCGTCAGCAACGCCGATGCCGGTGGGTTCGCCAGCACGGCGAGCGCACCGTCGGCGTCGGCGGTGGCCAACGCCTCCAGGTAGGTGCTTACCGCCTCGGCCGGCGACGCCGCCCCGTCGGCCGAGTCGTCGTGACGAGTCGCCAGTACGAACGCGACCACCAGTACCACCACGAACAGCAGCGCTCCAATGGAAATACCGAGCGCGAGCGGACGGCGCGACCAGCGACCCCGACCGTCCGGCGACACCGGACGGTCGGGATCCGCCGCGACGAACGGCGCCGCCGGTGCTCGACCGGCCGGCACGTCGTCGATGTTCAGGCGCCCGTACCCGTTTCGTCTGCGCCGGTTTCGTGCGCGCCGGTCACTTCAGCGGCCTCATCCGACACGCCGCCGCTCGTCACCGATTCGGTGAGGGAGGCGGCCAGCAGCCGGGCGAACTCCGCCGGGTCAGCCAGTTCACCGCCCTCGGCGATGAGCGCCATCCCGTAGACGAGCTTCGCGACCGAGGCGAGGTGCGCGGCGTCACCCGCCGCATGCGCATTGTTCAGTCCGATCACCAGGGGGTGATCCGGGTTGAGTTCCAGCGCACGCTTGGAACGGGGCAGTTCCTGACCGGACGCCCGGTAGAGCTTCTCCAGCTGTGGCGACATCGAGAAGGTGTCCCCGACCAGACACGCCGGCGACTCGGTGAGTCGGGTCGACAACCGCGCCTCGGAGATGTCGTCGGCAAGGGTCGTGCCCAGCCAGCCGAGCAGGTCGGCGAAGGTCTTGTTCTGCTCCGCCTTGTCGGCGGACGAATCGTCGGCCTCGGCATCATCGAGGTCGACCGCCCCCTTGGCGATCGACGCGAATGACTTGCCGTCGAACTCCACACCGGACGCGGCCCACATCTCGTCGACCGGATCGGCCAGGATCAGCACCTCGATGCCTTTGGCCTTGAACGCCTCCATATGCGGCGAGTTGACGATCTGCTGCCGGGACTCGCCGGTCATGTAGTAGATCGTCTCCTGCCCGCTGCGCATTCGGCCGACATAGTCGGCGAGGGAGGTCAATCCTTCTGCCGCGTGCGTGGATTCGAAGGCGGACGCCTTGAGCAGCGCCTCGCGATTGTCGAGGTCGTTGACCAGTCCCTCCTTGAAGACCCGGCCGAAGTTCTCCCAGAAGGTGGCGAAGTCGTCCGGCCGGGTATTGCGCATCTCGGTGACCGTCGAGATGACCTTCTTGGTGAGCCTGCGGCGGATCGCCCGGATCTGCCGGTCCTGCTGCAGGATCTCGCGGGAGACGTTGAGCGACAGGTCCGCCGCGTCCACGACACCCTTGACGAAGCGCAGATACTCGGGCATCAGCTCTTCGCAGTCATCCATGATGAACACGCGCTTGACGTAGAGATGGATACCCGCGGTGCGCTCTCGCATGAACAGGTCGAAGGGCGCCTGGCTCGGGATGAACAGTAGCGCTTGATATTCGAACGTGCCCTCGGCCTTGAGGGAGATCGTCTCCAGCGGCTCATCCCACGCATGCGCGATATGCCGGTAGAACTCGTGGTACTCCTCGTCGGTGACCTCGTCCCGGCTCCGCGCCCACAACGCCTTGCGCGAGTTGATGGTTTCGGTCTCGACGACCGTGGTCGTCACCGGTTCGGCGCTATCGTCGGCGTCGTCGGCGGTCTCCACCGGTACCGTCTTGGTGACGTCCATCCGGATCGGCCAGGCGATGAAGTCGGAGTACTTCTTCACCAGCTGACGCAGGCGGGTCTGATCGGTGTAGTCGTACAGATGGTTCTCATCGTCGGCGGGCTTCAGGTGCAAGGTGACCGCGGTTCCTTGCGGAGCGTCGTCGACGTCATCGATGGTGTAGGTACCGTCGCCGGTGGATTCCCACCGCGTGCCGGTCGACTCCCCTGCCTTACGGGTCACCAGGGTGACCTTGTCGGCGACCATGAACGTCGAATAGAAGCCGATGCCGAACTGCCCGATGAGTTCCTCGGCCGTCCGCCCGTCGGTTGAGGTGGCGGCCTCGGCCAGTGACTTGCGGAGTTCGGCGGTACCCGATCGGGCCAGCGTGCCGATCAGTCCGATCACCTCGTCGCGCGACATTCCGATCCCGTTGTCGGCGACGACCAGGGTCCGGGCAGCCGAGTCGGGATCAAGGGTGATGTGCAGGTCGGATGCGTCGACCTCCAGGTCCTTGTCGGTCAGCGACAGCAGACGCAGCTTGTCCAGCGCATCCGAGGCGTTCGAGACCAGCTCACGCAGAAAGCTGTCCTTGTTGGAATAAATCGAGTGCACCATGAGATCCAGCAGCTGCCGGGTCTCGGCTTGGAACTCGTGTACTTGGGCACCAGTGCTCATCACAGACCTCCACAGAAACGTCGTATTCGCCGTGAACGCGCCGGTCACAGGGCTGCGCCACGACGGTCAACTCTACCGAGGGCCCCAGCCACTAGGCTGAGGTGGGTCGTCGGGGTTCGTCCCCCGGCGCAGGATCGACGATGAGACAGCACACCGGCGCCTCGACACCATCGATCGAGGCAGAGCAGGAGACGCGGCGGATGGGGTCACCACGCCTGTTGGTCGTTCACGCACACCCCGACGACGAGTCGATGTGGACCGGCGGTTTGCTCGCCAAACATGTGCGGGCCGGAGGTGAGGCAGACCTGGTGATGTGCACCTGGGACGCCGGCACACCACGCCACGGCGAGTTGCTGCGGGCCGTCGAGATCCTCGGCCTGCCCCGACCACCGATCCTGTTGCGCTACGCCGACGATCGCGTCCCGGCCTCGGCTCCCGGCCGGGAGCGGTTCTGCGCCGCAGGCTTCGACGAACAGGTGCGGACGCTGGCCGGACACATTCGCGAGTTGCGGCCCGACGTGGTGGTCACCTACGACGCCTTCGGCATCTACGGGCATCCCGACCACGTCCACGCCAACCGCCTGACCTGCGCCGCCGTCGACGCTGCCGCCTGCGGGACGCTGTATCAGCGAAACGGCGCTCCGTGGCAGGTGCGATCCCTCTACTTCGCCACCATCCCGATCTGGATGATCGAGATGATCGCCGACGACATCTTCGCCGGGGTGAGCCGCACGCAATTGCCCGGTACCCCGGAGAACATGATCGACGTCCATCTCGACGTGGCCGACGTCGTCGAGCAGAAGACCGCGGCCATCGCCGCTCATCAGACGGAAATCGATCGCAGTCGGACCATCGCCATGTTCTTCGCGCTCCCCGACGACAAACGTGATCGCCTCCTCGGCAGCGAGAACTACCTTCGACGCGATCTCGTCCCCGGCGGATGCGACCTCACCTGAGGAGATCCCGTCCGCAACCGGATCGGCGCTACTGCGCCAGTACGCGCGTGATCTCGGCGACGACGTCGTCGATCGCCACCTGACCCTGCTCACCGTTCGAGAGGTCCTTGACCTCGATCCGGCGTTCGGCCAATTCCCGGTCACCAAGCACCAGCGCCAGTCGCGCGCCCGACCGATCGGCGGCCTTCATCGCGCCCTTGAGGCCACGGTCGCCGTAGGCGAGGTCGACGCTGATCCCGGCCGCGCGCAGCTGCGCGGCCAGCCACACCAATTCGTCCTTGGCCCCCGCCCCCAGCGGCACTCCGAAGACCTGGCAGCGCGCCGATTCCTGCCCGGCAACACCTTCGGCCTCCAGCGCCAGCATGGTGCGGTCGACGCCGATGCCGAAGCCGATCCCGGACAGGTCGAGCTTTCCGCCGAGTTGGTGCATCAGGCCGTCATAGCGTCCGCCGCCGCCGATGCCCGACTGGGCACCGAGTCCGTCGTGCACGAATTCGAAGGTGGTCTTGGTGTAGTAGTCCAGGCCTCGTACCAGCCGCGGGTTGCGCTCGTAGGGAACGCCGAGCCGGTCGAGATGCTTGAGAACCTGGTCGAAATGGTCACGTGCGTCGTCGCCGAGGTAGTCGATCATCAACGGCGCATCGGCAGTGGCCGCCTTGACCTCGGGACGTTTGTCGTCGAGGACCCGGAGCGGATTGATCTCGGCGCGGGCGCGGGTCGCCTCGTCCAGGTCCAGCCCGAACAGGAACTGCTGCAACGCCTCCCGATACCGCGGCCGACTCTCGTCGTCGCCCAGCGACGTGATCTCCAGTCGGAAACCGGACAGTCCCAGCCGACGGTATCCCTCGTCGGCGATCGCGATGACCTCGGCGTCGAGCGCGGGGTCGTCGACGCCGATGGCCTCGACACCCACCTGCTGTAGCTGCCGGTAGCGTCCGGTCTGTGGCTTCTCGTACCGGAAGAACGGGCCGGCATAGCTCAGTTTGACCGGTAGCTGACCCCGGTCGAGACCGTGCTGGATGACAGTACGCATCACCCCGGCAGTGCCCTCGGGACGAAGCGTCACCGATCGGTCACCGCGATCGGCGAAGGTGTACATCTCCTTGCTGACGACGTCGGTGGACTCCCCGACGCCGCGGGCGAACAGCGCGGTGTCCTCGAAGACGGGCAACTCGATGTGCCCGTACCCGGCGCGACGTGCGGCATCGGTGAGCGTGTCGCGAACCCGACGGAAATCCGCCGAGGCCGGCGGGAAATAGTCCGGGATACCCCGCGGCGCCTGAAATGCTCCGCTCACAGTCCGTATCGTCCCTTCTTCGACGCTCCCGGCAGATCCACCAGGAATGGGTTGGTCGCCCGCTCGGCTCCGATCGAGGTCTGCGGTCCGTGTCCGGGCAGCACCTGGGTGTGATCGGGCAGCGGCAGCAGCTTCGCGGCGATCGAGTCGAGCAACTGCTGATGGTCGCCACCGGGCAGATCGGTGCGACCGATCGACCCGGCAAAGAGTACGTCACCGGAGAAGCAGACCGGCACCGTCTCGGGTGTGTCGGGCCCGGTGTCCTCCACCGGAACCGGTACCTCGATACCCAGCAGAACCGATCCGCGGGTATGACCGGGCGCGAGATCCACGGTGAAACGGATACCGGCGATCTCGACGGCCTCACCGTCGACGAACTCGATGACCTTCTCCGGTTCACGGAACACGGTGTCGCCGATCATCGCGCCGAGCGCGCGGCCGATGCCCTTTCCCGGGTCGGCCAGCATCGGACGGTCGTCGGTATGGATGTAGGCCGGGATCGAATACTCGTCGCTGAGTTCCTGCGCATTCCAGGTGTGATCGAGGTGGCCATGGGTGAGCAGGACCGCGACCGGCGTGAGCTCATGTTCGGCCAGCAGCGAGCGCACCGTGGGGGCCGCATCCTGACCAGGGTCGATGATGACTGCCTCGGATCCGCCTCCGGTGGCGACCAGATAGCAATTGGTCTGGAACATCCCTGCCGGGAAACCGGTGATCAGCATGACACTCATTGTGTCATCGACCCGGTGCGGGCAGTTCACAGGTCGGGCTGGCAGACTGCATGGGTGTCCGGCGCCATAGCCGGTAGTCCATGACACTGCATCAGGGAGGGCGTGAAGAGCGTGTCGAGCAAAGACGAGCCCAGGGACGACAAGACCCAGGATGACCCGATCGGCGACACCCCCGACACGGCCGACACCTCCGACGCGGCCGACACCGCAGGCGAGGACACCGCGGTAGTCGACACCGTGCTGTCGAACACCGAGCGCCGTGAGGCCGCCAAACGCAAGCTGACCGATCGGCTCGAGGCCGAGCAGCGTGCTCGCCACAAACGCAAGGTCGTACTTATCTCGGTGTCGGCCGCGGTGGCCGTCGCCCTGGTCGCGACGGTGACCACCGTCGTCGTCAAGAAGATCCTCGACGACCGTGAGGCCGCGCGCTGGACGTCCTGCGAGCATTTCGACCAGGAGAACAAGTTCGCCCAGTTGCCCAGCAGCATCGAGGAGTACGAACAGCGCGTCGGCCCGCTCAAACCTGAAGAGCGCCAACAGATGAAGGATGAGCTGGCCAAGGTCCAGGCTGCCGCGAAGAAGCAGAAGGATGCTCCGCGCCCGGGCGACCAGGCACTCAAGGAGGGCACCGAGCAGGTCCTGTTCACCACCAACCAGGGCCCGATACCGACCACCTTCACGCGTGACACCGCGCCCTGCAACACCGCGGCCGTGCTGTCCCTCGTCGAGAACGGCTACTACAACGGTTCGGATTGCCACCGTCTCACCACCGCGGACACGTTGAAGGTCCTGCAGTGCGGCGACCCGACCGGCACCGGTTTCGGCAGCCCGACCTGGAGCACCATCGACGAACCGCCGACGCATCTCAAGCCTGTCGGCCAGCCGAGCCCGGACACCGGAGCACCGCAGGCGGTGGTGTACCCACGCGGCACGGTGGCGATCGCCAACAGTAACCGCGAGGGCTCGGCGTACGGTCAGCAGCCGGTCACCAACTCGGGTTCGGCGCAGATGTTCTTCGTCGTCCAAGACAGCCAGCTGCCGCCGAACTTCGCGGTCGTCGGGACCGTCGACGAGGCCGGACTCAAGGTGCTCGACAAGGTGTACGCAGGTGGCGTCACCCCGACCCCCGGGAATCCGAAGGCGCAGGACGGCGAACCCAAGATCCCGATCACCATCGAGACCGCAACCGTCGAATAGCCGCAGCTCACGGAGTCATAGCGCGCGTGCACCGCGGACACGACGAACGCCGGCCGGGATATCCCGACCGGCGTTCGTCGTCTGTGGAGTCGCGGCAGTCGGTCCCCGGGTGGCCGCGTCAGGCCGCCGAGGTCACCCGGTACACGTCGTAGACACCTTCGACGTTGCGCACCACGTTCAACACGTGGCCGAGATGTTTCGGATCGCCCATCTCGAAGGTGAACTTGCTGACCGCGACCCGATCCCGACTGGTGGTCACCGATGCCGACAGGATGTTCACACGCTCGTCGGCGAGCACCTTGGTGACGTCGGACAGCAGGCGATGTCGGTCCAGCGCCTCCACTTGGATGGCCACCAGGAATACCGATTCGGATGACGGCGCCCACGACACCTCGATCAGCCGTTCGGACTGTTCTCGCAGTGACGACGCGTTCGTGCAGTCGGTGCGGTGCACGCTGACACCGCCACCGCGCGTGACGAAGCCGAGGATCGCGTCACCGGGCACCGGCGTACAGCACTTCGCCAGTTTGATCAGCACGTTGTCGACGCCCTCGATGACGACTCCCGCATCGCCCCCCTGGCGACGCCGGGCAGGCATCGTCGACGGAGTCGATCGCTCGGCAATCTGCTCGGCGGCGTCGTCGATGCCACCCAGCGAGGCGACGAGTCTGCTCACCACATGCTGTGCGGAGACGTGGTTCTCGCCGACCGCGGTATAGAGCGCGGTGACGTCGGCATACCGCAGCTCATGCGCGATCGCACTCATCGTCTCGGCATTCATCAACCGCTGCAAGGGAAGTCCGCCGCGACGGACCTCCTTGGCGATAGCGTCCTTGCCGGTTTCGAGAGCCTCCTCGCGACGTTCCTTGGCGAACCACTGCCGGATCTTCGCCTTGGCCCGCGGCGAAACGACGAAGTTCTGCCAGTCCTTGGTAGGACCGGCGTTGGGTGCCTTCGAGGTGAAGACCTCGACGACCTCACCGTTCTCCAGCTGACGCTCCAGCGCGACCAGCCTGCCGTTGACCCGTGCGCCGATGCACCGGTGTCCAACCTCGGTGTGCACCGCGTAGGCGAAGTCGACGGGCGTCGACCCGGTGGGAAGGGTGATCACGTCACCCTTGGGGGTGAAGACGAAGATCTCCCGAACCGCGAGGTCGTAGCGCAACGACTCCAGGAACTCACCGGGGTCGGCCGCTTCCCGCTGCCAGTCGAGCAGCTGCCGCATCCATGCCATGTCGTCGACTTCGGCGACATCGGATCGTCGGCCCGACTTGGTGCCGCCGCGACGGTCCTTGTAGCCACTTTCCTTGTACCGCCAGTGCGCGGCGATACCGAATTCGGCGGTCCGGTGCATCTCCTGCGTCCGGATCTGCACCTCCAGCGGCTTACCCTCGGGACCGATGACCGTGGTGTGCAAGGACTGGTAGACACCGAAGCGGGGCTGGGCGATGTAGTCCTTGAACCGACCGGCCATCGGCTGCCACAACGAATGGACGACGCCGACCGCGGCGTAGCAGTCACGCACCTCGTCACACAGGATCCGCATGCCCACGAGGTCGTGGATGTCGTCGAAGTCGCGGCCCTTGACGATCATCTTCTGATAGATCGACCAATAGTGCTTGGGGCGCCCTTCGACCACCGCGTTGATCCGCGCCGCCGACAAGGCGTTGTTGATGTCGGCGCGCACCCGGGCCAGGTAGGTGTCGCGCGACGGCGACCGATCGGCGACGAGACGCACGATCTCCTCGTACCGCTTCGGATGGAGAATCGCGAAGGAAAGGTCTTCCAGCTCCCACTTCACCGTCGCCATTCCGAGGCGATGAGCAAGGGGTGCAATGACTTCCAGCGTCTCGCGAGCCTTACGCGCCTGCTTCTCCGGCGGCAGGAAACGCATCGTGCGCATATTGTGCAGACGGTCGGCGACCTTGATGACGAGCACCCGTGGATCACGCGCCATCGCGATGATCATCTTGCGGATGGTCTCCGCTTCGGCGGCCGATCCGAGGGCCACCTTGTCCAGTTTGGTGACCCCGTCGACGAGATGCGCGACCTCCGCACCGAACTCGGATTCGAGCGCCTCCAGCGTGTAGCCGGTGTCCTCGACCGTGTCGTGTAGTAGCGCCGCCACCAGCGTGGTGGTGTCCATGCCCAGGTCGGCGAGAATCGTCGCGACCGCGAGCGGATGCGTGATGTAGGGATCGCCGGACTTGCGACTCTGCCCGCGATGACGTTCCTCGGCGATGTCGTAGGCGCGTTGCAGCAACGCGACATCAGCCTTCGGGTAGATCTCACGATGCAGCGTGACCAGCGGTTCCAGGACCGGGCGAACCTGTGAACGAGTCGCGGTCATCCGCCGCGCCAGGCGGGCCCGGACGCGCCGCGAGGCGGACGAGGTGTGCGCCGGGGCGACCGTCACGTTCTGCGTCCCGGCACCGGACTCGGCCGCCGAGGCCACCGGCCCCACCGCGGACACGGATCGACCACCGTCACCGGCTTCGGCCGCGTCGACTTCGTCGGTCATCGACCTCCTCCTTCCGCCTCGTCGTCGGCCCCGGGCAGCGACACCGCCGTGGGGCCCGCCCGAGGACCCGATTCTGTCAAGCTTAGTGCCGCGAGTGAATCAGATCGGGAATGAGGTGGGCGCCGGGCCCGCCGGGCGAGTCAGTCGAGTGCGACCGAATGTACCGGGACCGCGTCGCCGATCCCCCGCCCGATCGCGGCACGGCCACCCAGCGCGACGAGTTCCATGATGACCGCGACCCCGACCACATCTGCGCCGACACCCGCCAGCAGTTCCGCGGCGGCGACGATCGTGCCGCCCGTCGCCAGGACGTCGTCGACCAACAGGACCCGACGACCGGTCAGGTCGAGGCCGTCGGCCGGGATCTCCAGCACCGCGGTGCCGTACTCGAGCGCGTAGGACACCGACTTCACCGGCGGTGGCAGCTTGCCACCCTTGCGTACCGCCAAGACGCCAACGCCGAGTTCGCGCGCGACCGCACCGCCGAGCAGGAACCCGCGAGCATCGATACCCGCGACCAGGTCGATACCGGCGCAACCGTGCGTCAGGGCCGTGACGACGGCCGCGAGCGCATCTCCGTCGGCGAGGACCGGCGTCAGATCCTTGAACGAGATACCCGGACCGGGAAAATCGTCCACCACCCGTGCATGCCGGGTGATGGCCGTGCGCGCCGCCGCGAGTGCGCGCTCGGTCACCTCGGCGGTGGGGCCGGCGACGGCGTCGCCCCAGGGGTCGTCAGTTGTCACCTAGAGTCCACCGATCCATATTCCATCCGGTACCGCTGCGGGCATATCCCGCGACCACGGCGCCAGTCCTGTCATTCCAACGTTGCGTACGGGGGGCCGCGAACAGCGGGATGGTGGGCAACGCCGACCAGGCCGCGTTCTCGATCGCCCGGATCAGCGGCAACCGGTCGCCCGGCGCATTCGCCACGGCCAGCGCGTCGACCGCACCACTCACCTGCGGATCGCGAAATCCGGACAGATTCGACGGATCACCGGCACGCAGCGCGTAGGCGGCCCCGACCGGGTCGGCGGCACCGGCGGCCGACATACTCGCACCCCCGGCGACCAGCAATGCGTCGAAGCCGGTACCGAGCGCGGTCACGTCGATGTCGGGGGCCGACGCGTCGATAGCCTCGATGCCGACCGCCTGGCATGCACCGGCGATCGCGGCGACCATCTGCGCGCGACGCGTCGTCGGCGCAAGGTAGGCAATCCGGATCCGGACCGGTCCCGACGCACCGGCCTGTGCCCGCTGCTGCAACAGGGCGCGCGATCGTGCGGGATCGGGTCGCAGGTAGCGACGGCCGAACTCGCCGTTGATGGCGCCCGCGGTGTTGTCGGCCGGAGACAGGATGCGCTGATTCCACAGTCGTCCGCCGTCGCCGAACCGTTTGGCCAACGTCTCGCGGGGCACGCAGGAGGCGAAGGCCTGCCGGACCAGTGGGTCGGCGGCGATCCCCCGCCCCGCCAGCACGAGCTGCTCGACCGCCAGCGCCCGGCCCGGGACGGAACTGCCGTTGCTGCCGGACATCTCACCGTCGATCATCCCGGTGGTCACATCGGCGACATCGTAGCGGCCTGCGGGCAGTCGACGGGTGGCGTCGGTCTGTCGCGGCCACACCACGATCCGGCCCGTACGCGGTTTGTCGCCCCACCATTTGTCGTTCGCGACGAGGACCAGACCATCGGTCTTGGAATATCGGTCGACCCGGTACGGACCGGCCGACGGGAAGCGAGTGGCGTCAACCGGACCGGGTTTGAGCGCGAAACCGTCGTTCCAGGATTTCGCGATCCCGGCGACCGTGGCCTGCGCCCCCGCGCGGATCGGGGTCAGTACGTCGCCGACACCGGCGTCACGGGCCACCACATGGGCGGGTAGCAATGTCCCGGCCCCGAACAGAGCCGCCCAATTCTGGTACGCGCGACCCGGTTTGAACCGGACCACGGCGGTACGCTCCCCCGCCGCACAGTCGACCGACGCGATATCGCGATATCCGGCGGTGGTCGCCGGTCGGAACGCGGCGAAACGGCCACTCATCGCGGCCCAGGCCAACACCAGGTCGTCACAGTCGAGGGCCGTGCCGTCGGAGAACACCGCCTCCGGAGCGAACTCGTACCGCAACGACAGCACGCTTCCCGGCGCGCGAGTCACCGTCCCTACGTCGTGGTCGGGGATCACCTGCCCGAACGCCCCGAGGAAGCTGAACCCGGGCTGGATCCGGCCGGTCACCATCAGCACACCGTCGGCGTTTCCACCGATGGTGTTGGCGTTGTAGCTCGCGATCCGGGCGTCGACGGCGTAGTCGATGGTCGGCGGCCCGTCGTCGCCACAGGCGGTGACCGTGCCGGCCACCAAGGCGACACCGACCACGGCGATCAGGGCACGGAGATAGGTCCGGGTCCGTGTCGTCACGTGCCGAGACTAACGCGTGCGTCCGCGTTTTCCGGTGGGCACCGCGCGATCGGCGTCGTCGGCGTCGCGACCCCGCGCCGCCTTCGATGCCTTCCGGCTGGAGACGAACGCCTCCGGCTCGGCCCCCGAGTCGAGAGCCACCCGCCGGGCGAGCACCTTGCGGGTGTGCCTGCCGATGTCGTCACGGCGCTCCTTGAGCGTGACCAGCAGCGGCGCCGCGAGGAAGATCGACGAATAGGCGCCGACCACGACACCGACCAGCTGGATCAGGCCGAGATCCTTGAGCGTGCCGACACCCAGCATCCACACCGCGATGACCATCAGCGCGATGATCGGCAGCACCGAGATGATGGTGGTATTGATCGAACGCATCAGGGTCTGGTTGACCGCCAGGTTCGCCTGCTCGGCGTAGGTCCGACGGCTGGTCTGCAACACCGACCGGGTGTTCTCGGCCACCTTGTCGAAGACGACCACGGTGTCATAGAGCGAGAAGCCCAAGATGGTCAGCAGGCCGATGACGGTCGCAGGCGTGACCTCCCAGCCCACCAGCGAGTAGATGCCCGCAGTCGCGACGATGTCGAAGAGCAGCGACGCCAGGGCCGCCACCGACATCTCCCGGTCGAACCGGACGGCGATGTAGACGAACACGATCACCAGGAACACCGCGAGTGCGATCAGCATCTTCTCGGTGATCTCACGACCCCAGGTCGAGCTGACCTCGGAGATACTGATCTCGTCACGCGTCAGTTCAGGTCCGAACGTGCTGGTCAGCCCCTTGACGACGGCCGCACCCTGCCCTTCTTCAAGGGTGGTGGTACGCACCTGGATCGTCTTGGACGACCCCGAACCCGCGGTCTGCACGGTGTCCGGCGCGTGCCCGAGCGCCTGCGTGACGGTGGTCTCGACCGCATCGGCGGTCACCTGCGACGACGCGGGCACCGAGATCTGGGTACCGCCTTCGAACTCGATACCGAAGGTGAAGCCCCGGAAGATGATGGACAGCGCGCAGATCAGCATGATCAGCGCGGTCACGATGTACCAGTTGCGCCGACGTCCGATGATCTCGAACGCGCCGGTACCGGTGTACAGCCGGGACAGGAACGATCGTTGCCGGTCGGCGACGAAGTCGGCATCCGACGACTCGACGGCTGTGGCCTCGGCGGGGTCCGCCGAATGCTTGGTGGAATCCGTCATCGCACCGATCCTTCCGCCTCGGGAACTGGCTTGTGCGCGGCGACACGTCGACGTCGCGCCACCTCCGTGACCGCGCCGAGTCCGTTGACACTCGGCTTCGACAGGAAGGCCGAACGGCTTGCGAGGACCACCAGCGGATGGGTGACCAGGAACACCACGACGACGTCGAGGATGGTGGTCAGACCAAGGGTGAACGCGAAGCCACGCACCTCGCCGATGGCGAGCACGTAGATGACGGCGGCGGCGATGAAGCTGACCGCGTTACCCGACCAGATGGTGCGGCGCGCGCTCGCCCAGCCGCGCGGTACTGCGGATCTGAACGTTCTGCCCTCGCGTATCTCGTCCTTGATCCGTTCGAAGTAGACGACGAAGGAGTCGGCGGTCATGCCGATACCGATGATCAGGCCGGCGATACCGGCCAGGTCCAGGGTGAAGCCGATCCATCGGCCGAGCAGCACGATGATGCCGTAGACCATGGCGCCGGCCAGGATCAGCGAGGCGACCGTCAGCAGACCCAGCATGCGGTAGTAGGCCAGCGCATACAACAGGACCGCGATGAGCCCGACCGCACCGGCGATCAGGCCGGCGCGCAGCGAGGACAGCCCGAGGGTCGCCGACACGGTCTCCGCATCCGACGGGGTGAAGGACAAGGGCAGCGACCCGTATTTGAGGACATTCGCCAGGTCGCCCGCCGAACTCTCGGTGAACGGATCCTGCGACCCACCACTGATCCGGGTCTTGCCACCGGGGATCGCCTCGTTGATCTGCGGTGCCGACACCACGGCCGAGTCCAGGGTGAAGGCGGTCTGGGTGCCGCGGCTCTTCGCGGTGTAACCCGCCCAGAAGTCACCGGCCTTGTCGTTGAACTCCAGGGTGACGATCCACTCGCCGGTCTGCGGGTCGGTTCCCGAACTCGCGGTCTTGATATCGCGACCGTCGATGATCTGTGGGCCGAGCAGATAGACCGCGTCACCCTTTTCCGAACAGGCGACGAGGTACTGGTCGGGTACGTCGTTACCGGCGAGCGGGTCACGCGTCTGCGTCGAGCAGTCGATCTTCGCCATCTGTTCCTGCAGCTGGGTCAGACGGGCCTGGTCGGCATCGGCGGGCGCCTGCCGAAGCTTGCGCTGCTCGTCGATGGCCTTCTTCGCTTCTGCCTGCGGGTCGGCGTTCGGCGCGGGTTGCGCAGGCGGTTTGGGCGCTTGGGGTTGTGCGGCGATCGGCTGGCCGACCACCGGACGAACGAACAGCCGGGCCGTCTGGCCCAGGGTCTTCGCCTGGTCACCGTCTTCGCCGGGCACGGTGATGACCAGGTTGTCGCCGTTCACGACCACCTCGGAGCCGGACACGCCGAGACCGTTCACACGCTTCTCGATGATCTGCTTGGCCTTGTCGAGCTGATCGCGGGTCGGCGCCTTACCGTTCTCGGTGCGCGCGGTGAGCGTGACCCGAGTACCGCCCTGCAGGTCGATGCCGAGCTTCGGTTCCAGCGATTTCGAGCCGGTGAAGAAGATCAGGCCGTAGACGACCGCGAGCAAGATGATGAAGACGGCGAGAGGACGCCACGGTGGGATCTCGCGGGCGGGTGCCGACCGCTTCCCCCTCCGCGGACCTGCCGAAGCCCGGCGAGATGTGGTCACTGCTGTTCAGGTCTCCTTTGACTGCGCGGCGACGTGGTCCGTCGCTCGCGTCACTCCGGTGTACGCAACCGGTAACCGTACCGGTCCACCGCGACGGTCATTCGCCGCGGTGGCACCGGAAGTCCGTGTCGCGCCGGATGCCGGATTCCGGCCGTCCGGTGGTCGGGCTACTTGTCGTCGCGCTTGTCGCGGTCGTCCGCCTCGACGGCGCTGTCGGTGGTATCGCCATCGTGATCGTCGGCGAGGGCATCGAAATCGTCGTCGTCGGACTCGGGAGCCTCATACCCGGCGTAGGTGGCCGCGGCTTCCTCGGTCGGGATGACACGCATGACCGCGAGACGATTCCAGCGGGTGACGATGCCAGTGGCGATCTCGACGTCGATGACGTCCGACGACGAGGCGTCGATCACGGTGCCGTACAGACCCGAGGTCAGCTGGATCCGCGTACCGGTGGTCACCGAGCCCTGCATCTCCTGCATCTCGCCCATGCGCTTCTTCTGCTTGCGCATCGTCATGAACATGAAAACAGCCAGCAGTGCCAGCAGGAGGGGGAAGAGCAATGACTCCATTGGAGAACGTCAATCCTTATCGCGATGTGATGACCGTATCGACGATCGATACGGGCGCCGAACCGACATCGAACACCCGGCATGGTGCGACGATCAGCGCGGTCAGTGCCAGTACACAGTGTGCCATGCCTGGCATCGATGTCCGATATTGCCGTTGTCGGGACCTCATATTGCCGTTGTCGGGACCTCGCCCGAGCAGGTCACGGATCGTCGAACAGGCCGCCGCCGATGTCGCGGGGTCGGGCCCCGAAGGTCGCGTTGAGCGCACCGGCCGGAGGCACCAGTCCGAGGTGATGCCAGGCCGCCGCGGTGGCAACGCGGCCGCGCGGCGTGCGGGCGATCATCCCGGCGCGGACGAGGAACGGTTCGCACACCTCTTCCACGGTTGCCGGTTCCTCACCGACCGCGACCGCCAGCGTCGACACCCCGACCGGACCGCCACCGAATGCCCTGATCAGGGCGTCGAGAACAGCACGGTCCAGCCGGTCGAAACCGAGTTTGTCGACGTCGTAGACGGCCAGGGCGGCTTGCGCGATCCCCACCGTCACCGTGCCGTCGCCGCGAACCTCGGCGTAATCGCGGACACGACGCAACAGCCGGTTCGCGATACGCGGGGTACCGCGCGAGCGGCCGGCGATCTCGGTTGCCGCGTCGTCGCGCAGATCGATGCCGAGAATGCCCGCCGAGCGCCGGATGACATGCACCAATTCGTCGGTGTCGTAGAACTCCATATGCGCGGTGAAACCGAACCGGTCACGTAGCGGTCCGGTCAGCGAACCGGACCGGGTCGTCGCGCCGACCAGCGTGAACGGCGCCACGTCGAGGGGAATCGACGTCGCTCCGGGGCCCTTGCCGACCACCACGTCGACCCGGAAGTCCTCCATGGCCAGGTACAGCATCTCCTCGGCGGGCCGCGCGATGCGGTGGATCTCGTCGATGAACAGCACATCACCCTCGACCAGATTCGACAGCATCGCCGCCAGGTCGCCCGCCCGCTCGAGGGCCGGACCGGAGGTGACGCGGATCGCCGCACCCATCTCGGCGGCGATGATCATCGCGAGGGAGGTCTTGCCCAGTCCGGGCGGACCCGACAGCAGGATGTGGTCCGGGGTGCTACCTCGGCCCTTGGCCCCGTGTAGGACCAATTCGAGCTGTTCACACACCCGCGGCTGACCGATGAAATCGGCCAGCGACCGTGGCCGGAGACCGGCGTCGAAGTCGCCGTCGGCGCGCACCGGACGAGCCGATACCTCCCGCTCCCCCGTATCCCCCGCCGCCGGGTCGTAGTAGTCGAAATCCCCGCCCATCAGGACGCCTTACCGAGCATCGTGAGCGCGCGTCGCAGCACGATCGAGGCGTCGGCGGACGGCTCGTCGGACAGAATCGACGCGACGGCCTTCTCCGCCGGCGCGGCGGTGAAGCCGAGTCCGACCAGCGCCTCGGCCACCTGGCCCGCGACCCCGGACGGCGCCGCGCCACCATCGGCCGCGGCGCCGCTGGGCCGGTCGACCTTGTCGCGCAGTTCGACGACGAGCCGTTCGGCGACCCGTTTACCGACACCGGGCACCGAGGTCAGCGCCTTGGTGTCGGAGTCGGCGAGCGCACGGCGCAGGGCGTCGGGTTCGAGGACTGCGAGCGTCGCCATCGCCAGGCGCGGGCCGACTCCGGTCACCGTCTGCAACAGCGCGAACAGCGCGCGCGCATCCGGTTCGGTGAAGCCGTAGAGCGTCATCGAGTCCTCACGCACGATCATCGACGTCAGGAGTGTCGACTCCTCACCACGACGCAGCCGGGACAGTGTGGCCGGGGTCGCAAGGACCCGGTAACCTACTCCGGCACAATCGATTACGGCGTGGTCGAGGGCGATCTCGACCACCGGACCACGAACCGACGCGATCATGCTCATGCGCTCCTCTCCTTGCGCGCCGCCGCGATGCGCTCACGATGACGTGCCGCGGCCTGCTCGGCCTGTCGTTGTGCCTGGGCCATCCGCTCGGCCATCGGACCGCGCCAGCAGTGGCAGATCGCCAATGCCAGCGCATCGGCGGCGTCGGCGGGTTTCGGTTTGGTCTGCATTCCGAGAATCCGGGTCACCATCAGCGTGACCTGCGCCTTGTCTGCGCGGCCACTGCCGGTGACCGCGGCCTTCACCTCGGAGGGAGTGTGGAACCGGACCGGCACGTCACGCTGGGCTGCGGCCAGTGCGATGACACCACCGGCCTGCGCGGTACCCATCGCCGTCGACACCTGATTCTGGGCGAAGACGCGTTCGATGGCGACGACGTCGGGTTGATGCACATCGAGCCAGTGACTCGCCGCGGTGTGGATCGCCAGCAGACGTGCGGACAACTCCATATCCGACGGCGTGCGGACCACGTCGACGTCGAGAGCGGTGACCGACCGGCCCCGGCCCGACTCGACCAGGGCGATACCGCACCGAGTGAGACCCGGGTCGACCCCCATGACGCGCACACGAACCTCCCGAATGAGCCGAACAGTTGTTCGAGATTCTAGCGGGACGGGCCGACAACTCCCCCGACAACACACCGCATCGCCGGCGATCGGGACCACCCGCGTCACGCCGAAGTGACAGCACGCCCGGGACCAGTGCAGTCCCGGGCGTGCGTGGTCGTATGAGGCGGCCGAAGTCAGTCGTTCTCGAGTTCGGCGAGCACCACGTCGGAGATGTCGACGTTGCTGTAGACGTTCTGCACGTCGTCGGAATCCTCGAGTGCGTCGATCAGCTTGAACACCTTGCGTGCCCCGTCGGCGTCGACGGCGACCTCGACCGAGGCGCGGAAGCTGGCCTCGGCGGAGTCATAGTCGATGCCGGCATCCTGCAGCGCGGAACGCACCGCGACCAGATCACCGGGTTCGCTCACGATCTCGAAGGTGTCGCCGAGTTCGGAGACCTCTTCGGCACCGGCGTCGAGAACCGCCATCAGCACGTCGTCCTCGGACTGACCGTTCTTCTCCAGCGTCACCACACCCTTGCGGGTGAACAGATAGGAAACCGACCCCGGATCCGCCATGTTGCCGCCGTTGCGGGTCATCGCGGTGCGCACCTCGCCCGCGGCCCGGTTGCGGTTGTCGGTCAGACATTCGATGAGGACCGCCACCCCGTTGGGTCCGTAGCCCTCGTACATGATGGTCTGCCAGTCCGCGCCGCCGGCTTCCTCGCCACCACCACGTTTACGGGCGCGTTCGATGTTGTCGTTGGGGACCGACGACTTCTTCGCCTTCTGGATGGCGTCGAACAAGGTCGGGTTGCCCGCCGGGTCACCGCCGCCGGTCCTGGCCGCCACCTCGATGTTCTTGATCAGCTTGGCGAACATCTTGCCGCGCTTGGCGTCGATGACCGCCTTCTTGTGCTTGGTGGTGGCCCATTTGGAGTGGCCGCTCATGTCCGTCCTTCCCTGCGCCGGTCGCACCGTGGGTCGCGGTCCGTGCCGGCCCCGCTGTTGTCGAGTGCGTCGGTCTCTGCGTATATCGCTTCTGGGTGTCTCTCTGCTGCGTCGGCGATGATATTACCGGCGCACCATCGACACGAAGTATTCGTGTACTCGTCTGTCACCGGTCACCTCGGGATGAAACGAGGTGGCCAGGATATTGCCCTGCCGGACCGCGACGATCCGTCCCTGCGCGGGACCGGCAGGCACGGTGGCCAGCACCTGCACGTCCGGGGACACCGCCTCCACCCACGGGGCGCGGATGAAGACCGCCCGCATCGGGTCCGCACCCGGCGCGTCGGTGATCCCGATGAAGTCGAGATCGGTCTCGAAACTCTCCACCTGACGACCGAAAGCGTTGCGCCGCACAGTGATATCGAGCGCATCGAGATGGCGCGCATCGGGTCGGGTGTCGAGGATGGTGGTCGCCAGCATGATCATCCCGGCGCACGAACCGTAGGCGGGTAGGCCGTCGTTGAGCGCCTGCTGCAGCGGATCGAACAGATCGAAGATGCCCAGCAGCTTGCTCATCGTGGTCGATTCGCCGCCCGGAATGACGATCCCGTCGATCGCGGCGAGTTCCGCCGGTCGGCGGATGGGGGTCGCATCGGCCCCGGAGGCGGTCAGGGCGTGGACGTGTTCGCGCACGTCTCCCTGCAGCGCAAGTACCCCGACACGGGGTCGCGTCACGGTCATCGGGTCGGCCGAGCGTGCTGGTCGGCGGGCATCTCGCGGCCGAGGCGGGCCAGCCCCTCCTGGGTGACCGCGGCGACCATCCGGCCGGCGGTATCGAAGATGCGTCCCTGGGTGAGCGCCCGGCCGGAGGCCGCCGACGGCGAGGTCTGGTCGTAGAGCAGCCACTCATCAGCACGGAAGGGCCGCATGAACCACATTGCGTGGTCTAGCGAGGCGACCTGCGGGTTGTCGTCGGGATGTGGCACCCGTGACGACCCGAGGAGCGTCATATCGCTCATATAGGCGAGGGTTCCGACATGGAAGACCTGATCGTCGGGCAGCCGATGACGGTAGCGGAACCACACGCGCTGCTGGGCGGCGAAGTACTCCGAGGTGACCATCTGTTCGCGCGGCACGATGCGCAGGTCGAAATTGCCCCACTCACGGAAAACGGCTTGTTCGTCCGCCGGCAGATCATCGAGCCGGTCGGGTAGATCGGTGGGCGCAGGCACTGGCGGAATGCGGTCCTGGTGGTCGTAACCCTGGTCGGTGGTGATGTGGAAGGAGGCCGACATCATGAAGATGGCCTCACCGTCCTGGATGCCGGTGACCCGGCGGGTGACGAACGATCGTCCGTCGCGGATGCGGTCGACCAGGAAGACCGCGGGTAGATCAGGATTTCCGGGCCGGAGGAAGTAGCCGTGCAGCGAATGCACCTGGAATTCCTCGGACACGGTTCGCGTCGCCGACATCAGTGCTTGGCCGGCGACCTGACCGCCGAAGGTGCGAGCGAGATGACTCGGGAAGGCCGGACCGCGATAGATGTCGGTCTCGATCCGCTCGACGTGAAGGATGTCCTCGATGGCTGCCACGAAATCCAGTATCGCCTACCTGCGGATCGGGGCCTGTCGTGGGCGGGGCTGTCCGCCACCGCCGCACCCCGATCCGCGGGTCACAGCTCGTCGAGCGTCATGATCCCGTCCTGGACGGCACGTGCGACCAGCGACGCCTTGGTCGGGGCCGGGCGGCCGATCTCGGTGTACTTGGCGCGGATGCGGGTCAGGTGGGTGTTGACAGTGCCGAGCGAGATGAACAGCTGCTGAGCGACGGCAGGCTTGGAATCGACGAGCATCCAGGTGCGCAGCACCTCGATCTCACGGGAGGTCAGGTTCGGCTTCGGCAGCACCGGACGCTCGGGTTCGATCTCCACCGGGTCGGCCTCGGCCGGATCGGCGACGAGCACCATCCGCGGCGACTGTGCCGAGGCGACCGGCTGACCGGGCAGCGGCATCCGCCGTGCGGCCAGCCGGGCGAGCGCTTCCTGCCGGCGGGCGGCGGCCTCGGCCCGGCGACGGGCGTCGCTGATGCGGCCGAAGGACGGGATGGGATGGGCGATTGCGGTCATGTCGGTGTCCTCTTCACTTCACTTGGGGGCTTCGGGACGGGGTGTCCGCCGTGCTTGTGAAAAGAAGATTATGGGCGTTTGACCAGTCGGTCGATGGGTAGAACTCCCCTATCACCGGGGAGAACTACCCATGATGAAACCCCAGGTCAGATGGGGTAAATCTGATGTCAAGCCCGACACGCAGACAATTTTCGCGGCACTACCCATGGGCGCTACCCATCGGCTACCCAACCCGGAGTTGCGCGGTTCGACGGTCAGCCGACCGCGTTGCGCGCGGCCTCTTCGTCGATCATCGGCAGGTCCGCACGCGTGACGATGCGCGACGAGACCGCGTACTCGACGAGCTTCGTACGGCGATTGGTGGCCAGCTTGCCACCGCCCGCACGCATCCCCGACACACCGAGCTGGTCGAGTTTGTCGCAGACGTTGTCGAGTTTGCGGTTGAACTTCGTCAGCGGCCAGCCCAGGCGTGCCGCCGCCTTCGCCGACGACGGGATCGCGCTGGACCCGGTGCCCTCGCGGCGCAGGATCTCTTCGGCGAGCACGACGATCAGCAGTTTCTGGCTCTCGGTGAGCGTCGGGACACCCTGGGTGGTGCGCCCACCGTCGAAATTGGGCCGGGTGACCGCCCGCACCTGCGGTGCCCGCGCGAACACACTCAGCTCGTAGGTGGTGGGTCCGGCGGTGAAGACGATGGTCGTCTCACCGAACACCAGCGGCATCCGCGCACCCGGGCCGAGTGTCGCCGAGAAACCGACATCCCCCGCGGATACGCTGGCCGACAGGTGGGTACCGAGATTGGTCAGCCACCACAGCCCGTTCTCGTTGTGCACCACCAGGAATCGACGATGCAGATACGGATTGTCGTCGATGGACAGGTCAGCCTCGCGGCCGATGAAGAACCGGCGGTCGGCGTCCAGCGGCATCCGTTCGCCGCAGTACTCCACATAGGTCATCACCGCGTCGGGCAGGCCGTCCGGGGACGGGTCCGTGGCACCGGTGAACCCCTCCTGATCCGACATCATCGACTCACCACACTCAGACGTCGGACCCGTCGGCGGACGCCTCGACATCACCGGCCGTGTCGGCCACCGCGGGTATCGGCAGGGTTTCGGTCGATTCGTGTGCCGTCAGCACGATGACGGTCACGTTGTCGTGTGCACCCAGTGCGAGCGCCGCGTCCACCAGCCGCTGCGCGGCCTGCTCGGAGCTCTCCGCCTCCGCCAGGATGTCGGCGATCTCCTCGTCGGGGAGTTCCCCGGTGAGGCCGTCGCTGCAGATCAGCAGGACGTCACCGGCGTAGGCCGGGGTGGCCCGGAAGTCGGCGACCGGGTCGACCATGCCTGCCCCGAGCGCACGGGTGATGACATTGCGACGTGGATCGGTCCGCGCCTGTTCCGGGGTGAGGAAGCCGGCCTCGATGAACTCCTGCACCTGCGAGTGATCGGTGGTCAGCTGATTCAGGGTGCCGTTCTGGTAGCGGTAGGTCCTCGAGTCACCGATGTTGAGCACCAGCCAGTGCGGCTGCCCGTCCTCGGTCACCAGGACGACGCCGGTGGCGGTCGTTCCGGCCCGACGGTCGGATTCGGTCTCGATCGCACCGATCCGCTGCTGGGCCTGCACGAGTAGCGCGTTGAGCGCGCTCTGCGTGCCGGCCAGACCGTCGACGGCCTGCGCCTGCGCCAGGGTCAGCAGGGCCGCCTCGCTCGCGAGCTCACCGCTGTCGTGTCCGCCCATGCCGTCCGCGAGCAGATAGACGCCCGGCAACGCCAGCGCCGCATCCTCATTGGTCTCGCGGACCCGTCCGACGTTGCACGCCGCCGTCCACTCGATCCGGAGATCCCCCACGAAATCCGTACCCGACCGCTGGTCGTCCCGGACGATTGTCGCCGCATTCATGATCAGCAGATCCTACCGGTCACAACGCCCTTGGACGCCAGGCATGTCGACTGTTCGGTGTGTACGAATCCTGCGGGGGCCATCGGGCGAATTACCACCCGCGCTCGGCGAGGCGGTGCGGCTGCGGGATCTCGTCGACGTTGATGCCGACCATCGCCTCACCCAGGCCGCGCGACACCTTGGCCAGCACGTCGGGATCGTCGTGGAAAGTGGTCGCCTGCACGATGGCCGCGGCGCGCTGCGCCGGGTTGCCCGACTTGAAGATGCCTGAACCGACGAACACACCCTCGGCGCCGAGCTGCATCATCATCGCGGCGTCGGCCGGGGTGGCGATACCACCGGCGGTGAACAGCGTCACCGGCAGCTTGCCCGCCTGCGCAACCTCGGCGACGAGTTCGTACGGTGCCTGCAATTCCTTTGCGGCGACGTAGAGTTCGTCCTTCGGCAGCGAGGTCAGCCTGCGGATCTCGTCGCGGATCTGCCGCATGTGAGTGGTCGCGTTCGACACGTCACCGGTGCCGGCCTCACCCTTGGAACGGATCATCGCCGCGCCTTCGGTGATACGGCGCAACGCCTCACCGAGGTTGGTCGCACCGCAGACGAAAGGCACGGTGAACGCCCACTTGTCGATGTGGTTGGCGTAGTCGGCCGGGGTGAGGACCTCGGACTCGTCGACGTAGTCGACACCCAGACTCTGCAGGATCTGCGCCTCGACGAAGTGGCCGATGCGGGCCTTGGCCATCACCGGGATGCTGACCGCCGAGATGATGCCGTCGATCATGTCCGGGTCACTCATCCGCGAAACGCCACCCTGCGCACGAATATCGGCGGGCACGCGCTCGAGAGCCATGACGGCGACCGCACCGGCGTCCTCGGCGATCTTCGCCTGATCGGGGGTGACCACATCCATGATCACGCCGCCCTTGAGCATCTCGGCCATGCCCCGCTTGACGCGTGCGGTGCCCTGTCCGACCTCCGGAACGGTCGTGTCGTTGGAACTCACTGCCATGTCTCCTCGTCGTCGCCGCGGCATCCGCGGGTCGTCCCGCCCGGGCATGTCCACTCGGGTGTTTACCTAAGTCTATGTGGTGAGGCAGGTCACGGATTCCCCGGACCGGCCCGCTCGATGATCTCGAAGTACACCGGCAATTGTGCATGACCACCAAGCCGCAGCCAGCGCACCAGTCGGCGCTCGGCGAGGTTGCGCGTATCGCGGACCGCGTCGTTGTAGAACCGCCGGGCGATCATCACCCGCGTCTCGGCGTCGGCCAGCTCAGCGATCAGCGCCGGCGGCCGCGCGCGGGAGTCCGTCCGCGCCAGGATCCCCGACAGGGCGTTCTCGGCGGCCTCCCGGTCGGGCGGGTCGACCCGCTCCGCCCGGTCGGCGACGGTCGCGAGCTCACGTGCCAGCGACGTCGCCACCGGATCGGAGCCCGCGGCCATGTCGCTGGCGATCGCGCGGGCGACCACCGAACGCCGGTCCAGTGCCGCGTGCAACGACTGCCGGGCCAGGTCGACCCGAACATTGAGCCGGTCGAGCCGGTTGGCGGTCTGATAGGCCCAGCCGATCCCGAGCAGCATGATCGCGACACCGACGATCACCAGGGTGGTCATCAGTCCGACACCACCACAGGTCCGGCGCCGACGGTCACCGTGTCGTAGACGCGCAGGATCTGGTCGGCGACCCGCGACCAGTCGTAACGGTCGGCGCGGACCCGTCCGGCCTGGACCAGTTCGGCCCGCGCGTCGGGATCGGCGAGCAGTTCGATGATCCCGGTGGCCAGGTCGTCGGCAGAGCCGGTGGCGACCAGGCGGCCCGCCCGGCCGTCGTCGAGCACCCGCCGGAACGCGTTGAGGCTGCTCGCGATGACTGCGGCACCCGCCGCCATCGCCTCGACCAGCACGATGCCGAAGCTCTCCCCACCCAGGTTGGGGGCGCAGTACACATCGGCCGAGCGCAAGGCGCGCGCTTTGGTCGCGTCGTCGACCTGACCGAGGAAGATCAGGTGGTCGGCGAGGTCGCCCGCACGCCGACGCAGCGCACGCTGGTTACCGCCGCCCACGACGAGAACCCGTACGTCGGGGAATTCGGCGACGATCGCGGGCAGGGCCCGCATCAGAATGTCGATCCCCTTGCGTGGTTCGTCGAACCGGCCGAGGAACAGCACCGTGCCACCGGCCCGCGGATAGCCTTCCAGCGGCTCGGCGTCGGCGAAGGACCCGACGTTGATGCCGTTGGGGATCTCCACTGCATCCGATCCCAGCGATTCCATCTGCCAGCGCCGGGCCAGTTCCGACACCGCGATCTTGCCCGCGATCCGCTCGTGATACGGACGCAGTACCGCCTGGAAAGTGCTCAGCCACAACGACTTCGACGTCGAGGTGTGGAAGGTGGTGACGATCGGCCCGGATGCGACCATCAGCGACAGCATCGAGATACTCGGCGAATTCGGCTCGTGCACATGGAGCACGTCGAAGGCGTTCTCGGCGATCCACCGGCGCAGCCGCCGGTATCCGCCCGGGCTGAAGTTCACCCGGGACACCGACCCGTTGTACGGAATCGCCAGGGCGGAACCGACGCGAACCACATAGTCGGGAAGCGCCGTGTCCGGTGCCGCGGGAGCCAGCACACTGACCTCGTGTCCGCGTTCGATGAAGACATGCGCGAGTTCGACGACATGTGCCTGCACACCGCCGGGCACATCGAAGGAGTAGGGGCAGATCATCCCGATCCTCATGCGGACTCCCCCGCCGGACCGATGCGGGCCCGTTGCCGTTCGGTCCAGTCCGACTCCCACAGCGGCTGCAGCATATGCCAGTCCTGTGGATGGGCGGCGATATTTTTCGCGAACTCGTCGGCGAGCGCCTGGGTGGCGGCCTCGACGCCACCGCTCACGTCGATCTCCTCCCCGCACAGAATCTGGCTGCGGGGGGCGTCGAGGAACCAGTGGTGCACGGCGATCAGCGCGGCCCCTGTCTCGATCGCCAGTCGCGCCGATCCGGCCGGCATGCGCGTCTGCTCGCCGAAGAAGGTCACCGGAACCCCGTGCCGGGCCAGGTCACGCTCCCCGAGTAGGCAGACGATGCCACCGGCACGCAGTCGGTCGGCGAGTTGGCCGAACGGTGGCTGCTCACCGCCACTGAGCGGGAAGATCTCGAAGCCGAGGGATTCGCGGTACTCGACGAACCGGTTGAACAACGACTCCGGCTTCAACCGTTCGGCGACCGTGGCGAAGCGACCGTAGTTCTGGACCAGCCAGACACCGGCCATATCCCAGTTGCCGGTGTGGGGCAGAGCCAGGACCGCTCCCTTACCCCGGGCCAGTCCGGCGTCGAGGCGAGCCCGATCAGCAGGGGGCACGGTCACCGACCGAGCCGTCTGCGCCAGGTCCTGTGCCGGCAGACGGAACGCCTCCAGCCAGTAGCGGGCGTAACTACGCATCGCGTCGGCGACGAGGGCGTCGGGAACCTCGGTCGGCGAGGTGCCGAGCACCCGGGCGAGGTTGCGCCGCAACTGATCAGGGCCGCCGTTACGACGACCGACCAGGCCGCCGGCAGCGTCGAAGGCGCGTCGGGCGGCGCGCTCGGGTGCGTAGCGCAGGGCCGCCCACCCGGCACGGTAGCCGAAATCGGCGGCCCGGGCGCCGACCGAGAGATCATCCGAGGAAGCCATCGGGTCAGGACGCCTTCGGCTCGTCGCGGCCGGGCGTCGGGTCGTCGTCGGAGCTCACCCGGTCGTCGTCGGCGCTCACCGCGGTGGGCGCCGGGGTCAGCGGGATCAGGTCCCGCGCGCCGGGCGACCGCGAGATCGACCACATACGCTGGCCGACGGTGATGACACTGCCTGCGGCCAGCAGCCACATCGCGATATGGATCGCCCAGTCCAGACCGAGACCGGTCAAGCCGGCACCCACGAGCACGATGATCAGTCGGTCCGGCCGTTCGATCAGACCGCCGTCGCCGTAGAGTCCACTCGCCTCCGCACGCGCTTTCGCATACGAGATGACCTGCGAGGTGACCAGGCAGATCAATGTCGCGACCAGCAGTAGTTCATGCGGTTCGGTGACCGCACACCACCACACCAAGCCGGCGAAGATGGCGCCGTCGGCGATCCGGTCGCAGGTGGCGTCGAGTACGGCCCCGAACCGGGTGCCACCACCCCGGGCGCGGGCCATCGCACCGTCGAGCATGTCGAACATCACGAACAGCCAGATGACCATCGTGCCCCAGAACAACTGCCCTATCGGGAAGAGCGTCAGGGCGGCGGCGATCGTGGCGACCGTACCGATCAACGTCATGCCGTCAGGGGTGAGGCCGGTGCGCAACAGTCCCCGACCGATCGGCAGGGTGACCTTGGACACCGAGGCCCGACCCAGGATGCTCAGCATCCGCGAACTCCTTCCCGCACAAGCCGCCCGAACGAGGTCGGGATCCGGTCAGTCATCGAGATGCTGCCAGGCGTCGGAGAGCAGTGCGCGCGTATCGCGCAGCAACTGCGGGATGACCTTGGTCTCGCCGACGACGGTGATGAAATTCGCATCACCCGCCCACCGCGGCACGATGTGCTGGTGGATGTGTTCGGATAGCGAACCACCTGCCGAGAGACCGAGATTCAGGCCGACGTTGAAGGCGTCCGGGTTGGACACCGACTTGATGACCCGGATCAGCCGCTGGGTGAAGATCATCAGCTCCCTCGACTCGGCCTCGGTGAGGTCTTCGAGATCGGCGACCTGACGGTAGGGCACGACCATCGTGTGCCCGGGGTTGTACGGATACAGGTTGAGCACCGCGTACACGGTGTCGCCGCGGGCGACGATCAACCCGTCCTCATCCGACATACGCGGGATGTCGAGGAACGGGTGACCGGTCAGCTCACCACCGTCGACGGCCCGCTTGGGTGCCGCCGCGGTGATGTAGCTCATCCGGTGCGGGGTCCACAACCGTTGCAGCCGGTCGGGGTCGAGCTCCGGAGTCTCCGATGCCCCCGGAGTCATCGTCGTTTCCTGACCAGTTCCAGCATCGCGGTCAGGCTGTCGGCGGTCGGCGAGTCGTTGCGCCGGGTCAGCGTCCACTCCTCGATGACGTTGAGTGCGTCGTCGACGGGCACCCCGTTGACCTGGGTGCCGTCGCGGAAGCGGAAGCTGACCGCGTTCGCCTCGACGTCGCGTTCACCCGCCAGCAGCATGAACGGCACCTTGCCGGTGGTGTGATTGCGGATCTTCTTCTGCATCCGATCGTCGGAGTAGTCGACCTCGGCGCGAATCCGTCGCGACCGCAGACGGGTGACGACTCCCTGCAGATGGTCGGCGAAGGCCTCCGCGACCGGGATACCGACGACCTGCACCGGCGACAGCCACACCGGGAAGGCGCCGGCATAGTGCTCGGTCAGCACGCCGAAGAAGCGTTCGATGGAACCGAAGAGGGCCCGGTGGATCATCACCGGACGCTTCTTGGTGCCGTCGGTCGCGGTGTACTCCAGCTCGAACAGTTCCGGTTCGAAGAAGTCCAGCTGGAGCGTCGACATCTGCCAGGTCCGGCCGAGCGCATCCTTGACCTGCACGGAGATCTTCGGGCCGTAGAAGGCGGCGCCGCCCGGATCGGGCACGAGTTCCAGACCGGACGCCTCGCCGACCTGACGCAGAGTCTCGGTCGCCTCATCCCAGACCTCGTCGGAGCCGACATACTTCTTCGGGTCCTTGGTGGACAGCTCGAGGTAGAAGTCGTCGAGGCCGTAGTCCTTGAGAAGTTGCAGCACGAAGTTCAGGGTCGTGGTCAGTTCCTCGACCACCTGCTCCTGCGTGCAGTAGATGTGCGCGTCGTCCTGGGTGAAACCACGGGCGCGGGTCAGGCCGTGCACCACACCGGACTTCTCGTAGCGGTACACCGAACCGAATTCGAACAGGCGCAGCGGCAGCTCCCGATACGACCGTCCACGCGACCGGTAGATCAGGTTGTGCATCGGGCAGTTCATCGGCTTGACGTAGTAGTCCTGGCCGGGCTTGCGGACCGTGCCGTCCTCGTTGTACTCGGCGTCGAGGTGCATGGGCGGGAACATGCCGTCGGCGTACCAGTCGAGATGCTTGGACACCTCGAACAGATGTCCCTTCGTCAGGTGCGGGGTGTTGACGAATTCGTAGTCGGCGGCGGCGTGCTGCTCGCGCGAGTAGTCCTCCATCTCCTTGCGGATGATGCCGCCCTTGGGGTGGAACACCGGCAGACCCGAACCGAGTTCGTCGGGGAAGCTGAACAGGTCCAGCTCCGACCCCAGGCGCCGATGGTCACGCTTCTCCGCCTCCGCGATGCGGTCGAGGTAGAGGTCCATCGCCTCGGTCGACTCCCAGGCGGTCCCGTACACGCGCTGCAGGTCGGCCAGGCTCTGGTCGCCGCGCCAGTAGGCCGCCGAACTGCGGGTCAGCGTGAAGGCGGCGATGTACTTGGTGGTCGGGACGTGCGGACCGCGACACAGATCGCTCCAGATCACCTCGCCGGTACGCGGATTCAGGTTGTCGTAGGCGGTCAATTCACCACCGCCGACCTCCATGATCTCGTCGTCGTCGGCGGCACCCTTGTCGTCGATCAGTTCGAGCTTGAACGGTTCGTCGGCGAGTTCGGCACGTGCCGCGTCCTTGGACTCGTACACCCGGCGAGAGAACCGCTGCCCCGACTTGATGATCTTCTTCATCTGCTTCTCGAGGGCTTTGAGGTCCTCCGGGGTGAACGGCTCGGCTACATCGAAGTCGTAGTAGAAACCGTCGGCGATGGGCGGTCCGATACCGAGATTCGCCTTCGGGTTCAGCTCCTGCACCGCCTGCGCGAGCACGTGGGCGGCCGAATGCCGGATCACGCTGCGCCCGTCCTCGGAGTCGGCCGGGACCGGCTCGACGTCGGTGTCGACGTCGGGCGCCCAGGACAGATCGCGCAGGGTGCCCTCGGGGTCACGGACGACGACGATCGCCTGCGGTCCCTTGTTCGGCAGTTCGTGTGCGTGCAACGCGGTACCCGCAGTGGTGCCAGCCGGTACACGGATTGTCGCGGGGCTGGTCACCAACACTTCGTCGGGCACGGGGTTGTCTCCTTAGCGTTCTCTGGGCACGCGAGCGCGCACCCACACCTGTTGCGGCTGCGTGTTGATCGTATCGGGTGCGGTTGGCGGTCGTGGTACCCATGCGACGCCAGGTGTGGACCACCGCGTCACACACAGGTCCGCGACGGGTCATCGGACCCGGTACGAGCTCAGAAGATCGGGCTGGCCAGCCACTCGGCGTCGACGTTCACCCAGCCGGCGAAGGTTCCGAGCGCACCCAGGATCCACATCGTCGCCAGCACGATTGCGCAGGTACCGAGCGCGAAGACACCCTGCACCGACCAATGCCGGCGTTTGAACCATTCGACCCACGCGTCGTACTTCGCGCGGCCGAACTGCAGTACGTGATGGGCCCAGGCGAATTCCGAGGCCAGGATGCCCAAACCGATGAAGACGATCACCCAGCCGGGCCCGGGATAGGGAATGGCCACGATGCCGCACGCCAGCACCACCGTCCCGACGAGACCGACCGCGATGCGATAGGTCAGGTTCAGGTGGCGATTGCGCCGGATGACATATCGCCGTTTGCGGCTCCACACCCGTATCCGAAGCCACACTGAGATTCCCCATCCCGTCGTCCGGCGACGTGCCGGTGTCCGTTCTGTCGACTGAGACAAGAGTACGTCGCCACCGGGTAGTCACCCGTCGCGCGAGCTAGCGGATCGGCGCCGACCTGCGACGAGACTCCGCAGGACGTGATCGCGCCCACCACAGGGTGACGATCGCGGTCGCCGTCAGCAGGATGGGATAGCAGCCGGCCGCCACGACGATCGTCGCCGACTGGAGCCGCCCGGCGTCCGCGGGCCGAGGCAACATGAACACACCGAAATCGAACCCGTGTCCGGATGCGGGGCGGAACCACCACATGAAGGTGGCGGCGACGATGACCGCCGGCACCACCCACACCCACGGCCGGTTCGGGCCGACCGTCCACGCGTAATCGACCGCGACGATCACGAGCGGCACCACCCACACCCAGTGATGCCCCCACGCGAACGGCGACGCCGCGCAGCCGACCATCCCGACGATGGCGACGGCGAGCAGATCCACGCCCCGACGGTGTGCGGCCCACGCCGCCCACAACCCCAACGCCGCGACGGCCGCCGCTGCCGGTACCCACATCCAGGCCGGCGCGACGAAGATTCCGGTCGTGGCATCCCGATAGCCGGTGGCGTCGAAGAAGCGCAGTAGCTGGGACAGATAGCCCTTGACCGACTGATTCGACGTCGCGTCGACGACGCCGATGCGCTGGGCGTCGAGTCCGGTGCCCGTCCAGTAGTGCCAGGCGTCCACGGGCAGCACCAGGAAGCCGACGAGGACCGTGGCCACAAAGGTCGTGACCGCGGTGGCCGCAGTCCGCCACTGTCTGGTCAGGAGTAGGTAGACGACGAAGATCAGCGGGGTCAGTTTGAGGCCTGCGGCGATCCCCACGCCGACGCCGCGCAGCCGACCGCCGCGCCGACCGATGTCGGCGACCACCAGCAGCACGAGCAGGATGTTGATCTGGCCGAGCGCGAAGGTGCTGCGCACCGGTTCGAGGGTGAGCAGGGCCACCGCGGCGGCCAGGGTGAAACACCAGAACGCACTCGACGTCCGGAATCGCAACAGCCGCAGGCAGACCCCGACGAGAGCCGCCAACAGAATGACGTTGCCGAGGTAGGCCGCCAGGATGACACCGAGGTATGGGAGGGCCGCCAGTGGTGAGAAGAGGACGGCCGCGAACGGCGGGTAGGTGAACATCATCTGCATCGTCGAGGTGACCAGCACCGGGCCGTCGTAGACCGACTCGCCCGACCACAGATGTGCCGCACCCGCTTGATAGACCTCGACGTCGATGGCGGCACCGAACAGGCCACTGGCACCACCGATCGGGTTCACGACGGTGTTCATGAACACCGTCACCAGCGCGCCCGCGACCGCGAGCAGCGCCATCCCCCACGGCAGGTCCCGGCGGGCGACGTCGCGCGTTGACCCCACCGACCTCATGGCAGTCGACCCTAGTTGTCCACCCCGACGGGCTGACGCCCGGCGCGGACAGGCATAGTGCTCATTCTCAATATTGAGACAGTCTCATTATATATACATACAATCTGCGACAGTCGCAATTCTGGTCATTTGACTGATTGTTGATCCCAGAACGGCAATGCGACACGCACGGTTTCGATACACGTTCTGCAACACTTCTGAGATATTCTGAGAGACATGAAGTCAGAGACACCCCACGGCGCGGGCGGTGCACTCCTGGGTTACGCCCGATCCGGGATCGGCACCGAGAGCCTCGCCGCGCAGATCGACGAACTCGCCGACGTCGGCGTCGCCGCGAACCGGATCTATAGCGACCATGGTCCGGACGCCCCGGCCCCGCGGCCCGGTCTCATCGCCCTGCTCGACTACGCACGTGCCGGGGACACGACCGTCGTCACCGGGATCGACCGGCTCGGCCGGACCGTCGACGAGGTGCTGGCCACCACTCGCGAGTTGACCCGCCGCGACGTCGCCATCCGATCGTTGCGCGAGGGCATCGATTCATCAGATCGGGTGGGCTCGATGATCATCGGCGTGCTTTCATCGCTCGCCGAACTCGACGACGAAACCGGCCGAACCCGACTGTTGGCGTCGTCGCCGCGACGACCGCACGGATCGGCAGTCGGACGTCCGCGGGCGCTGGATGAGCACCAGGTTGCCCTGGCCGAGCAGATGCGGGCCGGCGGCGAGTCGGTGCCCGCGATCGCCGCCGCGCTCGGTGTCAGCCGCGCCACCCTGTACCGCTCCCTGGCCGACAGGAGGTCCGCGTAATGTCGACCATCGAACCCGAATTCCCGCCGCTGGACATCGTGACGCCCTACGGCACGGCCACCCGACTGCCGACGTCGTTCCCGCTCATCGACCCCGAACTCGACAGCGCCCTCGACCCCGATCACTTCCAGCAGGGGTTCGACGATGCGATCACCCGCCTGGAGTCGCTGCCCGCACCGTGGGCACGGCAACTCGCGTCGACGACCATGGCGGCCGAACCCGATCCGGACCTGACCGAGGACGACCGCAGCTACACCCGCGGCTACCGTGCCGCACTGTACGGATACCTGCGACATTCGACGTAAACAGCTGTGGCGATGCCACTTTCGGCATCGCCACAGACTATTCGGTTGAACAAGGCGCCGTAGCGACTCACGCGGCCCCGGCCTTGATGTCGTAAGCCGAGAAGGTGTCGGCTCAGTGGCGGCTGCCCACGCCGCCGGTAGGTGCGATGGCGGCGAATCCGCGCACGCGGTCATCGCCACGTCTACGACGCGACGGTCGAGAAGTCTGTGCTGACGCCGGACGATCCCGGACGCATTGATCCGGTCCGGCTCCGTGCCCGGGTCGTTCACCGTCCGCCCCGTCGGCCTCCGTGGGTAGCCGTGGACTATCCACAGCCGACCGCCAGGTATTGCGTTTATTTCGATTAGTCGGCAAAACTGGCTCCATGAGCACAGCCGCCACACCCCGCAGAAAAGGAACGTTCTTTCCTCCGACAGACGCCACCAACCTCGACGCCCTCATGGACCTGTCGAAGTTCCTCGACCACCACGACGAGCCCGCCGCACTCCTTGGTCCCGACGGCGAGCAAATCCCCCTCCCGCTAGAGGTCTACAGCACGCTGACACAGATCGTGGAAGCCATGCGTGCCCGCCGTGCGGTCGTTGTCGCTCCGGTCGATCAGAAGCTCTCGACGCAGGCGGCAGCCGACTACCTCGGCATCAGCCGCCCCACGCTCATCAAACTCCTAGAGAGCGGCAAGGTCCCCTACGAAACCGTCGAAGGTAGCCGTCACCGGCGCGTGGAGTTGGGCGACCTGATCGACTACCAGTCACAGCGCGCGGCGGAGCGGCGGACGGCGCTGCAAGCTCTCGTGGACGACGCCGAGGAGAGCAGCCTGTACGACGTACCCGCCGAGGACTACCACGAGACCATACGCACCGCTCGCCACGAGATCGCCGAGGAGCACAAGGGGTAATGGCGGGGTTTCGCGTGGTGCTCGACGCCTGTGTTCTGGTGCCGATCCACAAAGCCGATCTACTCCTCACATTCGCCGAGCACCGGGCGTATTTCCCGCTGTGGAGCGACCGCATCATGGACGAGACTGTGCGCGGTATCCATCGAGCGACGAAGGGTCGTATCTCCGAGGAGCGAGCGCGCACACGAGTCGATGCCACGAACGACGCGTTCGAGGACGCCTGCGTAGAAGGTTGGGAGCCGCTCGAAGTGGCGATCACTGGGATGCCCGACCCCGACGACCGCCACGTCGTCGCAGCCGCCGTGAGAGGCCATGCGTCTGCAATCGCCACCGACAACACCAAGCACTTCCCGAAGGCGGTCCCGGAGCCGCTGGGCTCCACACACGCAGCTCCGACCGGTTCCTCTTGGACCTGCTCCACCGCAACCCGGCGCGCGCAGTGGCCTGCGTAGCCCAAACCGCAGACAAACGTAGTCACCCGCCGGTGACCACGGAGGCATTCCTCGAAGCCCTCTCCGCCTCTGGCACAAAGGGTTTCGTCCGCGATATCAGACCCTATTTTGAATCAGGGAGCTGAACACACGAATACCCTGTCGGCTCCTTCGAGCGATCCTCCATACATCAGATCGAATCGAAGAAGTCTTCGTCCACGCGATACAGAGTGGCGGACTGTTCGGGTTGAACGCCGACGCCGTACTGCACCAGCAACTCGGCGAGCCGCGAGCCGCCAATCAACTCGATGCGAGCGTTGATGCGCTCAGCCTCGTCACGTGCGCCATTGGTGAAGCGCGACGTCGTTATGTACACGCCCCGGTCCCCCTGCTTGCCCAGCAGAGCCCCTGCGAACTCATGAATCCTCGGACGATCGACAGCGCGATCCTCGGCATATCGTTTCGCCTGGACGTAGATGCGATCAAGCCCGAGCGGATCCTGACTAATGATCCCGTCCACCCCGGCGTCACCCGATGCGCTCGTTCGCTCGACGGACCCGAGGCTGCCGTAGCCCATCTTCTGTAGCAGCCGGACGACGAGTTCCTCGAACCCGGTGGGCGAGAGCTTGAGAGCAGCCGCGAGCACCTCACTCTCGACAGCCGCCCGATTGGTCGACACCGCCCGGTCCAGGAGGTCGTTCGGGGTACTCGTGTCATCATCGTCCGGCACCGATACGCCAGGTGCGTCCGCAGGGCTTTCACGCCGACTGCCGCCCCGCTTGCGCTCGCGAAACTCCACGAATGCCGGGTATGCCTCCAGCACCGTGGTGTCGATCCGCTCAGGATTGCGGTCGAGCGCCTCACGGCCCTGAGCCGAGATCACCATCTGCCCACGACCCGGACGCTCGATCAACCCGGCCTGACTGAGATATGTGGTCGCCCACCCAACCCTGTTGTTGATCCGTTTAGAAGCGCCGCTCGGCAGCATCTCGGCACGCTCATCGTCACTGAGGCCGAAATGATCAGCCATCGCGTCGACCACATCACGAGAGCGATGGACCTGACCGTCGGCAAGGTAGGCCAGGACCGGCCGCATCAGCGTCTGGTAATCGGGAACGGTCACCGCGCAGCACTCCGTCTAGACGCGGAGCAACCCTAGACGGTTGCGCTGGCATTGCCGACGAGCGATGACTGCGCGTCGCAATTGGATGAAAATTCACGAGTGATGGCCCGCTTGCGGCCCGACGACCTCGAAAAACGCTCTAACGTTGTGGTCCCGGCTGGGATCGAACCAGCGACCTTCCCGGTGTGAACGGGACGCTCTTCCACTGAGCCACGGGACCGTACTTGCGCGCTACGCCTGGGCGCTGTGCACGAAGGGGAAGATTACACGCCGGGGCGCAGCGGACAAAATCCGAACCAGTTTTGCCCGCGAACAGGTCTGCGACGGTGTCGCAACTGCGCTTATGCGCGACTTTAGGCCTCTGACCAGCCGATTTGTGAAGAGTGGGAAGCGTCAGATAATGTTCTGCATCGCACCGAGAGCAACAAAAACGGTCCAAAAGATCAGCTCTCGGGCATGCGGATGTAGCGCAGCTGGTAGCGCATCACCTTGCCAAGGTGAGGGTCGCGGGTTCGAATCCCGTCATCCGCTCGGCGCGAGTCGACTCGCATCTGGTGGTGTGGCCGAGTGGTTAGGCAACGGCCTGCAAAGCCGTGTACACGGGTTCGATTCCCGTCGCCACCTCCATCACCGGAAAACTTTATACTTGCGCGATTAGCTCAGTGGGAGAGCGCTTCCCTGACACGGAAGAGGTCACAAGTTCAATCCTTGTATCGCGCACCATCGATAAACGCGGTTCCGAGATTCGGAACCGCGTTTGTCGTCGTGCCGCAACACCCCACCCTCCGCAGTGCACCCCACGCGGAACACGGGTGGCCGGCGAGAGATGGGGTGGAACAGCGTGATACCCATCACGATGGATACGGCAACCGGCGTCCTCGCCGCCGCCGACGACGAGGAGCAGGCAGTGAGCACCACACCTACTTTTGTGCAGCGTGTCACAGATCCGGCGTTGGCCGCCGATATCGCCGACGTCGCCGCGGCCACTTTTCCGTTGGCCTGCCCGCCGGACTCCTCCCCCGACGACATCGCCGCCTATATCGCGGACAATCTGAACGCGGACACCATGCGCGGACACATCCTCGATACCGACTCAGACGTCCTCATCGCCCGTGAGAGCCCCGACGGCCCGCCGGTCGGCTACTGCCTCGTCCGGCACGGCGAACCCGCCGACAGCGACGTACAGACGGTGATCACGGCACGGCCGGCGACCGAGGTGTCGAAGATGTATGTGCTTCCCGACCATCACACCCAGGGCAGGCCGGTCTCGCCGTCACGCGCGCTGATGGAGGCCGCCATCGACCTCGCACGCACGCGATCGGCCGCCATCGTCTGGCTCGGTGTGAACCAGGAAAACCTTCGCGCCCAACGCTTCTACACCAAGATGGGATTCACCCGGGCGGGCGTGAAAACCTTCGACCTGAACGGATCGGTCGAACACGACTACATCATGTCGCAAGCACTCGACGGGCACCCCAAGGCATAAACGTCGACGGGGCGGTTGGTACGCCCGTACCAACCGCCCCGTCGGCGGAAAATTTGTCGTCCCGGGATTCCGGTGCCGCGGTGTCAGGCCGCGTTGGCTGCGAAACGCGACAATGCGAGCAGTCGCGACGTCGCGCGCAGATACTTCTTGCGGTAACCGCCGGCGAGCATCTCGTCGGTGAAGATCTCGTCGAGCTTGCTGCCCGAGACCATCACCGGGACATTCGCGTCGTAGAGCCGGTCGGCGAGGACCACCAGGCGCAGCGCGACCGACTGATCCAGTGCCGGATGCACACCCTTGATGCACACCAGGTCCACACCGTCGATGAGGTCCTTGTACTTGGACGGGTGCAGGGTGCTCAGGTGCGCGCACAGTTCATCGAAGTCGTCGAGCGTCGCGTTGGGTGACGCCCCGGCCAGTTCGACGAGGTCGGCTTCCGAACTCGGTTCGGGAGCGGGCGGCAGGTCGCGATGGCGATAGTCGGGTCCGTCGACCCGGATGGTCTCGAAGACTCCCGACAGCTTGCGGATCTCACGCAGGAAGTCCTGGGCGGCGAAACGGCCCTCACCCAGCTGGCCGGGCAATGTATTCGACGTCGCGACGATCGACACCCCGTGGCCGGCGAGCTCGGTCAGCAGACGCGAGACGAGCATGGTGTCGCCTGGATCGTCGAGCTCGAATTCGTCGATGCAGAGCACATTGTGCTGCGACAGTCGCTCCACCGCATTGATGAACCCGAGCGCGCCGACGACGTGCGTGACCTCGACGAAGGTCGCGAACGATTTCGGTTCGGGCATCGAGTGGTAGATCGAGGCGAGCAGGTGGGTCTTGCCGACACCGAACCCGCCATCGAGGTACAGGCCGACACCTTGTGCGGGTGCCGCCTTGCGAGAGAAGAAGCCGCGCTTGCCGGTACGAACCTTGCTGGCCCGGGCGACGAAATCGCGGGCCTTGGCAACGGCCTGCGCCTGCGACGGCTCATTCGGGTCGGGGATGTAGCTGTCGAAGCTGACCTCGTCGAAGGTCGAGGGAGGAACCATCTCGTCGATGAGTGCGTCGGGCGAAGTCGCCGGGTTCCGGTCACAGAGTCGAGCCACCATAGAGGGAGGGTAACCAGGCGGGTAATGATGGAGTCATGTTCCACCTGCAGAAAGCGACCCAGGTCACATCCGGATCGGACGAGGCGTCGATGCTGCGGTGGCTCGCGGCCCAGTATCCCTATCCCCCGGTGCCGACCTCCCCACCGTGTCTGCCCCGCCCGTACATCCGGGCCAATTTCGTCAGCTCCGTCGACGGCGCGGTCACCCACGACGGGAAATCCGGCGATCTCGGCGGCCCCGGCGACCGCGCGGTGTTCCGGGCATTGCGGGGCCTGGCCGATGTGGTGATGGTCGGCGCCCGCACCGCCGTCGCCGAGGGCTACCGGCAGCCCTCACCCGACGCTGTCTTCACCGAGTTGCGTACCCAGGCGGAGCAGACCCCGGCACCGGCCCTCGCGCTGCTCTCGCGCACCCTCTCCATCCCAGCCGACTATCCGCCGCTGACCAACCCCGACACCGTCGTGCTGACCTGCCGCAACGCTCCGGAGGACCAGCGGCGGGCGTTCACCGACCTGGGGGTGACCCTCGTCGACTGCGGCGAAGAGGAGGTCGATCCGACGATCGTCGCCGACGTCTGCGCCGAGCGCGGCTGGCGGCGGGTCCTGTGCGAAGGCGGCCCCACCCTATTCGGATCGCTGATCACCGCCGACCTCGTCGACGAACTGTGCCTGACGACCAGTCCTCACCTCGTCGCCGGTAACGCCTCGCGGATCGCGCACGACCTGGCCACCAACGTGATGCGGCCGATGCGCACCGCGACAGTCCTCACCGACGACGACGGATTCGTCTACACACGCTGGGTGCGAGGCGGTCAGGACCTCGACACGGTTCATTGACTACGCTCGCGGACATGCGATCAGCGCGGGGTGGCCGTATCGGGCCGGGATATCGGCAGCGGCGGCACCTGATCGGCGTCGCGGCGCTGGTCGCCGGAATCGTGCTGTCGGGCTGCGCGGTCGGTCCCGAATCCGGCCCCGATCTCGTCCCCGGTGACGGTAACGACAACCCGGCGACCACGACATCGGTCGCACCCCCGCCGCCGCCACCGGCGCTTGCCGCGCCGAAACAGGATCTGAAGTGGCGACCGTGTGCCGCCGAGGTCGCCGGGGCGTACTCGGTCGGCGCACCGGCCGGGATGACGGTCGAGTGCGCGACCTTCGACTCCCCCATCGACCCGGCCCGGCCCGACGATGCGGTCATGCCGATCGCCGCCACGCGGCTACGCACCGCGTCCACACCGCCCACGGCGGCACCGCTGGTCCTCACCTCCGGGTCCGATCTGCCGTCGTCTCGAACCCTGCTGATGCTCGCCGACGGCGCGGGGGCGCAGATCCTGCGCACCCATCCGATCGTCGCGATCGATCGTCGGGGGATCCCGCGCAGCAAAGATCTCGACTGCATGACCCGAATCGAACGGGCCAATCTCGTCGACAACGGCTTCAACCGGAACACCGCGTCGTCGGACAGCGCGCGGATCAGCGCCTTGGCGTCCTCCGCGTCGTCGGCATCGGACAGTTGCACCGAGACTCTGACGCCGTACCAACTGAACTTCAGCATCAGCTTCGCCGCATCCGATCTGGAAACCCTGCGCCGCACCTGGGGTGTGGAGCACCTCGGGATCGTCGGCGTCGGCGAGGGATCCGACGTCGCGCTGGCCTACGCGTCGCTCTATCCCGGTCGGGCCGGTCGGCTCATCCTCGACACCCCCACCCCGTTCGGCATGAATGCGCGGGATCGGGCGCTCGCCCGCGCGACGTGGGTGCAGACCGGGTTACAGACCTTCGCCCAGCGATGTGCGACCGTCCCCGGCTGCGCCTTCGGTACCGACGGTCTCGCGACCATGCAACGCCTGATCGACCGCGCGGGGGCGGGCCGGCTCGGCGCCCTCTCCGACACCCAGGCGCTCGCCGCGATCACCACCGCCGTGGCAACCGCGGACGCCAAACCCGACGCACTGGTTGCGGTGTCGTCGGCGATTGTCGCGGCCGACCGCGGCGACACCGGGGCGCTGACCGCCCTGGCCTCGCGTGCCGCGCAGCTGCGACTCAACGACGGGGCGATCGTCGCCACCTGCAATGACGTGATCGGTCCCGTCGGACAGAGCGAGATCCCTGGGCTTATCGATGCCTGGTCGCGGCAGAGTTCCCTCACCGGCGCCGACGCCGCGCTGTCGCTGCTGCGATGCAACGGCTGGCCGCCCGCAGAGGGCACCCGCGCGCCGACCGCCCTGCCCACCGCACCGCTGGTGCTGTCCGGCAGCAACGACACCATCAACGGCGGAAGCGGTGCTGCGGCACTCAAGCCGCTGTTCATGAACCTCCAGGTCGCGCCGGTCACCGTCACCTGGGACGGTCTGGGCTACTCGGTGCTCGCCCGCAGCAGCTGCGCCGCCGATGTCGTCGCCGAGTACGTCGACCGGGCACCGCTGACCGGCCAGACCCAGCGCGGCTGCCCGGCCTGACCGACCCCGGACGAATCGCCCATTCCGCCGACACCCCGTTGGGGGCATCGGCGGGAGTGACGCACGACTCGTAGTAGGGTTCGCGCGTGGCGACTGTCGACAAATATCTCTACCCCCAGGTGAGCGTGCAGCGGATCATCCCGATGATCCTGTGGCCGCTCAGCATCATGATGGTGTTCCAGCGTTCGGTGATCCTGGGTGTCAATGGCTCCCGCACCGACGACTTCCGGCCCGTCTACGATGCCGCGTTCGCCTTCCTCAACCGTCTCCCCGTCTACGGCGAGAACCTTGACACCGTCAGCCCGCACTACCTCTACCCACCGTCGGGAACGCTGCTCATGTCGCCGGTGGCGGTCATCGACTTCGAGCGTGCACGCTGGCTGTTCATCGCGGTGTCGGTGATCGCGCTGGTGGTCTCGGCGTATCTGCTGACCCGGATGTTCGGCTACTCGGTCACGTCGTGGGTGATGCCGGCCGTGCTGTTCTTCTTCTTCAGTACCGAGACGGTCGCCAACACGCTGATCTTCACCAACTTCAACGCCTTCGTGCTGCTCGGCATGCTCGCCTTCATGCTGCTGCTGATCAAACGCTACGACCTGTGGGCCGGTGCCGCGATCGGCCTGACCATCGCCGTCAAACCCGTCCTCGCACCGCTACTGCTGCTGGCCCTGCTCAACCGGCAGTGGAAGGTCCTGATCACCGGGATCGGCATCCCGGCCGCGCTGATGGTGGTGGCGTGGCCGCTGAGCGTCGACGCCAAGAAGTTCCTCACCGACACCACGCCGTACCTCAGCGAGGCCCGCGACTACTACAACAGTTCGATTCCGGGCAACGGTGCCTACTTCGGTGTGGCACCGTGGCTGGTCATCCTGCTGCGCGTCGCCTTCGTCGCGATGGCCGTCTTCTCGCTGTGGTTCCTCTATCGGTACTACCGCACCACCAACGAACTGCTCTGGCTCAGCGCGTCGTCGGGCGTGCTGTTGGGCACTACCTTCCTGGTCGGCGCGCTCGGGCAGGGCTACTACTCGATGCTGTTGTTCCCGCTCCTGATGACGGTGGTGCTGCCAGGGTCACCGGTGCGCAACTGGCCGGCCTGGCTCGGCGTCTACGGCTGTATGGCCTTCGACAGCTTCTACTCCGAACGCTGGAACGTCTTCGGGTGGATTCTCGAGTACGGCAAGGTCACGTGGGGCTGGTCGCTGCTGATGATCGCGGTGTTCTGTTCACTGCTGTTCCGGTACCTGGACATCCGTGCGGCGGAGGCGGCCGAAGCACCTGCGCCAGAACCGCTCTCCGACTCCCCCGGCGACGATGCGCCGACCACCGCGGCCGTCGCAGCTTCCTGACGTCGGTCCGGTGGTCGCCTGCGATCGTGGCGCAATCGGGCCGTCGCTCGCTACCGTGGACATATGACCTCCGAGACCCCCGCCGAGCTCGCCAATCTGTCCGACGACGAGTGGAAGCAACGCCTGACCCCAGCGGAGTACCGAGTGCTGCGCCAGGCCGGCACCGAGGCGCCGTTCACCGGTGAGTACACCGACGAGAAGACTGTCGGCGTCTACCGCTGCCGCGCGTGCAACGCCGAGTTGTTCCGCAGTGAGCAGAAGTTCGAATCCCATTGCGGCTGGCCGTCGTTCTTCTCCCCGCTGGCCGGTGACGCCATCATCGAACGGGTCGACAACACGCTCGGCATGACCCGCACCGAAGTGCTGTGCGCCAACTGCGGCAGCCATCTGGGCCACGTCTTCGCGGGCGAGGGCTACGACACCCCCACCGACCTGCGTTACTGCATCAACTCGATCAGCCTGCAGTTAGAGGCCGAGGACTCGTAGCGCCGACCGAGGTGCCAGGTGCGTCGGCGACGCGCCACGAAGTCCCCTCGACGCCGGGGGACGCGCGTCCCCCGGACAAGGTCACGGCAACGCGTCGATGAGCGCGTTCACCTCGACCCGCGGGCCGGTGAAGAACGGGGTCTCCTCCCGGACATGCATCCGAGCCTCGGTGGCGCGCAGGTCACGCATGAGGTCGACGATCCGATGCAGTTCGGGCGCCTCGAAGGCGAGCAGCCACTCGTAGTCGCCGAGTGCGAACGATGCGACGGTGTTGGCGCGCACGTCCTTGTACTCGCGGGCCGCCTTGCCGTGATCGGCGAGCATCTTGCGACGCTCCTCGTCGGGCAGCAGATACCACTCGTAGGACCGGACGAACGGATACACGCAGATGTAGTTTCCGGGTTCCTCACCGGCGAGGAAGGCCGGGATGTGGCTCTTGTTGAACTCGGCCGGACGGTGCAGTGCGACATTGCTCCACACCGCGTTGCTGGCACGCCCGAGGACGGTCTCGCGGCGGAACCGTGCGTACGCCGCCTGCAGTTCCTCGATCTTCTCCGCATGCCACCAGATCATGAAATCGGCGTCGGCGCGCAGACCTGACACGTCGTAGACGCCGCGAACCACGACACCACTGTCCGACAGCGACTTGAAGAAGTCGGCGGCATCGGATTTCGCCTCGTCCCGATCGGTCAGCTCGCCGGGGCGAACAGCGAAGACGGAGAACATCAGGTAGCGAACAGTGGCATTGAGCTCTGCGTAGTCCAAACGGGTCATGATCTCATCGTGCCACTCGAGTCACGCGGCCGATCAGTCAGGTGGGTCACATATTTCCCGGTACCGCCGACAGTCCGGCGAGCAGTTCGGAGACCGCCTGCCCGGCCCGCCCGATACACGCCGGAACCCCGACACCGGTATAGGCCGAACCCGCCAGCACCAGCCCCACGGGGCAGTCCCGCAGTACGTCGCGCATCCGGGCCAGATGGCCCGGCGGGTAGACCGGCAGGCCGCCCGGCCAGCGCTGCACCACCAGGTCCACCGCACGTCCAGACACCGGCCCCACACCCGCGGCGGCACACACCCGGTCGAGGTCGGCCAGCGCCTCACCACGCAACCGATCGTCGACGCCGGGCTCCTTCGACGGATCCGGAACCGGCGCACGGAACCGGCCGAACGAGGCCCGCACCGACACCGGTCGGGTGGCATCGGCGAGATGATCCCACTTCCGGGAACTGAAGGTGAAAGCCTTGGCGTGCAAGTCTTCTCCGGTCGCGACGAGTAGCCCCGAATGATCCGGGATCATCGTTGCGGGCGCGAGCGCGATCGACACGACCACCGATGATGCCCCGGCCACCGCCGACAGCGGCGCCGCGAGCGCCGGAGCTGCGTCGGCCAGTAACGCACCCGCCGTCCAGGCCGGGGTGGCCAGCACGACGCCGTCGTAATCGCGGGCGATGCCGTCCTCGTCGACGACGGTCCAGCCCCGACGGTTCTGCGGGGCCACCGCCACCACCCGGGTGCCGACCTCGGGAACCACATCCGCCGCGGACCGCAGCGCGGTGATCAACGTCCGGTAGCCGCCGAGGAGAGTGCCGAAGACCGGTCCACTGCTGCCCGCGCCGGCGGCGATGACGCTGCGTACCGCGGCGGTCAACGAGGTGGCCCCGGCGTCGAGTGCGGCCGCGAGCGCGGGAATGGCCTCCCGAAGACCGATGTCGGCGGACAGGCTCGAATACACGCCGCCGAGCATCGGGTCGACGCCCCGGGCGACGACACTGGCACCGAAGCGGTCGGCCACGAAGTCACCGAGTGCCGGGTCGGCGCCCGGCCGCCAATCCAGCGGACGGTCGGCTTCGCCGGCGATCCGGGTGAGGTCGGCGTCGTCTGCGAGACCAGACATCGCCTCGGCGGAGGCCGGGATACCCATCAACGCCGGGGTCGGCAGTGGGTGCAACGTACCCCCGGCCCAGATCGCGGGCCGACGTCCGGCGGGTGCGACGACCTGATCGGCCAGTCCCAGCTCGGTGACCAGGGCGAGCGCTTCGGGACGACGGACGATGAAGGCCTCCGCGCCGACATCGACCAACTGTCCGCCGACCGCGGTGGTGTGCAGGATCCCGCCCAGTCGATCGGCGGCGTCGAGGACGTCGATGCGGGCATCGGCACCGAGCTGCTGACGCAGCCGGAACGCCGCGGTCAGCCCGGAGATCCCCGCTCCGATGACCGCGACCCGCGGTGCCGCACCCGACGGTGTCATCAGAGGGTGTGGACCAGCTCGACGACGCGGGTCAGCACATCCGGATCGGTACCCGGCAGAACACCGTGCCCGAGGTTGAAGATATGCCCGATCGCACCTTCGGCGATGGCGCGATCACCGTCGTCGATGACGCGCTGTACGTGCTGCTCTACGACGTCAGTGCCGGCGAACAACAGCGTCGGGTCGAGGTTGCCCTGCACGGCCTTACCCGGCCCCACCCGGCGCACCGCCTCGTCCAGCGGTACCCGCCAGTCCACGCCGATGACATCGGCGCCGGTCGCGGCCATCGGGGCGAGCAGTTCACCCGTCCCGACACCGAAGTGGATGCGGGGCACCCCATATTCAGCGACCTCGGCGAGCACCCGGGTGCTGTGCGGTGCGACGAACCGCTGATAGTCCGCGGCCGACAACATCCCGGCCCACGAATCGAACAACTGCATGGCGTCGGCGCCTGCGTCGAGCTGGACCCGCAGGAACGCGATGGTGATGTCGGCGAGCTTACCCATCAGCAGATTCCAGGTCTGCGGATCGCCGTGCATCATCGCCTTGGTGCGCTCATAGTTGCGACTCGGGCCGCCCTCGATCAGATAGGACGCGAGCGTAAACGGTGCCCCGGCGAAACCGATCAGCGCGGTGGTGTCGCTCAACTCATCGAGGATGAGTCCGACCGCATGCGCGACCGCACCCACCGCATCAGGTTCCAGGCGTGGCAGCGCAGCGACGTCGGCGGCGGTGCGGACCGGGTTGGCGATCACCGGGCCCGTCCCGGCGACGATGTCCAGGTCGATTCCGGCCGCCTTGAGCGGCACCACGATGTCGGAGAACAGGATTGCGGCGTCCACGTCGTGCCTGCGGACCGGCTGCATGGTGATCTCACACACCATCGCCGGGTCGAAACAGGATTCGAGCATGCCGTGTTCGGCGCGCAGCGCCCGATACTCGGGCAGTGAGCGGCCGGCCTGCCTCATGAACCACACGGGACGGCGGCTGGGCCGCGCACCCGTCGCGGCGGCGACAAGCGGCAGCTGGGAACGATCGGCGCGGGTACGAGTTGCGTGCGACATCACGGTCAACTCTGCCATGTGCGATCACCCGCAGTACACGCCGGACCCAGGTTCGTCCGCCGATATCCGGCGCGCCTCCGCCGCCGCTCGCCGCCGCCGACCTACCGTCGAGACGTGACCTCTTCGGGAGCTCCCAGCGAGCCTGCTGATTTCCGCGCCGCCGTCGAGTCGCTGCATGCGGCCCGCATCCGGCGCGAGATCGAGGTCGGACCGATCCGACCACCGCAGCGCCTCGCGCCGTACAGCTATGCCGTCGGCGCCGAAGTCGCCGGACCCGACATCGCCGACAGCGAGCTGCCCGTGGAATCGCAGGGGTCCGCGTTCGGACGTCTCATCCTGCTGCACGACCCGGCCGGCCAGGACGCCTGGAACGGCACGATGCGCCTGGTCGCCTACATCCAGGCCGAGGTCGAGGCGGCACTCGCGATGGACCCGCTGCTGCCCGAGGTCGCCTGGAGCTGGCTCTCGGACGCGCTCGGTGTCCCGGTCGGTGAGACCGCCTCCCCCGACGACTCGACATCGGATTTCGCCGTCACCGCGCTCGGCGGCACCGTCACCTCGACCACCTCGGTCCGCTACGGCGACATCGCCGGCCCGCCACGCGCCCACCAGCTCGAGCTGCGGGCCTCCTGGACCGCGGTGACAACCGACGGTCTCGGTCGCCACCTCGAGTCCTTCTGCGATGTGCTGGCGTCCGCGGCCGGCCTCCCACCGGTCGGGGTCACCGAACTCGGGTTGTCATGAGCGAAGCCGGAACACGCGGATCGAGCGGCGATTCGGCCGGGTCCGACCCGGGTGGATCCGATCCGTCTACCGAGGCCGATACGCCGCCGGTCACCCCGCTACTGACTCCCGTCGACGGTGTCCCGCCGGTCCTGTCACACTCCGACGAATTCGACGACGTCGCCCGCGCCCTGCGGGCCGGTACCGGCCCGATCGCCGTCGACACCGAGCGGGCGTCGGGCTATCGCTACTCGCAGCGGGCCTACCTGATCCAGCTGCGCAGGCAGGGATCGGGATCGTTCCTCATCGATCCGATCGCCGAGCCGGACGCGCTGGCCCCGGTGATCGACGCCCTGGCCGGACCGGAATGGGTGCTGCACGCCGCGGACCAGGATCTGCCCTGTCTTCGCGAACTCGGTTTCGTGTGTACGACGCTGTATGACACCGAACTCGCCGGCCGGCTCCTCGGTCTGGCCAAGGTCAATCTCGCGGCGATGGTGGCCCACTTCCTCGGGCTCGGCCTGCAGAAGGGTCACGGTGCTGCCGACTGGTCGCGTCGGCCACTCCCCGACGACTGGCTCAATTACGCCGCACTCGACGTCGAGGTGCTCGTGGAGCTGCGTGACGCGATGGATTCCGCACTCGCCACGGCAGGCAAGGACGGCTGGGCCCGTGAGGAATTCGACTACATTCTGCAGCGCCCGCCCGCCCCGCCGCGCACCGACAGGTGGCGTCGGACCTCCAACATCCACACCATCAAGGACCAGCGAACCCTGGCCGCGGTCCGCGAACTGTGGACCGCACGTGAGGAGATCGCCCAGCGCCGCGACGTCGCTCCCGGACGAGTCCTGCCCGACTCCGCCGTCGTCAACGCGGCCACCGTCAACCCGTCGACCGTCGAGGAACTGACCCGGCTGCCCGTCTTCGGCGGACCACGGCAGCGTCGTCAGGCCGGGGTCTGGTTCAGTGCGCTGCGCCGGGCCGCCGAGCTGTCCGACGCCGACCTGCCCGCACGCAAAACCCCGTCCACGGGTCTACCGCCGATCAGCCGCTGGGAGCAACGCAATCCCGACGCCGCCGCACGCCTGGCTGCCGTGCGCCCACGGATCAGCGCGATCGCCGAGGAGCACTCGGTACCCGCCGAGAACCTGCTTCTCCCCGATGCGATGCGTCAGCTCTGCTGGGACGGTGTCGCACACCCCGACACCGAGTCGGTGAACCAACGGCTCGCCGCCGACGGTGCACGCAGCTGGCAACGTGACCTGTGCTCCGCCGCCATCGCCGAGGCACTCGCCGGTGTCACAACCCCGGGTACGACAACCGGGGCCTGACCGACTCAGGCCTGATCGTCTGCCGGGCTGTGCTGGTGCCGCGGCACCGGCGCGTCATGCACACCGGAATCCAGCTCGGGAGCGACCTGCATACCCGACACCGTCGCGGTGATCGACCGCGCCAGATCCTGTGCAGTCAGACCCAATTCGGCAAGGATCTCGCCACGTGAGGCGTGCAGCACGAACTCCTGTGGAACGCCGCGGGTCTGTACCGGCACCAGGACCTCGGCGCGGGCGATCGCCGCCGCGACCTCGGAACCGACCCCACCGCTGACGCCACCGTCTTCGAGGGCGACTACCAGGCGGTGCCGGGTGGCGGCCTCGACCACCGACACCGGGACCGGCAGTACCCAGCGCGGGTCGATGACGGTGGCCACGATCCCCTGCTGCGCCAGCCGTTCAGCGGTGTCGACGGCCAGGGCACAGAACGCGCCGACCGCGACGATGAGGACATCCCCCGACGCCGGCCCCATCCCCGGGCTGGCCCGATGCAGCACGTCGGCGCCGTCATCAAGGCGTTCGATCGCCCGGATATCCTCGGGCACCGCACCTTTGGAGAATCGCAGCGCCGACGGACCGTCGGAGATCGCGAGCGCCTCGTCGAACTCCTCACGCAGACGCACCGCGTCGCGCGGCGCCGCCACCCGCAGCCCGGGCACCATCGCCATCAGCGACAGATCCCACATGCCGTGATGGCTGGGACCATCTGGTCCGGTGATGCCGGACCGGTCGAGCACCACGGTGACCGGTAGCCGCAGCAACGCCACATCCATCAGCAACTGGTCGAAGGCGCGGTTGAGGAAGGTCGAATAGATCGCGACAACCGGGTGCATCCCGCCGAGGGCGAGTCCGGCCGCCGACGTCATCGCATGCTGTTCGGCGATGCCGACGTCGAACATCCGATCCGGGAAACGCTCGCCGAAGGGTGTCAATCCGGTCGGTCCGGGCATCGCCGCGGTGATCGCGACGACATCCTCGCGCGCCTGCCCGGCCTCCACCAGAGCCGCTGAGAACACCGACGTCCAATCCTGCGGTGAGACGCTGGTCGCCCGTCCGGTGGCCGGGTCCATCACACCGGTGGCGTGCATCTGGTCGGCCTTGTGGTTCTCCGCCGGCGCGTATCCCATGCCCTTGCGGGTGACCGCGTGCACGATCACCGGACCCCCGAAGTCGCGGGCGTGAGCCAGGGCCGATTCCATGGCGGCGACGTCGTGGCCGTCGACCGGGCCAACGTATTTGATGCCGAGGTCGGTGAACATCGCCTGCGGGCTCAGCAGGTCCTTCAGGCCGCTCTTGACGCCGTGCAGGACCGCGTACGCGGAGTCCCCGACAACCGGCATCTGCTTGACGGCGCGACGGCTCTCGTCGAGGAAGCGCTCGTATCCGGGCCGTAGCCGCAACCCGGACAGGTGGGTGGCCAGCCCGCCGATGGTCGGCGCATAGGACCGGCCGTTGTCGTTGACGACCATCACGATGCGGCGATCGGAGGCGGCGATGTTGTTGATGGCCTCCCAGCACATACCGCCGGTCAGGGCGCCGTCACCGACGACCGCCACCACGGTGCGGTCGCCCTGACCCGACAGCGCGAACGCCTTGGCGAGTCCGTCGGCGTAGGACAGCGCCGCCGACGCATGCGAGGACTCCACCCAGTCGTGTTCGCTCTCCGCGCGGTCCTGGTAGCCGGTCAGCCCGCCACGCTGGCGCAGGCCGTCGAATCCGTCCTTGCGGCCGGTGACGATCTTGTGCACGTAGCACTGATGTCCGGTGTCGAAGATCAGCGGATCGTGCGGGGAGTCGAAGACGCGGTGCATGGCCAGCGTCAGCTCCACCACCCCCAGATTGGGGCCGAGGTGACCGCCGGTCGCGGCGACCTTCGCGATGAGGAACTCCCGGATCTCGGCGGCCAGCGTCACCATCTCCGCCGGCGACAACTGCCGCAGATCGGCCGGCGAATCAATCCGGTCGAGCACGCTCATCGCTTCCTCCATCGAGATCTCACATATCCATCTCAGGCCACCCTGACGCACCGGACCGCGTGGGGGCTGACCACGCCGCGTCGGTGGCGGCCGCATCGACACCGGTTCGCGCCGACACTCACAACCGATCAGTCTACGGACTCTCCCCGACGCCCCGACGCCACGCGACGCGTGCCGGTGATCACCGCGGGCCGGATCAGCCTCGGCGTCCCGTGTCCGCGGGCACCAGCGCGGCGATCGCCTCCACATGATGTGTCAGCGGAAACGCGTCGAAACCGCGGATCTCGACCGGCCGATACCCGTGGTCGCGGTACAGCCCCAGATCGCGGGCGAAGCGAGCCGCGTCACAGCCGACATGGACGACGACCGACGGCGCCGCCGCGCAGACGGCGTTGATCACCTTGCTGCCCGCGCCGGTACGCGGCGGGTCCAGGACGACGACGTCTGGTGCGGGCAGGCCACCGACCAGACGGGCGACCTCGCCATGATGGCGGTGGACCGGTTCGTCCGCGCCGAAGGCGGTATCGGCGGCTGCCAGCGCGCGGGTGTCGGACTCGACGAGATGGACCGCACCGACTCCGGCCCGGTCGAGAAGCGCCGCGGCGAAGACCCCCGCACCGCCGTACAGATCCCAGGCGACCGCGGGACGCCCGAGATCGGCGAGTGTGGCGGCGATCAGGTCCGTGACCGCCTGCGAATAGGCCTCCGGGGCACCGCGATGGGCCTGCCAGAAACCCGTCACCGGGATCTCCCATACCCGTGTGCCCACGGCATGCCGGGCCGCAGCCGCACCCGCCACTACCCGTTCGGCGCGACGCGACGTCGTCCGCCGATGCCGGGTGCGCTGGGCACCGGGGCGGCCGCGGCCGCGCGAGTCGACCGCGGCAAGTTCGACGACATGCCGCCGGCCGTCGGCGTCCTCGACGACGGCCAGCTCACTGCCCGGGGTGCCGAGACCGTCGAGGTCGTCGAGCAGGCCCGCTGAGGGCTGTGCACAGGGCCAGGTGATGATCGACGACCCGCGGAAGGCGCGCTGTCCGGTCCGCCCGTCATCGCCGACCGCGAGCCGGGTCCGCACTCGCCAGCCGGTGTCGGCCCCCACCGACTCGATGCCGGTGTGCACGAGTGCCGTGTTCGCAATCAGCTCGTCGGGCACTCTGCCCACCCGCAGCAGCACGTCACGCAGGACGTCACGCTTGAGGACACGCGCATGAGCGGGCGCGACGAAGGCCAGGTCACAGCATCCCGCGCCGTGGTCGGCGGCTGCGCAGAGCACCGGAACCCGATACGGCGACGCCTCGAGGACCTCGACGGTCTCGGCTCGCCAGAACGACGCGTTGGCGTCGTCGGTGACCCGGGCACGCACCCGTTCGCCGGGGATCGCGCCACGCACGAAGACGACCCGACCGTCGGTATGGGCGACCGAGTCACCACCGTTGGCCGGACGTTCGAGTAGCAGGTCCAGTTCGATACCGGTCACCGGTTCTCCAGATCGCCGAGGGCGCGTCGGGTGTCACCGGGCGCCGAGTACTTCGGCACGTCCTTGAGACGATCCGAGGAGGTCAACTGCCAGGGCACCGACGTCACCATCACCCCCTGCTCGAACAGCAGTCTGCCCTTGAGCCGCAGCGCGGACTGGTTGTGCAGGATCTGCTCCCACCAATGCCCGACGACATATTCGGGAATGAACACGGTGATGACGTCGCGCGGGTTCTCCCGCCGCACGCGTCGGACATAGTCGATGACCGGTCGGGTGATCTCGCGATAAGGCGAGGCGATGACCTTCAGCGGCACGGTGATGTCGCTCGCCTCCCACTGCGACACCAGTTTGCGGGTGTCGCGGTCGTCGACGTTGACGGTGATCGCCTCCAGCACGTCGGGCCGGGTGGCGCGGGCGTACCGCAGTGCACGGCGGGTGGCCAGATGCAGTGACGACACCAAGACCACCGAATGGGTGCGACTGGGCAGTACCGACTCCTCGTCGAGTTCGGCCCGTTCGAGTTCGCGCTGCACCGTCGCGTAATGGTGGTGGATGAGCTTCATCACGACGAACAAGGCGATCATCGCGACGATCGCGATCCAGGCGCCCGCAGTGAATTTGGTGATGAGCACGACGACCAGCACGGTGCCGGTCATGAGCAGACCGATCGTGTTGATCACCCGCGACCTCAGCATCCGGCGACGTGCGCGCGGATCGGTCTCGGTGCGCAGGAGTCGCGTCCAGTGCCGCACCATGCCGGTCTGGCTGAGCGTGAACGACACGAACACACCGACGATGTAGAGCTGGATGAGTTTGGTGACCTCGGCGTCGAAGGCCACCACGAAGACGACCGCCGCCAGGGCGAGGAACAGGATGCCGTTGCTGAAAGCCAGCCGGTCACCGCGGGTGTGCAGCTGGCGCGGCAGGAAACGGTCCTGCGCCAGCACCGACCCGAGTACCGGGAAGCCGTTGAATGCGGTGTTGGCAGCCAGCAGCAAGATCAGCGCGGTGGCGACGGCCACGAAGTAGAACGCCGGACTGAATCCGCCGAAGACGGCATGCGCCAGCTGGGCGATCATCGACTTCTGCTGATAGTCGGCGGGTGCGCCGATCAGGTCCTTGGCCGGATCCATCACGTATTTCGCGCCGATCTTCTCGGCCAGCATCACGATGCCCAGCAGCAGCACGATCGCGATACTGCCCAGCATCAGCAGCGTGGTCGCGGCGTTGCGCGACTTCGGCTTCCGGAACGCCGGGACACCGTTGCTGATCGCCTCCACACCGGTCAGCGCAGCGCAACCGGAGGAGAAGGCGCGCGCGATCAGAAAGACGAAGGCGATCCCGACGAGGTGACTGTCCTCGGCCCGGATCTCGAAATCGGCGGTCTCCGAGCGGATGGAGTCGTCGAGCAGATAGATGTCGATGAACCCCCAGGCGAGCATCACGAGTACACCGAAGATGAACGCATAGGTCGGGATCGCGAGCACCGCACCGGATTCCTTGATGCCACGCAGGTTGACCGCGGCCAGCAGCAGGATCCCGGCGACACAGAACCACACGCGATGGTCGGCGACGAACGGGACCGCCGACCCGATGTTCTCCGCCGCCGACGACACCGACACCGCCACGGTCAGCACGTAGTCGACCAGCAGTGCGCTGCCGACGGTGAGTCCTGCGTTGGAGCCGAGGTTCACCGTCGCGACCTCATAGTCACCACCGCCGGACGGGTAGGCGTGCACGTTCTGCCGGTAGCTGGCGACCACGACGACCATCACCACCGCGACGGCCAGCGCCACCCACGGGGTGTACGCCAGCGCCGAGACCCCCGCCACCGACAGCACCAGGAAGATCTCTTGGGGGGCATAGGCGACAGACGACATCGCATCCGAGGCGAAGACGGGCAGCGCGATGCGTTTCGGCAACAGCGTGTGGCCGAGGGTGTCGCTACGGAAGGGCCGACCCAACAGCAGACGTTTGGTCGCCACGGACACCTTGGAGACGGTGGACACCCCGCAACCCTAGAGCGTGCCCGACCCGTTGACCATCAGGGGCCGGACACCGGTATGACGACCCGCCGGGTCGTGCGTCGCAAACGTGTCGCGGCGGGTAGGTTCAACACCGATCGACGATGACCATTGGGCACCCGACACGGGTGCCGAAACCGATGTGCCGGCACCGGTGCCGGCAGTGTGGACGTACGGAAGGAACGACGTGCGGGTAGTGATCATGGGGTGCGGCCGGGTCGGCTCCTCACTCGCAATGGCGATGCAGAAGCGCGGCCACGACATCGCGATCATCGACCGCGATCGCTCGGCGTTCTCCCGATTGGCACCGGAGTTCACCGGTCAGACCATCGCCGGTGTCGGATTCGACCGGGATGTCTTGATCAAGTCGGGTATCGAGACGGCCGACGCCTTCGCCGCGGTGTCCTCCGGCGACAACTCCAACATCATCGCGGCCCGGGTCGCCAGGGAGACCTTCGGGGTCGAGCGGGTCGTCGCCCGCATCTACGACGCCAAACGCGCGGAGGTGTACGAGCGGCTCGGCATCCCGACGGTCGCAACCGTGCCGTGGACCACCGAACGATTCGTTTCCGCGCTGGGCGAGACGTCGACGACCACCGAGTGGCGTGACCCGTCCGGTTCGCTGGCGGTCGCACAGTTGGAGATCCACGAATCGTGGATCGGCACCACCGTCGGCAAATTCCAGGAACTGACCGGTGCGCGGATCGCCTTCCTCAACCGGGTCGGGCATCCGGTGCTACCTGACGTCCGCACCGTATTGCAGCAGGACGACGTGGTCTTCGCCGCGAGCCTGCTCGACAACCTGCCCAATGCCCGGGCCCTGGCGGCCGCGCCCCTCGAGCATGAGTGAGGTCCCGGTGAACCACGCCGCAACGATCAGGAGTGCACAGTGAAAGTCGCCATCGCCGGGGCCGGTGCCGTCGGCCGCTCGATCGCCCGCGAGTTGCTCTCCAGCTCCCATGAGGTCACCCTTTTCGAACGCAAGACCGACAACATGGACCCCGACGCCGTCCCGGCGGCGACCTGGATCCTCGCCGACGCCTGTGAACTGTCCAACCTGGAACAGGCGCAGTTGCAGACCTTCGATGTGATGATCGCCGCGACCGGCGACGACAAAGCCAATCTGGTGGTGAGCCTGCTCGCCAAAACCGAATTCGCGGTCAACCGGGTCGTCGCCCGCGTCAACGACCCACGCAACGAGTGGCTGTTCGGCGAGGACTGGGGAGTCGACGTCGCCGTATCCACCCCGCGCATGCTGGCCTCCCTGGTCGAGGAGGCGGTGTCGGTGGGAGATCTGGTGCGGCTGATGACATTCCGTCAGGGTCAGGCGAATCTCGTCGAACTGACACTCCCACCCAACACGCCCCTGGCCGGTAAGCCGGTCCGCAAACTGGACCTGCCCCGCGATGCTGCACTGGTGACCATCCTGCGCGGCGGCCGGGTGATCGTGCCCCAATCCGACGACCCGATCGAGGGCGGAGACGAACTCGTCTTCATCGCCCCGGTCGAGGCCGAACCGGCACTGCGCGCGGCGATGGGTATCCCGGAGAGCAGCAAGAATCCGGTCGGCGGCTACTGACCGCGGTCCTCGGCCTCGTCGGCACCGTCGGCCACCTGTTCCACGTCGTGTTCCTCGCGGGTGGCTCGGCGCACCAGCAGGATCGTGCCCAGAATCGCCAGTGCCGTCAGCGGCCACCCCATCGCGATGCGTGTGACGGCGAGCCAGCCGGTTTCGCCCTCGTCGTACAGACGTGACTGGGCGAGATAGCGCGCACCGAAGACGGCCGCCCACAACGCGGTGGCCAGGTCGTAGGCGAGCAGGGTCCGACGATGTCTGCGCCAGCCCATGCCGTCGCCGTTGACGAGATTCCACGCGACCCCGACCAGCGGCCAGCGCACCACGATGGAGATCACGAACACCACCGCATAGACGAGCGTGGTCCAGATCCCGAAGAGGAAGTAGCCCTTGGCATCCCCCACCCGGTTGGCGATGAACACACAGATCGCCACCCCCAGGAGTCCGGAGATGGCGGGGGCGAGCCGCTCGCGTCGTGCGAGCCGGATGGCGAAGATCACCGCAGCCGCCGCAAGCGCCGCGACGATCGCCGCGCGCAGCCCGAATGCGGTGTTGGCGGGCACGAAGACCAACACCGGGATGGTCGAATAGATCAGGCCCGAGACCCCACCCATCTGCTCCAGCAACGACGGTGCGGGCGTTTCGGGTTCGGCGGGACCGTCGTCGTCAGTCCTCGACGCCATGCAATTCGTAGAACGGGTTGTAGATCACCTTGCCGCCGTTGTATTCGGCGAGGCGTCCGCGAACCGTGAGTTTGCGGCCGGGTTCAATACCCGGAATTCGGTTGCGACCCAGCCATTTGAGCAGTACCACGTCGGTGCCGTCGAAGAACTCGGCCTTGACACCGGCCTTCGCGGTGCGCGAGCAGGTCTCGACCGCGCGGAGTTCGCCGTGCATGGTGACCTCGTCACCCCGCGAACACTCGGATGCGTGCTGGGCACCCGTGGCTCGCGATTCCTCGGCGATCTTCTCCGCGTCGGCGTCACCGAGGTCTTCGGTGAGGCGACGCGTGAGCCGCTTGAGATATCCGGCTGTGGGCATCACAACCTCCTGGTTGTCGGGTTCGCAGGTCACTGGATCATCGCCATCTGGACGATGACCCGGCCGCATCGGGGTCAGCCTAGACCTGGTCATCCACTCCGTCCAACGTCGGGCATGATCGAAACATGCCCAGTACCGATGACCGGACCGATCGACGTGGCTGACCGGGTACGACAGGCCGCGCCGACCGCACTCGTGGCCATTCCCGGAACCGGCTCCGACGCCGACTACGCGGCTCGCGCGTTCGGCCCGGCGGCCGCCGCGCTGGGTGTGGAACTGATCGGTTCCGAACCGTCGTCGGATCTGGTCGACGGGCATCTGCGGGTCCTGGACCGGGCCGTAGCCACCCACGGCCGGATCATCGTCGGGGGTGTGTCGATCGGTGCCGCGATCGCGGTCCGGTGGGCGCTCGGCAACGACGATGGGGGCTGTGCGGGCGTGTGGGCGGCGCTGCCCGCCTGGAGCGGGTCGCCCGAGCACGCGATCGCGACCGCCAGCGCGCGCATCACCGCCGACGGCATCGAACGTGACGGGCTGGACGCGGCGATCGCCGACCTGCACCGCACCAGTCCCCCGTGGCTGGCGCAGGAACTCGACCGATCCTGGCGCGCGCTGCACCCGGGGCTCGTTCCGCAGCTGCGTCAGGCCGCCGACTTCTATTCCCCGACACCCGGCGACATCGCCATGCTCGACGTTCCGCTGGTGGTGACCGCGGCGGTCGACGACCCGATCCACCCGATCGAGATCGGCCGGGCATGGGCCGCGGCGGCCCCACGGTCGGCGCTGGTCGAGGTCACGCTCGCGCAATGGGGTGCTCGCCCGGCCCTACTCGGTGACTCGTGTGCCCGCGAGTGGAGTCGGCTGACCGAGATAGCGCATTGAGCCGAATGCGGGTGCCACCCCCACGGCCCGCTTGCGGCCGTGTGCTCCGCGCACCTCAGGTACAACAGGGGCGTCGGGCGCCCCCGAGGGGAAACCGCTAGGAGTCGGTGCGCCGACGTCCGAAGCGACGGAATCGCTGCATCGCCGATCCTTCCGACGGCGGGACCTCGTCCTCGTCGTCGGCTTCCTCGACGACCGCTTCGGCGCCTACGGCCTCGGCCTGCGGGTTCCACACCGTGGCCTGGGCGACCTGATCCTTCGCACCACCGGGTACCGAACCGCCGGCCGCTGCGTTCTCCTCGGCAGACGGCGCAACATCGTCGGCGGTCGGTGCATCGACGGACCGTGCGTCGGACGTGGCCTCGGGGATCGTCGCCCCCGGCCCACCGCCCTGGGTGTCGTCGAGTTCGGCCATCATCTGCTGCTGGGCCGCGTTCACCTGTTCGGCGAGCACGGGCGGCAACACGATCGGCAGCGGTTCCCGCGGCGGGAACGGCTCGGTGCCGCGACGCACGACCGTCTCGGCCAGCACCGCACGCGCGAGCTGGGCCATCTCGTTGGACAACTCGGACGGGCCGCCGGCAGCGAGACGCACCATCCAGCGCGGACCGTCGACGCCGATGAAGCGATGGGTGTTGCCGTCCAGCACGGCGACGACCTCACGACCCCAGTGTCCGTCCTCGATGCTCGTGGCAGCACCGTCGTCGCGCAGCGAGGTCGCGAGTTCACGCACCACCTCACGCCACAGTCCGGGCGATTTGGGAGCGGCGAAGGCACTGACCGTGATCCGGCCAACCGGGGTCACGAGGTAGACGGCCTGCAGCTGGTGATCGGCCGACATCTCCACGGTGACCTGGCCACCCTCGACGACGGGCACGAGCACCGAACCGAGGTCGAGGTGAGAGTTCTCCAGATCCGCGGCGTCGGTCGCCAGGGCTTCGAAGTCATACGGTCCACCGGCCTCGCCGATCCGCAATTCGCCGCCACCCTCACGTGCCATCAGTCACAAGCTCCTCGTCTCGCGGCAACATCCCCACATGCGCCATGGAAGGCCAGCGTAGACGACCGGCGCACCGATCGGACGCGACGACACCACCACCCGTCCGCTCATCGCGGCGCGGCGGTCTCCCCCAGCGCCGCATGCCCTCCGCTGGAGCCGTAGCCGCCCGCACCGCGACTGGTGTCGTCGAGTTCGGCGACCTCCACGAAATCGGGCAGCTCCACCCGCTGCACCAGCAACTGGGCGATGCGGTCGCCCCGCGCTATGACGATCGGCTGCTCGGGATCGAGGTTGATCAGACAGACCTTGATCTCACCGCGATAGCCGGCGTCGATGGTGCCCGGAGTGTTCACGATGGACAGTCCGGCGCGCGCGGCCAGACCGGACCGCGGATGGATCAGCCCGACGGTGCCGATCGGCAGCGCGATCGCAATACCGGTGGGCACCAATTGCCGTCGGCCGGCGGGCAGTTCCAGATCGATGGTCGAGTACAGGTCGACGCCCGCGTCGCCGGGGTGCGCTCGGGTCGGCAGCGGTAGTTCCGGATCGAGTCGGCGCACGCGGATGGGTGCGATTCCGGACGGTGCGAGAGGGGACGGATCAACGGTCACGCAGGCAGACTACGCTGATCGCGTGCCCGCACCAGATTCACCAGAGAAGTCGCACGATTCGGCAGCCGATGGCCCACTCTTCGACGAACGGCTCTATGTGCCCTGGTGGTGGTGGCTGGCGGCAGCCGTGGTGACCGGTGTCGTCGGCCACGAGATCGAACTCTCCGCACACAACTCGCCGTGGGGACTGCTCGGCTATGCGGGGACCGCGGTCCTGTGCGTCGCCGTGCTGCTATCGATGAGTCGTACCCGCATCCGCGTCGACCACGATCGTCTGCTGCACGCCGACCGGGCCCGCCTGCCCCGGTCGGTCATCGCGCGTGCCGCGAGTGTCCCGGCGACCGCGAAGAGCGCCGCACTCGGCCGTCAGCTCGATCCGGCCGCCTACCTCGTTCATCGTGCCTGGGTGAAGACGATGGTGCTCATCGTTCTCGACGACCCCGACGATCCGACGCCCTACTGGCTGGTCTCCACCCGCCGTCCGGCGCAGTTGCTGGCCGCGCTGGGCGTCGAGGACGCCGCGGCGCAACCGCCTGCCACCGGGTAGCGCCCGAGAGGGAATAAGACAAAGCAAGACAGGACGCGCCCCGCGGGGTTCGTCCTGTCTTGCAGTTTCCGGTTTCGACCGGCGTGACCCGCCGTTCAGGCGCAGTCGACGCAGATCATCTCCGAGCCGTTCTCGTGGTCCAACCGGCTGCGGTGGTAGACGAGAAAGCAGCTGCTGCAGGTGAATTCGTCTGCCTGCTTCGGCACCACCCGCACCGAGAGCTCCTCGCCGGACAAATCCGCACCGGGGAGTTCGAAGGACTCGGCAGTGTCACCCTCGTCGACATCCACCGCCGAGGATTGCGCCTCACTGCGCCGGGCCTTCAGCTCCTCGAGGGAATCCTCGTTGAGATCTTCGGTCTCGGTACGTCGTGGGGCGTCGTAATCAGTAGCCATCGTGTGCCTTACTTGTCGAGAGTCTCACAAGCGCTCCCGGCTGCCGGCTTGTGGCCGGACAGCCCTTCCTTATGCGCAGCCCCGCCGGGATCGACATCACTGCGGGGTCACTACAACGTCGCGACCAATGCAATTCGTTTCCCGATACCCAGTCGACTCCTGTGATCTTGATCACTTTTCGCCGATTCCCTCCCTCAGGGCTGAGGAGAGCGGGCGCCCGAAGAATAGTGCACCGAGACCGCCGGGTCAACCATGAGTTCACCGGCGCCGTGTCGGGCGTGTCCTCGCCGACAGTCCGCTCTGGCGAGCCCTGCCGCCGTCGGCTTTACACACCCTCTACAGTGGGCGCAGTCGCACGTCGGAGAAGGAGCGGAGTCCACGGTGGTATCGCAGATCACGACCGGATATCCGACCGATGAGAACGGTCAACCCTACCGGCGTCGCCGCCACCTGCCGGCCATCATCGCCATGGTGGTGTTGGCACTGGTCGGTGTCGTGGTGTGGTCGGTCGCACTATCCGACGACACCACCGAGGCCGCACCGACCGACTGCAATCAGCCGACCCCGGCCACCGCCTCGTCGACCACCGCCGGGCCGAACACACCGCCGGCCACCCCGGCCGCCACACAAACCGTCGCGCCGCGCGCCGAGATGCTCGAGGTGATCCCGGCGGCGCTGTCGACCTTCCAGATCCGGGTCCTCAACGCCTCCAACGAACGCGGTGCCGCCCGCTCGGTCTCCGACGACCTGACCCGGCAGGGTTTCACCCCCGCCGCCGACAACCCGTACGGCGACGACCCGATCTATCCCAACCACGACCTGAACTGCGTCGCACAGATCCGCTTCGGCGCGGCGGGCAAATCCGGCGCAGCCGCACTGTGGGTCGCCTTCCCGTGCGCCGAACTGGTCACCGACAACCGTCGCGACACCTCGGTCGACGTCGCCCTGGGCACGTACTACAAGGGTCCGGACTGGTCGCAGGACTCCAAGGCCGCCCTGGAGGCGCTGAAGGCCGCCAACCCGAAGAACCCCGACACCGGCGTCGATCCCAGCCTCCTCAGCGCGGTCCACTCGTCGAGCTGCTGACCGGTGAGCGGGCGGCGGATCAGCCGAGCGGGTCGAGTCCGCCCAGTTCGTCGATGAGAGCGACCAATTCGGTCGCCACGCCCGGCGCACTGGCCATCGTCAGATAGCCCTCCGACGCACGCGAATCCGGCGGTGGCGTACGCACCACCGCACCCGCCTCGGCCGCGATCAGCGCACCAGCTGCCCAGTCCCACGGACTCAGGCCGTGCTCGTAGTGAGCGTCGACCGCACCGGTGGCCACCATGCACAGATCGAGCGCGGCCGCACCGATGCGCCGGATGTCGCGGATCTGTGGCAGCAGACCGGCCACGATCCTGCCCTGCGCAGCCCGTCGCGGTGCGTCGTAGGCGAATCCGGTGGCCACCAGCGCCAGCTCCGCCCGGTCGATCTGGTTGCAGGACAACCGATGCCGGTTGCCCTCCCGGTCGGCGACATAGGACCCGCCGCCGAGCGCGGCGCTGTAGGTCAGTTCCCGGGCCACATCGACGACCGCCCCCGCCACCGACTCGCCGTCGACCTGCGCGGCGACCGACACCGCATAGGCGGGCACGCCGTACATGAAGTTCACCGTGCCGTCGATCGGATCGACGACCCAACGCACGCCGCTGGGCACCCGGACCGAGCCGCCGGCCTCCTCACCGAGTACCTCGTCGTCGGGACGCGCACGGTGCAGCAGGTCGCGGATCAGGGTTTCGGTCTCGGTGTCGGCGACCGTCACCGGATCGGTCTCGGTCGACTTCGTCGACACCACGTCGTCGGCCGACCGGGTCCCGGACACCTCGAACAATTCCGGCCGGCGACGGCGCACATGTGCGGCGGCCTCCTCGGCAACCGCGCGCGCGATCTCGGCCAGGGTTTCGGGACTCGGTGTCGGATTCACGACTCCATTCAACACAATCGGACATCGACCTTCGACAGCCGCGGACCCGACACGGCAATTCCCACACACCACACGTAACCCGCGACGCGCCGATAGCCTGGACGCGCAGCAGCAGCAATCGCGTCGGAGAGGACCACCATGACCGTGTCAGCCGAAACCGAGACCGCGACCACCCCAACCAATCTCGGCTTCGGTGTCGATGTCGGTGGCTCAGGCATCAAGGGCGGCGTCGTCGACCTCGACACTGGTGTCCTCGTGGGTGAGCGATTCAAGGTCCTCACCCCACAGCCGGCCACCCCCGAGGCGGTCGCGGGTGGGGTCGCCGAGGTCGTGGCCCACTTCGACTGGACCGGCCCGGTCGGCATCACCCTGCCCGGTGTCGTCACCGGCGGCGTCATGCGCACCGCCGCCAACATCGACAAGAGCTGGATCGGCACCGCCGTCGACGAGTTGTTCGGCTCGCGGCTCGGTGGCGTGCCGGTGTCGGTGCTCAACGACGCCGACGCCGCAGGCATGGCCGAAGACGCACACGGGGCGGGCAAGGATGTCGACGGGGTCGTCATGATGCTGACGTTCGGCACCGGCATCGGATCGGCGATCCTGATCAACGGCACGCTCGTACCGAATACCGAGCTCGGCCACCTACACGTCGGCAAGAAAGAAGCCGAGCACATCGCCGCCTCCCGCGTGAAGGAGGACAAGGGCTGGTCGTACGCCAAATGGACCGAGAAGGTGTCCGAGGTACTGAGCACCTACGAGGCGCTGTTCTGGCCGACGCTGTTCATCGCCGGCGGCGGTATCAGCCGCAAGGCCGACAAATGGATTCCACTGCTGACCAACTCCACGCCGGTCGTCCCCGCGAAACTCGCGAACACGGCCGGTATCGTCGGCGCCGCGATGGCGGTGTCGCAGGGGCTGCGAACCTGACCCGGCGACCGGTCCGAGAGCCGGTGAACTGGGCTTTGGTAGTTCGACGCAGGTGATGTCGTTACAATGGTCCTCATCGGTGCACATCGCCGACAAACCAAGCCCTCATCCGCGGTGGCCCGTGCCGCCGTGACGTGCGCCCGGCAAGGGTGTGCAGTTGAAGAAGTCTGTTCCGAAAGGTTGTACGTGGCAGCCACCCAGACCCGTCAGGAAGACACCGAGGTCGACGAGACGACCGCAGGGTCAGCCGGCAGTTCGAGCGACAAGGCTCCTGCCAAACGAACCGCCAAGAAGGCCGCCAAAAAGGCCCCCGCCAAAAAGGTGGCCAAGAAGGCTGCCAAGAAGGCTCCGGCGAAGAAAGCGGCCAAGAAGGCCACCGCCAAGGCCGGTGTCGACGATCCCGATACCGAGCCCGACGACGGCCCCGACTCGATCGACGACATCGACGGCCCCGACGCCGAACTCGACGATGTGAAGATCGACGATCTCGACGTCGATGACGACGACGAGGACGACACCTCGTCCGACGACGATGACGAGGATGACGACGAGGACGAGGCCGACGAGGCGGACGCCAAGCCCACCGCGAAGACCGCCGCGCCCGCCAAGAAGGCCGACGCCAAATCCGACGCCAAGGACGGCGAGAAGTCCGCAGGCGATTTCGTCTGGGACGAGGAGGAGTCCGAGGCACTGCGGCAGGCCCGCAAGGATGCGGAGCTGACCGCGTCGGCCGACTCGGTCCGCGCCTACCTCAAGCAGATCGGCAAGGTCGCCCTGCTGAACGCGGAGGAGGAGGTCGAACTCGCCAAGCGCATCGAGGCCGGCCTGTTCGCCACCGAGCGTCTGCGTCGGATGATGGAGTCCGGCGAGAAGATCAGCACCGCCGCCAAACGCGACCTCAACTGGATCTCCCGGGACGGCAATCGCGCCAAGAACCACCTGCTGGAGGCCAACCTCCGCCTGGTGGTCTCGCTGGCCAAGCGCTACACCGGCCGCGGTATGGCGTTCCTGGACCTCATCCAGGAGGGCAACCTCGGTCTGATCCGCGCGGTGGAGAAGTTCGACTACACCAAGGGCTACAAGTTCTCGACCTACGCGACGTGGTGGATCCGTCAGGCGATCACCCGCGCGATGGCAGACCAAGCCCGCACCATCCGTATCCCGGTGCACATGGTCGAGGTGATCAACAAGCTCGGTCGTATCCAGCGTGAACTCCTGCAGGACCTGGGCCGCGAGCCCACTCCGGAAGAGCTCGCCAAGGAGATGGACATCACGCCGGAGAAGGTGCTGGAGATCCAGCAGTACGCGCGTGAACCGATCTCGCTCGACCAGACCATCGGTGACGAGGGCGACAGCCAGCTCGGCGACTTCATCGAGGATTCCGAGGCGGTCGTCGCGGTCGACGCGGTGAGCTTCACGCTGCTGCAGGATCAGCTGCAGTCGGTGCTGGAGACCCTGTCCGAGCGCGAGGCCGGCGTGGTCCGATTGCGCTTCGGTCTGACCGATGGGCAGCCGCGCACCCTAGATGAGATCGGTCAGGTCTACGGCGTGACCCGGGAACGGATCCGTCAGATCGAATCGAAGACGATGTCGAAGCTGCGCCATCCGTCGCGCTCCCAGGTGCTGCGCGACTACCTCGATTAGTCGCGAGCTGAGTTCATCCGCGCCCCGGCGACCGTTCCTCGGTCTCCGGGGCGCGTCTCGTCTGGCGGTCGGGACCGATCAGAGCGTGACGGGCGCGAAGAGTCCGTCGCCGTCGGTGCGGTATCGACGGACCCCGACGACGGCCGACCTCGGCAGCGGCCCGTACAGGTGCGGGAAACGCATCGCCGCGGGGTCGCCCGGAACTCCCGGCTCCCACCGGATCTCGTCGGACACACGTCTCGTGTCGATGATGAGCAGGATCAGATCGGTGCGTCCGGCGTAGAGCCGATTGGCCGGCAGGTGTACCTGGCGCGGTGCGGACAGATGGATGAAGCCGACGCCACCGAGGGATTCGGGGGTGTAGGTCTCCCCTGTCGTCGCCCATTCCCGCTCGCCGCATACATGCAGCAGATACCGCTCGTCGCTCTGATCATCGCTCTGGTCGTCGCCGTGCATCTGACGATTCTGCCCCGCGGCGGCGACCTGTGTTAACGGTGAGTGACGACACACCGATACCAAGGGCGGAACAATACGAAGGGCCCGAACGTCTGACATGGTGAAGGTGTCACATCGCCCGGATGTGCCGGCTCAGCGAAGGAACGGTGTCCACTACGGATATCGGACCGGGACGGAGGAATCATGACCGATATTGCAACTACTGCCACCACGGCCCCGATCTCCATGCCCTTGACCGCCGCCGACCGCTGCGATCGTTGCGGCGCGGCTGCGAAGGTGCGTGCTCTCCTCCCCAAGGGCGGCGAGCTGCTCTTCTGCCGTCATCACTTCAACGAGCACGAGGCCCGGCTGGTCGAGCTCAGCGCGACCGTCGTGGAGTCCGCAGGCGAACTGGTGTAATCCCGCCCGACGTTGTCTACCGAGGAGGCCCGGCCGAACTGATCGGCCGGGCCTCCTTATATCTGCCTACTTCTACAGTGCAGGCGACGCCTCAGCGCCACTCACGCAACGCGCTGATCCGCTCCTTGAGCTGATCGGCGGTGGCGAGCGCGGTGGGCGGGCCACCGAGCCGGCTGCGCAGTTCGTTGTGCACCAGGCCGTGCGGCTTCCCGGTGCGCTGGTGATGCATGGCCACCAGGGTGTTCAGTTCGCGACGTAGGGCGTGCAGGTTCTCACCGGTGCCGACGCGGCCGGGTTCGGTGGAAGCCGGGGCGGGTGCAGGCGCCGAACGAGTCGTCACCTGCTCGTCTTGCCGTTTACGCAGCAGTGCGCGCACCTGGTCGGCGTCCAACAGTCCGGGAAGACCGAGATAGTCCTCCTCCTCGGCGCTTCCGGCGAAGGTCGCGGTGCCGAAGGACGACCCGTCGAAGATCACCTGGTCGAGTTCGGCGTCCGCGTGCAGGGACTGGAATCCGCGCTCCTCCTCACCGGGCTCGTCCTTCTGCTTGTTGGCGTCGATGAGCAGCGCGTCGTCGAGTCCGTCGCTCTCCCGGTGCGGTTTGCCGAGAACATGGTCGCGTTCGGTCTCCATCTGGCTGGCCAGGTCCAGCAGGACCGGAACCGAGGGCAGGAATACGCTCGCGGTCTCGCCGGGACGCCGCGACCGCACGAAACGGCCGATGGCCTGCGCGAAGAACAGCGGGGTCGACGAACTGGTCGCGTAGACACCGACGGCGAGCCGCGGTACGTCGACGCCCTCGGACACCATGCGGACCGCGACCATCCATTCGTCGTCGGAGGCGGAGAACTCGGCGATCCGCGACGACGCCTTCGGGTCGTCGGACAGGACGACGGTCGGATGTTTGCCGGTGATGGACTCGAGCAGTTCCGCATAGTCACGCGCGGTGGTCTGGTCGGTGGCGATCACCAGGCCGCCCGCGTCGGGCACCCCCGACTTGCGGAGCTGACCGAGCCGGGTGTGAGCAGCGGCCAGCACGGCCGGAATCCAGTCACCGTGTGGATCGAGGGCGGTACGCCAGGCCCGCGCCGTATGTTCGGCCGACAGCGGTTCGCCCAGGCGAGCGGTGAACTCCTCGCCCGCACTGGTTCGCCAGCTCGCCTGCCCGGAATAGGCCAGGAACACCACCGGACGCACGACGCCGTCCTTGAGCGCGTTGGCATAGCCGTAGGTGTGGTCTGCCTTGGATCGCTGGTTGCCGCCGGGTTCGGGTTCGTAGGTGACGAACGGGATCGGCGAGTCGTCGGAGCGGAAGGGGGTTCCGGTCAGGGCCAGTCGCCGCGTCGCGTCGTCGAAGGCCTCACGGATGGCCTCACCCCACGACTTGGCGTCACCGCCGTGGTGGATCTCATCGAGGATGACCAGCGTCCGCCGATTCTCGGTGCGCACCCGATGGCGGGAGGGATGGGCGGCGATCTGCGCATAGGTGATGACCACGCCGTGATAGTCCGAGCTCGTCTGACCGGCGGCGTTGCTGAACCGCGAATCCAGGGAGATACCGACCCGCGCGGCCGCCTCGGCCCACTGATGTTTGAGATGTTCGGTCGGGGCGACCACGGTGATCTGCTCGACGGTGCGATCGTCGAGCAGTTCCCGGGCGACCCGCAGGCCGAAGGTCGTCTTACCCGCACCCGGGGTCGCCACCGCGAGGAAGTCACGCGGCTTCTGCGTCAGGTATTTGGTGAGGGCACGGCGCTGCCAGGCTCGCAGCGGTGGGCCGGCGGCCAGGCGGGCCTCGGTCGGGTCCTCGGACATGGACGACGGATCGTGAGACGACGGACCCGGGATTGCTGCAGAAGTGTCTGCGGACGTCACCTGTGTACTGCTCCTGCCTGCGCTCAGCACACCCCGGGAAGTTCGTCACGGCCTCGACGGCCGACACCGGTATCGCGGTCCGGGGCATAAAACCACCTCCCGCCCATGCGATGGACATGGCGAGAGGTACGGGCCGATTCTACCGCCGAGCGCGCGCCGCGCCCCCATCGGCGGTGTGCCCTGCGCGTGTCGTGGGACAACTCACCCGCGACGCTCGGATCGGCTCGCGGCGCGACACACCCGGCGCGAACAGAGGGCCGGAATACACATTGGCGATGTCGATCAGGGATGCTGAAGGGTATAGCCGGTAGAGATCGAAACCCCGCACCGCTGGCCGACGACGATCCGTCGCCGGTGGGTCGAACACGTCCGGCCCGTGATCGGGGGCCGACGCCGACGACACCGCGCGTCCAGACTCTGCGTACCTCGCCGACCGAGCCGATTCGACGCCGGGCGGCTCGGCCCCCGACGACCAGCCCACCCCCGACGGACACCGGGTCCCCGATGACCACGGCTCCCGGTACCGCGTCGGGGCGTGCGGACCGCCCCGCGCAACCGGACCCGCCCGGCCACGACGATCCGCTCGACACCCCCGACGTTCCGCCGACGTTGCCGGTGCTGCCGAATCTGCATCGCCTGGTGTGGCGCACCATCGTCAACGCGTGGAATCACGGGATCGTCGGCTGGGCCGCGCAGGCCGCGTTCTGGCAGGTTCTGTCGTTGCCGCCGCTGCTGCTGGGACTCCTGGGCAGTGTCGGGTACGTCGCAGGCTGGTTCGGCCCCGACACCGTCGACGTGATCTATGACCGGATCATCGCCTTCGCCAACCGAACCTTCTCCGACAGCGTGGTCACCGACCTCATCACCCCCACAGTCGACAACGTCCTCAACCGTGGTCGTGTCGGACTGGTGTCGCTTGGTTTCGTCCTGTCGCTCTGGGCGGGATCGTCGGCGGTGTCGTGTTTCATCGCCTCGATCGTGCGCGCCCACGAGCAGCATGAGATTCGCAATCCGGTGTGGCAGCGGATCTTCGCGCTGCTCCTCTACATCGTGTTCCTGTTCGTGGCGGTACTGCTGCTTCCCTTGGTTGCGCTGGGACCGAAGTATCTGCACGAGATCGTGCCGGACTCGTGGGATCCGATCATCACCACGCTGATCGACTTCGGCTACTTCCCGTTCGTCACCCTGCTGATGCTGTTGGTGTTGACGACGCTGTACCACCTGGCGCTACCGAATCCGTTGCCCTGGCATCGGCTGGTCGGCGGGGCCGTGCTGGCCGGGGTGGTGTTCTGGATCGCCGGCTATGTGCTGCGGATCTATCTGACCGCGGTGACCCGAGCCGACTACTCCTACGGGGCGTTGGCCACCCCGATCGCATTCCTGTTGTTCGCATTCTTCCTCGGTTTCGCCATCGTGCTGGGCGCCGAGTTCAATGCCGCCGTGCAGACGATGTGGCCGGCGAAGGCGTCGACGACCACGCAGGTCCGCGAGTGGGTCAATTCGCAGACGTCCGACCTGACCGGTCAGATCCGTGGACTCCCCGACCGATTGTCGTCGGGTCCGATCCGCCGGACCCGGCAGAACCAGCCCGACGACGATCGAACGGGCGGGGATCGAACGGGCGGGGATCGAACGGGCGGGGATCGAACGGGCGGGGATCGAACGGGCGGGGATCGAACGGGCGGGGAATGAGCTCGCTCAGCCCTTACGCATCCGCGAGTAGATCTTCTTGCACTTCGGGCAGACCGGCGACCCGGGTTTCGCCGACTTGGTGACCGGGAAGGTCTCTCCACAGAGGGCGACGACGAAGTTGCCCATCACCGCACTCTCGGCGATCTTGTCCTTCTTGACGTAGTGGAAGAACTTGGGGGTGCCGTCGTCGCCGCCGTCGGTGGCGTCGGCGTCGGGGCGTTCGTCGGTCTTGGTGTCGGAGTACTCATCGAGGTCCGGACGTTCGATGGTTTCGGTTGCCATGGGACCATTGTGCGCCACCGATGCCGGGCTGCCCAACTACCGGCGGGCCCAGGTGCGGGCGCACCTGGTGGGCGAGCGCGATGGTGCACCCGTCCCGCGAAAGTGGGATGGTGGAAAGAGACGTAAACGGCGTGACGGGATGGCGATCAACTGATGAGTGACGGCGCGACACACGGGTTCTTCACCCCTCGTGACGACCGCGACCGGGCAACCTCCGACCGTGCGGGGTCCGAGCATGTCGGCACCAGTCGTTCCGAATCCTCCGGTCGTTCTGAGTCCGGTCGTTCTGAGTCCGGTCGTTCTGAGTCCGGTCGTTCTGAGTCCGGTCGTTCTGAGTCACCGTCAGGGGCCGAGGCCTTCCTCATCACCGACGCGCCCGAGTCCTTCGAGGCACAGCACCGAGCCCGGGTCCGCAAGTACCTGACACTGATGGCGTTCCGGGTTCCCGCACTGATCATCGCCGGAATCGTCTACTCCGCCACCGGTAATGGCCTGCTCGCGCTGGCAATCGTGGCGCTGTCCATCCCGCTGCCGTGGGTGGCGGTGCTGATCGCCAACGACCGCCCACCGCGCAAGCGCGGAATGACGCCCAGCTATCTGCACGGCCCGGACCACTCGGTGATCGGGCCACCCCAGCTCGACGACCGGTCCACCCAGCCGGCCGAACCAGAGAGTCGCGGCGCCGAACCGAGAACCATCGACTCGCACACCGTCGACCCCGACGACGAGGACCGCTGGGGCAGGCGCTGAGCCGTATCCGGCTCTCCTCGCCTCGATAGCCGCACGGTGCCGCGGCGACCGACATCTCAGCAACTTCTCAGCCCTGGCAGGCAACCACGCCGGTAATCATGCTGGTCAGCCGGTACCCGTCGAGGTTTACCGGCGCGGGCCCGCGGGAACTTTCCTCCTCATCGATGCGTTGAACCCGGTGAACGCACTCATTCCAGGAGGCCGTATGTCACGCTCGACAGTTGCTCAATCGACCACCGCACGTTCGACCACCGCACGTTCGACCACCGCACGTTCGACCACCCGCTCCACCACGACCGCCGACGCCTTCGCCGATGAGCCGACGACGCGCTCTCGCCCGGCACTGACCGAGCAGGATCTCGACGCCCAGTCGCCGGCTGCGGACCTGGTCCGCGTCTACCTGAACGGCATCGGACGTACCGCCCTGCTCAACGCCGAACAGGAGGTCGAGCTGGCCAAGCAGATCGAGGCCGGCCTGTACGCCAAGCATGTCCTGGAAACCCGCAAGCGCCTGTCCGCGGTCAAGAAGCGCGACCTCGCCGTCGTGATCCGCGAGGGTGAAGCGGCCCGCGCGCATCTCCTCGAGGCGAACCTACGTCTAGTCGTGTCGCTGGCCAAGCGATACACCGGGCGGGGTATGCCGCTGCTCGATCTGATCCAGGAGGGCAACCTGGGCCTCATCCGCGCCATGGAGAAGTTCGACTATGCGAAGGGCTTCAAGTTCTCCACCTACGCGACCTGGTGGATCCGGCAGGCCATCACGCGCGGCATGGCCGACCAGAGCCGCACCATCCGCCTGCCCGTCCACCTCGTCGAGCAGGTCAACAAGCTGGCCCGGATCAAGCGCGAACTGCATCAGCAGCTCGGCCGCGAGGCGACCGACGAGGAACTGGCCAACGAGTCGGGGATCCCGGCAGCCAAGATCGCCGATCTGCTCGACCACAGCCGTGACCCGGTGAGCCTGGACATGCCGGTCGGTTCCGACGAGGAGGCGCCGCTCGGTGACTTCATCGAGGACGCCGAGGCCACCTCTGCCGAGAGCGCCGTGATCGCAGGTCTGATGCACAGCGATGTGCGCGCGGTGCTCGCGACCCTCGACGAACGCGAACACCAGGTCATCCGGATGCGCTACGGCCTCGACGACGGGCAGCCTCGCACCCTCGACCAGATCGGTCGGATGTTCGGGCTGTCGCGCGAACGCGTCCGTCAGATCGAGCGTGAGGTGATGGGCAAGCTGCGGCAGGGTGACCGCGCCGAACGGCTGCGCGCCTACGCGAGCTGATCACCCACGCGACTAACCCAGTCGTCTCGGTCCGGTGTCCACCTTGGTGGGCACCGGACCGATGCGTATCAGCGTGTTGAGCACCGATGCCCCGTCTGCCGACGCCAGGATCGGGTCACACAGCACCTCCCGAACCTCCGGGATGTCGTCGACCAGCGTCGAGATGCGTTGCAGGAGATCGATGAGCGCCGACTTGTCGACCGGTGGCTCACCGCCGTAGCCGGACAGCAACGCCGCCGACCGTGGTTCCTCGATGAGTTCGGCCGCGTCGAGTTCGGACAGCGGGATGGCCCGGTAACCGTGGTCACCCAACAGTTCGAAGGTGCGCCCGGACAGTCCGAAGGACACCACCGACCCGAACGACGGGTCGTCGCTGACCCGGATCACTGTGCCCACTCCCTTCGGCGCCATCTTCTGCACGTGCAGGGTTTCGTCACCGGTGAGTGCGGCCAGTTCGGCGAAGGCGGTGATCACCGCGGTCGCGTCGGGCAGGTCGAGCCGGGCGCCCTCCCGATCGAGACGTCCGCGCCACTCCGCCGACGTCGCCTTCACCGCGACCGGGAACCCGAGGTCATGGGCCGCCGCCGACGCCTCATGCATGGTGGTCACCTCGCGGAAGGGCACCACCGCAATCCCGTACCAGGACAGCAGCTGTGCCGAGGCGACCTGGCCGAGGACCCGGGCCTCCGATGCCAGCGCTTCGCGGACATACATCCGCGCGGCCTCCGGGTCGGTGCCCGGCGGACGGCCGATCGTCGTCTCCGGACGCTGACGCCAGCGCGCATACTGCCAGGCCCGTGCCAACGCCGACGCCGCGCGCTCGGGGCTGCCGTAGGACGGGATCGATCCGCGTTCGGGCAGACCGTTGGCGCCGGGTTTCTGCAGACCGGGCGGGATGCCCTCGACGGCGAGGAAGGTCGTCACGATCGGTTTGGCGCCGTCGGCGTCGGGCGAGTTGGCGGCGGCCATCAGAGCACGGGCGTGCCAATCGGCGTCGACGGCGACCGGCGGCACGAAGACCACCAGGATCGAGTCGACGGCCGGATCGGCCATCGCGTCGCCCACGGCGTTCTCGAACTCTGCCTCCGAGGCACCGGCGCCGAGGTCGATGGTGCCGACGACCTCGAGCCCGCCGATGCGCGCGGTGTCGGCGGCCAGGCTGCCCAGCACCGACGAGTTGCCGATGATGCGCACCCGCGGTCCGCGCGGGATCGGCTGGTAGGCGAACAGTGTTGCACAGTCGAACAATTCGGGGATGGTGTCGACCTGGATCACCCCGGCCTGTTCGAGCACCATCCGGGCGATCTGGTCGTCGAGGCTCGCCGCGGCCGACCGCGCCGCCCGCACCGGGGTGATCGCGCCGGTGCCGGATTTCACCGCGACGATCGGCTTGGACCTCGACACCCGGCGGGCGATTCGCGAGAATTTGCGCGGGTTGCCGAATGTCTCCAGGTAGAGCAGTACCACGTCGGTGGCGACGTCGGTGTCCCAGTATTGCAGCAGGTCGTTGCCGGAGACGTCGGCGCGGTTACCCGCCGACACAAAGGTGGACAGACCGATCTGACGGCGGGCGGCGGTGTCGAGGATGGCGATGCCCAGCGCACCGGATTGACAGAAGAAGCCGACCCGGCCGGCCGGGGGGATCCGCGGTGCCAAAGTCGCGTTCAACGCGATCCCCGAATCATTGTTGGCCACCCCCAGAGCATTGGGGCCGACCAACCGCATGCCGTGTTCACGGACCTGTTCGACGAGCCGGTGTTCCTCTTCGAGTCCGGCCGCACCGCTGTCACCGAACCCCGACGACACCACGACCAGGGTCCGCACCCCTTTCGCCAAACAGTCGTCGAGGACCGCGCCGACCCGCTGGGCGGGCACTGCGACGACGGCCAGATCGACGGGATCGGGGATGTCGCGCACCGTCTCGTAGGCACGGATCCCGCGCACCGACGGCGGCCGTTCGCGGGTACGGCGGGCCGACGGGGATACGGGTGCGTGCTGTGCGACGCCGACGACAGGGTGCTCGACGGCATCCTCGTCGGCGGGGTTGGCGTGTCCTGGACCGTTGACCGGGAACACCGGACCGGTGAAGCCGCCCGCAATGATGTTGGACAGCAGCGTGTTGCCGACCTTCTTCGGGTCGGTGGAGGCACCGATGACTGCCACCGAGGTCGGCCGCAGAAGATTCGCCACGCTGCGTGCCTCGGAAGCGCGTTCGCGACCGTTGCGGACCGACAGGAGCGCCTCGGTCGGGTCGATCAGGAATTCGACGTGCACGGTGGAGCCGTCGAAGCTGCGGGACAGTTGATACCCGGCATCCCGGAACACCGCGACCATATTCGGGTTCTCGCTGAGCACCTCGGCCTCGAATCGAACGAAACCGTTCTCCGCGGCCGCTCCCGCCAGATGTTCGAGCAGGATCGGTCCCAGTCCGCGGCCCTGATGCTCGTCGGCCACCACGAAGGCCACCTCGGCCGAATCGGGTTTGCCGTCGGCGCCCAGTCCCTCATAGAGGCCGACGGCGATGATGTCACCGCCGAGTACCGCCACGATCGCGACCCGGCTCTGATGATCGACCGTCGTCATCCGCGCGACCTCGCGCGGCGGGAGCGTCGGCGTCGGCCCGAAGTAGCGCATATAGCGGGTGCGTTCGGAAAGTTTCTCGTGGAAGGCGACGATCCGGTCGGCATCGTCGGGCACGATCGGCCGAAGATGCACCACACCGCCGTCGGAGGCGAGAACATCGGCGATCCAGTGACGCGGATAGTCCCACGGGCCCCGCGCCGAGGGCTGATCGGCGGCTGGTGAGTCCGCGCCGGCCTGCGTTGTCGAGTCAGTCACGCGGGTCCTCCGGATCGAGTCCGTGCAGTGGATAGAGAGCACGCCGCGTCGCCTGGATGGCACGATCGGTCTGCCGTTGGGCTGATTCGGTGATGCCCTCAGGTGGCGCCTGCCCGGTGTCGCCGTCCCAGGCACGGTAGTCGACGTCGCCGCCGTCCCCCATCACCGTGACCGGTGGGCGGGCATAGTCCGAATGGACTTGTTTGGCGATCTGTTCTGCTGTCGCACACCATGTCTCGTCGATCGGGGTGGCCGGATCGACGTCCCGGTCGAGCGCTACACCGAGCAGGTGGGTCCAGGCGCGCGGCACCACGTCGACCACGCCGTATCCCCCGCCGCCGACCGCGATCCACTTGCCGTCGCAGTATTTGTCGGCCAGATCGCGCATCGCGATCATGGCGGCCCGCTGCCCCTCGACGGTGAGGGCGAGGTCGGTCAGCGGATCGGCCCGATGGGAATCGACGCCGCACTGGCTGATCAGGATCTGCGGCCGGTAGGCGGCCAGCAGAGACGGCACCACGGCGTGGAAGGCCCGCAACCACAGCCGGTCCGAGGTACCCGGCATCAGCGCAAGATTCGCCGCGGTACCCGCCGCGGCTCCCTGCCCGACTTCGGTGGGCCACCCGGTGCCGGGCCACAGGGTGGCCGGGTGCTGATGCAGCGACACCGTCAGCACCCGCGGATCGGCGGCGAACTCCGTCTCCACACCGTCACCGTGATGTGCGTCGATGTCGATGTAGGCGATCCGATCGAATCCGTGGTCGAGGAGCCAGTGGATGGCGACCGCGCAGTCGTTGTAGACACAGAACCCTGCCGCCCGCGACCGCATCGCGTGATGCATGCCGCCGCCGATGTTGACCGCGCGGTTCACCGATCCCGAGCCCACCGCCTGCACGGCGGCCAGAGTGCCGCCGACGAGCAGCCGGGCGGCCTCGTGCATCCCGTCGAAGACCGGATTGTCGTCGCTGCCGAGGCCGAAGAGACGTTCCAGCAGCGGACCCGACAGCGATGCCGTACCGGAACCGACAGCGCGGACGGCATCGATGTAGTCACGGCTGTGCACGACGGTGAGCGCGTCGTCGTCGATGGTGCGCGGCGGGGACAGTTCGACCCCGTCGAGCAATCCCAGACTCTGTGCCAGCGTCATCGTCAGCGCGAGCCGCACCGGATTCATCGGATGGGTGTGGGCCCACCGATAGGACAGAAATTCCTCGCTCCAGATGACCGTGGCACTCATCGGCGGCTCATTCGGCAGATCACCTTCTCAGGCTAGTGGGTGGGCCACCGGGAACGGTGCAGTTCGTCGTCCCACACGCCGGACCCGGCACGTCGGCACGTGGCCTTGCTCTGTCGCTGAACATCTTGCGGGCCAAGGTATCGTGGATGGCGACGAAAGGGACTGCGCACCGTGAACGATCTGGTCGACACCACCGAGATGTACTTGCGGACGATCTACGACCTCGAAGAAGAGGGCATCGTGCCGCTGCGGGCACGTATCGCCGAGCGGCTTGAACAGAGCGGTCCGACGGTTTCGCAGACCGTCGCCCGGATGGAACGTGACGGATTGCTGCGGGTCGCCGGCGATCGCCACCTCGAACTCACCGACAAGGGACGCGGACTCGCGATCGCCGTGATGCGCAAGCACCGCCTGGCCGAACGTCTGCTGGTCGACATCATCGGTATGCCCTGGGATGAGGTCCACGAGGAGGCCTGCCGCTGGGAGCACGTGATGAGCGAGAACGTCGAGCGTCGCCTGCTGCAGGTGCTGCAGAACCCGACGACCTCTCCCTACGGCAACCCCATCCCGGGGCTGGAGGCCCTGGGTGCGGCCCCCGCCGCCGAGGGCGACGGCGCGACCCGGCTCGCCGACCTTCCGCAGGGCGATCGGATCGCGGTGATCGTGCGGCGGCTCTCCGAGCACGCCCAATCCGACACCGAGCTGATCGCCGCCCTGCGCGAGGCCGGTGTGGTGCCCAACGCCCGCGTGACGGTGTCGCACACCCCCGGCTCGGTCACCATCCACACCCCCGGCCACGACGGACTCGATCTGTCGGCCGAGATGGCCCATTCGCTGTTCGTCGAGAAGATCTGACGGAATCATCCTCCGTCGCCCGATGCCCAGCTCGCCCTGCGCAGCGTCGGGCGCGGTAGCGTCTGGCCGAGTTCTTCGGCGATCCGGTAACAGTTTGAGACGGTCGTCCACAAGATCGCCGGGCGCAACCCGGTCCGCAGTGCGTCATCGAGCAAGTGGGCCATCGACCAGGTGGGATCGGCGCTGAGCGCGATGTCCAGAGCCACCCCGGCGTAGGCGCCCTCTCCGCGAATGTAGTGCAGGTGTGCCAGCAGGGTGGCTGCGCTGGCCCGACCCGAACCGGTGAGCCGACGGGTCAGCTGACGCCACAGTTTCTCGGCGTTGTCGCGATCGTCGTTCACCGCCAGGGCCATGGCAGCATCTCGGACCCGGAGTTCGGTGATGGCCCGGTCAAGTTCGGCGAGCGTCGCACAATCCAGCCGACGGCGCGGGCGCCGCACCGAATCAACTACGGTGGCAAACAGTTCCGCGCTGTCGACGACCGATCCGTCGGTCCCGTCGACGGATGCGTGATGGCGACATCCCGGGTCGGCGCAGCCCGGTTCGGGGGCCAGCATCTCGGCGATCTCCTCGCGCCGGCGCAGCAGTGGACGCCCGTGGACGACCGCGACGGCCACCGCGGTCGGACAGGACCACGGATCCTCGAGGATCCCGACGGTCATCTCCGATCGCGCGTCCCGACCTTCGGCAATCACCGGCCAGATCGCCGACCACGGTGCGCCCGAGGCGAATTCGCCGACGACGAACCCACGACAAACCCCGGCCTGCGCGGCGAGGAGACGGTCGGCGACCGCCATCACCCGGCGATACCGCGCGTCATCCGGCGGGTAGCGGTCGTCGGCTATGACCACCACGATCTGCGCGGGGACGTAGTCGGCGCAGATGGCACCGAGGTGATCGAGGACGCCGATGAGTTCGGTGGTCGGGCGCCCGTCCGGGGTGAGTGCCAGGTCGTGGCGCATGGTTGCCTCGACGGTGTGCTCGGCACCGCAGACGAGGACGATGATCGAACGCTCCGGGACGAATCCGAGGAGCGCAGGCACCGCGGTGAGCAGTGCGCCCGGATCAGCGGAAAAGGGTGTGCGTCTGGACATGACGTCATCGTGCCGCCGCGCACCCGGCCATTCGACGACAAGGCATCGGCACACCCGAGTTGTCCCCGACCGAAATTGTGTGCACAGCCCGGCTTCTCGCCCAGCGATGAGGTCACCGAGGCCGTGTCACCGGCGCGATCACCCGAAGGCCGCGGCGACCGCCTTGGTGAACAGTGCGTCGAGGTCGGCACCCGCTTCCGGCGTCACCGGCTCGGCGCCCGGACGGCGATAGTCGACGTAGATCCGCACATCGTCGCGCTGCGCGATGAGGGTCAGCGTGCTGGTGACCATCTCGGCCCCAGGACCACCGGTGGTGATCGTGCGGGCGATCGCCATCGTCTGCACGCCCTCGGGGGCCGGCGGGGCCGGTTGCTCGGTGACGGCTACCTGCGACAGCGTGGTCGTATATGTGGGACACCGCCGAACCCGCTCGGCCACGGCGTCCAGTGACTCATCGGCGTAGGCGATAGCTGCGGTGAGCGTGCTGCGGTCCGCGCGGCCCGGGCCCAGGATCGCGTAGGCGCCCGCGCTGTCGATCGGCGCGGGCGCGCAACCCGGCGGCGTCACCGCGGCCCCGGGGGCGGATGCGCGTCCGATCACGTCGGCCAGCGCGTCCCCGACCGCCGGCGGCGGGATCGGCGCCGCAGCCCCGCTGCCGAAGTCCGCGGCCGTCAGCCCACGCGGCGCCAGGTCGGGCCGACCGGCGACGGCGTCACCGTCCACCGAGCACGCACCAACGAGGACACACGCGCCCAGCACGGTGATCAACGACAGCCAACGACGAAGCTCCACAACCGACAACTGTGCCAAACATCGCCATCGGCGCCCGTACCGACACGCACGGATGCACGGTGCGCGGGGACGTGGGAATCCCTCGACCCCTACCTGTGTTGTAGAGGGCGCGACGACACCGCAGGCACCCGTGTCACCAGGGCGGCTGTCGTTGCGGGGGTGTGATGGGCGACAATTGGAAGAGATATGCGGCCCGTCAGGGCCGGAGCCGCCACCCGCAGCACACGAGCAGCAGAAGGAGGGGTTGGCCATGGACGGACGTCCCGAGCGCGACAGTGCCCTGTACGAACTCGCTTTCCCGGCGCCGCGGCTCTCCGGTGACGGCACCGGACCGGTGCTGATCCACGCACTCGAAGGGTTCGCCGACGCCGGCCACGCGGTCGCACTGGCCGCGACCCACCTTCGCGACAGCCTCGACTCGGAGATCCTCGCGACGTTCTCCTCGGATGAGCTGATGGATTACCGGTCCCGTCGGCCGACGATCTCGTTCAACGGCGAGACCTTCACCGATGTGGAGATGCCCGCGCTGACCATCCACGCCGTCCGCGACAACGCGGGCACCGCTTTCCTGCTGCTGTCCGGGGCCGAACCGGATCTTCGCTGGGAACAGTTCGTCGACGCCGTACGCCGGCTCGCCGATCGTCTCGGCGTCACCGACGTCGTCGGCTTGAACGCCATCCCGATGGCGGTGCCGCACACGCGTCCGCCGTCGATCACCGCACACGGATCCGACCCCGATGCGCTCGGCGACCTGCCGCGCTGGGGTTCGGCGATGAAGCTGCCCGCCAGTGCGTCGATGCTGCTCGAACTGCGAATGGCCGAACACGATTACCGCGCCGCCGGGCTGTCGGTGCATGTTCCCCACTACCTGGCACAGGCGAACTATCCTGCGGCGTCGCTGCGGCTGCTGTCGGCGGTCTCCGAGCTGACCGGCCTCGACTTTCCGCTGGCCGCACTGGAGAGTTCGGCGGAGAAGGTCCGCGCCCAGATCGACAACGAGGTATCCGGGAACTCTGAGATCGAGTCGGTGGTCGCGGCGCTGGAAACCCAGTACGACACCTTCACCCAGGCGCAGGCCGAACGGGCGTCGCTGCTCGCCGCGGAGGATTCTCTGCCCAGCGGCGACGAGTTGGGTGCCGAACTGGAACGCTTCCTCGCCGAGCATGCCGAGCGCAACGAGTCGGCAGCCGCCGCGGACGACCCGTCGGCTCCTGCGGAGGGCGGCAACCCCGACGACTCCGGTATCGGCCCCGACGAGCCACACGACGACGGTGAAGAGGGTCCGCGATCGGCGATCTGATCCTCGAACCGACCGCGGATGAGGACGCCGCCTTCGAGCGGTTCACGCAGTGGTATGCCGACCGCGGCATCGCACTCTACGAGCACCAGGAGAACGCTCTCCTCGAGCTGATCTCCGGCAATCACGTCATCCTCGCCACCCCGACCGGGTCGGGTAAGTCGCTGGTCGCCGCGGGCGCCATCCATTTCGCGCGCTGCCGCGGGGTGCGGGCGTACTACACGGCCCCGATCAAGGCGCTGGTCAGCGAGAAGTTCTTCGACCTGTGCGCCCTGTTCGGCGCCGATCAGGTCGGACTGCTCACCGGCGACGCGGCCGTCAACCCCGACGCCCCGATCGTCTGCGCCACCGCCGAGATCGTCGCCAACCTGGCCCTCGCCGACGGACCCGACAGCGACATCGGCGTGCTGGTCGCCGACGAGTTCCACTACTACGGCGAATCCGACCGCGGCTGGGCCTGGCAGGTCCCGCTGATCGAGTTGCCCGACACCCAGTTCCTGCTGATGTCGGCGACGCTGGGCGACGTGTCCTTCTTCGTCGACGACCTGCGGGAGCGCACGGGCCGGACCACCTCGGCGATCATCGGAACCCATCGACCGGTCCCGCTGGAACACACCTACGCGATGACCCCGATCCACGAGACCATCGAGGATCTCATCTCTCGCGGGCGCGCACCGGTCTACATCGTGCATTTCACCCAGGCCGCCGCCGTCGAACGGGCCCAGGCACTCCTGTCGGCGAAGATCGCCGACAAACAGCAGCGGGCCGCGATCGCCGATGCGATCGGCGATTTCCGGTTCCACACCGGCTTCGGTAACACGCTGTCGAAGTTGCTGCGGGCGGGCATCGGCGTCCATCACGCCGGTATGCTGCCGCGCTATCGTCGGCTCGTGGAACGTCTTGCCCAGCAAGGCCTTCTCCAGGTCATCGCGGGCACCGACACCCTCGGTGTCGGCATCAACGTGCCGATCCGGACCGTGCTGTTCGCGGGACTCTCGAAGTACGACGGCAAACGGGTGCGGCGCCTGCGTGCCCGCGAGTTCCACCAGATCGCCGGCCGCGCCGGACGCGCCGGCTTCGATACCGTCGGCTATGTGGTGGCGCAAGCACCCGAACACGATGTCGACAACGCGCGCGCGGTCGCCAAGGCAGGCGACGACCCCAAGAAGCTCCGCAAGATCGTGCGCAAGAAGCCACCCGAGGGATTTGTCTCCTGGGGAGAGCAGACCTTCACCCAGCTGATCGACGCCCCGGACGAGCCGCTCCGATCCCATTTCCGGATCACCACGGCGATGTTGCTCGAAGTCCTGACCCGCCCGGGCGACTGTTTCGTGGCGCTGCGTCACTTACTCGAAGCCAATCACGAGCCGCGCAACCGGCAGCTGCGTCACATCCGACACACCATCGAGCTCTATCGCGGCCTCCGCGAGGCGGGCATCGTGATCCAGCTACCCGAACCCGACGAGTTCGGCCGGAACGTGACCTTCAGCGTCGATCTGCCGGAGAACTTCGCGCTGACCAACCCGCTGTCGGCATTCGCGCTGGCCACCTTCGAACTTCTCGACGCCGAATCGGCAACGTACGCACTCGATGTGGTGTCGGTCCTGGAGTCGACGCTCGACGACCCGCGACCGCTGCTGCTGGCCCAGCGCAAAGTCGCACGCGACGCGGCGATCGCGGAGATGAAGGCCGACGGAATCGAGTACGAGGAACGGATGGCCCGGCTGGAGGAGGTCACCTGGCCGCAGCCGCTGCTCGACGAGATCACCTTCGCCTTCGAGGTCTATCGACGGAGTCACCCGTGGGTGGCAGGCACCCCACCCAGCCCCAAGTCGGTGCTGCGCGAGATGCTGGAGAAGGCGATGACCTTCACCGAACTCGTCTCCGTCTATGGACTCGCCCGCAGCGAAGGCGTGCTGCTGCGCTACCTCTCGGACTGCTATCGCGTACTGCGCCAGGGCATACCGACCTCTGCGGTGACCGACGAGATCGCCACTATCATCGAGAACCTCGGCACCATGGTGCGCGATGTCGACTCCAGCCTGGTCGACGAGTGGGAGGCACTGGCCGCCGCAGACAACGAACCCACCGGCACCGAACCGACAGGCACCGAACCCACGGATTAGGCCCGGACCGCCCGGACCGTCCCGGTCTCTGCGACGACACCGGCGATGATCTGTGCGAGTTCCCGGTAGGCCGACTCACGTCGGGCCGAGCGACGGAACACCAGACCGATCCGACGGCCCGGACGCGGCGTCGTGAAGGTGGCGGTCGCCAATCCCCCGCCGGCCGTCTCGGATGCGACCGCGGTCTGTGGAATGAGCGTCACCCCGAGTCCCCCTTCGACGCAGTGCACCGCGGTGGTCAGCGAGGCGGCACGGGTGTGACCCAGGTCGGGCCGGACCCCGGCCAGTCGGCACACCTCCAGCGCCTGATCCCGAAGGCAGTGACCTTCGTCCAGGAGGAGCAGCGGTAGGTCGGCCAGCGACGCCGGATCCACCCGACGGCGACCGGCGAACGGATGATCCGACGGTAGCGCGAGCACGAAATCCTCGTCGTACATGGGAATCTCGACCGTCCCGGGAATCTCGGCGGGCAAGGCCAGAACGGCGACATCGATGGCGCCCTCCCGTAGCTGGGTCGTCAGGCGCGCGGTCTGGTCCTCGACGACCCGCAGGCTCAGTTCGGGTCGGGTCCGCGCGAGTCCACGCAACACGGTGGGCAGGATATAGGGCGCGACCGTCGGGATGAGACCGAGACGGAGCACCCCGGACAACGAGTCGTCGATCCCGCCCGCGTCCGCGACGAACATGTCGACCTCCTCCACGATCGCCGCGGCCCGCGGCAGCAGGCGTTCTCCGTCGGGAGTCAACAGGACACGCCGGGTGGTGCGTTCGATGAGCGTGACGCCCAGGCCCTTCTCCAGCGCGGCCAGCGCTTGCGACAACGACGGCTGCGAAACCCCCAGATCGGTTGCCGCAGTCCCGAAATGATGCCGTCTGGCGAGTGCGACGAAGGCGCGTAGGCCGGCCAGGGAGGGCTGATAAGTTTTATCGACCATGCTTATCAGTGTAGTGCTAATCATCACGTTTCGCTTTTACCGACTGTGAGGCAGAATGGTACTCGTCAGTAACAAGTCTGCGATTTCGCGCACCTTCGTCCCATACTCATCCATATTCAAGGAGCGAAAACCCATGGCATTGCTCACAATCGGTGATCAGTTCCCCGCATACAACCTCACCGCCGTGATCGGTGGCGACCTCTCCAAGGTCGACGCCAAGCAGCCCGACGACTACTTCACCACCATCTCCTCCGATGATCACCCGGGACAGTGGCGCATCGTCTTCTTCTGGCCCAAGGACTTCACCTTCGTGTGCCCGACCGAGATCGCCGCATTCGGCAAGCTCAACGACGAGTTCGCCGATCGGGATGCGCAGGTGCTCGGCGCGTCGGTCGACAACGAGTTCGTGCACTTCCAGTGGCGCGCCCAGCATGAGGACCTCAAGACCCTCCCGTTCCCCATGCTCTCCGACCTCAAGCGTGAACTTGCCACCGCGGCAGGCGTTCTCAACGCAGATGGGGTGGCCGATCGCGCCACCTTCATCATCGACCCGAACAACGAGATCCAGTTCGTGTCGGTGACCGCAGGTTCGGTCGGACGCAACGTGGACGAGGTGCTTCGCGTGCTCGACGCGCTGCAGTCCGACGAACTGTGCGCCTGCAACTGGCGCAAGGGCGACCCGACCATCGACGCAGGCGAACTGCTGACCGCGAGCGTTTAGGAGAACGACGACGATGAGTATCGACAACCTCAAAGAGGCCCTGCCCGAGTACGCCAAGGACCTCAAGCTGAACCTCGGCTCCATCAGCCGCACCACCGTCCTCAACGAGGAGCAACTCTGGGGCACCCTGCTCTCCACGGCCGCGGCGACCCGAAATGCCAAGGTGCTGACCGAGATCGCCGACGAAGCCGCCGACATCCTCAGTGAGCAGGCGTACAACTCCGCGCTCGGCGCGGCGTCCATCATGGGCATGAACAATGTGTTCTACCGCGGCCGCGGCTTCCTCGACGGCAAGTACGACGACCTTCGCCCCGGTCTGCGGATGAACATCATCGGCAACCCCGGTGTGGACAAAGCCCTGTTCGAGCTGTGGTCCTTCGCCGTGTCATCGATCAACGGCTGCGGTCACTGCGTCGCCGCCCACGAGAACACACTGCGCGAAGCGGGCGTCGACCGCGAGGCAATCCTCGAATCACTCAAGGTCGCCTCGATCGTCGCCGGTGTCGCACAGGCACTTGCGACCACCGAGGTCCTGGCCCGGGCCTGAGCTGCCTCGGCACACATACCGGCACCGACGACGGCCCGTCCCGCCCACGCGGGACGGGCCGTCGTCGCAGTTGTCGCATATCCGGTGGACATTCGCATGTCGACCCCGGCCGAAGGCTCTCGTACGGCCATCGGGGTGAGACACTGAGACGATCGCGTCCACCCTCGGGACGCCACACGAGAGGATCACCTGGTGAACAACCCCTACGATCCACAGGGTCCGCAGTGGAACCAGGGCAATCAGGGCAACCCATACGGCGGCCCAGGCCCGCAACAATCGGGTCCCCCTCCCCGCGACCAGCCACCGGCCGGTGATCCTTTCGGAGAGACCCAGGCCCGCCCCATCCCGCCCGGCAACCCGTATGGGCCGCCTGCCGGCGGAAACCAGTACGGGCCACCCCCGCAGCCCGGGAACCAGTACGGCAACGGCCCCTACGGGAACAATCCGTACGGCGCACCTGGCTATTCCGATCCCGCAGCCGCCTACGGCGCTCCCCAGGCGTCGGAGAAGACGAACGGCCTGGCCATCGCCGCGCTGATCGCCGCCTTCATCGTCGCCCCGATCGGTATCGTCCTGGGCCACTTCTCATTGTCGGAGATCAAACGCAACCGGGAAGGCGGCGGCCCGATCGCGGTGTCCGCGCTCGTCGTCGGCTACCTGTTCACCGCCGTCGCCATCGTCGGTCTGGTGTTGTGGCTCATCCCGGGCAGTCCGTTCAATTCCGACGACGACGACTCGAACGAGGCGTCCGGACCGGGAAGCTCGCAGACCACCGACCCGTCGAAACCGTCGACGCCCGAGAGCGATGCGACATATTCGTATCCGTCGTCCTACTCGTACCCGAGCTACTCGACCCCGTCGTACTCGTATCCGTCGTCGACCTATTCCTATCCGCGATCCACGTCGACCGGCGTCGGCGAGACCACGCCGCCCGGGTATTCCCCCGATCCGTCGGATCCGATCGCCAACACCATCCGGACGACGGACACCGGCGCATGTGTCAACCGACAGGCCGAGGGGTCGCGACTGACCTCGTTCAGCCGGGTCCCGTGTACATCGGGAGCCACCGATCGCGTCTACCTGCGCACCACCAGCACGTCATCCTGCGGTGAGGACTGGGTGCAGGCCCCCGCGTCGAGCTACTACTCGCAGACGGTCGTGCTCTGCCTGACCCCACTCAACCGCTGATCAGCTGCGCGCCGCCCCGGTGAGGGCGGCGTGCAGCCGCTCGGCCAGCTCCCCGACCTCGCCGGTGGACATCACGAAGGCCGGCGAGATCTGCAACGCACCCTGACCGGCGGCACGGCTGCTGACTCCGTATTCACGCAGCTTGGCAACCATCGGGAGGCCCTGCGCCGGATCGGCCAGTTGTACCGCGCTCACCGCGCCGAGTCCGGTGCGGACCTCGGCGACCGCGTCGAGGTCGGCGAGCGGCGCGAGCGCCCGCGCAAGATCGCCTTCGAGACGGGTGGCCTCGGCCAGCAGACCCTCACGTTCGATGATGTCCAGGTTGGCCATCGCGGCGGCCGCCGCCCCGGCATGACCGCCGTACGTATATCCGTGACGCCACCAGACGCCGCCCCGGTAAAACGGCTCCGCGACCCGGGGCGCGACGAAGACCGCACCCATCGGCACGTATCCGGAGGTCAGGCCCTTGGCGGTGGTGATCATGTCCGGCGCGAGGTCGAAACGGGACGAGGCGAACCAACTATCGCCGCCGATCCGGCCAAAACCGGTCACGACCTCGTCCGCGACGAACAGGACATCATGGTCGCGGCAGATCGCGCGCACCTCGGCGAGATATCCCTCCGGCGGCAGGTAGACGCCGCCCGCACCGATGATCGGTTCGCAGAAGAAGGCCGCGATCCGGTCGGCACCGATCCGTTCGATGAGTCCGAGCAGACTCTTCGCGTTGTCCCACTCCACCGTCTCGGTGGTCGACATCAGCTCGCCGTAACCCTCGCGGTTGGGTTCGATGCCGGCCAGCGCCGTCCCGGCGACGTGCATGCCGTGGTAGGCCTTGGTCCGGCCGACGATGATCTCCTTCTCCGGACGGCCCTGCTCGTGCCAGTAACGTCGGGCGAGTTTCGCCGCGGTATCCACCGAATCGCTACCACCCGAGGTGAAGAAGATCTTGCTGTCCGGTACCGGCGCGATCGAGGCAAGGCGGTCGGCGAGTTCGAGGGTCACATCGCTGGTGAAATCACCGAACCCGGAAAAGTGCGCCAGCCGCCCCAGCTGATCGGCGACCGCGTCGGCGATCTCCCGGCGGCCGTGCCCCACGTTCGTGAACCACAGGCCGGCCGTCGCGTCGAGATAGCGATTGCCGTCACGGTCGTAGACGTACACCCCCTCACCGCGGGTGAGAACGAACGGACCGGTCGAGGTGACCGCTCCCATATCGGCGAAACCGTGCCACAGCGAACCACTCATGCCAGCCATCATGCCCGATCGGTCCGGTGATGCCCGTTCATCGGCGCCGGGATCGGCGGAATATCCTGGACGGATCATGCCCGCCGACCGTCGCCGCCCCCGCACCTCCCAGCGCAAGCGCACCTCGTCCTCGCCCGAACGGGCTGCCTTCCGTGCGGCCATCGCGGAACTGACGATCGCCGACGAGCATCGCCTGCGCCGGCGCCTGGACAACATCACTGAACCCTCCGAATCGGAGTGGACGCGATTGCACGGCGAGTTGGACGCCGGTCGGCAACGCATCGCCCGACGCCGCTCCGCGGTACCGGTGCTCCGCTTCCCCGAGGAACTGCCGGTGTCGGCCGCACGCGACGAGATCGCCGCGGCCATCACCGACCACCAGGTGGTGGTGATCGCCGGGGAGACCGGTTCCGGAAAGACCACGCAGCTTCCCAAGATCTGTCTGGAACTCGGCCGCGGGGTACGCGGGCTGATCGGGCACACCCAGCCGCGACGCATCGCGGCCAGCTCCGTCGCCCGGCGCATCGCCGACGAGACCGGCACCGAGATCGGCGACGTCGTCGGCTATTCGGTACGTTTCACCGACCGGTCCGGAGACAACACGCTCATCCGCCTCATGACCGACGGCATCCTGCTGCGCGAGATCGGCACCGATCCGATGCTGCGCCGCTACGACACCCTGATCATCGATGAGGCACACGAACGTAGCCTCAACATCGACTTCATCCTCGGATACCTCCATCGGCTCCTGCCCCGCCGACCCGATCTCAAGGTCATCATCACCTCGGCGACCATCGAACCCGAGCGTTTCGCACGACATTTCGCCACCGCCGACGCCGCCGTGCCGATCATCGAGGTCTCCGGCCGTACCTACCCGGTGGACGTTCGCTACCGGCCGCTCACACTGCGCGAGAACCCCGATCACGGCGACGACAGTGGCGGAGGCGAACACGCCGACCTCGACCAGATCCAGGGCATCGATGCCGCCATCGACGAACTGTGGGCCGACGGCCGCGGCGACATCCTCGTGTTCCTGCCCACCGAACGCGACATCCGCGAGACCGCCGACGCCCTACGTCGGCGAGCCTCGGCCGGCGCCGAGATCGTGCCGCTCTACGCCCGCTTGTCCATCGCCGACCAGCAGCGCGTGTTCAGCCCGTCCGACGGACGGCGAATCGTATTGGCCACCAATGTCGCCGAAACCTCGGTCACGGTGCCGGGTATCCGCTACGTCATCGACACCGGAACCGCCCGCATCAGCCGCTATTCCACCCGCACTAAGGTCAATCGTCTGCCGATCGAACCGGTCTCGCAGGCCAGTGCCCGCCAGCGGGCGGGCAGGTGCGGACGCGTCGCGCCCGGCATCTGCATCCGTCTCTACGACCAGACCGACTTCGACACCCGGCCCGCCTTTACCGACCCGGAGATCCTGCGGACCAATCTGGCATCGGTCATCCTGCAGATGACCTCGCTGCGGCTCGGCGACGTGGCCGACTTCCCCTTCGTGCAGCCGCCCGATCAACGCGCCATCCGCGACGGCATCGGGGTACTCACCGAACTCGGTGCGATCGACATTCCCGAGACGCGCGACGGCCGGCCCGCCACGCCGCGCCTGACCGAGGTCGGCCGCTCGATGGCCCGCCTACCCGTCGACCCCCGCATCGCCCGAATGCTCACCACCGCACACGAACTCGGCTGCCTCGACCACGTGGTGATCATCGCGGCCGCGTTGTCGCTGCCCGACGTGCGCGAGCGCCCGACCGACCATCGCGAGGCAGCCGACGCGCTGCATCGAAGGTTCGTGGTGCCCAACTCCGATTTCCTGTCGTACCTCCAGCTCTGGGATCATCTGTCCGAACAACGGAGCGCTTTGTCCGGCAACCAATTCCGCCGCAGCTGTGAACGGGAGTTCCTGCACTATCTCCGCATTCGCGAATGGCAGGACCTGACCAGGCAGCTCAACGGCATCGTCGGGGACCTGGACTGGTCGACCACCCCCACCGAACGCGATGCCGACGCCATCCATCGCTCGATCCTGTCCGGCCTGCTCAGCAATATCGCCGTGCGCCAGACCGAAGGTCGCGAGTTCACCGGCGCACGCAACACCACGCTGATGATCTTCCCGGGCTCCTCCCTCGCCAAGAAGCCGCCGGCCTTCATCATGGCCGCGGAGGTACTGGAGACCTCGCGTCTGTTCGCCCACACCGTCGCAGGCGTGGACCCGCTGTGGGCCGAGAAACTGGCGGGTAACCTGGTCAAACGCAACTACAGTGAGCCGCATTGGTCGGCCAAACGTGGAGCGGCGATGGCCTACGAACGCGTCACGCTCTACGGCGTCACACTTGTCGCACAACGACGGGTGCTCTTCGGTCCGATCGATCCGGCGACCGCCCGGGAACTGTTCATCCGACACGCGCTGGTCGAGGGTGACTGGCGTACCGAGCATCCGTTCTTCGCACGCAACCGCGCCCTACTGGACGCCGCCGCCGACGTCGAACATCGGGTCCGTCGTCGCGGACTGACCATCACCGAGGACCAGCTGTTCGACTTCTACGACGAACGCGTCGGCCCGGATGTGGTGTCCGCGCGGCATTTCGACACCTGGTGGCGCACGATGCGCAAGAACCAACCAGCTCTCCTCGATCTGACCGAGGCCGACGTCAACGCAGGCGCCACCGTTGCCGACACCGACTTCCCCGGCGCCTGGCAGCAGGGAGACACCCGGCTCCGGCTCCGCTACCGGTTCGAACCCGGCGCCCCCGACGACGGCGTCACCGTCCTCATTCCGGCTGCGCTGCTCCCCCATATGCGTACCCCCGGATTCGACTGGACGGTGCCGGGTATGCGTGCCGAACTCGCCGCGGCGCTGATCAAATCGCTACCTAAACAGCTGCGCAAGACGATGTCGCCGGCCCAGCGATTCGCCGACCTCGCACTGGCCCGGCTGACCCCACGCAGTGAGCCGCTGACCGTCGGTCTGGCCCGCGAACTGTCGGCGATCACCACCACGACGATAACCGCCGACGATTTCGACGCCACCAAGCTCCCAACGCATCTTCGAATGCATTTCGCGCTTGTCGCCGACGGCGACAGCGACGATGTTCGCGACACCGACGACTCGCTGGAAACCTTGCAGCAGCGGCATTCCGGCGCCCGTGACGCCCCCACCCGGACCCGCAAGCTGTACACCAGCTGGACCGCCGACGGAATCGGGACGCTGGCAGCACAGCAGACGGTGACCGTCGCCGGCCAGCAACTGACCCGCTATCCGGCCGTGGAAACCATCCGCAGCGGCGCACACGTCGGGATCTCTCCCACGCTGGCGTCCAGCACCGACCACCGTGACCGCCAGATCACCGACGCGGTGGCCACCCTCCTCGAAATCGACATCGCGCCGCTACCGAAGAAGATCGTGCAAACCCTCGACCCGGCCGGGCGACTGGCCCTCAGCCAGAGTCCCTACCCCCAGGTCGACGGACTCCTCGCCGACTGCACCCGCCGCGCGATCCGCGATCTGGTCGCGCGCAACGCCGCCCTGGTCGCCAAGACGCGGGACGCGGCCGGCTACCGCGCGCTGCGGGACGCACTCGCCCCGAAAGCCTCCGCGGCAGCACCCGAGTACTTTCGGCACGTCGTCGACGCACTTCGCGAGGTCGCCCCGCTCCGCGAACTGATCGACCTGCATTCAGGATCGGTGGCCGCCGATGACGTAGCCGAACAGCTCGATCACCTGATCTTCGCCGGATTCGTGGCGTCCACCGCGCAACCGCACCTCGGCAGACTGGCACGCTACCTGCGTGGCGCCGCAACCAGACTCGACGCCGGCTCGGGCACCCGTGACGCCGACGCCTTGGCCGCCGTCGACCGGGTCATCGCGCACTGGAACCAGCGGGTCGCGCAGGTCCCGCGGGGACGTCGGGATCATGTCAACGAGCAAGCGCACTGGCTCGTCGAAGAACTTCGGGTCGGACTCTTCGCCCAACGGCTCGGCACCGCTTACCCGGTCTCCGAGCAGCGGGCGCTACGAACCCTGGACCGCCTCGGCTGACACCGAAGCAGACGCGTCGTCGGCGGTACCGCCGGCGCGCGGGGTGCCCCGCTCGCGCAGATCATCGATCTCGCGCTGGAAATCCGCGACCGAATCGAAGGACCGGTACACCGACGCGAAGCGCAGATAGGCCACCTGATCGAGGTCACGCAACGGTCCGAGAATCGCCAAACCCACCTCGTTACTGGGGATCTCGGCCGAACCGCTCGCGCGAACGGCATCTTCGACGGCCTGGGCGAGCTGGGCGAGATCGTCTTCGCCGACGTCGCGGCCCTGACAGGCGCGACGCACACCCCGCATGACCTTCTCCCGACTGAACGGCTCGGTCACGCCATTGCGTTTGACGACCGCCAGCACCGCACTTTCCACCGTCGAGAACCGGCGACCACACTCTGTGCAGGACCGCCGACGCCGAATCGCCTGCCCCTCATCGGCGACACGCGAGTCGATGACCTTGGTGTCCTCGTTCCTGCAGAAGGGGCAGCGCATCGCATCCTCGAGGTAGTCGCGGGACGCACCGGCACATCCGGATCGGATGCCGGGTCGGTTTCCAAACGGTCCCTGTGACATAAGGATACCGCCCGCCGTTTATCGGTATGCGGGCGTGAGGAGTGGCTGGCCGACTCGCAGACCGCTCGACGACAGGTCATTCAATTCGATGATGTCGTCGATGACCGCCTGACGAGGCATATCAGGCGCTACCCGGGATGCAATCGAGGACAGCGAATCCCCGGCCCGGACGTGGGTGACCTCGGTGGCCACCGGATGATCGGACACCGCCTCGGCGTAGTTGTTGCCGACGATGGCGACAACCCACACCACCGCCGCCAGCGCCACCCCCGCGAGGATGGCGAGTGCACATGCCCGACGACGCGCGTACACACCGCCACGCAACACCGGGCGATCCGTACGGATGGGATCGCGCAGGACAGCCCGCTGCCCGACCGGCGACGTGCAGCGCGTCGACGATGCGGACACCGGCGTCGCGACGCCGCGCCCGGGTCGTCCGACCGGGCGACGAGCCGACATGCCGCTGTGACCCGCGGGCCGGCTGGTCCGCCGAGCCGGACTGGGTGTCACCACCGGGATGTCGGTGGTGTGCTGCAGGCCGACGCGCTGTCCTTCGAGAACGCTGTTCATGGTGACCTCCGGGAAATCGTGCCTACGGGAATCGGCTGGCTGTTCGAACACTGGGTCTTCGAACACTCAGTGTCTTCGAACACTCAGCGTCTTCGAACAGATGATCGTCGATCGTGTGTTCGAAGAACTGATGTTCGATTTCTACCACGCCCGACCGACAAAGTCTCGCGACATGTCGAACAAATGTTTGAAGAGTGGCGTGCGGTTCGCTAGTGTCGAGAACTGACAGCACCAAACCCGCAGGTGATCGCAGCGGCAGTAGTTGATCTCCGTAGTTGATCTCCGTAGTTGATCTCCGCGGGTGATCTCATCGCCATCCGGTCCGATGAGTTCCTGGGCACAGCCGAATACCGGCGGTTGATGAGAGGACGAAGGCGACATGACCGACAAGCGCGGCACCACCACCGACGCTCCCGACGACGGTGAGGCGGCGGTCGATCCCGTCGCGGCCGAGGCGTCGCTGACCGCTCGCCAGCGCGGCGTACTGGACTTCATCCGGGCGTCCGTGCGGGACCGTGGCTATCCGCCGAGTATCCGCGAGATCGGCGACGCGGTGGGCCTGACCTCGACGTCGTCGGTGGCGCACCAGCTTCGGACGCTGGAACGCAAGGGTTTGCTCAAACGCGACCACAACCGGCCGCGCGCGGTGAACATCCAGGATGTCGGCGGCACCGATCCGGACACCACCCCGTCCGGCGGCGCGTCCTCGGCCGCCGACGACAACTCCCTACCCAAGCCGACCTTCGTCCCGGTCCTCGGCCGGATCGCAGCCGGTGGCCCGATACTGGCCGAAGAGGCCGTCGAAGATGTCTTCCCGCTGCCACGCGAGCTCGTCGGCGAGGGTTCGCTGTTCCTGTTGCGGGTCGTCGGCGAGTCGATGATCGACGCCGCCATCTGCGACGGCGACTGGGTGGTGGTCCGCCAGCAGAACGTCGCCGACAACGGTGACATCGTCGCCGCCATGATCGACGGCGAGGCCACCGTGAAGACGTTCAAACGCAAAGACGGCCACATCTGGTTGATGCCACACAACGAGCTGTTCGAACCCATCCCGGGTGACGACGCGGCGATCCTCGGCAAGGTCGTCACGGTGATGCGCCGGATCTGAGAGTCCACACGACCCGGTGCACCGACACGTCCGCGAAGGGCGGTCAGTTCACCGGGTCAGCGGCCAGCGCCCGCAGTTCACCGGCCAGCGCAACCGGTACGCGCACATGCATGGTGGTGCCGGCACCATGATGGTCGGCCGACAGCACCTCACCCTCACGGTGGATGCGCGAGACCAGATCACCTCGGTCGAAGGGCACCTCGATCGTCAGTTCGACGTCGGCGCGGGATACGAATTCCCGTACCCGGTCGAACAATTCGGGTAGCCCCTCACCTGTCCGGGCGGACACGAAGACGGCGTCGGCGCCGACCGCGCCCCGGATCTCGGCCAGTCGGATCGCGTCGATCGCGTCGATCTTGTTGATCACCAACAGTTCTGGGGGAGGCTGGATCCCCTCTTCGGCGACGATCTCGTTGACAACCCGCCGTACGGCCGAGATCTGTTCCGTCGGAAAGGGATCCGAACCGTCGACGACATGGAGCAACAGATCGGCGTCGGCTACCTCTTCGAGGGTGGAGCGGAACGCCTCGACCAGCTGGGTGGGCAGATGCCGGACGAAACCGACGGTGTCGGTGAAGACGACCGCACGGCCGTCGTCGAGAGTCGCGCGCCGGGTCGTCGGATCCAGCGTGGCGAACAGCGCATCCTGGACGAGGACACCCGCACCGGTCATCGCGTTGACGAGACTGGATTTGCCCGCGTTGGTGTAGCCGGCCACCGTGATCGCCGGGATCGCGTTCCGACGTCGTGCGGCCCGCTTGGTCGTCCGTGCCTTACGCATGTCGCGGATCTCGCGGCGTAGTTTGGCCATCCGCTCACGGATGCGCCGACGATCGGTCTCGATCTTGGTCTCACCGGGGCCGCGCAGGCCGACACCACCGTTACTTCCGGCGCGGCCACCGGCCTGCCGGGACATCGATTCACCCCAGCCACGCAGCCGCGGCAGCATGTATTCCATCTGGGCCAGCGACACCTGCGCCTTACCTTCGCGGGATGTCGCGTGCTGGGCGAAGATGTCCAGGATCAGCGCGGTTCGGTCGATCACCTTGACCTTGACCACCTTCTCCAGAGCGGTCAGCTGTGCCGGGGTGAGCTCACCGTCGCAGATCACGGTGTCGGCGCCGGTGGCGAGCACCACCTCGCGCAGCTCGTCCGCCTTACCAGAGCCGATATAGGTCGCCGAATCCGGTTTGCCGCGGCGCTGGATGAGGGCTTCGAGTACCTGCGACCCGGCGGTTTCGGCGAGGGCGGCGAGTTCGGCCATGTTGGCGCGGGCTGAGGCCGCGCTGCCCTCGGTCCACACACCGACCAGGACGACCCGTTCGAGTCGAAGTTGCCGGTATTCGACCTCGGTGACGTCGGTGAGTTCAGTCGAGAGTCCGGCGACGCGTTGCAGTGATGCGCGCTCGGAGAGTTGGAGTTCGCCGGTCGTCGGCGCCGTGCTGGGATGTGCTGTTGATTCGGTCATACGTCATCCATGGTGGCATGAATCAGGTGGTCAGAGCACATCATTTTCATCCGGCCACCGTCTGGGCGCCGCGCCAGCCCGGGCGCAACACACCGTCGGCGACCAATGTCGAGGGCCCACGCAGGGTTGCGCCACCCGTGGTGATGCCGACCTGGACCTGTCCGCCGGGAATCGTGATCGTGCCCGCGCCGGTCTCGCGTCCGAGACTGCGCAACAGCGCAGCGCCGGCCGCGACCAGCCCTGTCCCGCAACTGCGTGTCTCCCCGACTCCCCGTTCGAAGACGCGCATGGCCGCCGCGAAGCGACCGTCGGCATCCTCGCTGGGCGGGGTCAGGATCTCCACGTTGGCCCCGTGTGGGAAAGCAACCGGATCCAGCCGCACACCCCCACCGAAGTCGAAGGCGGCCAGCGCCGTCGCATCGAGTCCGTCGACCACACAGGCCAGATGTGGGTTACCGACGTCGACCATCGTCCCGGGGTGACGGACACCGCCGATCTCCACGACGGAATCGCCGTCGATGCGGGCCGGCCCCATGTCGACGGTCACGTCGGCGTGGACGTCGTCATGCGAATGAATGATCACCGGCCGCGCACCGGCACGGGAGCCGACCGTGAACGCGTCGACACCGATCAGTCCACGTGCGCGGACGAAATGCGCGAAGACCCGCACACCGTTACCGCACATCTCCGCGATGGAACCGTCGGCGTTGCGGTAGTCCATGAACCAGTCCTCCGGTCCGACGCCCTCCGGCAGACCGTCGAGTACCCCCGCTGCGACGAGCGCCCCAGTACGCGCCACCCGGAGCAGACCGTCGGCACCGATACCGCGCGGCCGGTCGCAGAGCGCAGCCACCAGCTCCACGTCGAGGTCGAGCTCGGCAGCCGGATCGGTCAGGATCACAAAGTCGTTCTGCGTCCCATGGCCCTTGACGAAACGCAGTTCGACGGTCGGTGTGCTCACCACCCCAGCCTACGCAGCGTGTGCACGACCGAACCGGGCGCGGGTCAGCCCTCGACCGCCTCGATCGCCCGGCGGGTCAGGTCCGGGGCGGCGGCATCGAGCCAGGTGATCCGGTGATCGCGGCGAAACCAGGACCGCTGGCGTCGCACATAACGTCGGGTGCCGATGAAGGTCAGTTCTTCGGCCTGTTCGAGGTCGTACTCGCCGTCCAGGGCCGCCACGACCTGTGCATAGCCGATGGCGCGGACGGCGGTCAGACCGTCGCGCAGTCCGTGACCGAGGAGTTCGCGAACCTCGTCGACGAGACCGTGCTCGAACATCTGCCGCGTACGCAGCCGGATCCGCTCATCGAGTGCGGCGGTGTCCCGGTCGACGGCGATGATCCTGGTGCCCCAGCGTGGCTCACCGATCGTCGGTGCCGAGGCGGCGAACGGCGCACCCGTCAGTTCGACGACTTCCAGCGCGCGCACGATGCGCCGACCGTCGGTGTCGAGGATGGATGTCGCCGCGACCGGGTCGACCTCGCCGAGACGCCGGTGCAGAGCCGCCACCCCTTCGTCGGCGAGAAGCGCCTCGTACTTCGCGCGCACCGCCGGGTCGGTCGCCGGAAACTGCCAGTCATCGAGCAGCCCTTGGACATACATCATCGATCCGCCGACGATGATCGGTGTCACCGCGGCCGCCAGCAACGCGTTGACATCGGCCGTGGCCGCCGCCTGATAGCGCGCGACGGTAGCCACCTCGGTGACGTCGAGGACATCGATCTGGTGATGCGGGATGCCACGGCGCTGCGCGACGGGAAGTTTCGCGGTGCCGATATCCATGCCGCGGTACTGCTGCATGGCGTCGATGTTGATGATCTCGCCACCGACATGCTCGGCAAGGTCGAGGGCGAGATCGGATTTGCCGCTCGCGGTCGGACCGACGACGGCGATAGGTGTCACGACCGCGGGTGATGCATCCGGCGACGTCGGCGTGTGCGCGCTCACCTCGGCGACCAACGCGCGACGGTGTAGCCGACTCCGAACGGGGCGTCGGCGTAGATGGAGCGGGCGAGAAGGTCCTGCCCGTTGCAGAGCCCCGCGGCAACCTGCCATGCTGCGCGCCCGCCCACGCCGTCTACCTCGCATTCGGTTGCGGTGAGCGTGCCGACCGCGGCCAGATCGGCGGTGGCGAGCGCGTGGTCGATGCGTGCCTGCACGGCGACCGCTGATTCACGCAGCCCGCCGCCGGGTGCGCGCGCCGACAGAGCGGTCGCACCGTCGCCGACGACGAGTACGCCGACCGGTTCGTCGGTGGCCTCGATGTCGGCGCCCAAGAGCGCACCGATGCGCATGCATTCCTCGGGCGGCGTCTGCGGGCCCACGATCAGCGGGCACAGACGATCGAGCCCGGCCTGTGCGCGGAACCACGCGGCGATCAGCATCGACAGGCTCATCTCCCCCGCATCGTCGACCTGCACGGGGTCGACGCCCGAGGCGAACGCGACCGGCACGTCGACACCGTAGCGGGCGAAACTCCCCCGCGAGGGGCCGTCGGGCATACGTCCGATCGCCGCTTTGTCGGCGGCACCGACTGCGACCCAGGCACGGACACCCGCCCCGACGACGGCCTCGGTGAGCGCCGACACGGCGGCGGAGCGCACCGGTTCGGTGTCCTCGGCTGCGGGACCGGCCAGGGCGGGTACCAGCAGCGGAGCACTGGGAACGAAAACGACAGCGGCCAACACACATACGAAGCTAGCCCACGCGGCGACGACCAAGCTGCTTGAATAGTTGGCGTACTCTCGCTGCCCGCGCCGGTCATCGACACGACGCGGGTATCGAGCCAAGCGACCGGCAGCCGTGACGCGCGGCACCGACCAGCTCCTAGGACCTGCACATGACCAACCCCACCGACGATCCCACCACCGCCGCGGGCGGGGCCACCGATACCCCGGCGAGCGCCGTGACCGAGAGCGGTGCCACCCCGAGTGGTACACCCAAACCCGGGCCGCGTCCCAAGCCCGGTCCGCGTCCGGGCGGACCCAAGGCGGCGGTACCGGCCCCGACAGCCGCGGTCACGCCGACGCTGATCCCGCACGGTGATCCACATGAGTTCGGGCGCATCGACGCCGAAGGAGTGGTGTGGCTCAAGACCGCCGACGGTGAACGTGAGATCGGGTCGTGGCAGGCAGGCACCGTCGAGGAGGGTCTGGATCATTTCGCGCGCCGCTTCGACGATCTGGCCACCGAGGTGGAGATCCTGGAGGAACGTCTGGCGGCCCGGGCAGGCGATCCGCGCAAGGCGCAGACCGCAGCCCGTCATCTACTCGGCGACCTGCCCAGCGCTCATGTGATCGGCGACGTTGCCGCACTGCAGCGGCGCCTGGAGGCCATCGTCGGGAGCGCCGACGGGGTGGCTGACGAGATTCGTGAGGAGCGCGAACACGCCCGTGCGAATGCCGTGGCCCGGAAGGAGACCCTCGCGGCAGAGGCCGAGCAGATCGGCGCGGAGGCCGATCACTGGAAGTCGGCGGGCGATCGGCTGCGCGAGATCCTCGACGAGTGGAAGACCATCAAGGGCGTCGACCGCAAGACCGACGATGTGCTGTGGAAGCGATACGCCAAGGCGCGGGATGCGTTCAATCGCCGTCGGGGCGCCCACTTCGCCGAGTTGGATCGCGAACGAGCCGGGGCCCGAAGCCGTAAGGAAGAGCTGATCATCCGGGCCGAGGAACTCTCCGGTTCCACCGATTGGGGTCCGACGTCGGCGAAGTTCCGCGAGCTGCTCGGCGAGTGGAAGGCCGCAGGCCGCGCGCCCCGGGACACCGACGACGCGCTCTGGCAGCGGTTCAAGGCCGCCCAGGACGTCTTCTTCGCGGCCCGCAACGCGGCGACCTCCGAACGCGACGCGGAGTTCTCGGCGAATGCGCAGGCCAAGACCGAGCTGCTGGTGGGAGCCGAGGCGAGCATTGATCCGGCCGCCGACCTCGACGCCGCGCGTCGGGACTTCCGGGTCTTCCGCGATCGCTGGGAAGAGATCGGCAAGGTGCCCCGCGACCAGATGCACTCGCTGGAGGCGCGTGCACGGGCACTGGAGAAGCGCATCCGGGACGCCGAGGACGCACAGTGGCAACGTACCGACCCGGAGGCGCTGGCTCGTGCCGCGCAGTTCGCCGAGCGCGCCGACCAGCTCGAGGATCAGGCGGCCAAGGCAGCCGAACGCGGCAAGGAATCCGACGCCAAGAAGCTGCGGGAGCAGGCGGCGCAATGGCGGGAATGGGCCGACGCCGCCCAGTCCGCGATCAGCGACCGCTGACCGCGGCTACCCGTCAGTCCCCGGACTCGGGCTTGTCGGACGCGGGCTTGTCGGACGCGGGCTTGTCGGACGCGGGCTTGTCGGACGCGGGCTTGTCGGACGCCGCCGGATCGGATTCGGTCCGGCGCGCCGTCGGCTTGTGGTGCAGGGACAACGCGTGCGCATCGCGGGCCGCAGCGTCCTTGCGACGCTCCTCTTCGAGCGCCAACTGGTAGGAGCTGCGCGCCCAGACCACCCGCGCCCAGTGGAAGGTCAGCACCAGTGCGGCCACCCAGCCGAGCATCAGGCCGACACCGACACCGGACGGCGGCTGGATGTCGTTGACGCCGACGGTATTGCGGGTCCACCACGCCAGCATGCCTGCGACGCAGGCGATGGCGTTGCCGCACAGCGCAATCCAGGCGATCACCCAACGTCGGGTGACCAGCGCGAGCATCGAGAAGCCGATCCCAAAAATGGTGAGCAGGTAGACGAAGACCTTCGAGGTGATCGAGATCCGCTCGGCGGCCGCGTCGGGTGCGAAGGTCAGCACTTCCAGTCCCGACGCCGAACCGGCGTGCGGCAGCACCAGCGACAGCATCGCCACCAAGACGGCGATCGCCACCACGAGGGCCCGGGCACCGGGATCGATCTCGCCTGCGACCTTGCGCTCGGCCTTGCGCAGTTCGTCCTCGTACTGCGCGAAGCCGGCGTTCACCTCGGCCCGGCTCGGCTGGGAGTCCCCCGACGCCGGGGTCCCGGCCTGGGCACCGTCAGACATTGTCATCGCCTCATCTCTTGTCGAACTCACGTCACCGCACCGTGGGCGCCAGGCCCACGACACGTGACCTCAGGCTCCGCAGCCGCTGCCGCACGCGCTCTCGGCGGCGACGGGTGCGGGACGGCCGATCTCCGGCATCCCCAGACCGACACCGACCGGTGCGGTCGTGGGAGTGCGGCTCAGTTCATGGGAATCGCCCGCCCGGGTGCGACGGTGGTCGCGCACGCCGGCGTCGGCGATCAGGTGATGCGGCGCGGCCGCGGTCACATTCGTGTGCACGATGTCGCCCGGCCGAATCTGCGCGGCGAACTCGCCCGGCGCGAAATGAACCAGCCGCCCATCGCGGGCACGGCCCGTCATGCGTTGTGTCCGTGCAGATTTGCGTCCGGCGTCGTCGACGACGAGCAGTTCGACCTCGGTGCCGACCAGATTCTCGTTCTCGGCCAGACAGATGCGTTCCTGCAGCGCGATCAGCCGCTGGTAGCGCTCCGACACCACCTCGGCGGGTACCTGATCGGCCATGGTCGCGGCCGGCGTACCGGGTCTGGGTGAGTACTGGAAGGTGAAGGCGCTGGAGAACCGGGCACGTTCCACGACGTCGAGGGTGGCGGCGAAGTCCTCCTCGGTCTCCCCCGGGAACCCGACGATGATGTCGGTGGTGATCGCCGCATGCGGCATGGCTGCGCGCACCTTGTCGAGGATGCCGAGGAAACGGGTCTGCCGATAGCTGCGGCGCATCGCCTTCAGAACGCGATCCGAACCGGACTGCAGCGGCATATGCAGCTGCGGGCAGATGTTCGGGGTTTCCGCCATCGCCTCGATGACGTCGTCGGTGAACTCGGCCGGGTGGGGCGAGGTGAACCGCACCCGCTCCAGACCGTCGATCTGTCCGCAGGCGCGCAGCAGTTCGGCGAACGCCCCGCGGTTGCGCGGCTGCTCCGGGTCGGCGAAGGACATCCCGTAGGCATTCACGTTCTGGCCCAGCAGGGTGACTTCGAGTACACCCTGGTCGACGAGCGCCTGGACCTCGGCGAGTACGTCGCCGGGCCGCCGGTCGACCTCTTTGCCGCGCAGCGACGGGACGATGCAGAAGGTGCACGTGTTGTTACAGCCGACCGAGACCGATACCCATCCGGAGTACGCGGAGTCACGTTTGGCGGGCAGCGTCGACGGGAACCGTTCGAGCGAATCGAGGATCTCGACCTGGGCGGCTTCGTTGTGCCGGGCGCGGTCCAGCAGGGCGGGCAGCGAACCGATGTTATGGGTGCCGAAGACGACGTCGACCCAGGGCGCCTTGTTCAGCACCGTGTCCTTGTCTTTCTGCGCGAGACAGCCGCCGACCGCGATCTGCATCCCGGGCCGGGAGGACTTGACCGGGGCGAGGTGGGACAGATTTCCGTAGAGCTTGTTGTCGGCGTTCTCGCGGATGGCGCACGTATTGAACACCACCAGGTCGGCATCGGCATCGTCGGCGGCACGTACATATCCCGCGTCTTCGAGCAGTCCGGCGATCCGTTCGGAGTCGTGCACGTTCATCTGGCACCCGTACGTGCGGACCTGATAACTGCGCACCGCCTCGACATCTGGGCGGTCGGACAACTCGATACTCACTGTTCCAGGGTACGTGGCGAGGCAAATCGCCGACCCGCGCGAGTATGGCCGCCGACCGCGACTCACCGACGGCGATCATCCTGCCGGTGGCCCAGCGCACAGTTAGGGTTACGTATGACCGTTTCGCCCAAGGGCTCCTCCGCCGCATCCGGGGCCGCGACAGCCGCCTCCCCGATGATCGTCATGAAAGACGTGCAGAAGCATTTCGGCTCACTGCACGTACTCCGCGACATCAATCTCGAAGTGCCGTCCGGACAGGTCGTCGTCGTGCTGGGACCCTCGGGTTCGGGCAAGTCGACGCTGTGCCGAACCATCAACCGCCTCGAACCCATCGACAGCGGCGAGATCTATGTCGAGGGCAAACTCCTCCCTGACGAGGGCAAGGACCTCGCACGCCTGCGTTCCGACGTCGGCATGGTGTTCCAGTCCTTCAACCTGTTCGCCCATAAGACGATCCTCGACAACGTGACCCTGGCGCCGACCAAGGTCCGCAAGAAGAGCAAGGCCGACGCCACCAAGCGGGCCCTGGAACTCCTCGACCGGGTCGGCATCGCCAGTCAGAAGGACAAGTACCCGGCCCAGCTTTCCGGCGGACAGCAGCAGCGTGTGGCCATCGCCCGGTCGCTGGCGATGGAGCCGAAGGTGATGCTGTTCGACGAACCGACCTCCGCCCTCGATCCGGAGATGGTCAACGAGGTCCTCGAGGTGATGGTCTCGCTGGCCAAGGAAGGCATGACCATGCTCGTGGTCACCCACGAGATGGGCTTTGCCCGCAAGGCCGCCGACCGGATCATCTTCATGGCCGACGGCGCCGTCGTCGAGGACACCGATCCGGAGTCCTTCTTCACCCAGCCGAAGTCCGAACGTGCGCGCGACTTCCTCGGGAAGATCCTGGGCCACTGAGATGAGACGACTCCGCTCCGCGGCCATCGTCGCCGCGATCGCCGCCCTGCTGGTCGGCGTGCTGACCGGTTGTGGCAGCACCGAGCCACGCAGCCTGCTCGATTCCATCCGGGACGGCAAGGTCGTCCTCGGCGTGAAGTTCGATCAGCCGGGTCTCGGGCTCTACAACCCTGAGACGAAACAGGTCGACGGTTTCGACGCCGACGTCTCGAGGTACGTCGTCGACTACATCGCCGACAACATCCTGCATGTGGATCATCCCGACGTGAGCTGGCGCGAAACGCCGTCGGCCCGTCGTGAGGCCATGATCGAGAACGGCGAGGTCGACATCATCGCCGCGACCTACTCGATCAATGCCGCCCGCAGCAAGAAGGTCGACTTCGGCGGACCGTATCTGGTGACCTACCAGGGACTGCTCGTGCGCAAGGACGACGATTCGATCACCACGCTGACCGACCTCAACAAGGGCAAGAAGCTGTGTTCGGTATCGGGTTCGACGTCGGCGCAGAACGTCAAGGCGCAGCTCCCCTCGGTCCAACTGCAGGAATACGATTCCTACTCCGCCTGCGTGGAGGGCCTCCGCCGCGGCAAGGTCGACGCGCTGACCACCGACGAGTCCATCCTGGCCGGCTACGCCAACTTCTGGGCCGACGAGTTCAAACTCGTCGAGATGACCTACCCGAAGGCGGCATGCGTGACGAGCGGCGGAAAGAAGGTGCTGAAGAAGGCTGGGGCCCCGTTCTCCACCGAGCGTTACGGCATCGGGCTGGGCAAGGGTGACGAAGCGTCGCGTCAGGCCATCAACCAGGCCCTCGACACCATGCTCGTCCCCGGCCCCGACGGTGTGTCTCCGTGGGCACGCACGCTGCGCGACAACCTCGGCAACGGCTACGTGGACATGATCGCCGCGCGCGCCGCCGCGAACCCCGAGAAGTACGCCTACAAGCCCGAACCGGGGAACCTCAAGTTCCTCGATTCCCCGTCGACGCCGTGTCCGGCAGATATGCAGTGAGGAGGTGACCCGAGATGAGTGAACTTTGGGACAACATGGGGCCGCAGTTGTGGCCCGCATTCTGGGTGACCCTCCAACTGACCTTCTGGTCGGCGTTGGGCGCCTTGATCTGGGGTATCGCCCTCGCGGGCATGCGCGTCTCGCCCGTGCCGGTGATGCGCGGCTTCGCCACCACCTACGTCAACATCGTCCGCAACACCCCGCTCACGCTGATCATCCTGTTCTGTGCGATCGGGTTGTCCTACAACCTGGGCGTCACCTTCTCCTCGACACTCAAGACCAACAACTTCTGGCTCGCGGTGGTCGGTTTCATCGCCTACACCGCAACCTTTGTCTGTGAGACGTTGCGGTCGGGCTTCAACACCGTCCCCATCGGTCAGGCTGAGGCCGCACGGTCGCTGGGACTGTCGTTCACGCAGGTCTTCGGCCGGATCGTGCTGCCGCAAGCCTTGCGTGCGGTCATCGGCCCGCTCGGTAGCGTGCTGATTGCGCTCACCAAGAACACCACCATCGCCTCGGCGATCGGTGTCGCGGAGGCCTCGCTGCTGATGAAGTCCGAGATCGAGACCTACTCCGATCAGCTCTTCCTGATCTTCGGGATCATCGCGGTCGGATTCATGATCATCACGCTCACCGAAGGTGCCGTCTTCGGCTACCTCGCCAAGCGATTCGGAGTCAAGCGATGAGCGCCCAGGCAACCGTCCTCTACGACGCTCCCGGCCCCAAGGCACGGCTGCGCAACAACATCATCGCGGTGGTGTTCATCGCGGTGCTGATCGCGATCGCGGCGTACGTGATCGTGATACTCGCCGGCAACGATCAGTTCGCCGCGGAGAAGTGGAAGCCCTTCACCTACGCCAGTACCTGGACGGGATACATCCTGCCCGGCCTGTGGCGCACGCTCGGCGCGGCCGCTGTGTCCATTGTGCTGGCGCTGATCCTGGGTTCCGTCCTGGGCATCGGCCGTCTCTCCGACCACCTGTGGGTGCGCCTGGTCTCCGGGTTCTTCGTCGAGGTGTTCCGTGCGATCCCGGTGCTGATCTTGATGGTCTTCACTTGGTTCCTCTTCGCGCTGTACGGCATCGTGCCCGCATCGCAGCTCGCCTTCGCCGCCGTCGTCACCGGACTGACGCTGTACAACGGTTCGGTCATCGCCGAGATCCTGCGCTCGGGTATCAACTCGCTGCCCCGCGGTCAGACCGAGGCCTCGAAGGCGCTGGGTCTGCGCAAGGGCCAGATGATGCGGATGATCCTGCTGCCGCAGGCGATCACCGCGATGATGCCCGCACTGATCTCCCAGATGGTGATCGCGTTGAAGGACAGCGCGATCGGCTACATCATCGGCTACTCGGAGATCATTCGCAGCGCGATCCTCTCCTCGGCACGCTACGGCAACTACATTCCGGCCCTGTTCGTCGTCGCGGTCATCATGATCGCGATCAACTTCGGACTTTCGTGGTTCGCCACCGCACTCGAACGCCGACTCCGCGAGGGACGCCGCAAGACCAAGGCGGCCGACCCCGAAGAGGCCGAACTCGCCGCCGAGAACCTGCCGTTCACCGGCAACACCTAGGTCCCCGATGGATGTGGTGGCTCAGCCCGTGAGTGCCTGGGCCACCACATCGAAGGCCACCGACTGCGGATAGCCGCGCCGGATGAGCATGCCGATCAAGCGTCGGCGAACCTTGTCCCGCTCGGCCGGATCGCTTTCCATCCGTTCCCGGGTGGCGACGGTGAGCTTACGATCCACCAGTGCGGCGGCCGCCTCGCGTTCGTCGGCAGAATCGATGTCCCCGATCGCTCCGGCGATGACGACCTCGTCGATCCCTTTGGCACGTAACTCATGCCGTAGCGCCACACTCCCCTTGCCGGAGAAGGTACTGCGCGAACGCACCCATTCGGCAGCAAAATCCTCGTCGTCGAGCAACTGATGGCGGTCCAGACGCGACATCACCTCGGCCACCGTGTCGGCATCGAAACCCTTCCGGGTCAACCGCTCGGCCATCTCATGCCGTGAACGGGCTCGGACCCCGAGCAGCCGCAGAGCCGAATCCCAGGCACTGGGACCAGACTTCGCAGGCTTCTCGGGGTCCGAGGCCTCGTTCACGTGTTCGGCGCTCAGAACTCCACCGGAGCGGGCGCGATGTCGTCGGCGTCGACGGTGGCCCCGATACCGAGCTTCTCCTTGATCTTCTTCTCGATCTCGTCGCGGATGTCCTCGTTCTCCAGCAAGAACTTGCGGGCGTTCTCCTTACCCTGGCCGAGCTGATCGCCCTCGTAGGTGAACCACGACCCGGACTTGCGGATGAAGCCCTCGGCCACACCCATGTCGATCAGCGAGCCCTCCTTCGAGATGCCCTGACCGTAGAGAATGTCGAACTCGGCCTGCTTGAACGGCGGTGCGACCTTGTTCTTGACGACCTTGACACGGGTTCGGTTACCCACCGCGTCGGTGCCGTCCTTGAGCGTCTCGATGCGCCGGACATCAAGGCGCACAGACGAATAGAACTTGAGCGCCTTACCACCGGTGGTGGTCTCCGGGGAGCCGAACATCACACCGATCTTCTCGCGGAGCTGGTTGATGAAGATCGCCGTGGTCTTCGAGTTGCTCAGCGCGGAGGTCATCTTGCGCAGCGCCTGGCTCATCAGACGGGCCTGCAGGCCGACGTGGCTGTCACCCATCTCACCCTCGATCTCGGCGCGGGGCACGAGCGCGGCCACCGAGTCGATGACCAGGATGTCGAGGGCGCCGGAGCGGATCAGCATGTCGGCGATCTCCAGCGCCTGCTCACCGGTGTCCGGCTGCGAGACCAGGAGGGCGTCGGTATCCACGCCCAGCTTGGCGGCGTAGTCGGGATCGAGCGCATGCTCGGCGTCGATGAATGCGGCGATGCCGCCGGCGGCCTGTGCGTTGGCCACCGCATGCAGCGCCACCGTCGTCTTACCGGAGGATTCCGGGCCGTAGACCTCGATCACGCGGCCGCGGGGCAGACCGCCGATGCCCAGTGCGACGTCCAGGGCGATCGACCCGGTGGGGATGACCTCGATCGGCTGGCGGGTCTCCTCACCCAGCCGCATGACCGAGCCCTTGCCGAAGTTCTTGTCGATCTGGGCCAGGGCCAGATCGAGTGCCTTTTCGCGGTCTTGGGGCGCTGCTGCCATGGAGATCTTCTCCTCACTCTTGCGGCCTGCGGGCCGTCGGGTGGTTTTCATGTTCTGCACGCTATCGACGGGGTCTGACAATTCTCTAGACAAGACTCTTTAGACAAGACGCGAGCGCCACGCCAACGGTTCCGTCTGGACACCAGCATGAACGAACATGTGTTCGATGGCAAGCATGACACGCAGGCTTCGGCTCGGGCGTGTCACCACCGATTGCGTGGGACGTCGAAGTCGCGGCAGATCGCCACCCAGACGTCACGAACCTCTTCGCCGTCCTCGATGGCCTGCGCACCGGTCCGGCCCCCGAAGTCGAGCAGCGCATGATCGACCAGGATCGAATCTGCCGATGAGGCACCGAATTCGGTGACCATCAACTCGGTGAACTCGGTCAGACGCACCCGGCCAGCCTACTGACCCACAACCCGGTGCGACACCTCGACCGGGTCGACGACCTGCGTGCCGGTCGCACCGACCCGACGCGCGGCAGCCGCATACCCGGGATCGGCGAGAACAGCCCTCACCCCATCGCGCAGGCCCGCCACGGTGACCGGCCGGATCAACCGGCCTGCCCCGGTACGTTCGAGCCGATTCGCCAGCTCCCACTGATCTCCGCCACCGGGCACCGCCAGCACCGGAACCCCGGCCAGCAGTGTCTTGGCCAGCATCCCGTGACCGGCCCCGCAGATCGCCAGATCCGCGTGGGTCAGTAGTTCGTCCTGTCTGCCGAGTCCCGCGGCGATGGGTCCGCCGAAAGCGGCGACCTCGGCATCGTCCGGCGGTGTCAGCGACGAGATGACCACGCGCACTTGCTGTCCCAGCTCATCGGCACGCAGGGCACGCAACGCGGTGGCGACCATGTCGGCGGCGCCGGTGACCGCGGTGGACGGTGCGATGACGACCAGCGGCTCGGATCCGGTCGGCCGGTCGAAGATCTCGTCGGTCGGTTCCCACAGCAGTGGTCCGACGAGGTGTGCACCGGCCGGCCAGTCCGGGCGGTAGACCTCAAGTCCTGGCAGCGTCGCCACGAACCGGGCGTCGGGTTCTCCCGCGGCGCTCATCCCGATACTCGCCCGAGCCCGGCTGCGTTGCTGCTCACCCTGACGGACCGACATCGAGGTCGCCGCCCGCATCGCAGCGTCGCGCGCCCGTCCGCGCCACCCCGTGCCGGCCGCCAGACCGGAACCGATGGGCGGCAATCCGACCGACGGCAGATAGAGCGGATGCGGCGACAGCTCGATCCACGGCAGCGAGCAGCGCTGAGCCGCCCAGCCGCCGGCCACGGTGATGACGTCACAGACGACGAGGTCGAAGCCGCCATCCTGGAGCACCGGCTCGAGCTGCAAGGTCATCCGCGCGGCGCGCACACTCAGCTTGTCTCCGGCGTCCGAGTCATCGTCGGTGTCGACGGCGGCCAGCCCGGGCAGTTCGGCGAGGTCGATCCCCCGCCGGGCGGCCGCACGCTGCCACTTCAGACCACTGAACACGGTCGCCTGATCGCCGGCAGCGGCGTACCTCTCGGCCAGCGCGAGGGCCGGAAATGCGTGTCCCGCATCCGATCCCGCGACTATGGCAATGCGCAGTCCGCTATCCCTGCTGCGGCGGTTCGGGCGCCGGGGCGGCCGCGGGAGGTGCAGCCTCGGCGATGGACGGGGTGGTCGGGGTCGCGGCGCCGGCCGATGGCAGCGCCTCACCCTTCATGCTGGCGCGGATCTGCTCCAGTCGCGAATGCCCGGCCATCTGGATGCCGGCCTGCTCGACCTCGGCCATCCGGCCCTGCACCGAATCGCGGGCAAGTTCGGCCGAGCCGAGCGCATTGGCGTAGCGGCGCTCAATCTTCTCGCGGACCTGATCGAGATTCGGGGTGTTACCGGGCACGGCCAGTTCGCTCATCTGGTTCAGCGACGCACTGACCTGCTCCTGCATCTTGGCCTGCTCCAGCTGACTGAGCAGCTTGGACCGTTCGGCGAGCTTCTGCTGGAGCATCATCGCGTTGCGTTCGACGGCCTGCTTCGCCTGCGCGGCGGCCTGCAGCGACTGATCGTGCAGTGATTTGAGGTCCTCGACGCCCTGTTCGGCCGTGACCAACTGGGCGGCGAAGGCCTCGGCGGCGTTCGTGTACTCGCCCGCCTTGGCGGTGTCGCCGGCAGCGGCGGCCTGATCGGCGAGGGTCAGCGCCTGCCGAGTGTTGGCCTGCAGCTTCTCCACCTCTTCGAGCTGCCGATTGAGCTTCATCTCCAGCTGACGCTGGTTGCCGATCACCGAGGCGGCCTGCTGACTCAGTGCCTGATGCTGACGCTGAGCATCCTCGATCGCCTGCTGGATCTGGATCTTGGGATCCGCGTTCTCGTCGATCTTCGCGTTGCCCAGAGCCATCAGGTAGCGCCACATCTTTACGAACGGGTTCGCCATGCTCGTCGTCACTCCATTCAGCGGTAGAAAACGTTGTTCACCAATCTAGCTGTCGCCAGGGCCGGGTGGGTCCGGCGACGGGCAGATTCCGCTCAGGCGGCCGCCAGAGCCGTCGCGTCGCGACGGTCAGCGGTGGGTGCGGGGATGACGACAGTCGTCGAGGCGAGCGAATCGATCGGACGCATGGCGTTGCCCGCATCCAGCAGCAGATCGGCAATCTCGACGTCGAGGGCATCGCAGATCGCGGCGAGCAGTTCGCTCGACGCCTCTTTCTGTCCGCGTTCCACCTCGGAGAGGTAACCGAGGCTCACCCGGGCGTCGGTCGACACCTCACGCAGCGTGCGGCCCTGTTCGGTACGAGCACGCCGCAGGCCCTCGCCCAGCGCCTCGCGCAGCAGCATCGCCATCGAGACTCCCTTCGGTTTCACTCCCACAACACCGTCGACACCCGAACCCTTCCCGGCATCGTCTGCACGAGATTAGCCGAAGATATCAGCGGGTGCCGCGCGGCTCGTCGGTCCCGTGGGGGACATTTGCCGCCACGCGCTGCCCGTTGGCCCGCACGGTCCAGGCCTGCCAGGTGTAGTCCAGTCCGGTGAATACGGTGACGATCAACGCCAGCCCCATGATCACCCCGGCCGCGACGAGCCAGCCGCCCGACAGCGGGAGCAGATACAGGCCGATCGCGATCGCCTGCAACAGCGTCTTCAGCTTGCCGCCGCGGCTGGCCGGGATGACGGCATGGCGCAACACCCAGAAGCGCAACGCGGTCACCCACAGCTCGCGGGCGAGGATCACCGCGGTCACCCACCACGGCAGGATGTCCAGGATCGACAAACCCACCAGCGCCGCACCGATCAATGCCTTGTCGGCGATCGGGTCGGCAAGTTTGCCGAAGTCGGTGATCAGTCCACGCTGCCGGGCGAGTTGACCGTCGTAGCGGTCGGTGAGCGCCGCCAGGGCGAAGATCAGCGCCGCGACGATACGCCACGTAGTGCTCTCCCCACCGTCGATGAACAGCGTCACCAGGAACACCGGGACCAGCACGATCCGGAAGACCGTCAGCGCGTTGGCGATGTTGACGACCGGGACCGGATCCACCGGGTCGGTGATGTGGTCGGGTCCCCGACCCGCGTTGGCGATTCCGTGCTCGTTGACCGCACGCCTCATCCGGTCGGTCATCGGGCCACGCCCATGCGCATACCCGAGGCCGCACCCAGATCCTTGCTCCGCACCCGACCAGGGTATCGGCCCGCTCACCGGGCAGTTGCGGTGAGGTCGGCGGCGGTATCGAATCCCGCTCGAACATCGAGACCGGCACGGGGCAAGATGATCGGTATGCACAGCGGCACTGGCCCCGCCGAGGGCGGTCAACCGAAAGACGGTCAACCGGACGACAACCGGACGATCGACCCGATCACCGACGACGACGTGGTGATCCGCCGCGCCCGAACCTCCGATGTCCCCCGCATCAAAGAACTCATCGACCAGTACGCGGGACGGATCCTGCTGGAGAAGAACCTGGTCACCCTCTACGAGTCGGTGCAGGAGTTCTGGGTGGCCGACCTCGGTGGCCGGGTCGTCGGTTGCGGTGCCCTGCACGTCCTCTGGGCCGATCTGGGTGAGGTGCGCACGGTCGCCACCGACACGTCGTGCGCCGGACGCGGCATCGGACATCAGCTGGTCGGCAGGCTGATGAAGGTTGCGCGCGAGCTCCAGCTGTCCCGGGTCTTCGTGCTGACCTTCGAGACCAGCTTCTTCGGCAGGCACGGCTTCGTCGAGATCCAGGGCACCCCGGTCACCCGCGAGGTGTACGAGGAGATGTGTCGCTCCTACGACACCGGTGTGGCGGAGTTCCTCGACCTCAGCTACGTCAAGCCGAATACGCTCGGTAACACCCGCATGCTGGCCAACCTCGATCAGGAGTGAACGTGGCGATCTTCGCTGTCCATTACACCTACCGCCCCGCCAAGGCCGCGTTGCGCGACCAGCACCGAGGACTGCATCGCGAATGGCTGGGTGAGGAGAACAAGGCGGGCAACGTCCTCCTCGCCGGCCCCTACCCCGACGGCACCGGCGCGCTCATCCTGATTCGCGTCGATGGCGACATCGATGCCGCCGAGGCATTCATCGCCAACGATCCGTTCCAGGCACATCAGGCCGTGGACGGCGTGGAGATCAAGGAATGGACCAATATCTACGGACCGTTCTGAGGGTCGGTCCCCGACGTCTGCGAATCCTTCGGTTTCCCGAACACCAGGCTCGCGACGGTGGTGATCACCAGGGTCGCCACGATCACGCCCAGCGACACCGGTGTGCTGATCTCCGGCACGTGTACCGATTCACCACCGTTGATGAAGCTCAGGGTGTTTTCGTGCAGCGCGTGGAAGACGAGCTTCACGCCGATGAACGCGAGGATGAACGACAACCCGTACGACAGGTAGACCAGCCGGTCGAGCAGTCCGCCCAGCAGGAAGTACAGCTGGCGCAGACCCATCAGCGCGAAGGCGTTCGCGGTGAAGACCAGATAGGGCTCCTGGGTCAGACCGTAGATGGCCGGGATCGAGTCCAGCGCGAAGAGCACGTCGGTGAACCCGATGACGATGAGCACGACGAGCATCGGCGTGGCCAGCCGTTTGCCGTTGATCCGGGTGAACAGTTTGTCGCCGTCGTAGGAGTCGTGGGTGCGCAGGTACTTCTTGAGGAATCGCTCCAGCCGGGTCTCGCGTTCCTCCTCGTGCTCGACCGGGTCGTCGCTCTCGGAGAGCAGTTTGGCCGCGGTGAAGATCAGGAAAGCACCGAACAGGTAGAACACCCAGCTATAGGCGTTGATCGCGGCGGCGCCCACCGCGATGAAGATGCCGCGCATCACCAGCGCCATCACGATGCCCAGCAGCAGCACCTTCTGCTGATACTCCCGGGGCACGGCGAATTTCGCCATGATGATCACGAAGACGAACAGGTTGTCGACAGACAGCGCCTTCTCGGTGACGTAGCCGGCGAAGTACTCGCCACCCGAGGTGGCACCCCACTGCCACCACACGAATACCCCGAAGAGCAGCGCGATGCTGATGTAGATGGCCGACCAGGTCCCCGATTCCTTGAGGGTCGGGGCGTGCGGAACCCGCACGTGGGCGAAGAAGTCGAAGACGAACAGACCCAGGATCACCAGACAGGTGATGACCCAGACGGTCGGGGACACATGCATAAGCGAATCTCCTCCAGCGCAGCACGAACTGTGCGATGCCAGAGGTCTCTCCCGCCCGCCGAGATACCCGGATATGGGTGCGGACCGGCGTCCCCGGGCCGGCCGCGCACCGATGATCGGCATCGGATGCGCGCACAGACCGTATTGACGAAAGACGCCACGAGTTCGGGGATACTCCCCTCTTCGATCTGTCGATCAGCCTAACGCATACCGGCGACGATCCCCGGCGTCAGTCGCCGCTCGCGTCCGCATCGTCGGCACCACCGCCGGTGATGGATGCGATCACACCGGCCAGATCCTCCGGTTTGACCAGCACCTCGCGGGCCTTGGAGCCCTCACTCGGCCCGACCACACCGCGGGTCTCCATCAGATCCATCAGCCGTCCGGCCTTGGCGAATCCGACACGCAGTTTGCGCTGCAGCATCGACGTCGACCCGAACTGACTGCTGACCACCAGCTCGATGGCCTGCAGCAGGTCGTCGAGGTCACCGCCGATGTCGGCGTCGATCTCCTTCTTGTCGCCGGCCTTCGCGGCGGTGACACCCTCGGTGTACTCCGGTTCACCCTGCGCACGTGTGTAGTCGACGACGGCGGCGATCTCCTCGTCGGTGATGAACGCGCCCTGCATGCGGATGGGCTTGTTCGCCCCCATCGGCAGGAACAGACCGTCACCCATGCCGATGAGCTTCTCCGCACCCGGCTGGTCCAAGATGACCCGCGAGTCGGTGAGTGAGGAGGTCGCGAACGCGAGCCGCGACGGCACATTGGTCTTGATCAGACCGGTGACCACGTCCACCGAGGGCCGCTGGGTCGCGAGCACCAGGTGGATACCGGCCGCACGCGCCTTCTGGGTAATGCGCACGATCGCGTCCTCGACGTCGCGCGGCGCGGTCATCATCAGATCGGCGAGTTCGTCGACGATGGCCAGGATGTAGGGATAGGGCTTGTAGACCCGTTCGGAACCCAGCGGTGCACTGATCTCCCCAGACTTGACCTTCGCATTGAAGTCGTCGATGTGCCGAACCCGCGAGGCCTTCATGTCCTGGTAGCGCTGCTCCATCTCCTCGACCAGCCAGGCGAGCGCAGCGGCTGCCTTCTTCGGCTGGGTGATGATCGGGGTGATGAGGTGCGGAATACCCTCGTAGGGCGTCAGTTCCACCATCTTGGGGTCGATGAGGATCATGCGAACCTCGTCCGGGGTGGCGCGCGTGAGCAACGACACCAGCATCGAGTTCACGAAACTCGACTTACCCGAGCCGGTCGAACCGGCCACCAGCAGGTGCGGCATCTTTGCCAGATTGGCACTGACGAAGTCGCCCTCGATGTCCTTGCCCAGCCCGATCACCAGTGGATGTTTGTCCTTGCGCGTCGACGGCGCGGTCAGGACGTCGGCCAGGCGCACCATCTCTCGATCGCTGTTGGGCACCTCGATACCCACGGCCGACTTACCGGGGATGGGTGCCAGCAGCCGCACGTTGTCGGTGGCGACCGCATAGGCGATATTGCGCTGCAGCGCGGTGATCTTCTCCACTTTGACGCCCGGGCCGAGCTCGACCTCGTAGCGGGTGACGGTCGGGCCGCGGGTGTACCCGGTGACCGCGGCGTCGATCTTGAACTGTTGGAGCACCTCCGAGATCCGGTCGATCATGTCGTCGTTGGCGCTGCTGCCCGACTTCGGCGGGTCGCCGTCGACGAGCAGGGATGTCGGCGGCAACACGTAGTCGCCCTCGGCGACCGGGGTGGGCGGCACCTCGGCGCGCGGTTCGGGCTCGGGTTCGGGTTCTACGACGGGTGCCGGTCGCGTCGTCTTCGGCCGGACCGGGCGAGGTGGGGTGCGATCGATCGTCGCGGTCGCATTGTCATCACCCAGCGGTTCGGTGACGGCGTCGACGAAGTTGTCGGTGACGGCGTCGGCGAGTACCTCGGTCGCATTGTCGGCGACATCGGCCGGGACACGCCGCGAGGTGGGCCGGCTGCGCCGCGACGCCGTGGCGTCCGGTGGGTAGTTCTCGTACGGATCGGCGGAGTAGCCCCCGCGGTCACGCACCTGGCCGGCGGTCAGGCCACGACGTCCGCTGTCGCTGAGATCGATGAAGCCGCTGACGGTGTCGGCGCCCAGATCGTCGCCGTCCACATCACGGCCGTCCACACCACGGCCGTCCACACCACGGTCATCAGCTGCGTCACGGTCGTCTGCGTCACGGTCGTCCACCTCGCCGGCGCGATAGCCGCGGCGCGAGTCGTCCCAGCGCGAACCGTCGTAGCGCCAGTCGTCGGCGTCCGCACGGGCGCGGCGGCTGCCGGGCCGAACCGGTCGCGGCGCCGGTTCGTGGACCCCGAGGCCCAGATAGCCGACCGCACCGTCGATGGCCTCACGCATCGTCCGGCCACTGATGATCAGGAGCCCGAAGGCGACGCACAGCAGCAGAATCGGGATCGACACCCAGGCCGATACCCCATTGGTCAGCGGTGTCCCCATCGCGAAGCCGAGGAAACCTGCGATCCGGGACCTACCGGGCAGATCGTTGGGCGCGCCTCCGATCAGGTGCATCACACCGAGGATCGGCAGCACCAGCAGTAGACCGCCGCCGATGTAGCGGGCGCGACGTTCCGGCGCCGGCGGGCGACGCATCAGCACGATGCCGAGGATCGCCAGTACCGCCGGTACCACCATCGCCGCCGATCCGATCACCGAGCGGATCAGAGCGTCGATGAACGCACCGGCCGGCCCTGCTGCCCCGAACCACACCGACGCGCCGACGAGCAACGCCAGGCCGAGCAGCGCGAGCGCCACGCCGTCGCGTCGATGTGAGTGGCCGGTGAGCGGTGCTCCCCGACGATCACGATCGGCGTCGAAGGGCGGTTGGTCGGAATAGTCATCGGGGTACGTCTCGTCGTACGCACCATCGTCGTCGAGTTCGTCATAGGCGTCGTCACCGTAGGCGTCGTCGTACGCCCGGTCGTCGCGGCCGCGGGCGTCACCGACACGCGGTCCGTGCCCGATGGTGGAGCCTACGCGCGCTGCGCTCCCGACTCCGCGCGCCAGCAGCGACCAGCTCTTGCCCACTCCCCTGCCGACCGCCGCCGCACCCGCCGCCGCCGCCGAGCGTCGGTGCAGGTCCGCCGATCCATGGGTCGTCTGGCGAGTCGCCGTGGTCCGCGTCGATCCGGATCGGGCCGACGTTGTTTTCGCGCCACCACGGGTCTTGGTGCTGCTCGTGGTCTTGGTGCTGCTCGTCGTCTTGGTCGAGCGTGCCGAGGACTTACCGCTGGACTTGGGCGAAGCCTTCTTGCCGGCCGCACCTGCCGACGCCGACGTCCGCGCGCGCGAAGAGGACGCGCGTGAACCCGTGCTTGCTTTCGAAGCCATGGGGACAGACTAGTCGCCAATCGTCACGACAGTCACACTGGCAACACCGGCAACAACTTCGGCGTGTCGGATTCGTGACGTTCGATGGTCGCGGACTCAAAGTCCGCGTTTGGAAGCCTGCACAGCCGCGATCGCCGACGCGTCGCCGCTGAACTCCAGGTTGACCGGGGCGCGCCCGAAGGCGAACAACACCAGTTCGCCCACCGCGCCCGTGACAGTCACGGGACTGCCGCTACCGGCGGTGACCAGATCGTCACCGTCGAGAGTGCGCAGCGTCACCGTCGCCGGAACCTTCTTGAGGCTCATCTTGCCGATCGACTTCGCCGGTGTGCGCAAGTCCCGCTGGAGCTGTGCGTCGAGGGCGCGGGGCGTCCAGTCGCTGTCCGGCGCCACACCTCCGCGCAGCACGTCCTCGTGGTGGACGAACATCTCGGCGAGATTGGCCCACCGGTCCACCAGCGCCATCGGCGAGTACACCGGCGGGCCATCGGCCAGCTGCCCGAGCAGGACATCCCACTCCCCCGCCGCCGTCTGCCGACGCACCTTCTCGGTGTGGGCCGCGAAGCGCGGGATCAGGATGCCCGGCGCGGTGTCGGGACGGCGCTCACGAACGACGAGATGGGCCACCAGATCCCGGGTGGTCCACCCGTCGCACAGTGTCGGGGCGTCGGGTCCGACAGTCCGCAGGGTTTCGACAAGGGCCGCACGTTCGTTTTGAGCACTGGTCACCCCGACTACCCTAGCGTCAATCTAGCCAGAGTCGTGGATTCGCTTGTGCGAACTCAGGATCCGACAGCAAGTACGGTCGGCACGATCATCGGACGCCGTCGATAGGTCTCCGACACCCAGCGACCAACCGCCCGTCGGATCGCCTGCGCGATGCGGTGGGTGTCGGAGATGCCTTCGGCCGCCAACGTGTCGAGGGTCTTGTCGACGATGTCCGCGGCCTCCTTGAGCGCACTCGGATCGTCGGAGAAGCCGCGGCCGGAGACCTCCGGCGTGCTGACCGCGCGACCGGTGGCGACATCGACCGCGACGGTGATGGCGATGAAGCCGCCCTCACCGAGCACCAGCCGCTCCGACAGGGTCGACTCGCCCACGTCGCCGACCGAGAGCCCGTCGACGTACACATGACCGACCGGCACGCGGCCGACGATCTCGGCCCGCCCGTCGACGAGGTCGACGACGACACCGTCCTCGGCGAGAACGACCCGGTCCTCGGGCACCCCGGTCGCGACGGCGAGTGCGGCATTGGCCCGAAGGTGACGCCACTCACCGTGTACCGGCATCGCATTCGACGGCCGCACCGCGTTGTAGAGGTACAGCAACTCTCCCGCGGAGGCGTGTCCGGAGACATGCACCTTGGCCGACTGTTGGGTGATGACGGTCGCACCGCGCTTGGCCAGGCCGTTGACCACGGCGAAGACGGAGTTCTCGTTACCGGGGATCAGCGAGGAGGCCAGCACGACGAGATCGTCGGCGCGAATGTTGATCTGGCGATGCTCGCCGCGCGCCATCCGGGACAGGGCGGACAGCGGTTCACCTTGGGAACCGGTGGAGATCAGCACGATGCGGTGATCGGGCAGGGTGGCGGCGGTGTCCATGTCGACGACCACACCGTCGGGCACCGACAGATAGCCGAGGTCCTGGGCGATCTGCATGTTGCGCACCATCGAGCGACCGACGAAGGCGACGCGGCGGTTGTGCGTGTGCGCGACGTCGACGATCTGCTGGATGCGATGCACGTGGCTGGCGAAAGAAGCGACGATGACGCGCTGTTTGGCCCGCCCGATGACGGTGTCGAGAACCCCGCCGATCTCACGTTCCGGAGTGACGAAACCGGGCACCTCAGCGTTGGTGGAGTCGACCAGGAAGAGATCGACACCTTCGTCGCCGAGCCGACTGAACCCCGCGAGGTCGGTGAGTCGGCCGTCGAGCGGAAGCTGGTCGAGTTTGATGTCGCCGGTGTGGAGCGCGAGGCCCGCCGGGGTACGGATGGCCACCGCGATGGCGTCCGGGATGGAGTGGTTGACGGCGAAATACTCGCAGTCGAAGGCGCCGTGGTGGGTGCGCTGCCCCTCGGTCACCTCGACCAGGTTCGGGCGCAGGCGATGCTCACGACACTTGGCCGCGACCAGCGCGAGAGTGAACTTGGAGCCGACCACCGGGATGTCGCCGCGTAAGCGGAGCAGGAACGGCACGGCGCCGATGTGGTCCTCGTGACCGTGGGTCAGGACGACGGCGTCGACGTCGTCCATCCGGTCTTCGATGTAGGAGAAATCGGGCAGGATCAGGTCGACGCCGGGCTGTTGATCCTCGGGGAAGAGCACACCGCAGTCGACGATCAGCAGGCGTCCGTCGTACTCGAACACCGTCATGTTGCGGCCGATCTCGCCGATGCCGCCGAGGGCGACCACCCGCATACCGCCCTTGGGCAGCTTCCTCGGGGTGCCCAGCCGATCGACCGGCGCCGGCGTAGCCGCGGGAGCGGCAGCCTTGGCCCCGCCACCGCCGCGGCGCCGACCGCCCGACCGAGCTCCGCCACTCTTGGCGGGCTGCTCGGGGGACGCCGGGGTGTCAGCCGCGGCGGCTGCCTCGGGACGCACTTCGGGACGGGCCTGCGGCGGACCCGCCTTGCGGCTCGCGGTGCGACGTCGCGGCTGACGCTCGACGCCGGACATCAGGACAACAATCCCGCGGTGCGGAGGTCGGCGATGAGCGCCTCGATCTGCGGGCCGTCGGCAGGCACCTGCGGCAGGCGGGGGTCGCCGACGTCGAAACCGAGAATGCGCAATGCGGCCTTGACCATGGTGACGCCACCGAGGCGTCCCATCGCGTCGACCAGCGGAGCCATCGAGTTGGTGAGCCCCCGAGCCGCCGCCAGGTCACCCTTGTCGACCGCGATCAGCAAGTCGCGCAAGCGATCTGGAACAAGATGGCCGATCACGCTGACAAAGCCGGTGGCGCCGATCGACAGCCACGGAAGGTTGAGTGCGTCCTCGCCGGACAGATACTCCAGGTCGGTGGAGGCGATGATGCGCGCCGCCGAGTGCAGATCCCCCTTGGCATCCTTGACGCCCTTGATGCGCGGGTGCTGTGCCAGCGCCAGCATCGTGTCGTCGGCGATGGGCACCACCGAGCGCGGCGGGATGTCGTAGAGCAGGACGGGAAGTTCGGTGGCATCCGCGATCGTGCGGAAATGCGCGAGGATGCCGGCCTGCGGGGGCTTGGAGTAGTAGGGGGTCACCAGAAGCAGCCCGTGCGCGCCGATCTTCTCCGACTCGATGGCGAATCGCACACTCTCGGCGGTGTCGTAGCTGCCTGCACCCTGCGTGATGCGGGCCCGGTCGCCGACGGCGTCGAGAACGACGCGCAGCAGGTCCAGTTTCTCGGGCACGGTGGTGGTCGGCGACTCACCGGTGGTTCCGGATACGACAAGACCGTCGCACCCCTTCGAGACCAAGTGATCGGCGAGTTCGGCCGCCTTGTCCAGATCGAGCTTCCCCTCCGGTGTGAAGGGGGTCACCATGGCAACTGCAACGGTCCCGAAGGGATGCGAGTGCAGCTGTTCCTCGCCTGCGTTCATGGTGCTCAGGCTACCTTCTCCCCCTCAGCCTTCGAGCACGAAGGGGGACGTGGCGACCTCGGTACCGTCGGCCAGCGTGCCGATCTCGAAATCGCCGAAGACGGTGGGGGCCACCGCCATGAGCTGACGCAGACATTCGACGGCCAGCTGACGGATCTCGACGTCGGCGTGTTCGGTGGCGCGCATCCCGACGAAGTGCCGCCAGGCGCGGTAGTTGCCGGTGACCACGATCTTGGTCTCGGTCGCATTCGGCAGCACCGAACGCGCCGCCTGCCGGGCTTGTTTGCGGCGCAGGATGGCGTTGGGAACGTCGGCAAACTTCGCTTCCAGCGCGTCGAGCAGTTCGGTGTAGGCCAGGCGGCTGGCGTCGGTTGCCGCGGTGAACAGTTCTTCGAGTTCGGGGTCCCCGACGATCGCGGGCGGGGCCACCACATTCGAATCGTGTTCGGGGACGAAGCGCTGCGACAGCTGCGAGTAGGAGAAGTGGCGGTGCCGGATCAGCTCGTGGGTGCACGACCGCGAGATGCCGCTGATGTAGAAGGTCACGTTCGCGTGTTCGAGCAGCGACAGGTGCCCGACTTCGAGGATGTGGCGCAGGTAGCCGTCGTTGGTCGCGGTGCGCGGGTTGGGTTTGTCCCAGCTCTGATAGCAGGCGCGACCGGCAAACTCGACGAGTGCCTCGCCGCCCTCGGCGTCGGTCGACCACGGCACGTCGGACGGTGGGGTGAATTGGGTCAACGCCACCATCTGGACCTTCAAGGGCACCAGTTCCGACACGTCTGGCCTCGCTTTCGCACACTTGGTCGCACTACTTCAGACCCGTCGATTGTCCACCACCTGACCGGCGCCTCCCCCATCACCCCACCGGCGCCCGATCCGACCCGACCGGCACCGTTTCCGCCGCCGTGCGGTCATGTCGCCGCCGGTGTGCGGTCATTTCGGTGCGATACCCTGCCCGCGAGCCACCTCGATCAACTCCACCGAAAGGTTCTCGATGCGCCTGTCCGCCCGTTCCCGCGCCTCCCGCACGATCGCCGCAGGCGTCGCCGCGGCTGCGCTGATCGCGACGCCCGCGCTGGTCGTACCGTCGATCGCGCCGTCGGCCACCGCCGCCCCGACGTCCACCGTGCTGGACGAGATCGCCCTCACCGGCACCGAGAACACCCGCACCTTCCTCGGGTACCGCACCGCCGACGGACATCTGGTCAACCAGCTGGTCATCCGCAGCGACAATCTGTCCAAGCTCACCCCGGCCGATCAGCGGACGCTGCAGCGCCGAGATGTGCGTCGGGTCATCGATCTGCGCACCGCGCTGGAGCGGACCATTCAGCCCAATCGGGCCGTGCCGGGCGCACAGCTGGTCAACGCCGACATTCTCGGCGGATTGCCGCCGACCGCGCTGGTCGACATGCCGGGCACGTACCGCGCCTTCGTGACCGATCCCCAGGCGCGTCGCGGATTCCGGACCGCCCTGCTGGACATCAAATCGACGACCGCCGCCGGCCATACCGCCCTGTTCCACTGCACCGCGGGCAAGGACCGTACCGGCTGGACGGCCGCCGTGCTGCTGACCGTGCTGGGCGTCGACCGGGTGAGCGTCGAACGGGATTACCTGGCCAGCAACGCCTTCCGGCACACCACCGCGAACGACCCGCTCAACGGGGTGAACATCGCGTGGCTGCGCGCCTCATTCGCGACCGCCGACAAGGTCTACGGCAGTTTCGACAATTACGTCCGCGCGGGCCTGGGACTGACGGCCGCTGACGTCGCCTCGCTCAAGAAGTCTCTGCTCGTGCAGCCCGGTGACTATGGCTGGACCGCATATACCCCGCTCACCGGGCGGCGCTGAACCGTCTGTCGGCGATCCCTTGCCTGTGATCCCTTGCCTGCAATCCTCAGTCGAGGATCGCCGACAGCTTGGTGTGCGTGTCCTGCCAGCCGTGCACGGCGATCGAGTCGATCCCCAGCGCCTTGACAGGGTAGTCGTTGCCGCCCTCGTCGAGGCGGTCACCGAAGAACAAGATGTCCTCGGTGCCGAGGTCGAGGATCTCCATCAGCCTGCGGGCGCCGTAGGCCTTGTCGATGCCCTTCTTGGTGACGTCGACCGACGTCGAACCGCCGCTGCGCACCTCCAGATCGGGCAGCAGGCGTGCGGCGTGGGCGCGTAGGGATTCCTTCTTGCGGCCGTCCGGGTCCCACGCAGTCTTGGCGTCGACCGGAGCCGATTGCCCGAGCGCGCTGAAGGTGATCTGGCTGCCCCGATCCTCCAGGATCGGCCCCCACGTCTGTGTCTCCCAGATGCCGAGTTCCTTGGCCCCGGTCTCCAGCACCTCGAGGGTGCGCTGTTTCTGGTCATCGGTGAGGTATTCGGCGTAGACGGTTTCCCATTCGTCCCCCGACCACCGGACGTACTGGGTGCCGCAGGTGGGCATCAGGTGCAGGTTGCCGATGGTGTCGAAGACGCCGAGGCGGTCGAGGACCTGCTTCTGGAACTGCTCGAACCGTCCACCGGAGATGATGCAGCCGAGACCCCGCTCGAGCATCCGCTTCAGCAGGTCCACCATCTGATCGTCCAGCGGGCTCTTCGAGTCGGCCAGCGTGTCGTCGAGGTCGAACATCACCAGTGCGTAGGTCTTACCGTCGGCCGAGAACGCCATCGTCTGCCTGTTCCTTCGAGGTTCGGGGAAGGATCGCCCTTCCATCATCAGCCCCCTACTGTGTCATCTCGCGCGCCGTGCTGCCCACCGGCCTCAGGGGCGGGCCGGACGCCGCTGCAGATCCACGGTGAAGATCACCAGGGCGGTCCAGATCAGGGCGAATCCGATCCACCGCGCCGCGGACACCGTCTCACCCAGCACCAGGACACCGAGCAACATTTGCAGCGTCGGCGTCACATATTGCAGCAGACCGAGCATGCTCAGCGGAATCCGTTGCGCAGCAACGCCGAACAACAGCAACGGAATGGCGGTCAGCGGACCCGCCGCCATCAGCAGCAGGGTGTAGCCGATCCCGCTGGTGGTGAAGGTGGTGGTACTCACGGCGGCGAGAACGATCACATAGATGATCGCCACCGGCGCCGCGACGATGCCTTCGGCCGTCAGACTCGTGCGCGGCCGCAGGTCGATGACCTTCTTGCACAGCCCGTAGGTTCCGAAGGTGAATGCGAGGAGCAGGGCGATGACCGGCGGCCGACCGTAGTCGATGGTGATGACCACCACCGCCGCGGTGGCCAGCGCCAATGCGGCGATGGTGGGCCGACTGAGTCGTTCACCGAAGACCAGCACGCCGAGCAGGACACTGACAAGCGGATTGATGTAGTAGCCCAGCGCGGCCTCGACGACGTTGCCCGACGTCACCGCATAGATGTACACACCCCAGTTGACGCAGATGAGTGTGCTTGCCGCGGTGACGATTCCCCACGAACGCGCCGAGATCGAACGCAGCGTACCCAGTTCGCCGAGTGCCGCGAGTACGACGATCATCACCACGAGCATCCAGATGACCCGGTACGCGAGCACTTCGAGCGCACCCGAGCGTTCCACCAGGGTGAAGAACAGTGGGAACAGACCCCACGTCACATAGGCGCCGAAGCCCGCGGCGGTGCCACGCGCGTCGACCGGGTGCCGGACGTGGGTCGGGTGCGCCGGTTCGTTCACCCGATCAGTGTCTCGCAGGCGAGAATGGCGGCGTGGCCCCATCCCCCGCACCCGAGCCGTGGCCCACCGATGTCGACGGTGAGCTCGACCGCATCACCACCCTGCTGATCCGTCGGCTCGACGGGCTGTCGGTGCGGGTGACCGAAGCGATCCAGCGGGATGTGGAGTTCTATGCGACCACCGACGTGGTGACCGCCGCGGAAATCGAGGAGACCATCGCCGACAACTTCGCGCGGGTCATCCAAGGGCTGCGGGGCAACGAGGACTTCGACACCGGACCCGCGCGGGTGACCGGTTCGGGACGGGCCGCTGCCGGTGTTCCGCTGGCCGCTCTGATGCACGCCTACCGGATCGGCTTTCAGATTATGTGGGCGGAGTTTCGCCAGGTCGCCGAAGCTCATCCCCAGTTGTCCCGGCGCGCACTGCTCGACGCGACCGCACGCATGTGGCTGGCCGAGGACCGCTTCATCTCGGATATGGCCGTCGCCCACCGCGAGCAGACCACCGGCAACGTCCTCGACGACGCCGCCGAGCGTGCCGCACTGACCGAACACCTCCTGGAGGGCCGGATCACCTCGACTGCGACGCTGTGGGAGGTTGCCGCCCATCTGCGGATCCCGACGCGCGGCCCCTATCTCGCGGTGGCGGCCGCACCCCCGTCGGTCGGCAAGCAGGCCTTACCCGGTATCGAATCGCGCTTGCGCGCAATCGATCTGCATTCAGCATGGCGGCTGCTGCCCGACGAACAGATCGGGCTCGTGCATGTGCCGACGGTCGAAGCACGGCGGACCGCACTGGCGCTGCTGGGGCGGACCGCCACGGGGCGGGTCGGGGTCAGCGCCGCCTACCCCGAGCTGGCCGACACCCCACAGTCGTTGCGCTACGCGCGGATCGCACTCAACAGTCCAGGTACGGGGTTGACCGAATTCGACGCGTCGGTCCTGGGGATCGCAGCGGTGTCCGCCCCCGCGGTCACCACCGATCTGGCCAGGACGGTGCTGCGCGGGCTCTACAGCCTCTCCGCCGAGGATCGACGGCCACTCTTCGACACCTTCCGCGCCTGGGTCGACGCCGGCGGCAGCGTGTCGACGACGGCCGAGGCACTGTTCGTGCACCGAAACACCGTCCGGCATCGGTTGCGGCGCATCGAAGAGCTGACCGGCCGCTCGACGACTGCACCGCGTGAACTCGCCGAACTCTGCCTCGCCTTCGAGGTGGACACCTATTTTCCGGTGTCGCCGGACTCACCCTGACCGCGGTCCGCACACCATGTCCACCAGTTCGGTTGTGCACGTGCACAGCTGGAGGGCATTCGGTGTTGGTCGGCACACATAGGTGAGCGAGTGCTCCGGGCCTCATTCTGGATGATGACGTGATCACTGCCCAGGGAGCGACGAAGAACCGATGAACCAGCTGAGTGCGAACCTCGTCACCGCGGCCACCGTGCGGGGCGAGGCCCTGGCTCTGAAGTGCGGCGCGGTGACCTTTACCTACGCCGAGTTCAACGATGCTGCGGCGCGGGTGGCGACGCTGCTCGGCGAGCTCGGGGTCGGTCCCGGCGACCGCGTCGGTCTGATGCTTCCGAACGTGTGCGAGTACCCGATCCTCTTCTATGGCATCCAGCACGCCGGAGCCGTCGCGGTGCCGATGAATCCCCTGCTCAAGGCCCGCGAGGTCGAGTACTACCTGGCCAATACGTCCGCGCGTGTGCTGTTCGCGGTGGAGACCTTCGCCAACGAGGCGCAGGCCGGCGCGCAGGCGGCCGGCACACACTGCATCATCGCCGACGACGACCTGACGGAGCGGATCGCCACTGCGACACCGCAACCGGCGCCGGTCGACCGCACCGACGACGACATCGCGGTGATCCTGCACACCTCCGGCACCACCGGTAAACCCAAGGGCGCGGCCTTGACCGTGGCGGGACTCGCCCGCAATGCCGAGATCGCAGCCCGCACACTGTTGTCGGCCACCCCCGACGACATCGTCATGGGGTGCCTGCCGCTGTTCCACGTCTTCGGGCTCACCTGCGGACTCAATGCCGCGGTGCGGGCGCAGTCTGCGCTGTCGCTCATTCCCCGCTTCGACCCGCGGCTGGTGCTCGACACCATCGCCGCCGACCAGGCCACCGCGTTTCTCGGTGTCCCGACCATGTATTCGGCTCTGATCGCCGCACGCCGGGCCGACGACGACACCAGTTCCCTCCGTGTCTGCTGTTCCGGTGGTTCCGCACTTCCGGCACAGGTCATCGTCGAGTTCGAGGAGGCATTCGACGCGGTCATCCTGGAGGGCTACGGATTGTCGGAGACCTCGCCGCTAGCCTCCTTCAACCGTCCGGACATCGAGCGTCGGGCCGGGACGATCGGAGTTCCGATCGAAGGCGTCGAGATGCGAGTGGTGGGTGTCACCGGTGAGCCGGTCGGCATCGACACCCCCGGCGAGATCCAGATCCGCGGCCACAACATCATGCAGGGGTATTGGAACGCACCGGAGGCGACGGTCGCTGCGATCGACGCCGACGGCTGGTTCTCCTCCGGGGATATCGGCACCCGGGACGTCGACGGTTACTACCGGATCGTCGACCGCACCAAGGACATGATCATCCGCGGGGGCATGAACATCTATCCGCGTGAGGTCGAAGAGGTGCTCTACGAGCATCCCGCGGTGGCCGGTGCCGCCGTCATCGGGGTCGCGCATCCGACGCTCGGCGAGGACGTCGCCGCGGTCATCCAGGTCAAAGAAGCCGGCAGCGCCTCCGCGGACGAGTTGCGCAGCTTCGTCAAAGAGCGGGTCGCGGCCTATAAGTATCCGCGTCACATCTGGTTCGTCGACGCCCTGCCGACCGGTGCGACCGGCAAGATCCAGAAGCGCGACATCGTCATTCCCGACGACGTACTCGACGCGCTGGTCGCGATCAGCTGAGGCCGCTATCGGTCGAGTTCGGCGACGGCCCCGCGCAGCGCACCGGACAGCGCGCCGCGTCGGTTCACCGACACCGAGTCGAGTCCGCACCACGACGCCAATTCGGCCAGATCCACCGCCAGCCGGGCGGCGACCTCCGAATCGTCGTGCCCATCTTCGCGGTGGGCCGAGAGGACCTGCAGCACACCGGCTTTGCGGTCGGCCTTGAGGTCGACGCGGGCGACGATCGACTCGTCGAACAGGTAGGGCAGCACATAGTAGCCGTGGACTCGTTTGTGTGCGGGCACATAGATCTCGATGCGGTAGTGAAAGTCGAACAGGCGCTCGACCCGGGGCCGGAAGAAGATCAGCGGGTCGAAGGGCGACAGGATCGCCGACCCTGCGACGCGGCGCGGTGTGCGCGCCTCCCGGTGTAGATAGGCCGGGTCCTTCCAGCCGTCGACACTCACCTCGTCGAGGACGCCGTCGTCGACGAGGTCGGCGACCGCCGGGCGTACCTCGGCGGCCTTGAGCCGGTAGTAGTCGGCCAGATCCGCGACGGTCGCCACCCCCAGTGCGGACGCCGCCCGCGCGGTCAGTTCCCGGTGGGCCGTCGCACGATCGGGTTTGGCGCCCACTCGTTCAGCCCCGACGACCCGCTCAGTGAGGTCGTAGTAGCGACGGAAACCGTTGTCGCGCACCGCCGATAGCTCACCGGAGGCGAACATCGCCTCACAGACGTGTTTGACCTCGCCACGGTTCCACCAGCCACCCGCCACACCGGGTGCGCGCTCGATGCCCAGTGCTGCCTCGATGTCGCGGGGCATACTCGGGCCGTGTTCGGCGATCACCGCGGTGACGTCGGCGGCGAGCTGACGGTTGTTCGCCATCACCTCACGGGTGTACCGGTAGCGACCGTCAGCGAAATCCTGCATCCGCCAGCCGAACAGGGGCCAGTCGTCGATCGGGATGAGCGCCGCCTCATGCGCCCAGTATTCGACGAGGAGCCGGTTGCCACCGGCGGCGGCCCGCTCCAGTATCGCCGGATCGTAGGATCCGATGCGACTGAACATCGGCAGGTAATGGGCCCGAGCCACGATGTTCACCGAATCCATCTGGATGAGATTCGTGCGTCCGACGACCCGACGCAGGTGGGCTCGCGTGGGCGTCGCTGCGGGTGCCCGATCGGCAAAACCCTGTGCAGCCAACGCAATTCGACGCGCGGCGGCGGAACTGATCCGCTGGGGTGTCATTCGCCCGGCCGGTGCCGGTGATAGTCGAGGAAGCGGTAGCGGGTTCCACCGGTGGAGGTCTGCCACTCGCCTGCCACCTGTACCTCCCAGCGCAGCGGATCGATCTCAGGCGCGAAGGCGTCAGCCCCGGCCACCAGCACATCAATTTCGGTTACCCGTAGGTGGGTGGCGAATTCCAATGCCGCGGTGTAAATCTCACCTCCGCCGATCACGGTGAGCCGCTCCCCGCCCGCGTTGAGTGCGTCGGCGACGGTGTGCACCACGTCGGCTCCGTCGGCGAGGAAATCCACCGATCGGGTGATCACGATGTTGCGCCTGCCGGGCAGCGGACGGAAGCGGTCGGGTAACGACTCCCAGGTGCGACGGCCCATGACCACCGGGTCACTGCCGGTGATCTCGCGGAAGCGTCGCATGTCCTCGGGAACGTGCCACGGAATGGTGTTGTCCCGTCCGATGGCACCGGCTCGGTCCTGCGCCCAGATCAGGGCGATCTGCGTCGTCATGGGTACGCTGGATCCCTCAGACCGCCACCGGGGCCTTGATGCCCGCATGCGACTCGTACCCGACAATCTCGATGTCGTCGTAGTCGTAGTCGAAGATCGACGCCGCCTTACGCAACTGCAGTGTCGGATAGGGGTAGGGCTCACGCGACAACTGCAGCCGCACCTGGTCGACGTGGTTGTCGTAGATGTGGCAATCGCCGCCGGTCCACACGAAGTCGCCGACCTCCAGGCCGGCCTGCTGCGCCATCATGTGGGTGAGCAGCGCGTACGAGGCGATGTTGAACGGCACACCGAGGAACAGGTCGGCGCTGCGCTGATAGAGCTGGCAGGACAGCTTGCCGTCGGCGACGTAGAACTGGAAGAACGCATGACACGGCGGCAGCGCCATCTGCGGGATCTCCCCGACATTCCATGCGGAGACGATGTTGCGTCGCGAGTCGGGGTTGGTCTTCAGGGTCTCCAGTGCCGCGGCGATCTGGTCGATCTGCTCACCCGAGGGAGTCGGCCAACTGCGCCACTGCACGCCGTAGACAGGGCCGAGTTCACCCTGATCGTCGGCCCATTCGTCCCAGATGGTGACCCCGCGATCCTGCAGCCAACGCACGTTCGAGTCGCCGCGTAGGAACCACAACAGTTCGTAGATGATCGACTTGAGGTGCACCTTCTTGGTGGTGATCAGCGGGAATCCGTGGGACAGGTCGTACCGCAACTGGTGACCGAAGACGCTTCGTGTGCCCGTTCCGGTGCGGTCCGCCTTAGAGGTGCCGGTCTCCAGCACCAGACGTAGCAGGTCCTCATACGGGGTGGCGATGGACTCGCGGATGGCCGTGCTCACGATCCCCAGTGTATAGGGGGTAGGTTCGTGCGCATGCCGCCACGCAGCCGTTCGCGCGCCAACCGGTATGCCAAGCGTCGGCGCACTCGGGTGGCCGCGCGGGACAACGACCTCACCCCGGAACAGTGGACCGCATTACAGGAGGCGTGGGGTGGCTGCGCCTACTGCGGCGCCAGCGGTGTCGCACTGCAACGTGACTGCATGCTGGCCATCTCGCGCGGCGGGCGCTACACACTCGGCAATGTCGTTCCCTGCTGCGGGTCGTGCAACGCCAGCAAATGCAATGCCGAGGTCACCACCTGGATGCGTCGCAAGAAGCTCGACGAAGGTGCGTTCCTCGTCCGTCAGGTTCAGATTGCGCGCACCCTCGCCGACGATTCCGGATCGCAGTCACCCACGGAGTGATGTTCCGTCCGCGAAGCGGACGTCGAGCACGGCCGCCGGTGTACGCGGAGGCTCCCCGGGAGGGTTGATCCCGTGGGCGGCCAGAGTCGGATGCACGGCGGGATGAACGACCGCTTCGACGGCCGCTTCGCAGGCTTCCTTCGACTCCCATACGTCGAGGTAGGACAGTGATCCGTCAGAGTTCTGCGTCGCGACGTGAACCACGAGGCCCGGCATCGGCGTGTCGCCCATCCTCGCCGCGATCTCGTCGTAGATCTCCGCGGTGATCGGCACGGTCTGGGTCCATGCGAAGAATGCCATGACATTCACCCTCTTTTCATCCGATAGGCTTTCGGATTAATTGGACTGTCACTAGAGTAGGACCGATGACCGACGCCGTCAATGCCCTTCCGGGCGCAACCTCCACCGGCAAATCGCCCGGTCAGCGGCGCCGACGCTATGACGCCAGCGGCCGTCGGGCAGCGGCGGAGCAGACCCGGATCCGCATCCTCGACGCAGCACGGCTGGCCTTTCTCGCAGACGGCTACCGGACGACGACTATCGCTGCGATCGCCCGCGCGGCCGAGGTCGCACCGGACACCGTCTATGCGACGATCGGCCGCAAACCCGAACTGTTCGCCACCCTCATCGAACTCGCCCTCTCGGGCACATCCGCTCCGGTCGTAGGCGCCGACCGTGACTATGCGGTGCGGATGCGTGCCGAACCCGACGTTCGGGAGCGGTTGCGGATCTATGCCGGGGCCGTCACCGAGTTACAGGGCAGGTTGGCGCCGCTGTTCCTGGTGTTGCGTGAGGCCGCGGCCGCCGAAATCGAACTCCGTGAACTGTGGCAACAAATCACCCGGCGACGTGCCCAGAATATGCGGGTTCTCGCCGGAGAGTTGGCCGCCGCCGGAGGTATGCGCACCGACCTCAGCGTCGACGAAGTCGCCGACATCATCTGGACCATGAACAGTTCCGAGTACTACGCCATGCTCGTCGCCGAGCGCGGTTGGACTCCGGATCGCTTCCGCGAGTGGATCTTCGACGCCTGGTGCAGACTGCTACTGGCGTGATGCCACGCCGGTCAGAACGGTGGCGGCCGACCGGCACTGTTACGCAGGCGATTACGGGCACACGCGGCTCGTCCATCGACAACTTTTGCCGTCAATGCCCGACCATCGACAGGTTCGCCGCGGTGTGGCGCGCGCCGGCCGCCGCACCCGGAGCGAGATGATGGTCGAGGCGGCTGCGCTGCTCGGTGTCCAGATGGATCTCGGTGGCGGCCAGGTTCTCGTGCAGGTGGGCGACGACGGTCGTCCCCGGAATCGCGAGGATGTCGTCGCCGTTGCCCAACAACCAGGCGAGGGCGACCTGTGCCGGCGTGGCGCCGATCTCCGTACCGATCGAACGCACCACATCGACGAGGGCGGTGTTGGTCTCGAAGGCGGCGTCGGCGAATCGCGGATGCACCCGCCGCCCGTCGGAGGCCTCCAGTTGGCTGGGTGAGCGCACCGCCCCACTCAACCATCCACGGCCGACCGGCGCGTAGGCGACCAGCGCGACGCCGAGTTCGCGGCAGGTGTCGAGCATTTCGGCTTCGACGTCGCGGGTGAACAGCGAGTACTCCATCTGTACCGCCGAGATCGGCGCGATGGCATGCGCGCGCCGCAGGGTGCCCGGGGAAACCTCGGACAGGCCGAGGTGACGTACCTTGCCCGCCTGCACCAGGTCGGCCAGCGCCGACATCGTCTCCTCGATCGGCGTGCCCGGATCGCGGCGATGCAGATAGTAGAGGTCGATGTAGTCGGTGTGCAGTCGGCGCAGCGACTCGTCGCAGGCGGTGCGCGTCCACGTCGCGGTGGAATCGACTGTGCGCCCGCCGGAGTCGTCGAAGCGGTATCCGAACTTGGTGGCGATCACCACGTCGTCGCGCACGGAGGTCAGCGTAGTCCCGACCAGGGTCTCGTTATGTCCTTGGCCGTACATGTCGGCGGTGTCGAAATGAGTGACACCGGCGTCGACGGCGGCCTGCAGCGTGGTCCGGCACGCGGCGTCGGTGACGGATTGATAGGTGGAACTCATGCCCATGCACCCGAGTCCGACCGGTCCGACCTTGGGACCGTCGATACCGAGACTGCGGAAACTGAATTCGCTGCTGGAAGTCATGAGACAACGATCGGATACGAGCGGTATCCGGGGAAGACCGACCGGATCCTAGGTGTGCCGCACCCACCCTCACCGCCGACGCCGCGGCATGCGGTTGACTGGGAGGGTGGATGCCACGTTGGGAGAGTTCCTGCGCACCAGACGGCGACAGGCCGTCGCACCGGTCGGCGAACGCCGACGCACCCCCGGACTCCGACGCGAAGAGGTCGCGACGGCCGCGGCGGTGAGCCACGACTACTACACACGTCTCGAGCAGGGACGAGAACGCAATCCGAGCGACGACGTGCTCGCCGCCATCGGCGACAGCCTGGGTTTCGGTCCCGACGATCACGCCTACGCACGCGCATTACGCGACCGGCCAGGCATCGGTGCAGGCATCGACATCGACGCCGCCCGGATGAGTCGCCTGGTCGAGAGCCTCCGCCCCAACCCGGCGTATGTGCTCGATCAGGTCAGCAACGTCGTCGCCATCAATTCCGAAGGCGCCGAGCTGTTCACCGGGCTGATGGACCACCCTCGACCGAATACGTGCCGCTACCTCCTCACCGATCCGCGCGCACGAGAGCGGTTCGTCGACTGGGAGGACAACGCGCGCCGCAGCGTCGCCGCGTTGCGTGCCGCCAACGCCGATGTCGCGGATCCGGGACTGGACGCGCTGACCACCGAGTTGTCGGCCGCCTCGACCACATTCGGCGAGTGGTGGGCGTCGTTCGCCGTCGCACCGCGCCGCGCGGATGCCAAACGTTTCCGGGATACCGACGGCCGCGTGATCACCTATCCGTATGAGTCGCTGCGCCTGCCTGATCCCGGTCTGCGGATGACCGTCTATCTCGCCGCCGCCTGCCAGATCGACTGACGGCTGCTACCCGGCCAGAACCGACGCCGCCACCTTTGGCTGCCAGTCGTGGGTCAGGAGTGCACCGAAGTTGTCTTCGCGATTGTTGGCCGCGGTCCCCGAATCACGCACCGAATAGATGAATGCCGGGCCGCAGTATCCCGACCGGGCGGCCGCTCCGAGGACGTCGACGATCTGAGTCGCCTGTTGCTGCTGCGTCACCATCTCGCCGGCGCCGAACCCCAGTGACGACGTGCCCGACCCACCGCTGGATGGAATCGTCGGCGCACCCATCTCGGTCAGCCAGATCGTCTTGGCGGAGTCGCCGTTGGCCACCATCACCGCCCGGATCTGTTGGGTTTCGGTCCAGCCGTTGGGAGTTGACGCGATCCCTTTGGGAAAGACGTAGGGATGCATCCCCGCGGCGTCGAAGTGGCCCTTCGCACCTGCCGCATACATTTTGGTCACGAAGTCGACGGCCCCGGCCGCGGGGCTCAAACCAGCAGCGACCACCGTCGACGACGGCTGAACATCTTTAATCGCGGTGTACGCGGCCTTGAGTAGTGCGGTGTAGTCGCTGGGGTTCGCGCGTGCCAGACCCCAGAACGCGGGCAGGTTCGGCTCATTCCAGATCTCGTGGTGGGTGACGTCGGGATAGTGGGCGATGAACGCTTTGAGAAATCCGCCGATGGTGGCGGGATTGGCCGGCGGCGCGTAGATGGAGCGAGCGCACCGCCGCGTCGGGCCCAGGAGGGCGCCGTCAGGACGAGGGCAAGGACCTTCAGGTTATGAGCCCGCGCAGCACCGATGACTCGATCCGGGACGGTCCAGTCGTAGGTACCTTTGGTTCGTTCGATGGTCGACCAATTGACGAAGACCCGGAGCCACGTGCCCCCAGTTCTCGACACCGCGTCGAGTTCTCGATCCAGATCTGCCGCGCTGAGTGTGAGTTGTGGTGCGCCCTGGGAGAATCCGTAACCCTCGGCCGGTACGACCACCTCTGCGTGCGCCTGCGGCGCCGGAGCGAGGAATGCTCCGACCACCAACATCACCGCGGCGATCAGTACCGTCACACGCATAGATCGCGATCTCACACGCATGTGTCCCCCGCAGGTCGACGACGTCCGAGGCCCAGGATAGCCAACCGGGGATCGCCCTCGATGCAGTTCTCGCACAATTCAAACCGGCGAGACAGGCGCTGGTTCACCGAGTTCGGCGCCCGGAATCACGGGTAGCCGTCGTGCGAGTACGAGCCCGATGCCGGCCAGGAAGATCGCGAGCAGGATCGCCAGCCGGATCGCGTCGAGTTGTGCGTCGACATAGTGGTCGACGAGCGCGGACACCTCGTCGGCCGGGATCTGGTGTTGCTGGGCGACCGCGTCGAGCTGGTCACGGCCGAGGACCTCGACGCCGTCGGCCGACGCCGCGGCGACCTGTTCCTTGGTCTGTGCCGACAACGACGGATCCGCCTGTGTCGCCTGGTTGAACCCCGCGCTCATGGCTGCCACCAGCATCGCACCGAGCACTGCTACGCCGACCGAGGTGCCGATGTTCTGTGCCGTTCCCTGCAGGCCGCCCGCCTCACCGCGATGACGGTCGGTGACCGAGGACATGATGACGTTGCCGAGTTGGGCTGCGATGAAACCGAATCCGGCCCCGAAGATCGCCATGCCTACCGCGAACAGCACATCATTCAGCTCGGGGTTGATTGTCGTCACCAGGATTGCGCAGCCGACGATGACCAGCACCAACCCCAGGGTCACCATGTGGCGTGGCGAGTAACGCGTCGAGAGCTTCGGACTCGAGAAGGCCGCGATGAGCATCGCCACCGACATCGGGGCCAGTTTGAGTCCCGTCTCGAAGGCGTTCTTCAGCAACGCGTATTGCAGGTAGATCGGGATGACGAAGAACATGCCGCCGATGATCGCCTGCTGGGCGACCAGCATCACCAGGCCGCTGCGCAGTTGCAGGGTGCGCAACAGCTTCGGATGGACGAGCGGCGTGCCACCCCGGTCGACGACGCGATTCTCCCAGTGCACCAAGCCGATCAGCACGAAGATCCCGGCCGCGATCATGAACGGCACCACCGAGAATCCGAACGGCGTGATCTCGACGCCACCGATCTCCAAGGCGCCGGACGGTCGGATGAAGCCCCAGGTTCCGGCCTGTAGCAACGCGATCACGATGAGCCCCAACCCCAGCGCGGACAGGATCGTCCCGATCCAGTCCATCCGTCCGGATTCGGTGGTCGGGTCGTCGGCGATCGTCCGCACCAGCAGCACGATGACCACACACACCACCGTCTCCGCCGCGAACACCACCCGCCAGGTCAGCGCCTCGGTCACCCACCCCCCGATGAGTGGTCCGGCTGCCGCGCCCGCGGCGGCGATTCCGCCGAGCACGCTGTACGCGGTCGCCCGATCCCTGCCCTGATAGTTGGTGGCGGTCAGCGAGATGATCGCCGGCATCACCAGGACTGCGCCGATACCCTCCACAAACGACCAGCCGAACAGCAGCACCGCATAATTAGGGCTGAATGCCGTTGTCAGCGATCCGATTCCGTAGACGACGAGACCGATCGAGAAGATGCGGCGCCGGCCGAACATGTCACCGAGCCGACCGCCGAAGAGCATGAACGAACCCATCACCAGGGTGTAAAGCGTGATGGCCGTCTGCAGATTTGTGAGCGTCGTGTCGAGGTCGTCGACGACCTGCGCGATGGACACGTTCATCACCGTCGTATCCAGAACCATGATGAACTGCGCCGCACTCAATATCAGGAGTACACCCCAATGCCGCATTCGCGGGACATTACTCCGATCAGCGACCTCGCACCGGGTTCAACGTGGACTCGCTCAAACCTCCATCAATCCGGCCGCCACTGTCGCGCCCAGCTCCCAGCACGCCTCCAGCACCGCCTTGTCGGGTTTATTCGACGCGATGACGTACTCGGCGGCCTTCTCCCACCCGAGTCCGGCAGTGATCCGGTCGACGGCGTTCTCCGCGCCCTCGGTCCCCTCGTTGCCGTGTAGGTACAGCCCGAACGGGCGACCCCGTGTCGAGTCGAGGATCTGGTAGTACGAGCAATCGAAGGCATGTTTGAGCGCACCCGAGATCGAGCCAAGGTTCGCCGGGCTGCCCAGTACATAGCCGTCGGCGGCAAGGAAATCCGACGTCGTCACCGACAGTGCGGCCCGGCGCACCACGTCGACGCCGGTGATCTCCGGGTCGGTCGCACCGCTGAGCACCGCCTCGAACATCGCCTGACAATGCGGCGACGGGGTGTGGTGAACGATCAGCAAGGTGGCCATGCCGGGGCTACTCCTCGTCGTGGAACTGTGCGACAGCCCGCTTCATCATCTCCCGGGCTCGGGACCGGTCTCCGGCATAGTCGTAGGCGCGGGCGATCCGATAGGTCTTGCGCCAGTTGCCCGGATCGGCCTCCCACTCGGCTTTGCAAGTGGCGAAAAGTTCGTCGGCGGCGTCACGTTCGACCCGACCCGACGCACGGGTGGGCAACGCCGAGATGTCGAGTTCCTGGCCATCTTCGGCCATAATCGCTGCCAGCCGCTGATGTTCGATGCCGGCGCGCAGAGTCGCGTAGACCATCCACGCACCGATCAACGGCAGCACGATCACGCCGATACCCAGCCCGATCCCGGCGACGGTGCCGGTCGCGATCAACGAGATGCCGCGCCACCCGAGGATCCCGAAATACACGATCAGCGCGATGACCAGGCCCGCGATCATCCACACCACCGGCCGGGCGTCCTTCGCGTACGGCCCTTTTCGGCGGCCGGCCGGTCGGTCTGGCTCCGGGGAGTTCACGTCGTCAGTCACCGCGTCCTACAGATCCATCAGTTCTTCGAGCCCCACCGTGAGACCCGGCCGAGCGCCGATGCTGCGCACACCCAGCACCACACCGGGGACGAACGAGGTGCGGTCGAGCGAATCGTGGCGGATGGTCAGGGTCTCCCCCTCGGTGCCCAGCAGCACTTCCTGGTGGGCGACCAGGCCGGCCAGCCGCACCGAGTGAACACGCACGTCGTCGACGACCGCGCCGCGCGCACCGTCGAGCTCCTCGGTGGTCGCATCCGGGCTGACGCCCACGCCGGCCTCGGCACGGGCGGCCGCGATCAGCGACGCCGTCCGGTAGGCGGTACCCGACGGCGCATCCGCCTTGTGCGGATGATGCAGTTCGATGACCTCGACCGAGTCGTAGAAGCGGGCGGCCTGGGCGGCGAAGCGCATCGACAGCACCGCGCCGATCGCGAAGTTCGGGGCGATGAGCACGCCGACACCGGGGTTGTCGGCCAACCATCCGCGCACCGTGGTGAGTCGTTCCTCGGTGAATCCGGTGGTTCCGACGACCGCGTGAATCCCGTTGGAGATGAGGAACTCCAGGTTGTCCATGACGACGTCGGGGTGGGTGAAGTCGACCACGACCTCGGTACCCGACTCGGTGAAGGCCGTCGGCGAATCGCCCTTGTCGACGCCGACGGTGTAGGTGAGGTCGTCGGCCTTCTCGACGCCCGCGACGATCGCCTGTCCGACCTTGCCCGCGCTACCGAGAACGCCCACCTTGATGCCGTTGCCCACTTGTTCCCTCTTCCTCGCCCGCTGTCTCGTGTCGATGTTCGGTGCCGCTGCGGATCTCCCGCCGAGTGCGCTCGCCGACGCGCTGCCTCGAACATCGAGTCTAGTGCCCGCCGCGACATCGCCCGAGCACGCCCGCACCGCCGCGACATCGCCTCACCATCGACTCAGAAGATCGGCGCCCCGCCACGCCGGTGATCGAAGACGAGCGAGGTCGTCGTGCCGGCCACCTCGTGCCGATCGTTGAGCATCTCCACGAAATCGCGCAGCGTCTGAGTGTCGGCGGTCGCGACGTGCAGCAGATAGTCGTCGGCGCCCGCGAGGAAGAACACATCGATGACCTCGTCGTGGGTGGCGATCTCACCGACGAACTCGCGGATCTGTGCCCGCGCATCCGATTTCAGACTCACCGCCACCATCGCCCGCAGAGGTCGGCCGACCGCCGCCGGATCGACATCGGCGAAGAAGCCGCGGATCACCCCGAGGTCGATCAACCGCCGAACACGTCCATGGCAGGTCGACGCGGCTATCCCGACACGCGCCGCGAGCTCACTGTTGGGGATCCGCGCGTCGACCTGCAGGATGCGCAGCAGCGTCCGGTCGGTCTCGTCGAGCTCGACGGCCCGAACATCCTTCGGCATGGCAGCCTCCAGCCTAGAAAATTCGATGATTCTTCAATCCTAGGACTCTACAAAGAATCTTCCACAGCTTCATTGCGCCATGCTCGTAGAACCTTCACCCTGGAGTTCTGCTGGCGAACCGCCGTCGGCCGACGAGAGGAACACGATATGCGCGTCGGCATCCCCACCGAGATCAAGAACAACGAGTACCGGGTGGCGATCACCCCGGCCGGGATCGCCGAACTCCATGCCCACGGCCATGAGGTTGTCATCCAGGCAGGCGCCGGGCTGGGTTCGGCCATCGAGGACGCCGACTTCAAAGCCGCCGGCGCCCAGATCCTGGGCACCGCGACCGAGGTGTGGGAGCAGGCCGAACTACTGCTCAAAGTCAAAGAACCCATCGACGCCGAGTACGCACTGCTGCGTGCCGACCAGACCCTGTTCACCTATCTGCACCTGGCCGCCTCCCGCGCATGCACCGATGCGCTGCTCGCCGCGGGCACCACGTCGATCGCCTACGAGATGGTGCGTGCCGCGGATTCGACGCTGCCCCTGCTGGCGCCGATGAGCGAGGTGGCCGGCAGGCTGGCCCCACAGGTCGGTGCCTACCACCTGATGCGGTCGGCGGGCGGGCGCGGCGTACTGATGGGCGGCGTACCCGGAACCGCACCGGCCGACGTCGTCGTCATCGGAGGTGGCGTCAGCGGCGTCAACGCCGCCGCGACCGCGGTCGGCATGGGTGCGCGGGTGACCGTCTTCGACATCGACATCGCCAGACTGCGCGCCATCGACGCCCGCTTCGGCGGTCGCGTCCACACCCGACACAGCACCGCCCTCGCCCTCGCCGAAGCGGTCGTCGAGGCCGACCTGGTGATCGGGGCCGTCCTCGTGCCGGGCGCCAAAGCTCCTGTCGTGGTGCCCAGTTCGTTGGTGGAGCGGATGCGGCCGGGAGCCGTGCTCGTCGACATCGCCATCGATCAAGGGGGCTGCTTCGAGGATTCGCACCCGACCACCCACGACGACCCGACCTTCACCGTGGGCGACACCGTCTTCTACTGCGTGGCGAATATGCCCGGGACGGTGGCCCGCACCTCGACCCATGCGCTGACCGGCGCGACGCTCCCCTACGTGCTGCGCTTGGCCGACCACGGGTGGGAACGTGCCTGCCGCGACGATCCGGGGCTCGCCGCCGGACTCAGCACCCACGCCGGCAAATTGCGGTGTCCGCAGGTCGGTGCCGCACTCGACCTACCGGTCGCCCGGACCGCACTGACGAACGTCTAGAAGACGACCGAACTGGTCCCGCGACGGCGGCCCCGATAGGTGAACCGTCGTTCGGTGAGGTCACCGCGCCCGTCTGGGGTCACCCGCAGCACCGTCGAGGCGCGCGTTCCGTAGCCGGGCAGGTCGATGAAGATCGACGACAGCCCCTTCTCGAAGTCGGCGGGAACCCCGGTGTCGGGCAGTCGATCGACGTCCGGCCGGGTGTCGTCGGCGAGCAGGACCAGATACGGTTCGACGCCGGCGTCCCGACGATCGGCCGCGACGATCGGGGCGAGCGCGGCCGATCCGTCGGCGACCTTCGGCCAGCCGTTGTCGAGTGCTCCGTTCGACAGTCCATGTATTCCGGGAGTTACCTTCTGCGCCACCGTTTCCGGCCAGTTGGTCACCCACCACAGCTCGACCGCGTCGCCGACAAGCAGATTGACCGGCTGATAGTCACCGGCCTCGGCGGCCACCCTCGCGGCATAGTCGGCCGGACTGTCGTCACCGGCGAGGAAGGCAACCGGCAGTTCGCCTCGCGAGCGCGGACCCGACGGTTGTGGCGGACCACTGCGCACATTGGTCACCATCGCCACCCGCCGCGGGTCGTCGGCATGCACACCGAGCCAGGTGCCGCCGGCCTGCGCGTCACGACCGGCGATGATCGGCAGGTCCGGCCACCGCGCCAAAACCCGGGTCCGGCGCCGATGGAACTCGTCGCGGTTGGCCGCGACGATCAGCGAATAGTCGGGGTGGTTCTGCCAGGCGAACAGGATCACACACATCAGTGGTCGGCTTCTCCCGCCGCGATCGGCACGTAGTGACTCATATTCGCCATCCGGCGCTGAATCCCCGCGATCTCGCGCACCGCCTGACCGAGGAGACTGCGATCCAGCGGAGACAAATGCTTCATCGACAGTTCGTCGCCGATGTGCTCGCCCTGATCGAACTGTGCGACCTGATAACTGAGCCGGATCCGCTGCAGCACGTCGAAAACCTCGACGAGTGTGGATGCCTGCTCGTCGGGCAGAAGTTCACTGCCCGACGCCGTCTGCAGTCGGGATCGGGTGTCGACCTCGGCAGAGGAGACGCTCAGCGCCGCCCATCGGGCGATGTTGACCACCGGCGTGATGGCGTGGGTCTTGATGTCAAAGGTGTCGCCGCGGCGGGTCAGTACATCTCGCATGGACCGCATCCGGGCGCGAGTGGCCAGCGACTCGGCGAGCAACAGTCCCAGCGTGCGCGGGTTGCTACGCAGATCGGTCAGCATCGTCTCCGCTGCGGCCGAATCGCGAGGCCCGACCAGGACCCGTGCATCGAGCATCAACGACGCGAAGATCATGCCCTTGTTCGCGAGCGGATCGTCGATCCAGGTGCGCGCCGCACTGCGCCAGCCGTCGTGGGTCCGTGCGAACAACGGCATCGACGCCACCGCCCCGTTGGTGTCGATGCGCAAACCGGCACGGCGCAGCACGACGTCGACTTCGGTGAATGCCGCACGGAATCCGTCCAACTCGTTGCTGGTCGTCGAATCGGCAAGTGAGGCAGCAGAATCGACGTCAGAACTCAATACCGGTTCGCGACGCGCGTTGCTGCCCAGCGACAGCCAGGTCAGCGCCGCACGGTCGAGTTCGGGGTGCCGGTCGAGGACCAGGTCCAGCCCACGCCGCGCGATCGCGTCATTGGTCAGCGACAGCACTCGGGTGATCTCGTGGACCGGACGCGACCGACGTACCAGGTCGGCGATCAGACTCGGTGTGCGTCGGGCATGGTCGACGAGTTCGGCTTCGGTGCGCGATCGTGCGATCTGATGGCGCAATCCCATACTCGCACCGGCCGGCGCCGCCACGAAGTCGGCCTGGGACACCACGCCGAGGACCTCACCGTCGGCGGCGAGCACCGGGATGATCGTCAGCTCCCTCTCCAGCAACTCGGTCAGCGCCTCCACTGCGGGCGTGTGATCGCGCACCGTGAACGCGCGTTCGGCCACGACCTGGGCTACCGGCGTCGTGGCGTCGCGTCCGGCCGCGACGACCCGCGCCCGGATATCGGCGTCGGTGACCACCGCATATCCGCCAGCCGACCACGGCACCAGCAGGTAATCCTGCGCCCGTTCGGTCATCAGCTCCGCAGCCTGACGCACACTCATCTCGGGACGTCCGATGACCGGCCGGGTCCGGATCAGGTCGCCGGCCACCCCCTCTACCGGGTCGCCGATGTCGCGCCGCCGGGCGACGGTCAGCTTCGGTGCCACCAGATCGGCAGCGTCCCCCGTCGGCGCGCCGGCACCGGCGGGCGCCGCCGCACCTGCGGATAGGTCGTCATCGGGGATGCCCACGCCCCGATCCTATGCTGCGGACCGATGCTGACCGTGTCACCGGCGCCCGCGAGAACAGCACCCACCAAACGACGGCGACCCGTCGCCGGCCAGATGCCGGTGACGGGTCGCTCGTGGTGATCAGGTGACGATCAGGCGTCCGCGTTCTCCGCGGGTGCCTCGGCCTTGGCCTCGTCGTCGACGGGGATCAGGCTGATCTTGCCGCGCTCGTCGATGTCGGCGATCTCCACGCGGAGCTTGGAGCCCACGTTCACGACGTCCTCGACCTTGTTGATGCGCTTGCCCTTGCCCAGCTTCGAGATGTGGACCAGGCCGTCGCGCCCCGGCAGCAGCGAGACGAAAGCACCGAAGGCGGTGGTCTTGACGACCGTGCCCAGGAAACGCTCGCCGACCTTCGGCAGCTGCGGGTTGGCGATCGCGTTGATGCGATCGATGGCGGCCTGTGCCGACGGACCGTCGGCGGCACCGACGAACACCGTGCCATCATCTTCGATCGAGATGTTGGCGCCGGTCTCCTCGGTGATGGTGTTGATCGTCTTGCCCTTGGGCCCGATGACCTCACCGATCTTGTCCACCGGAACCTTGATGGCGGTGACGCGCGGGGCGAACGGGCTCATCTCGTCCGGCTCGTCGATCGCCTCGGCCATCACGTCCAGGATGGTCAGACGGGCGTCCTTGGCCTGGCTCAGTGCACCGGCGAGAACCTTCGAGGGGATGCCGTCGAGCTTGGTGTCCAGCTGCAGGGCGGTCACGAAGTCCTTGGTACCGGCGACCTTGAAGTCCATGTCGCCGAAGGCATCTTCGGCGCCGAGGATGTCGGTCAGTGCGACATAACGCATTTCGCCGTCGACCTCGTCGGAGACGAGACCCATCGCGATACCTGCGACTGGGGCACGCAGCGGCACACCGGCGTTGAGCAGCGAGATGGTCGAGGCGCAGACCGAACCCATCGAAGTGGAACCGTTGGAGCCCAACGCTTCCGAGACCTGACGGATCGCGTACGGGAAGTCCTCGACGCTTGGGATCACCGGCACGAGGGCACGCTCGGCGAGCGCACCGTGGCCGATCTCGCGGCGCTTCGGGGAACCGACGCGGCCGGTCTCACCGGTCGAATACGGCGGGAAGTTGTAGTGGTGCATGTAGCGCTTGGAGGTCTCGGGCCCCAGCGAGTCGATCTGCTGGGCCATCTTGACCATGTCCAGGGTGGTGACGCCCATGATCTGGGTCTCGCCACGCTCGAACAGGGCGCTGCCGTGGGCGCGCGGGATGACGCCGACCTCGGCCGAGAGGGCGCGGATGTCGGTGATGCCACGTCCGTCGATGCGGAAGTGGTCGGTCAGGATGCGCTGGCGCACGAGCTTCTTGGTCAGCGAACGGTAGGCCGCGCCGATCTCCTTCTCGCGTCCCTCGAACTGCTCGCCGAGCTGGGCCAGGATGTCGGCCTTGAGCTCGTCGGTCTTGTCGTCGCGCTCCTGCTTACCCGCGATGGTGAGGATCTCCGACAGTCGCTCGGTGGCAGCTGCGGCGACCGCGTCGTAGGCGTCGGTCTCGTAGGGCGGGAACAGCGGGAACTCGCCGGTCTCCTTGGCTGCGGCGGCGGCCAGCGACTTCTGCGCCTCGCACAGTCGGGCGATGAACGGCTTCGCCGCTTCCAGACCCTCGGCGACGATGGCCTCCGTCGGTGCCTGCGCGCCGCCGGCGATGATGTCGATGACGTTGTCGGTGGCCTCGGCCTCGACCATCATGATCGCGACGTCGGCGTTATCTCCTTCACCGCCGACGATGCGGCCCGCGACGACCATGTCGAAGACGGCGCCTTCGAGCTGCTCGACGGTCGGGAACGCGACCCACTGGCCCGCCTTGTTCTCCTCGGTCGGGATGAGTGCGACACGCACGCCGCCGACCGGGCCGGAGAACGGCAGACCCGCGAGCTGGGTGGACGCCGATGCCGCGTTGATGGCGACGACGTCGTAGAGGTCGTTCGGGTTGAGGCTGAGCACGGTCACGACGACCTGGATCTCGTTGCGCAGGCCGTCGACGAAAGACGGGCGCAGCGGACGGTCGATCAGACGGCAGGTCAGGATGGCGTCGGTCGACGGACGGCCTTCGCGGCGGAAGAACGATCCGGGGATACGACCTGCGGCGTACATCCGCTCCTCGACGTCCACGGTCAGCGGGAAGAAGTCGAAGTGCTCCTTCGGGTGCTTGGACGCGGTGGTCGTCGAGAGCAGCATGTTCTCGTCGTCGAGGTAGGCAGTGACCGAACCGGCCGCCTGCAGGGCCAGCCGGCCCGTCTCGAAGCGGATGGTGCGGGTACCGAACGAGCCGTTGTCGATGACCGCGGTCGCCTCGGTGATGGCGTCGTCGTAGTCGAGGTCTTCGGTGGTGGTGGTCAGATCTGTCATGTGGGGTGTTGATCCCTTCGTATCGGTCGCATCCGTTGCGACCGTCGTCCCGGGCGCAGATGTTGCGCCCCGATATATGCGATGTGGGCCGGGGTTCGACTGACGTACTCGTCGTCGTCCGCGCGATCTGCGCGCAGGACGAAACCAGCCCGGAACTGTGCTGTGAAACCCGATGGCCGGAGTGAATGCCCGCTCATCCTGATGCGGGCGGTGAGCTCTCAGACGGCCATCGATCGAAGCGGCCGGAACTCGATTGCTCCGGCGGCCACTACCGAGGACCGATCTGGCTCGTCCTCACGTCCGTACACCGACTTCACGGCGACGATCCGTCGGCCAGTTTATCATCGTGCATTGCCAAACCTTGACAGATCGCCTCGGACGCGCAAACGCCACCGGCCACATCCCGTTGAGGACGTGGCCGGTGGCGTTTGTTCGGGGTCTCAGCGACGCAGGCCGAGGCGCTCGATCAGCGAGCGGTAGCGCGCGATGTCGACCTTGGCGACATACTTGAGCAGACGACGACGTCGGCCGACGAGCAGCAGCAGGCCGCGGCGGCTGTGGTGGTCGTGCTTGTGGGTCTTGAGGTGCTCGGTCAGGTCGACGATGCGCTTGGTCAGCAGTGCGACCTGAGCCTCGGGGGAACCGGTGTCGGTCTCGTGCAGACCGTACTCGGCGAGGATTTCCTTCTTCTGGACGGCAGTCAATGCCATGGGTGTTCTCCTGAACTTCTCAGTCCCGCGTGATTCTGTGACCCGGCTCAACGTCTACCCAGACGGCTCCTCGGGGTGGCGCGCCACCGCGGACCGCAGCAACGCCGAGGGTCAAGGCTACCAGTGGCCGGGTGACCACCCAAATCCCGCTGGTGCCGCGACCGGCACCATCCTCACTCGGTCGGGGTGGCCGCGTCGGCGGCGGCCAGGACACCGCGCGTCTTCTCGACGTCGTCGGCGATCGCGACGATGAGCGCGTCAACGGACTCGAAGGGTTCCATCGCGCGAATCCGGCCGACGAAGTCCACGGCCACGTGCTGCCCGTACAGGTCGGCACTGGCGTCGAGCACATAGGCCTCGACGGTGCGGGTGCGCCCGGAGAAGGTCGGATTGGTGCCCACCGAGACCGCCGCCTGATACCGCTCCCCCGGTATGACCTGGCCGACGACCGGACCAGCACCGAGCACGGTGAACCAGGCGGCATACACACCGTCGGCGGGAATCGCGGCGTGCATCGGCGGTGCGACATTGGCGGTGGGGAAACCGAGTTCACGACCACGCCCGTCGCCGCGCACGACGACGCCCTCCACCCGATGTGGACGTCCCAGCGCCTCATCGGCGCGCTCGACGTCGCCTGCGGCGACACAGGACCGAATGTAGGTGGAGCTGAAGGTGACCGCGTGCTCACCGAACAACGAGATCGCCTGCACCTCGAACCCGAACAGCGTCCCGAGTTCGGCGAGTTTGGCGACGTCACCGGCGGCCTTCTTACCGAAGGTGAAGTTGTCCCCGACCACCACGTCGGCCGCGTGCAGGCTCTCGACGAGAACGTCGTGGGCGAATTCCTTGGGTGAGCGCGACGCGAGTTCCGGCGTGAACGGCATGACGCAGAACACGTCGATGCCGAGCTCTTCGGCCAGCTCGGCCCGTCGGGTCAGGGTGGTGAGCTGCGGCGGATGCGATCCGGGACGCAGCACCTCGGCCGGGTGCGGGTCGAAGGTCATCAGCACCGACGGCACGCCACGCTCGCGGGCTGCGGTGGTGGCCGCATGGATCAGCTGGGCATGACCGCGATGCACACCATCGAAGACTCCGATGGTCACCACGCAGCGACCCCAGTCCGCCGGGATGTCGTCGAGACCTCGCCATCGCAACACGCGCACCAGCCTACGGCTCCTCGGGTCCTTGAACCACATCGGCCACACCGGATGTCGCGAGACCACGCTCACGCGAGGGCGACCGACCCGCTCACCGCGCGCCCGGCACCACCATCCGGCCCGGTGGGAACGATAGAGTCGACTCCATGCCCGATTCCCGTGCCGGTGAACGTCCGGTGACCGAATTGTCGTCGGTCACCCAGGATTATCTGAAGATCATCTGGACCACCCAGGAATGGGCCGACGTCCGCGTGACGACGAAGCTGCTCGCCGAGAAGCTCGGCGTCTCGCCATCGACCGCCTCCGAGGCGATCCGGAAACTTGCCGAGCAGGGACTCGTTTCCCATGAGCGCTATGGCGCGGTGTCACTGACCGACGAGGGCCGTACCGCAGCGATCCTGATGGTCCGCAGGCACCGGCTGCTGGAGACCTTCCTGGTGCGCGAACTCGGCTACGGCTGGGATGAGGTCCACGACGAGGCCGAGGTCCTCGAACATGCGGTATCCGACCGTCTGATGGCACGGCTGGACGCGAAACTCGGCTACCCCGACCGCGATCCGCACGGCGACCCGATTCCAGCACTCGACGGTTCGGTACCGAGTCCCGACGTCCGTCCGCTCTCGGATCTGGAGGTCAACGAATCCGGCACGGTGGCACGGATCTCCGACGCCGACCCCGATATGTTGCGTTACTTCGACGAGGTCGGCGTCGCCCTCGACCGCCGGCTGACGGTCGTCGAGAAGCGACCCTTCGCCGGGACGATCGCGATCACCGTCGAGGGCAGCAACGACATCGACCTCGGCGACATCGCGGCCCGCGCCATCTTCCTCACCGGCATCTGAGTGCGGCGGCCGACTATCCGGTCCCGTTGAGGACGTCGATCAGATCTGGGATGAGCGCGACCCCCCAGGCGATGAGCCCGATCACGGTGGCGATCACCGCGATCAGGAACAGCCAGGCGACCACGCGGGCGCCGGTGTTCTGATAGCCGACGCCGAACAGTAGTTTCACATATTCGACGAACAGGTCGATGAGACGAACGAGAAGCATCATTGGTTCGGCAGTCCTAGGTCATCGTCACGTTGGAGAAGATCAGCACCGGCCAGCAGACGATCGACCCGAGAAACGAGATGATCTTGTCGGTCGTGCTGTCGATGTCGGCCAGGTGCGACGTATGCGTCAGCGTCCAGATGACGCCGATGATGCCGTAGGGGATGCCGATGAGGATCAGGGTGCCAAGGAACTCCGACACCTTCATCTCATGATCGAGCACGCGGCTCACCATATTCCACATGACTAAGCTCTTTCTCACAGGTTGCGGCACGATACCCGCGTCGCCGCACAGCGGCGACACACATCACATGCAGGTATGGCGCAAGGGATTTCGCGGCTCTTGTCCGCTGATGTCGATCAGTGGGCCCGCAGATCAGATGAGCGCCTGGTCCTTACGGATGCGGCGTCGCAGGTCACGCATGATCAGGTAGAAGCCACCGAAACGCAGCGGCCGCGGCAGGAAGCGGTTGACGAAACCGACGAAGAGGAACAGATTGTCGTAGCGACGCTGGTCGATCGGTCGCCAGCGCAACTCGAGCTTCTCGCGGAACAGCGGCGGCAACGAGCCGATGGTCAGGAAACGCAGCAGCCCGCGGAGCGGATAGGCCAGCAGCGGGGTGATCATCCGCAGGTCGACCAGATCGTTGATGAACTTCTTCTGCGTCTCGTCGTAGGTGATGCGCTCGCAGGCGACATTCCAGTACTTGTCGAACTCCACCCGCGTCGCCGGCCACATGTCCTCGGTGACCTGCAGCGTCGTCGCCAACGGGGTGGCGCTGCGGTAGAACTGTTCGGCCTGTTCGGGATTCATCCGCCCGTGCAGCAGCTGGTGGGTGTCCTCAAAACCGACGAACAGGCACGCGGCCACCCACATCTGCAGTTCGCGATTGAAGGCGTTGTATTTCACCGGCGACGATTCGGTACTGCGCACATGCCGGTGCGCGGTGTTGATCGCCTCGCGGTAGGCGGCCCGCTCTTCGTCGGTGCCCATGATGGCGACCGCCAGGTATTGCTCGGTCGTGCGCAGGCGTTTCCACGGATGCTTCATCAGCGCACCCGAATCCACCTTCGACTCCATCACGCCATAGGCGACCTCGGGCCAGCCGAGTTGCATCGCAACATTCGCCGCCGATCCGGCCGCGGCCCAGAAGTCGTAGGCATCCTCGATCTCGGTTCGGACGTAGGCCTCGTTGGGTCGCCGCTCCGGGGTGGCGACCGTGAGCCGGGTCTGCCCGGTAGTCAGCACCGGCACCGCCGTGGTCAGATCGGGCAGATAGCTCTTACGCTTGCCGCGAGCCGCCGGGTCGGCCGACTCCTCCGGAATCACCTGCCCGGTGTCGATCTCGTCCGCGCTCACCCGCACCACACTGGTCATGCCGCCAACCCCCGATCTGAGTACTGATGTAATCAGTTTCTATTAACTGCTGCCGAAGCCCCGGTGTCAAGAATCACCGGAGAACCGCAACGCGATTGGGGTACAAGGTCCCGCGCGGTCCGCGTCAGCGCAGTGTCGCCGGACGGACGACCATCACCGAACTCGCACGCCGCCCCTTCTCCTGCACCAGCGCGATCGACCGCCCGGCCGGGTCGACCACGACGTAGATCCCCTTGACCCCGATCGGTTCCAGCCACCGTCCCTGACTGATCGACTCGGCCTCGTCGTCGTCGATGTCGCGATGCGGGAAGGACAGCTTGACCGCCTCGTCGATGTCGAGGCCGACGCGCGGGTCCTCCCGGATCGCATCCAGCCCGCGGGCGTGATCGAGAGTGAACGGCCCCACCGCGGTGCGCCGCAGCGCGGTCAGGTGTCCCCCGACACCGAGTCCGGCACCGAGGTCGCGGGCCAGCGATCGAATGTAGGTGCCTGCCGAACAATCCACCTCCACGTCCACGTCGACGAACCCGCCGTCGCGACGGACCTCCCGGATGTCGAAACGCGACACCGTGACCGGACGGGCCTTCAGATCGAAGTCTTCCCCGGTCCGCACCAGCGCGTGCGCCCGGCGACCATCGACCTTGATGGCACTGACCTTGGCCGGGACCTGCTCGATGTCGCCGGTCAGCGCGGCGATCCCCGCGGCGATCTGATCGTCGGTGACCGCCGAGGCGTCCGCGGACGAGATGACCTCGCCCTCCCGGTCGTCGGTGGTGGTGGCCGCACCGAGCCGGATGGTCGCCGAGTAGGACTTGGTGGTCAGCGACAGCAGGCCGAGAAGCTTTGTCGCCCGCTCAATCCCGACGACCAGCACGCCGGTTGCCATCGGGTCGAGGGTGCCTGCGTGGCCGACCCGCCGGGTGTTGAAGATCTTGCGGCACCGCGACACCACGTCGTGGCTGGTCATGTCGGCATCCTTGTCGACGATGAGCAGCCCGGCATTCTCGATGGACGAAGCAGCCATCACGCCACCGTGATCGAGGTCATGATCAGGCCGCCGTCGATCAGCCAGCGTCCGCGCAATTCCAGCAAGGGTTCTCCCCCGTCGTCGGTCTTCGGGTCGATCAGAATGCGCGAGACGAACTCGCCGGTCGCCCCGGCATCGGCTGCCGCCGGACCGGCGGCGTCGGTTCGGGTGAAGGTGATGTGTGCATCCTCGAAGCCCAGCCACCGATTGGTGAGCGGGAACCAGGCCTTGTACGTGGCCTCTTTGGCGCAGAACAACAATCGATCCCAGTGCAGACCGGGTGCGCGCGTGGCCAACACCGCACGTTCGGCGGCGATGCTCGTGTGGTCGAGGACCCCGTCGGGCAACGGCGCATGCGGCTCGGCGTCGATGCCCAGTGACCGCACTCCTAGCCCGTAGGCGACGACCGCACCGCGGTAGCCGTCGCAGTGTGTCAGGCTGCCCACCACCCCGGCGGGCCACACCGGGGCGCCGCGCTCGCCCCGCAGGATCGGCGCGGGTTCGATACCCAGCTGCGCCATCGCCTGCCGGGCACAGTGTCGTGCGGTGGTGAACTCCCGTCGCCGCTTGTCCACCGCCTTGGCGATCAGGCTCAGTTCGGCGGGCATGGGCTCCAGACCCGGCGGGTCGGTGAACGCCTCCGCCGTGGCCACCCCGGCAGGAACGAGTCGGTCGATCACTGGTCGGCCTTTCGGTTGGCGCGGCGAGCCTGCCGCTCTTCGACGCGGCGTCGGAACTCGGCGGCGCGCTCGGCGTAGTCGGGTGGCAGCTCGAAACGAACCCCATGTTCGGGCAGTTCCTCCGCCCGTGGTCCGTCGTCGGGGAAGATCTTGCGCAGCAACGGTTCCGGAAGGCCGCGTCGTTTCCACTCGCGGGGATAGCCGACGGACACCTCTTCGAAGCGAACATCGTCGTACCAGGTGGTGCGCGGGATGTGTAGATGTCCGTAGACGCAGCAGGCCGCGTTGAACTCGAGATGCCAGTCCGCGGTCAGCTCGCTGCCGCACCAGAGCGCGAACTCCGGATAGAAAAGCGCATCGGTGGGCTCGCGCCGGAGCGGCCAATGGTTGATCAGGATCGTCCGCTCGGCCGGATCGAGCGCCTGTAGCCGTTTGCGGGTCGCCTCGATGCGCGCGCGGCCCCAGGCATCGCGGGTGCCGAACGGCTCCGGCGACAGCAGGAACTCGTCGGTGGCAACCACATTGCGCTCACGCGCGAGGGCGAGCGCCGACAGCTTGTTGGTCGTCCCCTCCGGGCGGAAGGTGTAGTCGTAGAGCAGGAACATCGGCACGACGCGGACCGGCGCCGACCCGTCACCCGCGTCGAAGAGCGGATAGATGTCCTCGGGGGTCACCACCCCGAGGTCACGGCACGCCTGGACCAGATAGTCGTAGCGCGCCACCCCGAAAATCTGCAGCGGGTCCTTCGCGGTGGTGTAGAGCTCGTGATTGCCGGGTACCCAGATGACCTTCGCGAACCGGGTGCGCAGCCGACGCAGCGTGTCGATGATGTCGTCGGTGCGCTCGGCCACGTCACCGGCGACGATCAGCCAATCGTCGGCTGAGGTCGGCCGGATGTCGTCGACGATATGCTCGTTACCCCGATGTGCGATGTGCAGATCGCTGATCGCCCATAGAGTTGCCATGGGTACCCATCGTGCCAGAGCCGCCCGGTCGTCCGATTCGCCGGACCCGTCGGATGGCCCCGCCTCAGCCGGGCGCACCCACCCGATGCCACCGGCCACCGGCGATCCGCCAGCTCACCGTCGCCAGACGCACCAGCATGAACGCCAGCAATCCGGTCCAGATGCCGGCGAGACCCCAGTCGAAGATCAACGATGCCCAGATCAGCGGCAGAAAGCCGATCAGCGCTCCGATCAGCGTCGCGGTCCGTAGGAAGGCCGCGTCGCCGCTGCCGAGCAGCACGCCGTCCAAGGCGAACACCACCCCGGCGATCGGCAGCATGGCGACGAAGAACCACCACGGCACCCCGATCGCGTCGAGGACGGCTCCGTCGTCGGTGAAGATCTGCGGGATGACCCCATAGCCGGCGGCGAAGACTGCGGCTGCGAGCATCGCGGCAACCGTGGAGACGACCGTGACCCGCCGTGCTACCGAACCGGCCGCACGCACCGCCCCGGACCCCAGGGCCGCGCCGACGAGGGCCTGCGCCGCGATCGCCAGCGAATCGAGGAACAGCGCCATGAATTCCCACAGCTGCAGCACCAGCTGATGCGCGGCGACCTGGGCGACGCCGAAGCGGGCCGCGACCGCGGCCGCGGAGAGGAAACAGACCTGGAAGGACAGGGACCGCACGATGAGATCGCGGGCCATCACCAGCTGAGCGCCGATGATCATCCGGTCCGGACGCAACGACGCACGGTCGGCGCCCAGCGCCAGCGATTCCCGCAACACCCGGGCACCGAAGAGCAGGCCGGTGATCGTCTGACCCACCAGATTCGCCACCGCACTGCCCGGCAGCCCCCACCGGGGCAGGCCGAACATCCCGTGCACCAACCCGACGACGAGTACGGCCGCGACCGCCAGTCCGATCACCACATAGACCACCGGGCGACGGGTCTCCTGCACACCGCGCATCCAGCCGTTTCCTGCCATGGACAGCAGGATCAGCGGTACCCCGAACACCGCGATGCGCAACCATTCGGCGCCATCGGCGGCGACATCGGGCGAGCCTCCACCGACCAGCACCCGCATGATCAGGGGGGCCGCCGGATAGGCGATGGCGATGATGCCGACACCGACGCCGATCGCCACCCAACTCGCCTGTAGCCCTTCGGTGACCGCCCCGGCCCGGTCACCCGCACCGAAGCGGCGGGCCGAACGCGCCGTCGTGCCATAGGACAGGAAGGTCAGCTGCGTGCTGATCACCGACAACACCAGGGTGGCGACCGCCAGCGCGGCCAGCTCATCGCCACCGAGTCGGCCGACGACCGCCAGGTCAAGCAGCAGGTACAGCGGCGGAGCGATCAGAACCGCGAGCGCCGACACCGTCAGGATTGCGATCCGCCCGAATCCGGGTGTCGCCGTTGCCGTGTCGGTCAGAACGACCCCAACAGGCGCGTGACCACCTCGTCGACGGTTCCGGTGTCGCTGTACCCCGCGGCGCGACGATGTCCGCCACCACCGTGCGAGCGGGCCACCGGAACCAGATCGACGGATTCCTTGGCGCGTAACGACACCGCCCAACTCCCGGGTGCGATCTCCTTGCACACCGCGGCGACCTCGGCCTCCTGGGCCGTGCGCAGAATGTCGATGACGCTCTCCACCTCGGCCCAGTCCACCTTGCGCAGCGCAGCATTGGGCACGACCGCGTACACCAGCCCGCCGTCGCATGCGTCCGGCACATACTGTGCGGCGCCGAGCACCTCGGCGACCAGTGTCAGCCAGGTCAGTGGATGGCTGTCGAGAAGCAGACGACTCCAGGTGCGCCCGTCGACCCCGAGATCGAGGAGCCGGGCCGCGACACGCAACGAATCCGGTCGGGCCCATTTGAACGATCCGGTGTCGGTGACCAAACCGGCATAGATGCAGGTGGCGATGTCGGCGTCGATCGGGGTGTCCATCGCGTCGAGGACGTCGAGCACCAGCGTCGCGGTGCAGTCGGCCTCGGCGTCGATGAGATCCAGTTGACCGAAGCCCTCATTCGAGGCGTGATGGTCGATGACGACGGTCCGGTCGGCGCGCTCGAACACGGCCGAGAGCCGATCGAGCCGGTCGATGGTCGCCGCATCCACCGCGACCACCGTCGTGTGGCCGACCACTGCGGACTCGTGCACGAGGAGTTTGGCCCCCGGCAGCATTCCCAAGGTGCCGGGCAACCGGTCATCGCCAGGAAAGGCGACCTCGACGTCGACACCCCGACGGTCGAGCGCCAGCCCCAGCGCGAGCCCACTGCCGATGGTGTCGGCGTCCGGGCGGACGTGACACAGGATCGTCACCGCACGCGACGCGGCGAGGACGTCCGCCACCGACGCCGGGGTCGTGGCGTTCACGCGCCCGCTCCCTCCCCGTCGGCTTCTTCGGGGACGGCGGGCTCGTCCTTGCGATATGGATCGGCGTCGCCGGCCGGGGTGGCGTCCGCGGCCTGCCGTGCGACGAGTTCGTCATTGGCCCGCGCCCGGGCGACCAGTTCTTCCATCTGGCGGGCCGCGTCGGGCACCGTGTCCAGGGTGAACGTCAGGGTCGGGGTGAAGCGGACACCGGTTCCGGCGCCCACCTTCGACCGCAGGATCCCTCGCGCCTTGGCCAGCCCGGCCGCGGCGGCCTCGTAATCCGGTGTGGCGTCCAGGGAGTCTGCGCGCACCGTGTAGAAGAGAGTGGCGTCGTGCAGGTCGTTGGTGACGCGGGCGTCGGTGATCGTGACGAAGGCGAGCCGGGGATCCTTGATCTCCTGCGCGATCGCGGAGGCGACGATCGTCGAGATGCGCTTCGCCATTCGAGCGGCACGTGCGGGATCAGCCATCAGTGATCGGTGTCCTTTCCGAAGTCGAAAATACTCCAGCCGGTGGTAGTCGACCATGCGACACCACGAGCTGAGGTGGCATCGAAGGCGCGGGATCGGAGTCGATCCCGCGCCTTCGATGTGGCCAATAGCCGTTGACGGTCAGTCGCGCGGCTTCTCGCGAAGCTCGTAGCTCTCGATGACGTCGTCGACCTTGATATCCGAGTAGGTCAGCGTGAGACCACATTCGTAGCCTTCGCGAACCTCGGTGGCGTCGTCCTTCTCACGCTTGAGCGAGGAGATCGTCAGGTTCTCGGCGATCACCACGTTGTCGCGCAGCAGGCGGGCCTTCGCGTTGCGACGGATGATGCCGTTCTGCACCAGACAGCCGGCGATGTTGCCGACCTTCGACGACTTGAAGATGGCGCGGATCTCGGCGCGGCCGAGTTCTGCCTCTTCGTAGACCGGCTTGAGCATGCCCTTGAGCGCGCTCTCGATCTCGTCGATGGCCTGGTAGATCACCGAGTAGTACCGGATGTCGACGCCCTCGCGGTTGGCCAGCTCGGTGGCCTTACCCTCCGCACGGACGTTGAAGCCGATGATGATCGCATCCGAGGCGGCTGCCAGGTTGACGTTGGTCTCGGTGACACCACCGACACCGCGGTCGATGACCCGCAACGAGACCTCGTCGTCGATCTCGATGCCGAGCAGCGCCTCTTCGAGGGCTTCGACCGTACCGGCGTTGTCGCCCTTGAGGATCAGGTTCAGCTGGCTGGTCTCACGCAGTGCCGAATCCAGGTCCTCGAGGCTGATGCGCTTGCGGCTGCGGGCGGCCAGCGCGTTGCGCTTACGCGCATTGCGACGGTCCGCGATCTGCCGCGCGGTGCGGTCTTCCTCGACGACGAGCAGGTTGTCGCCTGCACCACACACCGAGGTGAAACCGATGACCTGCACCGGACGCGACGGCAGCGCCTCGTTGACGTCGTCGCCGTTCTCGTCGACCATGCGGCGCACGCGACCATAGGCGTCACCGGCCACGATCGAGTCGCCGATGCGGAGCGTTCCGCGCTGGACGAGCACGGTCGCCACCGGACCACGGCCGCGGTCGAGGTGCGCCTCGATGGCGACACCCTGGGCGTCCATATCCGGGTTCGCCCGCAGATCGAGCGAGGCATCGGCGGTCAGCAGCACGGCTTCGAGCAGAGCGTCGATGTTGGTGCCCTGCTTGGCCGAGATGTCGACGAACATGGTGTCGCCACCGAAGTCCTCGGCAACCAGACCGTATTCGGTCAGCTGGCCGCGGATCTTCGCCGGATCGGCACCTTCCTTGTCGATCTTGTTGACCGCGACCACGATCGGCACATCGGCCGCCTGAGCGTGGTTGATGGCCTCCACCGTCTGCGGCATGACACCGTCGTCGGCGGCGACCACCAGGATCGCGATGTCGGTGGCCTTCGCACCACGGGCACGCATCGCGGTGAACGCCTCGTGACCCGGGGTATCGATGAAGGTGACCAGTCGATCCTCACCGTTGAGGTGGGTGTTCACCTGGTAGGCACCGATGTGCTGCGTGATGCCACCGGCCTCGCCCTCACGGACGTTGGCCTTACGGATCGTGTCGAGCAGTCGGGTCTTACCGTGATCGACGTGGCCCATGACGGTGACCACCGGCGGACGCTGTTCGAGGTCGGAGTCGTCGCCCTCGTCCTCGCCGTAGCTGAGGTCGAAGCTCTCCAGCAGCTCGCGATCCTCGTCCTCGGGACTGACCACCTGAACGGTGTAGTTCATCTCCGAGCCGAGCAGCTCCAGCGTCTCGTCGTTCACCGACTCGGTGGCGGTGACCATCTCGCCGAGGTTGAACAACGCCTGGACCAGCGAAGCCGGGTTGGCGCCGATCTTCTCGGCGAAGTCCGACAGGGACGCGCCCCGGGCGAGACGGATGATGTCGCCGTCGCCGCGCGGCAGCCGAACGCCACCGACGGCCGGGGCCTGCATGTTCTCGTACTCGGCGCGCTTCGCCCGCTTCGACTTACGACCGCGGCGCGGAGCACCACCGGGGCGACCGAACGCACCCGCGGCACCGCCGCGACCACGTCCGCCACCGCCACCGCCGCCGGGACGACCGCGGAAGCCGCCACCGGGAGCACCGCCGGTACCCGGTGCGCCACCGGGAGCGCCGCCGCCACGGAAACCACCGCCGCCACCACCGGGACGACCGCCACCACCGGGACGACCGCGACCTGCGTCGGGCCGGGCCGCACGGCTGGGCATCGCGCCGGGGTTCGGACGCGGAGGCATGCTGCCCGGGCTGGGACGGGGACCGCCCTGACCGGGAGCGGGACGACCGCCGCCGGGGCGGGGACCACCCTGACCGGCCGGCGGACGGTTACCGCCGCCGGGACGCGGACCACCCTGACCGGGTCCGGGCCGCGGCGCAGGCGGACGCGGTGCCGGGGCGGGCGCCGACGAGTAGGGGTTGTTGCCGACACGCGGGGCACGCGGACCGGGCTTGGGTCCGGGACCCGGACGCGGACCGGGAGCCGCCGGTGCGGCGGGTTTGGTCGCCTCCGGACTCGGGGTGGCCGGCTTGGCCGCCGCTGCCGGGCGTTCACCGGGGGTGGGGGCGGGAGCCGCCGGAGCGGGTTTCGCCGGAGCCGGCGCGGCCTCGGCCGCGGGGGCCGGAGCTGCGGCAGCGGGAGCCGGTGCGGCCGGCTTGGGGCCGGGACGCGTACCGGGCTTCGGGGCGGCCGGACGCGGGCCGGGCTTGGCGCCCGAACCCGAGGTTGCCGACGGCTTGGCGCCGTCCTTGGATCCCCCGTCTTTATGGGGGAACGATTCACGCAGTCGACGGGCCACCGGGGCCTCAACGGTCGACGATGCCGATTTGACGAATTCGCCCTGTTCCTTGAGTCGCTCGAGCACTTGCTTGCTCGTCACGCCCAGTTCCTTGGCCAATTCATGCACGCGGGCTTTGCCTGGCACTGCTCTCCTCACTTGGAGGCCGAGCGGCTTGCCCGCCACGGCCTCGATTTATGTCCGATACATGCTCATCGTGGGGACTTCACGGTGTGCTCATGTCTTCTGCTACCTGTTCCGGCCCTCGGGAGGGCCAACTGTCGGTGGCGGCCGCACCGAGCTTTTCGGTGAGGTCGTTCGGGTTCACGGACAAGCCGGGGACCCGCAGTGCCGAGGCGAACGCCCTGCGTCGCACGGCTGCGGTCACACACTCCGCAGCCGGATGCAACCAGGCTCCCCGTCCCGGCAGGTTTCGCGCACGATCGACCACGATCTCCGGTCCGTCCGCGCGCTGCTGAGCGACGAGTCGAACCAGGTCCGAGGCCTCTGCCCGCCGTCGGCACCCGATACACGTCCGGGTGACAAGGCGTCGAACAGATTGATCTGGTCGTCCGCCGGTGACCGGAATGGACGACTTTCGCTGAACCATCGATCAGTCTAGCGCGACTCGGCCGTGCGACGACAATCGGCGTGTCACCGGCGGTGTCCCGCACCTGCCGAACCGCCGGCCGCTCCGTCCGGATCGGGGTCGGCGTCCGACCGGATGTCGATGCGCCAGCCGGTCAGACGGGCCGCGAGGCGGGCGTTCTGCCCCTCCTTGCCGATGGCCAGTGAGAGCTGATAGTCGGGCACCACGACGCGCGCGGCCTTGGCGGCCTCGTCGATGACGGTGACCGAGACCACTTTCGCGGGCGAGAGTGCGTTGCCGACGAAGGCCCCCGGGTCGGTGTCGAAGTCGATGATGTCGATCTTCTCGCCGGCCAACTCGCTCATCACGTTGCGCACCCGCTGACCCATCGGGCCGATGCAGGCGCCCTTCGCGTTGAGTCCGGCAACCCCGGTGTGCACCGCGATCTTGGACCGATGCCCCGCCTCCCGGGCCACGGCGACGATCTCGACCGAGCCGTCTTCGATCTCGGGGACCTCCAGCGAGAACAGCTTGCGCACCAGATTGGGGTGGGTGCGCGACAGGGTGATCTGCGGGCCGCGTGCGCCGCGGGCAACGCCCACGACGTAGCACTTGATGCGGTCACCATGGGTGTAGGTCTCCCCCGGCACCTGCTCGGCGGGCGGGATGACACCCTCGGCGGCGTTGGCATCACTGCCGATCTGCACGACGATCATGCCGCGGGCATTGGCGCGCGAATCCTGCTGCACCACACCGCCGACGATCTCTCCTTCGTGGGTGACCAGGTCGCCGAAGTTCTTCTCGTTCTCCGCGTCCCGCAGCCGCTGCAGGATCACCTGACGGGCGGTGGTGGCCGCGATGCGCCCGAAACCCTCTGGGGTGTCGTCCCATTCGTGGACGACGTCACCGTTCTCGTCGACCTCCTGCGCCATCACGCGGACCGCACCGGACTTGCGGTTGACGTCGATCCGGGCGTGCGGCGCGAAACCGTCGGTATGGCGATACGCGGTCAGCAGGGCGGTTTCGATCGCCGTGATGACGGTGTCGATCGAGATGCCCTTGTCTGCCTCGATCATCCGGAGTGCGTTGATGTCGATGTTCATGGCGGCTGCGCTCCTATTCATTTGTTGCCGTTCGATGTTCGGTTTTTCGATATTCGATTGTCCACGTCGGGTACGTCCGCGGTGGGACGCGGTGTGCCGATGATCGGCGCTCAGCCGCCGTCGATCGGCGTCGGATCGCCACGCCGCGCGGCGATCTCGGCGTCGTCGAGTCCGCATCGGGTCAGCTCGGCGACACTCGGCTTGCCGAAGTCGACCTGCACGACCGCCTTGACGATCTCCTCGAAGTCGACGCGTTCAACCGCGATGCGGCCCTTGAGATTCGACACGATGGTCACCGACTGCTCGTCGAGTGGGCCCACCCGGCCGATGAGTTCGGCGCGCTCCCCGTCGGCTCCCTGGCGGGTGATGGCGACCTTACGTCCGCGCGCCCGAATCCAGTGCCGCGGCAAGCTGAGCGGCCGATCGATTCCGGGTGAGGTGACCTCCAGTGTGTAAGCCTCGTCGCCGAGAATCCCGGCCGCGTCGAGGGCCTCCGAGATCTCATTGCTCAGTTGGGCCAGCACATCGAGATCGCTGCCGCCGTCGCGGTCGACCACGATGGACAGTTCGTCGGCACCCTCACGCGGACGAACGACGACATCCTCAAGGTCGAAACCCCGGTCGGAGACGAGTTGTCCGACGAGCTCGCTCAGCTTTCGCGAAACGCTCGGCATGGCACTCTCCTCGTCTTCAGTTGTCAGGGGTGTTCAGTTGTCGGGGATCTTGAGTTGTCGGATCCACGGTTACGCGGCGCTCGGCCAGTGTAGTCGATTTTCGCCGACGGGTTTCCACCACGGCCTGCGACGCCGTGGGCGCCGGTAGTCGGGGCGAGTGCCGGCTGGCAAGATGTGTCGGGTGATGCCACCGCTGAACCGACGCACCGTCCTTCGCGGCGGTATGGCGGCCACCGCAGGTCTGTCGGTCCTCGCCATGACCGGCTGCTCCGACGACGGCCCGACTGCCGAACAGCTGACCGCGCAGGCACTGCTGCCGATCGCCGCCGCAGCCGACGCCGACGCGAAGACCGCCCGCCGACTGATCCCCGGCTCCACCGAATACGCGGCCGCACTGGGTGTCGTCGCCGACCAGCGCGCCGAACACGCGCAGCAGTTACGGGCCGAGATCTATCGACTCCACCGGGCCACCGGCACCGAATTCGACACACTGACCGCGACACCGCCGTCGGGGACGGGTGTGGCACCGTCGAACGCTCCGGCACCGCCCGCCGACGTCGGTCAATTGCGGACCCGGCTGCGCGAGTCGGCCCGGCAGGCCCACGACGGCGCGATCACCTTCACCGGATATCCGGCCGGACTGGTCGGTGCCGTATCCGCTTCAATCGTCTCGATGGTGGAGGTTCAACTGTCATGACCGCCACGATCAGCGCCTTGGGCGCCGCCACCGCCGCCGAGAACGCGGCCATCTTCACCTACGGCGTGATCACCGCATTCGCCGCGCCCGCACGACGACGCACCATCGTCGAGCAGATCAGTGCGCACCGGGCGCGGCGGGATGCCCTGGAACGGGCCATCACCGCCGCAGGCGGCGTCCCGCCCGCCGCACCCGCCGGGTACACGCTTCCGGTGGAGGTCACCGGCCCGACCAGTGCCGCCCGGGCCGCGTTGGCCGCGGAGAACGACTGCGCGCGCGCCTACCGTGCACTGCTGGAGCAGGCCGAGACACCCGAGGCCCGCCGCATCGGCGTGGACGGACTCGACGACTCGGCGGTGCGCATCGCGTATTGGCGTGCCGCACTCGGCATCTCACCCGCAACCCTGGCCTTCCCGGGGGCGCCGGCCTGACCGGCCACCCTCCGGGCAGGGCCGTGAATCAGGCGCGAGCCGCGTTGATGATCGTGGCGACCGCGTCGGCGACGGCGATCTCGCTCGCCTCCCCGGTGAAGCGATCTCGCAGTTCGACGGTGCCACCGGCGTAGCCGCGTCCGACGACCACGACCACCGGCATGCCGAGTAGCTCGGCGTCCTTGAACTTCACTCCCGGCGACGCCTTGCGATCGTCGAGCAGCACCGACAGGCCCGCGGCATCGAGGTCGGCGGCCAGTGCCTGAGCCCCCGCCACCGCGGCCTCGTCCTTGTTGGCGATGACCAGGTGCACCGCGAACGGCGCCACCGCGCGCGGCCAGCGCAGCCCCTTCTCGTCATGGCACTGCTCGGCGATCACCGCGACCAGACGTGAGACGCCCACACCGTAGGAGCCCATGGTCAGGCGGACGGGTTTGCCGTTCTCGCCGAGGACATCGACGTCGAATGCGTCGGTGTACTTCCGGCCGAGTTGGAAGATGTGTCCGATCTCGATGCCCTTGGCTGCCACGAGGGTGCCCTTGCCGTCCGGGGACGCGTCCCCTTCCCGGACCTCGGCCGCTTCGATGGTGCCGTCGGGGGTGAAGTCGCGACCGGCGACCAACCCCACGTAATGCCTGCCGGGTTCGTCGGCGCCGGTGATCCAGCTGGTGCCGTCGACCACCCGCGGGTCCACGAGATAGCGAACCTCGTTGGCGATCAATGCCTTCGGTCCGATGTACCCCTTGACCAGGAAGGGATTGGCGGCGAAGTCCTCGTCGGTGAGCAGTTCGACCTCGGCCGGCTCCAGGGATGCCTCCAGACGCTTGAAGTCGACCTCGCGGTCGCCGGGGACACCGACCGCCGTGAGCTGCCATTCGCCACCGGGTTCGCGCACCTTCACCAACACGTTCTTCAGGGTGTCCGAGCCACCGAACTGGCCGTCGAGGGTCGCGTTGGCCCAGTCCACCAGCGACTCGATGGTCGGGGTGCCGGGGGTGTCGTGGACCTGGGCGGGGGCGAGTCCGTCGAAGGGGATCGACTCCGGGGCCGGGGTGACGACCGCCTCCACGTTCGCCGCGTAGTCGGAGTCGACGCAGCGGACGTAGGTGTCCTCACCCACCTCGCTGACCGCGAGGAACTCCTCGGAGGCGCTGCCACCCATCGCACCCGAGGTCGCCGCGACGATCACATACTCGACACCCAGCCGGGCGAAGATCTTCTGGTAGGCCTCACGATGCGCGGCGTAGGAACCCTTCAGCCCGTCGTCGTCGAGGTCGAAGGAGTAGGAGTCCTTCATGACGAACTCGCGGCCACGCAGGATGCCCGCACGCGGACGTTCCTCATCACGGTATTTGGTCTGGATCTGATAGAGGATCGTGGGCAGGTCCTTGTAGGAGGAGTACTCCCCCTTCACCAGCTGGGTAAAGATTTCCTCGTGGGTCGGACCGAGCAGCATGTCGGCGCCCTTGCGGTCCTTGAGGCGGAACAGCGCGTCGCCGTATTCGGTCCATCGGCCGGTCGCCTCGTAGGCGTCGCGCGGCAGCAGCGCGGGCAGCAGGATCTCCTGGGCACCGATGGCGTCCATCTCCTCGCGGACGACGGTCTCCACCGCCCGCAGCACCCGCAGACCGAGGGGCAGCCAGCTGTACACGCCGGGCGCGGCACGGCGCACATATCCGGCGCGCACGAGCAGCTTGTGGCTGGGTACCTCGGCGTCAGCCGGATCGTCGCGCAGGGTCCGCAGGAACAGGGTCGACATCCGTGTGATCACGGTGGTCGATCATAGTCGGCTGTTCGCCGCACCCGATGCGCGCCGTGGCCTCCGGCGTCGAGCTGCACCGCCCGCGCCGATAGGGTGTTGCGGTGCTCGTCATCCTGCCTCCCTCCGAGACCAAATCCGACGGCGGCACCGGTGCGCCCCTCGATCTGGACACCCTGTCGTTCCCGGAGCTGAACGCCACCCGCAAACTCATCGCCGAAGTGATCGTCGAACTGGCCGCCGACCTCGACGCCAGCCGGGTCGCACTGGGCCTCGGCGCCACCCAGTTGTCGGAGGTGGACCGCAATGCCGACCTGTGGTTGTCGCCGACTCGACCGGCGATCGAGCGGTACACCGGTGTCCTCTACGACGCCCTCGATTACCCGCATCTGACCAAAGCAGGCAAGGCCAAGGCCGCCGAGCGCCTCGCGATCGGGTCCGCCCTGTTCGGTGTGGTCGCCGCCGCCGACCCGATTCCCGCCTATCGTCTGTCCGGCGGATCGAAGCTGCCCGGGCAGCCGACGCTGGCGGCGCTGTGGAAGCCGACGCTGTCGGAAACCCTGGACGCCGTCGACGATTTCGTCGTCGACCTCCGCTCCGGTGTCTATCACCAGCTCGGTCCGGTACGCGGCGCGGTGACCGCAACCGTCGTCACCGAAGCCGCCGACGGCTCCCGAAAAGTGGTGAGCCACTTCAACAAGCACTACAAGGGTTTGATGGCGCGCGAACTCGTCCGCACCCGGCGCACGGTGCGTGACATCAACGGGCTGGCCGCGGTCCTCGCCGATGCCGGTCAGCGGGTGGAGATCGCCGGGGAACGCCAGATCACCGTCGTCACCGACTGAGCGGACCGTTGGCCATCGAGCACGCACGTCTCGAAACGCCCCCGGTCAGCCACCCGAACGATGACACCCGCGATCGGCCCGCTGCGATGCAACAACCGGCGGTGAGATCGACGGCCATTGGGAGGGCACTGTGACGGATCTGGCACGGAGGCGGGCACTCGAGCGCACCAGCTCACCCAACTGGGTGGTGTGGGTCGTGCGCACCTTCGCCGCGATCGGCATCATCTGCCTGGTCGTCGCCGTCGGCCTGACCATCTGGGCGGTCGGCTTCGCGAGCAACGCCGAACAGACCAGCGGCCGGGTGATCGACTACACCCGATCATGGGACCGCGAGGATCGCCAGTACGAACACCGCGCGATTGTCGAATACCTGGTCGACGGTCAGCGCTACACCACCACCGTATATATCGACCGCGACAACCCGCAGAAGTACCACATCGATCTGTGACCGGTGTCAGCATCGAACTGTGACCGGGGTCAACATCGATCGGTGACCGGGGTCAGGGGCGCGCACCGACGCCGACGTCGTCGACATCGACGGCCTCCGCCTCGGGGCCCGCGCCACCATCGATATCCGCGCCCGGATCCACTCCCGCCGCGGTTCCACCGATGCGGGCCGGGCACAGAACGGCCAGTCCGACCGCACCCACCAGGATCACCGCGCCCATCACCCAGCAGGCCTGCGCGGCCGCGCCGTCGAACGCTTCCGTCGCCTGATCCCGAATAGACTGGGCAAGAACCGAATTGGCCGGGGAGATCCGGTCGGCGACGACCAGCGCCTCGGCCAGCGTGCGCGAAATCGGCGTGGACAACTCAACACCACCCGGTTGCGCCGACAACTGGTCGAGCAGTGGCGCGATCCGATGCGCGTATGCAGAGGCGACGACACTGCCCGCCAGCGCGATACCGATCGCCGACCCCAGTTCGCGTGCGGTGTCGTTGACCGCAGATCCGACGCCCTGCGCCGACTCCGGGGTGTTGGCCATGATGGCCGTCGTCGGCGGTGCGGTCGCGAATCCCTGGCCGAGCGCCACCACGATCGCGAACGGCAGCACGCCGAGATAGGTGTGGTAGTCGATGACCCCCATCAGCACCATGCCGAGCCCGGTGAGTCCATTGCCGAGGACCAGCACGACACGCAGATCGACGCGCACCGTCAACCACGCGCTCAGCGGCGACATCACCAGCAGGATCCCGACGATCGGCAGCAGCGCGGTCGCCGCCATCAACGCCGACATCCCCATGCTCAACTGCAACTGCTGCAGGAGCACGAAGAAGATGCCCATCGAGGCGAAGAACTGCAGCGTCACGCAGAGCGCACCCGCGGAGAACGCCCGGTTGGTGAACAGGGACATATCCAGCAACGGGTCGTCCCGACGCCGCTCGACGGCCACGAATGCCACTCCGAGGGCGATCCCGGCAAGCAGGCAGGCGACCACGAATGCGGAGGTCCAGCCATGGTTCGGGGCTTCCAGCAGACCGAGGACGACGAGCGCCACCGCCGCGGGCGCCAGTAGCGAACCGGGGATGTCGAACCGCTTGGGCGAGTCGTCGCGCGAGGTTCCGATGGTCAGGGACAGCACGGTCAACACCGCGGCGACCAGACCGAGGGTCAGCAGGATCGACTGCCACTCGAAGAACTCCAGCAACGCGCCGGACAGGAAGAAGCCGCCGATACCGGAGGCACCGGCGACGCCGGCCCAGATGGCGACCGCCATATGCCGACTATCGGCGGGCATATGTGAGGTCAGCAGTGAGAGCGTTGCCGGCATGATCAGCGCCGCGGCCACACCGGCCAGCGCGCGCGAGGCGATGAGCTGACCGGGGTCGGTGAGGACGACGGCCGCGAAGGACGACAGGGCGAACAGCACGAGGCCGATGATCATGACTCCGCGCCGGCCATAGCGGTCGCCGATCGCGCCGGCCGGCAGCAACAGTGCCGCCATCGCCAGGGTGTAGGCGTCGACCAGCCAGGTCAGCTGCGTGGTGGTGACCTGGACGTCGGCGGCGATGGATGGCAACGCGAGGTTGAGGGCGGTCATCGCACCCATCACCAGTCCCAGCGCGGAACAGACGACGGCCATCAGCCACGCCACCGCACCCCGCCCGACCGACTTCGACGTCTCGCTCATTCCCACCCCTTAACGAGACGGTGCGTCTCGTCTCGCAGGGACACGGTAAGCCATCGACCCGACCCACGGCAGGCTTTCGCGCCGATACGATGACGCGGTGACCGAGCAGGCGCGTGCACCACGACGACGCAGCGAACGATCGCGGCGCGCCATCCTCGACGCCACCCGGGCGCTACTACTCGAACGCGGCTTCGAGTCGCTGACCATCGAAGGTGTCGCATCCGCGGCCGGCGTCGGCAAGCAGACCATCTACCGCTGGTGGCGCAATCGCACCGCCCTGGTCGCCGACGTGCTGGCCGAGGACGCCGACGAGATCATGCCGCAGATCGACTCCGGTACCGACGTCGCCGATGACGTCGCCGTATGGGCGGGCCGGTTGGCGCAGGCCCTGACCGGTACCCAGGGGCAGGCCACGGTGCGAACCCTGTCTGCCGCAGCCCTCGAAGATCCCGCGACCGCCGCCCGATTCCGGGCCGAACTCAGCGACCCGATGCGCGCGATGGTCCGCGACCGGCTGTCGGTGGTGCCCACCTTCGACGATGAGCGGATCGAGGCATGCCTGGACGCGATCGTCGGTGGCATCGTCCTCGCGGTGCTGCTCGACGGCCCCGACTATCCGGTCGAGCGGGCCGAAGCGCTGGCCCGCCTCACCATCGCCGGCGCACTATCGGCAGGCTGAGCGTTCGGACTCAGGCGTCCACACCCGCGTCGGCCGCCTCCTGGGCGGCCTGCCCTTCGGCGACCTCTTCGGGAGTAAAGCGCATGAACAGCACGACGATCGCGGCGATGACCGCGATTCCGGCGCAGCAGGCGAAGGCCAGCCCATAGCCGTCGGCCTGCGCGGCCAGCTGCGCGGCGTTCATCTCCTCGACCGGGCCGGTGGTACCGCCCTGGGACAGAGCTCGGGAGGTGACCATCGCCCCGACGACGACCAGGCCGACCGCGCCACCGAGATTCTGTGCGACCTGAGCGAGCGCGGTCAGCGGACCGATCTCGTTCGGGCCGACACCGGCGACGACCGACAGGGTCAGCGGGATCACCGCCAGGCCCACTCCGAAACCGATCACCACCACGGGTAACGCGATGTTCGGGAAGTAGCCCGGGGCGTCGGTGGCGATCGAGGACGCATACAGACAACCGGCCAGAATGACCGCTCCGCCGGCCAGGACCAGCCACCGCGGCTGCATCATCAGTGCCAGCTTCGAAGCGATCGCAGCCGCGATCGCCAGGCCGAAGGCGAAGGGCACCACGGCCAGACCGCTCTGTATCGGGCTGTATTTGAGGATGCCCTGCAGGTACAGCGAGATGAACACCGCCATGCACATCATGATCATGCTGGCGAACAGGATCGCGAGGAGCGCCGCGACGCGGCTGACGTTGTCGAACAGCACGAACGGCAGGATCGGGTTGCTCGCCCGGCGTTCGACGAAGACGAAGGCGATCAGGGCGAGCGCCCCGAGCACGAACGAGCCGACCACGATCGGCTGCCCCCAGCCGTTGGGCCCCTCGTTGACGGCGAGTACCAGCAGGGTGCATCCCAGAGTGCCCAGCACCGCGCCCTTCACGTCCAGCGAAAACCGCTCCCCCTGCGACTCCCGCAACGTCCACAGCGCACCCACCGCGACCGCCAGGCCGATCGGGACGTTGATCAGGAACACCAGACGCCAGTGGATCTCGGTCAGCACACCGCCGACGATCAGTCCGGCCACCGAGCCGACACCGGTCATCGCGGCGTAGACGGCGAAGGCCTGGCTTCGGGGTTTGCCGGGGGCGAAGGTGGTGGCGACCAGCGCCATTGCCGTCGGTGCGGCGATCGCCGCGGACGCGCCCTGCAGGGCCCGCCCGACGACCAGGCTGGCCTCGTTCCAGGCCAGGCCGCACAGCAACGAGGTCAGCGTGAACATCGAGACACCGACGACGAACATGCGCTTTCGGCCGAAGGTGTCGCCCAGGCGTCCGCCGAGCAGCATGAGGCCGCCGAAAGCGAGGACGTAACTGCTGATGATCCAGTTGGCACTGGATTCGGACAGGTCGAGTGCCTCACGGATCCGCGGTAGCGCCAGCGCGGCGACCGTCCCGTCGAGGACCATCAGGAGCTGCATACCGGAGAGGACGAGGATCGCCGGTCCGAAGACCTTGCGATATTCGGGTGCGGCCATCGTGGGCGCCTCCGGCATTCCGGACGTAGACATACCGAGGGACGCTACCGGCCTGCCGCCCCGATATGCCAATCCTCGTTGGTCAGGTCGGTCGTCCCATTCCGGTGATCGGCGGCATCACGACGACGGGTTCCCGTCCGGTGGTGTCGAGCGTTCAGAGCGCGCCTTCGGTGAATCCGGCGACCTCACCGATGACGACGATCGCCGGCGGCCGCAGTCCCTGCGCGCCCGCCACCTCGGCGGCATGTGCGAGGTCGGTGCGCAGGACCCGCTGGGTGGGCAGGGAACCGTTCTCGATCATCGCGACCGGCGTCTCCGGTGCCCGTCCACCCGCCAGCAACGCATCGGCGAAGACCTCGACGCGCTCGACCGCCATCATCAGCACGATAGTGCCGCGCAGCTTGCCCAGCGACGGCCAATCGGTCAGCGAATCGGGGTGGCCGGGCGGCACATGCCCGGACACGATGACGATCTCGTGGGTGACGCCGCGGTGGGTGACCGGGATACCCGCGGAGGCGGGTGCGGCGATGGAACTGCTGATCCCGGGTACGACGGTGACCGGTACCCCGGCCGCGACACAGGCCTGCAGTTCCTCGAAGCCACGGCCGTATACATACGGGTCGCCGCCCTTGAGCCGGACGACGAACTTCCCCTCCTGCGCCTTGCTGACCAGGACGTCGTTGATGGCCTCCTGCTTCATCGCGCGACCGTAGGGCACCTTGGCGGCGTCGATGATCTCCACCTGCGGGCCCAGCGCGGCGAGCAGTTCCGGCGGGGCCAGCCGGTCGGCGACCACCACGTCGGCCTCGGCCAGCAGTCGCTGACCACGCACCGTGATGAGGTCGGGGTCGCCCGGTCCGCCGCCGACGAGTGCGACACCCGCGGCATGCGGCGCGGTGTCCTCGACGACGAGTGAGCCGTCGGCGAGCGCTCGGCCGATGGCGGCGCGCAGGGCCGCCGACAACCGGTGGTCGCCGCCGGCGAGGACACCGAACTGGATGTCGCGGTGGCGGCCCGAGGCGGGTGTCACCGCGGTCCCCGACCGTGCATCGTCGGCGCGCACGCAGAAGGTGTGGCGGCGCTCGGCCTCGGCGACCACCGCCGCGTTGACCGCGGGATCGTCGGTGCAGGCCATCACATACCAGGCACCGTCGAGATCACCGTCGGCGTAGGCACGTTTGGTCACGGCGATGCCCGGGAACGATTCGACCGCAGGAGTCGGGTCGACGGCGATGACGTGCACATCCGCACCCGCGGAGATCAGATTGGGCAGCCGTCGCTGGGCGACCGATCCGCCGCCGACCACCACGACCCGACGTCCGCGCAGATCAAGCCCCACCAGGTAGTGCCCGCCCGACTGCGATTGTTCGCTCACCATGGCACGGAAGTCTATCGGCGCCGCACCCGCGTACCGCCATCGGCAGTCGAGCAGTCGGGTGGCCATCCTGACGTGCTATGCCCCCGGACGTGGCGGCCGGCCACCGCGAGCACCCTCAGAGCGGCAGTTCACCGGTGCGGCGGATATAGGCCCACACGTCGGCGGTCGGCACCCCCAGCCGGTGTGCGGCCGACTGCAGCAACGCACCGAGTAGAAGCGACGAACAGTATTCGCCGTCCGCCGAATCTCCTGCGTGCGTGCGGATCTCGTTCCACCACGACGGGTTGTGGTTCGCCGCCGCCTCGGCCATCGCGATCGCGGTGTCGAAACCGGCAGGTACCGGCGGCGCGTCCGCACTCGACATCTGGCAACTCCCACAACAGTTGTCACAACCCTCCACGACCGGCCCGTCCGGCAGGTCGGCGAGCACTTCGATGTCCAACTGCCGGGCGGTGAGCGGTTCGAAGGTGGTCATGCGATGCCCTTCGACTTGGCGCGGGCCAGGGCCCGGTCCCGAGACGCCTCGAACCGTTCGACCTTGATATTCATCTGCTCCAGGAACTCGGCGAGTTGTTCACGGTAGTGCTCCCCGAGCGGGCCGAAGTCGTCGCGTTCGAAGATCCGCCACTTGCGCAGCACCGGCATCACCACCTCACTCATGTGCTGGGGCAGGTCGTAGATGCCGCCTTTGGCGATGAGGACCGCGTTGCGGCGGAAATTCGGCATGGTCGCACCGGGCATCTGGAAGTTGGAGACGATGCCGTAGATCGCGGCCATCGTCTGATCCGGGACGAGGTCGAGCGCCCCGGCCACGATGTTGCGATAGAACAGCATGTGCAGGTTCTCGTCGGCCGCGACGCGCTGCAGCATCCGGTCGGCGATCGGGTCGCCACACGCCTTGCCGGTGTTGCGGTGGCTGACTCGGGTGGCCAGTTCCTGGAAGCTGACGTAGGCGACCGCGTAGAGCATGTCGAAACTGTGATCGCGCTGCCCGTCGTCCTCCGGCAGCGGATTGAAGCCGCCGGTCATGTGCTGCATACGGACGTTCTCCAGCTCGACCGGATCGACACCTCGGGTGACGACCAGATAGTCGCGCATGACGATGCTGTGGCGCGCCTCCTCGGCGGTCCAGCGACCGACCCAGAATCCCCACGCGTCGTCGAGGCTGAAGTTGTCGGCGATCACCCGGTGATAGGAGGGCAGGTTGTCCTCGGTCAGCAGGTTGGTGATCATTGCCGCCTTGGCGACATCGGAGAGTTTGGACTGCTCGGGATCCCAGTCCTCCCCGCCGAGTGCGGCGAAGTTGCGTCCGTCGTCCCACGGCACGTAGTCGTGCGGATGCCAGTCCTTGGTCATCTTCATATGACGCTCGACCTCGGCCTCACACACCGGCAGCAACTCGCGCAGCAGGTCGCCACCGGTCATGCCGGTGTTGTTGAGTTCGGGGGAACCGATCAGGGTGGTCACGGACGCTCCTTGGTAATGCCGATCCGGGTGGTGCTACCAACCTTGCGCCGTGGGTGGTTCTGCAGCGTGGGGCGAAGGTCCCGAAGATCAGGGACCTTTCGTCGCGCGTTTGGGCACCGACGTCCGGCCCGTACTCGGGTATTTTCAGGGATATGTCCGCGTCACAGCCTCCCGCACCACCGGTCGATCCGAATGCCGCGCCCGTACGCGCCTACCTGGTCGACGACCACGAACTCGTCCGTCGCGGGCTGCGTGACCTGCTCGGTACCGCAGGCGACATCGAAGTGGTCGGCGAGGCGGCATCGGTCGGCGAGGCACTCGTCGGCATCCTGGCCGCGAAACCCGATGTCGCGGTCCTCGACGTCCGGCTGCCCGACGGCAACGGCGTCGAACTGTGCCGCGAGGTGCGCGCGGCCGATCCGTCGGTGAAATGTCTGATGCTCACCAGTTACGCCGACGACGACGCCCTGCTGGCCGCGGTCCTCGCCGGCGCCTCGGGTTTCGTGCTCAAGCAGATCCTCGGGCACAACCTGGTGGCGGCGGTGCGCACGGTGGGTCGCGGCGGATCACTGCTCGACGACCGCAGCACCGCCGCGCTGCTGGCCAAGCTGCGTGACGGCAAGAACCGACCCGACCCGCTCGCCGAGCTCACCCCGCAGGAACGTGAGGTGTTCAGCCTGATCGGCGAGGGGATGACGAACCGTCAGATCGCGGAACGGATGTTCCTGGCGGAGAAGACCATCAAGAACTATGTGTCGCGGATCCTGTCGAAACTCGACATGCAGCGCCGCACCCAGGTGGCGGTGATGGCCACCAAGCTGCGCGACGGCAAGGCCTGAGTCAGCGCAGCGGCACCGACCACGTCAGCGTCGTGCCGCCCCGGCGCCTGCTCGTGGCCGGCGAGGTGACCACGGCGAAGGTGCCGTCGCATTCGTCGGCGCGCCGGGTCAGGTTGTCCAACCCGCGATAGGTGACGTCGGTGCCGATACCGACGCCGTCGTCGGTGATCTCCACGGTCAGCACGTCGTCGGCGCTCACCGACACCCCGATGTGGTCGGCTTGCGCGTGCCGCAGCGCATTGCTCAGCCCTTCGCGCAGCACGGCGTCGATATGTGGTCCGAGGGTTTCTGGGACGACGGTGTCGACCGGCCCGTCGAAGGCGACGCTGGGCGAGATCGGGGCGTGCACCGACAGTTCGTTGACGATGTCGAGCACTCGACGACGCAGCGTCGCCGTGTCGTGATGGTCGGACGCGGTCTGCAGATCGAAGATCGAGGTGCGGATCTGGGCGATGGTCGCGTCGAGATCGTCCATGATCTGTTCGAGTCGCGGGTTGATCAGTTCTTCGTCGAAAGCCGTGACCGGCTCCCCGGCCGCGGTGCGCGCCAGCATCGTCTGGATGGACATGCCGATGGCGAACAGCCGCTGGATGACGTGATCGTGCAGATCACGGGCGATGCGGTGGCGATCTTCGAGGACTTCCAGGTCACGTGCGGTCTGCTGCTGTTCGGCGTAGACGACCGCCAGTGAGGCGACCTCGGCAACCGCGGCCAGCCCGGCGATCTCCTCATCCTCCCAGGTGGGACGCGTGCGATGGGTGATGACGATCCAGCCGAAGGCGCCGGCGGCACGCTGCAGGGGCTGCACCGTGGTCCATTGCGCGCCCCGGCGCACCAATGCCGGTGAGATGGACCCGCTTTCGACGACCCGGAATTTCGACACGGCGGGCGAGGTGTAGTCACCGACCGCCGGTGCGCTCCCGGTATGTCCGCGCACCTCGACCTCCCCCGCATCGTCGGTCACGATGAAGACGTCGGTGGCGCCGACGAGGTCGGCGACGTCGGTGCACAGCCGGGACATGGTGTCCGACAGCGCGATCCCGGCCAGCGGTTCGGAACCTCGACGGGCCACCACCTGCATCCAGCGATGCCGGGTGCGCGCACGTTCGAACAGTCGCGAATTGTCCACGGCGATACCGGCGGCGATGGCCAGGACCGCGATCAGCGTCTCGTCGAGGTCGGAGAACTGGTCGGCGGACTTCTTCTCGGTGAGGTAGATGCGGCCGAAGATCTCACCGCGGATGATGACCGGCGCTCCGAGGAAGGTCGTCATCGGCGGGTGATGCGGCGGGAAGCCCACCGAGGCGGGATGTTGCGCGAGATCGGGGATGCGCAGGATCTTGGGATCGTTGATGAGGACGCCGAGGACCCCCTTGCCGACCGGCAGCGGCCCCATCGTGGCCCGCTGGGCGGCGGTGATGCCGGTGTAGACGAAGGCGCTCAGCCCGTCGTCGGGCCCGCGGACGCCGAGCGCACCGTACCGGGCATCGACGACCCCGACCGCCACCTCGACGATCCGCTGTAGGGCGTCGTCGAGGTCGAGCCCCTGCCCGACGACCAGGACTGCTTCGAGCAGTTCGCGCAGCAGTGTCGGATCGTCGGCGCCGTATTCGGCCAGTGCGTCGAGCGCCTCACGCAACCGGTTGTCGCTCACCATCGGTCGGTCATCCCTCAGCAATCGCCGGCCTCGATGCCGACAGGTTCGATGATGCCGCGTGCCCGGTGGACGCCGCGACGAAACGGGCGATCGCGGCGGGTACCGCGACCGGATGCACATGCAGGTACGAGGCGTGCACGGCTCCGGAGACAACGCCGTGCCGAGCCGACCGACCGTCATGCCCGGTCCAGCCCCAGGCGGCGGACAGGCCATCGGCGCGGTCATCGGGACGGGTGGTGACGAAACTGCGATGGAACTCGTGCCCGGTCACCCGGTCACCCGCCCGGTAGAGCACCGAATCGGCCACCGCGACCGCATCCCGGTAGCCGAGCGTCAGCGTGGGGCCGAAATGACCGTCGACGGGTAGCACACCGGTCATCGGATGGTCGTCGAGTGTCGTTGCCAGATAAAGCAATCCGGCGCACTCGGCGGCGATCGGCCGACCTGCGGCGGCGTGTGCGGCAAGGTCGGCGCGCAGCGGCTCGTTGGCCGCCAGTTCCTCGGCGTGCTCCTCGGGGAAACCGCCGCCGATGACCACGCCTGCGGTGCCGGCGGGCAGCCGGTCGTGCAGCGGATCGAAGCCGACCACGTCGGCGCCTGCGGCCCGCAGAAGTTCGGTGTGTTCGGCATAGCCGAAGGTGAACGCCGCTCCCCCGGCCACCGCGATCACCGGCCGGGCGCCAGTGCCTGTGGTCCCGTTCGATCCGGTCCCCGACTCCGCACCTGATCCGGCGATCGCGTCGGTGGCCGACCAGCCCGCGACGGCCGGTACATCGGCACCGCGTGCCGCTGCGACGATCGCCGGGAGGTCGAGTGCCGCACCGACCTTCGTCGCCATGGCGGCGACCGCGGCCTGCGCGTCGGCACTGCGTTCGGCGGCGGGGATCAGGCCGAGGTGCCGCGACGGGACCGCGAGGCTCGGGTCGCGCCGCAGCACGCCGAAGACCGGCATGCCGACCCGCGCGCACGCCTGCCGCAGCACCGACTCGTGCCGGGGCGACCCGACCCGGTTGAGGATCACCCCGACGATGCGCACCGCCGGTTCGTATCCGAGAAAACCATGCAGCACCGCGGCCAGCGACTGGCTGTGGCCTGCGGCATCGACGACGAGGACGACCGGTGCCCCGATCAGCGTCGCGACCTGTGCGGTGGAACCCACCCCCAGGGTGTCTGCGTCGTCGTCGGCCACGATGCGGCCGTCGAAGAGCCCCATCACGCCCTCGATGACGGCGATGTCGGCGTCGGCCGAACCGGCCGCGAATAACGGTGCGACCAGGTCGGCGCCGACCAGGTTGGGGTCGAGGTTGCGTCCGACGCGTCCGGCGGCGACCGCGTGATAGCCGGGGTCGATGTAATCGGGTCCCACCTTGAACGGGGCGACCCGATGTCCGGCGGCGCGCAGGGCACCGATCAGTCCGGTGGTGACGGTGGTCTTGCCGCTGCCCGAGGACGGTGCGGCGATGACGATTGCGGGGGTACCGCTCACCACTCGATGCCCTTCTGCCCCTTGCGGCCGGCGTCCATCGGGTGGGCGATCTTGCGCATCTCGGTGACCAGGTCGGCGGCGTCGACCAGCTGCTGTGGCGCGCGTCGGCCGGTGATCACCACATGCTGTCGGCCCGGCCGGGTGGACAGCACCTCGACCACCTCGTCGATGTCGATCCACCCCCAATCCAGCGGATAGGTGAACTCGTCGAGCACATAGAAGTCGTGTTCTTGCGCCGCGATCCGCCGGGCGATCTCCGCCCAGCCCGCGCGTGCCGCCGCAGCATGGTCGTCGTCGTGGTCGTCGTTGGCCCGCAACCACGACCAGCCCTGCCCCATCTTGTGCCACTGCACCGGCCCCCCGGCACCGGTCTCGCGGTGCAGGTCGCCCAGCGCCGTCAGCGCCGACTCCTCGCCGACCTTCCACTTGGCGCTCTTCACGAATTGGAACACGGCGACGTCGAGTCCGGCATTCCACGCCCGCATCGCCATCCCGAAGGCGGCGGTCGACTTCCCCTTGCCGTCACCGGTGTGAACGGCCAGCACCGGCGTGTTGCGGCGCTGCCTGGTGGTCAGGCCATCGTCCGGAATGCTGGCTGGAATACCCTGTGGCACTTGATGTTCCTCTTGTCGTCGGGTGACTTGCTAGGCGGCCGGACGGGCGCCGGGAGCCAGTGCGGACAGCGACAGCTGATCCATCGAGATGAGGTCGGCACTCAGATACGCGGCCAGGTCGGCCGCCATCCCGAGGCGCACCATGCCCTGCTCGGCATCGACCACCACCGTGTCGATCCCGCGCCGGGAGATGCCCGCGGCCGCGGCACGCGCACGATCGGGGGCATGGTCGCCTGCCGTCGCCCGGCCGTCGGTGACCACCACCAGCAGCGGCCGGCGCTCCGGTTCGGCACGCCGAGAGCGCTCGATCACCTCGGTGGCCATCTGTAGTCCTTCGGCCAGTGGTGTACGGCCGCCGGTGCGCACCGCTTCGAGTCGACGCAACGCGATGTCGACGGACTTCGTCGGGGGCACCGCCAGTTCGGCCGCGCGCCCACGGGCGACCACCACGGCGACCCGATCGCGGCGGGTGTAGGAATCCCGCAGCATCTCCACGCACAGCTCCGAGACGGCGCTCAGCCGTCGTCGCGCGGTCATCGAGCCGCTCAGATCGACGACGAACACCACCAGATTGGCCTCCTGGCCGACGCGTTCGGCGCCGCGCAGGTCGGCGGCGGCGACCCGCAGCCCCGCCGTCGGGCGGTCGTCGGCGGTGGCATCCCGCCCCGCCGCGCCCAGCACGGTCGCGAACAGATGCAAGGGTCGGCCGCGTTCGAACTCGATGGCGCGGGTCGTCTGGCCGCGCCGGCTGCGCGCGCGTGACCGCCGTCCCGGCTCACCGTCGCCGATGCCCTCGACCCGCAAGGTGCGGAGACGGCGACCCGTGGGCGCGTTGCCTGCACCGAACCGCGGACCGGGTACCGGATTCGGCGCGTCCTCGGGCTCCGCATCTGGCTGCTCGGCCGACGGGTCCGCCGAATCCGCTCCCCCAGTGGCATTTTCCGCTCCGGGTCCGGAGGACTGGTCGGCCGAGCGATCGGACCCGTCCGGGGGCGGGTCACCGTCGGGATCGGGGTCGGGTTCCGGGTCCGGTCCGGCAGCCTCGTCACCGGCCTGCATGGCGTCGTCGAGCTGCTGCGAACTCAGTCCCGACTCGTCGAACGGATTGCGTCGGCGGCGATGCGGCAGCGCGAGTTCGACGGCCGCGCGCACATCCTCCTCACCGACCGCGTCGGCCCCCCGCCAGGCGGCATGCGCGGCGGCCGTGCGGGCCACGACGATGTCGCCGCGCAGACCGTCGACGTCGAGATGCGCACAGATGGCCGCGATGCGGCGCAACTCCGCGGTCGGCAACCCGACGGTGGCGACCGCGTGACGTGCGGCGGCGATCCGCGCGGCCAGATCGGCGTCGGCGTCGGCGTAGGCGGTCACAAAGGCCGCCGGGTCGGCGTCGAAGGCCATCCGGCGCGAGATCACCTCGACCCGCTCGTCGATGTCGCGGGCGGCGACCACGTCGACGGCGAGCCCGAACCGGTCGAGCAGCTGCGGACGCAATTCTCCCTCTTCGGGGTTCATAGTTCCGACGAGAACGAAATCGGCTGCCTGCGTGTGAGATACACCGTCGCGTTCGATGGTGACCCGACCGCTGGCCGCTGCGTCGAGCAACACGTCGACGAGATGGTCGGCGAGCAGATTCACCTCGTCGATGTAGAGCACGCCACCGTCGGCGCGGGCCAGCAGACCCGGGGTGAACTCGGCACGCCCGTCGCGCAGCACCGACGTCAGATCCAGCGAGCCGATCACCCGGTCCTCGGTGGCACCGATCGGCAGTTCGACGACCCGGCCCCGTGACTGCCCATTCCCCGCAGCATCGTCACCCGCAGCATCGTCACCCGCAGCGCCGTCCCCACCGAGCAGCGGTCCGAGACCGCGGACGATGGTCGACTTGGCGGTGCCCTTCTCGCCGCGGATCAGCACCCCGCCGATACCCGGCGCGATGGCGGACAGGATCAGCGCCAGTTTCAGCTGGTCCTGCCCGACGACAGCGCTGAAGGGATAGGAACTGAACGCGGGGGCGCTCATGCGACAACCTTCCGGAACATCGACACGTGTGGGATACCGTCCTCCAGATACTCATCACCCTCGGCGACGAAGCCGAAGGCACCGTACATCCCGGTCAGATGGGCCTGCGCGTCGATCCGACACGCATGTGCTCCCACCTCGGCGAGGGCAGCGTCGATGAGCCGGGCGCCCAGCCGCCGACCACGATGGGCCCGATCGGTGCACACCCGGCCGATCCGGTAGACCAGCGCGCCGTCGGCATCCACCGGATCGGTGAGCAGTCGCAGGGTCGCGTGCACACCGTCCTCGTCACCGATCCAGAACTGACGTGTCCCGGGTTCCAGGTCACGGCCGTCGAGATCCGGGTACGCGCAGGACTGTTCGACCACGAACACGTCGCCACGCAACCGCAGAATGCGGTACAGCGTCGTCGGGTCGAGATCGACGGTCCGGGCACTCCGGAGTCTGCCGGTCCGAGCGTCTGCTGGTGAGCTCATGTAGTCGTGACTACCACACCGTGCGCACCGGCATCCGATGCGGTGTGCTGCTCAGCTCAGTGCGCGCTCGCCGACTGCAGCGTGGCGTCGGCGGTAGCGTCCTTGGTCAGCTTCAGGCTGGTGTTCGTCCAGTCCCACACCTGGTGATAGAGGTCGCGGTTGCCGGTCAGCTTCTGCCCGAAGGACGGGATCATCGCCGACAGCTTCGGCGCCCACGACGCGTACTGCTGCGGGAAGCATTTCTCCAGCACCGAGAGCATCGCAGGCACCGCGGTCGACGCGCCCGGCGAGGCACCGAGCAGACCGGCGATCGTGCCGTCACCGGCGGCCACCACGGCGGTGCCGAACTCCAGCGAGCCACCGACCCCGGTCTTACGGATGACCTGCACTCGCTGACCGGCAGTGATGATCTCCCAGTCACTGCCCACCGCACGCGGGGCGAACTCGCTGAGCGTCTTCACCCGGTCGGCGCGGCTCGCCGCCAACTCGCTGATCAGGTACTTGAGCAGGCCGAACTCCTGCGGTGCGATGGACAACATCGGCAGCAGGTTGCCGGGCTTGACCGACAGCGGCAGATCGGTGATCTTGCCCGACTTGAGGAACTTCGGCGACCAACCGGCATACGGACCGAACAGCAGGCCCGGCTTGTGGTTGATGACGCGGGTGTCGAGGTGCGGTACCGACATCGGCGGTGCGCCCACCGCGGCCTGACCGTAGACCTTCGCCTGATGCTGGCTGATCAGATCCGGGTTGGTGCAGCGGAAGAACTCACCCGACACCGGGAAACCGCCGAAACCCTTGGCCTCTTTGATGCCCGACTTCTGCAGCAGGTGCAGGGCACCGCCGCCTGCGCCGACGAAGACGAACTTCGCATGCACCTTGAACTTCTCGCCGGTGCGCTGGTTGGCGACCTTGACGATCCAGCTGCCGTCGGACTGTTTGGTCAGGTTGGTGACCGCATGACCGAAGAAGATGTCGGCGTCCTTGCCGACGTAGTTGAGCAGTTGCTGGGTCAGCGCGCCGAAGTCGACATCGGTGCCCTGGGTGAACCAGTTCAGCGCCACCGGGTCGGAGAAGTCACGGCCCTGCGACATCAGCGGCAGCCGCGCGGCGAACTCGTCGGGTTCGGTGATGAACTCCATACCCTCGAACAGGGTCTGACCGGCCAGCTTGTCGTAACGCTTACGCAGGTAGTCGGCACCGGCTTCGCCGTGGGTGAAGGCCACATGCGGAATCGGGTTGATGAACTCGGTCGGGTCACCGAGGATGCCCTGGTCCACCGAATGCGCCCAGAACTGGCGGGAGACCTGGAACTGCTCATTGATGGTGATCGCCTTGTCGATGTTGACGTCACCATCGGGTGTCTTCGGCGTGTAATTCAGCTCACACAGCGCCGAATGACCGGTGCCCGCGTTGTTCCACGGGTCGCTACTCTCGGCGGCCGCGGCGTCCAGACGCTCGAACAGGCTGATCGACCAGTCCGGCTGCAGCTGGCGCACCAGGGCACCGAGGGTGGCACTCATGATGCCCGCACCCACCAACGCAACGTCAGTCTTGATCACCGGTTTCGACACCTGGACTCCCACTTCACCTATTGCGGACACGTGCACCTGTCAGAGGACGTGCGAACACCTGGCGATCACCGCCGGCCGCGACTTCCTCGCATGTGGCCATTGCTTCACCAGACATTGTTCCCCATCCTGCCCCGGGAAAAATAATCGGATCTCCAGAAATGTGGGCTGAATGACACTGAGTGCCGACGACCAGTGGTCATTAAGCTGGCACCCGTGACCGCTACCCCGGACCCCACGGCCTCCAGCCGGGCCCCACTCGCCGCAGACGAGGGCTGGCAGCCCGACCGCTTCCTCGACCGATATCAGGTGCGCACCCTCCCACTCGGCCCAGATCCCGACGGAGAGGGACCTATCTCGGCGACGCTGGTCCGAGCCGGCGCAACCGGACCCGAGCCGATCACCGGCGCGGTGCTGTACGTGCACGGATTCACCGACTACTTCTTCCATGAACCGCTCGCCGACTTCTTCACCGCCCGCGGACATCGGTTCTACGCCCTCGACCTGCGCAAATGTGGGCGTTCACGGCAGCCGCAGCACACTGCGCACTACACCTCCGATCTCACCCAGTACGACGAAGAGCTCACCGCGGCCCTCGACATCATCGGTGCCGAAGCTGGCGACGTCCCGGTGATCGTGGCCGCCCACTCGACCGGCGGACTCGTCGCCCCGCTGTGGCTCGACCGGCTACGGACGCAGGCACCACATCAACATGCCCGCGTCGCCGGACTGCTGCTCAACAGCCCGTGGCTCGACCTACAGGGCGAGTCCTATCTGCGCAGCTACCCGGTCACCATGCTGCTCAAGGCACTGGCCGCCGCGCGCCCCAAGGAGGTCGTGCCCAAGGAGTTGTCGTCGGCCTACGGCGAGAGCCTGCACGCGGACGCGCACGGCGAGTGGCACTACGACCTGACGGTCAAGCCGCTGGGCGGCTTCCCGGTGACCTTCGGGTTCCTCAACGCCATCCGCACCGCCCAGCGCAGGCTGCATCGCGGACTCGATGTCGGCGTGCCGTCGCTCGTGCTGCGCTCGGACAAGACCCACTTCTCACGCGCCTACTCCGAACGCGTCGACGTCGCCGACGCCGTCCTCGACGTCAGTCAAATCGCGCGATGGAGCGGATGCCTGGGTGGCCGCGTGAGCGTCGTCCCGATCCCCGGCGCCCGTCACGACGTATTCCTGTCCCGCGAAGCCGCGCGCGAACGCGCCTACCGGGAGGTCGACGCCTGGCTCACCCGGGTCGCCGAACGCCGGTCCGAACACACCCATGACAGCGACTCGCGTCCCGAGGAGACCCTGCGATGACCGCACCAGTGACCCAGACCGTCGACCTCGCCATCATCGGTTCGGGCAGCGGCAATTCCATCCCCGACGAACGCTTCGACGACATGTCGATCGCCATCTTCGAGGAAGGCGTGTACGGCGGAACCTGCCTCAACGTCGGCTGCATTCCGACCAAGATGTTCGTCTACCCCGCCGAGATCGCCGACATCGTCGACAACTCGGCTCGGCTCGGCGTCGACGCCCACGTCGACGCGGTGGACTGGCCGGCCATCGTCGCACGTGTCTTCGGCCGCATCGATCCGCTCTCGGCCGGTGGCAAGGAATACCGCGTGGACCGGTGCCCGAACATCACCGTGTACTCCACCCACGTCGAATTCGACGGCCGCGACGACGCCGGACGGTACCGCCTCGTCACCGAGGATGCCGTCGTGCTGGCCGATCGGGTCGTGCTGGCGGCCGGGTCGCGGGCGATCATCCCCGACGCCATCGCCGACAGTGGGGTGCGCTACTACACCAACAACGATGTGATGCGTCTGCCGGAACTCCCCAGACGTCTGGTCATCGTCGGAAGCGGCTATATCGCCGCCGAATTCGCGCATGTCTTCGGCGCCCTGGGCAGCCAGGTGTCGATCATCGCGCGCGGCGACGCCCTGCTGCGTAAACAGGACGCCGACATCTCCCGCCGATTCACCGAGGTCGCGGCGGCCAAATGGGATGTCCGACACAACACCACCGTGTCGGCGGCCAAGGAGCTACCCGACGGCACCATTCGCGTCAGCCTCGACGACGGCAGTCAGATCGACACCGACGTACTGCTGGTGGCCGTGGGCCGCCGCCCCAACGGAGACCGACTCAACGCCGCCTCGGTCGGCATCGAGGTCGATGAGTCGGGCCGCGTGCACTGCGACGAACACGGCCGCACCGCCGCCCGCGGCGTCTGGGCGCTCGGTGACGTCAGCTCTCCCTATCAGCTCAAACACGTCGCCAACCACGAGCAGCGCGTTGTCCAGGCCAATCTCCTGAAGGATTGGGACGCAGCCGATCTGGTGAGCTTCGACCATCGCTTCGTACCGGCCGCGGTGTTCACCCATCCGCAGATCGCCGCGGTCGGGCTGACCGAGGAGCAGGCCCGCGCCGCCGGTCTCGACATCACCGTCAAGATCCAGGCCTACGGTGACGTCGCCTACGGCTGGGCGATGGAGGACACCGAGGGTTTCTGCAAGCTGATCGCCGAACGAGGCACCGGGAAGCTGCTGGGCGCACACATCATCGGGCCGCAGGCACCGACCGTGATCCAGACGGCGATCACCGCGATGTCCTTCGGGGTGCCCGTACACGAACTCGCCCGCGGTCAGTACTGGATCCACCCCGCCATGCCCGAGGTGCTGGAGAACGCGCTGCTCGGCCTGGAGGTCTGAGAGTCCGGCCGTACTGCGCTCAGAAAACCGCTGAGCGCAGGGCGATCTCACTCGCCAGAGCTGCGGATGCCTTCTGCGGAATCCAATGGTCGACGTCGGCCAGCTCGCAGAACCGGAAATCGGCGTACACGAACCGTGACGTGCCCTGTGCTTGTTCGCGTCCGAGTGCGGCGTCACCGGTACTCCACACCAACGTCGTCGGCACCTCGATGGGCGGGCAGCTCATCGTCGCCTTGATGTCACCGGCGAAATTCGCCCGATACCAGTTGAGTGCCGCCGTCATCGCCCCCGGCTGGGTGAGCGGTTCGAGTTCGGTCGCGGTGCACCCAGCCCGGCGCAACAGTATGCCGTCGCGGGCCAGCAACTTCTCCTCGGCCCCGTCGGCAACGAAATCCTTGATGTACGAAGACCGTTCACGCTGGTCGCTGTTCGCCAGCGCGGCCGCCACCGCAGACGGGTGGCCGGTGCTGGCGACGACCAGCCCGGTGAACCGATCCGGGTGCTTACCGGCCAGGTGCCAGGCGACGATCCCACCCCAGTCGTGTCCGACGAGGATCGCGTAGGGCACCTGCAGGGCATCGAGCACGCCGAGAGCGTCGTCGACGAGATGATCGATCCGATAGGCGTCGACCTCGGTCGGCCGCGCCCCGGGACTGTAGCCCCGCTGGTCGAGGACAATGGTTCGCAGACCGGACTCGTGCAGGCGGCCGACGACGTCGTCGTAGCACGATCCGTTGACCGGGAACCCGTGCAGCAAGAGGACCCACGGCCCACGCTCGGGACCGCCGATCCGGACGTCGAAGGTGTAGTCCCCCACGGTCACCGACCGCTGCTCTGTCTCCACCCGCCCCACGATAGGCGACGATCCTCCCGCAGGTAAGGATCGGCCGGGGCTGGGGTCAGCTCAATAGATGGGTGATGGTCGGCAGACCTGGCGTCGGTCCGGTCGCGATCAGTTCGGCGACCGCACCCATATCAAGATGCGCCACGAGCAGATCGGCGATCAGATCGACCTGGGCGGCTCGCACCGCGTCGACCTCGGTGTCGGCGGCCACCACGAAATCGTGTTTGCCTGCCTCGTCGGCCACCTGCCGCAACAGCACCCGCCGGAAGCGGTCATTGGCCAGCAACCCGTGAATGTGGGTGCCGCGCAGCCCACCGCGGATCGCTCCCGCGTCGGCGCCGACGGCCGCCGGATCGGTGGCGATCCAGTCCCGCTCGGCACTCCGTTCCACCCGACCGTGATGGATTTCATAGCCGGTGACCGCTTCGCCGTCCACGACGCCGGTCACCTGCCGCAACGTCTTGTCCGGGTGAAAGACGATGTCGATATCGAAGACGCCCAGCCCGTCCACCCGCCCGCCCGCCGATTCGACCGGGTCGTCGATGGTGCGGGCCAGCATCTGGAATCCACCGCAGATCGCGATGGTCGGTGCCCCGCGGGCCGCGCGCGCGGTCAGCGCCGCGCCCAGTCCGCGATCGCGCAGCCAGCCCAGGTCGCTGACGGTGGCCCGGGTACCGGGCACCACCACCAGATCGGCGGCGACCACACTGCCCGGATCGTCGACCCAGGTGACGTCGACGCCGGGTTCGCAGGCCAAGGCCTCGACGTCGGTGGAGTTGGAGATGCGCGGCAACCGGATCGCCGCCACCGACAGCCGGGTGGCACCGGGGTCGCCGTCGCCGCCGGCCGGTCCGACACGCCGGCCCACCGGCACCGCCAGCGAATCCTCGGCGTCGATCCAGAGGTTCTCGGCGAAGGGCAATACGCCCAAGGTCGGACGTCCGGTCAGCTCCCCCAGCCGCACCAGCCCAGGGTCCAGTATCGACTGGTCACCGCGGAATTTGTTGATCACGAATCCGGAGATGAGCCGCTGATCGGCGGCGTCGAGGATGGCGGTGCTGCCGAACAGGTGCGCCAGCGACCCGCCGCGATCGATGTCGGTGACCAGCACGACGGGCAGATCGGCGCCGCGGGCCAGCCCCAGGTTAGCGATGTCGGAGGCACGCAGGTTGATTTCGGCAACCGAACCGGCGCCCTCACAGACCACGACGTCGTAATCGTCACGGAGACTAGCCAGTTCATCGGCGACGATCGACGCCAGCTGGGTGCGTCGGCGCACATAGTCCGCGGCCCCAACATCGCCGGCCGGTCGGCCGCGCAGCACGACATGCGAACGTCGGTCGCCGCCGGGTTTGAGCAGCACCGGGTTGAATCGCGTGGACGGTGCCAGCCCGCAGGCATATGCCTGGAGTGCCTGCGCCCGGCCGATCTCACCACCATCGGCGGTGACCACCGAATTGTTGGACATGTTCTGTGCCTTGAACGGCGCGACCCGGACACCGTCGCGGACCAGTGCCCGGCACAGCCCAGCGACCACCAGGCTCTTGCCTGCGTCGCTGCTGGTCCCGCCGATCAGCAACGCTCCCCGGAGTCCGTCCACCCGGCCAGATTACGCAGGTCGATAAGGTGGTCCGGACAGGCACCGAGTGGGGAGGTCGAGGTGACGCTGGAACCAGGGTCGACGTTTGCCGGGTATCGCATCGTGCGACCGCTCGGCAAGGGTGGCATGGGTGAGGTGTATCTGGCCGAACATCCGAGTCTTGGACGGCATGAGGCCATCAAGGTCATCTCCGCCAACGCCACCGACCCGACCTTCGCCGGCCGCTTCCGCAACGAGGCGCTGCTGGCCGCGAGCCTCGACCACCCGAATATCGTCACCGTGCACTCCTACGGCGTCGAAGACGGCAGCGCCTGGTTCACGATGAGCTATCTCGAGGGCGCCGACCTCAACGACGCCGCCCCGCTGCCACCGGTGGACGTCGTCGAGATCACCGCCCGCGTCGCCGACGCGCTCGACTACGCCAATAGCCGCGGGGTCATCCACCGTGACATCAAACCCGGCAATATCGTGGTACGCCGCGACGATGCCGGGCGGATCGAACGGGTGACGGTCCTCGACTTCGGCATCGCCAGGTTGGTCGATTCTGTCCAGCTGACCGCAACGAATCTCTTCATCGGTACCCTGGCCTACTCGGCGCCGGAGACCCTCGACGGATCGGCAGCCAGTGGTGCGTCGGACCAATATGCCTTGGCCTGCACCGCTTTCGAGTTGCTCACCGGTAGGCAGCCGGTACCCGGTACGAGCCCGCTGGCATTGATCACCGGACATGTGAGCGGCCCGATTCCGCGGATCTCGACCGTCAACCCGTCGATGGGGTGGCTGGACCCGATCTTTGCCCGCGCACTGGCCAAGGATCCCCGACAGCGATACCCGAACTGCGCCGGATTCACCGCTGCCCTGACCACCGCCCTGCGGTCCGGGCCACCGCGCACTTCCTATCGCGACCCGACGCCGGTCACGCCGGGACGGCAGCCGTCCGGCGCCCAGCCGGCTGGGGTGCGGACGACCCCGGCGGCCGCAGGTCTCCCATCCGTATCCGGTCCGCCATCCGTATCCGGTCCACAGGCGCGGATGCAGGCCGGGATGAGGTCGTCACCACCGCCGTCGCGACCCATCGCGGCGCCGGCCGGACCCGACGCCGTCGTGCCCGCGCCCAGCGTCGGGGTCCCGCATGGGTTCGTCGGTCATCCCCTGCCCGGCGGCCAGATGTCGAATGCTCCCCGCAGACGAACCGGTGTGATCGTCGCGGCGGTTGCCGCGGTCCTGCTCCTCATCGGCGGCGCGGTCACCGTCGGCATCCTGGTGTCGAAATCGGATTCGAACTCGTCATCGGGACCGGCAGCCAGCGGCCCGTCCGAGTCGACGGAACCGTCGACCGAGCCCAGCGAACCGAACTCCCCGACCACACCACAGGTCAGCACCATCGCCACCGGCATCAGCGGCACCATCTGCGCCATCGAGAATCGATCGCTGTACTGCTGGGGCGGAAACAAATACGGCAGCATCGGTGACGGGACCACCGTGGATCGTCCGACTCCGACGCGCGTCCCGCTGAACGACGTCACCCAGGTCGACGTCGGTGGCCTGGGTACGACCTGTGCGGTGTCGGCGGGCGATGTGTACTGCTGGGGATACACCCTCGGCAGCGACGCCCGCACCACTCCGCGCAAGGTTGCGGGTATCAGCAACGTCACCGGACTCAGCGTCGGCCTGTCCACATGCGCCATCAGCGGTGGCAACGCCTATTGCTGGGGTGCCAACACCAACGGACAGCTCGGCGACGGAACCAACCGCAGTTCCGATCTGCCCGTGCAAGTCGACGGCCTGTCCGACGTCACCGCCATCAGCACCGGCCTGTCGACCACGTGCGCCGTCGCGGACGGCGGTCCCTACTGCTGGGGAAGCAACACCTTGGGGCAGGTCGGCGACGGCACCACCGTCGACCGTCAGACCCCGACACGGGTCCTCGGGTTACGCGGTACGGCGACCGCCATCGCCGTCTCGATCAGCACTGCCTGCGCGATCGTCGACGGCACGGTGTCCTGCTGGGGAAATGTCACCGGACGATCGACCGACGCGGGCTCGACGACGCCGAAGCCCGTCGGCGTCTCGAACGCGACCACCGTCTCGATCAGTTCGTCCACCGGATGTGCGATCACTTCCGGCTCGCTCGATTGCTGGCAGTTCTATGGCGACTCGGGGAACATCACCCGGGTCGGCTCGATCACGAATCCGACCGGGGTCGCCGTCGAGGCGTCGAATACGTGTGCGCAGACCACCGGCGATCTGTACTGCTGGGGAATGAACGACAAAGGCCAGCTGGGTACAGCCGCGCCCGGCCGTTATTCTACCGACCCCGTCCGAATCAGCGTGCCCTGACCCGCATTCCGGGCCAGGCCGGTGGCATCCGACGTGTGATCGGATGCCACCGGACTCATCCGCGCGACGTCACTGCGCGTCGGCGATGAGCTTGCGCTGCTGATTGAACATCGTGGCCATGGTGGCGGTGGCGTCGGAATCGCTCGACTGGTCGGAGGTGCCCAGGAAGCTGTAGCCGGTGCGGAAGGACACGCCGTCGGTCACGCCGAGCAGCATGGTGTTCTCCATCTTGAAGGCGATGCCGCTGGTCTCGAACTGCCCCTTGATCAGGACTCCCTTGTAGTCGCCGTCGATACCCGGCGCGGTGACCTTCTCCATGGTGACCTGCACGGGAATCTCGGTGCCGTCGTTGTCGATGTACAGGGTGACGTTGCTGCACGCGCCGATGATCGAGTCGAAGTCCGTGGTGTAGCTGGGGTCGACCTCCTTGGTCACCTTCGCCTCGTAACTGACGGTCTTCAAGCTCCGGCTACTCGACTGCTCGCTCTTCAGCTCACGGGTGGCCTGGTCCGCGGTCGAATCCGGCGACTTGAAGAACTTCTCGCAGGCGGCATTGTCAACGCGCACATCCGAATCGTCGCTGGACGGGCCGGTCTCGGTCGAGAACTTGCCGTCGGGTAGCGACGGGAACGCGGATTCGGGCAGCAGGATCGACGTCGCCGAGGCGGCCGGTGCAGGTTGCGCCGACGTACCCGAGGGCGTCGGCGATGCATTGTCGTCATCACTGTCGTCGCCGCCGAGGGTCAGCGCCAGCACCACCGCGACAATCGCGATGATCGCGACCAGCCCGATCAGCCCGCCGATCCACCAGGCCTTCTTCTTTCCGCCCGCCGGGGGTTGCGGCGGGGGTGGGCCCCAGCCCGGCTGCTGCGGCGGCACCGGCGGCTGTTGCGGCGGTACCGGCGGCTGATAGGGGTTGTTCGGATTGTTGGGATTGTTCGGGTAGCCCACGATCGTCCTCTCGTCCTGGCAAAGATCAAGCCCCGCCCGGGAACACCGGGATCAGGGCTTGGTCAATCCTGACATAACGCACGGCCGCGACGATCGATTGTCACCGAAGGTATATCGCCCGACCGATCAGCGGTCGGCAATTCTCAGCGCGACGCGTCGAGCTCGATCCGCCGTCGTCTGGGAGTCGTCGACGATCAGGCGTCGGGAAGCGTCAGGATCTCCGCACCGTCGTCGGTGACCACCAACGTGTGCTCGAACTGGGCCGTCCACTTTCGGTCGGCGGTGACCACGGTCCAGCCGTCGTCCCACATCTCCCACGGCAGTCCACCGAGGTTGATCATCGGCTCGATCGTGAACACCATGCCGGGTTCCAGGACTGTGTCGACATTCGGCTGGTCATAGTGCAAGACCACCAACCCGTTGTGGAACGTCTCGCCGATGCCGTGTCCGGTGAAGTCGCGCACCACGCTGTATCCGAACCGATTCGCATAGGCCTCGATGACTCGCCCGACCACATTCAGCTCGCGCCCGGGTTTGACCGCCTTGATCGCCCGCTCGGTCGCGATCCGGGTCCGGTCGACCAGGTCGACGACCTCGGGGGCAACGTCCCCGGCCAGGTAGGTCGCATTGGTGTCGCCGTGTACGCCGTCGATGTACGCGGTGACGTCGATGTTGACGATGTCGCCGTCTTCGATCACCGTCGAGTCCGGGATGCCGTGGCAGATCACCTCATTGAGGGAGGTACAGCACGACTTCGGGAAGCCCCGATAGCCCAGCGTCGACGGGTAGGCGCCGTGATCGATCATGTACTCGTGAGCGATCCGGTCGAGTTCGTCGGTGGTCACCCCGGGTGCGACGGCTTTCCCGGCCTCGGCCAGCGCGTTCGCGGCGATGCGGCTGGCCAGCCGCATCTTCTCGATGGTCTCCGGAGTCTGCACCCACGGCTCGTGCCCCTCGTTGACGCTGTCCTTCCAGGCGTACTCGGGACGCTCGATCGAATCGGGAACCGGACGGGTCGGCGAGAGGACACCGGGCTGCAGGGGTGCGCGAACTGGCATGCAGCCAGCTTATGGGACGTGGCGGCCGACTTCGATGACCAGGCAGCCGTGCGCCTCTTGCCGCCGGTGGGAAGCGACGCGCATGCGCCGAGCTGCCCCGGCCGCGGAGCTCGCGAGGAACGCGCGAGCGTCACGAAACCCGTCGGGGACCCTCCCGATCCGCGCGCCCGGCCCGGATACGTCGGCGACCCGACAAGTAAGGTGAGGGTAAGAACCGCACGGGTGCCGGATCAGCGGACGACCGGCTAGGTGGAAAGGACCCCATGACGCCGAACTGCGGCGACACCCGATCGGGTGCGCGTGTGCTGCTCGTGGGATTGCTCCTGCTGATCGCAACCGCTACCAGCGCATGTTTTGTCGAACCCATCGATCAGGGACGACCGTCGGTCGCACCGTCGGAGCATCTGCGCGACGGTCCGCAAACCGCCACCCTGCCCGACGCCGACGTCAACCCGGTCGCCGATGATCCGACCCCGAGACTGCCGACGACGGTCGACTCCCTGCGCTACGGCCGCGTCACCGTGACCGACGCCAGTCGGGTCATCGCGGTCGATCAGTACGGCACCCTCGGCACCATCGTGTTCTCCCTCGGACTCGGTTCTCACGTCGTCGGCCGGGACGCGTCAACGTCGTTCGGCTCCGCCGCACACCTGCCGGTGGTCACCAACCGCGGTCACAGCATCAACGCCGAAGCCGTTCTCGCCCTCGCCCCCACCCTGCTCCTCGTCACCGACACCACCCTGCCGCAGGCGTCGGTCGATCAGATCCGCAACTCCGGGGTGACGGTTGTGGTGTTCTCCGGACGGCGCAGCCTGGCCGGGGACGACCCGCTGATGCGTGCGGTCGCCTCGACCCTCGGCGTCGCACCGCAGGGCGAGCAGCTCATCGCACGCGCCCACCGGCAGATCGAGCAGGCCCGGCGCCGGGTCCCCTCCCCGTCCGGCGACCCGTCGATGATGTTCATCTACGTGCGCGGGCCGGGCATCCTCTATGTCGGCGGCCCCGGATCCGGCGCCGACGACCTGATCGCCGAACTCGGCGGCGTCGACGCCGCCCAGCGGTCCGGGCTCAGCGAACCATTCACCAAGCTCAGCGCCGAAGCCGTACTGGCCGCCGATCCCGACGTCATCCTGGTGATGACGCAGGGTGCCGCCACCGTCGGCGGACCCGACGGCGTGCTCGCACTCCCCGGCATCGCCGACACCGGCGCCGGGCGCCATCGTCGGGTGGTGCAGATGGATCAATCCACACTGCTGTCCTTCGGCCCCGACACCGGCGAGGTGATCGCCGCCCTGGCCGAGGCGATCTACACGTGAGCCGCTGGGGCCGTAACAGCCCGGCCCGCAACATCACGGTCGTCGTGGTGATGCTGGTCGCGTTGGCCGTCATCGTGGTGGTGTCCGCGGGCACCGGTCATGTGCGGGTACCGCCGCTGGAGGTGATCGGCTCGGTCTTGCACCACTGGCATATCGATGTCGGGCCACTGCCTTCCCATCCGCTCGGCGAAGGTGCGCTGTGGAATGTGCGTTTCCCCCGGATCGTGCTCGGCCTGCTGGTCGGCGCCGGACTGGGCGCGGGAGGATGCCTGCTGCAAGGTGTGCTGGCCAACCCGCTGGCCGAACCGGGCATCATCGGCGTGTCGTCGGGGGCCGCGGTCGGGGCGTGTCTGGTCATCGTCACGACCGGCGGCACGGTGGCCGGCGAAGGTGCGCTCGCGGGAAACTGGGGTATCGCCGGGGCGGCCTTCGTCGGTGGTCTGATCACCGCGGCTGCCGTCTATTTCCTGTCGCTGCGCGACGGCTCCTCGTCGACGATCATGCTGGTGCTGACCGGCATCGCGGTCAACGCCTTCACCCTGGGCATCATCGCCTACCTCACCACCGTGGCATCGTCGGAACAGCGTGAGCAGATCGTCTTCTGGCAGCTCGGGTCCCTCGACGGCAAAGGCTGGAGCGAGGTGTGGGTGGCGGCACCGCTCATCGTCGTCGGGGTCGGTCTCAGCCTGGTTCTGGTGCGCAAACTGGATCTTCTCGCGCTCGGCGAGATCCAGGCCGCGGCGCTGGGTGTCCACGTCGAGAAGGTTCGCCGGCAGGCGATCGTGTTGGTGGCCATCCTGACCGCGGCGGCCGTCGCCTTCGCCGGGATCATCGCCTTCGTCGGTTTGGTCGTCCCGCATGTGATGCGGCTGATCGTCGGGCCCCGACACTCGATTCTGCTGCCCACCAGCGTCATCGGCGGGGCGCTGGTGATCGCCGCCGCCGACCTGGCCGCACGCACCGTCTACGGCGAGGGCGAACTACCCATCGGTGTGTTCACCGCCTTCATCGGTGGGCCGGTCTTCTTCCTCCTGCTGCGCCGCAGCAGGCATGCGGGGGTGGGCTGGTGAGTACGTCGGGTATCGATCACGCCGCGGAGCACTCCGCCCGCGGTCATGACGGCATCGTCGCCGAACACATCTGGGTGTCACTCGGTGGCCGTGAGGTGGTTCGCGACGTGTCCCTACGGGTCGAACCCGGCCAGTTGGTCGCGCTCGTCGGTCCCAACGGTTGTGGCAAGTCGACGCTGTTGTCGGTGCTGTCGGGAACCCGCAAGCTGCAACGCGGCTCGGTGTGGATCGGCGGCGGACCGCTCGGTTCGATCGGGCCGCGCGAACTCGCGCGCCGACGATCGATGGTCACCCAGCACAACCGGACCGATACCCCGTTCACCGTCGGCGAGGTGGTGGAGATGGGTCGATTCCCCTGGCTGCGCACACCGCAGGCGGTCGACTCACCGCAGCTCATCGCCGACGCCATCGAGCGGTGCGACCTCGCCGACATCACCGATCGCCCCTTCGCACAGCTGTCCGGGGGTCAGCAGGCGCGGGTGTCGCTGGCCCGGGCGATTGCGCAGGCCGCGCCGGTGATGATGCTCGACGAACCGACCGCTGCCCTCGACCTGCGTCATCAGGAAGAAGTTCTCGACATCCTCGGCGATCACCGCGCGTCGGGGGCCGCGGTGCTACTGGTGGTGCACGACCTCTCTCTGGCCGCGGCACATGCCGATGCGGTGGCGGTGATGAAGTCGGGTGAGCTGCTGGCCTTCGGCCCCACCCGCGAGGTGATGACCCCCGAGTTGCTTTCCCAGACCTATGACCATCCGGTCGAGGTCATCGAACATGAGGGCCGGCTGGTCGTGCTGCCCCGGCGGTCCCCCCTCGACCGACCCGCTGCGACAGAGGGCTGATCCGCGCCGAACCCGCGCTCAGCGCAGGCCGTATCCCGCAGGCAGGAAATTGAAGAAGTCGCGGGTCACCGCGACCGCGTTGTTCGAGTCGGCGCCACGAACCACCAGCGTCGCGAAGGCCAGGTCACCGCGATACCCGGCGAACCACGCATGCGATCCGCCGGCGAACTCGGCCTCACCGGTCTTGCCGAAGATCGGTCCCTGCCCGTTGATCGTGGTCGCCGTACCTTCGGTGACCACCGCCCGCATCATGGGTCGTAACTGCGCGACGACACCGCGATCCAAGACCGCGCCCGGACCGTCGACCCGTGTCTGCTTACCCAAGATAAGTTGTGGCACAGGGGCTTTGCCGTTGTTGGCGACAGTTCCCGCAACCAACGCCATCCCGAGCGGACTCGCCAGCACCTTGCCCTGACCGAAGCCGTCCTCACTGCGGGCCACCAGTTCGTTGGCGATGGGCACCGAACCGGAGACCGCGTCCAGACCGGCGATGGTGTACTGCCGGCCCAGCCCCATCGCGGCGGCGGTGTGCGCGAGATCGCTCGGACCCATCTCACTGGCCAGTTTCGCGAAGGTGGTGTTGCAGGACTGTGCGAACGCCCGCTGCATCGGGACCGTGCCCAGCGAGAACCGGTCGTAGTTCGGGATCAGACGCGGACCGATCTGGATCTCACCGGGACACGGCACATAGGTGTCGGGATGCGCCAGGTTGCGGCTGATCGCGGCCGCCGCGGTCACCATCTTGAAGGTCGACCCCGGCGGGTAGAGGCCGGTCGTCGCGATCGGCCCCTGCCGGTCGGCGGCCCGATTCTGCGCCACCGCGAGGATCCGGCCGGTGGACGGCTGGATGACGACCATCGCGATCTGGAAACGGTCGGTGGCGTTCACCGCCCGCTGCGCCGCGGTCTGCACCGACCGGGACAGGCTCAGCCCGACCGCCGGCGCGGGCTGGGGGGCCTGATCGGCGAGCACGTCGGCGTCGAGCCCGTTGGGGTTGACGGTGACGACCCGCCAGCCGGTCTGGCCGTCGAGATCGCTTTCCACCACCTTGCGCACCTGGCTGAGCAGCGCGGGTGCGAAGTTCTTGTCCTTGGCGGTGAGGATCCGCTGCTCGTTGTGGCCGACACCGGGGATCGCGAGCCGGTCACGCAAGCGGTTGAAGGTGTCCTCGGTCAGCCGCATGATCGGGTAGGGGCCCGTCGTCGCGGTCGACTCCTCGGCAATCTGCTGGGCCGACAACGACCGGTCGAACGGGCCGAGCACGTCGACGAGCTGGGTCACCGAATCGGCGACCGATCCCTGCCGGGCAGCCTCTTTGGCGTCGAAGGTGACGCCGATCAAGGTGCCGTCGACCATCACCTCCGACCCGTCCGCCTCGTTCACGGTTGCGCGCGGTGACTGCAACACCCGCAACGACAGTCGCTGATCGGCACCGAGCCCCGGATGGATGTCGGTGCTCGACCAGCGCACCGTCCAGCCTGCGTCGGTGTGGCTGAGCCGCACGGTGGCCGGATATGCCCATTCGCGGTCGCGCGGCAGCCGCCAGCGGTAGTCGACGGTGATCTCGGCGGTGTCGCCGCTGACCGACGCCTTTCCGGCCTCCGCCCGCAGCGACGTCGCGGCGAGTCCAGTCCAGGCGGCGTCGAGCGCACCTTCGGCGGCGTCGGCGTTGTCGGTGGCTGCCGCGGCCGTCACCACATCACGTGCCGCGAAGGCGGCGAGGAAGCGTTCTGCGGCCCGGCGGGGACCGTCATCCTCGTCGCCTGCGCAGCCGGTCAGGACGACGGCCAACAATACGCAGACCGCTGCACCGAACGCCATGATCGAACGCCCGCGCCGACGCTCCCCTACGTGTTGTCCCATCAATGAGCGAGTTTAGGTGCGCACCCACGCCATCCTCGGCGCGCCACGCGGGACACCCGACTCTCGACGGGGATCACATCGACGATCGCACGATCAGTCGACGAGGATGGTCGCGAACGTACCCACCTCGGTGAATCCGACGCGCTCGTACACGGCCCGCGCAGGCAGGTTGAAACTGTTGACGTAGAGACTCGGCAGGCGCCCAACGGCCGTCACCGCCGCGGCCACCGCGGCTGTCCCCCCTGCCCCGAGCCCGCCGCCCCGCAGGTCCGGCGACACCCAGATCCCCTGGATCTGCCCGACGCGCCTCGACATCGAGCCGATCTCCGCCTTGAACACGACCTCACCGTCGTCGAAACGTGCGAAGACCCGCTTGGCGGTGATGAGAGTAGCCAGTCGCCGCCGGTAGGACCGTCCACCGTCGCCGAGAGTTGGGTCGACCCCGACCTCCCCGATGAACATGTCGATCGCGGCGGGCATATAGGTGTCGAGGTCGTCGAGCGTGACCAGCCGGACCGCGGGATCGGGTGCGACCGCGGGTGCGCCCTCCAGAACCAGCAGCGGCTGCACCGGTCGTACCTCGCGTGCCGGTCCCCACGCGGGCTCGATCTGCTGCCACAGCGGCATGACCAGATCCGCGCGTCCGACGATCGACGAGCAGATCCGGGGTGCCGCAACGGCCCGATCGGCGAAATACTCGAGGTCTGCGGCGCTGCCGGTGATCGGGATCAGATTCGCGCCGGAGAAACACAGGGAGTTCGACGGATCACCCGCCGTCCACAACTCGCCGCCGAGCAGTCGCGGCGCGATGCCGTGCGCTTCGAAACGGGCGGCGACCATACAGTTGGCCACCGGATCCGAGTCGAGAACAGACCGGACCGCATCCATGTCACGCGCACCGAGTGGCTTGTCGCCCAGAAGCTTCAGCACTGCCACTCCTTCATCGCCGCCCGACACCATTGCACCGCGCACCCGGGTCTGGGTCCGTCTGCGCGACTACGAGACGGTCACCACGGGTTGCCCGATCTCTCCAGTTTCTCCCGATTCGCCCGCGATCCGCAGCGCTTCCTCGATCAAGGTCTCCACGATCTCGGCTTCCGGCACGGTCTTGATGACTTCACCCTTGACGAAGATCTGCCCCTTGCCGTTGCCCGAGGCGACCCCGAGATCGGCTTCGCGCGCCTCGCCGGGTCCGTTGACGACGCAGCCCATGACCGCGACTCGCAGCGGAACCTCCATCCCTTCCAGACCGGCCGACACGGCGTCGGCGAGCTTGTAGACATCGACCTGCGCTCGCCCGCAGGACGGGCAGGACACGATCTCCAGCTTGCGTGGACGCAGATTGAGCGACTGCAGGATCTGGTCGCCGACCTTGACCTCTTCGGCTGGGGGCGCAGACAACGAAACGCGGATGGTGTCGCCGATACCCTCCGACAGCAGTGCGCCGAAGGCCACCGCCGACTTGATGGTCCCCTGGAATGCCGGCCCGGCCTCGGTCACGCCGAGGTGCAGCGGGTAGTCGCACTGGGCCGCGAGCTGCCGATAGGCCTCGACCATGATCACCGGGTCGTTGTGTTTGACCGAGATCTTGATGTCGCCGAAGCCGTGTTCCTCGAACAGACCCGCCTCCCACAGCGCCGACTCGACGAGTGCTTCGGGGGTGGCCTTGCCGTACTTCTCCATGATCCGCTTGTCGAGCGAACCGGCATTCACCCCGATGCGGATGGGGATGCCGGCGTCGCCTGCGGCCTTGGCGACCTCTTTGACCCGGCCGTCGAACTCCTTGATGTTGCCCGGATTCACGCGGACCGCGGCGCACCCGGCGTCAATGGCGGCGAAGATGTACTTCGGCTGGAAGTGGATGTCGGCGATCACCGGAATCTTGCTCTTCTTGGCGATGATCGGCAGCGCCTCGGCATCCTCGTTGCGCGGACAGGCCACCCGCACGATGTCGCAGCCCGACGCGGTCAGCGCCGCGATCTGCTGCAAGGTCGCGTTGATGTCGTGGGTCTTGGTGGTCGTCATCGATTGCACCGAGATCGGGTGGTCGCTGCCGACGCCCACCGACCCGACCTGGATCTGCCGGGTCTTGCGGCGCGGCGCCAGGACCGGGAGCGGCGCCGCCGGCATACCCAGACCGATCGGGATTGCCGAATCCGATGGGGAGTTCATCTCATTCACCTCTGGTCACAGTGGTTGCGGCTCGCGGTGCTTCTCATCACCACGGGTCGATCGGGTTGACGATGTCGGCGGTGAGGGTCAATGCCATGAATCCACCCATCACCAGGACCACCGCGTAGGTGATCGGCATCAGCTTGTAATAGTCGACGGCGCCGCCCGGGGCTCGCCCGAACATCCGCCGGATCAGGTCACGAACCTTCTCGTACCCGACGATCGCCATGTGTCCGCCGTCCAGCGGCAGCAACGGGACCAGGTTGAACAGGCCGAGGAAGAAATTGATGCTGATCAGCAGGATCCAGAACATGTCCCACAGTCCGCGCTCGACGGCCTGACCGCCGAGCACCGACGCGCCGTACACGCTGACCGGGGTGTCCAGCGAGCGTTCGCCGCCGGTGACCGCGGTCCACAGTCCGCTGACCTTCGACGGCAGCGACAGCAGCGCGTTCCAGGTCTCCCGGAACAGATCACCGGTGAAGCCGAGGGCTCCGGGGAGGATGCCGGCCACGTCGTAGTGGTTCACCGCGGGCGGGGTGTCGTAGGCGACGCCGACCATGTTGTAGGTCTGCGACTCGACCTTGCCGTCCGAGCCGGTGGCGGTGACGGTGACCGGCTGTGGCGTCATCGTCAGTTGCAGCTGTTGCTGGTCGCGCCGCACGCTCAGGACCACCGGTCCGGTGCTCGCGCGGATCACCGGCGTCAGGTCGGCCGCCTTGCCGACCGGCTGGCCGTTGACGGCGACGATCTCATCGCCGGGCAGGAGTCCGGCGTCGGCGGCCGGACCGGCACCGGTACACGGCGCCTTGGTCTGTTTGTTGCCGACGATGTCGATCTTCGGGGAGACGCAATTCGTCTCGGCGACGCGGGCGGGGGTCGGGGGCGGGCTGAGGTCGGGCAGCCCGAAGCTCAATCCGACGATGATGATCAGGACGAAGCCGAGGATGAAGTTCTGTGCGGGGCCCGCGAAGAGTACGACCAGGCGTTTCCACGCGGACTGCTTGTACATGGCGCGGTCGCGTTCGTCCCACGCGAGATCCTCGTGCGGGGTCATGCCCGCGATGTCGCAGAACCCGCCGAGTGGCACCGCCTTGATCCCGTACTCGGTTTCACCACGGCGGGTGGACCACAGGGTCGGGCCGAATCCGACGAAGTAGCGTCGCACTTTCATGCCGGTGGCCTGCGCCGCCCACATGTGACCGCATTCGTGCCAGGCGACCGACAACAGCAACGCCACCGCGAAAAGGGTCACGCCGATCGCGAAACTCACGTACTCACTCCATCCAGACTTCGCCTATGCTCTCCGATCGCACCGCCACCGGTGCCGTCCCGGTCAGTCCCGGGTGCGGCTCGCGGTGGATTCGACGAGGCGCGCGGCATGCGCGCGCGCCCACTGATCGGCGGCGAAGACCTCTTCCACAGTACCTGGCGGGTTGCGCCACTGATCGGCGTCGGCGAGCACCTCGGCGACGACCTCGACGATCCGCGGAAACCGGATCCGGCCTGCGAAGAAGCCGGCGGCGGCGGCTTCGTTGGCGGCGTTGAAGACTGCGGTGAGACTTCCACCACCCCGACCGGCGGTCCGAGCCAGTTCGACGGCCGGGAAGACCTCGTTGTCGACGGGTTCGAAGGTCCACTGGGCCGCGGTCGAGAAGTCGCAGGCCATCGACGACCCCGGCACGCGATCGGGCCAGCCGAGAGCGAGCGCGATCGGCAGCTTCATCGACGGCGGCGACGCCTTCGCGACGGTCGCACCGTCGACAAAGGTGACCATCGAGTGCACGATCGACTGCGGATGCACGGTCACGTCGATGTGGTCGTAGTCGACGCCGAACAGCAGATGCGCCTCGATGACCTCCAACGCCTTGTTGACGAGCGTCGCCGAGTTGAGGGTGATCATCGGCCCCATCGACCAGGTCGGATGCCGGCCGGCCTGTTCGGGCGTCACATCTTCCAACTGCGCGCGGGTCCAGCCGCGGAATGGCCCACCCGACGCGGTCAGCACCAGTCGGTCGACCTCGTCGGCGCTGCCGGCCCGCAGGCATTGCGCGATCGCCGAATGCTCGGAGTCGACCGGCACGATCTGGCCGGGGGCGGCGGCGTCGAGCACCAGCGATCCGCCCGCCACCAGCGATTCCTTGTTCGCCAGCGCCAACCGGGCACCGGTGGCAAGCGTGGCCAGACTCGGTGCCAGCCCGATCGACCCGACCACCGCGTTCAGGACCACATCGGCGTCGGCGGCCGCGATCAGATCGCACATCGCGTCCGGGCCGCCGGCGACGCGTCCGCCGACCGTATTCCCCAGCGTGACCGCCGCGTCGGCGTCGGCGACGGCCAGCCGGTCCGGACCGATGCCGAACCGGGCCGCCTGCGCCGCGAGTAGATCGAGGTTCCCACCGCCCGCGCCGAGACCCGCGACCTGGAATCGATCGGGATGTTCGCCGATGACTTCGAGCGCCTGAACGCCGATCGATCCGGTGGAGCCGAGGATGAGCACACGTGTGGACACGTCTTCCATTCTGGCCCACCGGCGGGCCGTCGCCCGCATCGCGCCGCGCCGCACTACCGCCGACGTCATTCGGCGACCGGACGTCAGCGCGGCGGATGCACGCGGCGCCAGTGGTCGGCGATGTCGATTCGGCGCGCGATCCAGACGTCGTCGTGGGCGAGCACATGGTCGACGAAGCGTTCCAGCGCGGCCAGCCGGGCCGGTCGGCCGACGAGCCGGCAGTGCAGCCCGATCGAGAGCATCTTCGGTGCCCCCTCGCAGCCCTCCCGGTAGAGCACGTCGAAGGCATCCCGCAGATATGCGAAATACGGCTCCCCCGAACCGAATCCGCCCGGCGAGGCGAATCTCATGTCATTGGTGTCCAGGGTATAGGGCACCACCAGGTGATCGACGTCCGCCCCACCACCGGTCGGCACACCGACCCAATAGGGCAGATCGTCGGCGTAACTGTCGGAGTCGTAGACGAATCCACCGTGTTCGACGACGAGCCTGCGCGTGTTCGGCGAATCCCGGCCGGTGTACCAGCCCAGTGGCGCGGCACCGGTGATCTCGGTCAGCAGCGCGACCGCGGCATGCATGTGTTCGCGTTCGATGTCGATGTCGGTGAGCTGGTAGCTCAGCCAGCGCAGGCCGTGGCAGGCGATCTCGTCGCCGCGCTCGGCGAAGGCGGCGACCGCCTCGGGGTTGCGCGCCATCGCCTGGGCGACCGCGAAGATGGTCAGCGGCAGCCCACGGTCGGAGAACAGTCGCAGGATCCGCCACACCCCGGCTCGCGAGCCGTATTCGTAGAGCGATTCCATACTCATGTGGCGGTTACCGAAGGCCTGCGCGCCGATCATCTCGGACAGGAAGGTCTCACTCGCGGCGTCACCGTCGAGGACGTTGTTCTCCGAACCCTCCTCATAGTTGAGGACGAACTGGACGGCGATCTTCGCACCGCCGGGCCACTGCGGGTCAGGCGGGGTGGCGCCATAGCCGATCATGTCGCGCGGATAATTCTCCGCGCGATAGGCGGCCAGCGTGTGCGGTGAACGATCTCCCGACGACGACTGTGGAATTGGCGACATGGCCGAATTCTGTCAGTTCGACGCGTCCGGGGCCGGGTGAGCGCCGACCCCGGCGGTTACGGCGATGGCACTGCGATGATCGGGCGGCGATACCGCTATGCTGATCGCTGAACTACTACCGATCGTCAGAGATCTGACGTCCGCGCAGTGAGGAGTCCCCTGTGGCAAGCACCGATGTGCAGCACACCGACGTCATCGACACCGGCTGGGTTCGTGAACCCTCGGAAGCACCGTCCGCACGGTTCGGCTGGCACGGCAACGGCGCGGTCAAGACCTACTGGACGATGACCATCCTGTGTGTCATCGCACTGCTCGGCATGCTGATCGGCAACCATGTCGGCCATGTCGAGGACATCTACCTCGTCGCCATCGCCGCAGGCCTGGTCGGCTTGGCCATCTACGGCACCCTCCGCAACCGCGGCACCTGGAAGCGCTGAACCCACTCAGAACTTCTCGCCGGATGACTCCGGCGCCGGCACCACTTCGGACCGCCCGTTCACCACGGGCGGTCCGTCTGTATTCGGGTCGTGGTCAGCGTTCCTCGGCGGCGAGCTGACCACAGGCCGCCGCGATCTCCTGGCCGCGGGTGTCGCGCACGGTGCAGGACACCCCCTGCTCCCGGACCCTCCGGACGAACTCACGCTCGACCGGCTTGGGACTGGCGTCCCATTCCGAGCCTGGTGTCGGGTTCAGCGGGATCAGGTTCACATGGACCAGCGATCCCAGCGCCTTGTGCAGCTTCTGACCGAGCATGTCCGCACGCCACGGCTGGTCGTTGACGTCACGGATGAGTGCGTACTCGATCGACACCCGACGACCGGTGGTGTCGGCGTAGTACCGCGCGGCGTCGAGCACCTCCTGCACCGACCATCGGTTGTTGACCGGGACCAAGGTGTCGCGGAGTTCGTCGTCGGGGGTGTGCAAGGAGACCGCGAGGGTGACCGACAGGCCCTCGTCCGCGAGCCTGCGGATCGACGGGGCGAGCCCGACGGTCGACACGGTGACCGACCGGGCCGAGATGCCCAGCCCCTGCGGTGCGGGTGCGGTGATCTGTCGTACCGCGCTGACCACCCGTTTGTAATTGGCCAGCGGCTCGCCCATACCCATGAACACGACATTCGACAGGCGTCCGGGCTCGCCGAACTCGCCGTCGCGCAACGATCGCGCAGCCGCCCGGACCTGGTCGACGATCTCGCCGGTGGACAGATTACGGTCGAGACCGCCCTGGCCGGTCGCACAGAACGGGCAGGCCATGCCGCAACCGGCCTGGCTGGAGATGCACAGGGTGTTGCGGTCGGTGTAACGCATCAGCACCGATTCCAGCAGCGTTCCGTCGTGCAGACGCCACAAGGTCTTGCGGGTACTGCCGTCGTCACAGGAGATGTGCCGGACCGGGTTCAGCAGCTGCGGGAACAACCGTTCGCCGACCGACTCGCGAGCACCTGCGGGCAGATCGGTCATTTCGGCGACGTCGGCGTTGAGTCGGCTGTAGTACTGCCGGGCGAGCTGGTCGGCCCGGAACTTCGGTAGGCCCAGTTCGGTCACCGCCGCGATCCGCGCCTCCGGTTCGAGGTCGGTGAAATGTGTCGGCGGGCGCCCGCGTTTGGGCGCGTCGAACACGAGTGGCAATGACGTCATGCAGCCATTGTCGCATGTAATGATGGGGCGATGACGACACCAGATCCGCAGCATCCCGGCGTCGACCCCACGGCGGGACACCTCGATCCCACCGCCTTTGACGCGCCGCCGGTGGACCCGCAGGCCGCCGCCGAACACCAGGCGCTGCTCAACGAACGCAATGAACTGCGCAACAGCGTTCGCGATGTCGAGCACACGCGCACCCGCGCCACCTTCTACGGACTGGTCATCGGGGCGATCATCCTGATCCTGCTCCTGGTCTTCATCCTGCAGAATCTGGAGTCCCAGGCGATCACCCTGCTGTTCTGGACGGTCGACCTGCCCGTCGGCGTCAGCCTCCTGATCGCCGCGATCGCCGGCGCGCTCATCGTGGCGCTGATCGGTGGTCTGCGGATGTTGCAGATGCGACGCGCCCTGAAGAAGGCTGGCAAGTAGCCCACGCGCTCACAGCAGCGCGGTCAGCACCGCCCACACCACGAACGCCGATGGCAGTAGTGAGTCCAGCCGGTCCATGATCCCGCCGTGGCCGGGCAGCAGCGTACCCATGTCCTTGATCCCGAGGTCCCGTTTGACCTGGGATTCGACGAGGTCACCGAGCGTTGCGCAGATCACCAGACCCGGCCCGAGAATCAGGCCGATCCACCAGTGGTTGCCCAACAGGAAGTGCACCGAGCAGACCGCGCCGATGCCGCCGACCAGCAATGAGCCTGCCATCCCCTCCCAGGACTTCTTGGGACTGATCGCCGGCGCCATCGGATGCTTACCGAAGAGCACCCCGGCCGCATACCCGCCGACATCCGAGCAGACCACCACGATCATCAGGGTGGCCACCCGGGCGGCGCCGTCGTCCTGCACGACGAGATAGGTGCCGAACGAGGCGAGTAGCGGCAACCACGCCAGCACCAGCACGGTGATCGCGAGGTCGCGCAGGTAATTCTTGGGGGCCTCGGACAATCCCTGCGCAAGTAGCTTCCACACCATCGCGACCAGCACTGTCGCCGTGAACGCCGTCAGCTGTCCGGTCTGCCCCCACGGCCAACTCGCCCAGATGATGGCCTGCCCACCGATCAGCAGCGGCCAGAGCGCGATGTCGTAACCACCCGCGCGCAGGCGCTTGGCGACTTCCCAGGTGGCGATCGCCAGTGCGACGGCGACCAGACCGAACCACACCTTCGGCGCGAAGAGCAGGATGACGATGATCGCGGCCCCGAGCGATACCCCTACGCCGATGGCGGCCGGCAGGTCACGACCGGCGCGCGACTTCTTTTCCGGGGAGCCCGAAGCCGACGCGCTACCTGATGCCGGGCCGGTGGGCGGCTCACCGGCGGAGGAAGACGACGTCGGTCCAGAGGTATTCCGGCGCTGACCGCGTCGTTGCGGGGCGGCGCTCACACCTCGAGCAATTCGGATTCTTTGTGCTTCACCAGTTCATCGACCTGCTGCACATACCCCGCGGTGGTCTTGTCGAGTTCCTTCTCGGCGCGCACCACGTCGTCCTCACCGGCCTCGCCGTCCTTCTGGATCCGCTTGAGTTCGTCAGCGGCCTTGCGGCGCACGTTGCGGATGGCGACCTTGGCGTCCTCACCCTTGCCCTTGGCCTGCTTGACCAGGTCACGACGACGATCCTCGGTCAGTTGCGGGATCGACACCCGGATGATGTTGCCGTCGTTGGTCGGGTTCACGCCGAGATCCGAGTTGCGGATCGCGGTCTCGATATCCCGCAGGCTCGACGCCTCGTAGGGCTTGATGACGACCAGCCGTGGCTCGGGGGTGGTGATGCTGGAGACCTGCGTGATCGGCGTGAGCGCACCGTAGTACTCGATGCTGACCTTGTTGAACATCGCCGGATTGGCGCGACCGGTCCGGATGGAACCCATGTCCTCCTTGGCGACGTTCACCGCCTTTTCCATCTTCTCCTCGGCGTCCAACAACGCGTCGTCAATCATCTGGTCCCCGTTTCTACGGTCAGTGGGTCGGCTCGGTAGTGGTCTGACTGTGCTGGGCGGTCAGGACCGCACCAGGGTGCCGATCGGCTCGCCGGCGACGGCACGCGCGATGTTGCCCTGCTCGAGCAAATTGAACACCAGCATCGGCATCTTGTTGTCCATACAGAGACTGAAGGCGGTCGCGTCGGCCACCTTCAGTTGCTTGTCCAGCGCCTCACGGTGGGTGATCTCGCGGTACAGAGTGGCGTCGGGGTTGGTCCGGGGGTCGTCGCTGTAGACCCCGTCGACAGCTTTGGCCATCAATACGACCTCAGCCTTGATCTCCAGTGCGCGCTGCGCGGCGGTGGTGTCGGTGGAGAAGTACGGCATGCCCATACCGGCACCGAAGATGACCACACGCCCCTTCTCCAGATGTCGCTGAGCACGCAGCGGCAGATAGGGCTCGGCGACCTGTCCCATCGTGATGGCGGTCTGCACGCGGGTGGTGACCCCACGCTTCTCCAGGAAGTCCTGTAGGGCGAGGCAGTTCATCACGGTACCCAGCATGCCCATGTAGTCCGACCGGGCCCGGTCGAGACCGCGCTGTTGGAGTTCGGCGCCGCGGAAGAAGTTTCCACCGCCGATGACTACGGCAACCTGCACACCCGAGGCGACGACGTCGGCGATCTGGTCGGCGACCGTACCGACGACGTCGGGATCGAGGCCGACCTCGCCGCCACCGAACATCTCACCACCGAGCTTGAGCAGTACCCGCTGGAATCCATGACGCTCGGACTGATTCTGGTCGGACACTTCGCTCATCAACTTCCTCACTCGTCGGTTCGGTGAACTATCGTACGTCCTCCCTCGTACCGTCCGGTGACGCGTGTCGAAGCTCAGTGACCGATACCTCCGGCGAGCAACTCCCCCACCACCGAACGCATCGGCGGCCGGTCATCGGTGACCGGATAGCTGCGCGCGACGGTGAACCCGTCGTCGTCGAGCTGGAACTGGGTCAACGGTGCGCCGGAATCCTCGATGCCGAGCCGACCGAGGAGCGTCGAGACGATCTGTCGCCCCATCGGGCCGAGTTCGGTCAACGGCCGATTGCGGTGGATTCGCACCCCGAGGTTGACCTGGCCGATCGCGTCGATCCCATAGTGGGTCAGGGTGTCGAGCAGGATGCCGATCTCCACGCCGTATCCGGGCGCGAACGGGATGGCGGTGAGCAGTTCGCGCGTGCCGGCGTATTCACCGCCGAGGGGCTGGATCACCCCGCCCAACTCCGGGCGCAGCGCCGCGATCAGCGGGCGCACCAGCAGTTCGGTGACCCGTCCACCACCGGCGGGGTCCACACCTTCGGATCCGAGCATCGGCCGCCGGTAGAACCCTTTGACCAGATGCAGGTCGTCGACGGTGAGCAACGGCTCGACCAGTCGCGGGACGTAGAGCGGATCGGGGTCGATGAGGTCGCTGTCCAGGAAGACGACGATGTCACCGGTCGTCGCCGACAGGGAACGCCACAACACTTCCCCCTTGCCCGAGGTCACCGGCACCCCGGGCAGCGCGGACTCGCGGGTCTCCACGCGGGCCCCGGCCGCCGCGGCACGCGCGATGGTCGCATCGGTGGAACCGGAGTCGACGACGACGATCTCGTCGACGAGGGAGCCGACCAGAGGACGCACCGAGGCGATGACCGCCGCGACGGTCGCCTCTTCGTCGAGCGCGGGCAGTACCACGGAGATGGTCCGCCCGTTCTTGCGGGCGACCAGATCGGCCAGCACCGGCTGGGATCGTTCCCAGGTGTTGGACTCCAGCCAGGTCGCCGACCCTCCCGACGACGACACCGTGGAATCGGGCACCGGGCGACGCGTCGGCCCTCCGTTGGGCGACGACTCGACGCGCCGGCTCATGCGCCCAGCGCCGATGCGAACTGCGGCCACGCCCGGTGGAGTTCGTCCTGCCAGTACGGCCACGCATGGGTGCCGCCCGGATAGAGATGGAAGGTCGCCGGAACCCCGGCAGCCTGCATCCGTCGTTGCAGATTGCGCGTGCATTCGGCGGTTGCCGTCTCGATCACCGCACCGACCGCGATCTGGTCGAACAGCTTGGTTCCGTTCCCGTCGATGCCTGGGCCCTGCAGGGTGTCATAGCGGCCGGGTGCACCGGAGCCGTTGGAGACGTAGATCGACTTGCCGCGGAACGCCTCGACATGCACGTACGGGTCGTTGGCGCGCCAGGCGGGATCGCTCGGTGGCCCCCACATGTTCAGCGTGTTTGCGCCGCCACGGCCTTCGACGACCATCCGCACCACCAGTTGCCCGAGCGCATCGCTGGTCTGGGCGCATCCACTGAAGGATCCGATCGCCTGATAGAGCTTCGGCGCGTGCAGCGACAGTTGGAACACCGAGGTGCCGGCCATCGAGATTCCGGCAATTGCATTGCGGCCGTTGCCATTGAAGCGTCGGTCGATCGCCGCGGGAAGTTCCTTGGTCAGAAAGGTCGACCACTTCTGCACGCCGAGGGTGGGATCTTCACGCTGCCAGTCGGTGAAGTAGCTGGCCGCCCCGCCCATCGGTACGACGACGTTGACATGCCGGTCGGCGAAGTAGGACCGGATATCGGTGCGGTCGAACCAACTGCTGCCGCCCTCGCCACCGGCCGCACCATTGAGCAGGTAGAGCGTCGGAGCTGGACTAAAACCCTTGGCGGGCAACACCTTTACCGACATTGCGGTGCGCATGGACACCGACCGGACCGTCAGGTCGATCTCACCGCCGCGCTGCACATGTTCGGCGACGATCCGCGCACCAGGGACCGCCGACGCCTGCGCAGGCAGGCCCAACACCGCCACCACCATCGCGACGGCGAACGACCAGGCCACACATCCCCGAAGCCCGGCTCTCGAGGAGACTCCGCGGTCGGCATGCTGGTTCATCAATACGTTTTCTCCCAGTTGTGCCCCGACGACGCCCCGACGAGGCTCACGCGCCGTCGATGCCCGGCAGTCTGCCCGACAAATCCGGCGTTGTCCACGTGGGTCAGATGTCCAGGAAACTGGGTCTCTCGACCCACAAAACCTGGTGATACGCAATCGGTTTCACGTCTCACCGAGTTTCTGGGTTGTACTGGCGACAAACGGTGCGGTGGGTGTAGCGTGCCTCCCCATTGGGAGGACAGGTCACAGTCGTATTACGGCGTGTCCCGAATCTCAACTCCCCCAGAGTGAATCGAGGTACCCCCCCAAATGTTGAATTTCGGACTAATCGAAGAGTGGAACCCCCGTCCGGGACAGTTGACCAGCTGGGTGGCCTCGCTAGCGTCGGTGACGTCTGCCGAAACTGCTGTGGCACATCCCGTTCCGGCTTCCCATCAGCAGGAGGAATACCTCCGGGCCGCCTGGCGAAACGAGTCCGCAGGCTTCCGGTTCGCCCGGCTGTGCCTGATGGCCTTCGACTTCCAGACCCCCCTCAATGCGGCCGCGATGACCACCGCGGTCAACGAGTTCGTCCGGCGCCACGACAGCTTCCGCTCCTGGTTCTCGATAGCCGACGACGGCACGATCGATCGCCACCTCATCGACCCGGAGATCGTCGACATGATCCCCGCCGAGCACGGACTACTCAGCCCGACCGAGATCCGGATACTTGTCCAAGACGAGACGCCGGGACCGTTCAGCTGGGACTGCTTCACCTTCGGCACCATCGAATGGGAGGGCGGCTTCACGCTGTACGCCGCCGTCGACCACCTCAACACCGACGGCATCTCGCAGGCGCTGACCTGCATGGAACTGATGACCCTGTACGTCAATGCCGCCTTCGGCACCGGGGCCGAACTCCCGGCCGCCGGCAGCTACGTCGACTACTGTGCGCGCGAACGGGCCATCTCCCGTGAACTGACCCGGGAATCGGCGCACGTCCAGCGCTGGATCGACCTCGTATCGGCGAACGACGGCGAACTGCCGCACTTCCCCCTCCCCCTCGACACCGACGAGGAGGGCTACACCCGTAGCGCGCATCTGACGACCACCGTCTTCGACGAGTCGACCGCACAGCGTTTCGAGGATGTGTGCCGCAGCCTCGGGGCGAACGTCATCTCCGGCATCATGGCCACCGCTGGGTTGCTATATGCCGAATTCACCGGGGAGGCAACCTATTTCGGAATGACCCCGAAGAGCACCCGGGCCACCGAAGACGAACGGAACTCGGTCGGCTGGTTCACCAGCCTGATTCCGGTGCCGCTGCGGGTCGGAGAGCACACCTCCTTCGCCACCCTTGCCCCCGAAGCCGCCCGCAGCTACGCCGAGGGCAAAGAACTCACCGACGTCTCCTTCCACCGGGTCCTCGAACTGGTGCGGCCGGAGGACGGCATCAGGGTACGACCGGGATGGACCGTACCGATGGTCTCCTACATCGACGTGCGGAAACTGCCGGGTGTGGAGATCTTCGAGACCGCGAACGGCTGCCTGTTCGGCAACCGCGGTAGCAGCGAAGAGGTGTACATGTGGGTCAACCGATTCGCGGAATCCACCACCATCACCTTCCTGTACCCGGAGACCGAGACCGCCGCCGACTCGGTCCGACGCTACGTCGAACGCTTCGTCGAGGTGGTCACCACGGTCGCCAACCAGGGTGACTATCAGCCCGCACTCCCTGCCCTCACCTCGTGACCGCGGGCCCGGCCACCGGTCGGGATCGGGCTGTCCGGCAACCGGTTCGGCGGGAGTCATGGCTGGCGCTCGCCGGCTGCCTGCTTGGCGTGTTCATGCAGATGCTCGACACCACCATCGTGAATATCGCGCTGCCCGATCTCACCGCCGACCTCGGTGCATCGACCTCGGAACAACTGCTGGTGCTCACGGTGTACACACTGGCCTTCGCCTGCACCCTGCTGACCGCGGCGACGCTGGGCGGACGATGGGGACGCCGCCGGATGTTCATCACGGCGATGGTCGCCTTCACCGTGACGTCGGTGCTGTGCGGTCTCGCCACCGATCCGCTGGCACTCATCGTCTTCCGCGGCGCGCAGGGCATCAGTGCGGCGCTGATGTCGGCGCAGACCCTGGCGCTGATCGCCGCACTTTTCGGCAAGGATCTGCACGGGCTCGTCTTCGGTGTCTACGGTGCGGTCGCCGGACTCGCCGCCATCCTCGGTCCGGTGATCGGCGGCCTGCTCGTCGACGCCGACCTCTTCGGATGGGGCTGGCGGACAATCTTCTTCGTGAACGTCCCACTCGCCGTCGTCGCCTGTGTGCTGGCCCGCCGACGACTACCCACCGCCCGTGATCCCGACCCGGTGCCGCCCGACATCGTCGGTATGCTGCTGTCCGGGGCGGGCCTGTTCGGCCTGCTGTATCCGCTGGCCGTCGGCCGCGAGCAGGAATGGCCTGCCCGACTGTGGCTGATGATGGCGGTCGCCGTGGTCCTACTGGCCGCCTTCGTCGGACACGAGCGCGCGCTGATGCGCCGAGGCGGCGCACCCCTGCTGCGGATGGACCTTTTCGCATCGCGGCGATTCCGCGTCGGGCTCACGCTGTCCCTGCTGTTCTTCAGCGTGTTCGCAGGCTTCTTCTTCACGGTGTCGATCTCGGCCCAGTTCGGCCTGGGATACTCGGCCCTGCACACCGGGTTGCTCGCCCTACCGTTCGCGGTGGGCGCCGCGGGCGGCTCGATCCTCTCCCCCGCCATCGTCGCCCGGACCAGCGCGGCCACCACGCTGGGCACAGGTGCGGCAACACTTGCCGTCGCCTTCTGCTGGCTCGCCGCAGTCATCGATCCGGCGACCGAAACACTTTCCGTACCCACCATTCTCGCGCCACTGATACTCGGCGGCATCGGCACCGGACTGTTCGTCGCGCCGCTACAGACGGTGATCCTGTCGGACACCTCCGAACAGACGGTCGGATCGGCGTCGGGCACCATCCCGACAGTCCAGCAGATCGGGGCGTCCCTCGGTTTGGCCGTGGTGACCATCTTCTTCTTCGGCCAGGTCGCCACACAGACCACCACCGCCGTACCCGCGGTGCGGGCCGATCTTACGATGGCACTGGCGGATTCGGGCGTGCAGCCGCTCTTCGTGCCGATCGTGGCCGATCGCTTCGCCTCCTGCGCGACCGCCCAACTTCAGTCCGCACATCCCGAACGGCCGGCCCCTCGTTGCTCGGCCGACGACACCCGGACGCCAACCGATGGTCCGGTGGCCACCGCGGTGACACTGGCACGTCCGGCGATACAGGAGGCCGCCGCAGCGGTGACCGCAAGCACCTTCCTCGGCGCGTTTCAGATCACGCTGTGGGTCCTGGCCGGAATCACCGCGGCCATCGCGATGCTCACCGCGCTCGTCCGGGCCGGGCGCCGCTGACACATCGGTTGTTTTGTCCCCCATACGTATACACACCCACGAAGACGACGACCGCCCCATCTCCGAAGAGACGGGGCGGTCGTAGTACGGGTCGGCGTCGCAAGGACTCCGAGGAAGATCAGGCCTGGCCGACCTCGAAACGGACGAATCCGTTCACGGTCACGCCAGCCTCATCGAGAAGAGCCTTGACGGTCTTCTTCGAATCCTGGACGGACGGCTGGTCGAGCAGCACGACGTCCTTATAGAAGCCGTTGACGCGTCCCTCGACGATCTTCGGCAGCGCCTGCTCGGGCTTGCCCTCTTCCTTGGCGGTCTGCTCGGCGATGCGGCGCTCGTTCTCGACGACGTCGGCGGGCACCTCCTCGCGGGTGGCGTAGCGCGCCTTGAGCGCGGCGACCTGCATGGCAGCGCCACGAGCAGCCTCGGCTGCGGCGTCGCCCTCACCGGCGTAGGACACCAGCACGCCGACGGCAGGCGGCAGATCCGAAGCACGCTTGTGCAGGTAGACCGCGACCGGTCCGTCGTAGTAGGCGACGCGACGCAGTTCGAGCTTCTCACCGATCTTGGCCGACAGAGCCGCGATGGCCTCATCGACGGTGCCGTCGCCCAGGGCAGCGGCCTTGAGAACGTCGACGTCGTTGGTCTTGGCCGCGACGGCCGCCGCGACGACCTGGTCGGCGAGAGCCTGGAACTCGTCGTTCTTGGCGACGAAGTCGGTCTCGGAGTTCAGCTCGACGAGAGCGCCGTCCTTGGCGACGACGAGACCCTCGGCGGTCGAACGCTCGGCACGCTTGCCGACGTCCTTGGCACCCTTGATGCGCAGTTCCTCGACGGCCTTGTCGAAGTCACCGTCGTTGTTGGCCAGCGCGTTCTTGCAGTCCAGCATTCCAGAGCCGGTGAGCTCGCGAAGTCGCTTCACATCGGCTGCGGTGTAGTTCGCCATCGTTGGCGAGCCTCCTTCGGAAGAGATTTGGTGGTCGTCGGGCCGGGAGGAATGTCCCGGCCCGACGGGAAATCGGTACCGACTACTGAGCGGCGGTCTCGCCGGTGCCCTCGGCGGCCGGAGCCGCGGCCTGGGTCAGCAGTTCCTGCTCCCACTCGGCGAGGGGCTCACCCGCACCGGCTTCGGGCTTGGCGTCGCCTGCGGCGGCACCGGCACGAGCCTGCACACCCTCGGCAACCGCGGAAGCGACCACACGGGTCAGCAGTGCGGCGCTGCGGATGGCGTCGTCGTTGCCCGGGATCGGGTAGTCGACGAGGTCGGGATCGCAGTTGGTGTCGAGGATCGCGATGACCGGAATGTTGAGCTTGCGAGCCTCACCGACCGCGATGTGCTCCTTGTTGGTGTCGACAACCCACACGGCCGAGGGAACCTTGGCCATGTCGCGGATACCGCCGAGGGTGCGCTCCAGCTTGTTCTTCTCGCGGGTCAGCATCAAGATTTCCTTCTTGGTGCGTCCCTCGAAGCCACCGGTCTGCTCCATGGTTTCCAGTTCCTTCATGCGCTGCAGGCGCTTGTGAACGGTCTGGAAGTTGGTGAGCATGCCACCCAGCCAGCGCTGGTTGACGTAAGGCATGCCGACACGGGTGGCCTCGGCCGCGATGGACTCCTGAGCCTGCTTCTTGGTGCCGACGAAGAGGATCGTGCCACCGTGGGCGACGGTCTCCTTGACGAATTCGTAGGCCTTGTCGATGTAGGTCAGCGTCTGCTGCAAGTCGATGATGTAGATGCCGTTGCGGTCGGTGAAGATGAATCGCTTCATCTTCGGGTTCCAACGGCGGGTCTGATGCCCGAAGTGTGCGCCGCTGTCCAGCAGCTGCTTCATGGTCACGACAGCCATGAGTTCTCAATCCTTTGTGTGCAGTTGACGTCGACACCGGTGGCGCCGACCCTGGCGCCTACGCTCGTACGAAACCTCGGATCTTCATCCTCGGACCGCTCGTGTGAGACCTTGTCCCGGCCGTACGACCTGCGAGAACACCCGCGATCGAGCCACCGGAACTGCAGGCGCGCGAAGTCACCCCGCCTGGTGACGAGGTGCGCCGAAGAGTTTACGCCGGTCAGGCCCGGTAAACCAAAACCGATTCGCCGATCCCCGCGGCCCGCCGCCGATGGATCCCCGCGGCCCGCCGCCGATGGATCCCCGCGGCCCGCCGCCGATGGATCCCCGCGGCCCGCCGCCGATGGATCCCCGCGGCCCGCCGCCGATGGATCCCCGCGGCCCGCCGCTGATGGATCCCCGCGGCCCGCCGCTGCGTCAACACAGGTATGCCAACCGCACACCCACGATCACGATTGCGCGGCCTGACGATTCTCCTCCTGGTACTACTCGCCCTGCCTGCCGCCGGGGCCCATGCCGATCGGGCCTATACAGTCCCGCTCCCCGGCCGCCCGACCGTGGTGACCAGCTTTGATCCCCCCACCCGGCGATGGCTGCCCGGGCACCGCGGCGTCGATCTGTCGGCCGTGCCCGGCACCCCGGTGCTGGCCGCCGGATCGGGTCGGGTGCGATTCGTCGGCGACGTGGCCGGCCGGCCGGTAATCTCGATCGCCCACGATTCCCCCGCCGATCCCGCCGGGCTGATCACTACGTATGAACCCGTCCGCGCCTCGGTGCCGATCGGCAGCACCGTCGTCCGCGGCGAGGTCATCGGCACCGTGGAGTCCGGGCACCCCGATTGCCCGGCGCCCGGCTGTCTCCATTGGGGTGCGCGGCGCGGCACCGGCCCGACCGCGCGCTACGTCAATCCACTCGGGTTGATCGGTGCCGTCCGGATACGCCTCAAACCGATCGGCTCGTCATCGACACCGCCTGTCGGCGCCCCGTCGGCGGTCACGCCCGTGGATGGGCCTGCTGATGCACCGCGCGCAGCCGCTCGACGCTGACATGCGTATAGATCTGGGTGGTGGCCAACGACGAATGACCCAGGAGTTCCTGCACCACGCGCAGATCGGCACCTCCCTCGAGGAGGTGGGTGGCCGCGCTGTGCCGCAGTCCGTGCGGCCCCATCGCCGGACCGTCCGCCGCCTCCACGGCGCGGTTGACCACCGCTCGCGCCATCCGCTGATCGAGGCGACCACCGCGTGCACCGAGCAGCAGGGCCGCCCCCGATCGCTCGCCGGCCAGTTCCGCCCGACCCTCGCGCAACCAACGATCGATGGCCTCCGCCGCCCGCCGCCCATACGGCACGCTGCGTTCCTTGTCGCCTTTGCCGATCACCCTCAGCACCCGCCGTTCCCGGTCGATATCTCCGATGTCGACTCCACAGAGCTCCCCGACACGAATACCGGTGGCGTACAGCAACTCCATGATCACCCGGTCCCGTAATGCGATCGGGTCGTCGGGATTGCCCTGGTCGGGCGCGCTGGTGGCCATCGCCTTCTCGGCCTGTTCCGGACTCAGCACAGCAGGGAGCGTGCGGTGCGCTTTGGGTGCACGCAACCGCTGAGCCGGGTCGCTGTCCATGATCTGCTCGCGAACAGCCCACGCGCAGAAGACCTTTGCCGATGACACCTGGCGCGCGACGGTGGTGCGGGCGGCACCCCGGCGCGTGTTCTCCGCGAGCCAGGCGCGCAGCAGCGCGAGGTCGATCGCCCGCGGTTCCACACCCCGAGCCCCGGCAAAGGAGATCAGCGCACGGATATCGCCGACATAGGCCCGCACGGTATGCGGGCTGCGCCCGGATTCCAGGCGCAGATAGTCGGCGAAGTCATCGAGCATGGGTCCCAGCACAGCGCCCATGACCGCGGTGCGCAACCGCACACGCGGATCGCGCCCCGGATCGATGCATTCCGGTGACCGCGCACATCAGATCTGCGCGACACCCTCCTCGGCGGCCCGAAGATCCGACTTCCACCGCCGGAAGCCCTCTTCGGTACGCCCACGTCGCCAGTACCCCGAGATGGATGCGTTGGCCGCCTTCACCCCCCGTTCCTTACGCACGTAGCCACGCAGGTTGTGCATCACCACCTGAGCTTCGCCGTGGATGAACACATGAGGTTCACCCGCAAGCCATTCGGCGCCGCGCACCGCCGCGATCAGTGGCGCATTGTCACCGGAGACGTCGTCACCGACCTCCCCGGCTGGGCCACCACGATGCACCCACACGATCTCCGCACCGACCGGGGCGGTCAGCTCGAGCTCATCCTCGGGACCGGCGACCTCGATGAACACCTTTGCGACCGCATCGTCGGGCAATGCCTCCAGTGCGGCCGCCAGCGCGGGCAAGCCGGCCTCGTCGGCGGCCAGCAGATGCCAGGGCGCGTCGGCCTTGGGGCGGTAGCCGCTTCCGGGCCCGAGGAAGGTCACCGTTTCGCCAGGCTGAGCCGATGCGGCCCACGGCCCGGCGATGCCCTCATCCCCGTGCACCACGAAGTCGATGGCGATCTCACGACGCTCGTCGTCGACCCGGCGGACCGTGTAGGTGCGCAAGATGGGCTGTTCCTCCGGCGGCAGTGTGGCCCGCAGCTCCTGCGGGTCGAACGGTTCCGGATAGACGACACCCGCGGGCGCAAAGGCGATCTTGACGTACATATCGGTGTCCGGCTCCCCGGCGGCACCCAGTGCGGGTGCGAATCCGTCGAAGCCGTCACCACCCAGGTAGACCCGCACGAAATGCGGCGACAATCGTTCCGTGCGGAGCACCGTCATCGTGTTCACTCGCTTGGCCACACAACCTCCTCGTCGGGCACCCAGCGTACGCCCGATTCGTAGCGAGATTAGGGCGACCTAACCGGAGGCCCTAATCGTTCGCATGAGTAACGATGCGAAATGCCTACTGACCAGGCAGAAGTAAGGACCCCAGACATTCACGCGATCTACAGATGATTCACATTGGTAAACTTCAGCGGTCGGCGCTCGCCGACACGCAGCCTGGGGGGAAGAATGTCCGACCACACCGCAACGAAGCGTGCGCCGCGACTGGGCGCGGAGGACTGGCTCGACGCGGCCATGCGGCTCCTCATCGACGAGGGACCCGAGGCGCTCAAGGTGGCACGGCTCAGTGTCATCCTCGGCGTCACCAAGGGCAGCTTCTACTGGCACTTCGCCGACATCGGCGCGATGCGCGAAGCGTTGGCCGAGCGCTTCCGCGAGCAGCACGCCGACGCCCGCGCCCTGATCCTCGGTATGCGCGCGAAACCTGCGGCAACGCGTCTGGCCGCGATCGGCGATCTTGCCGCCGATCCGCATCGCTGGCAGGTCGAGGCCGCGATCCGACGGTGGGCCGACACAGATGCCACCCTCGCCGCCTCGGTGGTGGACATGGACAAGACCGTGCTGGCACTCGCCGAGACCACCCTCACCGAACTCGGCTTCGACGCCGACCAGGCACGCTCCCGGGCCACCGCCCTGCTCTACGGCGGCATCGGCTTCATCCGCTCGTACGGGCAGTTCAGCGCGACCGCCCACCAGGATCTCCGCTTCCTCATCAACCTGATCACCACCCCCTGAGGACTAGCCCGACAACTGCCACCGGGCACCATCGCCATCGACCAGGCCCCGCACCTCCAGCACGGCCAGGGCCGTGCGCACCACCGAGACCGCCAGCCCGGATGTGTAGGCAATCTCATCCAGCGACACCACCCCGCGTGCCGGGAATGCATCGTGCACACGACACTGATCTGCGTCCAGCGCGTCGGTCACCCGCACCCGACCACTTCCCCTCTCCGCCTTGCCTTCCGGATGCGCCAAAGCCAGCACCCCGTCGACGTCGCCGACCAGGACCGCCAGTTCATCGGCGATCATCCGGTGGCAGCCGACCGACGTCGCCGAGGTGACCGGCCCGGGCACCGCCCCCAGTGGACGCCCGAGTTTGCGAGCCCAGGCCGCCGTATTCGCCGCGCCCGACCGTCGGCCCGCCTCGACGACGACGGTCGCTTCGCTGAGCGCGGCGACCAGCCGATTGCGGGTCAGGAAGCGATGTTTCGCCGCCCCGGTGCCGGGCGGGTACTCACTGATCACCGCACCGGTGCGGGCCACCTCCCGCAGCAGAGTGGTGTGAGCGGCCGGGTAATCGCGGTCGATACCGCACGCCATCGCGGCCGCGGTCACCCCGCCCGCGGCGACGACCGCCCGATGCGCCGCACCGTCTATCCCGAATGCGCCACCGGAGATGACCGCGCAACCGGCCTGCGCGACACCGGACGCGAGCATCCCGGTCACATGTTCGCCGTAGGCCGACGCCGCCCGGGAACCGACGATCGCGATCGCCGACGTCACCAGGTCGTCGAGGCGCGCCGGACCACGCACCCACAGTGCCAGCGGCTCACCACCTTTCGCAGCGGTGTCGGCCTGGTCCAGCGCCAGCAGGGCGAAACCGGGCCACTCCGCGTCAGCCGGAGTCACCAGCCGCGCCCCGACCCGCTCGGCGCTATCGAGATCGGCGGCCGCCACATCGGTGTCCGCCCTGGCCTGGGTCACCGCCAGCACCGCATGGTGAGCGGCAGGCACCGAACGTGCCCGGATCGCGGCGGCGGCGTCCACCGGCCCGAGTTCGGCGGTCAGGGCGATCACCGACGCGGCCGGCGGTTCGGCCACCCGCGCAAGATAGGCCCAGGCCAGCAGTTCGTCGTCGGGTAGCGCGCTCACCAGTTCGACCCCCGATCCCGATACATCAGCGCCTCGGCGACGTCGTTCTCGGTCGGTTGATCGGCACCCCGCAGATCGCATAAGGTCCACGCCAATCGCAGCGCACGATCCGCTCCGCGCGCGGTCACCCGCCCGTCCCGGAGGAACAACTCAACCGGTTTGAGGGTCGCGGGTGGAAGCCGGAACCGTTGCCGCAACGCCGATCCCGGAACCTCGGCGTTGGTCCGCCAGCCGTGTTCACCCCATCGCTCCAATGCCGCGGCGCGCGCCGCGACCACCCGGGCCCGCACGTCTGCGCTCGACTCCCCGGTCCCGGTCATCAGTGCGGTATTGCCCGGCGGCTCCATCTTGACCCGGATGTCGACACGATCCATCAGCGGTCCGGACAGTTTGCCGAGATAGCGCCTGCGGACCACGGCCGAGCAGACGCAGTCGACGTCGTGGGCGGGCGCACACGGACAGGGATTGGCCGCGAGGATCAGTTGGAAACGCGCTGGGTACATGGCCACCCCGTCCCGGCGGGGCACCCGCACCTCCCCCTCTTCGAGCGGCTGCCGCAGGGAATCGAGGACTTTGGATCCCATCTCGGCGCACTCGTCGAGGAACAGCACACCCCGGTGCGCCTTGGACAGCGCACCCGGCTGCGCGAAGCCCGTACCGCCACCGAGCAACGCGGTGACCGTGGAACTGTGATGGGGCGCGATGAACGGCGGTTCGGTGATGAGCGGATGTCCCGGCGACAACGATCCGGTCAGCGAGTGAATCGCGGTGACCTCCAGTGACTCCTCGGTCGCCAGGGACGGCAGGATGCCCGGCATCCGGCGCGCCAGCATCGTCTTGCCGATGCCCGGCGACCCGGTCATGAGGACGTGATGGGCTCCGGCCGCGGCGATTTCGAGGGCATGGCGCGCCTCGTGCTGACCGACGACGTCCGCCATGTCCGGTACCGGGGGTGGCGGTGAAACCGGCACGTCGTTCACCGTGTCCAGGGTGCGCACCCCTTCGAGCCAGCAGACCACGTCGGCGAGGTTGTCGGCACCACCGACATCCATCCCGTCCACCAGCGCCGCCTCGGTCACCGACGCGCGCGGCACCACCGCCCGCCGAAACCCGGCTGCGCGCGCCGCGATCACCGCGGGCAGCACGCCGCGAATGGGTCGCAGGCCACCGTCGAGCGCCAGTTCACCGAGAAAGACCGTGGCGGGCAACATCTCCGCGCCTGCCTGCCCCGTCGCGGCCAGTACCGCCACCGCCATCGCGAGGTCGAATCCCGAACCGACCTTGAGCATCTCGGCCGGCGACAGCGCGACGGTGACCTTCATCTCCGGGAATTTGAAACCCGAATTCGACACCGCCGCCCGCACCCGATCCTTGGCCTCACGCGCCGAGGGATCAGGGTTCCCGGTGATCAGGAAGCCCGGTAGTCCCTGCCCGATACTCGCCTGCACATCGACCACCTGCGCCAGAAACGCGTTGAGCCCCACCGCATGTGTACACCCCAGACCCATCTCGTCACCTCACAGGAAGACGCCGGGATGATGCCGGACGTCGGCCATCGCCACATCGAGCGGGTCCCGTGGATCGAGCCGCACGCCGATCACGTCGAATCGGATCTGGGTGTACTCATGCTCCTGCTCGGCCAGCCAGGAGCGAGCCAACCGGTGCATACGCGACAACTTCTCCGGTGTCACCGCCTCCGCCGGGTCCCCGAAGACCCGACTGGCCCGAGTCTTCACCTCCACGAACACCAGAACCGCACCGTCGGCCGCGATCAGATCCAGTTCGCCGTAGCGGGTGCGCCAGTTACGGGCGAGCACCGACCATCCTCGGGCGGTGACGAATTCGACGGCCAGATCCTCACCCAACCGGCCGATCCGGCCCCGACGATCCGCTCGCGGGGTGGGCGACGGCGACGCAGCATCATGTGTCATGCGCTCCAGGATCGACGACCGGAGCGCTACATCTGCCGCTCACGACCGGCGTGGGCGCCGATCTGTGGATGAATATCGCGATGTGGAGCGCGTGACGATGGAAGTCCGGTCGCTACCGTCAGGGCTCGTCGGGTAACCGGAGTTCCGGCTTCTCCAGTTCCTCGATGTTGACATCCTTGAAGGTGACGACCCGCACCTGTTTGACGAACCGTGCCGGCCGGTACATATCCCACACCCAGGCGTCGCTCATCCGCAGTTCGAAGTAGACCTCACCGTCGGTGTTACGCGGGACCATGTCCACCGCGTTGGCGAGGTAGAAGCGCCGCTCGGTCTCCACCACGTAGGTGAACTGGCCGACAATGTCCTTGTACTCGCGGTACAGGGAGAGTTCCATCTCGGTTTCGTACTTCTCGAGATCCTCAGCACTCATCCTGTCAGCCTATCGTTGTTCATCCGGTTGCTCGAAACCACACGGGCGGCAACGTTCCGGTAGGACATCCGATGCTCGGCCGACGGCCCCGACACGTCGATGCATGCCATGTGATGGGCGGTGCTGTACCCCTTGTGGACGGCGAAGTCATAGCCGGGCAACGAGTCGTCCAACGCCACCATGATGCGATCACGGGTGACCTTCGCGATGATGCTCGCCGCGGCGATGCAGGCCGCCGAGCCGTCTCCCCCGATCACCGGCAACGACGGCGCGGTCAGACCGGGCACCGCGAAGCCGTCGGACAGCACGTATCCCGGTGCGACGTCGAGAGCGGCCACCGCCCGCCGCATACCTTCGATGTTCGCGACGTGGATGCCGATGCGGTCGATCTCGGCGGCGTCGATGATGACCGCACTCCAGCTCTGTGCGTAGCGGGTCACGGCACGGTACAGCGTCTCGCGCGCACGTTCGGTGAGCCGCTTGGAGTCGTCGAGGTCCGCCAGCGACGACAGCTGGGTCGGTTTCAGCACGCATGCGGCGACGACCAGCGGCCCCGCACACGCCCCCCGACCGGCTTCGTCGACCCCGGCCACCGGACCCAGCCCCTGCCGGTGCAGGGCGAATTCGTAGGTACGCAGGGACGCCGCCCGTCGTACGGGCGATCGCGGCGGCCAGCGAGTCGACGTCATCGCTGCTCTCCTACTCACCTGTGCCGGACTCAGTTCTGCGGGTTGACCGCGTCCACCCCACCGATCCGCGAGAACGGATAGATGATGAAGCGAACCTTGCCGCGGATGTCGTCGACCGGGACGGTCCCCTGATATTCGTCCTCGATGTGGAATCGCGAATCCGCGGAGTTGAGCCGGTTGTCGCCCATCACCCAGACATGACCCGCGGGCACCTTGATCGGACCGAAGTCGTCGCCGAGGCACGGCGGGGGCTGCTGTCCGCCCGTATTCGCACGCTGCAGGTCCTGGTCGATGTAGGGCTCGTCGAGCACCTTGCCGTCGACCTTCACACCGACACCTTCGGCGTTATGGCACTCGACGGTCTGCCCGCCGGTCGCGATCACCCGCTTGACGAGGTTGTTCTCGTTCGGCGGCGCGAACCCGAACCACGACAGCCCTTCCTGGAATCCACGCACGACCGGGTTGGTCGACCGCGGGGAATTCCAGTCGCCCATCCACGATTCGGTCGGAGCCTTGAACACGACGACGTCGCCGGGCTCGGGATCATGGAATCGATATACGAGCTTGTCGATGACAATGCGGTCGTTGGTGCATCCGGTACAGCCGTGCAGGGTGTTCTCCATCGACTCCGACGGGATCACGTACTGGCGGGCGATGAAGGTCTGCAGGACCCAGGTCAGCAGGAGAACGCAGCCGACGATGATGACGAGCTCACGCAGGAACGAACCCCGCTTCCGCGGCTTCTCGTCGTCGGTGTCGGTCTTCAATCGCCACGGACGAGCCTCCTCGTCGGCGTCGTCGGCATCCGCGGCCTCGAAATGACGCGGCTCGCGTGCCTCGGCCGACTCGGCGGGCCGGCTTGGGTCCCCCGTGCCCGCGTCGTCGGACACATGCCGCGACAGCGGCATCGTCTGGTCGCCAGCATCGGCTCCACCCCCGGTCTGGGTGCCGTCGTTGTCGTCGAATCCCTGAGTGTCGGCCACGACGTCAGATTAGTCGCCGCCGATCGATTTCCCCGCAGCGCACCCCGATCCGGCCTCAAACGACACCACCCGATGCGACCGGAGTCGCATCGGGTGGTGAAAGTCTGCCGCCGGTAACCCGGCCAGAACATGGCGCCGTGTCTCAACCAGCGAGAAAGTCGCTGGTGAGCGCAACAATCAGCGCTTCTCCTTGATCTTGGCAGCCTTGCCGCGCAGGTCGCGCAGGTAGTACAGCTTCGCGCGACGGACGTCACCGCGGGTCAGGACGTCGACCTTGGCGATGTTCGGGCTGTGCACCGGGAAGGTGCGCTCGACGCCGACACCGAACGAGACCTTACGCACGGTGAAGGTCTCGCGGATGCCGCCACCCTGGCGACGGATCACGACGCCCTTGAACACCTGGACACGCTCCTTGCTGCCCTCGATGACCTTGACGTGGACGTCAAGGGTGTCACCGGGCGCAAAGGCGGGGATGTCGTCGCGGAGCGATTTCTGGTCGAGGAAGTCGAGGGTGTTCATCTGTCGTGATCCTTGTCTGGTGAACGTCGAGCAGAGGAACCTGGCGGCCCACCGCGTGGCCGAGGCATCGGCGTGCGTGCAGGGTTCGACCGGTTCATACTCCGAGTCATTGTGGCGCCGGCGATGAAAATCCCAGGTGGGACGTCATCGCCAAGCAACCCGACTATTGTGCCAGACGGACCCCCAGGCAGCGAAATCGCCGGTCACCCCACATTCGGTGCGACGACCTCGACGTCGCGGGCCCGCAGAGCGGCGACGATCCCGGAAGCCATCTCGTCGGCACTGGCAACGGCACGTGGCGTCACCCCGTCGGCGGCCAGATGGGCGATGATCGCGAGCTCCGGCGGCCCGCCGTCGGCGGTCAGCGCCTCATCGTCGGCCAGCACCATGCCCCGACGCTGATAGGGCTGCGGGTCATTGGTCGCCACCACGACGACCCGCCTGCCGGTCGGCGTCCAGCCGATCCCGACCGCGGTGCGCAGCCATCCGACGATTCCGGCGTCGACGCCGGCCCGAACCTGTTCGGCCCGCCGGCGCAACCACCACAGTTCCTCACCGTCGAGCTTCGCGCGCCGCTCCGTCACATCCTCGGATGACGACGTGACCCCGCGCCCCGACGCGCCGTCGGCCACCCCGACCATGCCACCTCCGAGCGCTCCCATCGACATCATCGCGCCATTGCCGGCTCCCGGATAGGACGACGGTGGCTGGGAGTCGACGGCGCCCGCGGTTTCGGCACGGTCGGCGAATTCCTCCCCGGCCGCGGTCAGCGCGAGGCGTCCGGTGCTGGCCGCGAGCACCCGGGCCGAGTCGTCACCGAGCGCGGCCATCACCTCACCCCGGCGGATCTCGCGATCGGCGAGCGCCGCGACCGCAGTCATCTCCCATTCGGTATCGGCCGCGAGCCGCGCATAGTCGTCGACCGCGGTGGCCATCGCGCGCAGACGTGCGGCGACGGCAGGCAAACCGTCTACCGTCGAGACACCCAGCGTGCGCAGTCTGGCGTCGAGGCGATCGCGAAACTCGCCCACACCGATATGGTCGGCTCGCACCCGATCGAGACGTTCACCGAGTCCGGCGATCGTGGCGGCGAGTTCACGACAGCGCCGCCCGCAGTCCTCCAGGGCGGCGACGTCGGCGCTCGGCCAACAGGAAGGCACCAAACTCTCAGCGAATGCTCGTGCGTTCCAAGCAGATTCACCCGGCGTCGGAGCGGCGGCCGTCACGGTCGGCCGAACCCGTCGAGGTTACGGCCGAGCTCGATGTCGGTGTCGGTGAGGACGACGTCGGCTCGATAGATGGCGCGGGTGGCGTCGATCAACTCGACATCGATGCCCTCCAGGGACTCCTGCGCACTCGACGAGAGCCCGACGAATCCTCGCCGGAATGCGTCGGCGGCGGCACCCACCCCGATGGCCGAATCCAGATCGACGATGATGTCGGTCACCGCCTCGCGCATGGTGGCCAACTCGATGCCCACCTCGGACAGGCGCCGGTTCAGGACCACCGACTCTTCGGGATCATGGTGCATTCGCTCAGGCATCGACGTCACGCTCCAACTCGGTGCGAATGTCGGCAAGACCGGGACCGGACACCGCGGCAGCCGACAGCAGCTCTGTCCGCTTGGCGGCGAGAGTGGCGTCGGCCTCGACGACCAGACCGGTGATGGACGACGCCAATTGTTCACTGCGATAACGCCGTAACGCCGCGGGAGCGATCTGCAGATCCACCAGGAGGCCACGGGAGTTGACGGTCACCGATACCAGACGATCGGCGCTGACTGCTCGCGCGGTCAGATCCGCGAGGCGCTCCTGCGCCCGTTTCAACTCGGCGCGTTGCCGGTCGAGTTCGTCGAGCATCGCCGCGAATCGCTCAGCTGCCAACTGGTCCCACCCCTTAGCTTGACTAGGGACTGATGGTATCCCCTCGCCCGCGAATCTGGTTTGTGCTCATGCACAGTCGCCGCTCCCGAGGTTCAGCCGCTGCGCCGAGGCCTCGGCGTACTCGATCGGCGGGGCAACGCACCGCCCGTTAACCGACGCATCGTGAACTAGGCGTCGGTGTCGGAATCGAAGGCATCCAGGAGGTCGGGCCGACGCAGACGGGTGCGTTCCAGCGACTGTTCACGACGCCAGGCCGCGATCGCCGCATGATTACCCGACAGCAGGACGGGCGGTACCGACAGATCCCGCCAGGTTTCCGGACGCGTGTAGCTCGGACCTTCCAGCAGTCCGTCGGAGAATGAATCTTCTTGGTGCGACCGGGGATTGCCAAGAACACCGGGTAGCAACCGCACGGTGGCCTCGATCATCGCCATGGTCGCGACCTCGCCGCCGATGAGCACGAAGTCGCCCAGCGACACCTCTTCGACGCGAACCCGACGCGACGCGTCGTCGAACACCCGCTGGTCGATACCCTCGTACCGGCCGCAGGCGAAGACCAGGTGATCTTCGGCGCTCCAGCGAATCGCGGTCGCCTGGGTGAACGGCACGCCGGCCGGCGTGGGGACGACGAGAAGCGCTTCGTCGGGACACACCTCGTCCAGACACGGACCCCAGACGTCGGGCTTCATCACCATGCCCGGGCCGCCGCCGTAGGGGGAATCGTCGACACTGCGGTGGACATCGTGAGTCCACTCCCGCAGGTCGTGGACGCCGATGCTGATCCGACCGGCGTCGATCGCCTTGCCCAGCAACGCAACCCGCAGCGGATCCAGATACTCACCGAAGATCGAGACGATGTCGATCCGCACGTCAGCTCACCTCGTCGAGCAGGCCGTCCGGCGGATCGATGACGATGACCTCGGTGGAGACGGTCGGCACGATCTCCCGCACGAACGGGATCAGCACCTCACGGCCGTCGGGGGTGCGCACAGCCAGCAGCTCGCCACCGGGCAGATGCAGGACCGACTCGACCACACCGACCTCCGCGCCGGCGACCGTCGTCACCGGCACACCTTCGAGTTCATGGTCGTAGAACTCGTCGGGGTCGTCGGCGGAGCTGACGTCGGCGGCATCGATGAGAAACAGGGTGCCGCGCAATGCATCCGCTCCGGCCCGGTCGGAGACCTGCGCCAGCGACAGCAACAGCCGCCCGGCGTGTGGCCGGGCGGCTGTCACAGTGAACTCTTTGTCGCCCGCACCCCGCGCCAGCCGGCCACGCAAGGTGGTTCCGGTGGCGAAACGGAGTTCGGGATCGTCGGTACGGATATCGACGACGACCTCACCACGGATGCCGTGCGCTTTGACCACACGGCCGATGACGAGATCCATACGGCGATCTTCGGGTGCGCCGGTCAGCGGTCGGTGTCGACGATGTCGACACGCATGCCCTTGCCACCGATACCGGTGACGAGGGTGCGCAGGGCGGTCGCGGTGCGGCCGTTGCGGCCGATCACCTTGCCGAGATCCTCAGGACTGACATGCACCTCGACCAGGCGCCCACGGCGACCGGTGACGAGGTCGACCCGGACGTCGTCCGGGTTGGCGACGATGCCGCGCACCAGGTGCTCGACGGCGTCAGCGACAACGGCACTCACGCGTCGCCCTCGGCGGGCGCCTCGGCCGGAGCCTCTGCGGCAGCCTCATCGGCGGCGGGGGCGTCGTCCTTCTTGGCGGCCTTCTTCTTCGGGGTGGTGGCCGCGGCGACCGGCTCGTTCTCGGCGGCGGCGAGCGCGGCGTTGAACAGGTCCAGCTTGGACGGCTTGGCTTCCTTGGTCTTCAGGGTGCCCTCGGCGCCCGGCAGGCCCTTGAACTTCTGCCAGTCACCGGTCACCTTGAGGATGGCGGCGACGGGCTCGGTCGGCTGTGCGCCGACACCCAGCCAGTACTGCGCGCGCTCGGAGTCGACCTCGATCAGGGAGGGCTCTTCCTTCGGGTGGTACTTGCCGATGGTCTCGATCACCCGGCCGTTACGGCGGGTCCGAGCGTCGGCGACGACGATGCGGTACTGCGGGTTACGGATCTTGCCGAGACGGGTGAGCTTGATCTTGACAGCCATGTGCTACTGCTTCTCTCTCATATGGTCACTGCGCGATTCAGCGGCCCGCCCGGTGTGACGGGCCCGGTTTCACGCTCTTGATGGTGTGACCGCCGGGCGGTGCGTAACCGGCACCGGCGAACCAGCACGCCATTCTGCCAGATCAGTCGGAGGAATCGGAAATCCCGATGATGAGTGGTCGTCGCCGGGCATGTGGCCGCCTACCCCGCGAAAGGCGACCACATGCCGACGAACCCCGACGCGATGCACCAGTCTCACCGACGCAGACAGGGCTGGACGCTTGCGGACGACGTCTCCCCCATCGTTTCCGCGTGCGCCTGTCGGCCGGTCCGACAAACCGCATGTCGGGTGTGAGCACACCGGACTTCAGTGAAGCGAACCCAGAACGAGTTCACTTTGCAACGCTGCTGCTACATTACCGCCCAGTAAAGAAGCGCGACCAGACCTGAGTGGGTGGCCTTGGTCACACTCACGGGCCGCACCCGGCGCTGACCTCAGCGGATGTGTTCGCCCGCGCACACCACCTGACGAGGATGGCGTAGAGTACGCAAATCCTTGCCCGGGTCCGCGTCGAGCACCAGGAAGTCGGCGCGCGCACCGTCGGCCAACACGTCGGCCCCCAGCCATTCGCGGGCGCGGGTACTCGCCGCGGCGAGCGACTCCAGCGGCGACATTCCGATCTCGGTCAGCATCTCGACCTCGTCGACGATCCGGCCATGTTCGACGAAGCCGCCGGCGTCGGTGCCTACATAGATCCGCACCCCGGCCTCCCGCGCCGCGGCGAATACCTGATGCCTGCCCTCGTACAGCGCGAGCATCGTCGCCCGGTAGGCGGGAAACCGATCGGCCCCCGCGGCGATCCCGGGAAAATTCTCCAGCTGAACCAGGGTCGGAATCAGCGCGATGTCGGCGGCGACCATCGCATCGATCTGATCCTCATCGAGCCCGGTGCCATGCTCGATCGCGTCGAACCCGGCGGAAATGATGTCCGGCAACGCATCTGCACCGAAGACATGTGCGGTGATGCGCGCACCGTGTGCATGCGCTGCGGCCACCGCGGCCTCGAGCTGTCCCCGCGTCCACAGCGGTGCGAGATCCCCTACACCCCGGTCGATCCAGTCCCCGACGATCTTGACCCAGCCGTCACCGGCCTGCGCCTGGCGGGCCACCTCGGCGGCGAGGTCGTCGGGATCGTCGAGTTCGATCCCGTAGTCACGCAGGTAGCGCTTGGGTCGGGCGATGTGTTTGCCGGCCCGGACGAACCGCGGACCGACGGGGTCGGCGTCGAGCGGGTGGGTGTCCAGCGGCGAACCGACCTCACGGATCAGTAGCGCCCCGGCCTGGGCGTCGGCGCGGGCGAAGGCACGCGCCTGTTCGATGGTGACACCCAGACCCGGGGCGATGCCGACGTGATTGTGTGCATCGACCAGACCCGGGATGATCCAGCCGTCCGCGCACGCGGTCTCGGCGTCGGCCACCGGTTGGTAGGTGATATGTCCGTCGACGACCCAGAACTCGATCTGCTCGTCCCCGAACGGGTCACGACCGCGATAATGCCGCGCCACCGCCGACCGCCCTTTCGCTACTTGTTCTTCTTCGGCTGCTGGAACTGCGAGACGTCGATGCCCTCCAGGCCCGGGGGCAACTGGTCCAGCCCGGGCGGCATCGACGACAGGTCGGGGAAACCGGCAGGCATCCCACCGGGCATGCCGGGGAAGCCCCCGCGCATCTTCGGCGGGGTGGGTCCGCGTCCACGACCCTTCCCCTTCTTGCCCTTGGCGCCCTTCTTACGGTTGTTCTTGCGGTTCATGCCACCCAGACCCATACGGCCCGACATCTGCGCCATCATCTTGCGGGCGTCGAAGAACCGGTCGACGAGTTGGTTGACCTCGCTGACCGTCACGCCCGAACCGTTGGCGATACGCAAACGACGCGAGGCGTTGATGATCTTCGGGTTGTCACGTTCGGCCGGGGTCATACCGCGGATGATCGCCTGCACCCGGTCGAGTTGCTTGTCGTCGACCTGCGCGAGTGCGTCCTTCATCTGTCCCGCACCCGGCAGCATGCCGAGGATGTTGCCGATCGGACCCATCTTGCGGATCATCAGCATCTGGTCGAGGAAGTCCTCCAGCGTCAGCTCACCCTGGGTGATCTTGGCGGCCGCGGCCTCGGCCTGCTCGGCGTCCCAATGCTGTTCGGCCTGCTCGATGAGGCTGAGTACGTCGCCCATCCCGAGGATGCGGCTGGACATGCGGTCGGGGTGGAAGACGTCGAAGTCCTCCAGCTTCTCGCCCGACGACGCGAACATGATCGGCCGGCCGGTCACCTCGCGCACCGACAGGGCGGCGCCACCGCGCGCGTCACCGTCGAGCTTGGTGAGCACCACGCCGGTGAAGTCGACACCCGCGGCGAAGGCCTCGGCCGTCGACACGGCGTCTTGGCCGATCATCGCGTCGACGACGAACAGCACCTCGTCGGGGTTGGTCGCGGTCCGGATGTCGGAGGCCTGACGCATCAGTTCCTCGTCGATGCCGAGTCGGCCCGCGGTGTCGATGACGACGACGTCGTACTGCTTGGCGCGCGCCTCTTCGACACCTGCCAACGCCACCGCGACCGGATCGCCGGAGGAGACGCCGAGCACGCCGTCGCCGCCGACACTCGTTCCCGGATGCGGCGCGAAGACCGGCACGCCCGCGCGTTCGCCGACGATCTGCAGCTGCGACACGGCGCCGGGACGCTGCAGGTCACAGGCGATCAGCAGCGGGGTGTGCCCCTGCGCCTTGAGCCAGTTACCGAGCTTGCCCGCCAGAGTCGTCTTACCGGCACCCTGCAGGCCGGCCAGCATGATGACCGTCGGCGGAGTCTTGGCGAACTGCACGCGCCGGGTCTCGCCGCCGAGGATCGCGATGAGTTCCTCGTTGACGATCTTGACGACCTGCTGGGCCGGATTCAGGGCACCGGACACCTCCGTGCCCTTGGCCCGCTCCTTGATCCGTGCGATGAACGCACGAACCACCGGCAACGAGACGTCGGCTTCGAGTAGCGCCAACCGGATCTCGCGGCAGGTGCGGTCGATGTCGGCGTCGGACAGACGTCCCTTGCCGCGCAGATCCTTCAGAGCACCGGTCAACCGGTCGGAGAGGGAATCGAACATTCACCCATCCTCCCATGCATCGCTAACTGATCGGCACGCCGGACCGTCCGGTACCGCCGAAGCTGCTCGGCCCGTCCTCCCCGTCGTCCTCGGACCGCGGCTGCGGTGGCGGACAGGCGGCGACGACAGCGTCCACCAGACGCTGACGGACATCGGGGGTGTCCTCGGTCAACGTGAGGTTGAAGGTGTCGACCGCGGTGGCGCCCAGGGTGGCAAGTTTCGCCCACCGGACGTCGGCACCGTGCGCCTCGAGGACGGCGGTTACCCGGCTCAGCAGGCCGATCCGATCGTCGGTGCGCAGTTCGAGGAGCACCTCCCCGCCGGGTGTGTCGATCCACTCGGCGCGCGGCGGGGCCACCGCGAACAGTGCCGGTACCGCGTTCTTCGGATGCCCGGCACCGTCGACGGCGGGATCGGTGCTGCCGGCCGACGCACCGCCACCGAGGATGGTGCCCGGCGATGCCGAGACAGTGCCGATGGTCGGGATCGGCGATTCCCGGTCGCGGGTCTCGATCCGGGCGAGCACGTCGATCTTGCCCGCCACCGCGGCCATCAGTTGCTGGCGGATCAGACCGGCCTCGGGCGGACTGCCGAACAGCGGAATGGCGGCGAAGGTGTTCACCGCCCGACCATCCAGACTCTGCACGGTGGCCGCATGCGAACGAATCCCGTTGAGCGCCAACACACCTGCCATCTTCGACAGCAGACCCGGCTGATCTGGCGCGACCATCGTGATCGTGATGGTGTGCCCTTGCCCCGGTGTCATGCGCACCGCGAACTCCGCCGAGTGGGCGAGTTCGATCTGCTCGGGGGTGAGCGGTTCGGGCGCGGGTAGTTCGTCGCCGTCCATCAGCCGCATCGCACGCCGGACGAGTTCGGTGATCAGCGACGACTTCCAGTCCCCCCACACCCCCGGTCCGGTCGCCCGCGAGTCGGCCTCCGCCAGCGCGGCGAGCAGTTCCAGCAGGAGCCGGTTGCCGCCGAGGGTGGTCACCACATGTTCGGCGGTGGCCGGGTCGTCGAGGTCGCGACGGGTGGCGACGGTCGGCAGCAACAGGTGATGGCGGACCATCTCCGAGAGCACCTGCACATCCTGCGGCCACAGCCCGAACCGGTTACCCACCTGGACCGCCAGCTCCGCGCCGACGATGCTGTGGTCGGCGCCGCGCCCCTTACCGAGGTCGTGGATGAGAGCGCCGAGCACCAATAGGTCCGGTCGTGACACCCGGGTGGTCATCGCGCCGGCGAAGGAGGCGGCCTCCACCAGATGCCGGTCGACGGTCCACATGTGGATCGCATCACGTGGCGGCAGATCGCGGACCGCACCCCATTCCGGCAGCAGGCGACCCCACAGGCCGGTCCGGTCGAGCGCCTCGATCGGATCGACCATGTGATGCCCCGAGCCCAGCAGCACCAGCAGATCACTGAGCGCCTCGGCCGGCCAGGGTTCCCGCAGTTCGGGCGCATAGTCGGCCAGCCGGCTCAGCGTCGACGCACTGATCGGCAACCCGGTCCGCGCCGACGCCGACGCCACCCGCAGGATCAGTCCCGGATCCTTACTCGGAATCGCGCTGCGCGCCAACACGATCTCACCGTTGTGCTCGACCACGCCCTCGTCGAGCGGACGACGGATCGGTGAGCGTCGCAGCTTGGCGAGTCCGCGTCGCGGCAATGCGTTTCCGGCGGTGCGCAATCCGACGTCGATGGAGTAGCTGATGGTGCGCGCCGAGTCACTGATGACCCGCGCCAGATCGAAACGGTCCCCGATGCGCAATGCCGCACCGATCTCATCGGCATCCTGGGCACGGACCTGTTCCCGCGGCCGGCCGGCGATGCGATGCAATTCGGTACGGATGTCCAGCAATCGGCGGTACGCCAGTTGCGGACCGGCTCCCGGAGAATCCGGGCGCAAGCTCGCCATACCGTCGGTGAGCTGAGCGATCGCGAGCGCACCGAGCAGCTGCACATCCCGCAGACCGCCACGGCCGTTCTTGAGGTCGGGTTCGGCCCGATGGGCGATGTCGCCGGCTCGCCGCCACCGATCCTGGGCGTGTTCGACGACGCCGCTGAACCGATTGCGGATGTCGTTGCGCCACTGCTGCCGGACCCCGCCGATCAGCAGGGCGGACAGGTCTTCGTCGCCGGCGATGTGCCGAGCTTCGAGCAGGCCCAGGGCCGCGGTCAGGTCCTCGCCGGCCACCTGCAGTGCCTGCGGGACCGTCCGCACGCTGTGGTCGAGCGGAATGTTGGCGTCCCACAGCGGATACCACAACCCGTCGGCCACCTCGGATACCCGTTCCGGCGGCAGGTCGTCGTGCAACAGGATCAGATCGAGATCGGAATGCGGCAGCATCTCACCGCGTCCGAGACCGCCGACCGCGACGATCGCGAATCCGCTGTCGGCCTTGATGCCGAGTTCGGCACCTTTACTCGTCAGCCAGAACTCGTGCAGATCGACGAGTACCTGCCGCAGGGCGGCGGCATCGAGTTTGCCCGAGTTCTCGGTGTTGGCGAGCTGGCGCCTTGTTTTCGCCAGGTCGGTTGCCGCGACCGGGGTTTCGGGAATGGAAGGAGAACGCGGCCCCGCACCCGACTCGTCGTCGGACGCGGGGCCGTGTGTCGTGTTGAGAAAGGGCACGGGCCGACTTACAGTGCGTCGCCGCCGCGCTCACCGGTGCGAACCCGGACCACCGACTCCACCGGCGAGACCCACACCTTTCCGTCACCGATCTTGCCGGTGCGTGCCGCCTCGACGATCACGTCGACGACCTTGTCCACGGCGGCATCGTCGACGACGACCTCCACCCGAACCTTCGGCACGAAATCGACCGAATACTCGGCGCCGCGGTAGACCTCGGTGTGGCCCTTCTGCCGGCCGTATCCCTGGACCTCACTGACGGTCATACCCAGGATGCCGGCCTGTTCCAGGCCTGCCTTGACGTCTTCGAGCGTGAACGGCTTGACAATTGCGGTGATCAGCTTCATGAGTCATCCCTCTCCATGGATGTCAGCGTAGTCGTGAATTCTGCGGGCATCATGCCGGTTCATACGCCGTCTCCGCATGTTGCGTCTCATCGATGCCGCGCTTCTCGTCCTCGTCACTGACGCGCCAACCCAGCGGCTTGAGTGCGAAGGCGATGATCGCGGTGAGCGCTGCGGTGAAGGCCACAGCGAATGCTGCGATCACACACTGGACCACGAGCTGCTTGTAGTCGCCGCCCCAGAACAGGCCGGTGTCCTTGGCCAGGAAGCCGATTCCGACGGTGCCCCAGAGACCGGCGACGAAGTGCACGCCGACGACGTCGAGCGAATCGTCGTAGCCGAACTTGTTCTTCAGGCCGATGGCCAGCGCGGCCAGTACACCGGCGATCAGACCCAGGATGAGCGAGCCGACGGGGGTCAGCGCGCCACAAGCCGGGGTGATGGCGACCAGGCCGGCGACGATACCCGAGGCCGCACCCACGCTGGTGGCGTGCTTGTCGCGGATGATTTCCACGGCGAGCCAGCCGATGATCGCGGCCGCGGTGGCGGCGGTGGTGTTGACCCAGACCAGGCCTGCGGTCATATCTGCGGCCAGCTCCGAGCCTGCGTTGAAGCCGAACCAGCCGAACCACAGCAGTGCCGCGCCGAGCATGACGAACGGGATGTTGTGCGGACGGTAGGCGGTACGACCGAAACCGGCACGCTTACCGATGATGAGCACCAGGACGAGTGCGGCGATACCGGCGTTGATGTGAACCACGGTGCCACCGGCGAAGTCGATCGGTGCGACCTTGGCGACGGCCACGCCGTCGACGTCCTCGGTACCGAAGATCCACGCGGCAAAGCCGTCCTCGTTCTTCGACATGATGCCGCCGCCCCACACCATATGGGCGAGCGGGAAGTAGACGATCGTCGTCCACAGCACGGTGAAGACCAGCCAGGTGGAGAACTTCACACGTTCGGCCAATGCACCCGAGATCAGCGCAACGGTGATGACCGCGAAGGTCAGCTGGAAGCCGAGGAACACGATCGACGGGATGCTGAGTCCGCCGGTCACGACGTTGTCGCCGGCGGTGTCGGTCAGCTGACCGGAACCGAACAGCGAGAACGGATTCGCGAAGATGCCCGCGATGTCACTGTCACCGGTGATGCCGTCGCTGAAGGACATCGAGAAGCCCCACAGCACGTAGATCACGCTCACTGTCGCCAGCGAACCGAAGGACATCATCATCATGTTCAGGACGGACTTGCCGCGGGCGAGTCCGCCGTAGAAGAAAGCCAGACCGGGCGTCATCAGCAGAACCAGTGCTGCGCACAGGATCATGAATGCGGTGTCGCCCGTGTCGAATGTGCCGAAAGCACTTTCTGGCAGCGCCAAAACCACTGTTCGAACCTCCTCGGGGGTTGCGCCGACGGCTCGGCGCCTCCAAAGAGAGTCGCGGCACTGGGTTTCCGTGGTGGTGCCTTGGTGTTTCGAGAATGTGAACCAACGACCGGTTTCTATTTCCTGAACGTAACGGTCCAGGTCAGCATCGACGGCGGTCTCTCAGGTTCGCCGAACAATTGTGAGCCGGATTAGCGGTCGCTGATCCCGGTCGACCACTCTGGAACCACCGCCGAGGGCCGATCAGAGGAGCGCGTCGACGAACGCCTCGGGTTCGAATGGGGCCAAGTCGTCGGCCCCCTCCCCCAGACCGACCAGCTTCACCGGCACACCGAGTTCCTTCTGTACGTGGAACACGATGCCGCCCTTGGCGGTCCCGTCGAGCTTCGTGAGCACCACCCCGGTGATGTCGACGACCTCGGCGAACACCCGGGCCTGCGCCAGCCCGTTCTGCCCCACCGTGGAGTCCAGGACGAGCAGTACCTCGTCCACCGGCGCCTTCTTCTCCACGACACGTTTGACCTTGCCCAGTTCGTCCATCAGACCGGTTTTGGTGTGCAGGCGTCCGGCGGTGTCGATCATGACGACGTCGACCCCGGCGTCGATGCCACGATCGACGGCATCGAAGGCGACCGCGGCCGGATCGGCCTGTTCCTTGCCGCGCACGATCTCGGCGCCGACGCGTTCACCCCAGGTCTGCAGCTGATCGGCGGCGGCGGCCCGGAAGGTGTCGGCGGCGCCGAGCAGCACCCGACGACCGTCGGCGACGAGCACACGGGCCAGTTTGCCGGTGGTGGTGGTCTTGCCGGTGCCGTTGACGCCGACGACCAGGATCACCGCGGGACGTCCGGCGTGCGGCAACGCCTTCACCGACCGGTCGAATTCGGGGTGCAACTGCTCGACGAGCACCTTCTTCAACAGTGCGCGCGCCTGCTCCGCGGTGCGCACCGGGCTGGTGGCCAGTTCTTCGCGCAGGCGGTCGACGACGGCGGCGGTGGTCGCAGTACCCAGATCGGCCATCACCAGGGTGTCCTCGATCTCCTCCCAGCTGTCCTCGTCGAGGTCGCCGGCACCGAGCAGACCGAGCACGCTCTTGCCGATCGCCCCCTGCGACCGTGACAGCCGTCCGCGCAGCCGGCCGAGCCGACCGGCGGTCGGGGCGATCTCGTCGAGTGCAGCGGGCGCGGAGACGGCCGACGCGTCGTCGGGGACGACGAGTTCGGGGGTTTCCTCCACGACCTCCGTCGCCACAGCTTCGGGCTCGGCGGTCTCGGGCTCGGCGGTCTCGGGCTCGGCAGTCTCGGGGGCTTCGGGTGCCGCAACTTCCGACTCAACAGCTTCCGGCTCAGCGGTCTCAGGCTCAGCGGTCTCCGGCTCAGCGGTCTCAGGCTCAGCGGTCTCAGGCTCGGCAGTCTCGCGATCGGTGGTTTCCGTGACCTCCGTCGGCGCGTCGACCTTCGGCGAAACCACCTCCGGAACCTCGGTTTTGGGCGTTTCGGTGGTGGGTGCTTCAGCCTTCGGCGCTTCGGGCCGTTCGGCGAGGTCGGCGCCGGTGGCGCCCTGACTGAAGGTGAACCCGGATCCCGACTTGTATCCGCCGGACCGGTCGACCTGACGTTTGCTGCCGTCGGTCACCTCGGTCGGCGTGGTCTCCTCGCCCGCGATCGGGCCCAGGGAGATCCGTCGCCGTCGGGCCAGCACCAGGCCCAGCGTGATGATCGCGATGAGCACGACCACCGCGACGACGATGCCGATGATGATTCCGGTGTCCACAGTGGGGTTCCTGTTCTTCTCGTGAATAGATGACCGGACCGCGCGGACGCTACCCGGCCGGAATGGTCAGTCCGTGGCGGTTGGGCCGGTGGTCACCGGGATGTCGACGCCGCGCAGCCGCTGTGAGATGACGGTGGTGATGCCGTCGCCGCGCATGCTGACGCCGTACAGGGCGTCCGCGACCTCCATCGTCGGCTTCTGGTGTGTGATGACGATCAGCTGAGACTTCTCCCGCAACTGCTCGAACAGGCTGATCAGGCGGCGCAGGTTGGTGTCGTCGAGCGCCGCCTCGACCTCGTCCATCACATAGAAGGGTGAGGGCCGGGCACGGAAGATGGCGACCAGCATCGCGACCGCGGTCAGCGACTTCTCGCCACCCGACAGCAGCGACAGTCGTTTGACCTTCTTGCCCGGCGGCCGGGCCTCGACCTCGATGCCGGTGGTCAGCACGTCGCTGGGGTCGGTCAGGATCAGTCGGCCCTCGCCGCCCGGGAACAGGGTGGAGAACACCTGCACGAATTCCCGCTCGACGTCGGCGTAGGCCTCGGTGAACACCTGCAGGATGCGCGCGTCGACATCTTCGACGACGTCGAGCAGATCCTTGCGGGCGGCCTTGACGTCTTCGAGCTGCGCCGACAGGAAGTTGTAGCGTTCCTCCAGGGCCGCGAACTCCTCGAGTGCGAGCGGGTTGACCTTGCCGAGGGTGTTGAGGTCCTTCTGCGCCCGCTTCGCGCGGGCTTCCTGCGCGGCCCGGTCGTAGGGCATCGGTGCGGGTGCGACGACCTGATCGCCACGCGCCTTGGCGTCCTCATATTCCTGGACCTCCAGCGCCGACGGCGGCATGGGGACGTCGGGGCCGTATTCGGCGATCAAATCGTCGGGGGCCATCGCGAAGGTCTCCAGCACTTGTTCCTCGAGCTGTTCGATGCGCAGCGCCGCCTGGGCGCGGGCCATCTCGTCGCGGTGGACCGAGTCGCGCAGGGTGTTCAGACGCGCGGTGAGGTCGGCGGCCTGCGCCTTGAGCGCGTCGAGGGTGGCGGTCCGTTCGGCGCGGATCTGTTCGAGTTCGTCGCGGCCGGCCTGGGCGGTCGCTACCGCTGACACGAGGCGTTCGGAAACGCCCGCACCGGCGGTGGCCACGGCTGCGGCCACCGCAGCCGAGTGCCGGCGCACCATGTCCTGGCGGCGGGCGCGTTCGCGGGCATCGCGTTCACGCTGGGCAGCGCGGCGCAGCGAGTCGGATTTGCCGCGCACCGACGCCAACCGTTCCTCGGCGGTGCGCAGGGCGAGACGGGCTTTAATCTCGACGCCGCGGGCGGCGGCCACCGCCTCGGCCGCGCGAGACCGGTCGGTGTCGTCGATACCGGACTCGGGGTTCTCGATATCGGTCTCGTCGCGGGCGTGCCGCAGCCGGTCCTGCAGTTCGTCGAGTTTGGCGAGGGTTTCCGAGCGGCCTGCCTCGGCCTGTGCGCGCTGCCGGTTGAGACGGTCGCCTTCTGATGCCGCCGACCGGATCTCCTGCCCGAGACGCGCCATCAGTTCGTAGGCGCCGCCGACATTTGCGTCCGATTCGTGTAGTGCGGCGAGTGCCTCTTCGGCGGATTCCTGACGCTGCCGCTGTTCGGTGAGGGCACCGTCGAGGGCGGCCGCGATCTCCTCCGCGCGGCGGTGTGCAGTGGCGAGGTCGGCGGTGGCGGCGTCGATGGCCGACTGCACCTCCAGCGTCGACGGCCGATGCGACGATCCACCCACGATGGCGGCCGCGCCGATCCGGTCGCCGTCACGGGTGACCGCCAGCAGCCGATGGCTGCGGGCCAGGTCCAGGCCCTGTTGCGGATCGTCGACGAGGATGGTGTCGGCGAGCAGCACGTCGACCGCGCCGCGGACCGATTCCGGGCATGACACGACCGACGACGCCCAGCGCACCCCGGCGGGCAGGTCGACGATGCGTGGGACCGCCGTGGCGGACAGGCCACCGCAGATCAGTGCCGCCCGACCGCCGTCGCCGGATTTGAGGGCGTGCAACGCGCGGATCGCGGCGAGGTCGTCGACGGTGGCGATGGCATCGGCGGCCGGTCCCAGTGCACCGGCGATCGCGGTCTCGTAACCGGCATCGACGGTGATCAGTTCGGTCATCGGGGCGAGCAGGCCGTCGGCGGCGTTGGCCAGCAACCACGCCCCGCCGTCGTTGCGTTCGAGTCCGATGGCCAGCGCCTCGATACGGGCGGTGAGCGAGGCGATGGACTGTTCGGTCTCCCGCTGCTGCGCCTGTAGGGTCGCGACCCGTTCGTTGGACAGGTTCAGCGCAGTGACGCTGCGTTCGTGGTGTTCGTCGAGGGCTTTCTCGGCGGCTTCGAGTTCGGCGAGGGATCCGGCGGCCGAGTCCTGTTCGGTCTGGGCGCGTTCGGCGCGTTCGGTGGCCGCGCCGATCGCGGCGGTGAGCCGGGCTGCCTCGGCGTCCACCGATTCGGCGCGGGTGCGCAGGTTGTCGACCTGGCCTTCCAGTCGGGCCAGGCCCTCGCGACGGTCGGCGATGGCGCGCACCGCGGCCAGGTGGGCGGCCTCGGCCTGGCCGGCGACCGATTCGCGTTCGGCCAGTTCTTCCCGGCTGACCTCGAGCTGTTCGGCGGCGATCGCGACACCTTCGCCGAGTTCGGCTTCGAGTTCAGCAGCTTCGAGGGCCTGTTCTTCGAGTTCTTCGGGGTCGGGCCCGCTGGATTCGGCGGTGGGTTCGGACAGGTAGCGACTGCGTTCGTTGGCGACCCGGCAGGTGGCGTCGACCCGTTCGGCGAGCGCCGACAACCGGAACCAGGCCTGTCCGGCGGCCGATGCCGCGGGGGTCACCTCGGCGAGTTGGCTTTCGTGTTCGGCGACCTGCGCCGATACCTGGTCGAGGGCGGCGGTCACCTCGTCCTGCTGCTGGCGCACGGCGTCTTCGACGGCACTGTGTTCGGCCATCTCGGTGCGGCGGATGACGAGGTCGTCGGCAGCCAGGCGCAGGCGGGCGTCGCGCAGGTCGGCCTGCACGGTCTGGGCGCGGCGTGCCACCTCGGCCTGCCGACCGAGTGGTTTTAGCTGGCGGCGAAGTTCGCCGGTGAGGTCGGTGAGCCGGGCGAGGTTGGCCTGCATCGCGTCGAGTTTGCGGACGGCCTTCTCTTTGCGTTTGCGGTGTTTGAGCACGCCCGCGGCTTCTTCGATGAAGGCTCGACGATCTTCGGGGCGCGACTCCAGGATCGCCGCGAGCCTGCCCTGACCGACAATCACATGCATTTCGCGGCCGATACCGGAATCGGAGAGCAGTTCCTGCACGTCCATCAGGCGGCAGGAGCTCCCGTTGATCTCGTATTCGCCCGCACCGTCCCGGAACATCCGGCGGGTGACGGAGACCTCGGAGTATTCGATGGGCAGCGCGCCGTCGCTGTTGTCGATGGTGAGGGTCACCTCGGCGCGACCCAGCGGCGCGCGTCCGGAGGTGCCCGCGAAGATGACGTCCTGCATCTTGCCGCCGCGCAGCGCTTTGGCGCCTTGCTCACCCATCACCCAGGTCAGCGCGTCGACGACGTTGGATTTCCCCGAGCCGTTCGGACCCACCACACAGGTGATGCCCGGCTCGAAGCGCAGGGTCGTCGCGGAGGCGAACGACTTGAAGCCCTTCAGGGTCAGGCTTTTGAGGTGCACGACGCTACAGACTACTCACCATCGTGATGGTTATCTGCGCACACACGGCCAGGTCACCGCTCGGAAAATCCGGTGAGATCGCCGCGCGGCAGGTCGAGCCGGTCGACGATGAGGTCGACCCGGCCCGGTGTCTGCCCGGATCGCAGCGCCGTCAGCAGGTCCGCCACGGCTCTGCGCGCACCTTCGGCGACGACCAGTACCCGCCCGTCGGGCTGGTTGGACGCATAGCCCTCCAGCCCCAGTTCCAGCGCGCGTGACCGTGTCCACCAGCGGAATCCGACACCCTGCACCCGGCCGTGGACGTGGGCGATCAGCCGCACCTGCTGGTCGGGGTCGGGCTGATCGTCGGGATGGAGGTGCACGGGCTTGTCGGGCATGGCGTCCAGTGTGCCCGGCGCCGCGGTGCCGAGCGCGTAGATGGGATACAACCCGCCGAACGATGTACCGAGGTTGGAGTTATTCGGTGTCGATGCGCAGGTCCACCTCGGCGCCGGCTTTGATGGTGCGGCCGACGGTGCACACCGCGTCGATGGCCCGCTCGACCACGACGAGCAGCCGCTGCGCGGCGTCGGCGTCGAGTTCGGACAGGTCGACCTCGAGGACCTCCGACAGCTTCGGGTAGACCTCGTTGCCGCGGTCAGCGGCGCCGCTGACCCGGATGGTGGCGTCATAGTCGTCGCCGAGTCGGCGCGACAGCGGTCGGTCCGACGACATGCCGGTGCAGGCGGCCAACGCGATCTTGAGCAGCTCGCCGGGGGTGAACACTCCGGCGACGTCCTCGGAGCCGACCAGTACCTGCGCCCCACGCGAGCTGTGCCCGGTGTAGCGCCGCGTGCCGGTCCGCTGCACCCACAGCTCGGTGTGCGGCTTGTCGGCGGCCTCGGCCGCGGCCTCGGTTCTTGCTTCGGTGGTTTTCGCTTCGGTCGTCATCTGCTGCCGCATCCTCTCGTCGTGTCGCGATCGTCGGGCGATCGCGTGGTGGTGCTGATCGTGGTCGGCGTGCGTGCGCACGCGCATGGTCAGTCGAACGCCGGGGCGCCCGGAGTTCTTCCGGCGCGTCGGCGTCAGTGCGCGGACATCAGTATGTACTGCGATTCAGTGACGACTCACGGCGCACGGACCGGCCGTGCCGGCGGACCCTGATCGACCTCGTTAGGGCCGACGCATCGGGTGCGGGAATGTGTGGTCCTCGCTGCTTTCAGGGAACCCACACCACCGCGACACCGGGCGTCATCGGTGACCGCACATCGAGCGTGAGCATCACTTGTCCGACGTCGGTGCGCAGAATGGCCTCGGCCGGAATGCCGTTGAGGCCCGACGACATCTTCGCCGTCCCCGTCCTCCCATTCGAAAGATTCACCCACCGAATCCACAAGTACGGCAAGCAACCCCACCGTTGGCGCATCAGTCCGGTGACGGTGGCGACGCCGCGCGTCTTACCCACTTCGACGCCGCACCGGACCGGCGGGACGTCGAAACTCCCGTTGGGATTGCCGTACATCGCCGGTTCGATCTGGAACGGCACGATCGTGGCTGCGGATGCGGTGCCGGGAGCGATTAGGAACGCGGCAACGGCGCTCATCGCGAGGGCGGCGGTCTTATACCTCATGGCCTTATACCTCATGGCGAAACCTCACGGTTCTCGTCGGGCCCGACTCGGTTGGGACGCTACTCGCGATCGGCACCGTCGGCCAGGATGCTCGTCCTGATTCGGGGTGCGTGCGGGCATTCTGCCGTGGCCGGTACTGACGCCAAGTTTCTGGTGGCGGGCTACTCAA
>NZ_JASXSH010000049.1 GCF_030315745.1 Gordonia heveisoli | reverse complement strand
GGGACTGCTGCACCGATAGAGACATCTAATCTGGCTTGCCCGGCAGGGCCGGCCTGGAAGGATGGCTATCGTGCCGAAGCCTTATCCGCAGGAGTTCCGTGACGATGTGGTCCGGGTGGCCCGTGAGCGCGAGTCGGGGGTGACGCTCGCGCAGATCGCGAAGGACTTCGGGATTCATGAGATGACGTTGCAGAAGTGGTTGCGTCGCGCTGATATCGACGACGGTCGCAGACCAGGTACGACATCAACGGAATCCGTTGAGCTGCGTGAGCTGCGGAAGCGGAATCGATTGTTGGAGCAGGAGAATGAGGTGCTGCGGCGGGCGGCGGCGTATCTGTCGCAGGCGAATCTGCCGGGAAAAGGTTCTACCCGCTCGTGACCGAGCTCGCCGCCGACGGCATTCCCGTGGCGGTGTCGTGTCGGGTTCTCAAGCTCTCTCGACCGCCGTACTACCGATGGCTGACCGAGGCGGTCACCACTGCCGACCGAATCTCCGCAGAGCGGGCGAATGCCCTGTTCAACGCCCACCGTGATGATCCGGAGTTCGGGTACCGGTTCCTCGCCGATGAAGCCGAAGCTGCTGGAGAGCCGATGAGCGAGAGGACGGCGTGGCGGATCTGCTCGGCAAACAGTTGGTGGTCGAGCTTCGGAAAGAAGCGCGGCCGAAACGGTAAGAAGCCCGGCCCGCCGGTGCACGACGACCTCGTCGAACGCGACTTCACCGCCGACTCCCCGAATCAGTTGTGGCTCACCGACATCACCGAACACTGGACCGACGAGGGCAAGCTCTACCTCTGCGCGATCAAGGACGCATGCTCGGGACGGATCGTTGGCTACAGCATCGACTCCCGCATGCAATCGCGTCTCGCAGTGGCCGCGTTGAACAACGCGGTCGCCCGCCGAGGCAACAATGTCGATGGTTGTATTGTTCACTCGGACAGAGGCTCTCAATTCCGCTCCCGGAAATTCGTGTTCGCGTTGAACCGCCACGGCCTGGTCGGATCCATGGGCCGAGTCGGCGCAGCCGGCGACAACGCGGCAATGGAATCGTTCTTCGCGCTACTGCAACGCAACGTCCTCGACCGGCAACGCTGGGCCACCCGCGACCAACTCCGGATCGCGATCGTCACCTGGATCGAACGGACCTACCACCGCCGACGCCGGCAAGCCCGCCTCGGCCGATTGACACCTATCGAGTACGAGACGATCATCAACCCAGCCGCATCAGCGGCATGACACCGCAACTGTCTCTATCGGTGCAGCAGTCCC
>NZ_JASXSH010000048.1 GCF_030315745.1 Gordonia heveisoli | reverse complement strand
GAGGTTCCCCCCGAATAGTGGAGGGTAGTTACGCGGCCTGCTGGTCCGCGGTCAGTGACATTTCGTAGTTGATCGGACTGAGCATCCCAATCGTCGAGTGCCGCCTCGTAGTGTTGTAGAAGTGCATCCAGTTGTCAACTGCAGCAATCAATTCCGACTTGTGCACGTAGCTGTGACGGTAGTAGTGCTCGTGCTTGAACGTCGACCACAACGATTCTGCGCCGGCGTTGTCCCAGCACACCCCGGTACGGCCCATGGAACGACGCAGGCCGTGCGGAGCGCAAGCGATCGCCATCGCGTGCGCAGTGTACTGAGATCCCCTGTCCGAGTGCAGAATTGTTCCGTCCACTTGGCCATGCCGGGTTCGAACAGCCATCTCGACCGCTGCTGTCACCAACTCGGTGCGCATATGGTCGGCAACAGCCCATCCCAGGACACGTTTGGAGTGCTCGTCCTTGATCGCACACATGTACATGTCGCCTTCTCCGCAGGTCAAGTAGGTAATATCCGACGTCCAGACCGCATCAAGATGCCCCTGGTCAAATGCCCGCTCGACCAGGTCGGGCGGGAACGTTGCGAACGGGTCCACGACAGTTGTAGGCGGCGAGAACGTCCGCGGACTGATCCCGGCGATACCGTGCTCGGCCATGATTTTGGCAACGGTCTTCTCCGTTACCAGCAGGCCGCCGTCGCGAAGTTCAGCGGTGATTCGAGGTGCGCCGTACACCCCGCGCGACTGTTTGTGGACCGAAGCGATCTGCACAGCCAACTCCTCGCGACGCTGCTTCCGTGGGCTCAGATCTGTTTGTGCCCTCGCCTTTTGGTGCTTGTAATACCCCGACGCGGACACGCCCAGTAGGGCCGCCATGCGGCTGATCGCTGTGCTGGCGCACTCCGCGGCCATCAACGCGTACTTCTCTACCGTTGGTGGTTCGCCGCGAAGTACGCCGACGCTTTTTTCAAGAAAGCGATGTCCTTCTCCTGCTCGGCGACCTGCCGGCGTAGCCGGGTCAGCTCATCACGCTCAGCTGCAGTCAGCGGTTCCTGACCACTGCTCCCGGCCGCTTCCAGGCGCCGACGTTCATCGGCAACCCAGCGCCCGAGCAGGCCCTCGTTGAGGCCGAGTTCCCTGGCGACCTCAGCGATGGACCGACCAGAATCGATCACTCGATGCGCTGCATCGACCTTGTACTCGGTCGTGAACGACCGACGCTTCCGCGACATGTGAACATCCTCCCAGCGGAACCAGTGATCCCGCTATCTCGGTGTCCAC
>NZ_JASXSH010000047.1 GCF_030315745.1 Gordonia heveisoli | reverse complement strand
CGTCACGGCCGAAGAATGGGAACGACGCGCGGCGGTCGCGGAGGGAGCGGCGGAGGCGTTGGAGCAAGCGTCAATCGAGCTTGACGCTGTGCAGGCGGCGAACTACTTCGGCAAGTGTCTTGAAGGCGAGGCAATGTTCGCCAAACTTGGCCAAGCTATTGGCGATTGGCAGGCCGCACTCACGGGGCAGACGGACGCACTGAATCGCCTTGCGGCTCAGTGTCGGCGCGGCCAGGTTGACTTCGATGATGCTGATCGGGCGGGCGAGTCGGGCTTCCGGACATAGGGGAATGGAATTGCGATTCGGGCAAGCCACCTGGCCTTCCGCGGTTGTTGCGGGAGTTGTCGGCTCCGTGCTGCTTGTTGGGTGTTCTGCGAGCACCGGAGATGCCGTGGGTGAGAGTGATCTGTCGCCCTCGATGCCGCACTCGATTGCGAGTTCAGTTGTCAGGCAGACGGATGAGGCCGGCAGGCAGTTGCCATTTCAAACAGCCTTTCCCAATCGATGGAGCGCAAACAACGATGGCTCGCCATACGAGCCCTGCACAGCTCTTTCTGAAGATATGCTGCTACGCGCGGGGATGGTGCCGGCCTCCGCCATGGATGCTGCCGTAGCTGATGGCCAGACGGCGCGGGGGTGTGTTTGGCGGGTAGGGAGCGGGCACAAGGGAACGATTAGCCAGATCGTTGGAAACCTGACGGATCCCCAGGACGGTCTGACTGGGTACAAGAGGTTGAACAGTAGCGGGATCGAGTGGTTTGCTGACACTCGCGTCGACGGTCGAACTGTCGCTGTCGGTTCCAGTTCGAGTGCGCATTGCCTCGCCGTTGTTCAGTCGCAGAGAGCGATAGTTGCGACAATTGCACGAATGGTCGCGTTGGATCGCCCGCCAGTTCCCCAAATCTGCGAACGTGCAATAGCTTTCACCCGCGCCACGATCGACCAGATTCCTCGTTGAGTTCACCGGTGTGCTGCTCGGTGTGGTCATTCGGTGCGTCGAATCTGCCCGCCCGTCGGCTGTGTCTTGCCCTCCGTCGTCGTCGACCCGGTCAGCGTCGTCAGGATCGAGTCCAGTTGGGCGTGTGACGCCGCTTGTGGATCCGGCGTACCGGCTTCGATCTGGGGCGGGCGGAGATTGCAGTTCTGTCGTTCCGGGCGGTGACCCGGTCGCCGCCCGGGACGTTGCTTTGAATCCCGGTCCGGGACTTTCCGTCCCGGTCGGTCGGGCGGATGAGGTCGGGTTGTGGACAGAAGTCGGGTCAGGGTGGTGGTTTGGCGATAC
>NZ_JASXSH010000046.1 GCF_030315745.1 Gordonia heveisoli | reverse complement strand
ATCCGGCGATCACCGATTTCCTCACCGGTCGGCATATGGATGTGACTGTCGAACCGGGCGGGCATTTCGATGCAAGTTCACACTTTGTCGACCTGGTCACTCACCCGTATGGTCACGGTCAGCATGGGGTGGAAGATCTGTTCAACTGGATCGGCCCCGGTGCCCACGCGTCTGGACATGAAGCGGATCTCGCCGCTGAGGCCGCAAACGGATATGCGCACCGTCTGGCCGAGAACGCCGCGCTGCTCGGCCTCGACACCAACGGCGATGCCCCCGGGCATCCCACGCTCGGCAGCATCAATCCGGAACTCGCACAGGCGTTGACGAGAAACATCATCCCGTATCTCGGTGCCCTCAATGGCGTGGAGGGTATGGGAATCCACACTTTCCCGGGCTACGGGTTCGGCAACATCACGGAGATGGAACACATGATTCAGGTGCTGGATTCCGATCCGGTGTCGGCGGCGGTGATCAATCATGCTGGCGCGGCATGGGAGAACTACATGACTGCAATGTATGCGGCGCATGGTGGCGATCCTGCCTATGCCGCCGCCGCCGGGCGCTTTCATCAGATGTTCCAGGACGCCGACCAAGCCGAACTGCAAGGATTGTTCGACCAACACAACTGGGACCGCATCAAGGAATACAACCTGGACTCGGCCGAATGGGACACCGCAAAGACGATGCTCACCACCGGGCTCAAGTTCCTTCCGGGACCGTGGAGTGTGGCCGGATCGGTTGCGGGTTCGATGATCGATCTGGCAAATCCCGGCGCCAAAATGTCTGCACTGGGCATCGCCAGCGATCCGTCAACGATCGGCTCGGACCATGTCAGTGAGGCGATCAAGGGCGCGTTCAACAACTACAACACCGACACGCAAGGTCTCTATCACCAGCGGGATCTTGCTCTGGGGTATGCGAGTACGCATGGCGGACTCGAAGCCGATCCACGATGGAAGCCGTACCTGTCGCCCAGCGACCCGAACGATCCGAGTTCGCCGGTGGTGCTGGACTGGGACAAGATTCTCGCTCGTGAGCGCGGATTCAACGAGGCTGTGGACTCACTACCCCTCCGAGACACCTGGGGTCACCACGGCGACGGATATCCCGCGGGCGCGCGTCCGGGCGCGAATATCGATCCGCATCAGCTGCCTGCCCCCGGTGATGATCCGACGGGACCGCCGCGGTGAACGGGCCAGCCGGGAAGGCTTTGATATGTGCCGCCTTGTGTACGCTGCTCACCAGTTCTGTGGCCGCCTGTTCGGGGCACGGCGACCCGGCTCCGCCGTCGCCGGCTCCGTCGGCGGTGTCGGGGTATGAGCGTCCGGCGAATGTGCATTGGGTTGACAATTGGAATCCGACGTCGGCTGTTGATTTGAACAGTGCCGATGGGA
>NZ_JASXSH010000045.1 GCF_030315745.1 Gordonia heveisoli | reverse complement strand
CCTCGCCGGAACTCATGAAGCCGTACTGGGCCATGAACCGTATCGAGTACGGTCACCTATTCCCCGATACTCGACTGTTCATCATCTTCGGGTGCTCTCTTGGCGAGTCGGACGGCTGGTGGTGGCGACACGTCTGCCAGGAGCTGAAGCGCAAGCCTGACGGAAGCCCACGGAGCGAACTAGTCATCTATTGGTGGAGTCCCGCCAAGAAGCCCGCCAGTCGGGAAGACGTCCTCGACAAGTTCTTCGCTGGCGCCAAGGTAGATGCGCACAGCCCTGAGCGAACGAGTGTGCAGGACCTAATTCAGGTGGTGCTGTACACGGACGAGACCTCGCCCGTTTTCCTCGCGACGCCCTAACTCCACATCGCTACCGAGGGTGCTCCACTGGATCCCGTTCGAGAGGCGTGCCCGAAACCGGGTGCATCTTTCGCCATTTCGTGCCGAGGTTGATCGACGCCCCCACATCGCGCGATCCCGGCACAGCCCCACGACGAACTAGCACGTACCGGCCTCGGGTGGACGACACGTGCGTCGTGGGGCACCAAACCTCTACACAGTGTGGCGTTCGGTGTACTCGACCAGCGCACGCCGGGCGATCTCGGCCGGCTTCACATGCTCAACCTCAGCAAGCCGATCGAGCTTCGCGCGAATGTCGAGAGGCACACGCACCGACATGGTCGGAGTCTTCCCGACAGCGACACCGCCACGCGGTCGACCAGTCCGCAACGCAGCCGCATCAACCACCTCGACCTCACCGACGATCTCATCGGCGGTCGGGGGATCAGCGGCATAGCTGTCGGCCAGCTTCGAGTAGTCGGCGTCAGAAGTCTTTCGTGTCATGGTTCCTATCCTCGCTGTGGGCCGTAGTTGGGTTCGATCAGGTGGGCAATGCCGAGGCTGGCGATCAGCTTCGGTCGCAGCATCATCGCGTGGAAGACGACGGCCACGTCGGTATCGACGAGGTCGGCGATGACCTCGATGTGCGGGCCCTGCTCGATCGCCGCACCGATATGCAGGAACGGTGCGGTACCGGCCAGGCGCGGGGTCAGTTTCACACGCAGTGCCGGGTAGGCGATGACGGTGCGGATCTCGTCGTCAGCGATGCCGTGCCGTCGGGCGCTGGTGATGATCTCGATCCGCACACCAAAAGTGTAATGCACTTATGGATAAAGTGCAACACACTTTCTTGAGTGGAGGTGCACGATGCTCGGACGACTCATCGACCTCGCCATCGCACCATCACCCTGCTCGCGCGAACCAAAGCCATCATCGACGAACGCACCTACCGAGCACGCGCCGTAAGGATCGCCGAACTCGACGCCTACCGAGAAGCTGGCTGGGAATACGAGTTCGAGGACGACGAGTGCACGACCCGATGCCCTGGTGTCGTCGCCCTGGTGTCGTCGCTGCATCCTCCACCGATACACGCCGGCGATCTCGTACGCACGGGCCGGTCCTCGACGTTGCGCCGGAGCACCTCGGCCGAGGTGAGGTCGGTGAACGTCTGAATGTGTTGTTTGCCACCTTCACGCCAGCGCACGCGAAGCACCTCACCAGAGGTGAGTGAACGACTGTGGATGGACGCCTTCGTGGTCGGGGCGTGACGTCAAATAGGGGAACCATGAAGCGATTCAACCTGCACTGGTACCCGAAAGTGGTTCCCGAAAGTATTCGGGGCCGCAGATCAGGTGTCTGACCTGCGGCCCCTCGGCGGAGGATAGGGGATTTGAACCCCTGAGGGCGTTAACCCAACCCGCGTTCCAGGCGAGCGCCATAGGCCACTAGGCGAATCCTCCAACTCGGCGATAGTAACCGGACGGACGCCGATGACCCAAACCGCCGCCCGCCCCGGCTGTAGCTATCGCAGGTATTGCGGCAGCAGTTTCACCGGCGCGAAGGCCGTCGACCGCTCCGACGAGCCGGAACTCAGGATGCCGATGATCGCGCCGTTCGCGTCGCGGATGCCTGCACCGCTGTCACCGGCAGCCGACCGCAGGTTCGCCCGCACACTGACGGTCGCATGCCGTACCAGGAACGGCGGCGCGAAGCTGATGCCGTTCGCGGTCCGCCGCTTCGGCGTCGGGTCGGAGATGACGCCGCGGGTGAAACCGGTGGTCACACCCCGTTTGGTCACGACCTGACCGCGGAAGAAGCCCGACCGCCAGTTGATGGTGTCGACGGCCACGCGGGCGCGGGGCACCAACCGGATGACGGCGATGTCGAGTCCCTTGGTGATGCGGTTCGCACTGATCCGGCCGATCTTGCGCCCCTGGTTGTCATAGACGGAACGGCCGACCTCGCCGCAGTGGCCGGCGGTGATGGCCTTCACCGGGGAGATGACAGCGCCGAGCGTGCACTTGCTCTCGGTGATGATCGTCTCGTCGACGTAGATCAGCATGCCGGAGCGGACGGAGACCGCGGGTGCCGCCTCGGCCGTCACGGCCGGCGTCGCGGTGACCATCCCGGCCACGAGAACCGCGGCCGCCAGGAACTTCTTGCGCATCGAGTGTTTCTCCCCCTGCTAGTAGTGGTCGTGCGGCGACCAGTACACAGCTCGTTCGCCGCGGGTAATCCTAGCGTCCCGCCGGATTCGTGATAGTGAATCATATATTTCTGATGGCCGTGGGATGCTGTCCGCCGACTAGGGACGACACCATGAGCAACAACACGCCGGTCGTCGTCTCGGAGCCACCGGAGGCCAGGGTGGGGCGCTGGTCGTGGCCACCCTGTTCGACGACCCGCCGCCTACGCAGGCGAACGGTT
>NZ_JASXSH010000044.1 GCF_030315745.1 Gordonia heveisoli | reverse complement strand
TGCACGGTGTCCTTCCAGCCCGACTCCCAGGCCGCCGGACGACGCATCGGCCCCGCGTAGAAATTGCTCGGATCGGGTGCCCACCGCGTGCCCAGCGGCGGCTGCGGATTGGCCGCCTGATAGTCGACGGTGCGCAGGGGGCGTCGCCCGAGAACACGGAACATGACCAGATGCAGGTGAACCGGGTGCGGATCGGGCGTGATGTTGATGATGTCCCACCGCTCGGTGGTGCCGGCGCGCGGCTTCTCGATCTGCGGATCCGAGTAGCGCAGATTGTTCAGCGACATGATGGCGGGCGGGAGGCGCAACGCGTACGGCTGTGAGACGGTCACCCGCCGCACCCGCTCCGGCCGGGCGATGGGCGGAATCCGCTTCGGCTGACCCGCGCCACCCCGAAGACTCGCCGGTACCAAACGGCGGTGTCCACGGTCGGCACCTGCGATGAAGCGGCAGAACCGCGGCATGGTGACCTCACCCAGCATCGCCGCCTGAAATGGCGGCGCCAGATCGTTGCAGAGATCCACCGTCTCGCCGGGTGCGAGCGAACTGAAGTCGACCAGCAGGTCGAACCGTTCGCCGGGCGACGCGGTAAACGAACGCGTCGCGACCGGCGCGTTGAGCAGTCCCCCTTCGTTACCGATCACCCAGAAGCGCATTCGGTTGGAGAAGAAGAGATTCCACACGGAGTACGACGCCGCATTGATCAGCCGGAACCGGTAGAGCCCACGCGCCACGGTCATCTTCGGCCACACCTTGCCGTTGACAAGTCCGCGATCACCGACCGCCCCACCCTCCCAGAACCCCTGCGGGACCACCGGCGTCGAGCGCAACGACTGGTGTCCATCCCCGCGGAAGATCTTCTCCTGCAAGATCAGTGGTATCTCGTACTCTCCCGCGGGGAGTCCGAGCGGATTACCGGGTGTCCCGGTGTCGTGGTCGTCGCGCAGGAAATACATTCCGGCCAGACCCGCGTAGACGTTGGCACGGGTGATCGCCATCGCATGGTCGTGGTACCAAAGATGCCCGGCCTCTTGGCGGTTGGGGAACTCGAATCGTGCAGTGCCGTGGTGCGGCAACATCAGCCGCTCCGGATTCCCGTCGAACTCCGGTGGGGTTGCACCGCCGTGGAGATGCATCGACGTGACCGGCTCGTCGAGGTAGCGTTCGGAAACACCGTGCAGTGTGGTGTCCAGATCGGCCGCGAAGATGTGCTTGCGGAGTTCACTGCGGTAATGCACGGTGGTCGGCTCGCCGACGTGCGCCTCGATGGTCGGCCCGAGATAGGACTCATCGCTGTAGGCCATCGTCGGGACCTTCGGCTGGTCGCGATGGAATCGGCTGCTGGTGGTACGGGCGACGATCTCGATCGGCTGCGACGGCGATGAGGTGATGACGCTCGGCACGGGAAGATCGTCGACGTACGGCGCCATCGCCGGCGAATGGAAGATGGTCGGCAGTTCGATGTCGGGCACCGGCCCGGCCTCGACGGATCCGGTACCGAAGCGACCGCCCGCCATCCCGGATGCGGCTGCCGCGGCAGCGCCCATCAGAAACGTCCGCCGATCAATACCCGTGAGTCCCAGCCCCTTCGCCCGTCCGCCAGAACAGGCGACAGCGCACCATACCACCGGTAATGATGCCTGCTAACGACCGCAACACAGCATCGTTCTCGGCGGCATCAGCACTGGTCAAAGACGCATTGGCCCTCGAAGGTCATCGCCGACATCTCCCACCCGGCTGCTGGGTCAGCGCCAGCAGCCCTTGAGCGTCTGGAAGTCGCCGGCGAAGGCGAAACCGGGGCCGGAGCAGACTGGGCCGCTCTTGCCGTCGACGACGACCGATGCGTTGGGCCCGGCGATGCCGATGGCCAGCCCCGGCTTGATCCCGTTCATCTTCACCGATGAGTTCGGGCCGATGGCGATGGCGGCTGGGCCCGCGAGGTTTGTGGCACCGGCCTGGGCGACGCCGCCGCCATCAGAGATGGCCAGGCTCAACCCATTCGGAGTCGAGGATGCCCAGCAGTGGGATTGCTGGGTGGTCTGTCCGGGCAGACCCGAACACACCTGGGGTGCGGCGGCGGCGTGTCCGCCGCCTGCGAGAGCGATCGCTCCGGCTCCGGCCGCAGTGATGAAGAATCCGACAGTCGCGCGCTTGGCAAACATCATGATGTGTCTCCTGCTCAGTGAAGGCGGTAACGGTTACCGTCGCCAAGCCATTCGGAGAGCGAGCCGAATCGGATGGGTGGGCGCGTCACGCGCCGACGTCAGAGGAGTCCGAGCACCACCAGAACACATCCGATCGCGGGTGGCACCAGTTGCTTGAGCGCGGCCGACACCATCGATCTATCCGAGGACACCAGCACGAGCCCGGCGGCCACCATACTGCCGGCGCCGACGAGTACCAGCGTCGACCCGACCGCCTGCTGGCCCGCCGCGACGAGAATGATGCCGAGCCCGATGGAGATGGCGAGAAAGAGGTTGTAGAAGCCCTGGTTGTAAGCCAGCGGCTTGGTCGCCTCCGCTTCTTCAGGCGTGGTGCCGAACGCGGCGAAAGCCTTCGGCGTCGTCCACGCAATCGATTCGAGGTAAAAGATATAGACATGGATGAGCGCCGCGATGCCGGCGAAGACGAGTCCCGCGATGAGCATGCCGCCAATCTAACGCCCGACACGGCCAGGTGGCCCGAGTACACGGCGCAGACAACCGGCACCCAAGAAGACCTGCCGCATCCGGCGTCGGTGTCGGCGTCGGTACATCAACACAAAGAAACCCGCTCCGACCGAGGTCAGAGCGGGTTTCTCGATT
>NZ_JASXSH010000043.1 GCF_030315745.1 Gordonia heveisoli | reverse complement strand
GTGTGGCCGCCACCTGCGCGGCAACCGCATCACCCACCGACTCCAGCGGCACCTCGACCACCGCACCCGCCGACTGCCGGCGTACCGCGTCCAGCGCCGCCGTCGACGCTACGGCGACATCGGCGGTCAGGGTTTCCGGCTGCCGCGTCATCGTCGAGATGATCTCCACCAGCGCATCGGCGAAGATCTGGACCTGCGACGCGCCGAAGGCGGACGGCAGGTACTTGAGCTTCAGCAACATCTGATCGGCGGTCCGCGACGTGATGAGGTTCAGCGGATAGTGCGTCGAGTCGCGCACCTCGATGCCGCGAATGTCGATGGCAGCAGAGCCGCCGCTACCCGAATTTCCGCTGCCGCTGACCGATTCGGTGTCGATCGGATATGACTCGTGCACCGCCAGGGTGTCGAAGGCGACCGGCACACCACTGGCCTCGACGATATCGGACAGCCCGAGATGCTGATGGTCCAGCACGGCGACCTTGTCGGACTGGACCCGGGTGAGGACGTCCAGAACCGACACGGCCGGATCGACGTCGACGACGGCGGGCAGGGTGTTGATGAACAGGCCGACCATGGTCTCGACGCCCGCGAGCTGCGCCGGGCGGCCGGACACCGTCTCACCGAAGGTGACGACCTGATTCCCGGTCAACCGGGACAGCAACAAAGCCCACGCGACCTGCAACACCGTGGCCGCGGTGACGCCGTGTGCCCGCGACAGTTCGTCGATCGCGGCGGTGGTCGCGGCGTCCAGGAGGACCGAGAGGTCGTCTGGCAGCTGATCGACAGTGGCCGTCGCCATGGACGACACCAGCGTCGGACCCTCGACCGGAGCCAGCACCCGCGCCCAGGCGGCGAGGCCCGCGTCCCGGTCCGAAGTGGCGACCAGACGCACGAAGTCGGCGAAATCGCCGTCACCGTCCGAGATCTGGCCGGTATACGTCTGTCCGGTGGCATACCCGGCGAGCAGGTCGGCGAGCACCAGGGGCCCCGACCATCCGTCCAGCACGATGTGGTGGTTGGTGACGATGAGATGGGTGGCGTCGGCCGATCGGGCGACGACGAAACGCACCAGCGGAGCACGGGTGAGATCGAAGGGGGCCACGCGTTGCTCGTCGACGAGCCGGGCCACCTGCTGCTCGTGATCGGCGTCGTCAGTGCCGACGAGTTCGGTGACGGTCCACGGGATCTCGACGGTTTCGGGAACCACGGCGACGATGGCTCCACCGCGCGTGCGGACGAAGCGCGACCGCAACACCCGGTGACGCTCGAAGAGTGCTGCCGCGGCGGCATACAGCCGATCGAGGTCGACGTCGCCGCCCAATTCCAGAACCGTCTGCGCGACATAGACATCCACCGCACCTGCCGCGCGTCCGGCGGACGCGAGATCGGATTGGAACGCCAACCCTGCCTGCAACGGGGTGAGCGGCCACACGTCCGCGCCCGGGTCGGTGACCGCCAGCTCGTCGAGATCGGCCTGGGTCAGGTCGACGCCGGCGACGTCCGACGGTGACAGACCGACCCCGGGTGCCGCGGCGACAGCGTCGACGATGGCGGCGATCTCGGCACGCCAGCGTTCGGCGAGTTCTTCCACCGACTCGGCGTCGAGAACCCCGACCGGATAGGCGAAATCGGCACTGAGCTGCCGTCCGGTGTCGGTGTGCACGGTGCCCGCGTTGATGGTCACCGAGTTCAGCGCGACCATCGCGCCGGAGATCGACCCCGGCAGACGCAGGTCGTGGCGTGCGGGGAGGAAATCTCCGGTCGGCGCGTCGCCACCCGATCCCGCACCGAGGTAGTTGAAGCCGATGGACGGAAGCGGCCGGGACCTGAGGTCAGCGGCGAGCTGGTAGCGCAGTGCGCCGAAGCCCAGACCCGAGTCGGGGCGGCCCAGCCGTTCCTCCTTGGCGGCCTTGACCGCATGGATCGGGTCGGCGTCCGGGTCGAGCAGCACCGGTGCGACGGCGGTGAACCAGCCGACGGTCCGCGACAGGTCCGCGCTGCGGGGATCGGCTCCGCGCGCGAACGTCTCCTCGTATCGCCCATGCCCTTCCACCAGGACCGAGACCGGACCGTCGGCGGGGATGGCGCGAGCCTGCTGCCAGGCCCGCACGGCCCGTCCCAATGCGGCCAGCAGGACGTCTTCGACGGTGGCGCCGAAGGCGTGCGGCACCGTGGTCAGAACCGCCTCGGTCAGTGCGGGTTCGAGGCGAGCCACCACCGATTCGGCGGTGGCAGCCTTGTCCCGGGTCGGATCGAAGGCCGTGCCGAGATCGGTCGGCGATTCGGGTAGCCGGGTCAGCCAGTAGTCCAGATCCTCAGACCGGCCGGCGGCGCGGGCGTTCACGGCGGCGTACCAGGCGCGCGCGGAGGTCTGCTCGGTGCGCAGCGCGTACGGCCGGCCCGAGCTGTGCTGTGCCCATGCGGTGACCAGGTCCTCGATCAGTACCGACCACGACACCGCATCGACGGCGAGGTGATGGATGACGAGGACCACCCAGCCGTCACCGGCCGGATCGGTGACCAGCACGGCGGCGACCAGTGCGCCGGCGGCGGGGTCGAGACGAGCGGCGGCCTCGGCATGTGCCTGGGACACTGCGGCGCCGAAGCCTTCCGACCCGCGCGCCGCGGTAGTGGCGAGTACCGAGACCGCGGTAGCCGCATCGAACGATAATGTCGATCGGAGTTCGAGACCGGAGTCGTTGTGCGCGAGCGTCATCGACAGCATGGGATGCGCGTCCACGACCACATTCAGGAGGTCGCCGAGGACGGCGGCGTCCAGCCCGGATGGCGCGTTGAGCACCATGGCCTGGGAGAAGTCCGCGGCGTCGGCGGGATCCTCGGTGTGTTCGAGCATCCAGGAGACGATCGGCGGGATCGACGTCGCATCGATGCTGTCCGCGGCCGGCTCGGGCAGTGCGGGCAGTTCGCTGCCACCCTGTCCGATGGACCGGGCCATGGCGCGGATGGTGCGATGCTCGAAGATGTCGCGGGGACTCAATGCCAGTCCACCGGCCTTGGCGGCCGACGCCAGCTGGATCGACATGATCGAGTCGCCACCGAGTGCGAAGAAGGACTCGGTGACCGAGACGCGTTCGATGCCCAGCAGTGCGGCGACGATCGTCGCGAGTTGTTCCTCCAGCGGCCCCTCGGCCGCGACGTAGTCGGTTGCCGAGGTCTCGAAGTCCGGTTCGGGCAGCGCCTTCCGGTCCAGCTTGCCCGCCGCATTGAGGGACACCGAGGTCAGCGGCACCCACACCGACGGACGCATGTACTCCGGCAACGACCCGGCGACGGCCGCCCGAACGGCGTCGAGATCGACGGTGTCCGGCGAGATGTAACCGACCAGATGTTGTGCACCCGAGGGTGTTCGGCCCACGGTGGCGGCAGCGTGGACGACCCCGGGCACCGACGCCATCACCGACTCGATCTCGCCGAGCTCA
>NZ_JASXSH010000042.1 GCF_030315745.1 Gordonia heveisoli | reverse complement strand
GTCATACAGACGCGCACCCAACTTCTTCGGGTATGCCGTGAACACCGATAGGGCACTCTCAAGTTGTTTCGGCTTCCAGATCCCCGCTTGGCGATCTTTCAAGCGAATGGGCTGACCCTCGAAAGTGAACTCAGTCAATGCTTCAGCAGTGATCGGCTCCAACCCATCCTGGGTCTGTCGCGTCAGCCACTGCATTGCTGATTGCCGCAGATCGCGATCGAAGCCCTCTTGCGTTCGCATCCCTGTCCTGGTTCCCGTCGAACGATCGCCACCCAGCCGAAAGAACATTAGCGCCCAAACCGCCGCAATTTCGCAGCATCGCAAAGAGCCCTACCGGAGGTCATCTACGCGTCACTCGCAACCCTAGCGGCTTCGCCAAGTAAACCGTACAAACCGGTCAAGGGGTTGATCAATTGCAGTGCGCCCTGCCTGAATCAATTGCAGATGCGCCCTGCCTAATCCCCTCATCGGGGATAATCCCTGCATGCCCGCGACGCACGACACTCGCCCCACCCGTCTAGAGCGCTGGCTCCCGGGGCTGGGGGTGGCACATCATTACGACCGGTCCTGGCTGCGGGGCGACATCGTGGCCGGCATCGTGCTGACGGCGTTGCTGATCCCCGCGGGTATGGGTTACGCCGAGGTGGCGGGCCTGCCCCCGGTGACCGGTCTGTACGCGACGATCGTGCCGCTGGTGGTCTACGCTCTGGTCGGGCCGTCGCGCATCCTGGTACTGGGTCCGGATTCATCGCTGGCACCGATCATCGCGGCGGCGATCATCCCGCTCGCCGTCGTCGAAGACGAGCGCATCGCGCTGGCGGGTCTCCTGTCCCTCGAGGTCGGTGCGGTGCTGCTGATCGCCGGCGCATTGCGACTGGGATTCGTCACCGATCTGCTGTCCAAACCGATCCGGATCGGCTATCTCAACGGCATCGCGCTGGTCGTCATCCTGAGCCAACTCCCCAAGTTGCTGGGATTCAGCATCGACGCAGACTCGATCGCCGAGGAGATCCACGCCATCGCAACCGGAATCGCCGAAGGCGAGGCCGAGACCCTGCCGTCGGCGATCGGAATCGTCTCTCTCGTAGTAATTCTCGGGCTCAAACGCTGGAAGAGCAGCATTCCGGGGGTGCTCGTCGCCGTCGTCGGCGCGATGATCGTCGTCGCGGTCTTCAAACTCCAGGACGAGGTACCCGTCGCCGGCGCGATGCCGCGCGGACTACCCACCCCGGCGCTCGACGGCATCACCGTCGACGATGCGGTGCAACTATTCCCGGCCGCCGTCGGTATCGCGCTGATCGCCTTCGCCGACACCAGCGTGCTGTCCCGAACCTTCGCCGCACGCGCGGGACACACCGTGAACGGTTCTCAGGAGATGGCCGCGATCGGTGCGGCCAACGTCGCCACCGGATTCCTCTCCGGCTTCTCCATCTCGGCGTCGTCGTCGCGCACACCGGTCGCCGAACAGTCCGGCGCGCGAACCCAACTCGCCCCACTGGTGGGCGCGGTCCTTATCGTCGCGTTCATCCTCCTCGCCCCCGGCGTGACCGCCTACCTTCCATCGGCAGCACTAGCCGCGGTGGTCATCTCGGCGGCGCTGTCACTCATCGACATCAGCGGTGTCGCCGAATTGTTCCGGGTGAACTGGGTCGAGGGCGCGCTGTCCATCGCAGCGTTCCTCGGCGTCGCCCTGCTCGGGGTACTCGAAGGCATCGTGGTGGCCATCGCATTGTCGCTCGTTGCCTTCGTCAACCTCGCCTGGCGGCCGTACCGCACTGAACTCGGCCGGGTACCGGGGCTGCGCGGCTACCATGACGTGACCCGCAATCCCGCCGCCGAACGTATCGAGGGTGTCCTCATCCTGCGGTTCGACGCGCCGCTCTTCTTCGCCAACGGCGGCATGTTCGACGACTACGTCCGAGCCCAAGTGATCGCCGCCCGCGATGCCGGCCGCAGCGTGCACACCGTCATCCTCGCCGCCGAACCGATCACCCAGATCGATGCGACCGCGATCGACGAACTCGTGGAACTCGACGACTACCTCCGGACCCACGACATCACCCTGATCCTCGCCGAGCTGAAAAGCCCCGTCCGCGAACAGCTTGAACGCTACAACCTGACCGTCGACGGCAAACCGCGCTTCGACGACTCACGATTCGCCCCGACCACCGGCGCCAAGATCGACGAAATCACCGGGCAGTTACGGTCGGACATCTCAGGCGACGACACCGAGCGCTGATCGTCCGGTCCGTCAGACAGGGGAATCATCGGTCGCACTCTGGCAACTCGATGCGGCGTTGCGCCACACTGGGTCCTCAACGCTCCCAGACCACCCCGTGCAGACGAGGCATTCAATGAAGACACGACTTGCCGTCCTACTCACTGGCCTTACGGTAACCGCCGGGGCCTTGGCGTTCACCCCCAGCGCTTCGGCGACCACCCCGCAACTCGGGGCGTCGTGCATCGGCGCCGAAATCGGGCGCACCGCGGTCGACGCCCACGGCAACAAGCTCATCTGCGACAACTACGTGTGGCGACTCAACCGCGGCCAGCAGCCGCGCCACAAGTGGGCCGACGACCAGCGCGCCTGGACCGAATGCACCGAACACCACTCGGTGACGTACTGCCGTCACCTACTGAACCACTAGTTGTGGTCTCTTCCGCTCGTCTGTGACGGCGGGGGGCAGGGGTTCGTCCCCTAGTTCCGAACTCGTCCCCGCAGTGCAACTGGGCGAAGAATGTAAACGTAGGGGAGGAATTTCGTCCCCTACTTTCGGTCGGCGGGGGCGCGCCTGCGTTCAGAACCACCAGTCGACGGCGGGTCCGACGGCCCAAATGCGATGCGGGACCGCCGACCTGGCGGTCGACGGTCCCTTGGTTGCGGATTCGCTTATCAGCCCTGGGTGCGCCAGCGACCGTCAGCACAGATGACGGCCTTACCCTTCGTGTTGACGGCCACCGGGTAGGCGCCCGAACAGGGGCTGCCGGTCCGACGGACCTTCGGGTCGATGCGGGCCACCCGAACCCACCTGTAGCGGTTGCCCACATTCGTGCAGACGAGAGGCTTGTTGGATGAGGTGAAGGCGATGCTGCTGGCCTGCCGGGGCGAGCACGAACCACCTGCCGACGGCGCCGCCTGAGCGTCGCCGGTTCCGACCACCAACGCCGGGCCCAGTGCCGCCGCGCCGATCAGTGCCCCCACCATGGACCGCTTAATCCCACTTGTGATCATGGCGTCCATCCTATGAGACCCCCCATGAACGAGGGCAAGACCACAGCCGACGGGCGGGCAGATTCGGCGCACCGAATGACCGCACCGAGCTACACGCCGGTGAACTCAACGAGGAATCTGGTCGATCGTGGCGCGGGTGAAAGCTATTGCGCGTTCGCAGATTCCATCCACTTCCGCTGGGGTGGTACCGACCAGGATCGAAGTCGTGACGATTGCACGGCCTGACAGTACGTGCGTGGAGCAATTGTCCCCACCTAGCGAGCTCACAAGAACCTCACGGCCAGAGATCGTCCGGCTTGGGTGCCAGTGGAAGACGGCGCTATTCAGCGTCTTGTAACCATCAAGGGTGGGATTGGCCGATGGCGCGTTCCCGACAATTTGATGGGCACTTCCAAATCTGCTTCCGATGAGTTTCCATTTGCATCCCCGCAATGTCTGGTAGTTGACCGAAGCCGCATCGGCGACCGAGTCCGGCGCAATCCCGAGTTCCCTTAGGGCGTCAGGCATGACGCTCGTACACGGCTCATAGGGGGTCCCGTTGTTGCCTTCGCTCCACCGATTGGGGAAGTCGGTGCGAAACGGGAGCATCCGGCCCTGATCATCAAATTGCCTGACAGATGGCGGGACCGAGACCGGCGAAGAACTCAGTGCGCCTGGCGGTTGAGCGACTGGCTCTCCGGGTACCGAGCAACTACACAACAGCGCTGCCGCGAGCGCCGAAACGGCCCACCACAATGTTCGCCACACTATGCCCGAAGCCCCTGTGATGCTTCACTATCCGCCGTTCCGAGTTCGCCACCGGCTCGGCGGCACACGTTCGCGAGCTCGATCGCGTGACCTTTCTGCGTGGAAAGCTCCTGCTGCCACGCACCGATCACCCGAGCAAGTGCGTCATACAGCGCCTGACCTTCAACGCACTTACCGAATGCGTTCATCAGCAGCACGCGCGACGCCTCGTCACCAGCGGTAGCCAACGCCTCCGCCGCTCCCTCCGCGACCGCCGCGCGTCGTTCCCATTCTTCGGCCGTGACA
>NZ_JASXSH010000041.1 GCF_030315745.1 Gordonia heveisoli | reverse complement strand
GAACTAAGCTTGCCGGAGTTCGCTTCACTGTTGTGGGGTGGTGTTGGTGGGTGTGTGTTCTTTGAGAACTCGATAGTGTGTTGATGGATTGTTTGATGCCATTTTTTTGAATGGTTATTGAGTTTTGGTGCCTGCTGCTTTGGTGGTGGGTGTCAGAGTTTTTTGCCAGTTTTTTGGATTGTTTTTGTCAGGTTTTGCTTTCCTGATTGTGTTGAAACTTTGGTTTCAGTGTTTTTTCATGGAGAGTTTGATCCTGGCTCAGGACGAACGCTGGCGGCGTGCTTAACACATGCAAGTCGAACGGAAAGGCCCAGCTTGCTGGGTACTCGAGTGGCGAACGGGTGAGTAACACGTGGGTGATCTGCCCCTGACTTTGGGATAAGCCTGGGAAACTGGGTCTAATACCGGATATGACCTTTGCCTGCATGGGTGGAGGTGGAAAGCTTTTGCGGTTGGGGATGGGCCCGCGGCCTATCAGCTTGTTGGTGGGGTAATGGCCTACCAAGGCGACGACGGGTAGCCGACCTGAGAGGGTGATCGGCCACACTGGGACTGAGACACGGCCCAGACTCCTACGGGAGGCAGCAGTGGGGAATATTGCACAATGGGCGCAAGCCTGATGCAGCGACGCCGCGTGAGGGATGACGGCCTTCGGGTTGTAAACCTCTTTCACCAGGGACGAAGCGTGAGTGACGGTACCTGGAGAAGAAGCACCGGCCAACTACGTGCCAGCAGCCGCGGTAATACGTAGGGTGCGAGCGTTGTCCGGAATTACTGGGCGTAAAGAGCTCGTAGGCGGTTTGTCGCGTCGTCTGTGAAATTCTGCAGCTTAACTGCAGGCGTGCAGGCGATACGGGCAGACTTGAGTACTACAGGGGAGACTGGAATTCCTGGTGTAGCGGTGAAATGCGCAGATATCAGGAGGAACACCGGTGGCGAAGGCGGGTCTCTGGGTAGTAACTGACGCTGAGGAGCGAAAGCGTGGGTAGCGAACAGGATTAGATACCCTGGTAGTCCACGCCGTAAACGGTGGGTACTAGGTGTGGGTTCCTTTTCACGGGATCCGTGCCGTAGCTAACGCATTAAGTACCCCGCCTGGGGAGTACGGCCGCAAGGCTAAAACTCAAAGGAATTGACGGGGGCCCGCACAAGCGGCGGAGCATGTGGATTAATTCGATGCAACGCGAAGAACCTTACCTGGGTTTGACATACACCAGACGCGGTCAGAGATGGCTGTTCCCTTGTGGTTGGTGTACAGGTGGTGCATGGCTGTCGTCAGCTCGTGTCGTGAGATGTTGGGTTAAGTCCCGCAACGAGCGCAACCCTTGTCCTGTATTGCCAGCGGGTTATGCCGGGGACTTGCAGGAGACTGCCGGGGTCAACTCGGAGGAAGGTGGGGATGACGTCAAGTCATCATGCCCCTTATGTCCAGGGCTTCACACATGCTACAATGGCTGGTACAGAGGGCTGCGATACCGTGAGGTGGAGCGAATCCCTTAAAGCCAGTCTCAGTTCGGATTGGGGTCTGCAACTCGACCCCATGAAGTCGGAGTCGCTAGTAATCGCAGATCAGCAACGCTGCGGTGAATACGTTCCCGGGCCTTGTACACACCGCCCGTCACGTCATGAAAGTCGGTAACACCCGAAGCCGGTGGCCTAACCCTTGTGGAGGGAGCTGTCGAAGGTGGGATCGGCGATTGGGACGAAGTCGTAACAAGGTAGCCGTACCGGAAGGTGCGGCTGGATCACCTCCTTTCTAAGGAGCACAACTACATCACCCATTTCTGCCGGCGTCTGTTTGGCGGTGGGTGTTGTGTTCGAGGGTGAAACGTCAAACATGCCCTGTCATGCCTGCTGGTGCCTGGATGGTGTTGGTGGGTGGGGTGAGTGTTCTGGGTGACTGGGATGCTGCTGTCGACACGCTATCGGGGTTCTGAGGGAACACATGTTTCCTTTGGGCTGGTGGTTCTGTTGTCGTGGTGATGTGGTCTGTGATGGGTCGCGGAGCGGTGGTGGGGTTGCTGGTGTGTGTTGTTTGAGAAGTGCATAGTGGATGCGAGCATCTTTATTTTTATCGCAATTGTGTTTCTGTATGGAAGCATGTTTGTTCGAGTTTCTACATTCGAGCCTCGCTGGGCGGTGATCTTCGGATTGTTGTTGTGGTGGGGTTTGTTTGTAGGTGTTGTTGTAAGTGTTTAAGGGCGTTCGGTGGATGCCTTGGCACCAGGAGCCGATGAAGGACGTGGTAGGCCGCGATAGTCCTCGGGGAGTTGTCAAACGAGCTGTGATCCGAGGGTGTCCGAATGGGGAAACCCAGCACGAGTGATGTCGTGTTACCACCCGCTGAATGTATAGGCGGTGTGGGGGGAACGTGGGGAAGTGAAACATCTCAGTACCCATAGGAAGAGAAAACAATAGTGATTCCGTGAGTAGTGGCGAGCGAAAGCGGAGGAGGCTAAACCATGCGCATGTGATACCGGGTAGGGGTTGTGCGTGTGGGGTTGTGGGGCTTGTCTTTCTGGTTCTACCTGGCTGGAGGCGAGTAAGAAAATCGTGTGTTAGGTGAAGTGGCCTGGAATGGTCTGCCGTAGACGGTGAGAGTCCGGTAATCGAAAACATGCGGTCTCGTTTGATGAGTGCCCAAGTAGCAGCGGGCTCGTGGAATCTGCTGTGAATCTGCCGGGACCACCCGGTAAGCCTGAATACTTCCTGGTGACCGATAGCGGACTAGTACCGTGAGGGAAAGGTGAAAAGTACCCCGGGAGGGGAGTGAAATAGTACCTGAAACCGGACGCTTACAATCCGTCAGAGCCTGCGCACCTTTGGGTGGTGGGTGATGGCGTGCCTTTTGAAGAATGAGCCTGCGAGTTAGTGCTCGGTGGCAAGGTTAACCCGTGTGGGGTAGCCGTAGCGAAAGCGAGTCTGAATAGGGCGTTGAGTCGCCGGGTCTAGACCCGAAGCGGAGTGATCTACCCATGGCCAGGGTGAAGCGACGGTAAGACGTCGTGGAGGCCCGAACCCACTTCAGTTGAAAATGGAGGGGATGAGCTGTGGGTAGGGGTGAAAGGCCAATCAAACTCCGTGATAGCTGGTTCTCCCCGAAATGCATTTAGGTGCAGCGTCGCATGTTTCTTACCGGAGGTAGAGCTACTGGATGGCCGATGGGCCCCACAGGGTTACTGACGTCAGCCAAACTCCGAATGCCGGTAAGTGAGAGTGCGGCAGTGAGACTGCGGGCGATAAGGTTCGTAGTCGAGAGGGAAACAGCCCAGATCGCCGGCTAAGGCCCCTAAGCGTGTACTAAGTGGAAAAGGATGTGGGGTCGCGAAGACAACCAGGAGGTTGGCTTAGAAGCAGCCACCCTTGAAAGAGTGCGTAATAGCTCACTGGTCAAGTGATCCTGCGCCGACAATGTAGCGGGGCTCAAGTACACCGCCGAAGCCGCGGCACTCACACGTTAGCTTACTGTTGTCCTGCGGGATGATGGTTAGGTGTGTGGGTGGGTAGGGGAGCGTCCTGCATCCGTGGAAGCCACAGAGTGATCTAGTGGTGGAGGGTGTGGGAGTGAGAATGCAGGCATGAGTAGCGAAAGCAGAGTGAGAAACTCTGCCGCCGAATGACCAAGGGTTCCTGGGCCAGGCTAATCCGCCCAGGGTGAGTCGGGACCTAAGGCGAGGCCGACAGGCGTAGTCGATGGACAACGGGTTGATATTCCCGTACCCGTGTATCCGCGCCCATGCTGAATCAGTTGTACTAACCGTCCAGATGCCACGAGAAGACCTTCGGGTCTCGGGTTGGTTGATGCACGGGACCTCGGCTGGTAGTAGGCAAGCGATGGGGTGACGCAGGAAGGTAGTGGGGCCAGTCAGTGGTTGTACTGGTGTAAGCCTGTAGGGAGTGTGGTAGGCAAATCCGTCACACATATGTCCTGAGAGGTGATGCGTAACCGTTGAGGTGAATTCCATGATCCTATGCTGCCGAGAAAAGCCTCTAGTGAGTTGGTACACGGCCCGTACCCCAAACCGACACAGGTGGTCAGGTAGAGAATACTAAGGCGATCGAGAGAACTGTGGTTAAGGAACTCGGCAAAATGCCCCCGTAACTTCGGGAGAAGGGGGACCACGTCTGGTGACCGGCTTTACGCTGTGAGCTGGGGGTGGTCGCAGAGACCAGAGAGAAGCGACTGTTTACTAAAAACACAGGTCCGTGCGAAGTCGTAAGACGATGTATACGGACTGACGCCTGCCCGGTGCTGGAAGGTTAAGAGGACCGGTTAATGCACTTCGGTGTGTGAAGCTGAGAATTTAAGCCCCAGTAAACGGCGGTGGTAACTATAACCATCCTAAGGTAGCGAAATTCCTTGTCGGGTAAGTTCCGACCTGCACGAATGGCGTAACGACTTCTCTGCTGTCTCAACCACAGACTCGGCGAAATTGCAGTACGAGTAAAGATGCTCGTTACGCGCGGCAGGACGAAAAGACCCCGGGACCTTCACTATAGCTTGGTATTGGTGTTCGGTTCGGTTTGTGTAGGATAGGTGGGAGACTGTGAAGTGGGCACGCCAGTGTTCATGGAGTCGTTGTTGAAATACCACTCTGATCGTATTGGACTTCTAACCTCGGACCCTGATCGGGTTCAGGGACAGTGCCTGGTGGGTAGTTTAACTGGGGCGGTTGCCTCCCAAAATGTAACGGAGGCGCCCAAAGGTTCCCTCAGCCTGGTTGGCAATCAGGTGTTGAGTGTAAGTGCACAAGGGAGCTTGACTGTGAGACGTACATGTCGAGCAGGGACGAAAGTCGGGACTAGTGATCCGGCACCGGCAAGTGGAAGCGGTGTCGCTCAACGGATAAAAGGTACCCCGGGGATAACAGGCTGATCTTCCCCAAGAGTCCATATCGACGGGATGGTTTGGCACCTCGATGTCGGCTCGTCGCATCCTGGGGCTGGAGTAGGTCCCAAGGGTTGGGCTGTTCGCCCATTAAAGCGGCACGCGAGCTGGGTTTAGAACGTCGTGAGACAGTTCGGTCTCTATCCGCCGCGCGCGTAAGAAACTTGAGGAAACCTGTCCCTAGTACGAGAGGACCGGGACGGACGAACCTCTGGTGTGCCAGTTGTCCCGCCAGGGGCACTGCTGGTTAGCTACGTTCGGAAGGGATAACCGCTGAAAGCATCTAAGCGGGAAGCCTGTTCCAAGATGAGGTTTCTCACCACCTTGAGTGGTTAAGGCCCCCTACAGACCATGGGGTTGATAGGCCAGAACTGTAAGCACAGTAATGTGTTCAGGTGACTGGTACTAATCGGCCGAGGACTTACCAACAACACCCTTACTCAAAAATAGGGTCTCGCATCCACTATGACACTTCTGAAACAACACACAACAACAAAAACAAACAGTTGTTGGATCTGTTTCATAGAGTTACGGCGGCTATAGCGGAGGGGAAACGCCCGGCCCCATTCCGAACCCGGAAGCTAAGCCCTCCAGCGCCAATGGTACTGCACCCTAATCAGTGTGGGAGAGTAGGACACCGCCGAACACAACTTCAAGAGCCCCCGCAACCCAC
>NZ_JASXSH010000040.1 GCF_030315745.1 Gordonia heveisoli | reverse complement strand
CATGATCACCCCTCGTGCTCATGCCACCCGCGCCGCCTCCCACAACCCGCAGCCGGCGAAGGTGACCTGCACCTGCAACCAGCGCGCGACGACGACGCACCCCGACGACTCCGGATCGGTGACACTGCCCGACCGATAGGGCTCGTCGACGTAGGAGGTATGCCGACCGCCCCGACGATTCCGGATACGCAGCCCGCCGAGGACGATCGATGCGGGCAGGTAGCACGCAACCGCAGCCCACGCATTGGCGATCCGCGCCAGATCGCGCCGCCACTGACTCGGCCGTAGCGAGGTTCGGCCGGCGTTCTGGAAGCTGTTGGCCCGTAGCCGCCGCCAGCAGTCCACCAGCCACGCCCGCGGTGCGGCGAACGAGATGGCCGCAGTGAGATCGGCGATGTCGCGGACGAACGAGTCGGCATCGGCGTTGCAGATCACATCGTCGGATGCCCCCACCCAGCGGATGGGCACATCCTCGGGAAGCCGCGGTCCCGGCCCCGCGACACCCCAGCCCGCGCAACCGTCGACGACGCCGGGCGGCTGATGGGGGTCGGCGACCAGACCGACCGCCAGCACCCCCGAGAGCGCCGGATCGCATACCGCGGACATCTCAGACAGCGCCGTTCGGATCACGACCGCTCCTTGCGAATAGCCGACCAGAACAAGCGGCTGCACACTCGCCCTGATCGCCGCCCGCAGGCGGTCCACCCCGATGGCGACGCTGTCGGTGAAGCTGATGCCGTCCAACCGGGGTGCCGGTCCATAGCTGGCCGGGTAGCCGATCCACCGAGTGACGAAGCGTTCGTCGAGTTCATCGGCGACCCGTGCCAACAAGCCACTGACCTCGTCGCGCCGGTCGTCGGCAGACGATTCACCGGTCCCGCCGACGAACAAGGCCAGCACGGATTGTTCGGCGAAGCCGGGATCCCCGACACCAAGGCGGGGCGCATCGCCCGCAACCGATACGACTGTGTTCATGCAGCCATGGTCGGCGCGGTGGATGAGAATCAGCGCGCGGGACGCTGAATGTTCACTGAGATCCCCACCTCATCGTCGGCCGGCAAAGGTTCGCAGCTCAGACGCGATAGGCGAATCCTGTAGTCGCCGAGCATGTTCGGAGCCGATCGACATCGACTCTCCGCCACTCCGACAGGGTGAGGAAAATCACGTAAGCAACATCACCCCAGGTCAGGTTGATATTGCGCGAGAAGTGCGGACACTGGAGTATGTAATTCAAGATTCACAAGGAAGTGATTTTCGTGTCCATCGCACGTCTTCGTGCCCGTTTCCTCCCCAACTCCAGCCGTCGCCTGTACGACGAGATCTGGCGCGTCGCAAGCGTATCGCAGCGCGACGAACTGCTGATCATGGCGCAGCGCGCCGAATCCTGATCTCCACCAACACTTTCGACGCAGCGCGGCCAGGCCAGGCACAAGAACCACCATTAATGGACAGAACCACCGGGCGAAACCCGGTGGTTCTGTCCATTAGTGGTGGTTCTACGTAAGACCGTGTGGCTCAGGCGTCTGCGCCGGGCACCGCGGGTGCTTCGCCGGTGCGCTCGTACTCGGCGAGGATGTCGATACGACGCTGGTGCCGTGCCTCATCCGACCACGGCGTGGACAGGAAGGCGTCGACGATCGCGAGCGCCTCCTCCTTGCTGTGCATACGGCCACCGATGCCGATGAGTTGTGCATTGTTGTGCTGGCGTGCCAGTTGCGCGGTCTCCACACTCCACGCGAGGGCGCAGCGTGCGCCGGGCACCTTGTTGGCCGCGATCTGCTCACCGTTGCCGCTGCCGCCGAGCACGATGCCCAGGCTGCCCGGATCGGCAACCGTCCGGCGGGCCGCGTCGATACAGAACGCGGGGTAATCGTCGAGGGCGTCGTATTCGTGGGCGCCGCAATCGACCACATCGTGGCCCGCGGCGGTCAAATGTTCGGAGATCTGGTTCTTGAGTTCGAAACCGGCATGGTCAGCACCGAGGTAGACACGCATGGCGCCACTATAGATTGGTCGAGTGGACGCTCTTTCGCCGATCCCCAATGTTCCCGGTGTGGCCGACGCACCCCGTGCGCTCCCCGGAGACCCCAACCGGACCTGGCTGCCGCCCGCCCGCTTCGCGCAGCGGCCGCGTCTGCACCCCTGGGAGATCCCGATGCTCGTCATCGTGATCCTGCTGACCGTGGTCGCATACGCCGTCGTCGTGCTGCTCGTGGCAGTCGGCAACATCTCCGAGCTCTTCCTGGGCATCCTCGCGTTCCCGTTCTTGCTGTACCTGATCCGCGGGCTCACCTACGCCACGCCGCGGGTGAACGGGGTTCAGATGACCCCCACCCAGTTCGGCGAGGGCTATCGCATGGTTGTCGAGGCGGCGGCACGATTCGGCCTGGAGTACGTTCCCGATGCCTACGTGGTTCTCGGGAACGGGCAGATCAACGCCTACGCCTCGGGCCACGGTTTCCGGCGCTTCGTGGTCGTCTACTCGGATCTGTTCGAGATCGGCGGCGCTGCCCGCGACCCGGATGCGCTGCAGTTCGTCATCGCGCACGAGGTCGGACACATCGCGGCCGGGCACACCTCCTACTGGCGACAACTGGCCACGATCGTCGGGATGAACATCCCCGTGCTCGGGTCGACGCTGTCGCGGGCCCAGGAGTACACCGCCGACAATCACGGCTACTACGCACAGCCCACCGGTGCCCCCGGCGCCATCGGCGTACTGTCGGCCGGCAAGTACATGCTCACCGCGGTCGACTTCGACCAGTTCGCCGATCGTGCCACCCACGAGCGCGGGTTCTTCACCTGGGCGGTCAATCTGATGTCCAGCCACCCGGTGCTGACCTGGCGAGCCGCGGCATTGCGTGACCGCACCCGCGGCGGCTCGATCCTGTTCCGGCCCCGACGCTTCGTCCGCGGCATCGGCAGTGGCAATGTCACCCCGGTGCCGCCACCACCGCACCCGGCCGCGGTCGCACCGGATTCACTCCCCAACGGCATGCAGATGCCGCCGGGTGCCTGACCCGGCGGCATCTGGCAGCTGGAGCACTCAGTCGAATTCAGGTGATTCGTGCCGGGTGCGCTTGAGCTCGAAGAAGTGCGGATACGACGCGAGGGCGACAGTCCCGTCCCACACCTTGCCGGCAACCTCGCCACGCGGGATGCGCGAGAGCACCGGGCCGAAGAAGGCGACCCCGTTCACGTGGATGGTGGGAGTGCCGACGTCGTCGCCGACCTTGTCCATACCCTCGTGGTGCGACTTCCGGATCGCATCGTCGAATTCGGTGGAGTCGGCCGCGGCCGCCAGTCCGGCGTCGAGCTCGAGAGCGGCCAGCGAGCCACTGATGACCTCGTCGAAGTCCTTGATCCCCTGATTGTGGATCCGGGTGCCGAACTCGGCGTAGAGCGGTGCCAGGATCTCGTCGCCGTGCTTGGCCGCGGCGGCCGCGATCACGCGCACCGGGCGCCAGCCCTTGGTCACCACATCGCGGTACTGCTCGGGGAGGTCCTTGTTCTCGTTGAGAACCGCGAGGCTCATGATGTGGAAGTTCACGTCGATCGGGCGGACCTGCTCGGCTTCGAGAATCCACCGCGAGGTGATCCAGCACCACGGACACAGCGGGTCGAACCAGAAGTCCACGCGATCTCGCTGTGCGGGTTCACGGGTGTCACTCATCGGGTGTCCTCTCGGTCGGCGTGGCCGGACAAGTCGTGTACCGGCACCTCTGTCGGCAACGTAGTCGGCGCCCGGAAGATTCCGTGTGTGCCGATCGCCCCGGACAATCCGTTCGACGATCCCGGCCACCGCGCGTATGCCTCGTTAAGCTGGCCTGGTGACTGCTCCGAACCTCACCAGAGACCAGGCTAAAGCACGCGCGGCGATCGTCGACGTGTCCACCTACTCCATCGAACTCGACCTCACCGACGGCAACGGTGCGCCCGGCGTCGACACCTTCCGATCGGTGACGACGGTGTCGTTCACCGCCACCGCCGGGGCCGACAGCTTCATCGATCTCGTTGCGCCGAAACTCGTGTCGGCAAATCTCAACGGCGTCGACCTGGACGTATCCGATTTCGACGAGTCGATCGGCATTCCGCTGCCGGGGCTCGCCGCCTCGAACACCCTCGTCGTCACCGCCGATTGCGCCTACTCCAACACGGGCGAGGGCCTGCATCGATTCGCCGATCCCAGCGACGATTCGGTGTACCTGTACTCCCAGTTCGAGACCGCCGACGCCAAGCGGATGTTCGCCTGTTTCGATCAGCCCGATCTCAAGGCCACCTACACGCTGACCGTCACCGCACCCGGCGACTGGAAGGTCATCTCCAACGCGGCGCTCGCCGACGGTGAGTCCGGTGCCGACGGCGTACACCGTTTCGCCGAGACGGCCCCGATGAGCACGTACCTGGTGGCCCTGATCGCCGGTCCGTACGCGCAGTGGACCGACGTCTACTCCGACGACCACGGCGACATCCCGCTGGGAATCTTCTGCCGTGCCTCGCTGGCCGAGTTCATGGATGCCGACCGGCTGTTCACCGAGACCAAACAGGGGTTTGCCTTCTACCACAAGAACTTCGGCATTCCCTACGCGTTCGGCAAGTACGATCAGCTCTTCGTCCCGGAGTTCAACGCGGGCGCGATGGAGAACGCGGGTGCGGTCACCTTCCTCGAGGATTACGTCTTCCGATCCCGAGTGACCAAGTATCTCTACGAGCGGCGCGCCGAGACCGTCCTGCACGAGATGGCGCATATGTGGTTCGGCGACCTGGTCACCATGAACTGGTGGGATGACCTGTGGCTCAACGAGTCCTTCGCCACCTTCGCCTCGGTGTTGTGCCAGGCGGAGGCGACCGAGTACAAGAATGCGTGGACCACCTTCGCCAATGTCGAGAAGTCGTGGGCCTACCGCCAGGATCAGCTACCCTCGACTCACCCGGTGGCCGCCGACATCCCCGACATCGCTGCCGTCGAGGTCAACTTCGACGGAATCACCTACGCCAAGGGTGCGTCGGTGCTCAAGCAACTGGTCGCCTACGTCGGACTCGAGGATTTCCTCGCCGGCCTGCGTGACTATTTCGCCGCGCACAGCTTCGGCAACGCGACCTTTGCCGATCTGCTTGCGGCGCTGGAGAAGTCGTCGGGACGCGACCTGTCAGACTGGGGTCGCCAGTGGTTGCGTACCACCGGCATCAACGTGATCCGTCCCGACTTCGACGTGGACGCGGACGGCAACTTCACCCGGTTCGCCGTGGTGCAGGACGGCGCCGCACCGGGTGCAGGCGAAACCCGGGTGCACCGGCTTCAGGTCGGCGTCTACGACGACAACGGTTCGGGACGACTGGAGCAGACCCACAGCGTCGAACTCGACGTGGAGGGTGAGCGCACCGATGTCCCGGCGCTCGTCGGCGTCAACCGCGGCGCCCTGGTGCTGCTCAACGACGGTGACCTCACCTACGCGTCGGTCCGGCTCGACGAGCAATCGCTGGCCACCGCAACCGCCCGCATCGGAGATATCTCCGACTCCATGCCACGCACCCTGGTGTGGTCGGCGGCGTGGGAGATGACCCGGCAGGCCGAGATGCGCGCCCGCGACTTCGTCGAGCTGGTGTCGCGCGGGATCGCCGCAGAATCCGAGATCGGTGTCGTGCAGCGCGTGCTGTTGCAGGCGAGCACCGCGCTGGAGGCCTACTCCGATCCCGACTGGGTGTCGAGCACCGGCCGACCGGCCTTCGCCGCGCGCCTGCTCGAACTGGCCCGCGGCGCCGAAGCCGGTTCGGATCATCAGCTGGCCTTCGTCAACAGCCTGCTCGCGGGCCGCCTCAACGACGATCAGGTCGGTACAGTCCGCGGACTGTACGACGGCGACGATCCGGCCACCCACGGCCTGCCCGGGCTCGCCGTCGACACTGATCTGCGTTGGAAACTGGTGCGCGCGCTGGCCACCGTCGGAGCGATCGACACCGACGCCGATCAGCCCGAGTCGACACCGGTCATCGACGCCGAGGCCGCTCGCGACAACACCGCCACCGGTAGTCGGCAGGCCGCGGCGGCCCGCGCCGCACGTCCGCTCGCCGCGGCCAAGGCACATGCCTGGTCACAGGCGGTGGACGAGGATTCACTGGCGAATATCTACACCCGCACGATGATCGAGGGATTCGCCCGGCCCGGGCAGGACGACCTGCTCGAACCGTATGTGGCGAAGTATTTCGCCGCGGTCGGCGACGTGTGGACCCGACGGTCCAGCGAGGTCGCACAAACCGTGGTGATCGGCCTCTACCCGAGCGGGGCGATGACCGAGGACGCCCTGGCGCAGGCGGACGCTTTCCTGGCCGATGATCACCCGCCGGCTCTGAAGCGTCTGATCTCGGAAGGACGGGACGCGGTGGCTCGCTCTCTGCGGGCACGGATCAACGACCGCGGCTGATCGCCCGACACCGCAACGACGACGAGAAGGGGGGGCCCCCCCCCCCGGGGGGGGGGCGGGGGGGGGGGGTGGGGGGGTG